>JBOGDC010000029.1:0-246965 GCA_050701835.1 Mycobacterium sp. | reverse complement strand
GGAGACACTCGGGCGATACGCCACTTTGCTGTTATAGGCCAGAAGGTGCGCCAGATGGCGGATCATTAATGCGTAAATGCGCATGACTGACAGCAATTCTCAAGGATTCTGTACGTTCACCGTGATCGCCTTACCCCGTAAGTAGTGGTTTGCTACAGGGGTGAAAATTCTTCTTGGAATCGCCGCATCAACCGCTATCGCGGCAGCGGGGCTAGGCATGGCCGCAACTGCCAGCGCCGCACCCGCTCCCACCATGCCTGCTCCCAGTTACCACTGGTGCCCGGGCGAGTTCTGGCACCCCGAGTGGGGCTTCAACTGGGAAGGCGGCGAATGCCACGACGACCACCACCGTGACCGTGACGGTGACCGCCGCGACCGCGACCACCGCTAACCTCCCCGAATCGGCCCGTCCGGCGCACGACCCCCCCGACCGCGCCGGGCGGGCCTCCTAACGCTTCGCGGCGAAGAACTGCTCCATCAGCGCCGCGCACTCCTCAGCAAGCACGCCACCACGCACCTCTGGACGGTGTGCCTGGCGACGGTCCCGCACGACGTCCCATAGCGATCCGACCGCCCCCGTCTTCGGTTCCCAGGCCCCGAACACCACCCGGCTGACCCGCGCGAGCACCAACGCTCCCGCGCACATGGTGCACGGCTCCACCGTCACCGCAAGCGTCGCGCCCTCCAACCGCCAGCCATCGCCGTGATTCGCGGCGGCCCGACGTAATGCCAGTACTTCCGCGTGCGCTGTCGGATCACCAAGGCGCTCACGGGCATTCGCGGCCCTGGCAAGCTCCGTCCCATCGGCGGAGTAGACCACCGCACCAATGGGGACATCATCGGCACCGGCCTCACCGGCGGCTACCAGGGCCGCGCGTATCAGTGCCTCATCGTCGAGAAGCGTCAACGATCCAGCTTGTCGAGCACCGCACCGAGCTCGTCGGCGAAGCCCATGCGGGCCGCGATCATGCCGAGCTGCTCATCCGGGTACAGATCGGTCTCGCTGAGGATCACGCTGAGCACCGGTTCCGGCAGCCCGATATCGGACAGCAGGCCGAGGTCGCCTTCCTCCCACGGATCGACCTCGTCGAGCTCATCGGAATCAAGCTCCGGGACAGGAATATTCAGCCTGTCGAGAACCTCGACGGCAATGTCGTAGTCGACGGCCGCCGTGGCATCGGAGATCAGGAGATGCGTACCCGCGGGCGCTGGACGGATAATGATGAAGAACTCCTCATCCACATCCAGCAGGCCGAACACAGCACCGGCACTACGTAATTCACGTAACTCAGTCTCTGCCGCCGCTAAATCGGTGAGCGCCGCGGCGTTCAGCGATGTCACCCGCCAGCGGCCTTCTTCGCGCACGACGGCCACACCGAAGCCCTCCAGGCTTTCAGCACTGGGCCCTGCGGCCTTGGCACGTTGTGCGTCCATAAGCCAATACGGTAATGCCCCACCCTGTGTTGTGACCACCATCGGTGATGCTCTTCGTGCATACGGCTCATCGCACAACGTGGTGACCTATGCCAACCTGATGGGGTGAACGCCTCCGAACACGACCACCTACGGCCCCCGATCTGCGTACTTGGCCTCGGGCTCATCGGTGGTTCCCTAGTCCGGGCGGCCGCTGCCTCGGGGCGACATGTGTGGGGTTACAACCGCTCGGCCGAAGCCGTTGATGCTGCCCGGGCGGCGGGCTTCGATGCCACCGCCGACCTGGATCTCGCCCTGCGCCGGGCCCGCAACGCCCAGGCCCTCATCGTGCTCGCCGTACCGGTGCCTGCCCTGTCGGCGCTCCTCGCACGCGTCGCCGAGCTGGCCCCGGAATGCCCTCTCACCGATGTCACCAGCGTGAAAGTGGCTGTCCAGCATAAGGTATCGCTACAGGGGCTCACACACCGCTTCGTCGGCGGGCACCCCATGGCAGGGACGACAGAATCGGGGTGGAGTGCCGGGAACGCGCAGCTTTTCCGCGATGCGACCTGGGTTGTCAGCGTCGACGACGAGGTCGATCCACAGGTGTTCGCGCAGGTAACCCGGCTTGCGCTGGACTGCGGTTCCGTCGTAGTCCCGGCACGCTCGGAGGAGCACGACGCGGCGGCTGCGGCCATCTCGCACCTGCCACACCTGCTGGCCGAGGCTCTCGCGGTCACCGCCGACGGGATTCCGTTGGCCTACTCACTGGCCGCCGGATCTTTCCGAGACGGCACCCGCGTGGCCGCCACCGACCCGTCGCTGGTGCGCGCGATGTGCGAATCGAACCCCCACGGCCTGCTGCCCGCCCTCGAAGAGGCCATGGCACTGCTCGCCGCCACCTGGAACACCCTGAACGCCGAGAACTCGGTAGAACTGCTGGTAGAGGCGGGCCACGCCGCAAGAGGACGGTACGAAGCTCACGAACGGTTCGAGATCACCGGCATCAGCCGGGAGAACGCGGACTGGCGCGAGCTGCTCGCCGAGGCAGGCCGCGAAGGCGGCGTGCTACGAACGGTGCCCTAGATCCGGACAGCAAGCCCGGGATATTCCAGCAAGAATCCCTCGTCGTCGACGGTGACGGTGGTGTCGGCGACCGGAGAGACCACCCTGATGCCGTTACCGTCGTTGCGGTAACTGATGGTGGCGGGGCTGACCACCAGATCCGGCAGGGTCACGTACACAACGGGCAGCACAGCGCTGCCTTCCTGCTGGTAGAGACCGGTTCGCCGGATCGGCAGCGCATTGAAGAAGGGGCTGAACACCACGTCGACGTCCAGGGCGCCGTCGAAGGTGGCGCGCTTGGCACCCTCGTGGTTCTGCACAGTCCACATGCCCTCTTCGTCCCGGGCGATCGACAGCTGCCGTTCCCGCTCGGCGACCGTGGTGGACAAGGACAACCGATTGGTGGAGCCGGTCTCATCGGTCACCAAGTCATACGAGGCACTGAACGCGGGGTGTGCGTCGGAGGCGCCGGCCACGAAACGGCCGTGTGCGCGGATGCGTCGGCCCGATAGTTGAACCCGGGTGGATTCCATGCGCGATGCATCGTGGGCGCGCCAGGTCAGGACGACAGGCCCCGTCGCCGTGTCTGTCTGGCTGGGGTTATTCACCCGTCTACCGTAGGCGACCGCGCAAATTGACTTCCTCTGGAGCCCTCACGCCCGCATCACCCCCGCTTACGCGCGATATACAGCAGGTACTCCCAGTCCATCAGCACTCGTCCGTCGCCGCGATCATGCCTTCGCGCCAGCTCCACGAGCGCATCGTCGAGTTCAGCGGTACGCACCGGATCCTCGGCGATCCTGGCGTAAACGGCAATCGTGGGCCCGTAACACGCCTTGAAGAAGTCGCAGAACTCCTCGGCGGTGGCGAATCGATCGACCGTCAGCATCCGTCGCTCCGCAGTGACCTCGATGGTCCGGTCCGCGAGAAGCGTCCGCACATGGGCCGGATTACCCCACAGCGGCGGCGGCCCGGCGCCGGGCGGCGGCGCGGCCGCGAACGGTTTCATGGCCGCGAACATCTGGCCGATAAATCCCTCGGGTGTCCAGTTGATCAGGCCGATGGTTCCACCGGGCCTGCATACGCGGACCAGTTCATCAGCGCTGTCTTGGTGACGCGGTGCGAACATCACGCCGACACAGGACACCACGACATCGAAGTCGTTGTTATCGAAGGGAAGGGCCTGCGCATCGGCGACCTGCCAGTCGATTTCCACGCCTGCCCGAGCTGCCATCAGCCGACCCGCCGCCAGTAGCTCGGGGGTCAGATCGGAGGCCACCACATCGGCACCGGACCTCGCCGCGGGGATGGCCACATTCCCGGAACCGGCCGCGACGTCTAACACGCGAACTCGGGGGCCCATCCCGCATGCCGTTACGAGGATCGGGCCCAACGGTGCAATCACCTCGGACGCCACGGCGGGATAGTCGCCGAGCGCCCAGAGTGAAACGCTTTGGGCTGTATCAGTGTTCATGCGTATTGACGCTAAAGAAATCATTTGCCCAGAGCTAGTACAAGATCTGTACCGGGACTGGTCACCGCGACTTCGACGGCCTACCGTTCATTCATGGGTGCGTCGTACTACCAATTCTGTCCCATCGCCAAGGCCATGGAGCTGCTCGACGAACGCTGGACGATGCTGATCGTGCGTGAATTACTGCTCGGCAGTGAGCATTTCAACGACATCAGGCGTGGGGTGCCACGGATGTCCCCGACACTGCTGTCTAAGAGGCTGGATCGGCTGGTGCGCGCCGGGATCGCCGAGCGTCACGAGAGCCGCTATCTACCCACCGAAGCGGGCCGCGAGCTGCTGCCGGTGGTCGAGATGTTGAGCCAGTGGGGAATCCGGTGGATCGGCGAGATCGGGGACGAGGATCTGGACCCCAAGTTGCTGCTGTGGGATATGCGGCGCCACGTCATCGGCAACATCGTCCCCGAAGGTCGAACGGTGCTGCACTTCCATTTCGACGACGTGGCGGCGGATAAACGGCACTGGTGGCTCATTGTCACGCCCGAGGCCGCCGATCTCTGCGATGCCGACCCGGGCTTCGACGTGAATGTGGATGTGGCGGCCCAGTTGCGAAGCCTGACTCGCGTCTGGCGCGGCGACTCCGGGTGGCCAGAGGTGCTGCGATCCGGTGAGGTGTCCCTCACCGGGCCATCACGTTTGTGTCGCAGCGTGCCGACGTGGTTTGACCCGCCCCGCTACGCCGGTATCCCCCGCCCCTGAGTCGTCGACAAGATCACGCGGTACCGGCCGCAGCCGTCCGGTACCCGGGGCCGACAGCCACACCGCGAAGGCCAGAATCGCGTCCAGTAGCAGCGCCAGGGCGGTCACCATGATGGCGCCGACCAACGCCAGATGGAACTGCCGAACCTTGATGCCGTCAATGAGGTAACGACCGAGGCCGCCGAGGCTCGCATAGGCGGCAACGGTGGCGGTCGCGACGATCTGCAGGGTCGCCGTCCGCAGCCCCGACAGGATGAGCGGTAGCGCGTTGGGTACCTCAACGCCGAACAGCACCTGCCGCTCGGTCATCCCCATGGCCCGCGCGGCCTCCACGACCGTATGGTCAACGTTCGCGATTCCCGAGTACGTCCCCGCAAGCAGCGGCGGCACGCCCAGCAGCAGCAATGCGACGGTCGGCGGAATCAGACCCAGGCCCCACAACAGCACGCCCAGCAGCAGCACGCCCAGCGTCGGCAGTGCGCGCAGGGCATTCACCCCGCTGACGACCAGGAAGGTACCGCGCCCGGTGTGGCCGATGAGGAGACCAATGGGCACCGCAATGACGACCGCGGCGGCGATGGCGATCACGGTGTACTGCAGATGCTCGCCGATCCGCGTACCCAGGCCGCTGCTACCGGTCCAGTTGGCGGCGGTGAATATGTAGTCGAGCGCATCGGAGAGAAAATTCATGACACCCCAATAGCTTTCGAAACGCGCGCGCCCCTGGCCCACGGCGTCGCAGCGCGGCCGAGAAGCACCAGCAGGGTGTCCACCACGACGGCCAGTACGAAGATAGCGATGATCCCGGCAACGATCTGGCTGCTCTTATTGGCCTGGTAGCCCTCGGTAAACCAGGTACCCAGACCGCCGATGCCGATCACCGATCCCACCGACACCATCGAAATATTCGTGACGGCAACGACTCTCAATCCTGCGACCAACACCGGTACGGACAGCGGCAGCTCGACCCGAATGAGACGCGCCAACGGGCGATACCCCACCGCGGTGGCCGCGTCGAGCACCTGCGGAGCGATGGCGTCGAGCGCCTCGGGCACAGCACGGATGAGCAACGCCGTGGTGTACAGCGTCAATGCCACCATCACGTTGGCCTCGTCAAGGATCCGGGTGGGGATGATGAGCGGCAACGCCACGAACAACGCCAGCGACGGAATGGTGAACACGATGCTGGCGATCACCGTCGTCACGCGTCGTGCGGTGCGATGCCGATGAATCAACGCACCGCACGGCACCGCGATGGCCAGCCCGATGAGGATGGGGACCAGCGAAAGCCGCAGATGGATCAGAGATAGTTCCCAGGCGTCGCCGAGATGGGTGAAGAGATAATGCATCTCACGGCGCCTATTGCTCTTCGCGCAAGCGGCTCATCGATTTCCCGGTGCGACGTTGTCGGTCCAAAGCACTCAGCACGTCATCACCGCGGACACCACCGCGCACACGCCCGTCTTCGTCGGTTGCCACGCCCAGCCCAGACGGCGAGGACAGTGCGGCATCGAGCGCCTGGCGCAGCGTGCCATCCGGACCGAAGAGTGAGCCTCCGGCGATCACGCTGTCGTACAACGGCTTCCCCGAGCGGTAGACGTCTACTCCGGCATCGTCCATCCATCCAAACGGTGTGCCGTCTGGATTGCAGACCAGCACCCAGTCGCCCGGGGCGATGATGAGGTCACCGATCTGCGGTTCAAGGATCTGCCTGATCTCGTGCAGCGGCACCTCACCCGCTTCGCGGAACTGCAGGCCCCGGTAGCCACGGTCACGTCCGATGAATCCGGCGACGAAATCGCTTGCTGGATTGGACAACACACGCTCGGGTTCGTCGTATTGCTGTAACACCCCGCCGGGTCCGAACACCGCCACTTTGTCCCCGAGTTTGACGGCCTCGTCGATATCGTGGGTGACGAAGACAATGGTCTTGTTGAGCTCAGCTTGCAGGCGTTGCATTTCTGCCTGCAGGTCATCGCGGACATTCGGGTCGACGGCACTGAACGGCTCGTCCATCAGCAGGATCGGCGGGTCGGCAGCGAGGGCACGTGCTACGCCGACACGTTGTTGTTGACCGCCGGACAGCTGTGCGGGGTACCGGGTGGCCAGCTTCGGATCGAGACCTACCCGTTCCAGCACCTCGAGGGCTGCCTTACGTGCGGCACGTCGGGATTCACCGCGCAGCACAGGCACAGTCGCCACGTTGTCGACAACGCGTTGGTGTGGCATGAGGCCGGCATTCTGGATCACGTAGCCGATACCCAACCGCAGTTTGACCGGGTCCACCGAGGTGACATCGGAGCCATTGACGGTCAGCACACCCGAGGTGATCTCCGTCATCCGGTTGATCATCCGCATCGAGGTGGTCTTGCCGCAGCCCGAGGGCCCTACGAACACCGTGAACGAGCCCTCTTCGACGCGCAAGGTGAGATTGTCGACCGCGGTGGTCCCGTCGGGGTATTTCTTGGTGACGTTCTCGAAGATGATCACGCGATCAGTTCCCTATCGGTTTGTCGAAACCCTGGTCCGCCAGCCATTTCTGGGCGGCCTCCTTGGGATCGACACCGTCGTTGCCGAAAACCGCGGCATTGAGCTTGGTGAGGCCCTCGGTGGTCAATCGCGCGGACAGCGCATCGAGGACTTTCTTCAACTTCTCGGACTTCTTCTGCGCGTTGACCAAAGGCGCCAAATTACCCGCCGGGAAGGTGAACTTCGGATCGTCCAACACGACCAGATCATGCTGCGCGATGGCCGGCGAGGTGCTGAAGATATTGGCCGCGGTAATGGTTCCGTCTAATAACGCCTTGACCGTCGCCGGCCCACCGCCATCGCTGATGGCCACGAAGCGAGATTCTGGAACGTCCAACCCGTAATTGGCCTTCAACCCGGCCAGTCCAACGCTGCGATGCAGAAACTCCGAGGGTGCACCGACCTTTACCTCGTCGGAGTGCGCCGCAAGATCCGCGACAGAGCGCAGATTCCACTTATCCGCGGTAGCCCTGGTGACACACAGGGTGTCGGCATCCGACGCCGGCGACGGGGTCAGGATGTCGAGGTCGCCGTCCAGCGCGCGCAGCAGCGCGAGCTCGACGTCATCGGGTTTGGTGGCAGTGGCCTTCGGGTCGAAGTACCGCAGCAGATTTCCGGTGTAGTCGCCGATGAGGTCTATCGAATGGTCCTTGACCGCCGGGATATACGTCTCGCGGCTGCCGATTCCCAACTGTTTGGTTATGTGAAAGCCGTTGGTCTGCAATATCTGTGCATACAACTCGGCCACGGTCTTCGATTCAGGGAAGTCGGCCGAGCCGACGATCAACGTATTGAGGTCACCCGAAAGCGGGCCTCCGCCCAGGGGATTGGAGCTGCCGCAACCGCTAAACACAACCACGGCCATGACGGCGGCGAGGAGTCGTGCGGCCCTGCGCATCCTCCGACAGTAACCGGGCAGCGCCGACCCCGCCCGGATTTGCCGTCAGGAAGATTCCGGTGGCTAACCGTCCGCGATATGCCCGTCGCGGCTTCCACCCGGGCCCGCGAGGAGCCCTGGCAAATATTTAATGACGGCGTTCGCCCTTTCGTCGGGCAGCAACTGGTGCGCGAGAATATTCGCTCCAATGATCATCAACATGGTGGCGTTGGCCAGGTCGTGCGCCTCCTGTTCACTGATGCCGGGGCGCTGCGCACGCATCACCTGCGACAGCAGTTCGGCACCGTCCTCACCGAAGCTCGCCCACATGGCCCGCCCCAGTTCGGGATCGGTGCGCATCTGGCCGAGAAGGGCGGGGGCGGCCGCAATGACATCGGGGCGCTCAAACAGTTCCGCTGTGTACGAGCAGGATTGACGAACCCAGTCGCCGACCCCCGCGGCCGCGCTCATCTCCTGAGTGGGAGCGCTCCAGCCGAACACCGCCTCGAAGACCAGGTGTGCGCGCGACGGCCAGCGACGATACAGCGCCGGCTTGCCGACACCGGCCCGCTCGGCGATCGCAACCATTGTGGTGGCGTCCCAGCCCTGTTCCACCAGGAGCTCACGCGCAGCGGCAAGCGCCTTGGTATCGATATCGGAGCTGCGGCGGCGACCCCTGCCCACTGGTAATTCATCGGTAGCCATTGCAAATAACGGTACACCATGTTACGTATTAGAACGTTGAGGCGTGGGTCACAGAGAGAAAGGCAGCCGATGACAGAACTTCTTTCCGGAAAAACGGTGGTGATATCCGGTGTAGGCACCGGATTGGGGCGTGAGGTCGCGCTCAAGGCACACCAAGATGGGGCGAACGTCGTGCTCGGCGCCCGCACCCAGGAAAACCTTGCGCACCTCGCTGCCGAACTCGATGAGTCGGGTGCCACGGTCGCCTGGGCCGTCACCGACATCAACGACGCGCAAGCGTGCCAAGGCCTGATCAACACCGCCGTCGAGAAGTTCGACGGCGTGGACGCGTTGGTGAATGTCGCGGCCAAGGAGGACGTCTTCGGTGGCATCGAGGGAGCGGATCTGGCGCAGTGGCAGGCGATGCTCAGCACCAATGTCGTCGGCACGCTCCAGCTGGTTCAGTCCGCGGTGCCACAGCTGAAGAAGAACGGCGGATCGGTGGTATTCATCGGTTCGCAGTCGGCCTTTCATCCGCAGCTTCCCCAGGCCGCATACGCGACTTCCAAGGGCGCACTGCAGAACGCGATGTACCAGCTGGCGAAGGAGCTGGGGCCGCACAAGATCCGCCTCAACATGGTGGTGCCGACGTGGATGTACGGACCACCTATCCAGCTGTACATCGGCCTGGTCGCACAGCAGCGAGGCATCCCCGAAGCGGAGGTGCTTGCCGAGCTGACCGCCAAGTTCCCTCTGGGCGAGATGCCCGCCGATGAGGACGTCGCCGACGCGGTGGTGTTCTTCACTTCTGACCGGTCCCGGATGGTGACCGGGCAGACCCTATTCGTCAACGCAGGAGAGTTCTTCGCATGAGTGACAAACAACCCGTCATCCTTTGGGGCACAGGCGTAGTCGGTAAGCTCGTCATCCGCGAGCTGCTTGATCATCCCGAGTTCGAGCTCGCCGGGGTGATCGTCAATGACCCTGCAAAGAACGGTGTCGATGTCGGCACCCTGGTCGGCAGTCATCCGATAGGGCTGGCGGCCACCACCGATATCGATGCCGCGCTGGGCACCGAAGGTACCGTTGCCTACTTCGGCCCCACCGCCCAGTACGCCCTGGAGAACATCGACAACATGTCCCGTGCGCTGCGCAGCGGACACAACGTGGTCTCCACCGCCATGACGCCCTGGGTGTATCCGCAGGTGTGCCCGCCCGAGATGCTGGCGGATATCAATCAGGCCTGCGAGGACGGCCAAACCTCCTGTTTCACCACCGGTATCGACCCCGGCTTCGCCAACGACCTGTTCCCGATGACCCTGCTCGGCGTCGGCGGACGTGTGGATTCGGTCCTGGTGCAAGAGCTTCTGGACTACCAGTACTACAACGGCGATTTCAGCACACCGATGGGACTGGGTGCACCCATGGACCAGCAAGCGGTGCTGGAGATCCCCGAGGTGCTGATCCTGGCCTGGGGCCACACCATTCCGATGATCGCCGACGCTGTCGGGGTCAAGCTCGACAAGATCGACACCGTCTACGAAAAGTGGTCCACCCCAACCGAGATCAGCTACGGCGCCGAGCCCAACACCGGCGTCATTCCGGCAGGGCATTGCGCTGCCGTGCGATTCGAGATTCGTGGTTGGGTGGGCGGGAAACCCAAGATCCTCATCGAGCACGTCAACCGAATCACCAACGACGCCGCGCCGCATTGGCCACGGGCGCAATCGGTGGACAACGACGCCTACCGCATCGAGATCAAGGGCAGCCCAAACATCACACAGGAGACCGTCTTCCGCGACGAGCGGACCGGCGACGGCGCCATTGGCGGCTGTCTGGCCACCGGTATGCGGGCGATCAACGCGATACCGGCCGTTATCGACGCCAAGCCGGGATTCCTGACCCCACTGGATCTGCCGTTGATCGCTGGAAGGGGCACTATCCGCGCCTGACCTGCCTCGAATGCCGACTTTTCGCGGTGTCTACTCATCATCTTCCGCGGAAAGTCGGCGCTCGACGCTTGCAATAAGCGCCCATGTAGCAAATGATGAACTCATGACCAGTGACCCCGGTTCGACATCGGACGCTCCGGTTGCCGACTCATCTGCCGACGTCCCCCTCGGAGAGCAGGCGCCCCTGCCCCCCGCGCCAAAGCCCACCAAGCCCCAGAAGAAGGAGGACGCGGTCACGCGGACCCGCGCCGCGGCGACGTGGACCGGCGTCATCCTTGGCCTGCTGATCCTGATTCTGCTGCTGATCTTCATCACGCAGAACATGAATTCGGTCACCACATCCTTCTTGGTCTGGCACCTCAACCTGCCGCTGGGCGTGACGGTGCTGATCGCCGCTGTTGCCGGCGCACTACTCACGGCATTGGTGGGCATCGTGCGCATTGTGCAGCTGCGGCGCGCGGCGAAGAAGAACCTCAAGGCCTGACGACCCGGACTACAGTCGGCGCATGACGGCGCTGACCTGGCGTGGACGGGTCATGGCGCTTGTCCGGAAGGCACTCAAGGACAAGCCCACACCGCTGGCCGACGCGAAGCATTTCGACGACGCCGAAGTGGTCACGATGCTGCGAATGATCGGCATCGCGATGCTCGAGGTGGGCCAGCCCACCAACCTGGTACTTGCCAAGCTGCACGACATCGCACCGCAATACACCGACAAGGAGCTACGGGCCGTCGTCCTACCGACAGTCCTGATCATCCAGATAGACGGTGTCATCGGTCAGCTGGAAGTGGAGGAATCCACCCGCAGCACAGCACAGTTGGACCAGGCCGGCCATATCGACACCATCGCGGACATGGCGGCCACCGGGGCCATCGCGCCGGCCGAGGCGATCACACAGATCTATGAAATACGGTGCCTGAAACCACGTTTCGGGAAGGTCACTACAGTGATCGGGCACACTGTCCTCACCCTCGGTTTCGGACTCGCGCTGGCACCAACCTCCTCGGCGCTACCCGCCTACCTGGTCTTGGGCCTGATCGTTGGCGTGCTCATGTTGGCTACCAATCCCATGCCCACCCTCGCGGCAACCATGCCCGCCGTGGCCGCCTTCGTGGTGACGGTGCTCAGCACCTTCATCGTCGCGAACGTGCCGAGTGACGGCCTGGCGCGCGTGGTGGCCCCGGCGCTGATCGCCGTGCTTCCCGGTGTCACCCTCACCATCGGCGCCCTGGAGCTGACCAGCACCCAGCTCATGGCAGGCTCCACCCGCATCATCTATGGCATTGCACAGCTGGTGTTGCTCGCGTTCGGTGTGGTGATCGGCGTCAAAGTGGCTGGGCCACTAGCGCCTTCACAACTCGGGCCGCCGCTGGGCAGCTGGACGATTGCACTGGCCGTGCCGGTGATCGCGTTGGGGTTCTATCTGTACAAGTCGGCGCCGCGCGGCTCACTCATCTGGCTGGTGCTGGCCATCGGAGTCGCGATGCTGGGGCAGCGACTCGGCGGCCTATTCCTGGAATCGGCGATGACGGGTTTCGTGGGCGCGGTCGCCGTCGTCCCCTTCGCGATGTTCGCCGCGCGGTTCAAGGGCGCCCCGTCGGCAATCGTGTTGCTGCTCGCCGCATTCTGGTGCCTAGTGCCCGGAGCGCTGAGCTTTGTCAACGTCAGCGAGGTCGCCTACACCGGGCACGCCAACCTCACCGCGCTCCTCAACACCTGCATGGCGATCTTTTCTATCGCGCTGGGGCTGCTGGTGGGTGCGAGCCTGCATCGCGGGATGCGGTACGCGCTCACCGTCACTCGGTAGCGTATTTGGCCAGCTCGATGCGGGCCACCACACCGCGGTGCACCTCGTCGGGCCCGTCGGCCAATCGCAGCGCGCGGGCATTCACCCAGGCCGCCGCAAGCGGGAAATCATTAGAAAGGCCGCCGCCGCCGTGGATTTGGATCGCCATGTCGATGACCCGCTGGGCCATATTCGGTGCGGCCACCTTGATTTCGGATACCGCCGACAGCGCGCCCATGATGCCCACCGTGTCCAGCAGCCAGGCGGCGTGCAGCACCAGTAGCCGGGTCTGGTTGATGGCGATACGGGCGTCGGCGATGCGCTCACGGTTTCCGCCCAAGTTCACCAGGGGCCTCCCGAACGCTGTGCGGTCCAGGCCCCGGCGGCAGGCATGCTCCAGCGCGACCTCGGCCAGTCCGATCAGACGCATCGCATGGTGCACGCGACCCGGCCCCAGCCGGCCCTGGGCGATCTCGAATCCCTTGCCCGGTCCCGCGATGAACGCATCCGCCGAGAGCCGCACATTGTCGAAGGACACCACGCCATGGCCGCCGGGCTCGTCGTAGAACCCCATCGTGGGCAGCATCCGTTCGACGGTCACGCCGGGGGTGTCCATCGGGACAAGCACCATCGAGTGGCGTGCGTACCGATGCCCGTCGGGATCGGTCAGTCCCATGAAGATGATCACCTTGCAGTCGGGGTGACCGACCCCGGTGCTCCACCATTTGTGTCCGTTGATCACCACCTCGTCGCCGTCGACGATGGCGGTGGCCGCCATATTCGTGGCATCGGAGGAGGCGACATCGGGTTCGGTCATACAGAAGGCGGACCGAATGTCACCCTCGAGTAGCGGCTCGAGCCATAGCTCCTTCTGTTCCTGACTACCGTACCGATATAACACCTCCATGTTCCCGGAATCCGGTGCGTTGCAGTTGAACACGGTCGGCGCGAACAACGAGCGGCCCATCTGCTCGGCCAGTGGCGCGTACTCCGAGTTCGACAATCCGCCGCCGAGCTCGGGATCGGGCAGGAAGAGATTCCACAACCCCGCGGCGCGGGCCTTCGTCTTCAATATGTCAAGGTCCGGAGGTACTGCCCACAGCTCGGCGGTGGTGCCCGCGCGCGCACCCAGCAGCTCGTCATGGCGGGCCAACACGGACTGTTCGACGGGCATGATCTCCGTATCGATGAACTCCCGGACGGTGGTGGTCAGTTCGGCGGCGCGGGCAGACGAGGCGAAATCCATGCTTCCGATGCTAGGACTGTCCTCGTGCCGCATGACAGACTTCGCGGCATGAGCAAGAGCCGGGCCAGCTTGCTGTCGCTGAGCGCGATGACGGTCTGCGGTGTGGTCGGTGTCATCGCCACATTCATCCTCAACATGTTCGTGTTGGACCAGTTCGACGCGTACGGCGAGGTCAAGATCCCGGGGACAGCGGAGCTCACCCTCCCGGCGGGGGACGTGCCGATCAGTTTTCATTCCTGGGCCTCCGGCAACAACGGCCTACCCGTTCCCCAGCTGGGCTTGAGTATCTACCCACCGGAGGGAGTTGCCGACCCTGAGGTGCACGAGAGCATCGGCGGCACGACCACCGTCAACGGTGACGCACGCGTACGGGTCTGGGTGGCACATATCCCCGCCGCCGGGCGCTATACCGTCGAAACAAACGGTGAGGTCAACGGGTTCGTCAACCCTCGACTCGCCTTCGGCCACGGTAGCCAGTACTGGTACCTCACCTGGCTCTTCGCCGGGCTGCTCGGTGCGGCGACGGTGGGCTGGGTGCTGTTCGGGATCTGGCGAACGCGCGCCACTGTTCCCCCACCAGCACCCCAGTCGGCCGTCCTCCCCACCTCCCCAAGTGCCTCCTATGAGCCCACTGCTGACGGAATCCGCATCGAACAACTCAAATCCCTTGCTGCCCTCAGAGACTCCGGCGCACTCACCGAGGCGGAGTTCGAGGCCGAGAAGCGCCGACTCCTGGATGGCGGCTAGTCGATACGATTCCTGCCATGGGCGTCATTTATCTGGTCCGGCATGGTCAGGCTGCCAACTACTCGAGCAGTCCCGATAGCCCGCTGACCAGCATCGGACAGCGGCAAGCCGATACCGTGGCCGCCGAGCTCGCCCGTCGCGGCCTGGGCGGCACCCGAATCCTGCACGGTGGGATGAAGCGGCAACGACAGACCGGTGAGGCCATCGCGGTGGCGCTCGGAGCCGAGACGCAGCAGGACGAACGGTGGGACGAGTACGACTACAAGGAGATCGTCGGAAACTCGCGGATGCGGCGCCTGGCGTCAGTCAGCACCGTCAAGAGCCTGGCCAAGGGTGACACTCAAGCCGTTCTGGAGGACGGTCTGGCGAAATGGGCGAGCACCGACTCATCCGGTGAGTACGCCGAGAGTTACACCCGGTTTCAGCAGCGCGTGCTCGCCGCGCTGGCCGACGCGACCACGCTGGAGGGTGACACCGTGGTCGCCACCTCCGCGGGAGTCATCGGGATGATCGTCGCCGACCTCTGGGTGACGGATGGGGGCGGACACGTTTCGACTTGGCTTACCGCACAACGTGTTGTCATCAACTCGTCGATCACCTCAGTGGTGAACGGCAAGCGCGGATTGAGCCTGCTTTCTTTCAACGACCACACTCACGTCATCGGAGACGGCGGCGACCGAGATCTGGTGACCTACCGCTAGCCGTCGTTGGCGCAGGGGGACATTGCGGTGACCTCCAAGAGATCCCGTCCACCGGCCGTGGTGTAGGCCCGCGCGCCAACGATGTAGCCACGCGCATCCTGGTACGTCTTGGCGTTCGCCGGTTCCGCGTCGGGGCGCGTCCAGGGTTGGCGGTTAAATCCCTGTGCTACAAGCGAATCCAACCGGCCCAAGGCCGCGGCGATGAGCTCTTGTGGCGGGTTATCCACCCACCACTGCCGACGCACTTTCCACGGCGGGCCTTCACTCATCAGGGATTCCTTGTTTATTCGGCAGCCGACCTTCTCGGCGCGGTCAGGGCTCGGGTCCGCTTCCTGGCCAGACACGAGGGAGACGTAACCGGCGGTGATACGCGCGGCTTCGGTAACCGTCAGCGTGATGGGTTGCATCGTTTCCTCACTTGTCGTTTCAGATTTCCCGGCGCCCGGGCCTTCACACGCGGTTCCAACCATCAACGCCAGCAGCGCCACAAACGTTGTCAGAGACCTCATTTCACCTGAATCCTTTGTCCATGCTCCGGGTGATCAGTCACCCTCGGGTTGTCCCATGGATGCTGGCGGCGGTCGACGGTCCCCTGGTCATCCCACGGGAGCTCCGGCACCTTTGGTCCGGATGCTGCACGCGCCTGATCCCATGACTCGGCCCTAAAGTTTCCGTCGTCACCAACGTTGACGTCGACGTAGTTCGTTTCGATGCCCCGTTCCACATACGCCGTCGCCTCACCGCCGCCGATGACTGCCGCGATGTTGTGGAAGGCATCTGAACTCGGGTCATCCCAATAGCTTCCGTGCCCATCGGGTCCGACGATTATCTGATTAGGATGCTTGCCGAACTCTCCGTAATAGCCGGTATCCAGCCGAGTCACACCGGGAATCTTGTCCGGATCCGTCGCCGACGGCAGACCGCCCAGCGGATTGCCGACCCGACCCTCCACACTGTGCGGAATACCTGGAATCTGGTCAACGCCAGGGATATCCGAAATCCGCATATCTCGCGGCAGTGACTGCACGAGGGAGATCGGGTCACCAGGCGCCGTCATCGAATAGCGCTGCACGTTCGGGTTCGGGTCCGTGTATCCGCCCGGCAGGATTCCCGTGCCCGCCGACGACGCATGCAGAACGCGATCGGCGCGCAGCCCCATCTGCTCGGCGGTCCCCACGATGGCCCCGCCGTAGGAATGACCCACATAGGTCACTGGTGCGCCCGGGGCATTCTGTCCCACTGCCCGGTCCACCTCATGGCCGAAGTCGACCAACTTGGGCGCCATCGCCGCCGCATACGAGGGATCCGCAGCCTTGTCGAGCCCCTGCGGAAAATCACCGCCGAGGTACAGGAAGATCGGCGATCCACTCTCCTTGGCCAGCTTGACCGCCGACTCATGGTTCGAGCCGCTGCCGTTCAAATTGGAATTGGTGCCGGGAACGATCACGCCGACCCCTCTGGCCCCGGGCTTGATGTCGCCAATCATCTCGATCATGCGGCCATTGCCCTCGGTGGAGAACATGACGTACTTCCGGTCGACGAGGTAGTCCCCGGGCCCGGCATCGGCCGGCCGTGTCACCAGTGGGTCTTCCATCGGCTTGAGCATGTCGTTCAGCTGATTCACCCGCGCCTGGTCGGGTGGCTGCTTTTGTAACTCGTCGGTGAGCGCGTTGCGAATATTGATCTCGTTCGCCGCGATCCTGGAATCGAAAGGAATTCCGTCGCTGTTGCCCATCACCTCGGGATTGGCGATCACCATGGCGTGCACAGTCTCTGGGCTGAGCGTCGCCATGAAGGCCGCCCGCTCATCGGCGTTCATCCGCGATAACCGATCCACGAGGGCGTCGGGGTCCACCTTCTCGCCCGACGGCAACGTGACGTCCTGCTGGCCGTCTCGCATACTCTCCAGATCGTTGACGGCTTCCCGCAACCTCTTGCCATACATTTCGTCGAGGCGAGCTACCTCGTCGAGCCCCGCGTGAATCCTCCGCCGATGGTCCGCGGCGGCCTCTGCCTTCTCGGCATCCGGATGGCTGACCTCGCCGGTATCGGTAACCGTGAACCCTTCCGCGACGGCAGCGTCCACATCCTGGAGTGTGTATTCCTTGGCGTGTTTGAGCGTTCGTCCCGCATCCTCGGCGTCATCGGACAGCCTATTCAGCACATTCCGGACTTCGCGGCCGTGGTCCAGCTCCTGGTCGACCTTGGCCTTCGCCGCGTCGTGGGTCTTGCCGTACCAACCCGACGCGTCGTTGAATACGCGGTCACAGGAGTCCAGCGACGCGTCCAGCGTCCGCGCGTTATCCCGTGCCGTATCACCGGCCTTGGTGAGCGCGTCGAGGTTCCAGCCGCGGAGCGCACTGATCGTCGGGCGCATCAGCGTGGCTTGAGCGCATCGAAGGACGCGGCGCTCTTCTCGTCCTGCGCAGTAACGTTGGTCGCGAAGGTGTTGACGAGTCCCGACATATCGGAGAACCTGCGAGCGATCGACGACATCGCCTTGATTGCCTGCGACTGGGCTTCTCTGATCGCGGCCAAGACCTCACTGCCGGCACCCGAGGCGTCCTGGAACGACGACCACGGCATGTCGTTGATGTGCAACGTCTCACTCAGCCATGTCTTGGAGATGGCTGCCAGCTCCTCGGTCCGGACGCCGAACTCGTCGCTCATGGTTCCCCTCCGCTAACTCCTCACCGGTGACTCTATCCAGTCAGACGTTCGGGAACGAGAATCGGTTTCATCCTTGTGGAGAAAGGACCAAATCTGCGGCCTTCTCGCCGAGCAACACCGACGGAGCGTGGGTATGGCCGCGGATGAGGCTTGGTATCACGGAGGCATCGACCACCCGCAGTCCCTGCACGCCGCGGACGGTGAGATCCGGTGCGACGACGCTGCCCGCGTCTGTCCCCATCCGGCAGGTAGCGACCGGGTGATACAGCGTGTGAGAGTAGTTCTCCAACGCGTCGACGAGCGTGTCCTCCAGATTGTCCGCGGGGTGCTTCGGGCGCAGAATCCGGCCCAATACCGCCCGCATCGAGGGCGCGTCGGCAATCCGGGCGCAGGTGCGCAGACCTGCCATCATCGCGGCACGATCGACGCCGCCGGGGTCACTCAGATACCGCGGATCGATGCGCGCTTTGGCCAGCGGATCGGGCGAGGCCAGCGTGATCTCGCCGCTGCTCAGGGGCTTCAACAGAATGGGGCCCATGACGATGCCGTGCTCGGTGGCTTCGCCCAGACCCTCGTCGAAGAAGGGGGCGGGTGCGAAGATCAGCTCCAGATCCGGTAGCGCCAGATCGTCACGGCTGCGGATAAATCCGTATGCCTCACCGACATTCGAGGTGAGCATGCCGCGATGCCGCAGGAAGTAATTGGCAAGCTGCAACGGCTTCTCCGCGCTATACAGCGAGTCCGTCTCCACTGCATATCCGACCGGGCACACCAAGTGGTCCAACAGGTTCTGACCCACCTGCGGGGCATCGTGCACGACCCGGATCCCCAGCTCGCGCAGCCTGGTGGCGTCACCGACACCCGAAAGCATCAGCAGTTGAGGGGAATTGATCGCACCACCGCTGAGAATTACCTCACGTCGGGCGTGCACGGTGTGGGTGATGCCGTCGCGCACATATTCCACACCCACGGCACGCGTGCCGTCGAATAGCACCCGGCGCACATGCGCCTCTGTGATGACGTTCAGGTTGCGCCGCCGCAGACCGGGCTTGAGGTAGCCGTCCGCGGTGCTCCAGCGCCGTCCGCGGTTCTGGCACACCATGGTCTCGGTAAAGCCCTTGGGTTCAGGGGTATTGGCTCGCTCGACATCGAATCCGAGCTCCCGCACCGCGTCCAGCCATACGGCGGTGCTGCTACGGGGGCTGCGCTGTCTGGATATCCGCAGCGCACCCTCGGTGCCCTCGTCGCTTTCGGTTGCGCCCTCGACGGTCTCGATGCGCTTGAAGTACGGGGCAATGTTGGCGAAGGACCATTGATCGCCCGCGACCGCTGCCCAATCGTCATAGTCTGCGGCGAATCCACGGACCCACATCATGGCGTTCATGGACGACGATCCGCCCAGGGTTTTCCCTCGCGGCCAATAGATTTGACGGTTACCCAGCTGAGGCTGCGGCTCGGTCAGGTAGTGCCAGTCGACATCGCTGCGGAACAACTTTGAGAACGCGGCGGGAATGTGAATTCCCATATCCTTGTTCTTGGGTCCCGCCTCCAAGACCAGCACCTGATCGTTGGTCCGTTCGGAAAGGCGCGTGGCGAGCGGAGCCCCCGCCGATCCCGAGCCCACGATGACATAGTCAGCTGCCAGATCCTCAACCATGGTGGGCACGGTAGCGGACTGGACAGCGCGTGGGGGCGCCTTCCGGTACAGCACGTCCCAGGCGCTGCCCGAGCCTGTCGGTTCCACCCCGCGTCGAATGGATGCGGGGTGGAACCTGGCGACTCAGTACAGCGGGATCCAGACCCCGAAGTACCAGTAACCCCAACCTCCGAACCACGGGTTGAACGTGGGCATCGCGGAGTAGCCGTTGTATTCGAAGTAACCGAAATCATCGCGGGCACGCGCTACGTCACGCGGCGGCCCGGGGTGGTCATAACGCTGGTTCCAACCTCCCGGCGGCGGCTGGGGTGCATTCCAGCCACCTTGAGGGGGCGGGCCGTCCCAGTTCGGCGGCGGGCCGCCGGGCGCCGGGCCGTCGTTCCAACCTGGACCCCGCTGCCGCGGTGACGGCGGCGCGCCGTGGCCCGGGACGCTGAATCCATGCTCCAGGTCAGTGGGGCCACCCACCTGAGCGTTACCCCGTTCGTATTTACCACTGGGAACGAACGGCGGGGGCCTGGGGTGATTGCGCTCGGTCGTAGTCGGTGCAGAGCTGGTTGCGCTCTCCGATGTCTTGGACTCGCGACCGTGCTCCGAAGGCTCGGTCGTCTGGGGCGCGCTGCTCTCCGGCGACTTGGACTCCCGTCCACGTTCCGAAGGCTCAGTCGTCTTGGGCTCGCTGCCCTGGGGCGACTTGGACTGCTGGGTGGGTGACGGTGCCGGAGTCGACTCGTGGCTTTGGGTCGGCGCCGGGGTCGACTCGTGAGTCTGAGTCGGCGCTGGCGTCGATTCGTGAGTCTGGGCCGGAGCCGGGGTTGATTCGTGAGTCTGGGCCGGAGCCGGGGTAGCTCCTCCGGTCGCGGGTTGGCAATTCTGCGTCTTGCCTCCCTCACACGGCTCGGCAGTTGCCAACCCGGCACCCAGGAAGGCGGCCACGCCGACACTGGCGGCAACCACCGCTGCACCGGCTCTGCGTTTCACATACATCCGTTGGATCTCGCTTTCTCCCCGACACAACACAATGAATTCGAACAACTAATGGCTCGCGACACCGATACGGGTCATCGGCAGCGCAGAAGACACCTGGCTACGGGCAAGTGAGATCCAACTCAAACGGCTTGGAGACCTGCTGCTGGGAGTTCGGATCGACACCCACTGCAGTGCCGGTGATCTTGTACGACTTGCCGGTCAGAGTCACCGAGGCACTGCCCTGACCCGACACGGCATCGGAGTAACCCAAGGTGACGCCGTTGACGACGCCCAGCCCAACGGCGTGAACGTCCGGAGGGTTGGCGCTGGTCACTACCGCTCCAACCCCGTTACTGGCACTGTTCGGATCCCCGAATCCGATGTTGACGTTGTCGCCAGCGGGCTGGCACGACACCGAGCCGGCGACATTCTGGTTCTGGCCATCCACGATGACCCCGTTCGCGAGAGGAGCCCCGGAAGACGAACCCGCGCCTGTACCGGATTTGCCGCTCGAACAACCAGTCAACCCGGCGACCACGACAGCCGCCGCAACTACGCCCACTAATAACCCGCGCTTCATAAACCTTCTCCTCATTGTCACGGCCCCTGCTGCTGTCAGCCGGCTATGCGAAAGGCCTCACATCGACACCACGAACGAGACGACACACGTCCTTCATCAGGCCCGCAGAGAAGACCACACTTTCCTGGCAAGAAGCTTGAAGAAAGGTGTGATTTTGCTTCCAATAAAGAGGCGACCTGGGGTGTCTCGTCGACGCTTACGCGCAGAAGCCGGACAAACGTGCTTTTGGTTTGACGGGGGCTAAACGTCAATTCGCTCAATCATATTCTGGCTGAGAGGATTTGAATCTCTTAGTTGCACCACCGCTACGAATTCCCTTTGACTACTTCGGGATTCGATATTCCGGGCGATGATTGCAGAAACCACAAGGAGGGTAGCCCAGACGACGCCGTGCGCGTTGCTCAAGCAGCCGGGCGGCGCCGAGGTCGAATGGGACAGCAGTTGGAACCGTTGTCGTCGGAGGTGTCGTCGGCCATCGAAAAGGACCCACTCTGGAGACCAGGAGGGAGCTCCTGGGGATGTGTGGTGCGCCCGAAGGGATTCGAACCCCTAACCTCTTGATCCGTAGTCAAGTGCTCTATCCGTTGAGCTACGGGCGCGTGCTATTCAATTGTTGCAGGTCAACAGGTTTGGCCTGCAGACCGACGCGGAGGCGAGAGGATTTGAACCTCCGGTCCCCTTTGAGGGGGACAACTCATTAGCAGTGAGTCCCATTCGGCCGCTCTGGCACGCCTCCTGAACTTCTCGAGGGTATGGGAACCAATAAATAGATCCCGTACCGCCGAGGGCACAGAGTACAGGTCGGCGAGGCCGGAAGGCAAAGCCGTGGGTCGTCATCCGGCCCAACATGCACCGATAGTCTTGTCATCGTGACCGCGCGACTGCGACCCGAGCTGGCTGAGCTGCCGGCCTACACCCCGGGCCGCAGCGTCCCCGGTGCCATCAAGCTCGCCAGTAACGAGACCGTCGACGGGCCGCTGCCGAGCGTGCGCGCCGCCATCGCCGAGGCCACCTCGCTGATCAACCGGTACCCGGACAACGGGTACGCAGAGCTGCGCTCGCACCTGGCCAAACACGTGGACATGCCGCCCGAACACATCGCGGTGGGATGTGGATCGGTGAGCCTGTGCCAGCAGCTCGTCCAGATCACTGCCTCGGTCGGCGACGAGGTGCTGTTCGGCTGGCGGTCCTTCGAGACCTATCCGTTGGTGGTGCGGGTCGCCGGCGCCACCCCGGTGCAGGTGCCACTGATCGATCACACCTACGACCTCGATGCCATGGCGGCCGCGGTGACGGAAGCCACGCGACTGATCTTCGTCTGCAACCCGAACAATCCCACCGGCACCGTGGTGCGTCCGGCCGATCTGCGGCGTTTCGTGGAGTCGGTACCGTCTCATATCCTGATCGCGATCGACGAGGCGTACATCGAGTATGTGCGCGCGGACGTCACCGATAGCCTCGCCCTTGTCCGCGAACACTCCAATGTGGTTGTGTTGCGCACCTTCTCGAAGGCATATGGCCTCGCAGGCCTACGCGTGGGCTACGCGGTCGGCGATCCCGACATCATCACCACACTCGGCAAGGTGTACGTGCCGTTCAGCGCGTCCAGCCTCGCCCAGGCCGCCGCGGTGGCCTCACTCGGTGCGGCCGAAGAACTACTCGCCCGCACCAATGACGTTGTCGCTGAGCGTGCCCGGGTAACCGACGCCCTGCGCGAGGCAGGGTACGACGTGCCCCCGTCGCAGGCGAACTTCGTGTGGCTGCCGCTGGGTGACCGCTCCGCGGAGTTCGCGCACGCCTCCACCGAGGCTCGAATAATCGTGCGCCCCTTCGGCGACGACGGAGTACGCGTCACCGTCGGAGCACCCGAGGAGAACAACGCCTTCCTGGAGTTCGCACGCGCCTGGCGCTAACTCACCTTCGATAGCCGCGCGGCCTCGGTCCATTCGACGGTGAACTCGGCGACCTCCTGCGCATCCGGAAGCACCAGGGCCAGCGGGGTCAACCGCCCCCCAGCCACCCCCGTCAGCACGCGTGCCGTCGCGGCCGGATCGATGACCGAGACCGTCACCACCGCGTCGCACTCCGCAGGACGCACGTAGAAGCGCGTCCCCGAATCCACCGAGCCGGTGAGCTCGGAACCGGAGATATCCATCGCCCTGGCGCCCTCGGAAACCGAAAGCAATACCGGACGTTGAGAATCCACCACGAAAGGTCCCATCAGACCGGCCGCCATCACGGCCTGCGAGTCATCGATGGCGGGGTTGTGCTCTCCACGTGCGGCGACGATCCGTGACTGCTCCAGCAGATACCGGTACAGCTGCACCACACGGTCGGCATTGCGATGGTTGCGCGCGTCATGCAACCAGAAATCGACACCTTCGACATCGGCGGTACCGCCCTGAACGTACAGGCGATAGAAGCGATACCCGAGATCCGCTGCACCGTGGCGGGTTTCGGCCACTGTCGCGCCAACCCCCAAGGACTTGACGTATCGCGTCTCACCCCCGATGAAACTCAACTCCGAGGAGGACACCTCGCGCCATACGGCACCGTTGACCGAGGCGTGCAGACGAACACCGGCCGGCCCTTGCGCCGCGCCGGTACGCACCTCGAAACCGCCCAGCTGTGGACGTCCGTCGAATTCAAACTCGATGAAGGACGGGGACTTTCGCGTCGCCGTCGGCACGTTGCGTGCCGCGGTGTCCAACTCGACCCCATTGGTGAGGAACCAGATGGCCGCCTGAGTGGCGGCGATAGCCTCGTGGTCCTTGATGTTGGCCGTGCTATTTCCACTCGCGAGGAAGCCGGCCGCGCGTAACCGCCGGCTCAGCTGCGCCGTCGACAGGGCCGGAAAGGAGTTGGCCAGGATCCACGCGACCTGCGACTCGCGGGTGCGGGCCCGAAGGTTCGCCACCGACAGCCAGTCCGCGACCTGATAGCTCGAGGGCAGATTGGGGGCGATCCCGGCGATATCGAGCGAGTACGCCGCAATACTGGGGTTGAGGCGAATTAAATCCGTGCGAGCAGAAGTTCCGTCAGTGAACACAATCTCGTCCACGGTGGACGAATACGTGCCCCCGCGGTACCTCGTCAGGCGCGGCGGCAGTGCCGGAGTGCGGTGCTGGCGACGCTCGGCAGTGATGCGGGCGGACGGCCATTCGACAAGCGATAGCAAAGAATGAGTGGTCATGGGTTGGTTGATCCTTATGCCGATGTATTGCAACCCAGGAGCTCGATTAGCCCGACAGATGTCGAGGAATGGCGAGCTGGGGTGCCAGGGCGGGGTTAGGGAATCAACAACAACAGCAACACACGGCGACGCTGCGCGCCCCGATGATGTCGGCGCGCAGCCCGCTGATCGCCCGGAGTCGGCACGACGGTGCGAAAAGCTGCATGCATCCAGTGTACGTATCCGCGACTGTCACCTTCCCGCGCCGAGACACGGACAGGCCATTCAGCGGGGAGTTTGACGCACGGGTGTTCCTTATCTGATGCCCCGCACTGATCGGGATTAGGCTTGCGCCCGTCAGGTCTTGATCCTTATCGCCCAGGAGGAATCCGCTGTGCCCGCTGCCAAGAACGAATCCCAGGCCCTCGGCGACCTCGCCGCACGGCAGCTAGCCAATGCCACCAAGACCGTCCCCCAGCTGTCGACGATCACGCCACGGTGGCTGCTGCACCTGCTGAACTGGGTCCCCGTCGAGGCGGGCATCTACCGGGTGAACCGAGTGATCAACCCCGACAAGGTCGCCATCCACAGCGAGGAGCAGGGCGAGAGCGAGGCTCCGCTGCCGCAGACCTACGTCGACTACGAGACCAACCCGCGCGAGTACACGCTGCGGACCATCTCAACCCTGCTCGATATCAACACCCGGGTCTCTGACCTGTACTCCAGCCCGCACGACCAGATCGCCCAGCAGCTACGCCTGACCATCGAATCCATCAAGGAACGTCAGGAAAGCGAGCTCATCAACAACGCCGAGTACGGCCTGCTCGCCCAGGCCACGCCGGAGCAGACCATCAAGACGCTCGGTGGCGCTCCCACCCCCGACGACCTCGACGCCCTGATCACCAAGGTGTGGAAAACCCCCGGTTTCTTCCTGACCCACCCGCTGGGTGTGGCGGCGTTCGGCCGTGAGGCCACCCGTCGTGGCGTGCCGCCTGTTGTGGTGAGTTTGTTTGGCGCACAGTTCATTACCTGGCGCGGTATCCCAATCATCCCGTCGGACAAGGTGCCGGTGACGGATGCCAAGACCAAGATCCTGCTGGTGCGGACCGGCGAGGAACGTCAGGGCGTCGTCGGCCTCTTCCAGCCAGGCCTGGTCGGTGAGCAGGCACCGGGTCTCTCGGTGCGGTTCACCGGAATCAACCGGTCGGCCATCGCCTCATACCTCGTCACCCTGTATTCGTCGCTGGCCGTGCTGACTGATGACGCACTGGCCGTTCTCGACGACGTGCAGGTGGACAAGTTCCATGTCTACAAGTGACGCGATCCCCGTAACCGACAGCCCGCCTGGGTTCCCGTCCGCAGCGGAGCTGTCGGCGTTGGCAACCCAGTTGTTCTGGGAGGCAACGCCTTCTGGAGCCGCCGGGCCGGCGACATCCAATACCGGAGCACCGGGTATCGATACCCCGGGACCGGCGGTTCCCGTCGCACCTCGAGGAACGGTGCCCGACGGAACGGCGTTGGCTTCCGCGGCAGCGACGGCAGGCTCGCTGGCCAGCCCGTATGTACCCGCGCCCATTCAGGACGCGGTGTCCTCGGCAACCGTGGCTCCCCCGGCGTTCGCGGTATATCCCCATGGCGTGCCTCAGGGCGTGCCCGTGGCACCACGCGGCGGGGGCGGAGACCTGACCTCCGGGACCTCGGCTGCGCACACCGGGGCGACGTACCCGGCCGCAGGCCTGGTGGATCCGTTTGGCATTCCCGCTGGTTTGGTGCCCACGATTCCGGGTGTGCTCGCCACACCGGCCGTGGCAGCGGCCCCGTCGGTTCCCCGTGTGGCACCGCATTCGGAGGGTCTGACGGTTCCGGATCTGGGTTGGACGACGCCTGTGGCGCCGGCCGGCGACGATGCAGAGAACTACTACTTCCTGGGCTCGGCACCGGCCGCAGCGCCGATCCACGAGGACGCCCGGGCCTTCGATGTCGCGTCGATTCGGTCGGATTTCCCGATACTGTCCGAGACTGTCCACGGTAAGCCGTTGATCTGGTTCGACAACGCGGCCACCACGCAGAAACCGCAGTCGGTGATCGACCGGCTGGTGCACTTCTACCAGCACGAGAACTCAAACATCCACCGCGCCGCACACGAATTGGCGGCCCGGGCGACCGACGCCTACGAGGATGCGCGCGGCGAGGTCCGCAAGTTCCTGGGGGCCGAGGCCGATGAGAACATCATCTTCGTGCGCGGCGCCACCGAGGCGATCAACCTGGTGGCACATGCCTGGGGTAGCAAGAACCTCGGGCACGGGGACGAGATCGTCATCACCCACCTGGAGCACCACGCCAATATCGTTCCGTGGCAGTTGATTGCGAAGAAGACGGGCGCCGTCATCAAGGTGGCCCCGGTGGACGACGCCGGAAACCTGCTGCTGTCCGAGCTGGAGGATCTGGTCGGTCCGCGCACCAAACTGGTTGCGGCCACTCAGGTTTCCAACGCCCTAGGCACGGTGACTCCAGCGAAACAGATCGTCGAGATCGCGCATCGCTACGGCGCAAGGGTGCTGATCGACGGCGCACAGTCGGTGCCGCATCTGACGGTGAACCTGCAGGAGCTCGGTGCCGATTTCTTCGTCTTCTCGGGACATAAGATCTACGGTCCCACCGGAATCGGTGTGCTGTATGGCAGCGAGGACGCACTGGCGGAGACGCCGCCGTGGCAGGGCGGCGGCAACATGATCGCCGACGTGACCTTGGAGCGCTCGGTGTTCCAGGGCCCTCCCAACAAGTTCGAGGCGGGCACCGGAAACATCGCCGATGCCGTCGGCCTGGGCGAGGCGCTGCGATACGTGGAACGCATCGGCATCGACCGGATCGCTGAGTACGAGCATGCCCTGCTGGAGTACGCGACGCCGCTGTTGGCCGCCATCCCCGGCGTGCGACTGGTGGGGACTGCCGCGCAGAAGGCCTCGGTGCTGTCCTTTGTTCTCGATGGACATGACCCGGTGGATGTCGGCACGGCGCTGAACGCAGAGGGCATCGCCGTGCGGGCCGGGCATCACTGCGCGCAGCCGATCCTGCGGCGCCTCGGGCTGGAGCAGACCGTGCGACCGTCGTTCGCCTTCTACAACACCTTCGAGGAAATCGACGTCTTCATCGACGCCGTGCGTCGGCTGGCAGAAGGCGGCGGACCGAAGACCTAGGGCGCCGGCACGGTAACGCGACGCCGGTTTCCCTTGATGACTCGGACCAGGAGTGAGGGTCGCAGCATGCCTGTGGGTCGGTCATGAAGTTGTATGACCCGCATGAAGGTCTCGGCCAAGACCATATCGTCGGCCGCTGCGGCCGCGGCCTTGCCTACTTGCCAGTTGAGTAGCCGTTGGGGCACCGCCCGCCAACCGTCGGCGGGTAACACCG
The DNA here is from genome assembly GCA_050701835.1 of Mycobacterium sp. Taxonomy (GTDB): domain Bacteria; phylum Actinomycetota; class Actinomycetes; order Mycobacteriales; family Mycobacteriaceae; genus Mycobacterium. The sequence goes on along the minus strand of JBOGDC010000029.1, from coordinate 219,275 downwards.
CAAAGTCGTTGAGCCTGTTGGCCTGCCAGATAGGGGCCAGCTTCTTGGCGGCGGCCCGAAAGTAGCGCCGACTCAGCTCACCGTCACCGGCTTCGGCAAGACAGCGACGCAGAACCTTCGCTTGTAATGCGGCCGAGGTCATGCCCTGGCCGTACACCGGGTTGAAACTGCAGAACGCATCGCCCATGACGAGCAGCCCACCGGGGAAGCGGTGCAGCTTGTCGTACCGGCGCCGGACACTTATCGGATATTGCTGCGCCGACACCTCGCCGAGCGGTTCTGCGGCCTGCAGCACGGCCTCGAACCGGGCCGGCAGCAGTTGTCCGGCCAATGAAAGGAGTCCGGGAAGATCGGTGGGTGCCTTGTGCCCGGCAACACCGATCAGCGTCATGATCACGGTGTCGTCCTCGTACGCCAACAAGCCTGCACCGACAGGCTTTTCAACCGTCGGCGCGATTAAGACGACCCTCTCGGCGAGCTGTCCGGGTGCGACGCGAAGAAATTGGCTCGTGTAACTCAGGCCCACCGAATAGCTCTGCTCGACCGGCCCGTCGTAACCGTGCGCCTTCAGAAATGCGGGGGTACGGCCCGCCCGGCCGGTCGCATCCACCACCAAGGCCGCATCCAGCACACGTTCCTGCTTTGTCTCACGACCCACCAAACGCACCGCCGTGACGCGGTCAGCGGCGCCGAAAATCGGCTCAATGACGTCATGCCCATCCAGGAACGTGACGTTCTCGATAGCCCGTACCCGCCACCGGACATGAGACTCCAGGAGCGGCCGGCTCGCGGTATAGGCCACCATCTCATCGGAATTCGTGAATTCGCCGTGCTGGGCCAACGCGTGTCCGCCAATGTGCGCGTAGACCAGCGACGGGTCATCCACAAGGTGTGCGCCCGCGGCCACGAGGTCGTCGAACAGTCCCGGAAACAACTCGCCCAATACCGTCGAACCACGACTCAGCAGCTGATGCAGATGCTTGCCCTGCGGCACGCCCTTGCGTTGTATTACTTTCTCTGGCAATACATCACGTTCTACAAGTGTGACGTGATCATAGAATTCCGAGAGCACACGGGCGGCAAGTAATCCGGCCATGCTTGCGCCGCAGACCACCGCGTTTTGGCTACTCCGGCTCACGGCAGGCCTCCTTGATCGACGTCGATCACCCACCATCAGACTGGCACCGGCGACAGCCGCCGTCTAGACCCGAGGGCCGTCAGCTGTTCGCCGGTGAGTATGCGAAGCGGCCACCGGTACAGCGGGTACCACCTCTTCGGTGAGCTGCCGCCTAGTGCTTCCGAGGCACGAACTGGAACCCGTCCATGATTGCCTTCTTGGCATCAACGAAGGCCGGGTTGTCCGGTTCGGCGGTTTGGATCGTCAGTACCGCTGCCCAGATTTTCGGCCCGTCTTCGGCGACAGCAATCAGCGCGGTGACCGGGCGGCTCTGCAGTGTGTAAGTGATCGTTGTACTCGGGTGTCCACACAGCGTCCCCGCAGTCCGGGACTCAACGGGCAAGCCGCCGTCCTCAACGCTGGCAACCTCGGCATCGACTCCCTCTTGGGCGCTCTGCACCCTGCCTGCGAGGTCTTCCAGGGTCACCACCGCATTTGGGGTGAAGCCTTTGGCGCGCAACCCGACGTTGGCGACAGCCCCTCGGATCAGCGGTGAATTCATCTCCCCTGAATACTCCCACCCCTGCGGTGCAGGTACCGCCAACTTCGGTTCGTCGTCTGCCGTGGGTTCCAAGGTAACCAGCGGAACATCAGTGGCCGCACACCCATCACTAGCGGCAGACGGCGCGGATGTGGGTGACGTCGTTGATGTGGGCGGAGCAGCATGCGACTGAGGTAAAGAACACCCTGTCAGCACAGCAGCTGCCGAAACGATCCCTACGACGGTGACATGACCTTTGTTATTCACGGTGCAGTAGATCCTCTCATCAGTTACCCGGCATCGCCCGGCTTGCGGATCTACGGTGATCGCCGAAGCGCTGCGGCGGGCCGCCTGTAGGTACTCAGTATTCGACCACTGACATGCCGTCTGGATATATTTCTTGGGCTCTATCCGGGTCCTGGAACGTGGTCAAGAGGATATCTGCCCAACAAGCGGTCGATTTCGGCGCGAACCTCGTTGACACTGGTGGTCCGTGAGATCCCGCTGAGCGAGACGAGTTGGCGATGTGATGGGCCAACGCTACGGCGAAATCCCTCCGTACTCGCCGGATTCACCGATTGCGGGTGCTGCATGGCGAACTGTCCGGATGTGCACCCCAACGCCCGCGGGGAGCTCACCGCGATGCCCGGCTCAGAGCTGTCCTCGCGCGGCCGATCGAACTCGGACCGCCGCAGATCCAGGTAGTCCACCAGTACCCGCTGTCAGTCACACCACCCTCCCCCGTACTCCGCGTGACGGTGCGTCTGCCGGTTGTCGATCCGGTCTTCATCCACTTCGCCGCCGCACGTCGCGTCGCGGGTGAGGCCGCGCAGGATCGCCCGCTGCGCAGCGCGTTCGGAGGCGAACCACGCTCGGCGGTAGCGCTTCCTGCCAGGGGACACCAAGCAGCTGCCGACATAGATGTGCTGCCACAGCTCCCCCGCAGGAGGGTAACTGCAGCCTGTGTCGCGATTGCACTGGTCGACCGGCCACGCAGGCAGATCGCATGCGGCGCCGCCGGACTCGTGGCATCGGTAAGAGTGTGCGACGACGACATCGCTGCGGTGGTCATTGCGCTGGACCCACACGGGACGGGTCCGGTCGGTGTCGGACATCGGATTCATCCGCCTTACAGCGGGCTACCCGCAGCGTCCGTGGCGACTGCGAGGAAGGCAGCCATCGTGTCATCGCGGCGGCTCGGACGAATCCTGCGGCATAACGCGATCGACAACGGGGCTGCATCCCCTCCAAGCGTCCAAGCATCGTTCGCCGATACCTACTCGAGTTACTCAGTGCTGTCGGTATCGCGGATAGTAACGAAAGCTGTCCGAGTGTGTCTGAATTGGACGGTGTTTCAGTCGCTGACACACAGGCCCAGACCGTGATAGGCGACCGGACAATCGGCGCAGCGGCGACCGGCCACCTTCGTTCCTTGGCTATCTTCTACTCGCGTCCTGCGCTTTCGTCGGCGGTCACTGTTGTACCCGGACTTCTGCCGAATACCGCCCTGGAATGCAGAAACGCGCGGGGCAACCGACGACGACCCTCTATCTTTTGCCACCCCGCATAGACGTGCTGGTATAGCTGATATAGCCTCGTCGCTGAGAGGTCTAGGCAGTACGGTCACGTGCGGGGGGTTCATGGGCGGCGACACCTACGGTGATAGCGCGCCCCGTCGGCCGCTGACGGTGGTCAACTGCCGTGCGCTACCCGTCTGCAGCGAAGCTTCAGACGGATATTCAGGCCGGGGAACGCCGCGGTGGTTCCATGTCGGACCGGTGTCGGCCGCGGCGATGATGTTGGTTGCCGGATTCACATTATTTAGCGCGAGTCCAGCTGGAGCAGACCCCAATCAGCCGGGTCCACCACCACCGGCTCCGCCGCCGCTGGCAGTGCCCCAACCCGATTCGATTCCCCGGGATGCGTTCATCGGAGGGGCACGCACGAGTACGAATTCGGGGCTGGGTATGGGAAACGGCATGGGGCGACCTTTAGCCGAGCCGCGGGAGCGCTCCGTGGCTGCGGTGCCTCCGATTGCTTCCGATGGTGTACATGCCGCGACCGCGTGGCCAGGTAAGCAAGTGGTCATTCACCTACCCAACGAACGAGCCTTGACGGCTGCTAATTGGGGTGAGGGTGGTGCAGCCGCTTACGGCTCAGGGCCGGTGGATTATGTGGTGATTCCCGATGCCGGCGGCGGCGCGGATATTCGCATGATCCGCAAAACCTTTATCTCGCCGAGTGACTTCACACTAGGAGTCAGGTATCCGGACGGCACTCATCTGCGCCAAGCCGCTCAAGCGGTCGTGGTCGAGACCGATGCCGCCCCCGGGTATCCGGCAGCGATCATCGGGGCCTTCAGCATCCCCGATGCCAAAGACGGCGCTGGGAACCCCATCTCGGTGACACCGTCCATCGGCGCGAGCTATCTGTATCAACAATCAGATGTGAATCTGAACGTCGGCGATGTCGGGTTGCTCAATTTTCCCGTCACCATCACCGTGGCCTACCGCGCTACCACCACTGGCCCAGCCGTGGCTCAAGGTGATCCGGGACCTAAGCGCCCGCCGGTCGCCGAGGGTGGTCAGTGTGTGTCCGGGCCGCCACAATTCCGGGGTGCTGTCGAAGGTCAAAACCCTGGTGGTTCTGCTGATTTCATGCCGTCATGTGCTCGGCTGGCTGCGTGCATGAGCGCGGCGCCTGCCCGCACGAGTGCACTCACATGTGAGAACACCTTTATGGCCGATTTGACGAACGCGTGTGTCACCGCGTTTGGGTACGACGGCGACGACTACGAGGGCTGCTTAGCAGCGGCCAACGGACATACCCGTTGGGCCAAAGAAAACATGACACCCGGCACACCAGTAGCACGGGCAGGAACCTGATGCCCACCATCACAACAGCTTTCGTAGAACCAGCACTCGGGAACAGGACTAGCCGATGACCGACACCACCAGCACAGGCTTTAATCCCGACGATGCGCCCACGCAAACCCTGCCCGCCGCCACCAGCGCTGATGCGCAGCTGACGGGTTTTGCCGCCGGCATCACCGGGGCCGCACTGCTGGTTGCGGGGGTGTGGGGCCTGCACGTGCTGACTCCCGGCGGCGGTGCGGTGGGGTCGGTCGGCTGGGCTGTGCTGCTGTGCTTGGCGTTCACCGCCCTGGGTAAAGGCATCACTCTGCTGCGCCGGGCCCTGGCACCGGTCACCGCCGCAGCCTTGGCGCCGCTAGCCGGTATATCTGCTCCCGTGCGGGCCATGGCCGGAATCGTCATCGGCGCCAGCGGTATTTGGTGGGTGATGCGCGGACACGCCGCCACCTGGTGGACACACACCACCGGCGCCGGTAGCACAACCGGGTGGACGATGACCTCGCAACTGGTGGCTGTTGCGTTGATCGCCGTTTTCGGTGCGCTTCTGTTCGGCGGCGCCAAAACCCTCGCCACTCTGATATTCGCCAACTCGGGCACACGCCACCGCGATAACAGCGCCGGTGCCGAGCAGCGGTGGGCGCTGTTTTGGTCCAGCCACCCCGGTCTCGGTCTAACCCTGCTCGCGGGCGGGGCTGCGCTGGTGTTCCTATCCGGCTACGTCGTCCCGCGTGTGTCGGAGTGGCTTTCCGGTGACGACCCAATGGCCGCCTTAGCGGCCATTGCCGCGATTCTGACTGTGGCCTTCGCGGCCAATACCTGGTGGTGGAGAGCGCTATCGGGGTGGTGGACCTGGGCCCACACCCACGGCAGCAGCGGTGGTGGTGCTAGCCCGCTGGGACAAATGCAGGCCGGCGGCGCCGTGATCGCACTCATCTGGTTCTCCGCCATGGGATTCGGGCTGGCCACCCCCGCCGACTACACCGGCCCCGGCGCCACACCCCTAGCCCATGCCGCATGCCCACCAGACTGCGGCGGCGGAGGCGGACTCGACGGACCCCCTGGGGGCGGCAGCCAGTTCAGACCACCGGACATGCCCGCCCAACAACCCGACTATCAAAGCGGGCTCAACCAACCGCCCCTGGACCAGAACAACGGCATCAGCATCTACAACCAAAGCCCCGGCCAGGGCGGGCAAGGTGGCCCACAGCAGGCCGGCCAGAACATTGGCCAACAGCCTGGCCAGCGTGCCGCGCACGGCGAACCACTACCCAACTACGGACCCTGGCAACCCGACGCCCAACCCCCCGCCCAAGCACCACCACCGCAGCAGGCGCCCGTGCAGCAGGCTCCGCAACAACCGGCCCAACCGCCGCAGAACCCGGCCGGTCAACAACCCGTACAACAAGCACCCCAGCAGTCGGTACAGCAGGCACCGCAACAACCGGGCGCACAACAGCCTCAAGGACAGCCCGGGCAACAACCGGCACAACAAAGCCCCCAGCAACCCGGCCAGCAGCAGCCGCAAAACCCGGCCAACCAACAAAATCCAACGCAACAGCAGCCTCAGAAGACACCTGACACCCCAAAAAAGAACAACCCAATAGATCCCACCGATCTAGCCGCCGCAGCCACCCGCCGCGGCTCCCAACAAGCCGGACAACAAGCCGCGCAACAGGGCACACAGCAAGCGACACAGCAAGCCACCCAACAAGCGACTCAGCAGGCCACCAAAGCTGGGGAGCAAGGCACGGAAAAAGCTGCGGAAAAGGGCGGAGAGCTGCCTACTAATTTCAATACGAAGATAGGTAACGTGGGGGATGCGATTGATAAATCCGCAGGTAGGGCCGCCGAGCAGGCGGCCGTGCCGAAGCAATCGTCTGGTCTTGGACCTACGCAAGGCGAATTGAATCGGGCTGCCGCGCGGGCGTCAGAAGGCCTTGAAACCGTCAGCAAATTCGGCAAAAACCTGGGAGCTGCAGGCAATGCTTTGGAAGTCCTGGACGGCGGGTTCGAAGTGTATAACCAAGTTCAGGCTGGAAAGCCGATTGTGGACGCTGTCGTTGATGTTGCTCCTAAAACGATCGGAAGTGTTGCTGGAGGGATAGCGGGCGCGACGATTGGCGCGGAACAGGGGGCTGTGGCCGGCGCTCTAGTCGGATCTGTGATCCCCGGGCTTGGTACGGCCGCTGGGGCTGTGGTCGGCGCAGGGGTGGGTGCGGTGGTTGGCGGTCTCGCCGGCAGCGAATTCGGAAAAAATGTCGGCTCGCTAGTTTCAACTGGTCTCGACGCAATCAAGTTCTGGTAGATCACCACCATGAATGGCTATCAATCAACTACACTCGATACTCATGTGCTTTGTGAAAGCATTCCGGATGCAGCCCTAGTGAATGGTACGGCGATATGACGGAACGCGCACAGCTCTGCTTTGCGATCGCGTTCATCATTACCCTGTTTTCGATTTGGCTCGTCGATCCCAGAAAGTCTACATTAAATAGGTATTGCTTCTGGCTAGGCATCCCCGTCGTATACATCATCACGATGTCTGCGGCATTTAGCAGCATTGCCGGTGGATTGGGAGTCGGCCTAATGTTCACAGTCTGCTTATTTCTAATATATTTCCGATACCGCGACTAGCGCGGCCCAGGGTACAGGAGGAGGACACCTGTGGTGTACTGGCTTTTTGCGGTTATGGGACTTACTGTGGCTGTTGCAATAATGGTAAATATTGAACGTCTGCAGGCGTATCAGTGGTGGCGATATGTACTGTATATCGCCACACTAGCGATGATCGCTGCGGCTCTATTCGGCGTGTTTACGTCACCAACATCGCGAATAGGTTTGGTGTGCGGTGTAATAGTACTGGCCCTGCGCGCATTAGTGGATCGAGCTAAGGCAATAAGGCAGAAATCTGCCGCTGATCATAATTTAGATAATCCTGCAGAGTGATCAATTGCCCCAATAAATACGAGCATGGCAGGGCCCACTAGGTTATTCGTCATCAGCTGATCCGCATGGTAGGCATTAATCGCGACAATATTTGAGAGAAGGTTGCGCCGTTATGAGAAAATACGACCAGATCGCTTTAGTAATGTTCGCCTCGGTGGTCGCCGCACTAGCTGGGTGCTCCTCGCGTCCGCCAGCACCGGGCGCCTCAAACTCGGCGGTCTCGTCAGCACAGCCGTCATCGTCGGTGGTTAGCACCGCGGGGTGTGCAGCTAGTGATGTCCCGCTGGTCACCTTGGATCCCAAGGCTTCCGACGAGCCGAAGTTGGCCATACCTACACCGCAGGGGTGGGAGTATTCGGCGGCAATGAATTCACCGATGATCCGTGGGGCCGTTGCCAACAAAGGACTGCGGGCCAACGGATTCACCCCGAATGCGGTGGTAACCCTCGAAGATCTCACCGGGAAGGTCCAGTCGGCTCAGCAGGGGGTCGATGCCGAGGTTGCCAGCGTTGCGCAAGGCGGCATGGCCGTAGGCAGCCAGGTGCCGGGGACCGCGTGCGGACACCCGAGCACCACGATCACCTACACGCTGCAAAACCGCCCGGTGACTGCGCTGATCGCCGCCGTCGATGATGGGCCGAAAATCTGGGCGGCAGTACTGACCATCCAAACCACCGAACCAGACAACCCCGCCTACCTCGATGCCAAGAAAACGATCCTGAACGGCTTTCAATTCCAATCCGCGTCTCGGGCTCACTAAGCGGCGGCAACGGCCAACGCGCGGTACACAGTTCGCGTAGAGCAACGGAGCGACGCGGCGATCTCTTCGGCGGAGCTGCCGGCGTCGAACAGCATCTTCGCGGTTTCACCCGTATCGCCTTGGCTGTGAGCCACGCATCGACCGCCTGCTTCACCGTCACATCGGACGGCGCAGTGTGTGTACCTGTCGCAATCCTTCGCGGCGTCCACGGTCTTGAACCGCTTCCAGTTCTGGAGCCGCCGGCTACCGGACAACGTGGCATTGATCCGCGCCTCATACCTAACACCGTGCGCGGTGTCGATGCGGCGGATGAAACTGGGTAGTCGAGCCATGAGGAAATCCCACCTTAGATAGAGCGGTGAGACCGGTCGCCGTGCACGACACGCCGCCAGAGCGACGAACCTATTCCCGACGCTATGTGGCAAGGTGTGGCAATTTCGGGATCTTCCGGCATCTGGCTTGACCCCGGAAAGCCCTCTGAACAGCGGTGGCGGAGGGATTTGAACCCCCGGACGGTGTTAGCCGTCTCTCGCTTTCAAGGCGAGTGCATTAGGCCGCTCTGCCACGCCACCGTCGGCAATCTTAGCGGCTCCGGCCAACGACTACTCCCCGCTGCGGCCCTCGGCGTCGTGAAGCGCCTCTTCGGCACCCTCACCCACCCGCCGGAAGCTCTCCGCGATCGCGGCCTGCTGCGGTCGCGTCAGGCGAGTCAGGTAGTGCTCACGCACACACTCGGAGTACGTGCGCATCGCCGCCTCGCCCAGCGTGCGGCCCTGCTCGGTGAGCGCCGCCAGTACTGCCCTGCGGTCCTGAGGCATCGACCCCCGCTTCACCAGGCCCTGCTCCTCCAGGCGACGCACCTGGTGGGTGATGCGGCTACGCGAGGCAAGCAGGCTGGTGGCGATATCCCCCATTCGGCAGCTGCCGTTGGCCGACCGCAACAACTGTTCCAGTACGTGAAAATCAGTCAGCGAAATGCTGTGCGCCGCAACCATCTTGCGGTTCAACAAGAAGTGCAACCGATTAGTCGCTACCCAAAAGTTTTGCCATGAACGAAATTCAGCGAGATCCAGTCCTGGAACTTCACTCTCCGAACGCACACTCATGTCTTCCCCCCTCCTCCGGCCCTGCCACGGCCTCCACCGTGCCCCATCCGCTGGACCTACAAACTCAACGTCTAATAGCTCGGCATAGTCTGGATGTCATGCACGCTATCACCGTTACTCAACCGGGTGGGCCAGAAGTGCTGTGCTGGACCGAAGTTCCCGATCCCACCCCAGGTCCGGACGAGATCCTGATGGACGTGGCAGCCGCCGCAGTTAACCGTGCAGATCTGCTGCAACGTCAGGGTTTGTACACACCGCCACCTGGAGCAAGCTCCATTTTGGGCCTTGAATGCTCGGGCGTCATTCGCGAACTCGGCACAAACGTTACGCAATGGGCTGTGGGACAACCTGTTTGCGCACTGTTATCGGGCGGCGGTTACGCGGAAAAAGTGGTAGCGCCCGCTAGCCAGTTGCTACCGATTCCTTTAAATGTCAACCTTGACGTCGCGGCGGCATTACCCGAAGTTTCCTGCACGGTGTGGTCCAACATGATGATGACGACGAAAATGGCTGCCGGACAATCAATCCTGATTCACGGCGGCGCGAGCGGTATCGGCACCCACGCCATTCAGGTCGCGAAGGCGCTTGGTGTTCGGGTTGCGGTCACCGCCGGCTCACCGGACAAACTCGACATCTGCCATGATCTTGGTGCCGACCTGACGATCAACTATCGCGACACAGATTTTGTACAGGCTGTCCACAGTTTCACCGGCGGTGCGGGCGTCGATCGCATCCTGGACATCATGGGAGCTAAGTATCTGGACCGAAACGTCGATGCCCTTGGCAACGACGGGCATCTCGTGATCATCGGCATGCAGGGCGGTGTGGTGGCCGAATTGAACATCGCCAAGCTGATCGTCAAACGTGGCTCGATCACCGCCACCACACTGCGGGCCCGCCCACTCGACGGGCCGTCGGGCAAGGCCGCGATCGTGGATTCCGTGACGCGGAACCTGTGGCCGCTCCTCGAGGAGGGAAAGGTTCGACCGATCGTGGGCGCAGAGATCCCCATCAGCCAGGCCGCGGAAGCGCACCGTCTACTGGAGAGTGGCGAGGTCGCCGGGAAGATACTGCTGACGCTCTGAGCGCGGTGCTCAGCCCAGCGAAGCGACCGCGCGTACCAGCTGGTCGACCTCGGCTGCCGTCGAATAGTGCCCCAACGCAACGGTTATCGCGCCGCCGATCTCGTTGACACCGATGGCGTCAAGCACCCGCGAACCGGTATTGGCAATCGCACACACCCCGTTATCGGCCAGGCGCTGCACTACCCGATCCGCGGGAACACCGATCACGGTGAAGCTGAGCGCCGGAATCCGGTCCTCGGGAGCTCCGATGACCATCACACGCGGCAAGGTCCGCAATGCGCTCACCAGATACCTGAATAGCCAGTCGAGATACGCGCCCGCCGAGTTCAGCGACGTCAGTAGACGCTCGCGTCGAGTGCCCGAGGCGGACTCGTCCAGACCGGCCAGGTATTCCACGCTCGCGACCAGTCCGGCCAGCATCGCGAATTGATGGCCACCCAGCTCCAACCGCGCCGGGCCGGTCGCGTACGGGTTAAGCGATATCGAGCTGATCGAATCCAGCAGCGCAGGGTCGCGAAAGACCAAGGCACCTACCGGCGGTCCACCCCAGGCCGTCGCATTGAATGCGACGACATCGGCGTCGAGAGCCTCGATGTCCACGGGGCGATACGGCACCAGGCTGGAACAGTCCATCACCACGATGCCGCCGACCGCGTGCGCCAGCTTCGTGGCCTGCTGCAGGTCCGGCACCGTGCCGAGGGTCGATGAGGCCGCAGTGACCGCCACCAACCGCGTCGGCTTGGTCATCAGCGACTCCCACTGCCAAGACGGCAGGTCGCCGGATTCGATGTCCACCTCGGCCCACTTGACCTTGGCTCCGTACCGATTGGCCGAACGCAACCAGGGCTGCACGTTGGCCTCTTCGTCGAGCCGGGACACCACCAACTCGTAGCCCAGCCCCGCCTTGGACGACGACCCCTCGGCCAACGAGTTCAGCAGCACGGCGCGATCGCTGCCCAGCACCACACCGCGCGGGTCGGCACCCACCAGATCGGCGGCGGCCTGCCGGGCGGCCTCAAGAACTGCCGCGCTGCGGCGCGCACTGGGGTGCGGCCCCCGCGTGTCGGAGAAGGATCCGCGGAACGCCGTGGATACAGTCGTAGCAACCGCATCAGGGATCAGCATCCCGGCCTGGGCGTCGAAATGCACCCATCCGTCGCCGAGCGACGGGTGCAAACCACGCACCCGGGCGACGTCGTATGCCATGCCAAACACCTTAGATGCTCACCACAGGTCACGGCACTGAACCCGTCGTAGCAGCACGCCCCGACGGACGACTGTCAACGGCGCCGTCTCGTGTAGTCATACTAGAACAATGTCGTTCGCTCTCGGGGTGGCTGCGGCAATGCTGTTGCTGTTCATTCCAGGCTGGCTGATCGGTCGGGCCTTTGGGCTACCAACACATTCGGCCGCCGTCACCGCACCTGCATTGACCTACGGCCTAGTTGGGTTTTGCATCGTCGCCTTTGGCTCAATTGGCATACCGTGGAACTCACTTTCCGCCGGGTTTGCGCTCCTCGGCGCCATCGTCATCGCAAGGCTCATTTACCGCTGGCTGCGGCCGAAAGATCGCGGTGAACAATCACCGCCACAAAATCGTGCGGCCCTTGCGGCCGTCGCCTTCGGGATCTTGATCGGGACCGCGCTCATCGCCTACGCGTTCCTACGCGGGCTCACTAATTGGCAGTCGGTTCCGAGCACCTGGGACTCGATGTGGCATGGAAACACCATCCGCTACATCCTCGACACCGGGCAGGCGTCGTCGACTCGCATGGGGGACCTCCGCAACGTCGAAACGCACGCCACTCTCTACTACCCGTCGGCCTTCCATGGGCTCGCGGCGGTCCTGTGCCAGCTGACCGGCGCGGCCCCCACGACGAGCTACACCCTCTACGCGGTGGCCGGGTCGCTGCTCTTCCCGCTCGGGGCGGCAGCGTTGACGTGGCAGATGCTGCGCGGCCGCACCAGCCTCACCTTCCAGGCCGGGTCCGCCGCCACCGCCGCCGCACTGTCTGCGTCCTTCACCGCGCTGCCCTATGTCGAGTTCTACGTCTCGGCCATCCCGAACCTGGTCTCCTTCGCACTGGTGGGGCCGGCGATGATCACCATCACCAGCGTCGTCGCCGACCGCACTCGCATACCGGTCGCGATCCTGGCGTTCGTGGGGATCGCCTCGGTGCATACCTCGGGCGCGATCGTGGCGGTCATCTTCCTCGCCGCGTGGTGGCTGCTGGCGCCGCTGTCCCGACGCCCAGGAACGGACCGTAAATCCTTACACCGCTTGGGAAATGGATTCGTACCACTGGCCATTGCCGGCGCGGGTTCGCTGATCCTGCTCTACCCGCAACTGCGTACCCTGCTCCAGCTCTCCGAGATCATCGCCGGGCACAAGTTCGCGACGCCGTGGGGTAAGAAGCGCGCCCTACTCGATGCGCTTACCCAGCACACCCGGCATCTGGCCGACTACCCGGTGCAGACCGCGCTGCTGTGGCTGGCGCTACTGGGCGCAATCGTGCTGATCGTGAAGCGGGTGTACTGGCCGGTCGCCGTCTGGCTGGTTCTTATCGTCGCAATTGTCCACTCCTCCAGACCCTTTGGCGGGTTCATCGGTCATGCGGTGGGCCTGCTTTCCGATGCCTTCTACAGCGACCCGCGACGACTATCGGCCATCGTGTGCCTGCTGCTGGTCCCGGCCGCCGGGATAGGTCTGTTCACACTGGCCGCCGCCGTCCTCGCCGCGTTCCGTCGGGCCCGCACGCAGCAGGTCGACACACGCTGGGCTCTGGTGGCCACCGCGATCGTGCTGGCTGCGGTCTGCACCTTCTCCGCCCGCCACTACTTCCTGCCGCACAAGAACCTCGTCGGCGCCAAATACGACCAGGTAATGGTCGGCCCCAAGAAGCTCGAAGCGATGGCCTACCTTGCGACCCTGCCCGGCGCCAAGGAAACCACCATCGGAGACGGAAACGTGGACGGCTCCGGATGGATGTATGCGGTCGCCGGCCTGCACCCGCTATGGACGCACTACGACTTCCCGCAGCAGCAGGGGCCGGGTTACCACCGGTACATCTTCTGGGCCTACGCCGACGACGCCGATACCGACAGGCGCGTCACCGACGCTGTGCATGCGCTGAACATTCGCTATGTCATGACCAGCACTCCCGTGGTCCAGGGGTTCAAGATCCCCGACGGACTAAGGTCGTTGGACAGATCTCGATCATGGAGAAAGCTGTACGACAACGGCACCGCCCGCCTCTACGAATGGGTCGGCGACCGGAAATCAGATGTGGAAGGTGACAGATGACCCATCCCGGTCAGGACGAGGATGTCGAGGACCAGGTGATCATTCTGGGCGCGGACGATCGAGACGTCGATGGTGGCCCTGACGACGACCCGTCGATCACCGACCTCGTGGAACAACCCGCCAAGGTGATGCGGATCGGCACAATGATCAAGCAACTCCTCGAGGAGGTGCGTGCGGCTCCCCTCGATGACGCCAGCCGCACCCGGCTACGCGAGATTCACGCCGCCTCGATCAGCGAGCTGGAAGACGGGCTAGCCCCGGAGCTCCGCGAGGAACTGGAGCGTCTTGCCCTGCCATTCAACGAAGACACCGTTCCGTCGGACGCCGAGCTACGCATCGCCCAGGCGCAGTTGGTGGGCTGGCTGGAGGGCCTGTTCCATGGCATTCAGACCGCGCTCTTCGCTCAGCAGATGGCGGCCCGTGCGCAGCTTCAACAGATGCGCGGAGCTCTGCCACCCGGTCTTTCGGTACCCGCGCAAGGCGGCAGCGGCACCGGCCAGTACCTGTAAGCATGGTCAGTATCCAGACCCACGACGCGTGGGTGGAATTCCCGATCTTCGACGCCAAGTCGCGCTCGCTGAAAAAAGCATTCCTCGGCAAGGCCGGTGGCGCCATCGGGCGGAACGCATCGAACGTGGTGGTCATCGAGGCACTGCGAGATATCACGCTCTCCCTCAAAGAGGGTGATCGGGTGGGGCTCGTCGGCCACAACGGTGCGGGCAAATCGACTCTGCTGCGGCTTCTCTCGGGAATCTACGAGCCCACCCGAGGCAGCTCGTATGTCCAGGGCCGGGTTGCGCCCGTCTTCGACCTTGGTGTGGGCATGGATCCGGAGATCTCCGGATACGAGAACATCATCATCCGCGGCATGTTTCTGGGGCAGACCCGTAAACAGATGCAGGCCAAGGTCGACGAGATCGCCGACTTCACCGAATTGGGCGAGTACCTCTCCATGCCGCTGCGTACATATTCCACCGGTATGCGTGTTCGCCTGGCGATGGGCGTGGTCACCAGCATCGACCCGGAGATCCTGCTCCTCGACGAGGGCATCGGCGCCGTCGACGCCGAATTCATGAAGAAGGCACGAATCCGGTTGCAGCAGTTAGTGGAACGCTCCGGCATGCTTGTCTTCGCCAGCCATTCCAACGAATTCCTGGCCCGCCTGTGCAACACGGCGATGTGGATCGACCACGGCACCATCAAGATGAGTGGCGGGATCGAGGACGTGGTCCGCGCCTACGAGGGTGACGAGGCCGCCGATCACGTAGCCCAGATTCTCGCTGAAGACGAGCAGCATGCCTGACGCGGTCGTTGCCGTCGTCGTCACCTATCGGCGTCTGGCGGAGCTCGCCGAGTCCCTGAAGATCGTCACGTCCCAAACGATCCTGCCCGCGCATCTCGTGGTGGTAGACAACGACAACGACCCCGCCGTCAAGGCCCTGGTGGACGGGCAGCCCATCGCCACGACGTATCTGGGATCGCGCCGAAACCTCGGGGGTGCAGGCGGATTCGCCCTCGGCATGCTGCACGCACTCACCCTGGGCGCCGATTGGGTATGGCTTGCCGACGACGACGGCCGCCCAGGCGGGCCCGACGTACTGGAAGCGCTACTGGCCTGCGCACACAGACATCGCCTCGCCGAGGTGTCACCGATGGTGTGCGATATCGACGACCCCGGCCGATTGGCGTTTCCGCTGCGCCGCGGACTGGTGTGGCGCAGACGGGTAGACGAGCTGCGCACCGAGGCCGGCCAAGACCTCCTACCCGGTATCGCCTCGTTGTTCAACGGCGCGCTCTTTCGCGCCTCGGCGCTGGAAGCCGTGGGCGTTCCGGACCTCCGGCTGTTCGTGCGGGGCGACGAGGTGGACGTGCACCGCCGACTCGTGCGATCGGGTCTTCCGTTCGGAACCTGTTTGGATGCAACGTATCTGCATCCAAACGGCGCCGCCGAGTTCAAGCCGATCCTGGGCGGCCGGATGCATACGCAGTATCCCGACGATGCGACCAAGCGGTACTTCACCTACCGCAATCGCGGGTATCTGATGTCGCAACCCGGAATGCGCAAGCTGCTGCCCCAGGAATGGGTGCGCTTCGGGTGGTACTTCCTCATCACCCGCCGCGACCTTGCCGGCCTGCGTGAATGGGTTGCCTTGCGAGGCTTGGGCAGACGTGAACTATTCGGGCGGCCAGATAATCCGACTCCGTCGGTACAGGAGAGTGACAAATGACGGACGACCTGCGGGAATTGTCGTCGGATTCCCAAACCTTCAAGCGCGCATGGCGTGATCTGTCGGAAGGCCTTGAGCACCGGCAACTCTGGTTGCAGCTGGGCTGGCAGGATATCAAGCAGCGCTACCGGCGTTCGATACTCGGCCCATTCTGGATCACCATCGCCACCGGGTCGACGGCCCTGGCACTGGGCATCCTCTATTCGCAGCTGTTCAATCTCCCGCTGGCCGAGCATCTGCCTTATGTGACAATCGGTTTGATCGTCTGGAACCTGTTCAACGCCGCGATCCTGGAGGGCTCCGACGTCTTCGTCGCCAACGAGGGCCTGATCAAACAGCTACCGACACCGCTGAGTGTGCACGTCTACCGGCTGGTGTGGCGGCAACTCCTACTCTTCGCGCACAACATCATCATCTTCGTGATCGTCGTCGCCGTGTACCCGCCGCATTGGCATATTTCCGACCTCAGTTTCATCCCCGCTTTGGTACTGATCGCACTCAATTGTGTCTGGGTCTCCTTGGTTTTCGGCATATTGGCCACCCGGTATCGCGATATCTCGCCACTGTTGGGCAGCCTGGTACAGCTGCTGTTCTACATGACACCGATCATCTGGAACGAAAGCCAGCTGAACGGACGGGTCGGCAAGCTGGCCACCGTGGTGCAGTTCAACCCGTTCGTGCACTTCTTGGCCATCGTCCGCGATCCGCTGCTCGGGCTCGATCAGCAGGTCCACCATTGGGTCATCGCGATAGCCATCACCGTGATCGGATGGGTCGTCGCGATCCTGGTGATGCGCCAGTTCCGGGCCCGCGTGCCCTACTGGGTCTAACCATGTCGCGGACCTCGGGCGTCACCGGACGTGCATGGCTACTGGCCTGCGCCGCATTTATCGTCTATGCACTGTTGTGGCTGGGCTATGTGCAGCAATGGAATTGGCTGGCTAGGCTCGACAACGCGGCGCTCGATACCGCGCATGACTACGGAATCGCGCACCCCGGGTGGGTCAGCGCATGGGATGTGTTCTGCACCGTGCTTGGGCCGGGTGCATTCCGGCTCGTCGTCGCGGTGGTTGTGATCGTGCTGCTGGTGCGCCACCAGTGGCTGGTGGCCATGTTCCTCATAGCCACCGTCGAGCTGAGTGGGTTGGCCACCGAGGTCGCCAAGCTGCTGGCCGAACGCCCACGACCGCCGACCGCATTGGTGAGCGCGTACGGGACATCCTTTCCCTCAGGACATTCCGTCGGCATCGTCGTCTGCGTACTCGCGCTGCTCGCCCTGTTCATGCCGAAAGCGGGTCCCGCACTGCGCCCCTGGCTTGGGGTGTTTGGGGTAGTGCTGATCCTGGCCATCGGCATAGGCCGGGTGCTACTCAACGTTCACCATCCCTCGGACGTGGTGGCGGGCTGGGCCTTCGGCTACGTGTACTTCGTTATCTGCCTGTATGTCTTCCCGCACCGGGAGCTCAGCTCAGGGGCCGAAACACCGCCAGCGCCCGGTACATAACCTTGAAGCGGGCCTCGGCGTACTTGTCGCCTGCCTCTCCGTCCCTCGCGAGGACGGTGGGGCCGTCCACCGCGGTGAATGCGAATTCGGGCACCTGCAACTCGTGGTAGAGCGGGCTGCGTTGCAACCGCCCCAATGCCAGCGCCCCCAGGATCCGCACACTGCTGAACCTGCGACCGGTCTCCAAGAAGCGGACGTCGATGAGGCCATCGTCCAGACGACTCCGCAGCGACGGGGCGAAACCCGATGGCAGGTAGACCGAATTACCCAAGAAGAAAAGGGAAGTCTGCACGGTCTTGTTGTCGAACCGGATACGCACGGGATGATCGCGGCGCAGCATGTGCAGCATCGCGTACCCGGCCGCCAGCGGCTTGCCTATCCGGTGCTCGAGCTTCTCTCGGATCTGCACGAACTTCGGATAGGACCCGATGCTCGCGGTGTTGATCACCACCTGGCTCTCGTTCAGATACACCAAGTCGACGCGGCTGACGCTTCCCAGGCGAATGACTTCGACGGTCTTGGCCACACTGTCGCAGCCGATGTCCTTGGCGAAGTGATTGAACGTACCGCCAGGAAAAACCGCCAGCGGAGTATCCGTCTCCACCGCAATACCGGCAGCGCACGCCACCGTGCCGTCGCCGCCGCCCACGGCAAGCACCTCGGCCCGGCCTGCGGCCTCTCGCATGACCTCTACGACGTCATCATCCTTATCCAACTCGACAATTTCGGTTCGGGGCAGCGCTTTTCGCACCTGTTCAAGAATCCGCGCGCCGGTTCCGTCACCGGAGGCCGGGTTCACCACCAGCACCACGCCCTCACCGTCGGGGCGGGCAACGGCCTCAACCCGTAACGGTTCGGCCACGGGCAGCGTTGTCGGCACAATCGGCGGCACCACCCGGGCGCCCAATACTGCTATCCCGGCGCCGATTCCAAACCCCGCGAACACATCACCGGGATAGTGGACTCCGGTGGCCACCCGAGACAGACCCACCAATCCGGCCAGCAATGAGAGACCCAGACCCAGTGGTGGACTTTCGAGCCCGGCTCCGACCGCGAAGGCGGCCGCACTCGCCGAGTGGCCCGACGGTAACGACGAAGAGGTGGGCAGACGTCTGCTGCGTCGGATCAGCGGCACCGAGGTGTGGTCCGGCCGCGCCCGCCGCCGTATCCGCTTGGCCACCTGGTTGGTGACAGCACTCGTCACCGCCAATGTCAGTAGCCCACGGGTGGCTCCACGCTGCATCGACGGCTTACCGAATGCCGCGAGGCCGGCACCGATCCCGATCCAGAGCTTGGAATGATCCGCGGCCCGGGTGAGCCGCGGCATGACCGTGTCCAACAATGGGCTGGGCGACTCCGCGATCGCTTCGAACACTTCGCGGTCGAGCGTGCCGAGGCCTTCGCCGATCTGCCGCAGGCCGCGTAGAGATTTCCGGGATGGCACGAGACGCATAGGAATCAACTTATCCGCGCGTGGTCGCGGAAGGCGACTAGCAGCTGACTGCGGGCGGCTTGGCGTCGGCACGGAAGGACACGTGCACATGGTCCATGTGATTGGCGGTGGGGCTGCCGCGGTTCTCCATCATCGACCAGCCGTTGCCGTCGTTGTACCGCTGCTGCCAGATCACGTATGTCACGCCGAGTCGATCGCGGTTGGCGAGAACAAAGTTCGCGAGGGCCGTACCGGTCGTGTAGGAACCCGTCATGAAGTCGAGCGCAAGACCGCGGCCATGGTCGCCGCCGCCGCCGCGACCGCTGGCGCCGCCGATGTCCGAGATACCGAACATTCCCTTCAGGAAGTTTCCTGCCTGGGCGACGGGGGGTTGCGCGCCCGACAGGACCGTCGAGCACGGCGTGATGGCCCTCGCCCGGGCCTCCATGGCCAGGGCCTCACCCGAGATGTAGCGCCGGTCCCGCTGCGCTCGCGGCAGATCGGCGATAAGCGCGATCGCGTGCTGTGCGGGCTTGATCGAAAGCTGAACATCGGGCTTCCCGACTTCGCTCACGACCCCCATCACAGCGGCACCGGCAACGAGTGCCAGCGCGAGGCCCGCGAGGCGAGAGGTCGGCATCGCGCGCCTCTTCTCACCATCCTTCGCACGCCATCTCGCCAAGATCACCCGGCCAGATTACGAAACGATCACGCTTCTGTCACGCCGACGGCAAAGATTGTGGCAAATCTAGCGACGTCGCGCGGGTGCGTTGCGGGTAGTGACAGAGATGCGATTCCAGGCGTTGATCGTCAGGATCATCCCGATGATCTGTCCCAGCTCGCGCTCAGTGAACACCGCAGCGGCCCGGGCGTAGGTGGCGTCGGACACGTGCTCACCTGCGGAAAGCACGGTGGCCTCCTCGGTGAGGGCCAACGCGGCCTTCTCGCGCTCGGTGTAGATATCGCCGGCCTCGGCCCAGGCGTTCAGCAGATAGATGCGCTGTTCGGTCTCGCCCTGCTTGCGGGCGTCGTGGGTGTGCATATCGATACAGAAAGCACAGTGATTGAGCTGGGATGCACGGATCTTGATGAGCTCGGCAAGGTTGGGGTCGATGTCCTTGGCCGAGGCGATGCTCAGCGCCATCATGGCCTCGTAGACCTCGGGCGAGACCTTTTCCATGCGGATTCGGTGCTGGTGTGTCTGGGCATTCAATGTTTGCGTCATGCCATCACGCTAGAACTGGAAAGACCCATTTTCATGGTTCAATCCAGGCATGAGTTCATGGGCCAATTCGACAGCGCCCGAACCGCGGCCCCTGAGCCACGATTTGCACCTCGACCTGCGCCAAGCCATCACCCCGGGCACCCGCGGCGTGCGCGACCTGCTGACCTCGACACTGCGTGAGGCCGTCCGGTCGGGGCGCCTGACGGTTGGGGCGATGCTGCCGCCCTCCCGAACCCTCGCCGTCGACCTGGATCTGGCCCGGAACACCGTCGCGGAGGCGTATGCGGAACTCGTTGCCGAGGGATGGCTCGAATCGCGACAGGGCTCGGGAACCTGGGTCGTCAATCGTGGTCAGGATCAGCTGCCACCACGCCCACGCGGAGCGGGCTCTCCCCCGCCGCACAACCTCATGCCCGGATCGGGGGACGTCACCGCCTTCCCTCGCGCGGACTGGCTCGCCTCCGTGCGCCGCGCGCTGAGCAACGCACCCAACGAGGCCCTGCGTATGGGGGATCCACGCGGGCGAATCGAATTGCGTTCCGCCGTCGCCGAATACGTGGCTCGGGTACGGGGCGTGCGGACCACACCAGATTCGGTCATCATCTGCGCCGGCACCCGGCACGCCGTGGAAATCCTCACGCGGATGTACGGCTTGAACCGACCAATCGCGGTAGAAGCTTACGGACTCTTCATCTTTCGCGATTGTATCGACGCGGCGGGCGGCTCCAGCACGCCCATCGGCTTCGATGACGAGGGCGCCGTCGTCATCGACTTGGAAGTCCTCGACATCTCAGCCGCAATGATCACCCCCGCCCACCATTTCCCGCACGGACTGCCACTGCACCCGTCGCGACGCACCGCCGTGGTGGACTGGGCGCGCCGCACCGACTCCTACGTTCTGGAAGACGATTACGACGGCGAGTTCCGGTACGACCGACAGCCCGTCGGCGCGCTACAAAGCCTGGATCCCGACCACGTCGTGTATCTCGGTTCGGCGAGTAAGAGCCTGGCACCTGCACTGCGGCTGGGATGGATGGTGCTCCCACCGGAACTGGTCGACGCCACGGTGGCAGCCATGGGCGGCGCGCAGTGGTACGTCGACGCGCTCTCGCAGCTGACCATGGCGGACTTCATCGCCAACGGACACTACGACCGGCATATCCGGCGCATGCGCGGCAAATACCGGCGCCGACGTGACCTGCTCGTCGAGCGACTGTCGGACTACGACGTCGGCGTCCGAGGACTCTCAGCCGGATTGCATCTGCTGCTGACGCTGCCCGACGGGGCCGAATCCGACGTGTTGTACCGGGCCGGTGAGGCGGGCCTGGCGCTAGCCGGGCTGTCCCGGTTGCGTCACCCTCTCGCCGGGGCGCATATCCCCGACCCGGACGGGGTGGTGGTCAGCTTCGGGACCCCGGCCGATCACGGTTTCGTGCCGGCGGTCGATGCGCTCTGCGGAGTGCTGGAGTCCACGGGCCTGTAGGCATGGCACTGTCTGGCAGTGCCATGCCTCGTGATGGCAGCGGGTCCGGGCGATCGTCGAGGTATGCCTACTTTCAAGTCTTCCGCCGGCCCCATCCACTACCTCGACAGCGGGGCGGGACCACCGATCGTCTTCGTACACGGGCTCTTCGTCACCGGCACCATGTGGCGCAAGGTGATCGACCCGCTGAGCCAGCGCTTTCGTTGTATCGCGCCGGACCTACCGCTCGGCGCCCACAAGACAGCCATGAACGTCGGCGCCGACCTCAGCCCGCGCACGGTCGCACGGCTGATCCGCGAAATGATCGAGAGCCTCGATCTCGAAGACGTCACCATGGTCGCGACCGACACCGGCGGGGCCATCACCCAGCTGCTGCTCGCCGACGGCTGCGACCGGATCGGCCGTGTGGTCCTGACACCCTGCGATTCTTTCGACAACTTTCTGCCGATGTCGATTCGCGTGTTCCAGTACTGGGCGCGCGTTCCCGGCACCGATTTCGTCCTGCTTCCGTTCAAACTGAAGCTGGCACAACGTGCACTCGGAAAAAGCCTCGCCAAACACTCCATTCCCGACGAGGTGCTGGGCGAATGGGTTCGGCCCCTGCTACAAGACAAGGCAGTACGGCGCGATGTACGCGCATTCCTGAGCCGTATCGACTATCACGACACCCTGGCCGCGGCCGAGACGCTGCGCGGGTTCGACAAGCCGGTGCTGCTGCTCTGGCCGCGCAAAGTGCCATTCTTCCCATTCGCGCATGCCCAGCGGTGGGTCCAGCTACTGCCCGATGCCAAGCTCATCGAAGTCCCCGACAGCTACACCTTTGTCAGCGAGGACCAACCCGAGCTGATGACCCAGGAAATCGAGGCGTTCGTTTCACAACGAGTGTGAGCACAGGCACTGACACTCGACGAATGGGCGACTTACTCGTCGTCCTTGGCGTGGTCGGCGATTCCGGGGTTCGGATCACGTGACAAGTCGATCAGCGGATCGATGGCCTCACCCTCAGCCCGCTCGTGCTTTCCGTGTCCTGGAGTCGTCATAACTGCCCCTCATACGTCGATATTCCAGCAATCCTCCGAGACCCTACCTGCGCAGGAAAGGTCGCGCGCGTGACCCTCTGGATTACCCCGTGCACCAGATCATGGACAGAGCTCGCGGTGCGTCTGGCGGTACGAGACGCGGCCTGACATAGGCTCTGCCGCGTGCAGGACGCCAGCCAGTTCAACCCTGAATCAAGCCCAGCTCAGATGCCGCTGCCGCTGGCGACTCAAGCCGTCCGGTTCCTCATCACCGGCGGCTTCTCTGCCGTCATCGACTTCGGGCTGTATGTGCTGCTCTACAAGGCCCTCGGCGTACAGCCGGACCTGGCCAAGGCCATCAGCTTCATCGCCGGCACCACCACGGCCTACCTGATCAACCGACGATGGACCTTCCAGGCACCGCCCAGTACTGCGCGCTTGATCGCGGTGTGGGCGCTGTACATGACGACGTTTATCGTCCAGGTGGGTCTCAATCATCTGTTCCTGGAGCTGCTGGACTACAGCAAGACGGCGGTGGTCGTCGCCTTCGTCATCGCGCAGGGGACGGCGACTGTCATCAACTTCATCGTCCAGCGCGCCGTGATCTTCCGGTTGCGTTAAGCGGCTCAAGTACGCTTTTTGACTGATATGTCTACTGACCTTCCCTTGACCCCGCGCGCACTGACTGGCTTCGGCCGAACCGCGCCCACAGTCGCCCATGTGCTGTCGACCCCTGATGTCGACGTCATCGCAGAAGCCGTGCGCCAGGTCGCCGATGCCAGTGCCGCTAGCCCATCGCATCTGCGCCGCGGCATTGTCGCGCGCGGACTGGGCCGTTCGTATGGCGATCATGCGCAGAACGGCGGCGGCGTGGTGGTCGATATGACGCCGCTGAACACCGTGCACTCGATCAGCTCCGACACCGCCATCGCCGATGTCGACGGTGGTGTGAGCCTGGATCAGCTGATGAAGGCGGCACTGCCCTTCGGCTTATGGGTGCCAGTGCTGCCCGGCACCCGGCAGGTGACCATCGGCGGTGCCATCGCCTCGGATATCCACGGCAAGAACCACCACAGCGCCGGCAGCTTCGGAAACCATGTGCTGTCGATGGATCTACTGATGGCCGACGGCGAGGTACGCACCCTCACGCCGGAGGGATCCGAGAGCGAGCTGTTCTGGGCCACCGTCGGCGGAAACGGGCTGACCGGCATTGTCGTACGCGCGCGCATAGCCATGACGCGTACCGAGACGGCGTACTTCATCAACGACGGCATCGGTACGGCAGATCTCGATGAAACCGTTGCCGTCCACCTCGATGGCAGCGAGGACAACTACACGTACTCCAGTGCGTGGTTCGACGCGATCAGCCCCCCACCCAAGCTGGGGCGGGCCGCAATCACCCGGGGCCGGCTGGCCAAACTCGAAGAGCTACCGAAGAAGCTGGCCAAGAATCCGCTCAAATTCGATGCACCGCAATTGATGACCGTCCCTGATGTGTTTCCGATCAGCGGTGTCAACAAGCTGTCCTGCATGGTCGTCGGAGAGCTCTACTATCGCCGCGGCGGTAACTACACCAACAAGGTGCAGAACCTCACGCAGTTCTATCACCCGCTCGATCTGCTCGGCGAGTGGAATCGTGGTTACGGGCCAGCAGGTTTCGCGCAGCATCAGTTCCTGGTGCCGCCGGATGCGCTGGAGGAGTTCAAGGCCATCATCCGGTGGATCCAAACCAGCGGGCACTATTCGGTGCTCAACGTGTTCAAGCTCTTCGGTTCGGGAAACAAGGCGCCGCTGAGCTTCCCGATGGCCGGATGGAACGTCGCCATGGACTTCCCGAACAAGCCGGGAGTCAACGAGTTCCTCAACGAGCTCGACGACCGTGCGATGGAATTCGGCGGGCGCGTGTACACCGCCAAGGACTCGCGGGTGAACGCCGAGAAGTTCCACAAGATGTACCCGCGCGTCGACGAGTGGATCGCGACACGCCGCAAGGCCGACCCCCACGGCGTGTTCGCCTCCGATATGGCCCGCCGCCTCGAGCTGCTCTAGAAAGGCTTTGCCCACACAATGATTGACGCAACCGGAAACCCACAGACCATCCTGCTGCTGGGCGGCACCTCGGAGATCGGCCTGGCCATCGTCGAGCGCTACCTCAAGAACGCCAAGGCGCGTGTCCTCCTGGCCGACCTGCCCAACGTGCCGAAGCGTGAGGCCGCCATCGAGCAGATAAAGGCCGCGGGCGCCAAGTCTGTCGAGTATCTCGACTTCGACGCCGTCGACACCAAGAGCCACCCCGCCCTCATCGAATCCGCCTGCGCGCAGGGCGATGTGGACGTCGCGATCGTCGCCTTCGGCATTCTCGGAGACGCCGAGGAGCTGTGGCAGAACCAGGCCAAGGCGGTACTGAGCACACAGGTCAACTACACGGCCGCCGTCTCCGTCGGGGTACTCATCGGCCAGCGAATGAAGACGCAGGGCTTCGGCCAGATCATCGCGATGTCCTCGGTCGCCGGTGAGCGGGTACGCCGCTCCAACTTCGTCTACGGCTCCACCAAGGCCGGTCTTGACGGCTTCTACCTCGGCCTCGGGGAAGCGCTGCGCGAGTTCGGTGTCCGCGTACTGGTGGTACGGCCGGGCCAGGTGCGCACCACCACCACAATCGAGCATTTGCAGGCCACCGGCGCCAAGGAGGCGCCGTTCACGGTCGATAAGGAACAGATCGCCGAGCTGGTGGTGGCATCGGCCGCCGCGGGCAAGGAGCTCATCTGGGCTCCGGGCCAATGGCGGTTTGTGATGTCGGTGCTGCGCCACGTTCCGCGCCCCATTTTCCGCAAGCTGCCCGTGTAATCACGTCGAGATGACAGCCCAGATGGCATTGAAGTCACGTCGGCACGTGCTGGACACCACCAAAGACCTGACGCTCGCTGTTGTCGTGGCCACCGCGGTCAGCGTCGTCGCGCTCGTCGCGATCGCGCGGGTGGAGTGGCCGGCCTTCGGGTCCTCCAACCAGCTGCACGCGCTGACCACCGTCGGCCAGTTCGGCGCCATCGCCGGACTGGTGCTGGCGGGGGTGCTCTGGCATAGGGGACGCCGGGTCGTCCCGAAATATCTCTCCCTGCTGTTCTTGTCCACATTTACGGTGGTGACCCTCGGCATGCCGCTGGGCGCCACCAAGCTCTACCTCTTCGGGATCTCGGTGGACCAGCAGTTCCGTACCGAATACCTGACGCGGCTCACCGACGCGCCCGCCCTGCACGACATGACCTATCCGGATATGCCGCCGTTCTACCCGGCCGGCTGGTTCTGGCTCGGCGGGCGCATCGCGGCGCTCACCGGTACCGCGGGCTGGGAGATGTACAAGCCATGGGCCATCACATCCCTGGCCATCGCGGTATGCGCGGCATTCATCCTGTGGAACAAGATGATTCGCTTCGACTACGCGCTCATCGTCTCCACCGCGACCGCCGCCGCAACGCTGGCGTACACGTCCGCTGAGCCGTACGGCGCGATCGTCACGGTGCTGCTGCCACCCGTACTGGTCCTGGGCTACAGCGCGCTGCGCGCTCCCGCCGGCCGCGGCTGGGCGGGTGTCGTCGGTGTCGGTATCTTCCTGGGGTTCGCGGCGCTGTTCTACACATTGCTCACCGCATTCGGTGCGCTGGCCATCACTGTCACCGCCACGGTGGTGGCGATCAGCCGTTGGCGCACCGACGGCCCGGGCTCCATCAAGGAACCCCTGCTGCGGTGGCTCGCCGTCGCGGGTATCGCCATCGTGATTGCCCTGGTGTTCTGGGGTCCCTACCTGATTGCGGTATCGCAGGCCTCCTTCGAGAAGGCGGCCTCGGCATGGCACTACCTGCCCAATGACGGCGCCGAGTTGTCCTTCCCGATGCTGCAGCCCACCATGCTCGGCGGCCTATGCCTGCTCGGCACGGTATGGCTTGTGGTGCGGGCCCCGCGTTCTCTCAACGGACAGGGCTCGGTACGCGCCGGAGCGCTCGCGATCGGGGTGGTGTCCGTATATCTATGGTCGCTGCTGTCCATGCTCGCCACCCTCGCCAAGACCACCCTGCTCTCGTTCCGGCTGGTGCCCACCCTCACCGTGCTGCTCACCGCCGCGGGCGTGTTCGCCTTCTTGGAAGTTGCAGCGTGGGCGTCCCAACGCACCAAGGCCGCCACCCTCGTCGCGGCCGCCGTCGGGCTCGCCGGTGCGCTGGCATTCAGCCAAGACATCCCCGACGTGCTGCGCTCCGACATCGTCATCGCCTATCAAGACACCGACGGCACCGGACAACGCGCCGACCGCAGGCCGCCCGGCCCGGAAACTCATTACCGAGCCATCGACAAGGCGATCACCGAGATCACCGGCAAGCCGCGCGATGAAACCGTGGTCCTCACCGCCGACTACAGCTTCTTGGCGTTCTATCCGTACTACGGCTTCCAAGGGCTGACCCCGCACTACGCGAACCCGCTCGCACAGTTCGACAAGCGTGCGGCCGCGATCAAGAGCTGGGAAGACCTGCACACTGCCGACGAGATGATCCGTGCACTGGATGCGCTGCCCTGGCGGGCTCCGACCGTCTTCCTGATGCGGCAGTCCGGCGACAACTACTCGCTGCGGCTTGCCAAGGACGTCTACCCCAACCAGCCGAATGTGAAGCGATACACCGTCACACTGAGTAAGCAGCTGTTCGCTGACCAGCGGTTCACCGTGCGCACCATCGGACCCTTCGTCCTGGTTGTCCGGGTCCCGCCACACGCTTAACGCTCGTCGCGCAAGCGGCTCATTGCGTGCCAACTAACATCTTCCTCCGTGACGGTTCACGGCAACGCGACGGAGAAGGTCGCCAGCGACGGCGATGGCGAATACCGCAGGGCCCGGCTGATCGCAATCGTCACCGGTTTCCTGGGTGCACTGCTAGCCATAGCCACTCCGCTGCTCCCCGTCCAGCAGGACACCGCTCAGCTGAACTGGCCCCAGAACGACACCCTCGCGAGCGTCAACGCCCCCCTCATCGGATACGTGGCCACCGACCTCACCATCACGGTGCCCTGCGCGGCGGCCAAGGGTCTTGACGGCCACAACAGCGTGTTGCTGTCCACCGTGCCCAAGCAGGCACCCAATGCGGTAGACCGCGGACTGCTGATCCAGCGCACCGGCGGCGACCTCGTGGTGATCATGCGCAACGTGCCGGTGGTTACCGCACCCATCGCGGAAGTCACCGGTCCCGACTGCCAGCGGCTCGAAGTGAACGCGCACTCGGACAAGGTGACCGCCAAGTTCGTCGGACTCACCCAGGGACCCAAGGATGCCCGGCCCGGGCAGCCGCGTGCCGGGGAGCGCGGTGGGTATGACTTCCGACCGCAGATCGTCGGCGTCTTCACCGACCTGTCCGGTCCTGCTCCGGCGGGCCTGAAACTCTCCGCGACAGTCGACACTCGATACAGCAGCTCACCCACCGCCATCAAGTTCATCGCGATGATCCTGGGCGTCCTGCTGACTGCGATCTCGCTGGTCGCCTTGCACACACTCGATGCGGCCGACGGTCGCAGGCACAAGCGCTTCCTGCCCGAGGGCTGGTGGAAACCGCGCCCTCTCGACACGCTTGTCGGAGCGGTGTTGGTGTGGTGGCATTTCGTCGGCGCCAACACCTCCGATGACGGCTACATCCTCACCATGGCGCGGGTCGCGGAGCACTCGGGCTATATGGCCAACTACTACCGCTGGTTCGGCACCCCCGAGTCGCCGTTCGGCTGGTACTACGACCTGCTGACCCTCTGGGCGCATGTCAGTACCTCCAGCGTCTGGATGCGCCTGCCCACTCTGCTCATGGGAGTGCTGTGCTGGGCCGTGATCAGCCGCGAGGTGATACCCCGGCTGGGCCACGCCGCCCGCACGAACCCGATCGTGCCGTGGACGGCAGCGGCCATGTTCCTGGCGTTCTGGCTGCCGTTCAACAACGGTCTGCGACCCGAACCGATCATCGCCGTGGGCATCCTGCTGACCTGGTGCTCGGTCGAACGAACCATCGCCACCAACCGGCTGTTGCCTGCCGCCGTCGCCTGCATCATCGGGGCGCTGACCCTGTTCTCGGGCCCGACGGGTATCGCGTCGATCGGCGCATTGTTGGTTGCGATCGGACCGCTACGCACCATCGTGGCCAAGCGGGCCAAGCGATTCGGCTACGCCGCACTGCTGGCCCCGATCCTGGCCGCGGGGCTGGTGACGCTGATCGTCATCTTCCGTGATCAAACCCTCGTTGGGGAGATCCAGGCCAACGCGCTCAAGTCAGCCGTCGGCCCGTCACTGAACTGGTTCGACGAACACATCCGCTACGAGCGGCTGTTCCTGCCCACCACCGATGGCGCCATCTCCCGTCGCTTCCCCGTGCTGGCCCTGTTCATCGCGCTCGGCGTGGCCGTAGCGATGACCTTGCGCAAAAACAAGATTCCCGGCACCGCGAGCGGCCCCAGCCGACGAATCATCGGTATCACCCTGATCTCGTTCATCGCGATCATGTTCACCCCCACCAAGTGGACCCATCACTTCGGTGTGTTCGCCGGCCTGGCCGGATCACTGGGCGCGCTGGCCGCGGTGGCGGTCACCGCGGCAGCAATGCGCTCGCCGCGTAACCGCACGCTGTACGCCGCGATCGTGCTATTCGTACTGTCACTGTCATTCTCCAGCGTGAACGGCTGGTGGTACGTCTCCAACTTCGGTGTGCCATGGTCAAATTCCTTCCCGCAGTGGCACTTCGGCATCAGTACGGTGTTCTTCGGGCTCTCGGTGCTCGCGCTCTTGGTAGCGGCGTGGATACATTTCACGGGTCGCGACCACCCCGGCCGCACGCGCATACATCCGGTGTTGGCGCGCGTTGCCGAATCTCCGCTGGCCGTGGGAACCTGGATCGTCGTCGTCTGGTCGGTGTTCTCGTTGACGGCGGGCATGATCAACCAGTACCCCGCCTGGTCCGTCGGACGGTCCAATCTCGACGCGCTCCGCGGACACGGCTGCGGACTGGCCAACGACGTGCTGGTCGAGGAGAGTCCCAACACCGGGATGCTGCAACCGATCGACGCACCCGTCGGGCAGGCGCTCGCCGCAGACACCAATATCCTGTTCAACCCCAACGGAATTCCGTCGGACGTGTCGGCCGACGAAGAGAACAACCCACAGAGTTCCGATAGCTTCGTCGAACGCGACAAGAGCGGGAACGCCAACGGCAGCCAGGAAGGCACCGAGGGTGGCACCACCGTCACCGCGGGCGTCAATGGGTCGCTGGCCCGGCTGCCGTTCGATCTCAAACCTGAGACCACACCGGTCATGGGCAGCTACCAGATCGGCGGCCAACGGCCCGCACGGTTGCAGTCGGCGTGGTACCGGCTGCCACCCAAGGACCCCACCAAGCCACTGATCGTGTTGGCGGCCGCGGGCCGGTTCGACCCGTACGAGGTTCAGGTGCAGTTCGCCCGCGAGGACGGAAAGGTCATGGGCGCCATCTCGTTTGCCGACCTCGGCCCGGCTCCGGCCTGGCGGAACCTGCGGATGTCTCGCGATGCCATCCCCACGGACGCCACCCGAATCCGGCTGATTGCCACCGATGACGACCTGGCACCGCAGCACTGGATAGCGATCACCCCACCCCGGGTTCCGTCGTTGCGCACGCTGCAGGAAGTCGTGGGCTCCGATCCGGTGTTCCTGGATTGGCTTGTCGGGCTTGCCTTCCCATGTCAGCGGCCGTTCGATCACAAGAACGGGATTATCGAGATTCCGAAGTGGCGCATTCTTCCCGACCGCTTTGGCGCGGAAGCAAACTCGCCGGTGATGGACTATCTGGGCGGTGGCCCGCTGGGTATCACCGAACTGCTGCTGAAGGCGACACCAGTACCGACCTATCTGCAGAACGACTGGTTCCGCGACTGGGGTGCACTGCAGAGGTTCACGCCGTACTACAGGAACGCCACCGAGGCGCAGCTGCAGCTCGGAACCGCGGTGCACAGCGGACTCTGGACGCCCGGGCCGCTGCGCAAGAGTCGGTAGCGCCCCGTCGGCCAAGTACGCCGAGACTACGGTTTTCGACGCATTTCCCGGGTGCGCGGCGCAGAACGCGGCGTGTCGGCGGTGGAGGTTAGCCCTCTTGTGCGCGAACGAATTCCGCGAAACCCGGAATGGTGAACTCGAGGACCCCATGACCCACGACAGCGATGAAACCCCTGTCGATGAGGCTGGCGCGCGCGGCGCTGAGCGCCCGTGAATCCCGGCCCAGGGCGGCCGCGATATCGGATCGACTGGCCACCCGATCGTCGGTCAGCGACTGTGCCATCGCGGCCATGAATCGCCGCTGCACCGGCGTCGCGTTGTTCCAGCGCGCACGAAAGAGTGCGTCCATATCCTCGGCGACCCGGCGGGCCGCATGCTCGACATCGGACATCCGAATCTGGCCACCCGGATCCGGATAGCCGGCGCGTGCCCATGCCGCGTCGGCATAGAGCTGCAGGGTGTGCGGGTACCCGTTCGTCTGGGCGATAACCGCGTCGAGCGCATCCTCCGCCCAGGCAACCCCCACCTCGCCTGCGGGTTTGACGAGCGCTACCCGGGACGCGTCGGGGCCGAGGCGACGTAGCGTGCGGTAGGCAAACCGCTCACTGAATGTTGCTGCCGCACTGATGATCTCCGGCGTTTGTGGCAACCCCGCCGCGAATACCGCGGCGGGCAGTGCGTCGGCCTCGGCCTGCAGGTCCTGCCAGGTGACGGCCAGGGTGCGCAGCCCTTGCCGGTCGGCGTCCTGGACTTCGTCGATCAGTAGCACCAGACCGCGATGTCCCTCATCGCGCGCCGCACGGGCGGTCTCGATGATCAGTTCCTTGAACGACGGTTCCGTGACAGTGCCCTGCGCCGGTTTGACGGTCGCGCCGACTTGGGCCACGCCCGGCACACCGGCGGTGATGCTCACCTGATCGATGGCGCGCAGCAGGGGGCCGCGTGACTTCTTCTTCCACCCCGTGACCCGGGCGCGGATCTGAGTGGCGATCGCCGGGATGAGTGGCTCGTCGCCCCCGGCGGTGGCCCACACCGTCACCACGCCGCGGGCCTCGGCCTCGCGCTGGACCTCACGCAAGAGTGATGTCTTTCCCACGCCGCGCGGACCGGTGTCGACCCGGATGCGTCCGACCAGCCGACCGAGCTCGGCCATGTACATCAGCCGCTCGCCGATTTCGGCAAGCTGCTCGGCGCGGCCGACTACCTCACGCGCCACCTGGCCTGGGGTGTACGGGCTGGGCTGCATTGCCGGATCCTCACCTGATACTTCTATCGCTATATCAATAAGTATCAGGCGGATCCGACATCTTGGATACTTTCCGATACTTTCGTTGATGTATCGATTGGTATCAGGGCGCGAGGTATCAATCCGGCCAACCAGCCGCGCTGCATTCGGGTGCCCGAAGGTCCGTCACATACCATCGCCCTCGTGCCTTCGCCGCTTTCAGAGTCCGGGACAGCAGGTGCAGCCCAGCGGGCACGTCTGATCGCATTGGCCGCGGCCACCATTGGTGTGCTGCTCTGCGTGCTCGTCCCGCTGCTGCCGGTCCGCCAGTCCACCGCCGAAATCGCGTGGCCCCAGGGAGCCACCGCCGACGGGAACATCGCCAGCATCACCGCACCGCTGGTGTCGGGCGCGCCGCTGTCCTTCGAGGCACACATTCCGTGCACGGCCATCGCGACACTGCCACCCAACGGCGGTGTGGTGCTGTCCACCAGTCCCGACGGCGGATTCGAGGCGAGCCGGCACGCACTATTCGTCCGCGCCACATCCGATCTAGTAGTCGTCGCCTTCCGCGATAACGTCGCGACGGTCGCCCCGCGCAAGGCGGTGGAATCCGGCGGCTGCTCCACACTGGATATCTGGGCCAACGCCGCCGGTGTCGGCGCGAATTTCGTCGGACTCCCCAATGCCACCGGAACCCTGTCCATCGAGAACAAGCCCCAGGTGACCGGCCTGTTCACCGACCTCAAGGTGCCAGTCCAGGGCGGCCCGACGGCCCATGCGGTGATCGATACCCGATTCATCACCAGCCCGACCGCATTGAAGCTGGCGGCCATGGTGCTCGGTATCGCCGCGGTGGCGGTCTCGATCGGAGCACTGGCAGTGCTGGAACGCGGCGGACGTAAACCCGCTCGCCTCAAGCTTCGTCTGCCGAACCGCGCGACACTGCTGACCAATGGTGTCGCCGATATCGGCGTCATCGGCACACTTCTTCTTTGGCATGTCATCGGCGCCATCACCTCCGACGACGGCAACATCCTCACCGAGGCCAGGGTGGCGCACCAGGCTGGTTACGTCACCGAGTACTACCGCTATTTCGGCGCCACCGCCTCACCCTTTGACTGGTACGCCACCCTGCTGAGCTGGCTCACGCAGGTGAGCACGGTAGGCGTTTGGATGCGCGTCCCGGCCACCCTTGCAGGTATCGGCACCTGGTACATCCTGCGTAATAAGGTGCTACCCCGCCTCGGTGAGCAGCTCGCGGCGAGCCGATCCGCCGTGTGGACCGCGGCCCTGGTCTTCCTCGCCGCCTGGCTCCCCTTCAACAACGGCCTGCGACCCGAGCCGATCATCGTGTTCGGCACCGTGGTCACCTGGATCCTGGTGGAGCGCTCCATCGCAACCCGCCGCCTATCCCCCGCCGCACTCGCAATCGTCGCCGCGCTCCTCACCGCGACCGTCGCCCCCCAGGGGCTCATCGCGCTCGGGCCACTACTCGCCGGTGGACGCCCCATCGCCCGCGTTGTCTCGGTGCGGCGCACGCGATACGGACGGTTCACCCCGATCGCGGTGCTGGCCGCCTCGGTCGCGGGCGTGCTCGCCTTCACCTTCCGGGACCAGACCCTGGCCACCGTCGCCGAATCGGCCCGCATCAAGTACGTGGTGGGCCCGACGATCGCCTGGTACCAGGAATTCCTGCGCTACTACTTCCTGACCGTCGAATCCAACGTCGACGGCTCACTAACGCGTCGTATCGCGGTATTGATCCTGCTGCTCTGCCTTTTCGGCACGCTGGCGGTGCTACTGCGCCGCGGCATGCTGCCGGGCCTGGCCAAGGGGCCGGTGTGGCGGCTGATCGGCAGCACCGCGATCGGGCTGCTGCTGCTCACTTTCACCCCCACCAAGTGGGCCATCCAGTTCGGCGTCTTCGCAGGGCTGGCCGGTGCCCTCGGTGCGGTCGCGGCCTTCACATTCGCTCGGGTGGGGCTGCACTCTCGGCGCAATCTCACGCTGTACGTCACGGCGCTGCTGTTCATCCTGGCGTGGGCGACCTCGGGCATCAACGGCTGGTTCTACGTCGGCAACTATGGCGTGCCGTGGTTCGACAAACAGCCAGTCATCGCCAGCCACGCAGTCACCACCATGTTCCTGGCGTTGTCGATCGTCACCGCACTACTTGCCGCGTGGCAGCACTTCCGCATCGACTACGCCGGGCATACCGAGGTCAAGGACAACCGGCGAAACCGCTTCCTCGCGTCGACCCCGTTGATGATCGTGGCCGCCATCATGGTGATTCTCGAGGTCTCCTCGATGGCCAAGGGCGTCTATGCGCGCAGTGACACCTACACCACCGGCAAGGCCAACCTGTTAGCGCTGAGCGGTAGCGATCCATGCGCCATGGCCAGCGACGTGTTGGTCGAAGCTGACGCGAATGACAGTCTGCTGCAACCTATTCCGGGACAACCCGCGGGCAAGTACGGCCCACTGGGCGGCGCGGACCCCATCGGCTTCACCCCCAACGGTGTGGATACCGGCATGACCTCGCTGCCCGTCATCGGCAAGCCAGGTCTGGTGAACTCCGATGCCTCGCCCAACGCACCGATCATGGAGGTAAGCGACGCGGCCGGGACCACCGGCGGAATCGGTCCTACCGGGATCAACGGCTCTACCTCGCTGCTGCCATTCGGGCTGGACCCGGCCCGCACCCCGGTGATGGGCAGCTACGGCGAGAATTCGATTGCCGCACATCTCAAGTCGTCCTGGTATCAACTACCGCCCCCCAGCGCCGATAAGCCATTGGTAGTGATGTCGGCTGCGGGTGCGATCTGGTCATACCAGCAGGACGGCACCTTCAATCCCGAGATCAACTACGGCCAGTCACTCAAGCTCGAGTGGGGAACTCAAGACCAGCACAGCCCGGGCGGCGTTAAACCTCTTCGCCAGGACTTTCCGATTGACATCGGTCCGCAAAAGGTCTGGCGGAATCTGAGGTTCCCGACAAATACCGCGCCTCCCGGGGCCAACGTGGTTCGAATCGTCGCCGATGACCCGAACCTCTCCAGCGACCAGTGGCTGGCATTCACCCCGCCACGGGTCCCCGCCCTCAATACCACGCAGGATCTGTTGGGCTCCGATACCCCAGTGCTACTGGATATGGCTGTGGCGCAGAACTTCCCGTGTCAGCGGCCGTTCGGCGAGAGCCTCGGAGTGGCCGAGTTACCCAAGTTCAGGGTGATGCCCGAACACAAGCAGGTCGCGACCTCGTCGAACATGTGGATGTCCGCTGAGGACGGCGGGCCGTTCATGTTCACCACCGCGCTGCTGCGGACCTCCTCTGTCCCCACCTATCTACGCAACGACTGGTACCGCGACTGGGGCTCGATCGAGAAATACGAGCCCGTCGTCGGCCCAGATCTGGCGCCCAACGCCCAACTCACCGAGGGCACCGTCGTCGTGAACGGCTGGACCCGTAACGGACCGATTCGAGCCCTGCCATGACAGAGAAGACCGTGACAGACAACTCCCCCGAGGCCCGGAAACTGAACATCGCGCGGTGGACCGCAACCGTTTTCGGCCTCGTCGGGTTCGTGCTGAGCATCTCCATCCCGCTATTGCCGGTCACGGTGTCCACCGCGACCCTCAACTGGCCACAGCAGGGCCAGCTGAACAACGTCACCGCCCCGCTGATTGCCCAGACAGCCATGGACATGACGGTGACGGTGCCGTGCGAGATCGTCCGCTCGCGGGCCCCAGAAGGACCCGGCGGTGCGGTGATACTCGGAACCGCGCCCCCCGAGGGCAAGGAAGCTGCGCTTCAAGGCCTGTTCGTCAGGGTGTCCAAGGACCGCGTCGACATCACCGATCGCAATGTCGTCATCGCGAGCGTTCCACGCGCCAAGGCGGCCTCGCCGGACTGCCGACAGATCGTCATTACGTCCTCGGATAAGGGCACTTTCGCCAAGTTCGAGGGGCTTCCAGGAGATGGGGCCGAGAAGGGCAGCGATCTCCAGAGCGGATTCCCCGACCCCAATCTGCGTCCACAGATCGTCGGGGTATTCACCCAACTCAATGGTCCCGCCCCCGCGGGACTGAGCCTCACGGCGCATATCGACACCCGGTTCTCCTCCAGCCCAACGCTTCTCAAGCTCGCCGCGATGGTCGGGGCGGTAATCTCCACCATCATCGCGCTGCTGGCGCTGTGGCGGATCGATCAGACCGACGGCCATCGCATGCAACGGCTCATCCCGACGCGCTGGCGACGCTTCGATCTCACCGACGCCGTCATCGGCGGCAGCCTGGTGATCTGGTACGTGATCGGGGCAGGGTCATCGGACGACGGCTACCAAATGGGTATGGCCCGTACCGCCGAGCACGCCGGGTACATGGCCAACTACTTCCGCTGGTTCGGCAGCCCCGAGGACCCGTTCGGCTGGTACTACAACCTGCTGGCCATCATGACGAAGGTCAGCGATATCAGCCTGTGGATCCGGCTGCCTGACCTGGTCGCCTCGCTCGTCTGCTGGCTGCTGATCAGCCGGGAAGTGCTACCCCGCTTGGGGCCTGCCGTCGCACGCAGTCGGCCTGCCGCGTGGGCAGCCGGGTTCGTGCTGTTGGCCTCGTGGTTCCCGTTCGACAACGGCCTGCGTCCCGAGGGACAGATCGCGGTGGGATCGCTGATCACCTGGGTGCTCGTCGAGCGCGCCATCACGTCCCGACGACTGACCCCTGCGGCACTGGCGACCGTCACCGCGGCCTTCACTCTCGGGATCCAGCCGACCGGTCTGATCGCCGTGGCCGCCCTGCTCGCCGGTGGCCGGCCCATCCTGCGGATCATCGTGACGAAGCATCGCCAGGTGGGCACCTGGCCGTTGGTGGCGCCGATGCTGGCCGCCGGAACGGTCATCCTGCCCGTGGTGTTCTCCGATCAGACCCTGGCAACGGTCATGGAGGCCACCCGAATTCGCACGGCGATCGGCCCGGCGCAGGCGTGGTACACCGACAACCTGCGCTACTACTACCTGTTCTTGCCGACCGTCGACGGCTCGGTGTCGCGGCGGTTCGGATTCCTACTCATCGTCGTATGCCTGTTCATCGCGATGTTTATTCTGTTGCGCCGCAAGCGCGTTCCCGGCGTGGCCCGTGGACCGGCCTGGCGCGTGCTGGGCGTCGTCTTCGGCACCATCTTCTTCCTGATGTTCGCACCGACGAAGTGGGTGCACCACTTCGGATTGTTCGCCGCCCTGGGCGCCGCCGTGGCAGCGTTGGCCACGGTGCTGGTATCACCACAGGTGCTGCGCTGGAGTCGCAACCGGATGGCGGTCGTGGCCGCGGTGCTCTTCGTGCTTGCCTTGAGCTGGGCCAGTGCGGCCGGCTGGTGGTACGTCTCCAGTTTCGGTATTCCGTTCAACAGCAGCATGCCCAAGATCGCCGGAATAACCGTCAGCACAATGTTCTTCGCGCTGTTCGCACTGGCGGTGGGCTATGCGTCCTGGCTGCATTTCTCGCCCCGGGCCGAAGACAATCGCATCACGAAAGCCATCACCTCTGCCCCTGTGGCCTGGGCCGCCGGATTCATGGTGGTGACATTCATCGGCTCGCTGGCGATCGGCGTCGTCAAGCAGTATCCGTCGTACTCCAACGGCTGGGCCAATATCCGTGAGCTCGCCGGCGGGTGCGGGCTAGCCGACGACGTCCTCGTCGAACCCGATGCGAACGCCGGGTTCCTGCAAGCCTCGCAAGCGCCTGCCGGTCCGTTGGGACCACTCGGAGGTACCAATCCTTCCGGGTTCGCTCCCGACGGCGTGCCGGACAAGATCGTCGCAGAATCCATCCGGATGAGCGACTCACGACCAGGCACCGACTATGACTGGGATTCCAAGGACCGCAATGCGACTCCGGGCGTCAACGGCTCCACCGTGCGGCTGCCGTACGGGCTGGATCCGGCCCGGGTGCCGATCGTGGGCTCCTACCGGGTGGGCCCGCAACAGCAGGCGAAGGTGACCTCGGACTGGTACCAGCTGCCCGCCCGCGACACCGCCCATCCGCTCATCGTGGTGACAGCGGCCGGAACCATCACCGGTAAGAACGATGCCAAGGGCGAAGTGACCGGGCAGACACTGCAATTGGAATACGGCACCCCTGGGCCCGACGGTGCGTTCACACCGGCCGGACGCCTCACCCCCTACGACATTGGCCCCGTACCGTCATGGCGCAATCTCCGCTTCTCCCGTTCGGATATCCCCGACACGGCCACCGCCGTGCGGATCGTGGCGGTCGATGGGTCGCTGACCCCCGGCGACTGGCTGGCCTTCGCCCCGCCCCGGGTACCTGAGCTGAAGTCATTGCAGGAGTACGTGGGTAGGAACACGCGGGTACTCCTGGACTGGACCGTGGGGCTCGTCTTCCCGTGCCAGCAGCCGATGCTGCATCAGTACGGGATCACCGAGATTCCCGAGTTCCGGATCACCCCGGACTACGACCAGAAACGCAAGGACACCGACACCTGGCAGGACGGCGAGAACGGTGGTCTACTCGGCGTCACCGATCTGCTGCTGCGGGCACACGTGATGCCGACCTACCTGTCGAAGGACTGGGGCAGGGACTGGGGCTCGCTGCGCAAGTTCGACACCATCGCCGATGCCCAGCCCGCCGAGATCGAATACGGCTCGGCGGTGCACAGCGGACTGTGGAACCCGAACAAGATCCGCATCAAGCCGTAGTTCTGCCCGGTGATCTGGATCGGATAGGCAGGATCCGCAGGTGTGGTGAGCCGCTGGCTGTAACATTCCGCTACACTGGTAGCAACTTGCTACAGGAGGTGGATGCGATGGCTGATACGACCGATCGAGTGACCCGCTTTGCCGCCGACCTGGTAGAGAGCGCCGCAGCCGAGGGAGCTCGCCAGAGCCGCTCCGCCAAGCAGCAGCTTGACCACTGGGTTCGCGTCGGACGCGCCGTCTCCACCCAGCACACCGCATCGCGACGTCGCGTTGAGGCGGCGCTGCAGGGTCAGACGCCCCTTGATGAGTTGAGCGCCGAAGAAGGCGTGGTGTTCAACGCTGAAATCAGTGCCGCCATCGAAGAGAGCCTGAACCAGACTCATTACGGAAGAATCCTTGCTGCGCAGGGTATTACAACCGTCGCTCTGAATGAGGTCGGCGAGATCGTCGAGTATCGGCCGGACGGAACCGAACACATCGTCGCGGCGTAGGCGTCCGCGCATCGATGCATCGACTCGACCTGGTCATCGGGCCCAACGGCGCGGGTAAGTCCACCTTCGTGGCGCACACCCTGGCTCCGCTGCTTCGCCGCAGTGTCTTCGTGAATGCCGATGAGATCGCCAAGCAACGCTGGTCCGAGGATCCTGTCGCACATTCCTACGACGCCGCCCAGGTCGCCGCGGCGACGCGCGACAAGCTCATCGCGTCCCGGCGTTCGTTCATCGCCGAAACGGTGTTCTCGCACCCATCCAAGCTCGACCTGATCCGCGCGGCACACTCAGCCGGTTACGTCGTCATCCTGCACGTTCTGTTGGTTCCCGAGGAACTAGCCGTGGAACGCGTCCTACGCCGAGTCCACGCGGGTGGCCATGCCGTGCCAGAAGACAAGATTCGATCCCGATATGGCCGCCTCTGGCCTTTGGTGCGGGATGCCGCGACCCTGGCCGATACCGCGACCTTCTACGACAACTCCCACATCGAGGGCCCTCGAATTGTCACGCGGATGGCCTGCGGGGAGATTGTCGGTGCTCCAGAATGGCCCATCTGGGCACCCGATCCGCTCGCCGCGCGCTGGTCGGTCTAGTGGTGTCCACGGCGGCGATTGCCGTGACCGCCACCACCACCGAATAGTCCGCCCATGATGCCGCGGTTGTCCTGCGGCGCCTGGGACGGGTAAGGCTGCGAGGGCTGCTGGTCGATATGCGCCGACGGGCCGAACCGTGCGGCACCATCCACGAACTGCTGGAGGCTGTCCTGCTCCAGTAGCACTGCGGCGCATCCCGTGCACTGGAAGGTGCGCACGCCAAACCACTTCGTCGACAGCATCTGCGACTCACACTTGGGGCACGTAAGGGGCTGAACGTTTGTCATTACACATGCTAGCATGCATATGTTTGCATGAATTATCAGGAGGATGGAAATGGCAGCCGACACTCACGAGCACGGTTCAGGGCACTCGCATAACCACGGCGTCAGCGCCACGGCCGATCGGAAATGGCTGACCATCGCGCTGGTTCTTATCGGCAGCTTCATGGCCGTAGAGGTCGTCATCGGCGTCATCGCCCAATCACTGGCCCTAATCTCCGATGCCGGCCACATGCTCACGGACGCGGCGTCGATCGTGTTGGCGCTCATCGCCATTCGACTGGCCGCCCGCCCCGCCCGCGGCAGCTATACCTATGGCCTCAAACGGGCAGAGATCCTGTCCGCGCAGGCCAACGGCATGACCCTGTTTCTGCTCGCGGCATTCTTCATCTACGAGGGCATCCGCCGGTTGATCAACCCCCCCGAAGTGTCTGGGCTGTTGGTCTTCATCACCGCGCTCGCGGGCATCGTCGTCAACGTGGCGGCCACCTGGTGCATCAGCAAAGCCAACCGAACCAGCCTCAACGTCGAGGGCGCCTTCCAGCACATCCTCAACGACCTGTATGCCTTCATCGCCACTGCCATCGCGGGTGCCGTCGTATGGCTCACCGGGTTCACCCGCGCGGACGCCATCGCAGCCCTCGTCGTCGCCGCGCTGATGCTCAAGGCCGGATGGGGCCTAGTGCGCGAATCGGGACGCATCTTCCTAGAAGCCGCTCCCGCCAATCTGGATCCCGCCGCCATCGGCACTCAGCTCGCGGCCGTTGAATCCGTCACCGAGGTACACGATTTGCACATCTGGCAAATCACCTCAGGCCAGCCCGCCCTCTCGGCGCACATCCTGGTGGCACCCAAAGCGGACTGCCACGGAATACGCCGCGATATCGAGCGGTTATTACATGCGCAGCACGACATCGATCACACCACATTGCAGGTCGATCATGAGGACACCGAGACATCGGAACACTGCCTCGACCCCCATGGAAAGTCGTACCGCACCGACGAAAGCGCCGTGCCAAGCACGGGTTAGGTATCTACTATCGGGCGTAGTAGACCAACGGAGGTCACGATGTCACCACTCGCCACTCGCGCCGACGCGTTTTTGCGGGCGGCCACCATCGCCTTCGTCCTCGGGTGGGGACTGGACCTCATCGACCACCTGCGGCGCGGTCTGACCGCAGCTCCCATGGCGGTCACCTATCTCGCCGGCACCCACGCACTCCTCATCGCAGTCGCGGTAACGATGATCCTGCGCCACCGCAAGCACGCGCCGGAAGCCACCGTGATCGTCGGTACCGCTAGCGTCCTCGGGCTGGGCTACGTCCACCTCATGCCCGACTACTGGCCAGCCGTGCAGGACAGCTTCATCTCCGGACCCCGCACCGACGTCACCTGGTTCTCCTGGGTGACGGTGGCCGTGGCGATCGGCGCAGCCCTGGTGTGGGCACACGCCGGAAGCCGCGCCCTGGTCCTGCGCGACTAGATCCGTACCGAATCGTTAGAGCGGCATCAGGCCGTGCTTGCGCTGCACACGACTGATCTGCTTATCCTTCAACAGTTTTAGCGATTTACGCAGCAAGAGCCGGGTCTGATGCGGCTCGATGACACCGTCGATGTAGCCACGTTCGGCGGCGATCCACGGGGTGGCCAGATTGGCGTTGTACCCCTCGATGAAATCGGCCCGGATCTTCAGAACCTCCGGTGCGGTCGGATCGGGGAACCGCTTCACCAGCAGCTGTGCGGCGCCCTCGGCACCGATCACCGCGATACGTGCAGTCGGCCAGGCGTAGTTCAGATCCGCGCTGAGTTGCTTGGAACCCATCACCGCGTATCCGCCGCCGTAGGCCTTGCGGATGATGATGGTCATCTTCGGCACATCGGCATGCACCACGGCATTGAAGAACCGGCCGCCACGCTTGATGACGCCGTTCTTCTCCTCTTCCAGCCCCGGCATCGCGCCTGGGGTGTCGACGACAAAAACCAACGGAAGATTAAACGAGTCACAGAACATGATGAAGCCGGCCGCCTTGTCGGAGGCCTCGTTACCCACCGCACCCGACATGTGCATCGGCTGGTTGGCAATCACGCCCACCGGGTGGCCGTCGATGCGCGCGAATGCGGTGATCATGGACGGGCTGCGCTGATCGGCGATCTCGAAGACGTCGCCGTCGTCGAAGATCCGCAGCAGGATCTCGTGCATGTCATAGCCCTGGTTATCGGCATCCGGGACGATCGTGTCGAGATACCGGTCGTCATCGGTGATCTCGGTCTCCAGGCCCGGGTTGACGATCGGCGGATAGTCAAAGGTGTTGGAGGGCAAGAAACTCAGATAATCGCGGACGTACTGGTACGCGGCCGCCTCGTCCTCGACCACCTTGTGGATATTGCCGCGCTGCGCCTGCACGTCCGCCCCACCCAGCTCGTCGAACGTGACGTCCTCGCCGGTGACGTCCTTGATGACGTCCGGGCCGGTGATGAACATGTAACCCTGATCGCGCACCGCGACCACGAGGTCGGTCTGAATCGGCGAGTACACCGCTCCGCCCGCACATTTACCGAAGATCAACGAGATCTCCGGGACCAGGCCGCGTAGCAGCTCGTGGCGACGGCCAAGCTCGGCGTACCAGGCCAGCGAGGTGGCGGTGTCCTGGATGCGAGCACCGGCCGAGTCATTGATGCCGATCACCGGGCAGCCGTTGGTAGCCGCCCATTCCATGAGCTTGGCGACCTTGCGGCCAAACATCTCGCCGACGCTGCCCTGATACACCGTCTGGTCGTGGGAGAACACCACCACCGGGCGGTCGTCAATGCGACCGAAACCGGTCACCACCCCATCGGTGTACGGCGCGTTGGGGTCACCCGGCGTCCGCGCAAACGCGTCGAGCTCCAGGAAACTGCCCTTGTCCAGCAGTGCGTGGATGCGGGCACGCGCACTCGTGATGCCCTTGGCATCACGCTTCGCGATGGCCTTCGGATCACCCGGCTCCTGGGTGCGCGCCATCCGCTCGCGCAGGTCGGCGAGCTTCTCGGCGGTTGTGTGTGGTGGCACAGTCCCTAACCTTCCTGGTTCTGGGCGTTGATGGTGCGAAGTGCTTGACTCATATGTGCACCGACCTTAGCGATGATCGGTTCGTCGATGATCTGGATGTGCTCCCCACCGACGGGAACCACCTCGAGATCGGTGACGAACTCGCTCCAGCCGCCATCGGGCTTGCGGGTGGCGTACGCCGGCTCGAAGGTGATGGCGTCATCGTGGTATCGATCGGCCATGTACAGCGTCATATGCCCATCGAACGGCACCGGCTCGGAGGTATCGATGGCCCGCTGATCCATGAAGGACGTGCGCTGGTGCTCGATGATTCCACCCGGAATCTGCACCCCGCTGGCCTTGACGGCCTCTAGGACAAACGTCACCTGACCCGCCTCGTCGAGCTCCTCGAGCTGCTCGTAGGGGATGGCCGGGATCTCGACGTTGAACGTCTTCTGCGCAAAGGCCGCGTACCGGTCCCAACGCTTCCGGGTCTCCTCCGTGGTCTGCAGGATCGGCGTACCCGGCCGCACACCGTCGATGTTCC
This sequence comes from Mycobacterium sp., assembly GCA_050701835.1. Taxonomy (GTDB): domain Bacteria; phylum Actinomycetota; class Actinomycetes; order Mycobacteriales; family Mycobacteriaceae; genus Mycobacterium. Next base: position 175,727 of record JBOGDC010000029.1, on the reverse strand, counting down.
CGACCCACGCCACCTCGGCCCCGGCCTTCTTGAGGCCCACCGCGCAGGCATACGCCAGCACGGCACCGAGCGACCAGCCCGCGAGGATGAACGGCCCCTTATGCAGCTCCAGCAGCTTGGGCACGTACTGCGCGGCCCGCTCCTCGATGGAGCCCTCAACCCGTTCAAAACCGAACATCGGGGTGTCCTCGGGCAGACGCTTCAGCAGCGGCTCGTACACCACCGTCGAGCCGCCCGCGGGATGGAACACGAAGACGGGAATGGTGGTGGAACCGTCCTGGCGGGCCTGCAGCGTCCGCACGAAGCCGTCGATCTTGCCCGCCTCCAAGCGGCTGCGAACAACCTCACCCAACGCCTCGATGGTCGGGGCGAGCTTGACTTCCTCAGCCGGAATCTCGCCGTCCGCACGCTGCGAAAGACGTTCGGCCAGTTTGACCGCCGTCTCGTCATCGATCTTCGGCAGCGCATTGAAGATGCTGCCCGGCGACTCCCCGGTGACGATGGCCCAGGTTGCGAAGGCAACACGCTCGGCCGCATCACGCGGTGGCACATCGGCATTGAGTGCCTCGGCGATGGCCTCCTGGTTCATCACGGCCGCGGCCTTGGCCAGTTCGCTTGTTTCGGCCGAGATGGTCGCTTCCTCTGCCACTACCGGCTCGGCAGCCGGAGCCTCGGCCGCACCCGCGGCGAGTGCCTGCTCGAGATCGGCCTTGGACAGCATGCCGCCTGTCGGCCCAGCCTCCTTGAACTCGTCGGTCTGCTGGTAGTCATGCAGCTCGTGTACCGCGTCGGGGTTCTCCAACGCATAGACGACCAGCCGCTCGACGTCGAGCAGGTTGGCATCACGGACGGCCTGCAGCTGAATAGGCGGCAGGTCGAAGTCGAACTCGACGCGGTTCTTGATGCGGACGGCCATCAGCGAGTCCAGGCCCAGTTCGATGAGCGGCACCTCACGCGGTACATCCTCGGGCTCGTAGCCCATGGCCATCGACACGATGGCCGCCAGCCGTTCGATGATGGGCTCGCCGGACTCCTTGCTCCACTTCTTGAAGTCGGCACCCGCACCCGCCCCGGACAGCAGGTGGTCGTGAATCTCCTCGGGCACTTCTTCTTCCGCGACGGAAATCGCGCTACCCGGCGTGGCCGCGCTTGTCACCGTCGCGCTGCCGTTGGTGGCGACACCCGCGGCGGTCGCGAACGGCAGCGCGCCTGACCCAGCGGAAGCCCCCCCTCGGCTGACCACGGAGTCGTAGACGAGGGTGAACGATTCGCCGATGCGGGCATGTACCTGCACGGTGGCCCCGCCAGGGTGCCGAGACAGCGTGGTCACCAAGGTCGAGCCCTCGCCCGGAATCGCCCGCTGCTCGGATGCGGTGAGCTGAGCACCCGGAAGAACCGATACCGCAGCAGCTTTCACCAACTCAGGGAAATCGACTTCTGAGATCCCCTGCGGGCTCCATTCCCATACGTGCTTGCCATCGGGCAGCGACACGTGCGTGCCCGGGATCCGGGTTGAACCGTCGACGCTGAAATGCGCAGGCAGCCAGTGCTCCTTGCGCTTGAATGCGGTCGGTGGAATCGGTGCGTAATCCGATGACTTGACGGCCTTGCCGAACAACGTCCGCGGGTCCAGAGCATGCCCGAGCACGTACAGCTGCGCCATGGTCTTGACCATGGACTCGACCTCGTCCTCCTTGCGGGCGAGGGTCGCGATCAGCTGCGCGTCGGGTAGCCCGGCCGACATGGTGGTGAGCCCAACCTGCATGAGTGCCACCGGGTTCGGGGCCAGCTCGAGGAAGGTGGTGTACCCGGCGTCCACGGCATTGCGGGTGCCATGGGTGAAGTAGACGCTGTGCCGCATCCCCTTCTTCCAGTAGTCGACATCGTGGACCGGGTCTCCACCCGGCCTGATGTAGGTACCCTCGTGAACCGTCGAGAAGATGCCGACGGCCGGAGTTTTCGCCGCAATGCCCTGCAACTCTGCCGCAAACTCGCCGAGCAGCGGATCCATCTGCGAGGTGTGGCCGGCGCCCTTGGTCTGCAGTTTGCGCGCGAACCGGCCCTCGGCCTCGCAGCGTTCGACAATGGCATCGATCTGTGCCGGCGGGCCGCCGATGACGGTCTGGGACGGTGCGGCGTAGACGCACACCTCCAGATCCGGGAAGTCCCCGAACACCGTCTTGAGCTCCTCGGCGGAGTACTCGACCAACGCCATGAGGCGGATGTACTCGCCGAACAGCATGGCCTCGCCCTCACCCATCAGATGGGCGCGCGAGCAGATGACCCGGGTGGCGTCCGGTAGTGACAATCCGCCGGAGAAGTACGCCGAAGCCGGCTCACCCAGCGACTGGCCGATTACCGCGGCCGGCCGGGCACCGTGCGCCTTGAGGACCTCGCCGAGGGCGATCTGAATCGCGAAGATGACGATGTTGGACGTCTCGATGCCGTACTCATGCGAGTCGTCGAGGATCAGCTCGACCACCGAATAACCGCGCTCGTCCTGGACGTACGCGTCGACCTTGTTGATCCACTCCTCGAAGATCTGATCTCTCAGATAAAGGGCCTTGCCCATCTTGCGGTGCTGGGCACCGAAGCCGGCCATGACCCACACCGGGCCGCTGGTGACCGGACCGTCCGAGGAGTACACGTTGGGCTTCTGCTTGCCGTCGGCGACGGCGCGCAGACCCTTGATGGCCTCGTCGAAATCGTGTGCCAACACCACGGCACGCGAGCGTCCGTGATTGCGCCGGGATAGCGAGCGTCCGATGGACTCCAGTGAATGTGACCGGCCTTCGTCGGTCTCCATCCAGTCGGCCAGTGCGGCCGCGGCCGCCTTCTTGCGCGAGGCCAGGAATCCCGAAACAAACAGCGGGACAACGGGAGTCAGGTCATCGGCCGCCTCAGCCAGAGCGACTTCCCTGAGACGCTTTGCCTCGTCGGTCAGCCCGGGCAGATCCTGGGGCTCGTCGGAGTACCCGCCCATGAACTCGCCGTACTCGTCAAACCGAGACGCGGCGGATTCGATATCTGTGTCTTCGCTATCCGACTCTCCCGCAGTGTGTTTACCGCTGGAATCTTCGTCAACGTCGGCGTCTGCGCTCTCGCTGGGGTCGCTGGGTTCAACCAAGTCGATGGGCAGCACCTCGCGCACCACGATGTGAGCGTTCGCGCCACCAAAGCCGAAACCAGAGACCCCGGCGATGGCGTGACCGCTGTAGCGAGGCCACTCGGAAACCTCGTCGACCACCTTGAGATGGATAGCGTCAAAGTCGATGTACGGGTTGGGGCCGGTGTAGTTGATCGACGGCGGAACCTTGTTGTTCTGCAACGCCAGCACGATCTTCGACAGGCTCGCGGCGCCCGCCGCGGATTCCAGGTGGCCGAAGTTGGATTTCGCCGATCCCAGCAGCGCCGGCTTCTCGGCGTCGCGCCCGCGGCCGACCACACGGCCCAGCCCGTCAGCCTCGATCGGGTCACCGAGGATGGTGCCCGTGCCGTGCGCCTCGATGACGTCGACATCGCGGGGATTGATACCGGCGTCCTTGTAGGCCTTGCGCAGCACATCGGCCTGGGCATCCGGGTTGGGTGCGAGCAGACCGTTGGATCGGCCGTCGTGGTTGACCGCGGATCCGGCGATGATCGCCATGATCGGGTCGCCGTCGCGGCGCGCATCGGAGAGACGCTTGAGCACCAGCATGCCGCCACCCTCGGAGCGGCTGTACCCATTGGCGTCCTGGGAGAAGGACTTGATGCGCCCGTCAGGCGCGAGAATGCCACCCACCTCGTCGAAACCAATGGTCACGACAGGGGTGATGATGGCGTTGACACCACCGGCCACCACTACGTCGGCCTCACCTGACCGCAGCGCCTTCACACCCTGGTGCACCGCGACCAGCGAGGAGGAACACGCGGTGTCGACCGTAACGCTCGGCCCACGGAAGTCGAAGAAGTACGAGACCCGGTTGGCGATAATCGAACTCGCGTTACCCGTGATGGCATAGGGGTGGGCGTTGGCGGGATCGGCCACCGTCAGGTAGACGTAGTCGTTGTTGGTGCTGCCGACGTAGACGCCGACGCTGTCGCCCTTGAGGCTTGACGCCGGGATGCGCGCGTTCTCCAGTGCCTCCCAAGTCAATTCGAGGGCCATCCGCTGCTGCGGATCGATATTGTCGGCCTCCATCTTGGACAGCGTGAAGAATTCGGCATCGAATCCCTTGATGTCCTTGAGGTATCCACCACGGGTAGCGGCCTGTGCCACCCGCTCGGCGATACGCGGGTCGGCCGTGAACTCTTCCCAGCGCCCCTCGGGCAGGTCGGTGATGGCGTCCCGGCCCTCCAGTAGCGCCTCCCACAGCTCCGCGGGGGTGTTGACATCACCGGGTAAGCGAGTGGAAAGGCCGATCACCGCAATATCGAATTCGCCTGTGAAAGCCTTGGGATCGCGGGTCCAGTCCTCGTCCCCGACATCCGGGAGCGCGGGCTCGCCCTCGACGATGCGGGTGGCCAACGACTCGATCGTGGGGTGTTGGAAGGCCACGGTGGCGGTCAACGTGACGCCGGTCAGGTCTTCGATATCAGCGGCCATCGCGACGGCGTCGCGCGAGGACAGACCCATCTCCACCATCGGCGCCGACTCATCGATACGGTCGGGGCTTACCCCGGTGGCGGTGGCGATCCACTTGCGCAGCCACTCGCGCATTTCGGCGACCGTCAGGTCGACCTGCGATGAGCCGCTTGCGCGAAGACCATCGGACTGCGCTGGAGCCTCGAGCTCGGCCTCTGGTGTCGAATCCTGTTTCGTATCAGTCATGTTCGAGCCCTAACTCCGGGGTTTCATGGCGCACGCGAAATGCGAGCGAACGCCTACTGCTTATCGTCGGGGAATGCGGTCTGCTGGTATCCGCCGCGCAGGCTGCCGTCGAGGTAGCTTGTCCGGGCAGCACGCCGGGCGATCTTGCCGCTGGAGGTCCGGGCGATCGAACCTGCCGGCACCAGCAGCACGTCGCGCACTGTCACGCCGTGTCGCACCGCGACGGCGGCACGCACATCGTCGCCCACGGCCTGGTTGTCCGACTTATGCCCGCCTACGCTGCGCTCACCAATGACGACCAACTGTTCCGAGGAATCCTCGGGGTCGTACTTCAAACCGGCGTGCGGATTGTCGAAGACCACCTGCGGCAACTGATTTGCCGGCACGGAGAAGGCCGCGACGTAACCCGGGCGCAGTGCCTTGTTGGCCTCCTGCGCGGTGTACTCGACGTCCTGCGGGTAGTGGTTACGGCCATCCACGATGATCAGATCCTTGACGCGGCCGGTGATGTACAGCTCGCCGTCAACCCACACTCCCAGGTCACCAGTGTTAAGCCAGACGGCGTCATCCGGCACACCTTCGGCATGCGATTCGCCGATCCGCGACTTGAGGGTGTTCTGGAACGCCTCGCGCGTCTCCTCCGGGCGACCCCAGTAACCCGAGCCAATGTTGTTGCCGTGTAACCAGATCTCACCGATCCGGTTATCGGGCAACTCGGAAGCCGTCTCGCCGTCGACGATCGCGGCCCACTCGTCGCGGGCCATCCGGCCGCTGGACACCTGGGTCACCGAGTTTTCCGTATTCGGCTCGACCTGCACGATGCGCCCGGCGTTCAGCTCGGTGCGGTCGACATGCAGCACCCGCGCCGTATCCGTGTTCCAGATGGTCGAGGAGACAAACAGCGTGGCCTCGGCCATGCCGTAGGACGGGTGAATCGCCCTGGGATCGAAGCCATACGGCTCGAAGGCATCGCAGAACTTCTTGATCGAGGACGTCGACACCGGCTCAGACCCGTTGATGATCGAGTACACATTCGATAGGTCCAGCGGCGGCTCGCCATCCTTGGGCACACCGCGCATCGCGCAATGCTCAAAGGCGAAGTTCGGCAAGGCCGAATAGGTTCCGGAGCGGTCGTCACCCTGGACCGCCATTTCCCGCAGCCAGCGGATGGGCCGGCGGATGAATGCCGCCGGACTCATCACCGTCATGTGCCGACCGATCATCGAGGGCAGCATCGCCGTGATCAGACCCATATCGTGGAAGAACGGCAGCCAGGTGGTCCCGCGTGAACCACAGTCACCTTCCTTTGACGACAACGCGTCGACCAGTTGCAACAGGTTGGTGGCCAGCGACAAGTGGGTGATCTGCACACCGGCCGGGGCGCGGGTGGAGCCGGAGGTGTACTGCAGGTAGGCGATGGTGTCCGCGGTGGCCACGGGCTCCAGCCAGGTCTGTCCGACGTCCTCGGGAATCGCGTCGACGGCGATGACGCGGGGGCGTTCCTTCGGGGGACGGTTACGGAAGAACTTGCGCACTCCCTCGGCGCACGCCGTGGTGGTGAGCACCGCGGCTGGCTGGCAGTCGTCGAGCACCGCGTGCAGGCGACCCGCGTGGCCGGCCTCGCTCGGGTCGAACAGCGGCACCGCGATGGCACCGGCGTAGATGGCCCCGAAATGCGCGACCAGATAGTCGAGGCTCTGCGGGGCCAAGATGGCGACGCGGTCTCCGGGCTTGGTCACCTGCTGCAGGCGGGCTGCGACCGCACGGTTGCGCGCACCGAACTCCGCCCACGTGATGTCGATATAGGCGCCGTCGCGCTCGGTAGAGAAGTCGAGAAACCGGTATGCCAATTCGTCGCCCTGTGTCTGCGCCCAACCTTCGACGTGACGAACGATGCTCCCATCGTCAGGGAACTTGATATGGCCCGCCGTGTCGATGAACGGGTTGACGAACGCCATGTGTGCTTCTTCTCCTATGACGGCGCGCCGATGCGCGGGGGGTCGCGGGCCTGAGGCATTCGCGAGCACGCGCCATCGCGAACGTCAAATCCTCGATGATCGTACCGATAGCTAATCGCGTACTACGGCAGCTCAGGCGGCCATTCGAGACGAGATTATCGGTCGGCGTCGACCAGCCAAAATCACTCGGCCCCGCGAACGGCTTTCCAGTCTTATTTTTCTCTTAATCTTAGGTGAGCGTACCGCGCCCGCCAAATATCGTGTGGCCCTGTTGCCGAGATGACATCTCTATGACCGAAGAAATGTCATCTCGCCAGGTAAGGCTCATCCGTGCTTGGGATGCGGCGCCTTGTCGATGAGCCCCTCCGCCCAGTTGGTGGTCCACACCGTCGCCGGCTGGCCGTCGATCTGCCAGAAGTCCGGTGTGGCGTACAGCGCGTGCACGGGAGCACCCGCACCACCCGACAGGACGTCCAGCGTCTTCCCCAGGTTGGAGATGTTGAACGCGTCGGGCGGCGCCGCGCAGATAAGGTCACCGACGCCGCAGATCTGGATGGTGCGGTCATTGAGCTCGCCAAATCCACCGGGGCGCGGGCCGGTCATCTTCAGCCCGAACGAATCCAAGACGCCCAGGTCGGCCAGGGTGACCTCGGCGCCCTGTCCGGGAGGGTTGGGGCCGGGGGACTGCCCGATGCCGTCCTGACGACGGCCATCTGCGATCAATGTCACGCCCAGCACCAAGTCCTGGTCGATAGGGCCCTGACCATTTCCGATCTGGCTCGCGATATCACCGGCGATCACCGCGCCCTGCGAGAAGCCCACGATGACGTAGCTGGTGAGCGGGCAGCGCTCATACGTATCAGAGAGCTCCTTCAGTGCGCGGTCGGTGCCCTCCTTGCGGCTGTCGTTGTACGACATCTGCTTGTCATTGGCGAATGGGTTATGGAACTGGGCGGTGTACGGCACCGTCCACGTCTCCAACCGGGCCTTGTCGAACTTCTCCGTAATCGGCCGGGAGACGTTCAGCAGCAGCGAGCGCGGGAACTGGGTGGGATTGAGCGGGTCATCGGTGGGCCAAGACTCCCAGGTACCCGGGATGATGAGCGCCTCCACATCGGGGCAGTCGGCACTCTGAGACGCCGGACGAGGCTTCTGGCCGGGCCGCGTCAGCGGCGGAGTCGTCGTGGTCACCTGTCCCTGAGGTGGCGTGACGTCATCAGGCCTGCGGACGATCACAACGACGATCGCGATCACCAAGATGACGACGACCGCAACCGCCAGCGCCGCGGCCAGCCCGAGAATCTTGTGCCGTTTTCCGTTCGCACGCGGTTTAGTCGTCTTGCTCATCTGTCTCCCTAACCAGTTCACGCGTCAGACCCGCGTGTAATCGCTTCCACGGTACCGGCAGTCCGCAGCGAAGCTATACGATCCGACGCCGCCTGCACCTGCGCAGATGATCGCTACAGCGCGAATTTCGTTACTCGATTGTGCCCAGAACAGACAACAGCGGCGACCACCGAAGTGATCGCCGCCGTCGTGACTGCTGTTATGTCTAGTGGCTACCGAGGTAGCTCACCATGTCGGACTTCATCGCCTTGAGCTGGTTGCCCCAGTAGGTCCAGTTGTGCAGACCACCCGGGGGGAACTCGACATGGGCGTTCTTGCCACCGGCCGCGGTATAGGCATCCACGTACTGCTTGTTGATGCCGATCGCCATACCCTCGAGGAAGCCGCCGGTGAAGTTCTCGAAGCCATTACGGCTGGCGTCCAGGTCGGTGGCGTCGCCGCTACCGCAGTAGATCCACAACCGGGTGCCGTTGGCCACCGTCTTGTCGACGTTCAAGAACGGGTCATTGCGAACCCAGGCCGGGTCGCTGTCCGGGCCCCACATGTCCTGCGCACTGAAGCCACCGGCGTCGCCCATAGCCATGCCGACCTGACCCTTCATATCCGAGGGGTGCAGGAAGCCCGAAAGCGATCCGGCGTAGATGAACTGCTGCGGGTGGTAGTTGGCCAGGGTCAGCGCGGATCCGCCACCCATGGACAGACCGACGACCGCGTTACCGGTCCGGGACACGCCGTTGTTGGCAGCCAGGTAGGCCGGCAGTTCCTGGGTCAGGAACGTCTCCCACTTGTACGTGAAGACGCCGTCCTTGCCCTTGGCCGGGTTGTACCAGTCGGTGTACCAGCTGGACTGGCCGCCGACCGGCATGACGACCGAAATGCCGGACTGGTAGTAGTCCTCGAACGCCGTGGTCTCGATGTCCCAGCCGTTGAAGTCGTCGCGTGCGCGCAAACCATCAAGGAGGTAAACGGCCTTGGAGCCGCCACCCTGGAACTGAATCTTGATGTCACGGCCCATCGACGCCGACGGCACCTGCAAGTCCACAACCGGAAGGCCCGGCCTGGAGAAGGCGCTCGCTACCGCCGAACCACCGGTGACACCGATAAGTCCAGGCAAAACTGCCGCGGCCGCAGCCACGGTGGCAAGTCGGCGCACAGTGGCACCACGCATATTTGAAAAGAGCTTCATTACCTCTGTATCCCGTCTGCTTCAGCCGGCGTTACATTACATGTCAGGCCGATGGACATCCCTAAGGGGTTCCTCGAGGTAGTCAACCACATCGCGACGCAAGTCAACACATCCCTCCGCGATTGTTGGCGCTCTGCAACCGGACCGATGTGACATAGAAACATTGCCCGGCGACGCATTCCGCAAAGAGAAAAGAGCGGTGGCCACCAAGGTGACCACCGCTCTCCGTATTACTCAATGCCTAGTGGCTCTGCAGGTAGGCAACCATGTCAGGCTTCATGGCCCTCAGCTGCTGACCCCAGTAGGTCCAGTTGTGGATACCACCAGGAGGGAACTCAACGTGGGCGTTCTTGCCGCCGGCCGCGTTGTAGGCGTCGACGAACTTCTTGTTCGAGCCGATGGCCATCCCTTCCAGGAAGCCACCGGTGAAGTTCTCGAATCCGTTGCGGTTGGCGTCGACGTCGGTGGAGTCACCGGTACCGCAGTAAAGCCACAGACGTGTGCCGTTGTCGATGATCTTCTGGATGTTCAGGAACGGGTCGTTGCGCTGCCAGGCCGGATCACTGTCCGGGCCCCACATGTCGGAGGCGCTGAAACCGCCGGCGTCACCCATGGCGAGGCCGATCTGGAACTTCATATCCGACGGGTTCAGGAAGCCCGAGAGCGCACCCGCGTAGACGAACAACTGCGGGTGGTAGATCGACAAGGTCAGTGCGGCAGAGGCACCCATGGACAGGCCGACTACCGCGTTACCGGTCTGCGAGACGCCCTTATTGGCCGCCAGGTAGGCCGGCAGCTCCTGAGCGGTGAAGGTCTCCCACTTGTAAGTCCAGACGCCGTCCTTGCCCTTGGCCGGGTTGTACCAGTCCGTGTAGAAGCTGGACTGGCCGCCGACGGGCATGACCATGGAGATACCGGATTGGTAGTAGTCCTCGAACGCCGTGGTCTCGATGTCCCAGCCATTGAAGTCGTCGCGTGCGCGCAAACCATCAAGCAAGTAGACGGCCTTGGCGCCACCGGGCTGGAACTGGACCTTGATCTCGCGGCCCATCGACGCCGACGGCACCTGCAGGTACTCGACCGGAAGCCCGGGACGCGAGAAGGCACCCGCGACCGCCGAACCGCCCGTAACGCCAACCAGGCCCGGCAGTACGGCCGCAGCCGCGGCCGCTACAGCCAACCGGCGCGCGGTGACACCGCGCATCTTCGAAAAGAGCTTCATTACTTCGTATTCCCATCTGTTTCAATAGATTTCCCGCGCGTAGCCAAAGAGACCTTAGCCGTTGAGCGTGGCAATCAGATCACCCTTAAGTGCCTGCAGTTGCTGTCCCCAATACGGCCAGGAGTGGTTCCCGGACGAGGGAAAGACAAATGTGGCGTTGCTGCCGCCCGCGGCGGCATATGCCTGTTGGAACTGCTTGTTGCCGGCCACCGCCAGCGACTCCAAACTGCTCGCACTCACGGCGACACCCGCATCGCCGTTTTCGTCGATGGGTGTCGAACCACCCGGTGCGCAGTACACGTAGATACGAGTCCCGTTCGCGACCAGCGTCTGGACCTGCACCGTGGGGTCATTGCGCTTCCACGCGGGATCCCAGGGCGCACCCCACATGTTGTCGACGCTATAACTGCCCGCGTCGAGCATGGCCACCCGAATCGCGCTGGTCATGAAGATGGTCGACGGGTTCAAGAACCCAGACAGCGAGCCGGCGAACCTGAACTGCGCGGGGTGATAGGCCGCCAGGATCAGGGCCGCGCCACCGCTCATCGACAACCCCACGACGCCGTTACCCGTGGCCGACACCTGCTTGTTGGTGGCAAGGTAAGCGGGCAGCTCCTGCGACAAGAATGTTTCCCACTTGTACGTGTACGGCTGCTTATTGAGTGCCGAGGGCGAGTACCAATCGGTGTAGAAACTCGACTGCCCGCCAACGGGCATCACCACCGAGACTCCAGACTGATAAAACCAGTCGAACGCTGCGGTGTTGATATCCCAACCGTTGAAATCGTCCTGGGCGCGCAGTCCGTCCAGCAGATAGACCGCCTTACTCACGGTCGCCGGCGCTCCGGCCGCAGCCGGGCCCACACCCATGAATTCGACGCGGATATTCCGTCCCATCGAGTTCGAGTAGACATCCAGGTATTCGACCGGGAGTCCCTCGCGCGAAAAGGCGTGCGCGGTGGCGGGGCCAACCGATACGCCTGCCACGGGCAAAACACACGCCGCCAACAGTGCCGTCAGCACGCGGCGGGCTCTCACTCGCACGCTCATCGGGGGTCCATCCGTTTCAATCGGGAAAGTCACAATAGTCACTTCTGTCACGCACCGTTGCGCATGAAGTGTCTGACAAGGTCGTCTTCGTATCGCCGCGACGGGGCCGCGGCGTTACCTAATTGGGATCTCAAATCGGATACAGAAATCTGCAGGCCGTGCCCTCGCGGGCACCCGACGAGAGCGCGTTTACGGGCCGGTCGCCGGAAGGCCAGTGTACTGAGGGGTATCCAATTTCGGTAACGGCAGACCGCATCGCGCCAGCTCAAAGCGTGGCACGCGATCGATTCGGTAGGTGGTGAACTCATAGGAGTGCGCGAGGTTCGAGGCGAACAGCCGTAATGAGAGCGGTCTGCGCACCGAAGTCAGCATCGCATCCGTCTCCGGGCATTTGAGCGCCTCCACCGCCTCCGCGACCCAGTCCTGGTCGATGTACCGGGGAATGTACGGATAACGCTTGAGCCACGGACCATCGGCGATCATCCAGTCCGGGAAGAGGTTCTTGTCGTGGCCGATGCGCCCGTCGGTGATGCGCGCGGTATGTGCCGCCAACGGATTCGCCAAACCGATCTGGTCCACGATCCGCACGTCGAGTCCCAGATTCATACCGAGCATGCCCAGATTGGTGAACAGCACCGCATGCGGCCCGCGGTACCCGTTCGGGATCGGGGGTGGCGGCGGGATGGCCGGCGCCACGTCCCACTGGTCGTAGTTCCCCGACGGCAGCAGCAGCGCCCCGTCCGGCGTGTTGTCGATCGCCACCAGCACCGCGCGCATACGCGGGTAGTTCAGATAGTCCGCGGCGGTCAGCGGATGCGCGACACCGGTCGCCTGTGCGTAAAAGCGGCGCTCGTCGACGATGCCGCTATAGGTGACCTTGGTGCCGTCGCCGCCCATTCCCGGGGAGTTGGCTACCCACACGGCCCAGCCGGCGATAGCGCCGAACAGCCCGATGGTGAGGCCGGTGAGCAGCCGAGCCTGCTTACGGCTGAAAGCAGCATTGTCCGGAGCCGCCAAGGGAACCACCGCGACCGGAAGCAGCAGACAGAACGCCGGGGTCAACAGCACTCGCGCATGCATGAAGTCCCCACCTTGGCGGATCCAGTACACGCCTTGGACAAGCCCGCTAACGAGCATGAAAAGAACTATGGCCGTGGGATTCTGAACCAGGCGAGCCAACCACCCGTAGCCAGGGGCGGCCACCTGACGCACCCACCACTGGCCGCGGCGGGCCTGATGGACAACCACCCCGAGGGCGATGAGCAGGAGCGTCGGAATCCAGATCAGGTAGGGCGAGTTCATGTTCTGCAGGTAGACGAAACCCTGCCCCCATTTCGAGCCCGAGGCATCCTTGGCGATCGCCGTGCTCGGCACCAGCAGCCCGTAATAACCCATCCGGAATATCTGGTACAGCACCGGAAGAGCGCCGCCCGCGACCACGATGTACACGCGACTTGTGAAGCCACGCGCGGCAATCAGCATCATCACCAGGAACCCGCCGCCGATGAGAGCGAGCTCCGGGCGGATCAGCACGCTCAGCCCGGCCATGAAGGCCAGCCCTATTGTGAATCGCTTGCCGACAACGTCTTTCGATGGGCCGTGCACAATGCGGGGATCCACCGACTGATACGGGCCGGCGCGCCGATCGAGGGTGACCGAGGCGCGCACCGCCTGCGCCCAGATCACCATCATGAGCCACAGCCCACCTAGATAAGCCAGCACCAAACCGTTTTCGAGCCCAGAGGTCGCGAAATCACGCGCAGGCGGAATGGCGATGTACACCAGCATTCCGGCAGGGACCATGACCGCCGCACGCCCGGCGAGTAACGGCGCATACAGCCGTGCGGTGCCGAAAATGGCCAATACGACGCCCACCAGGCTCAGCACGAGTGAGAGGGTCAGCGCCACATACTCCAGACGCATTCCTCCCCCGGCCCATCCGCCCAGGTAGGTCAGGTATGTCCATAGGGTGGAGGTGTTGGCCTCCACTCGTTCGCCCTTGTTGAACACCGGACCATTGCCCGCCAACAGATTCCGCACTGTACGCAGCACGATGAGTCCGTCATCGGCAATCCAGCGCCGCTGCCAAGCGCCCCATCCGAACAAGGCCACCACGACAATCGCGCTGACCCACACCGTGAAGCGGGTCAGCCCATTTGTGCCCGGGCCGGGTTCGATTTTAGGAGAAGTAGAAGGCCGCACCGAGTGATCCGATCCATGCGGCGAACAGGATTTGCAGCATTCGGTCCCCCAAGGCAATCTCCTCGGGCTCGCCCGCTTCGCCCCCGTCCACGTCGACCGCGTAACGGAGCACCGCGATGGTGAACGGAATCATCGAAGCCACGAACCAGGATCCGGCGCGGTGATCACGCTCGAATGCCCACAATCCGTAACACACCACCAGTGCAGTGGCCGATAAGGTCCAGACGAAGCGCAGATAACTGGCGGTGTAGCCCTCGAGCGACTTACGGATCTTGGCGCCGGTCTTCTCCGAGATCTGTAGTTCGGCGTAGCGCTTACCAGCGGCCAGCATGAGCGATCCAAACGCCATCATCAGCAGGAACCACTGCGACAGGTACACCCCGGCGGCCACGCCGCCGGCGATCGCGCGGATGAGATACGCGGAGGACAGCACGCAGATATCCAGCACTGCTTGATGTTTCAGGCCGAAGCAGTAGGCCAGCTGGATGGCGATATACACGACCATCACGACCACGAGGTTCGGGCTGACTAGTGATGCGATGCCCAGCGATCCGGCGGCCAAAACGACCGCAAGTCCGTACGCGGCGGGTATTGGCAGTACCCCCGCGGCAATCGGGCGGAAACGCTTGGTGGGATGCTGGCGGTCGGCCTCTACGTCGCGGGCATCGTTGATCAGATAGATCGACGAGGCAGCCATGCTGAAGACGACGAAAGCAATTGCTACCTGGGTAAATACCGCACGGTAGTCATGCGGTGCGATATCTCCGAGGGCAGCAACCGGAGCGAAGAAGACCAGGATGTTCTTCACCCACTGGCGCGGACGCACCGCCTTGACGATCCCGGCGGCCAGATTCTTAGGCGGGCCGCCGGCGGGCGCCGGTTGCTCACTCATCGCTGTTGCTCCTTCGTGGAAGAGGCCGAGCGCATGCGACGACCTTCGGCCTGCCGAACGGCTGCGCCGATCAGTGCGCCGAGCGCGGCGCCCGCGGCGACATCTGTGGGGTAGTGCACGCCGAGAACCAGCCGCGACAACGCCATCGGCGGTATCAGCAGCGCAGGCAAGGGCAATCCGGTGAGCGGCGCCAACAGCACCGCCGCTGCGGCGGTTGAGGTCGCATGCGAGGAGGGGAAACTCAGCCGGCTCGGGGTGCCGACATTCACCCGGACCGCCTCATGACTCGGACGGCGGCGGCGCACCAGACGTTTGATGATCACCGACGCGGCGTGGGCGCCGAAGGCACCCGCACCTGCGGCCAGCCAGCTGCGCCGGCGCGGCGCGTCCAGGGCGGCGCCCACCAGCGCCGCGGCCACCCATCCGATGCTGTGCTCACCGAAATGTGACAGACCCCGGGCCGTACTGAGCACCCCCGGCCGGCCGGCGAGGGCCGATTGCACGGCGACGAGAACTGCAGTCTCACCCTGAGGTGCGGTGACCTCACCCGGCAACGGACCGGTCATGCACCCACCCCAGAGATCTCAGCCCGGGCATTCGCATCGATTCCTAGGATGTTCTCCCACTGCTCTTTACTCGTCAGCGTCGGCAGCGCGTTGCGGTAGGTCTTGCGCATTTTGTTGAAATTACGCATCAGTTGCAGGTGGCGGCGCAGCGACGCGCGTAGCAGCCCGAACATCTTGTCGCGGTCACGCTGGCGGTACACCACACCCCGCCCGTCGGCGGTGGTCACGGTGACGCCGTCCATCCCGCACAGCAGGAACCACCGCGCATCCTGCGTGGCCACGTTGAGCTCTGGGGTCACGTGGTGCTTTGGGTCTTCCTTCTTGAGCTGATGGATCACCCCACGGGAGAGCCGGAAAGCGATGGCGGGCAACGATACCGGCGGCTTGTGCACCTTACGGCGACCAGACGGCGCCGGCAGCGCGGTGGCGGTCGGCAGCACGATGGCGTCGGGGAATTCCTGGCGCATGCTGCGCACCTCGGGCAAGGCCGACTCAAGGATGGAGGCGATGTGTTCGGGCCCCGCCAGAAAGTCGTCGATCGCTCGGTTCTGAATGGCAACCGTCGAATACTCCAGGCACATCAAGTGCTTGATGGTGGCCTTGACCATGCTGGCTAACAGACCGCGAATGTTGTTGTCCCAGTGCAGAGCCGCAACTACCAGCCGGTTGCGCAGGTGGAAGTAGGCCTGCCAGTCGATGGCGTCGTCCTTGTCGCTCCACGCCATGTGCCAGATCGCGGTACCCGGCATCGAAGCGGTGCCATAACCATGCTTGTTGGCGCGAATCCCATACTCGGCGTCATCCCACTTGATGAAGAGGGGTAGCGGCTGCCCCAGCTCCTCGGCGACAGCGCGCGGGATCATGCACATCCACCAGCCGTTGAAGTCGACATCGATGCGGCGGTGCAGCAGCTTGCTGCGATCCTCCTCGATATCGTCGAGTGCGTACTTGGCGAAGTCGTGGTCGTACTCGGCGAACGGCGCATTGGTCCACATGAAGTTGTCGCGATTGACCACCTCGCCCATCACGTGCAGATGCGAGGGCTCCTGCAGGTTGAGCATCTGACCACCGACGAGCATGGGGGACTTGGCGAATCGATTGAGCGCCAACGCACGCAGGATCGAGTCGGGCTCGATCCTGATGTCGTCGTCCATGTAGAGAATCTGCTCGCAGTCAGTGTTGTTGAGTGCCTCGTACATGACCCGGCTGTAGCCACCCGAGCCGCCGAGGTTCGGCTGGTCGTACACCCGAAGCCGGCCTTCCAGCGGTCCCGCTGCGGCCGCCCACTCGGGATGGTCCTTGGCCTTCTTGGTGCCCTGGTCGGGAACAATGACCGCAGTGATTACCTGGTCCACCAAAGGGTCCGAGGTGATCGCCTTGAGGGCGTTCACACAGTCTCCGGGGCGGTTGAAGGTGGGGATGCCGATGGTGATGCTGGCCCGGCCGGGTGCGGGGAACGATGCGTACCAGCCCGCATTGTGCAGCGCGACCTCGGTGTCGGAGGTGATGTCGAACCAGATCCAACCGCCGTCCTCGAACGCGTCGAGACCGATCTCGAACTCGATCACGGCGTCCTTACCGCTGAACTGCGTGCCGCCCACCGTGATTCGCGCTCCAGTGGCCTTGGTGCGGTACACGTCGATGCGGCCGGCGCCGCTCAGCTCGACGTGCAGCACCACATTCTCCAGCGTCGACCACCGGCGCCAATAGCTCGCCGGGAATGCATTGAAGTAGGTGGCGAAGGACACCTCGGATTCCGCGCCGATCTCCAACGTGGTGCGGGTGGGTGCATGCGCGCGTCGGTCATTGGTCTCAGACTCGACGATGTACAGCTTGCGCACGTCGAGCGGTTCGCCCGGCCGGGGCAGAATCACCCTGGACAGCAGGCTTACCGCGTGCGATTCGGTCGAATCGATCGGGCCGAATGGGATATCACTCATTGTCGTCACCTCCGGACAAGGGTGCACCGTCGGCCAGATGCGGCGCGAGCACGTTGTCGTACATGCTCAGCGCACTGGCGATCGCCATGTGCATGTCGAGATATTGATAGGTACCCAGCCGGCCACCGAATAGCACCTTGGCCGAAGCTGTTTCTTGTTTCGCGCGGGCACGGTAGGCAGCCAGGATCGCGCGATCGGATTCTGTGTTGATTGGGTAATACGGCTCGTCGTTTCCCTCGGCGAACCGCGAAAACTCCCGCATGATCACGGTCTTGTCTGTCGGGTAGGCCCGCTCGGGGTGGAAGTGGCGGAACTCGTGGATTCGGGTGTACGGCACGTCGGCGTCGTTGTAATTCATCACGGGGGTGCCTTGAAAATCCCCGCAGTCGCTCAATACCTCGACCTCAAAATCCAGTGTGCGCCAGCCGAGCCGGCCCTCGGCATAGTCGAAGTAGCGATCCAGCGGTCCGGTGTACACAACCGGCGCCCCGGGGTTGGCAGCCGTCAGTCCACCGCGCACGTCGAACCAGTCGGTGTTCAGGCGAACCTCGATCCGGTCGTCGGCGGCCATATTCTGGAGCCACGCCGTGTACCCGTCAGCGGGTAGGCCTTCGTAGGTGTCGTTGAAGTACCGGTTGTCAAAGGTATAGCGCATCGGTAGCCGGGTGATGTTCCCGGCGGGAAGCTGTTTGGGGTCGGTCTGCCACTGCTTCGCGGTGTACGCCTTGACGAACGCCTCGTACAGCGGGCGCCCGATCAACGAAATCGCCTTTTCTTCAAGGTTTGTCGCGTCCTCGGTCGCGATTTCGGCGGCCTGCTCGGCGATAAGCTTGCGCGCCTCGTCGGGGGTGAAGTAACGGCCGAAGAACTGCGAGACCAGCCCGAGCCCCAGAGGGAACTGGTAGGCCTGCCCCTTGTGCAAGGCGAAGACGCGGTGCTGGTATCCGGTGAACTCGGTGAACTGCCGGACGTAATCCCAGACTCTCTTATTGGAGGTGTGGAAAAGGTGGGCCCCGTACTTGTGTACCTCGATACCGGTCTGCGGTTCCGGCTCGGAGTAGGCATTGCCGCCGATGTGGTGACGGCGGTCGATGACGAGCACTCGCTTGTTCAGTTGGGTGGCAGCCCGCTCGGCGATGGTGAGGCCGAAGAACCCGGATCCGACGACGATCAGGTCGAACTGCTGGTTTTCTCCGCTCACGTGCAGTCAGGGTACTGGACCGCGGGTTCGCCTCCGGGCAGGGCGCTCGCACCCGAGTGCGCAGCCACGCGAGGATTCAGCGCCCACTTCCAGCCTTAATGCCAGTCAACGCACATTCGCGAGCTCGGGCCGGACGTTCCCATCCGGTCGCGATTGGCTCACGATTTGATTTCGTCCCACTAGTAACACCAGTAACTCTGGTTACCATCGAATACGTCGGTTCCGGTGCCGATCCGCCGATCCGACACACAGCAAGAACGCCCTAGCAAGACCAGTAAAACCGCAGAAACCATAAGTGATCGACCCGATATTGAGGAGACTTCCGTGCCTAACAGTCGCCGCCGCCGGCTTTCGACAGCCTTGAGCTCGGTCGCCGCGCTGGCCGTTGCAAGTCCGTTTGCCATTGCCCTCGCGACCAACATGACCCAGGCCGCCGCACCCGCGCCCTCACAGCAGGAGTTCGTGCAGGCCGCCATCATGACGGACCTGCCCGGAGAGCTCATGGGCGCCGTTCAACAGATGACCTCGCAGTTCGGCGTTCAGATTCCCGGAATGTCCGGCCTCAACATCCCCGGTTTGGGTGGTGGCGGGCTCGGCGGTGCCAACTCGGCGATCTCACCCGGCGGCCTCACCGTGCCGGGCGGTCTGACCAGCCCGTCGACCAACCCCGCGCTGATCAACCCGGCCCTCACCAGTCCGTCCGGGGCCACCACACCGGGCCTCACCGACCCTGGCCTGACAAACCCAGGTCTAACCAACCCCGCCACTCCGGCGACGACGCCCGCGGCGGGTACCGGCGCGACCGGCGTGAACCCGGCGCTCACTGAGCCCGGAGGTTTAACCTCGCCCGCTGGTGAAGTCCCGATCACGCCGAACCCTGCACTGGGCAGCGGCCTGACCAACCCGGCGCTGGCCGACCCCGCGCTGGCGGGCCTCGGCTCACCGACCGGGCTCGGCGGCGGCAGCGGACTCGGTGGCGGCAGCAACCTGATCAGCGACGCGATGTCGACGGTCAACCAGCTGGGTATCACCCAGGCGGTCGACCTCATCAAGGGCGCCATCCCGGCGGCCGCGGGAGCGGCAGCGCCTCCGGCCGGCTAAATCGCACAAAGCTAGTTAGCGAAACGACACCGCAGGGGCACAGAGGCTCTGCGGTGTCGTTGCGTGTGACAAACCCGTCACGCATCAAGATCCTCAATGACGCGTGTCGAATCACCAGTCACATTTGTCTCATACGTAACATTCCTGGTGGTCGTGTCGCTCCACGCGATGCGACCGGTTGATCCAGGAGATATGACGTGCCCGTACGCCCAGCGCGACTGAGCAAGATGCCATTGAAACGGCAGCTTGCGCTGGCCGTTGCCGCGACCGCGACGGTAATGACCGTCAGCGTGGTCGATCACCTCAAGTCCGAACGGGCCGACGAGACCACCATTACCTCGCAGTCACTACAGAATGCCGCGACCCACGACGTCTTGACCGCCGACGTCGGGCTGCCCGGCCCGAGCACCCCGGCCACCGTGCACGACATCCAGCAGGCCGCTTCCTTCAGTCTCATCGCGGTGCGCGGCGACGACCTCGCCTCCGTCGACGTGTCAGTGCGCGCGCAACAGACCGATGGCAGCTGGGGACAGTGGTACGAACTCGATCCCGTCGAGTCCGGCGATCCGACCGCCGAACACAAGGGAATCCCCGCGGCGACGGAACCCGTATTCGTCGGCTCCACACATGCCGCTCAGGTCGCGGTACAAACGAAGTACGGCGCGAACGTCAAACCAAAGACCGACGGCACTGCCGCACCGGGATTGGGTTACCGGCCAGCGAGCATCGAGCAGCCTTTGACCACCGGACTCGATGCCATCCTGATCAGTCCCAAGCTGGCACCCCCCGACGGGGCACGGTTCGAAGAACGGTGGTCGGCGCCCGTAGCACTGCCACAAGCCGGACCACGGATCGTCACCCGCGCTCAATGGGGCGCCAACGAATCCGACCGCTGCCCACCAGTTTTCAATAGGGACGTGCGCGCAGGGGTGGTTCACCACACCGCTGGAAGCAACAACTACTCACCGTACGATTCCGCCGCCATCATCCGGGCGATCTACGCATATCACACCAAAACTCTCAAGTGGTGCGACATCGCCTACAACGTCCTGGTGGACAAGTACGGCCAGATATTCGAGGGCCGCTTCGGCGGAATCACCAACAACGTGCAGGGCGCACACACCGGCGGATTCAACGAACACAGTTGGGGCCTCGCGCTTATCGGTGACTTCACCCGCGACGAACCGTCCCCGGCGATGTTGCAATCCGCTGGCCGGATGCTGGGCTGGCGACTGAAGCTGGCCGGGGTGGATCCCCGCGGACAAGTGGACCTGACCTCAGAGGGCGGCCCCTTCACCATGGTGCCCGGAGGAAAAGTTGTCACATTGCCAACGATTTTCACGCACCGTGATGTCGGGAACACCGAATGCCCGGGCGAGGCCGCCTATCGTTTGATGCCCCGGTTGCGCGATATCGCGGCCGGTGCGGCCAATGGGGATCCGCCAGATTTGGTGGATTCGATTCGCGGTGGCGCCATATACGACACCTGGATGCGGCTCGGCAGTACCGAAAGTGACCTTGGCGCACCAACATCCACCGAGCAGCAAGCTGCCGGGGATGCCCGCTTCGCCACCTTCCGCAGTGGCGCGATGTACTTCTCCCCCGCCGCCGGCACCCACCCGGTCATCGGCGCTATCTACCACGCCTGGGACGAAACAGGTTTTGAACGTGGACCTTTAGGGCTTCCGGTGACCGACGAGATCGGCGAGCCCAACATCATCGTGCAGAACTTCCAGAACGGCTCCCTGATCTACGACCGGGCCAGCGGCCGAGTGTCGAGTGTCATCAACGGTGAAACCCGCGAGATACTCGGGGTGGCACCGGTGGCACAGAACGCCCTGCCTGAACAGTTCTCGGCTCCCGCGGCACCGGCCGCACCGCCGCCGCCCGCACCCGCTCCACCTCCGCCCCCGGTCGAGCAGTTCGCACCCGCCGCCTAAGCGGACCGCCGGAAGCACTTTGGCGCTGTCAGAGGTGTTCCCAGCTCGTTGGGGCGGCATCGAGGTCGACATCGAACGTCTCCAGAAAACGCGCGGTCATCATGTAGTGGCCCACCAGCAGGGTGACGATCGCCAGACCCTGCTCTCCCAACGCTTGCAGTGCCGCATCAAAGGTGGCCGTCGCCTTGGGGGTGGCGACCAACTCGTCCACAAATCGCAGAACGGCCGCCTCATCGATGGTGAGTTCGTCGTATCGGCCCGATTCCAATGCGGCGACCTCGGCGTCGGTGACACCAACCGCGTGAGCGATACCGATGTGCTGCATGCGCTCGTAGGCACTTCGAGAGAGCGCGCCGACCCGCAGGATCACCATCTCGCGCAGCTTGGGATCCAGCGGTGATCTTGGGAAGGCAGTGCCCAAATCCAGGTAGCCATCCGCGATCTCGGGCGTAGCGCGCACCAATGCGCGCGTGAGATTGGCCGGGAACCGTTCGTACACTGCGCGTTCGGCATCGGACATATCGGCCGGATCGGGCACAGGGATGCGAGTCATCGTGTTATCCGTTCTGCAATTGGTCAAGACAAAGCGTCTCAGCCCCACCAGCGTTCGAGAACTTTGGCCACGCCGTCGTCGTCATTGGTCGCCGTGACCTCGTCGGCCGCGGCACGGGCCTCCGGGTGCGCGTTACCCATCGCCACCCCGTGCCCTGCCCAGCGCAGCATCGCGACGTCATTGGGCATATCGCCAAAGGCAATAACCGACTCCGGCTGCACCCCAGCATCATTCGCTACAGCGGCGACTCCACTGGCCTTACTGATCCCGACGGGCATCACCTCGATGAGCCCGTTATCGGTCGAGTACGTGATGGCCGCACCGGCCTTGGCCACCAGCGGCTCCAACACCGTTGCCATATCCGAGCTGCGCGCGCCGGCCTTGCGTATCAACAGCTTTACCGCCGGAAAGCTCAGCAGGTCGTCCAGGGACACCTCGGTGTTGTCGGGATTCAACCAGGCGTGCTCGTATCCGGGCGAGCTCACGAACTGCGGCGTCGCGGCGTCGTGTGCACTACGGCCCACCCGCTCGACGGCCAGCCCTACCCCGGGAATGGCCGACTGCGCCAGTTCGGCAAGTACAGCCAGCTCCACGGGGCCCAGCGTCTCTGCCGAGATGATCCGATCACTGTCTGCGTCGTACAAGACTGAGCCATTGGCGCACACCGAGATTGGCGCGAAGCCCAGGGCATCGACAATCGGCGTAATCCAGCGGGGTGGGCGTCCCGTCGCGAGCACGAAGAGGGCGCCCGAATCGACAGCGGCTGCGATCACGGCGCGGGTCCGGTCGGATAGCACCTCGTCGGAATTGATCAACGTCCCGTCCACATCGGACGCGATGAGCGCGGGATGAGTCACGAGCTATCCGTCTTCTTGTGGGCCTTCTTACGCGCGCGTTCCTCGAGTTCCACGCGGTCGAGTTCGGCGGCCTCCTCGGCGGTGGGTGCGGTGCCGCCCAGACGCCGCGGCAGCCAGGAGGCCCCCGGTTCGCGAGGATAGTCCTGCTGCGCCCGTATCAGCAGCTGCTCCATGGCATCGTGCAGCTCGGCGGTGGTCTGTTCGAAGTCGGGCCCCGCGACCAACGGCAGGCCCACTTCAACGTTGACGGGGATTTTGCTGTGGCCCACATCTTTTGGACGGCCTTTGGTCCAGATCCGCTGCGTGCCCCACACGATGAGTGGGACGATCGGCACGCCTGCCTCGTGCGCCATCCGGGCGGCCCCGCTCTTGAATTCCTTGAGCTCGAAGCTGCGGCTGATGGTCGCCTCCGGGTAGACGGCGACGATCTCGCCGCTCTCAAGACTGGTCACTGCGGCCTCGTACGCCCCGTGCCCGGCGCTGCGGTCCACCGGAATCGCCCTGGTGTGCTTGATCATGAAGTTGACGACGCGCACTTGCTGCATCTCGGCCTTCAGCATGAAGCGCAACCAGCGGCCGCCACGGATTGTCGCCAAACCTGCGGGCAGGAAATCGACATAACTGGTGTGGTTGATCGCGAGAATCGCACCCCCGGTGTCGGGGATGTTCTCCAGGCCCCGATAGGTGATCTGGGTTCCTGTGGCGAAAACCGCTGTTTTGGCAATGATTTCGATGGTCCGATACACCGGCTCCATATCACTGCTCCTTGTTGTCCGCCTGCTTCTCTGCGTCGCGTGCGGCGCGCTGAGCTTTGCGTTCGGCAGCGTCCTGAGCGTCCCACCGCGCAGCCTCGGCAAGTGTCGGCGCGGACCCACCGAGCCGATGCGGAACCCAGAACTCGCCGGCCGGATGCTGGCCGTAATCGTCCTGTACCTCCAGCAGCAAGTGCTGCATGCGTGCATGCAGCAGCGCAGTGAGCTCCGAGACTGGCAAGGTCGGCTGAATGGGCGGCCCGACCGCGATCGAGATGGGGGTCTTGCTGCGCCCGAGGTTCTTGGGATGTCCCTTGGTCCAGACGCGCTGTGCGCCCCAGACGATGTGCGGAACGATCGGGACGCCGGCCTCGATGGCCATCCGAGCGGCCCCCGACTTGAATTCCTTGATCTCGAAGCTACGACTGATGGTGGCCTCCGGGTACACCCCGACGAGTTCACCGGCCTTCAGCTTGTCGACCGCCTCGGTATAGGACGCGGCTCCGTCGACACGGTCCACGGAAATATGCCGGCAGCCCCGCATGATGGGACCGGTGATCGCGTTGTCGAAGGTTTCCTTCTTCGCCATGAACCGCACCTTGCGTCCCTTTTTCTGAAGGAACGTCGGCAGCCCGGCGAAGGTGAAATCCATGTACCCGGTGTGATTGATCGCCACGACCGCCCCGCCTTCGGTCGGCACGTTCTCGACACCCGTAACGGTGAACTTCAGGCCCTGAACGGCCCAGACCGCGCGGGCAAGTGAGATGACCGTTCCATAAACAGGCTCCACGTGACGAGCCTAGCGCTGGCACTCCGACTAGCGCACTCGATACCCGTCTAACGCTGCACGAGGCCGCCGCCGTCGGCGACGATCACCTGACCGGTGATGAACGAACCCGCATCCGATAACAGCAATAGTGCCGGTCCGATCATTTCGTCAGTCGAGGCCAGACGCCCCATGAACGACTGCGCGGCCATGGCGTCGACGATCTCCGGCGGGTTCTGCCGAATCATGTAGGTATCGACGGTGCCGGGCGCCAGTGCGTTCACCCGGATACCGCGGCCGGTGTACTCGGCGGCCATCGACCGCGTGAACGACATGAGCGTGGCCTTCATCGCCGCGTACATCGACAGCATGGGCACGAACTGGAAGGCCGCCACAGATACGACGTTGAGCACCGAAGCGTGCTCGCTGGCGGTCAAATGGGGCAGCGCCGCCTGAACCAGGAACACCGGCCCGCGCACGTTGACGTCGAACGACTTGCCCAGCGCCTCGGGTGTGTAACTGCCCATGGGCTGCGCCACCGGGTTGGCAGCCGCGTTGACAACGATGTCGATGCCGCCATACTCGTCGACCGTGGTCGCGACCAGACTGTCGATATCGCCGAGGTCACCCATGTGCGCGGGCACACCGAGCGCTCGGTATCCCTTGCCTTGCAGTTCTTTCGCCGCCTGAGTGCAGGCTTCGGCCTTTCGGCTAGAGACCACGACCGACGCCCCACAGGCTCCGAGGGCTTCGGCGATCGCGTACCCGATTCCCCGGGTACCGCCGGCGACGACGGCCGTACGCCCCGACAGGTCATAGAGCGCTTGGAAGTCATTGAGGTTCACGCCCGGCACGCTACCCCTCGTCGATAACCGGCAGACTGGAACGGTGACGATCCCGACCGGACCGGTGACCGTCGCCGACATCGTGCCGCAGATCGCCGCAGGACGACCGACAGTTCCGTTGTGGAACAACTAAATTGGTGGTCACACCTTCCAGGTTGGCGACGGACCCGGCCGCGAATTTGTGAAGGTATCGACGCCGCACCCGGCGATCGACCTGCGTATCAAGGCCGAGAAACTCACCTGGGTGGGCCGATTCGCGTCGGTTCCCGTTGTCCTGCGCGTCGACACCGGCGGTCCGGTGCATTGGCGGCACACTGCCTACTACCGGCGGCTTTGGGATAACGAAGAGTGACAACGATGATCCATAGCAACTTATGAACGTTACTGCTGTTACTCCTATAGCGAATCAGCTGGCCGCCCCCTCTAGACCGTTCGCAGACCGCGCGGCGGTGTTCTCTGCCCCGGCAAGCGCCCAGTGCTTCAGTCGTGATCGCGGTTGACCGCCGGAAGCTCAGCGGTGTGCCTCGACTTTAACCCGACATTTATTTCATAAGGAATTCGAGATGCCTGTTAAATTGTTATCCATTTTCAGGTGATTCACAATATTTGCGCAGACTATTTTCAGCGGCCGACGCTAGCCTGCGACGACTAAAACAATCATGCTGATTGGAATTCTTTATTGCCGAATTCGACAGTGGTGCATAAACTCGGCGATATGCCAACTTTTGATGTGAATTCGGTGGATTGGGACGAGCTGTACCGTGGCGAAGCGGTCTATGCACCCGGAGACCCCGGCTGGAATATTGGTGAGATGCAGCCTGAAATTGCTGCCCTAGAGCGCCAAGGGCGCCTCACGGGTCCGGTTCTTGACGCTGGCTGCGGTATCGGCCTGACTGCGTTGACATTGGCAGGACAGGGTTACGAAGTCGTGGGCCTAGACCTGTCCGATGGCGCGATAGACAAAGCGCGAGAAACTGCTGATCGAATCGGCCTTAGCGCCATTTTTAAAACTGCAGATCTGACTTCCGATACTGGCTATGAAAGCCATTTCAATACGGTGATCGATGGTCTGGTATTCCACTGCCTGCCGCACGAACTCAGGGACGGATATGTTCGGAGCCTGGCGAAGGCGCTGAAACGGGGCGGCAAGTTTTTTGCGCTCGTTTTTGCAACCGAAGCGTTCCCCCAAGACGCCAAGTTTGGCCCCCGCCCATTCACCGAACAACAGTTGCGAGACAGCGTCGGGAAACACCTGGTGATCGACGAGGTACGACGTGCACGGGCTTGGGTGAATGTTCCCAGGCACCTCCCCGAAGGTTTCGAGTACCGCAATGTGACCATCGGCTCCGATGGGCGTGCGCAACTGCCATCCTGGCTGGTATCGGCACACCGTGGCTAACTTTATGGACTGAATTGCATTGTGGTGATGGGTTATCTCCCTTCGGCCGGGTGCAGCGGTCCAGAGGCGTTTACCGTCGCAGCATGTTCGGATTCCAAGCCGGGCAAGGCGATCCGCGGAGTTTGCGGTGTGCCGAGCCGGCCCGCCAGCCACGGCAGCGCGGCGTCGAAAGCCTGTGCGGCAAAAGGCCAGTCATGGCGCCCAGGCTGGGTCGAGACTGCGCAACGGATACCGTGTGCGCTAGCCAGCCTGCACAACGAATTGGCGGCGGCGTCTTGCCCCTCTGGGTTCGCAAGTCGGTCATGCGGACTGTCGCTCACCGACCCGATACCTGTGGCCGTCCGCAGCCGGTGCCCAGACCCGCCTGGGATGTCAAACCAACCTGCCACCGAGGTGTACTGACCATGACCACTAATGACAGTGGCTGGATCGAACCGTGACCACGCATCGATGCTCCCGCCGAACAGGTTCGAGACTGTGTGCGCCTTGTCGCCGGTGTTGGGGCTTGCGTCCCCCGCGATATCTACGAACGTCGTAAAAGTCTCGGGGTGCATCACCGTCAGGTCCAACGCGCACGTGCCGCCCATTGACCAGCCGGCGATACCCCAGTTGTGCCTATCAGGGCTGACACGGAAGTTTGAGACCATGTAGGGCACCACATCTTCGACGAGATGGCTGGCGGCATTCCCGCGGCTGCCGTTGACACATTCCGTGTCGTTGTTGAACGCCCCAGTGGCATCGGCGAATACGAGCACCGGGGCGTTTCCGCCGTGGAGGGCAGCGAAATCGTCGGCACTCTGCGCTGCATGGCCGGCCCATACCCAGTCCGCGGGGGTGTTCAGCGCCGAGCCGACCATCAGGACAACCGGAAGCCGCGGCGCGGGATCGTGGCCGAACCATGCGGGTGGTAAATACACCAGCTCGGTGCGGTGTCTGAAACCTGATGCGCCAACGGGAATCGTCACGGGCGTAATGACACCCGCGGGTGGCTGCACACCGGCGAGCTGCATGGCCAACACCGTGCCGCGATCGACCTGGCCGGGCACTGGTGCGGAGGTGAGCCTGCTCCACGCCGAATGCACCGTCGGCAGATACCCAATCCACGCGTTCATCGAGAGCCCTGCGCACAGCACGCACAGCGGCACCGCAGCCATGGCCAGCGCTCGACGCCACCACCGCGCCCCTGTCCATCCAGCCGCTACCAGCACCACGGTCAATCCAGCGCCAGCGATCCACAGCCAAAGCCACGATGGCGCCGGATCACCGGCTACACCAAGGGAACCGAGATACCAGTATGCGGCGAGGGCCAGCGCCGCACCTACGACGAGTCCAGGGAGGATGAGCGTTCGCCAGCGCTGGACGCAACCCGAGAGCGCTATGAGTACGAGAGCCGCTGTGGCTAGCTGGGTGATAACCGGCAGCCAGCCGTGAATAAGCAACAGTTCTCCGAAGTAATGGCGCATCGGGCGGCTACACGCCGGCAACAGACGGCGGTTCGCCGCCCGCCGAGGTGAACGCGTTCAACGCCCGCACCAAGCCGCGGCGCTCCCGTTCCGGCATCTTGGCGGCAATCTCAGCGATCTCGGTGCGGCGCCGCGCCGTGACCTCCTGGACCACACCCTCGCCGTGGCCAGTCAGTTCCACCACCAGCTCTCGGCGCGACTGCGGATGGGGACGACGATCGATCAACCCGGATCCGACAAGCCGGTCCACCATGCGCCCGGTGGTGGACGGCTGAACTCCCAACAACTGAGCCAGGGTCGCCAAATTGATCGGCCCCTCGGTGGACAAGATCACCAGTGTGCGGAACTGGGGAAACGTGATGGATTCATCGACCAGCGCGATCGAGCGGGCCGAGACCGCCAACAGCACGCGCGAGGCGACCAATAGCGAATCGGCAAGAGCATCAAGTGATTCGTCAGGATCTGCACCGTCAACGGTCACACCGGCTCCCTTCCATGCGCACGTGGTACGGCGGTCCCACAACTCGAGACTAACAATAACGGACAGAAACTATTGCAGTCTGCAAGCGTGTTCTCCGGACCACATAGGCTGCGTCCCGTCTGGGGTGGCGGCAAATTTCCGTAATCTGGATTGCATGCGTCCTCAAACCCGCCGGGCCCTGCTACTGGTGGCACTCGTCACGGCCCTCGTAATGGTGGCGGGCGGTGCCCTCGGATTCTACCGTTCCCGCACCGCAACGCCGACATTTCCCGTGGTTGACACCACCGCACTGTCCCCGGGACGCGCAGCCGTCGTGCGCATCCTCGGGCAGGAGTACGCCCAACAGGCAGGGATGGTGAAGTACTCGGAGGGCAACGACGAACCGTGGTGCGCGGACTTCACCAGTTGGGTGATGCGCCAGTCGGGCATGCCGTTCTCCAACCCGAACTCCGGGCATTGGCGCATCCCCGGCGTACTAACCCTCACCGACTATCTGCGCCGTGAGGGACGCTTCGAGCCCCGCGTTTACTCCCCGCAGCCTGGCGACATGGTGCTGTACAACCAACCGAGCCCACGCGGCCAGCACGTGAACATCGTCCTCATCAACGACAACGGCACTCTCACCACCGTCGGCGGCGGCGAGGGCAGGGGCGTCGGACTCGCCACATATGTGGCCGCCGAAGATTCCGGCATCACCGGGTACGGGCGCTACGAGTGATCCTGCGCCAGATCGCAATCGATCGCGAAAAGCGGTCCGGCGCTTGGCCGAGTACGTCATCGGCCCCTGGTAAGGACGGTCTTAACGAGTCGCAACCGGATCGAGACGCAAGCTCGCGTCGCTCACATACCGATCGCTGAATACTCCCAGAGGGAGGTCGGGGCGGATGGGAGTCTCCGATGAAGCGATTGGGTAACAGTGCCGTAGTCCTTGGTGCGGGTGTGGCCGGGTTGGCTGCGGCACGGGTGGTGTCTGAGTTCTATGACACCGTGACGATCGTCGAGCGTGACGTACTGCCGGACGGTCCGCAATATCGGCGCGGGGTACCCCAAGCGAGACATCTACATGGACTGCTCCTCGGCGGCATGCAGGCATTGACACAGCTTTTTCCCGGTCTGGACGACGAGCTCCGCCAAGCCGGTACGGCTGTCAGCGAGGAGGGCGACCTATCCCGAATCTCTCTCTGGACGCGTGGCCACGAGATGAACCGGTCGGGGCGCTTCTCTCGGCCTGATTCATTGAAATTCTGGTTTCCGAGCAGGGTCGTTCTGGAATCGACTATCCGTCAACGTGTTACCAGCATCGACAACGTTTCCATCCTCGGCGGATACGACGCAATGGACCTGATCATCGAAGCGCCTCGCGGAGTGACCGGTGTTCGGATTGCGTTGCGTGACAATGGTGTTGAGCGTCGTTTGCATGCGGATCTAGTGATCGACGCAACCGGTCAAGGCTCACGCCTTCCGCTGCTGCTGGAGAACCACGGGTACGCACGACCAGCACTCCAACAGACTCGGCGGCCTTTCAGCTACGCCAGCCAATGGTTACGACTGCCCCCAGGTGCTGTACGCGAGAAGCTCCTCATGCGACAGCCGGATCCCGGATGCTTCATAGGTGCTGCCGTCCAGCGAGCCGAGCACGACACCTGGGTGTTCTCTGTGACAAATACGGCTGGCGAAAATCCCCCTCCCGATCGCAACGGCATGCTCGCGTACGCGGGTGAGCTTTTTCCGCCCGAGACGGTGCAGGTGCTGCGGGACGCCGAGCCGCTCACCGAGGTTGCGCGACACCGGCATCCCGGCCCCTTCTGGCATCGATACGACAGGATGCGTAGGTTCCCTTCGGGGCTCCTGGTCATCGGCGATGCCATCTGCAGTCTCAATCCCATCTTCGGCCAAGGCATGTCCGTTTCCGCGTGTGAGGCCGTCGCGCTGCGTGACTGTCTCGCCGAAGGTGACCGTGATCTTGCCCGCCGATTCTTCCGACGAAGCACAGAAGTGGTACGACCCCTGTGGGTTTCCTATCTGCAGTTTGACTGGGCGGTCTTTGACCGCACTGGGTGGCGCACAGTGCCACAACGGCTCTGGCGTTGGTGGTTCGACAGGATCTGCGCAGGACTGGAAAGAGACATAACCATGGCCGAGGCCTTCCTGCGTGTGCAGCAGCTGGTCGATCCACCGTCGCGCGTTACATGGCCGGCGCTTCGAAGTCTGCTTACCGTGCCGTCGAGTCAGGCGCACCGGCCATCCGGCGAGTGAGGCCTTCGAGAATCGTCGCGGCCTCGGCGAGGGTGCGCTGCTCATCGGGGGCCAGCGTGCTCAGCCAAGGATCGAGAACCGCCTGGCGCTCGACGCGCATGTCAGCCAGTGCCTCACGCCCGGCGGGGGTCAACCTGATGCGTTGCGCGCGCTTGTCGGCGGGGTCGGCCCGCCGCTCGACGTATCCGGCGTCCTGCAGGCGCTGCAACTGCACCGTCATCGTCGGCTGGCTGCAGTGGTCGGCCTGGGCGAGCTCCGAGATCCGAGAGTCCTCCATCTCACCGACGAGAGCCAGTAGCCGTGCCTGCCCGGTGGGCACCGGCAGATCGGCATGACTGGATACCCAGCGGTTGAGCCGCGCGATCACGGTGAGGACGTCGGCGCCGAGACGATCAGTACTGGGGCCATCTGTGGGGGACACAGACCCAATTTTACGTAGCTTTTCTAACCACCTGGGCCTATGTCTAGAGGACTTCTCCACATTTCCCGGCGCTATCCGCACTTTTTTGCACCGTAACCGCTGCTCTATAGGCTGGGAGCATGCGAGTCACCAGTGTCGGCCACGCCGGATTCTTCATCGAGACGGCCGCCGGGAGCATCCTCTGCGATCCCTGGGTCAACCCTGCGTACTTCGCCTCCTGGTTCCCCTTCCCCGATAACAGCACCCTGGACTGGGACCGGCTCGGGAACTGCGACTACCTCTACGTCTCACACCTGCATAAGGACCATTTCGATCCGAAGAACCTCACCAAGCATGTCAACAAGGACGCGGTGGTGCTGCTGCCCGACTACCCGGTACCCGATCTGCGGCGCGAGCTCGAAGCACTGGGGTTCCACACCTTCGTCGAGACCGAGGACTCGGTAAAGCATCGCGTCACGGGCCCCAAGGGCGACCTCGACATCATGATCATCGCCCTGCGAGCTCCCGCCGACGGTCCTATCGGCGACTCCGGGCTCGTGGTATCCGACGGCACCACAACAGCTTTCAACATGAACGACGCACGGCCAGTTGATTTGGATGTTCTGGCCGAGCAATTCGGACATATCGACGTACACATGCTGCAGTACTCCGGAGCCATCTGGTACCCAATGGTCTACGACATGCCCGCCCGCGCCAAGGAGGCGTTCGGCATTCAGAAGCGGCAGCGTCAGATGGACCGGTGCCGTCAATACATCGCCCAGGTGGGTGCAACCTGGGTTATCCCGTCCGCGGGGCCACCTTGCTTCCTCGACACCGAGCTGCGCAGCCTCAATGACGATCACGGCGACCCGGCGGCCATCTTTCCCGATCAGCTGGTGTTCCTGGACCAGATGCGCCGACACGGCCACGACAAGGGCCTGCTGATGATCCCCGGCACCACTGCCGATTTCACGGGCTCCGAACTGAATTCATTGACGCACCCGGTTTCCGATGAGGAAGCTCAGCACATCTTCGGCGCCGGCAAGGCCGAGTACATCGAGGCGTACGCGCAGCGCATGGCTCCTGTGCTCGCCGCCGAGAAGGCCTCGTGGGCGCCCGCCAAGGGCGAATCGCTACTCGGTCCGCTGCGCGCCAGATTCGAGCCGATCATGGCGCAGACCGATCAAATCTGCGATGGCATCGGTTATCCGGTAGAGCTGCGCCTATGGTCGGGGGACCACAAAGAGACGGTTGTTCTTGACTTCCCGAAACGGATTGTGCGCGAGCCGATTCCCAATGAGAAGTACCGCTACGGCTTCGGGATACCTCCCGAGTTGGTGCGCACCGTCCTGCGAGATGACGAGCCCGACTGGGTGAACACCATCTTCTTGTCCACCAGGTTTACGGCGTGGCGCGTCGGCGGCTACAACGAGTACCTCTACACGTTTTTCAAGTGCCTCACCGACGAGCGCATCGCGTACGCCGACGGCTGGTTCGCCGAGGCACACGACGACAGCTCGTCAATCACGCTAGACGGCTGGGAGATTCAGCGTCGCTGTCCGCACCTCAAGGCCGACCTGTCGAGATTCGGTGTGGTGGAAGGAAAGACACTCACCTGCAACCTGCACGGGTGGGATTGGAACCTAGAGAACGGCCGCTGCCTGACCTCGAAAGGTCATGAGCTGCGGTCCAAGAAGCTCAGCTAGCGGGCATCAGCTCGAACATCGGGATCACCCGGTCGATGCGCGACTGGTAGTCGCCGAAGAATGCGTACTTGGCCACCAGCGCCGGGAACATCTCAGTGCGTTCCTCCGAATCAAGCTCGCGTACAACGGCATCGTAGGCGCTCGGAACCACCTCGACCCTCACCCCGGGGTTCGCGCGCACATTGGAGATCCACGCGGGCGACGTCGGTTGCCCACCGTTAGATCCCACGATGAACCTGCGGCCCTCATGCTCGAAATAGCCCAGTGGAGTGAGGCGTTCGATACCCGATTTGGCGCCGGTGATCGTCAGAATAAGCACCGGCATCTCGTCATCGGACACTCCCGGCAGCCTGCCGCCGTTCTCACGCAACAGCCTGATCATCCGGTTATTGTGTTTCTGCACACCGACTTCAGAGAGATCTCGGTAGGTATCGGAGGTCACGCCGTCGGTCATACGCCCAACGGTAGCGACGAGTTGGGCACTGCGCACCAACCCTCCCACCTAGCGGACGCTACGTACCCGTTGCCGTAGTTCGGAAACCTCATCGGACTCGGTGCTGTAGACACGCACCACGGCCTCGTCACCGGCTTGTAGATAAGTGGATTCGCCCAGTGGCGTGTACCTGGTGGCGCCGATGCCGATCAGCACGTGCGCGGGATGTCCGGCGGCCACCATGAGCGCGCCCACATCCTCCAAAGGCGTATCCGGAGAGCCCTTTTGGTTGTCCAGTCGTTCGGTGATCCAGTCCAGCAGGACCTCGCCGTAATAGGAGTATCCGAGCAGCGGGCTGTCGACTCCGTACTCGTGCTCCTGGCCGTCCGCGGTGTGCAGATGGCAATTCAATCGCAAAGTGGCGGTCGGTCCGTCCGGGGTGAGGTCACTGACCTCAAAGAACTGCTGCGCAACACCTTTCGATGCCGCACCCCAGTTCTTCTTGTTACTGATCTTGGGGGCGTTGGGACGGCGGATCGAGCAGTCGTTGAAGGCGCCCAGCGCAAACGGCTCCAGCGAGGCGACCACATCGCCGCGCCAGTGCACCCGGCACGCCAGCCCCACCTCGGGCTCGATCTGCAGGTTCAGCGGAGTGTCGCTCTCGGGCAGCACGGTCTCATCGTGCGAGAGCGGGAACTGCCCCAAGAAACCGCTATCACCGGGGACGTACCACGGGAAAATCCCCTTGGGAGCTACACCGTCAGACGCAACATTCACGAAATCCGCTGACTCCCCGGCCTGTTCGAGATGGCCCGCGAAGTTTCCGGCCACCCCGAAACCGAACCAGGAACGCAGTTCGTCGAGGTCGAGTCCGATCACTTGGGCTCCAATACTTCGGTTCCGACGAAGGGCACCAGTGCCTTGGGCACCCGGACGCTGCCGTCGGGCTGCTGGTGGTTCTCCAAGATCGCCACCAGCCATCTGGTGGTCGCCAGCGTGCCGTTGAGCGTCGCGGCGGTCTGCGGCTTCCCGTTCTCGTCGCGGTAGCGCACCGCCAGCCGCCGCGCCTGGAAGGTGGTGCAGTTGGAGGTGGAGGTCAGCTCGCGATAGGTCTGCTGCGTCGGCACCCACGCCTCACAGTCGAACTTGCGCGCTGCCGATGAACCCAGATCGCCTGCGGCAACGTCGATGATGCGGTACGGCACGTCGATATGGGCCAACATCTGCCGCTCCCAGCCCAATAGCTTCTCGTGCTCGCTCTCGGCTTCCTCGGGCTTGCAGTAGACAAACGCCTCGACCTTGTCGAACTGATGCACGCGGATGATGCCGCGGGTGTCCTTGCCATAACTGCCGGCCTCGCGGCGAAAACAGCTTGACCAGCCGGCGTAACGCCGCGGCCCGGCGCTCAGATCGAGGATCTCGCCGGAGTGGAACCCGGCGATCGGTACCTCCGAGGTGCCCACCAGGTACAGGTCATCCGATTCAAGGCGGTACACCTCATCCGCATGGGCACCCAAAAATCCTGTGCCAGAAATGATTTCGGGCTTAACCAGCACGGGAGGGATTAGCAGGGTGGCGCCGTTGGCCACCGCGGTCTGTACCGCCAGTTGCAGTAGACCTAGCTGCAACAGCGCTCCGTATCCGGTGAGGAAATAGAACCGCGCGCCGGATACCTTTGCGCCGCGCTCCATATCGAACAGTCCCAGCGATTCACCCAATTCCACGTGGTCCTTGGGGTTTTCGATGGCCGTCGGCTCACGCACCAGCTCGCGGACCGCGAAGTCCTGCTCGCCGCCGGCGGGGACGCCGTCGATCACCACATTGCTGATCGCCTTGTGCGCTTCGATAAACACGGCTTCGGAGACAACCTGCTCGGCCTCAGCGGCCTTGACCTGCGCCGCGAGTTCGGAGGCGACTGCCAACAGCGCGGGACGCTCCTCCGGCGTCGCTTGGCCGACCTTCTTGCTGGCG
The DNA here is from genome assembly GCA_050701835.1 of Mycobacterium sp. Classification (GTDB taxonomy): domain Bacteria; phylum Actinomycetota; class Actinomycetes; order Mycobacteriales; family Mycobacteriaceae; genus Mycobacterium. The sequence goes on along the minus strand of JBOGDC010000029.1, from coordinate 140,430 downwards.
CCCTTCTGTTCGGCACGCAATGTATCGCCGGTCGACACCGCGGCCCGTCGAGCCGTATCCGCGTCGAGCAGCACATCGACAAGCGCCGGATCCTCACCCCGCAGACGCTGTGAGGCACGCACCGCTTCGGGGTTTTCGCGCAGGAACTTGAGGTCGATCACCCGCAGAACATTACGTGGGAGCGGGAAACCCCGGCCAACCCGTTAGGCACCGAACAACGACAGGTACTCGTCCTTACCGAACATACGTGCCGCATCGAGCGCCGACGGCGTCCCCGCCGCAGGATCGGCACCCGCCTTCAGAAGGATCTCGACGATTCCGTCGGCGCCTTTGAATACTGCCCCGGCCAAGGGCGTCTGCCCCTTGTCATTGGCGCGGTTAACATCGGCGCCACGCGATATCAGCGACCGAACCGTCGAGGTGTGCCCGTGGTAGGCGGCCAACATGACCAGGGTGTCGCCGGCCTCATTCGTCAGGTCCACCGGTGCGCCGGAGTCCAGGTATGCGGCCAGGGTGGATGCATTGCCTTCCCTGGCCATATCGAACAGTTCAGGGGCGAGCCCGGCGACCTGCTCGGCAACGCGGGCCTGATGCTCGGCTTCCCCCGCCCGGTCGTCCGTGTTGTCACGGTCAGGTTCCATCGTTGTCACAGAGTTCAATCTAGCCGCGCATGCTGACTGCATCGCTGGGCTAACCCGCGTCGTCACCTGTAACAATGACTGCAGTATGAGTGACGAAGCCGAACCCACGCCGAAGGTCGATCCGGACGAGTCCGCCCCGGACGGATCCACCCATGACGAGCTGGGCACCGACACATCCGGGGACTCTCCCGCCGAGTCGCCGGACTCTGCCACGCCGTCGGAGGAAGCCCCGGAAGTCTCCGCCACCCCCGATACCCCCACCGAGTCCGTCGACGCCGTCGAATCTCCGCAGACCGAGGTCCTGGAATACCCCCCCACCGACGATGTCGATGGGGCGCCGACCTCCGGAAAGGCCCATTGGTGGGCCGGCCTGAAGGAGGGCCTCAAGGAGCGCTCCACCCACCGGGCGCTGCTGCTTATCACCTTTGGCGGGCTGTTCATTGCAGGCATCACTCAGGCGCTGCCGGATGGTTGGACCTCCGCGGACCGTTTGGTCAACAAGATCGACTCCAACCCAGTACCCAGCACGGGCGCCCCGGGCAATAGCACCTTCAACTCGGCCAAGGCCGGTGAGTGCCTCAATTGGCCAGCCTCCACAGCCGATGTCAGCATCGTCGACTGCGCGGCCGATCACCGCTTCGAGGTTGCCGAATCGATCGACCTGCGCACCTTCCCGGGCAAGGAGTACGGCCCGGACTCACCGCCGCCCAGCATGGGACGCGTCCAAGAGATCAGCCAGGAGCAGTGCCAGGTAGCCATCAACCGCTACCTGGGAGACCGCTACGACCCCAACAGCCGGTTTACCCTGGGCATGCTGTGGTCAGGAGATAAGGGCTGGTCCGAGGCGGGTGAGCGTCGCGTGCTGTGCGGGCTTCAGCTCCCCGGCGCTGACAATCAGCAACAGTTGTTCCACGGCAAGGTGGCTGAACAGGATCAGTCCAAGGTCTGGCCGGTGGGCACCTGCCTGGGCATCGACTCCACCACGAACCTGCCCACCGAACTCCCGGTGGACTGCGTGAAGGCGCATGCCATGGAGATCACCGGGACGGTGAACCTGGCCGAGCAGTTCCCGGGGTCGGTTCCACCCGAGCCCGACCAGGACGGGTTCATCAAGGACAACTGCACGCGGCTGACCAACGAATACATGGGCAATCCCGACGCATTCCGCGCCACCACGCTGACGCTGTCGTACAACACGATTACCTTGCCGAGCTGGACCGCCGGTAGCCGCCAGGTGAGCTGCAATATCGGCTCCACCCTGGGTAACGGCGCATGGTCGGCCCTGGTCAACAGCGCCAAGAGCGGGCAGCTTTTGATCAACGGGCAATCGCCGGTGCCGCCTCCGGACATCCCGGCGGACCGGCTGAGCATGCCGCCGATCCCGCTGTCGAACACGCCGGCACCCGCGCCGACACAGCAACAGCAACCGACCTACACACAACAGCCAACCCGTTCGCAACAGCCACCGCAGCAGACACAGCAAACGACGCAGCAGCCGACGCGGACACAACAGCCGACATCCTCTGCAGCGCCAAACCCCAGCAACACGCCCGGCAACACGATTGTGACGACGCTGCCTCAGGACGCGCGGCTGCCTCCACCACCGGCGGACGGTCCACCCATGGAGGGCGGCCCGCCGATGGAAGGCCCGGCGCCAGGGCCGGCACCTGCGGGAGCTCCGGCACCCGGACCGGCGTAGCCATGTCGGTTCGCGGCGCCGACGTCTGATGGCAGTCCACATGAGCGAGCAACGATTCGAAGAGCTCGTGTCCGACGCTCTCGACGCTGTGCCGCCTAAGCTCGCCGCGGCCATCGACAATGTGGTGGTGCTGGTCCAAGACCACCATCCGGAGAATCCCGAGCTACTCGGGTTATACGAGGGGATCGCGCTGACCGAGCGCGATAGCTTTTACGCCGGCGCGCTTCCGGACACCATCACGATCTATCGCGAGCCGTTGCTCGACATGTGCTCCAGCGAACACGAAGTGATCGATGAGGTGACGATCACGGTGATTCACGAGATTGCTCATCATTTTGGTATCGACGACGAACGATTACACCAGCTGGGCTGGGGCTAAAGAGGCAGCTGAGGTTTGCTAGAAAAAAATCGAAAAATCTTGCAGAATGATGGAACCAAATAGAGGGGTCCCGCCGTCCATCTCTAGTGAAAGGGCAAAACTGCCCTTAGGACGACGTGAGACAAGTGGGGGAAAGGGGACAGAAGATGGCTGACGTACCGGCGCCCGCCCAGCGTGAGGAGATACGTTGGGACCTGGCTAACCAGCCGGGAACTGTTCTGCAGGTCGATCCAGATGTGATGAGGGATGCCGCCGTCGAGTACGACGCGATGGCGCAGCGACTGCAGGAAGCTCTCGACAAGCAGCTTGAGGCCACGAAGTTCGGCTCGGCAGGCCGTGACGAGGTGTCTACCGCAGTGGCCAACGCCTCTGCGAAGACCAACGAGAACTTCGAGAAGGTCGCTAAGGACGGCATCGAGCAACTCAAGCGCATTGCCGAGGCACTCCGACGCAACTCGGCGGCATTCGTCGACCTCGAACGGCATAACGCTGCTCGTCTCAACGCGGTGGGGGAGTAATCATGACCGGATTCACTGGCGTCAACTGGGTGGCACGCAAAGCGAAGAAGCTGGCCCTGGACCTGACCACCGGCGCGGGCCCGACCCATGTCGTGGACAGCGCACTGGCCTGGCAGGAGATCAGCGCCGCGTTCGCCGAGGTGCACGAGAACAGCCTGGGCGTCGGCGAGAAGCTGATGGAGGGGTACCGCGGACCCCGTGCCGAGGAGGCACTGTCCAAGATGACCCCGTTCACCGAGTGGCTGGACAAGATGGCCGGTCTGACCCAGGAGGTCAGCGACACCGCTAACACCTACGCCGAGTCGTACGGCACCGCGGTCCTCGATATGCCGCACATCAACGACTTGGCTCAGCTTGAGAAGGCCAAGGCCGAGGCGTTGTCGGCAGGTGGAGCGCTGTTCGGGCTGCACGCCACCACCGAGGGCATGGAGCAGGGCCTGGACCTGCAAGCCGCAAAGGCCATGGAGACCTACGAGTCGGCCAGCGAGCCCGCGGCCAAGGTCGTCGACTTCCCTCCTGCTCCGGAAATCATCAAGTACCCCGAAGAGAAGTCGGAAGCCAACAGCGGCAACACCGGCGTCAGCGCTGCCGGCGTAGGCCTATCGGAGATGGGCCCGAGCCCGTTGAGCCCGGATTCGATCCCCGGCGGTGTACAGACCGCCCGCGCGGCAGCCGTATCGCTGGCGGGCAACCCGGCATCTGCCGGTGGTAGCTCGATGGGCATGGGCGGGATGGGCGCGGGGATGGGCGGCATGATGGCCGGTGGCGCCATGGCTGCCTCCGCCGCCGGTAAGGGCGTCAAGGTCGGTACCGGTGCCAAAAAGGACGAGAACGCAGACGACGACAATCTCACCGCCATCGGCGCCACCGGTGTCTTCATGGGCGATGAGAGCAAGCCAGTCGAGCTGCCGGACATCTTGATCAGCAAGTCGGCTAGCGACAAGGTCGCCGACTTCGAAAACGTCGATGCCTCAACGCTGTTCGAACGTGGCGGCTCCAAGGGGGCGGTGGCGCCACCGGTCCTCGGCGCGAGCGCGGAGCTGTGACTGTCCGCCTCGACTTCGACGAACTGGAGCTGACCCGCGAGATCACCGGCAACGATCTACTGCCGGTTGTGCTGGCCGCTGGTCCGCGCCACGAAGACGAAGTCGCTCACCGAGACGCCCTGGACAGTGCACGCGCCCGGCTCAAGGAACGCAACCTGCTGAAGGGCGAAGACCTTCACCCGACGCTGCGGGACATGCTGACCTCGGCCAGCAAGGCCACCGGCCAGGTGGCGGTGCGACGCTGGGCGGGATCGCAGATGCTGCGCCTGTGCCTGGTCGAGCACGGCGAGGCGTACGTGCTGCTGGTCAACGATGGCGAAGGCGTCGCCATGCGATCGGTGACGGGTTCACTCGGCGCCGAACTCTGGCGGTACCTCGGTGAGGCCACACCGCTGAAGTTCGGGTCGATCAATGCGCCCGCCGAGCAACTGGCCCAGGCCCTCAACGCCGAACCCGCCGATATGGCCCGTCAGCTCATGGCTCTCGGTGCCACCAAGGCCGACGCGGTCAGCGTCGCCAAGGCAATGGCTCGCCGCGGCGCGATGACGGAGGTCACCGCGATCCGTCGTGTCGACGGAGTGACCGATCGTGCGCCGGGCGGAGTGGCGGTGTACGACACCGCCTTTGGCCGGATCATGTCCACACCGAGCACCTCCGGCGACGGCGCGCTATGGGCGACGCTGACGCCGGCGACGCCGCAGCGAATGGGGCACGCGCTCAAGAGCCTCGGCCTCGAATAGGGCCTGGCGAGGCGGAAATAGCGCACCCTTGGGATAACGGCACTGTGCGAAACGGTCTAAGATACATTCGCAGACGTGTGTGCCCAATGCCTTATCCAAGGAGGTGGCGGTGGCCGTTCAGCGACAGAGAGTCAGCCGCGCCGAGTCTCAGCAACGCACTCGCGAAGAACTTCTCGACGCCGCCGAGGAATTATTTCTCACGAACGGTCTGAGCGGGACGACGGTCACCAAGATCGCAGATGCGGCGGGCCGCACCGTTGGCGCGATCTACTCGAATTTCTCCAGCAAGGAGAATCTCTGCGCCGAGGTGCTAATGCGCTGCTACATGAGAACCTTCACCGAAGTCGCGGGAAAGCTCGTCCAATCGGCCTCCTTCGTTGACGACCAGATAGCGCGGCTCGCGGAGTGGTCAGAATCGTTGAGTGGCGATGAGAGCCTGGTGGCACTAGCTGCCGAGTATGCCCTGGCCATCCACAAGGACCCGGACCAACTGGCGATTTCCCAGGGCCACATCGCGATGGGGCGCAACCTCCTTGGCGTGGTGCTCGCGAATGCCCTTCCGGCCACCGTGTCCGATGACGACCGCGACGCCGCGCTCACCGCCGTCCTCGCGACCGCAGCGGGGCTCGCGTTGGGTCGCACGATGGGAACCATCGACGGCCAACAGTACGTCGATCTGCTGACCCGCACGCTACGGCTGTGGATCGCTGAACTGCGGCAGTCCTCGAACGTCACCAGCTAATTCGACTATCGGGCCCGCGCACTGGCGCAATGCCTCTGCTCGCCTCGGGCAATTTTCGAAGGCTTTTTCAGATCAGGCATTGCGCTCCTCATTCAGATAATCATATTATCTGAATGACAGATCTCGATGATGAGGAGTCCGCGCATGGCTGAAGCACACATCAGGTCCACCCCCCTTGGGGGGCGTGAGCCATGCCGGTAGCCGTCGTGACGGGAGCCGGAAGTGGCATAGGCCGGGCGATCGCCGAGCGATTCGGTCGTAAGGGCTGGACCGTGGTGGTCTCCGATATCAACGCGACCACCGGTGCCGAGACGGTTGACCGCATCGCGCGGGATGGCGGCAACGCCGCTTTCCGGCGTCTCGACGTCGCCGATCTTCAAGAATGGGAGCAATTCACCGACTGGGTATGCCAGGAGCACGGCGTCCCTGACCTGCTGGTGAACAACGCGGGGATCCTCATCGCCGGCGGATTCCTGGAACAGACCGGCGCCGACTGGCGCCGGATGATCTCGATCAACATGATGAGCCCACTCGTGGGCTCGCGATTGTTCGTGCAGCGCATGGTGGATGCCGGCGCGCGGGGACATATCGCGAACATCTGCTCAGTCGGGGCCTTCATGCCGAATCCGCTGGCGCCGTCGTATGTCGTTGCGAAACAGGGGGCGTGGTTCGGGACGCAGGCGCTACGCGCAGAATTCGGCGGGCGCGGAATCGGGGTGAGCGCGATATGCCCGGGCCTCATCGATACGAACCTTTCGGCGAATGGCATGCGCAGTGGTGTCGACAATCCCACGGGCACAACGTGGACCGACAAACTGAGCCGTGGACAGCACTTCCTCGGCCGCTCTCCCGAGCATGTTGCCGCGGCTGTCGAACGTTCTCTGCGGTGGAACCTGTCCACCGTCCCGGTGGGCCTCGAGGCATGGTTCGGCTGGTACCTGTATCGGCTTTCGCCCGGCCTATCGCGCGGGTTACTAGGGCTGGCACAGATGTCGCTGGCCGAACGGGTCGTTGATCTCGGCGCTCGTGCACTGACCACCCTGGGTATCGGAGGAAAGTGATGAAAACGGTAATTGTGACCGGTGCCGGGTCGGGTATCGGGCGAGAAACCGCACGTCTCTTCGCTTCTCAAGGCAACCGGGTGATCCTGGCGGATATCGATATGCACGCCGCGGAGGCCACAACCGACGAGATTGTTGCGGCCGGAGGCAAGGCAGTTGCGTACCAACTGGACGTTGCCGAGGAACAGCAGTGGGAAGTATTCGGTAAGTGGGTCGACTCCGAGTTCGGTGCCGCGCACGTCCTTGTCAACAACGCCGGGGTCATGGACTGGGGTGGATTCGTCGACATGACCGCACAGCAGTGGCAACGCACCATGGATATCGACCTGATGAGCGTCATCTACGGGTCACGTATCTTCGCCCAACAGATGATCGACGCCGGGGTGCGCGGTCATATCGTCAATATCTCGTCCGGTGCGGCGTTCTTGCCACACAAGATGATTCCCGCCTACGGCACGGCCAAGGCGGCAGTGTTAATGGCTACACAATCGTTACGAGTCGAGCTGCGTCGCCACGGAATCGGGGTGACCGCAATATGTCCCGGCGTGATCAACACCAACCTGATCACCAATGGCCAGCGCGCCGGAATCAGCGATGACGCACAGGACCAGTGGCACACACGGGCCGGCAAGATCCAGTCGATCAGTTACGCAGGACCCGACAAGGTCGCCCGGGTGATCGAACGCTCGGTACGGCACAACTGGGCCGTCGTCCCCGTCAACACCGAATCATGGTTCATCTACGGGCTTTCCCGGCTGTCACCGAGTCTCAGTCGGGTCGTCACGGGTCTCGGATCGTTCGAACTGGCCGACGGCCTGATGTCCCGACTGCAGCCGATCCTGAGTCGGGTCGGAAAATGAGCGCACCGCAACCGGAATTCGAGGTCGCCGTCATCGGTGCCGGGCCTGGCGGGATTGCGGCCGGGGTCAAGCTGCTGCGGGCGGGTATCGACAACATCGTGCTGCTGGAGCGCGCCGACGATGTGGGTGGCAGCTGGCACGAGAATCATTACCCCGGTTTGGGTGTGGACGTGCCTTCCTTTGCCTATCAATACTCCTTTGCGCGAAACCCCCAGTGGAGCAGACTCTTTCCGAAAGGAGCCGAGGTCAAGCAATACCACGTCGACGTGGCTAAGCGCTTCGGTGTGTATGAACACGTGCGCTTCAACACCGATGTGGAGCGCGAGGAGTGGGACGATGCCAGCAGATTCTGGAATCTGCATACCCAAGATGGTGCCGTTATTACCGCGCGATTCGTGATCAGCGCCGTGGGCGCCTTCGTGCGCCCCAAGGCCGACGTGGGTATTGCGGGGGCCGATGCGTTTGGCGGCAAGGTGCAACGGCCCACGAATTGGGATCACGAGTTTGACATGACAGGGAAGTCGGTCGGCATCATCGGCACCGGTGCCAGTGCGGTGCAGATCATTCCGACTATCGCTCCGCAGGTTTCGCACCTCACCGTGTTCCAGCGGACGCCGGTCTGGTCCCTGCCCAAACCGGACCTGACGCTCGGGCCCATCCTGCGCCCGTTGTACGCAGCGCCCGGCATCCAACCCGCACTCAACGGCGCGGTGCTGGTGCTGGCCGACCTACTGCTCCGCACATTGAGCAGGACACCATTTCGGTTCTCACGGCCGGTGATGGACAGATTCGATGCGGCCTGTATCGCCGGGTACCGCCGCTACATCCGTTGGGTGGTGGACGATCCGTCCACTGGTGAGAAGCTGACGCCGAATTTTGGCCCCCTTGCCAAACGCCCAACCATCTCCAACGGCTACCTGCAGGCCTACAACCGTGACAACGTCTCGCTGATCACCGAGCCCATCGAAAGAATCACCGCAGACGGAGTCCGAACTCGCAACGGCGCCGAACGACGATTCGACGTGCTGATCTTGGCCACCGGGTACGAAGTGTTCTCCGACCCGGAGACCTACCTGCCAGGAACCATACTGGGCCGCAATGGATTCGACTTGTCGAAGTACTACAGCGAGCACGGATTGCAGGCCTACGAGAGTGTGGCCGTACACGGCTTGCCGAACCGCTGGACTCTGTGTGGACCATATTCGTGGACGGGTTCGGGTTGGCATGCCTTCATGGAGATGACCTCCGATCACGCGGTGCGCGCCATCACCGAGGCCAACCGGCGTGGAGCTCGCTCATGCGAGGTTCGCAAGGAGATCGCCGATGCCTACCATCGGACGGTGCAGCAGCGTTCGCAAGCAATGCGCTACTACCTTGCGGAGCTGAATGGGCACATCCCGACCTACTACCGAAACTCACAGGGCGACAGCACCTATCTGCGGCCGGCCGGGTTCTTCGAGGCCCGGCGCAGTACACGCAACTTCCCCCTTGATGACTACCTCTACGAGAGGCAGCCAGCGGAGGTCCTCGCGTGAACGATCCTTTCCCGTGCTCAATGCCCGACAGCACGGTCAACGTCGAGATGGTGGGAAGCGGATCTGCCGTACAACGATTTTCCCATTCCGCCGCGCGGCTTCTCTTGCGACCAGCCCTGGAGGGCTTGGCCCGGGCGGCCGCGCGCTATCCCTCACTAAGGACCAAGGGCTTTCGGGTTACAAACTTCATCGAGTTGGCAGCGCTCCCGCTGCGGCCGAGCTTCGGCACCCGCCGACGCATCGTGCGGTTCCCACAATTTCGTGCGGAATGGTTGTGGCATAAGATGATTCCCGACCCTGAGGACCCACAGCAGGGCGCGATCCTGTACTTCCACGGCGGGGCGTTCATTCTGGGCGGTCTGCACAGTCACCGGCGCATGACGGCGCGTATCGCGCGTGCGGCTGGAATGCGCCTGCTTGCGGTCGATTATCGTCAGCTCCCGCTGGGGCATATCACCGACTCTGTCGCCGACGCGGTGGATGCCTACCGGTATCTGCTCACCCTAGGATTCGACGCCGATAGGATCGTATTCGCCGGAGACTCCGCCGGCGGCGGATTGGCCTTTGGCACGGCACTCGCCGCTAGGGAGCTCGGACTGCCTACGCCCGGCGGCATCGCGGCTATCTCCCCATGGGCGGATCTGGATTGTGCGGCCAAGAAGGCTCATCCGAACGAGGCTCATGACGCCATGCTGTCCGGCTTCATCCTCTCGATACCGGGCGAGATGGGCATGGCGCGCGACGGTCGGCTGGAGCCCGCGTGGTCACCGGTCAATCACGACTTCACCGGTATGCCACCAGTTTTCATCCAGGTCGGTTCGCTCGAAGTGCTGCTGGTGGATGCCGAGCTGTTGGCCCAACGCTGCGCCGAGGCGCACGTGCCGTGCACGGTGCAAATCTGGGATCACGCCGTCCACGACTTCCAGATGGGCGCCGATATCCTGCCGGACGCTCGCGCCGCCATTGACGACATGGCGCACTTCATCCGTCAGATCACCGATCCCGACAACTTTAAGGCAGGCACATCATGAGTACACCCAGTCTTCCCCAGCACGAGGTTCTTGTCGTGGGCGCTGGATTTGGCGGTATCGCGGCGGGCGTCAAGTTACGCAAGGCCGGTATCGAGGATTTCGTGATCGTCGACAAGCATCCGTCGGTGGGCGGTACCTGGTTCATCAACAAGTATCCCGGTGTGGCGGTGGATATTCCGTCATTCATCTACAGCTTCTCCTTTGCCCAGACCGGTAACTGGAGCCGACTGTTCGCCCCGGGAGAAGAGCTCCAGCAGTACGCCGAGGATGTTGTCGACGGCCAAGGGCTCCGAGACAAGTTACGCCTGGGCACCACCGTGCTCGGCGGAAGATTCGATGAAGACACCGACATTTGGCACGTCGAGACCGACCGGGGCGAGATCACGGCGCGTCACGTGATCGTCGGGATAGGCGGGCTGGAAGTGCCCAACCTGCCCGACATACCGGGTATCGATACCTTCGCCGGGAAGCTGCAGCACACCACGGACTGGGATCACGGCTACGACCTCACCGGCAAGAGGGTGGCAGTCATCGGAACGGGTGCCACGGCGCTGCAGCTTGTTCCGGCGATCGCCGATCAGGTCAGCCACCTGACGGTGTTCCAGCGCACCGCAATCTGGGTTGCCCCGAAGCTTGACTTCGCGACGGGTCCGATCAGCCGATTCGTCTTCGGTAACCGGCTACTGCGCGCACCGTTGCGCGGTGCCGGAATGGTCCTCGTCGAACTGGGACTCGGCGGCGCTCTGCTCGGCGGCCAGCTGCTGGGGCAGCGGCTCTATAAGATCCTCTTGGAAGGTGTGGGCCTGGCCCTGCGCGGGTGGATGCGGACCCAACTGCCCAATCACCCCGAGCTACGCAAGAAGCTCACTCCGACCTATGCCTTCGGTTGTAAGCGGCCCTCGATGCACAACGAATGGTTCACGACGTTCACCAAGCCCGACGTCGACCTGGTGACCGAACCCATCGAACGCATCACCGAAGATTCCGTCATCACCGCGGACGGCGTCGAGCACAAGATCGATGTTCTTGTCTGCGCCACCGGATTCAAGGTCATGGAGAAGGGGGCGACACCGCCCTTCCCATGTCTGGGTCGCGACGGCGTCGACCTCAACACGTGGTGGGACGCGAACCGGTACCAGGCCTATCAGGGAGTGACCATCCCGGGCTGGCCGAATGCATACATGCTGATCGGCCCCTGGGCCTACTCTCCGGGCTCGTACCTGGTGCTGCTGGAATCCACTGCGGCCCATGCGGTGCGGGCAATCAAGGAGACCCGCCAGCGTGGCGCTACCCGCTGCGAGGTACGCCAAGAGCCACACGACAAGTACTGGCACCAGATGCTCGCACGCGCCGCGAAGAGTCACCTGCCCACACCACTGTGCGCCGGCTCGAACACCTACTACATCAACTACCAAGGTGATGCCGCCGCGTATCGTCCATCGACCAACACCGAGATGCGCTTGCAGAACCGGTATTTCCCGTTCACCGACTACCGATTCACCGGGGCTAGCCGGGAGAGCTCAGCCGATCTCGCCACGTCTCGAGGGTCTGCATGAACACGCGGGTTGACTGCTCGGGCTCGACGAGACCCAACGTGTGGTTGACCACCAATCCCATTCCTGTGGCAACCAGTGCCGCCACCCCGTCGTCCAGCAGTACGGAATCCTCAACCTCAACGCCTTCGCTCTGAAGCTGTCCCCGCAGTACCGCTTTCACGCCCGCCTGCAGACCCGAAACCGTCTCTCGGATCAACTCGGCCTGTTCCGGACTGTGACGGGCAGCAAGTAGATACTCCGCAGTGAGGCCTATCCAATCAGTCTCACTGCTAAGGACACGCCACTTCGACTCTACGACTTCGAGTTTCGCCGCCGTGTTGTCGGCGGCTGCCACCGCTAACGCGACCTGGGCCAGCCAGCCTTCGTAGTGGATGCGCAGCAGCTGCTGACACAACGCATCCTTGTTTTCGAAGTTGCTGTAGATCGAACCCTGGGTCCGCCCCGCTTCGGCGGCGATCTGTGCAACAGTCGTCGCGTGAAAACCTCGCTGCAGGAAGACGGTCTCGGCGGCACCGAGCACAAGCTCACGGGTCTGCGCTTGGAGCTCGTCGCGTGTCAGCGCCCTCGGCATCGGCACCCCACTCGCTAATCCGCGCGCCCACTCGCGCACTTTCCGTTTCCCGGCCGGAGCCAGACGGCTCGCAGTATATCCATCTGCGACCGCCGACCCGGCAATAGTTGCTCGAGGCACGGAAAGTCCTCGACGCTAAGGGGTCACGCCAATGGGATTTCGCGCGACGGCCTGGGCAAGTGCCTCGGCAATCTGCTTCGCAGGGGCGATATCGGAAGCCTTGTGTGCCCGGAAGTCCCAGGTGACCTCGCGGCCACCGGCCGTCGCCACGAAGGCACCGCCCAGTTGATAAGGGTCCCCCGTCCGCTGGTACGGATACACGCCCTCGCGCATGAGCTTGACCCATGTTCCGAGGTTCGAGGGTGCGATTGTTCCCGCCCGGTACCGCCAGAGCCCCATCGTTCGGTAGAGCGTCTGATCCTGAGTCGTCAGCACCAGGAACCGCGTGTCGGCGCGCTTACGGAAGGTGAAGCCCTGAATGGAGGTTCCCAGTCCAATGAATACGACTTTCGCTCCGGCAGCGGTGATCTCGTCGTGATACTTGTTAAGCGACTGCGCCTGCCGGACCGCGAACGCACTCCCAAACTGCCGCAGGAAGACGAATGCCACCGGGCCACCTGCCCACAGTTCCTGGAACTCATGCAGATAGTGGCGATCGTCGAGCAGCCGCTCGTTCGCCATGATGTCGATGCGTGTCATACCGTCACCGCCTCCGGCTGCGCCGCGACCAACGCATGCATCGGGCAGGCGCTCTCCCCCAGCGTTCCGCCCTTGCCCTGCTGGAGTTTGAGGCCGACGTTGTGATCAAACGGCTCCGGTCCGGTGTCCGGTGCGTGCCGAATCGCGTTGTGCATGTATCCCCACATCTCGTATCCGAACCAGGGCAGGATTAGCTTTTCGACAATCGGATTGCGCAGCGCGCGTACGGCACCCTTAATCGCGGCTGTGCCGATGGCGGGGCGGACCCGCATCGTCTCCAGATCACAGATCTCCCGGACGTATGGGCTGAGCAATGGGATCGCGGCCCAAATCGCCAGCTTGATTCCAGATCCGAGAACGGCATTCGGGTACAGCGGCGTCCACGGATTGTGGAGCATGAAATCGTAAAGTTCCTGCGCCGGCCGGGTGACAGCCATGATGTTCTTCTCCGCATCCTGCACCCACGCCTCGACTGCCTCGGGAGTGTCGGGTAGTTCGCCCGCGGGCATGCCCATCAGCTCGCACACCCGTACTTGTTCTTTGTAGAACTGGCACTCGTCCTCGTAGGTCGCATTCGGGTCGCCGAACTTCTTGTACGCGCGCCACAAGTGTGGCCAGCCGACCACATAGGTGAACTTCATCGTCTCAACATGATTCGCGCGATACGACTCACCCGTTGAAGGCACCGCGCCGTTGACATGCGCGTGCTTGCGAAACAGATCACGGCCGACCTTGACCGCCGCCTCCGTGTCACCGGCGACAGCACCGGCGAAGAACAGCAGACTTCGCCGGATCCTGCCCACCGTGTCGTAGTAATACGTCGTGTGCTGGCCGACACCGTAGGCGCCATCGGGATCGATTGTGGAGATGAACAGCCCGGACAGCGCGCCTATGCCGGCGATCATGACGTTCTCATAGACCTTGAAGCTGAGCGAGTCGAGCCCGAAGTAGCCGTCGTCCTTACGGGGCGCCTCCGCAATCTGCAGTGCCTTCTTGCCGTTCTTGCCGTGCACCTTGAGCAGGAAGTCGTACCGCCGGTCCCTCCGTCGGCGTTCCTCGACCGTTCCCGCGTACCTCGGATCGTCGCGCAAGCTGCCCATCGTTGTCGACTCCTCACATTGCGTTGCAATTTGAATTTGAATACTATGTGAAGTGCATCGCGTCGGCAAGGCCCTAAACACCCGCTCGGTTGCGACGACTTGTCGGTATCCGGTGCTACAACACCGGTATGCAGAAATCACCGGAAGGATCGGGCGTCCGGGACGACGCGTGTCGGGACTGCGCCCGCGATATCGACCACTGTCACGGCACGTTGGTCATGCACTCATATCGTCATGCCGAATGCACCGCACTCGACTGCGACGGCCCGTACCTACTTCGGCACAGCCTTGTCATCGATTGCGTTACCGCACAATGTGATTGCGATCGGCAGATACCGCTGGCCGGCTAACCCATGGGGTCGGGGGACTGCGCCAGCTCCTCGGCGCTGGCGGCCTCCTGATGCGGGAAGGGTGCGGCCGCATCGCCCCAATGCACACAGCTCCACCGGCCATCGGTAATCGGTGCCAGCACAACCGCTTCCGCATTGCGCAGGTGACGATTCACCGCGAATCCCGGATCCACTCCCGCGAGGGTCGCCGCTACCAGTCGAATCGCGGCCCCATGGCTCACAATCACGATATCGCCAGTTGACGCATCGTTTTCCAAGTGACGCAACCGCAGATCGGCGACCACCGGCAGGTACCTGTCGAAGACGTCCTGGGCCGACTCGCCACCGGGCATGCGGGCATCTACATCGCCGAAATGCCAACGCTCGTAGACACGGTCGAAGACAGCGAAGGACTCCAGGTCGGAGCGGTCCTCTAATTCACCGGCCTGCACCTCGTGCAATCCGTCGGCCGAGATAGTCGGCACCCCAAGGTGGTTGGCGATACCGCCAGCGGTTTGCACGGCGCGTAGCGCCACCGAATGGACCAGCACCGCCGGCGGATGCTCTTCGTACTGCTTCGCGAACAGTTGGGCCTGCTGCAGGCCGAGATCGGTCAGCGGTGCGCCCGGCGGTTTGGTGTCCAAACGCCGCTCGACATTTCCGTAAGACTGCCCGTGCCGGACCAGGACCAGCCGCCCACTCATCGCAGCTTTCCTTCCCGTATCTCGGAGAGCCATCCCGACGCCTCGTCCAACTCCGGGGGGTTGGATCCCGTCGCTGTCGTTCCCCTCGGCCACGATCCCAAATACCGCACGTCCTCACAACGACGATGCAGTCCCTTAAGTGCCTCGCCGACGGCGATATCGTCGATGTGGCCGACGCAGTCGAGGAAAAACCGGTAGGTACCCAGAACTTTGCGCGTGGGCCTGGACTCGATGCGCGTCAGGTCGATATCCCGAATCGCGAACTCATTCATGGCGGTGGCGAGCGCACCTGGCACGTTCCCCAGCCCCAGGACCATCGAGGTGCGATCCGAGCCGGTTGCCGGGGGCGGCGGCCCCGGTTGACCCACCAACACGAAGCGCGTGTGCGCGTTGGCTTCATCCACCACGCCGCTGGCCAGTGCATGTAATCCCCAGCGCTCGGTGGCCCATTCGGTAGACACTCCGGCGTCGGCCCGCTGCGCCTTCACGTCCTCGGCAGCGGCCGAGTTCGAATTGGCGGCGACCAGCTCGGCGTTGGGCAAGTTAGCCGCCAGCCACTCACGCACCTGTGCGGCAGCGATCGGGAAGGCGGCGACCGTCTTCACGTCCTCGGCCGCAGTGCCCGGACGCACGGCGATGGTGAAGGAAACCGGCAACACCGTCTCGGCGAAGATCTGCAGTGGCGTGCCGACGGCAAGGGTATCGAGGGTCGGCAGTACCGGTCCCTCTAGTGAACTCTCGATCGGGACGCAGGCGTAGGCGGCGTCACCCTTCTGTACCTGCACCAACGCATCCCGCGCACTGACGACGGGGATCGGCTCCACATCTTCCGAACCGGGGATTCGCCCGGTCGTGCGTAGCTTGGTCAGCGCAGCCTCGGAGAACGTGCCTTCCGGCCCCAGGTATGTGATGCGCTGCACACTTCAAACCTTAGGCGGTCGACCGCCAGGCGAACCTCCGACACAGGGAGCAGCACAGGTGTCCCTTGCGCTCCACAGCGCCCGTTGTTAAGTTAGGCTTACCTCAGTTCGTTGAGTTCGCACTGGGTTCGATAGGAGAGTCCGCCATGACCGCAGCACCGCCCACCACCGCCGAACGCGTTCGCTCGGCATGCGCACGGGCCGCGAGTTCAACCCTCGCCATTGCCGGTGCCGATGTGGTCGGCACCTCGCTGCACCATCTGTTCGACGATGGCACGTTCGCGATTGCGGTCCCGTCGGAAAGCGCTATCGCCGCGACGGTGGTGACCGCCGGGCATTCCGGGATGCCAGCGCTCCTTGAGCTCACCGATCAGGCACCGCTTCCGCTGCGCGAGCCGGTCAGGTCGCTGGTCTGGGTGCGCGGCAATGTAGTGGCCGCCTCCGACCGAGAAGCCCGCGGCATCGTCGACGTCATCGCAAGCCGTATACCCGATCCAGCACTCCTCGACATCCGTACCGATATGCGTCTGCGTACGGAACCGGGCTTGACACTGCTGTGCCTGGCCGTCGAGTCCGTTGTCGTCGCCGATTCCACGGGTGCCGAGTCTGTAGACGTATCGGCACTGCTCGGTGCACGGCCCGATCCCTTTTGCACCCTTGAGGCCGGGTGGCTGTCGCATATCGACCAAGACCACCGAGATCTCGTCGAACGATTAGCGAGGCGGCTCCCGCTGAACCTGCAACACGGCGAGGTGCGGCTACTTGGCATCGACCGCTACGGCATCCAATTGCGGGTAGAAGGCACCAACGGTGACCACGACGTCAGGCTGCCCTTCAACGAACCCGTCGACGACACTGCCGGTCTCAGTCAGGCGCTGCGCATCCTGGCCGGCTGCCCATTCCTCAACGGGTTGCGTGCCCGCAAGATCTAACCCAGCAACAGCTCGCGTAGCACCCGAGCGAACATCGCCGGTGCATCACGGTGGGCAAAATGGTCTTGTCCGACAAGCTCTTTGACTCGTGCGCCGGCCACCTTCCGCGCCAAGTACCCCACCGGTTCGCGGAACTGCCACGGTGAGTGTGCCCCCTCGAGCAGCAGCATCGGGGTCACCGTCCGGGTGTACTCAACGAGCACCTCGACACATCGATCCAACGCCTGAAACTCCCGAGTGACGGTTGCCGAGCGTGCTCGGACCGCCGCACTCCCCTCCCGATTCGCAGCTGCCACGCGGTCCGACACCGGAAGCGGCGGCTCGTACAAGACGACGGTCGCGGCATCCAGACCGCGCCGCAACGCCTCCAACACGACAACTGCTCCGAACGAATGGCCGAGAATCACCGCGTCGGGTCCCGCCTCGGCGGCGGCCGCGATCACGTCGTCCGCCTCCCGCGCGAGGCTGTACTCCTCGATATCGCTACTCGCCCCGTGCCCACGCCGATCCACGAGGAAGCACGTGAAATCGCGGTCCAACTCCGCGGCGACATCGGACCAGCTCGCGCCCGAGTCAAGGCTGCCGTGCACCACCACCAACGGCGGCCCCTCACCCGATACGGTCAAGCTCAGCCGCACCCCGTCGGGCGATGCCACATAGCGCAAAGTGCTCACCACATCGGACACTCTTCCACCAATACCCGCCACAATGGGCGCCGTGACCGAATCCGAGATCTCACCTTCATCGGCAATGTCACCGCGCACAATCCGCATCGAGATCGGGGTCGTGCTCGCCGTTTCCTTCGGAATGAGCGCCGTCAGCGCCATCCTGCAGTTCACCGCGGCAGCCATCGCGGGTCTGTCCGAGCAGACAGTCGCCCTCAATCCGCGTCGCGCCGAGCTCAGCCTGATCGACCTGGGCTTGAACCTGGTGTCGATCACACGGCTGGTGGCCTGGGGCGCACTCGCGGTGTACCTGTTGTGGCGCAGTGGGTTCAGCCTGTCTTCGATCGGACTGGGCCGCTGGCGGTGGCGGGCCGACGGCTTTCGCGCACTGGGACTGGCGGCCCTCATCGGGCTTCCAGGCTTGGCGCTGTACGTCGGTGCACGCTCGATGGGCTTGAGCGTCCAGGTAATTCCCGCATCCGTCGACGACACCTGGTGGCGGCTACCCGTCCTGGTGCTGTCTGCGTTCGCCAACGGCTGGGCCGAGGAAGTGGTGGTCGTCGCGTACCTCCAGACCCGATTGCGGCAGCTGGGTTACGGGGCGGCGCCGGCCATCGTGTCATCGGCACTGCTGCGCGGTTGCTATCACCTCTATCAAGGTGTCTCGGCGGGTGTCGGGAACCTGGTCATGGGTCTGGTCTTCGGATATTTCTGGCACCGCACCGGGCGGCTATGGCCGCTGGTCGTCGCCCACGGCGTGATCGACACCGTGGCCTTCGTTGGGTTCGCGTTGCTCCGGGCACACCTGGGGTGGCTCGATTAGCCTCATCTCATGGTGTCGATCAGCGCCCCCGAGGTGAAGGCCAGCGGCCCGTTCGGGTTGTAAACGATGAGACCAGTCCGATGACCGAACCCACCATCCCCTTCCGCGGGCGCCGCCCCCAGCGGCGCGAGGACAGCCAGGTCATCCGCAGACACCCCCAGCCGCCTCCCTCTCGTGACAACCCGCCGCGCCGACAGGGTCCCCCACCACCGCGCCGAGGGCAGATGCCGCCACCGCGGCCCACCTCTCGCGGTCCTCGGCCACGCCGACCCGCGGCTCCGTCCACACCACCGGCCCCGCTGCCGAAAGCTCGTCCTCAACGTAAAAGGCAGTGGGGCAAGTGGATACGGCGGACATTTGTTCTGACGGTGACCCTCTTCCTCGTTGGGTTCTGTGCAATCATCGGCACGGCCTTCTGGCTCGACGGGCGGTTGCACCGCGTGGATGCACTCACCGACTATCCGGAACGCCCAGCACCCGGTAGCGGGACCAATTGGCTTCTCGTCGGCTCCGATAGCCGTCAGTCACTCAGCCCGGAACAGGAAGCGGAGCTCGCTACCGGCGGAGATACCGGCGACGGCCGCACCGACACGATTCTGTTGGTGCACATACCCGCGTTCTATGACGGGGGGACATCCACCATGGTGTCCCTCCCCCGCGACTCCTACGTTCCCATCCCCGGCTACGGCAGCGACAAAATCAACGCCGCGTTCTCGCTAGGCGGTCCGGCGTTGCTCACCCAGACCGTGGAACAGGCCACGGGCCTGCGCATCGACCACTACGCGGAAATCGGATTCAGCGGATTCGCTTCGGTAGTCGATGCGGTCGGCGGCGTGACCATGTGCCTCGACGAATCCATCGAAGATCCACTCGCCGGTATCGACCTCGCTCCCGGCTGCCAGATTCTGAATGGGCCCAATGGGCTTGGGTATGTCCGCAGCCGGGCCACGCCTCGCGCGGATTTGGATCGTATGACACATCAGCGAGCGTTCATGTCCGCGCTGCTTCACCGAGTGAGCAGTCCGGCGGTCTGGGCCAACCCGTTCCGCTGGTATCCGCTCGCCACGTCAACCGCCGATGCCATCACCATTGCTCAGGGCGATCACAGCTGGAACTTGGCCCAATTGGGCTGGGCTCTAGCTGGTTCCGTGCAGAACCTGACGATGCCTATCGGCTCGTTCTCCTCGAACTGGTCGGGCGATATCGTTTCGTGGGATGAGGAGGCCGCGGGGCGCCTGTTCGACGCGCTGCGCACCGGCCAACAAGTTCCTCCCGACCTCTTGCCCGACCCGGCCACATCGACCCCTTGACGCACTAGGCTTTTCGTTGTGGCTACCACCGATCTTCATGCACGCGCGTCGTCGCCGTTTCTGGACCTCTTGCGCGATCAGATCCGCCATGAGTTCACGGCATCCCAGCAGTACATCGCCATCGCGGTTTATTACGACGATGCCGATCTGCCGCAGCTGGCCACGCGTTTCTACGCGCAGGCGGGCGAGGAACGCACTCACGCGATGATGATCATCCGTTATCTCATCGACAAGAACGTCGCGGTCGCGATCCCGGGTATCGATCCCGTCGTCAACGATTTCGCCGATGCGCGCGCACCGATCGCCCTCGCACTCGAACAGGAGAAGCGCGTCACCGACCAGATCACCGCACTTGCTCGCGCGGCCCGCTCGGCGGGCGACTACTACGGCGAGCAGTTCATGCAGTGGTTCCTCAAGGAACAGGTGGAGGAGGTCGCCAATATGGACACCCTGCTGACCGTTGTCGACCGCGCCGATCGCAATCTGTTTGATCTGGAGAACTTCGTGCAGCGGGAGCTGAACCGCCCCGTCGGCACGGATCCGACTGCACCTCCCGCCGCCGGGGGCGCGCGCTAATCAATTTTGTGCACGGCGATTTCCAATTATCGGTGCACAAAAATTAACTTTGGCTAAGTTAAGAATTCATCGATTCGCGTGCGCGATATCCCTCTACTACTTAGGTGAAGGTAACCTCATTAAGGTTGACCTTGGCTGACAAGGCCTCTGACCTGGTCTATTGTCGACTCATGACCGCGACTGATACTCCGAAGACGAAATTCAACGCGCTCCTCCATGACCAGATCGGCCACGAGTTCACCGCGTCTCAGCAATACATTGCAATAGGCGCGTATTTCGATGACGCCGACCTCCCCCAACTCGCCGCGCATTTCTACAAGCAGGCGGTTGAAGAACGCAATCACGCAATGATGATCGTTCGGTACCTCATCGACCGCCGGGTCTCCGTCGAGATCCCCCCGGTGGGCGCGGTAACCAACGGATTCACTGCACCCCACGAGCCACTGGCCCTGGCCTTGGCCCAGGAGCAGACGGTCACCGATCAGGTCACCCAGCTTGCGCGTACCGCACGCGACGAAGGCGATTACATCGGCGAGCAGTTCATGCAGTGGTTCCTCAAGGAGCAGGTGGAAGAGGTCGCCCTCATGGACACGCTGCTCACGGTCGCCGAGCGTGCCGGGGACAACTACTTCGATCTCGAGGAGTTCGTCGCCCGCGAGATCTCCGTCGTATCTAGCGATCCCACCGCGCCGCCTGCGGCAGGTGGCTCGCTCTAAGCTCTCAGAATCAGCCCACAGATCTCCCCCGTACTCGGCCTCTCGGTCGAGGCGGGGGAGATCTCGTTATAGCGGGGTATCGAAACGCGCCCGTTCGCACAGCAACCTGTCCGATAATCTGGACCTGATGTTTACGAGTCGACGCAAGGTTGCTGCGGCACAGCAGGGGGTGAGCAGACTTGTTCCGCGGTAGACGGATCCAATTGACACTCACCGCGTCTCGCGCAATCGAGGCGCGCCACCCTGCTCCCCTGTTCATCGACGCCCTCGCCGAGCATCTGGTTCTAGCCTCGGGCGATCCCCACACACGCGCATTGCTCGACGCTGACCGCGCCGACGCACCGACCGATACGGGTTCCTACGCGATGTTCATCGCGCGGTGTCGGGCCTTGATGACGCGCCACTACGATGACTCGCTGCTGGCCGCGACGTGTTCCGGGGCCCGCCAGGTAGTGCTCTTGGCTGGCGGCCTAGACACCCGCGCATACCGGCTGGACTGGCCGGCGGGCGTGACCGTGTTCGAGGTCGACTATCCCGAGCTACTCGAATTCAAGCAGGACGTCCTTGCCGGTATTGGTGCGGAGCCCCGTACGGACCGGCGGCAGGTCGGGACCTTCCTCAGTGGCCCATGGCAGTCCGACCTGACGACAGGAGGGTTCGACCCCGACCTTCCCACCGCATGGCTCGCCGAGGCGCTCGTCTCCCATTTGTCGGGCCAGAGTCACGATGCACTCTTCGAGCGCGTCATCGAAATGTCTGCGCTCGGCAGCACCATAGCCACCGATACCGACGGGGTCGCTCCATCCGGTCAGCCTTGGGCTGATGTACGTGATGCATTGTCTCCCAATATATTTCAGTCGGCCGAACTGTCACATGCACAAGCGAGCGACGAACGGACGCGTTCGGGTGAGTGGTTGTCGGGGCATGGGTGGCTGACGCAGACGACCACCGGGCGTGAACTCGCCGACCGCTACGGCCAGGATTTGAGCGATGAACTAGCGCCCTACTCTCACGAATTCGCCGACCGCAGATTCCTCACGGCAACACTGCCGGTGACGTACATGCCCTAGCCCTGCGTCCATGACAGAGGTGTGTTCTTGGCGTCGTAGAGCGAGGCATCTGCCTGCCGCCGTAGTGATTCGAAGTCAAAGTCCGGGTCGCTGGTCGATCGCGAGGCCGTACCGACACTGACACTGGCACCAGACGGTCCGATATCGGACGGTAGGGCGCGCATACGCCGGACGAAGCCGTCGGCGTCCTCAGCGTGATCGTGGAACGCGACGACGATAAATTCGTCCCCACCCCAACGGGCCGCGATATCACCGGCGCGAGTGGCGGAGACCAGGGTCCTGGCCACCGCCTTTAGTGTCGTGTCGCCGGCCTCGTGCCCTTGGGTGTCGTTGAGTTCCTTGAGACGGTCGACATCGACGAGCGCCATTGAAACGGTGGCCGTATTCCGGTTGCCGCGCAACAGGATATCCATTGCCGACTGCAGGCCTCGTCGGTTCAGCAGGCCAGTCAGCGGATCCCGTTCGGCCGCAACCGCCGTCGCTCGCAACGACTTGCGGCCTCCCTCGATGACGACCTGGATGATGATCGGTAGCAGCACTACGGATGACAACGCGGGCGCGACGTAGATGTATTGATCAAAGAACGTGGCCTGCCCGAGATGCACATTCCACGCCGTGATGACGCCGATGGTTACCGTCGCGAAGACACAATGCACGGAGAGCACGCGCCATCCGAGTAGAAACGCTGCGAACACGCCTATCAACCCCATGTGGATAGTCGCGCACAGCCGCGACGGGACGGCGGATAACAGGCCGGCGCCGATGGCCATCGACAGGTCGGCCCAGCAGACGAAGGCAATGGCGACAGCCCGGCTAGGCCAAGGAAATGCCAACCAGCACAGGCCGACCACGAGGGAACTCGCCACCAGCGCGCCGTGAAATGCCCTCGCCCATAGACCTTGTGGGCCCATCGGGTGTAATTGGACGATCACTCCGAGTACCACTATCGACATGCAGAGCATGGCGATGGCAACCTTCAGATGAATCAGATAGCCGCTCGCCCGAAGTGCCGTCGTGGCAAACCGGTACTCCACTCCTGTCTTTGGTTTATGTCCATGGGGCACACATGCGATTATGCGGTTGCGTCTTCGAAAAAAGACAAGGACTGCAAATACCGGTCACGGGGATGTGCCGGTAAGCCCTCGCTGTAACCACCCCTTGGTGCGGCCGGGATGGTTGGTGGCGATCCAGGCGACACCGATGCTCCGACAGAACTCGACGTCCTCGTAATGGTCGACGGTCCAGCAGTACGTCGCGCGCCCCTGCGCGGCCGCCCTGTCGACCAGCTCCGGGTGCTCTCGCAATGTCGCGATAGACGGTCCCACTGCGGTGGCGCCAACCGTGGTGGCTGCGCTGCCTCCTAGGTATCGGGAGGTCTCCCCCAACAGAACCGTGGGCAGCATGGGTGCGGCACGACGGATGCGCCACACCGCGGCCGCCGAGAATGACATGACGACCGCCCGCGACATATCCGCCGACGCCGGCGCCGCGATCCCGAACCGGTGCAGCAAGGCGAGCACCTTGTTCTCCACCAGCGAGCCGTAGCGCACCGGGTGCTTGGTTTCGATGAAGAGCTTCACCGGGCGTTTCCAGTCGAGTACCAGGGTGACCAGCTCTTCCAAGGTGAGCAGCCCGGTGCCGGATCCGGCCTCTGCGCCGCCGGGATGCCAGCCACCGAAATCCAACGCGCGCAGCTGACTCAGCGTCATCTCGCTGACCAGGCCCGTCCCATTGGACGTGCGATCCACTCTGCGGTCATGCACACAGACCAATTGGCCGTCACGAGTCAGGCGGACATCGCATTCCACCCCGTCGGCCCCCTCTTCGAGAGCGAGTTCGTATGCGGCAAGCGTGTGCTCCGGCCGATCGGCCGATGCACCTCGATGCGCGACGACGAACGGATGCCCCTCACCTCTGCCGTCTATGTCATCGCCCCCTCGCACAAGCGGCTCATCGATGCCATCGGCTCTTCGCGCAAGCGGCTCATCACCAGGCTCCGGCGACTCGGTCACGCTCCAATGCTGCCGGTTCCAGCCCCGCCGGTTCAACAGGAGCGCCCGAATTGTCTTCGTGTGTCGTCTGCACGTCCGGGCGATCAGCATCGATGGGCACCGGCCGCTGCGCCGACTCCACTGCCAGCCAACGCACCATGCGGTGATGTCCTTCCGGGGCCGTGAAGCCCCGGTACACCCCGCGCAGTGCCCAGGCCGCAACCGCGGCAATCGCGTAGTCGACGGCCGTGAACAGCGCGTTGTCAGCGATTCCCTGCACCGTCTCGGAATCCCGGATCACCCATGTGATCAGCATCAGGAGCCAGGTCGCACCCCAGAGGATCGACCATCCGACGATATTCCGGTACTGCCGGTACCACCGGTTCTCGATCTTGGCCAGCTCCAGCAGCAGCAGAGGGATGCCCACAATGTTCACGACGGGAAGCAGGCAACCCACGCGGATCTCCCATGGGCGTCGCGGATCGTCAAATCCGAGGTCACCGTACGTTTCGGCGCGACGAGCCATCATCCAGTCGGTGAGATACCAGGCGGTGGCCACCATCACGGCGAAAGCCAAGGCCACGGTGAAGAGCACTAGCCCGTTTGAGGTGCTGGCGACGAACCGGGGTATGAGCGCCCCCCGGTTGTAAACCATCAACGCATATCGAAGGAAATGCACACACGAAACGATTGCCAGGGTGATGATTGTGGCGAGCAGGAGCCTTTCCAGCACCCGGCTGGGGATACGAGCCCCGGCTATCCCTTGGCGTGACGAACTCGCGGGCTCGATGTGGTCAACCAGACCCCAGCGAGGGATGTACGCATAGCGCGGTGTCGGGCCCAGCGGCCGCCGGCGGCGCGCGGCTTTCGGGGGCGAGCCGGGCCGCACGGCAATCCATCGGTATCCCACCGGCAGTCGCGTTGGCCGAGCCGGAGGACGTGCCCCAGGCGTTGCCACGGACCCCTGCTGCGTGGGCGGAACCCAGTACTTGCCAGCAGGCGGCTGACCCGCGACGGGCGGCCGCGCCATCGGAGCCGCAGGACGCGCCGGGGCGGTCATTCCCGGCTCAAGGAGAGTGCCCCTGCACCGCGGGCACCAGTATCGACGCTGCTCACGCACGTTCCACTGGGTACCGCAGCGGGAGCACACCTGGATCATTCGTCCAGCGTAACGGCCTGAGGGCCTACCCTGCAGCGAGTAGTGCACTGGAACCAACCGGCGCGACCGGTCGCCAGGAACTCAGCTGATAGTCGGCTTACCTGCCTGTACCCAGGCCAACATGCCGCCGGAGACGTTGCTGACGTCGAAACCGTTACGGCCCAGGTATGCGGCGGCACGCTGCGAACGGCCGCCAGCGTGGCAGATCACCAAGAGCTGAGCATCCGGATCGAGCTCGTCCATCCGGGAGGGCACATCGCCCAGCGGTATATGTTGCGCGCCGTCGATATGCCCGGCCGCCCACTCGTCGTCCTCGCGGACGTCAAGCAACTTGACACCAAGATCCAACGCGGCCGAGACCTCTTCGATGCCGATCTGAGGAACCTCATTGTCCGAAGGGAAACTCATCGTCCATTCCTGTCGCTCGATCGGTATGACACTCGCCGCTTCTGCAACTTTTGGCAGTGTGACGCACGCCACAGCAATGCTGGCTTATCCACAGTATCCACAGGTTGATCCACAAACCACAGGCTGCTCTTTTGCATTTGCACTGGCCAGGACTTCGTGGGGACGCTCCACAGGGCGAGCGAGGGGGAACCGTAACACTGCCTTTGCATAGTTAGCGAATTCATGACTGCCGCCGTGGGATAGCTCACGCCTGGTCAGGGCCACCGGGTGGTACATCCAGGCCAATAGGGCAGGAGACCGATGTACCGCCAAGCCCGCAGTACCCGTTCGGGTTCTTGGCCAGGTACTGCTGGTGGTACTCCTCGGCGTAATAGAAGCGCCGAGACGCATGCCCGACAGGTCCATCCAGCGGAGCTATCTCCGTGGTGATTTCTCCGTACCCGGCGTCAGCAAGAGCTGATCCATACCGCGCGGCCCCCTGGGAGGCCTCAGACGCCTGACTCTCGCTCGTCGTGTAGATCACCGATCGGTACTGGGTGCCGCGGTCGTTCCCTTGTCGCATGCCCTGGGTTGGGTCGTGGCTCTCCCAGAACTGAACCAACAGTTGTTCGTAGGTCACCTCGCGAGGATCGAACACCACCAGTACGGCCTCGGTGTGCCCGGTACGCCCCGAGCACACCTCTTCATAGGTGGGGTTGGGGGTGTAGCCCCCGGCGTAGCCGACCGCGGTGGAGTAGACGCCCGGGAGGTCCCAGAAGCCGCGCTCGGCGCCCCAGAAGCACCCCTCCCCGAATACCGCCGTTTCGAGCCCATCGGGAAAGGGCGGCACGATCGTGTGCCCATTGACGAAGTGCGTGCCGGACACCCGAATCGGGGTGGCACGGCCAGGCAAGGCTGCACCCTCCTCGACGATTGCCGACTTTCCCGGTCGAAGTTGCCCCAAAATCTGATCCCGTACGCCATCTGCCCATGAAGCCATGCTCTCGATGGTACGCCGCAGCACCATCCTAATTTGCTGGTCTAGCTGGGGTTCTCTGCGTACGCAGGGTGGATTTTCGCGCATCGCGATTTGGAGCTATGATGACCGTCACACGCAAGATGTTGTGACTCATCTCACCGTGGATGTACTTGCACAGTGATGGCAGGAAGGGCAGCGATGACAGCGCAGTCGGCAGGACACGAGTCGATGTCCACTTCCGGCTGGCAGCTGACACCCCGCTGCTACAACACCTCCTACCGCGTCGCGGCCTTCCGAGCCCTTCTCATCGCCCTCCTGCTGGCAGCCGGTCTCGCGTTCCTCATCTTGATCTAGCCGGAACTTCTGGCTCTCCGTTTCGTCTGCCCAACAGTGGGTAACCCGTTGACGACGCCTGTCTCTTTTCCAGTCCTTGCGGGCTGGTGCGCAATAGAGCAGGGTTGAATCTGTAGGCCGGCACTCCGGTGCAACCGGTTTGGCCGTGTCTTCTATTGAGTGGATCCGCACAGACGCGGATACGAAGCAAGCGGAAAGGAATCTCGTGGCTGAGTACACACTGCCCGATTTGGACTACGACTACGGAGCGCTGGAGCCCCACATCTCGGGACAGATCAACGAGCTGCACCACAGTAAGCACCACGCGGCCTATGTGGCGGGCGTCAATTCCGCAGTCGCCAAGTTGGAAGAGGCTCGCGAGAAGGGCGATCACGCCGCGATCTTCCTGAACGAGAAGAACCTGGCATTTCACCTGGGTGGCCACGTGAACCACTCGATCTGGTGGAAGAACCTGTCACCCAACGGTGGCGACAAGCCCACGGGTGACCTGGCTGCCGCTATCGACGAACAGTTCGGCTCGTTCGACAAGTTCCAGGCGCAGTTCACCGCCGCTGCCAACGGTCTGCAGGGTTCAGGCTGGGCGGTTCTCGGCTATGACAGCCTGGGCAAGAAGCTGCTGACCTTCCAGCTGTACGACCAGCAGGCCAACGTTCCGCTGGGCATCATCCCGCTGCTGCAGGTGGACATGTGGGAGCACGCCTTCTACCTGCAGTACAAGAACGTCAAGGCCGACTACGTGAAGGCGTTCTGGAACGTGGTCAACTGGGCCGACGTGCAGGATCGGTACACCGCGGCCACCACAAAGACCTCGGGTCTGATCTTCGGCTAGATCTCACTGGTTTTCGCTTGGGCCCTGGATTCCTTTACGAATCCGGGGCCCAAGTGTTTTCCCGGCGTGTCCGCTAGCAATTGCGGAGTGGGTCCGCGCATGGTAATTCTGGAGTGAGCAGCGTCGCGCAATATGGCTTGTGATGTCGCGGAGGCAGATATGACGACTGGTTCCGATCGGCCGATCGAGATCGCGCCGTTCCATGCGGGCGGCTCGTTGCGCGGATTCGTGGTGTGTGGGCGCTGGCCCGATTCCACCAAGGAGTGGATGCAGCTGCTGATCGTGACGGTACGCATCGCCACGCTACCCGGATTACTTTCCACCACAACGATTTTTGGTGCCCGCGAAGATCTGCCCGACGACCCGGTACCCGGCATGGTCGGCTTGGTAATCGCAGAAGGCACAGTAATTGGCGAATCAGCAGTCGCCCCCGGGCATTTCGCGGAACACCAGCCACCGGCCCTACTGATGCTGCATCCGCCATCCGAAACGAATCCCACTCTGCCGGAATGCCTCGGCGCGGCGTCTGGTTGCCTACTGCTTCCAGGATTGCCGCACCTGGGTCTGGAGCATCGCGCCGCATGGGCCGAGGCCGAGTCGGACGGCACAGTGACCTCTGTAGTCAGCCGGGTCGGCATCGATCCCATTAACGATCCCGACACCGCCGTATTGGCGATGCTCCTTGCTGCGTAACAGTTTTCGGTGGCCCGCCTTCGCGCTACTCATGGCATTGATGGAGGACTTCCGAAATAATCTCCCCCCGCTGAATTTTGTGGCCCCACGGGGCCACCACGGCTAAGCAGGAGAAGGGCCATTGCCTCCCTATCGCATGGTCGACGTGGTGGCGCCTAACGCTCGGCCGGCGAACCGATGAAGGTTTGGTGGGCAGGCCCCTCGACAACTGCCCCGGCGTTAGCCGTGAACCTTGCCGAAGATTCCGTCATATTTTCAGCCACGGCGGCGCTGTGATCCTTGCCGTGCTTGATGACCGTTCCCCGCCGCCGGCCATGGTGAGCGCTTTCCGTGGTGGATGGCGCTCGCGGGCATCGCGTGCCCCCGGTCGTGGCTCATGACCTCCCCGTCGCCATCGGACACGTCCTCGGGGGTTCTCGATCTGGACGTGGCGCGAGGGACAGCGCAAACGGCGGCCGCGCGCCAGCGACCCCCCGGACGACGCGTTTCGCCTTCCTGGCGATCATTTCCGCATTCGTTCTGAGCGAGCTCGGAGACAAGGAGACAACACGATGCTGGGCACTGTCCCACTCGCCAGCGACCATCCCTCGACCGGCGTGGGGCTGGACTCGACGACGGTCATGGTGTGCGCTGACGCGGTCGCCGTTCTCGTCGGCACTCTCTTGCGCCGCCCACTTCCGTCACATCTGCGTCAGAACATCGTGGCAGTACTCTTTCGCGATGTTCTGGTTCTGATGGTCTTCGACGGCGCTCTCGAGCCGCAGTGGGTGGCTGTGACCTACATAGGCTTCACCATGGTAGCTGTGATCTTGCTCACAGTCCGCCACTGCCGATTTACCGCTGGTCAGAGGGGATGCCCAGCTGACGGCCACACTTGCGGTCACCGTTCCAGTATTTAACCGTTACCTCAGCGCGGCGATTCCCACCATAATCGCAAGCTGCCGTTATCGTCACGGACATGACATCGTGCCAGGTCAGCGTGGCGTGCGCGGAGAAAGTGCGGCGCGGGTGCGAGTAGCAACTCAGCAGGTTATACGGACGGGCACTGATCTCGGTCCGCATAGGAAACGAATCGCATCCCTGCGCGCAGCCCGCGCGGGGGCTGTGGCTCCGTCGCGCTGGGGATTCTTGAATCCTTTGCCTGAGAACGAAGATTCCCAGATCGTCAGGAACATTGGACGCTGCGCAAATGTGCCTGAGCTAGCAGGTTTGGATAACCGAACACCATGTCCATCGTAGGCAAACTTGATGGTTGCGCTTGGCTGCAGGCAAAACTAAGGTTACGATGGGCAGCAAATACGTCCCCCGAATTAGCAACATTATCTGTTTGTGGAGGTAACGCTCGATGAGCACCACGTTCACCGCACGTCTGAATCGGTTGTTCGATACCGTGTATCCGCCTGGGCGCGGCTCCCACACCTCTGCCGAGGTGATCGCGGCCCTGCGTTCCGAGGGCATCACGATGTCCGCGCCGTACTTGTCGCAGCTGCGGTCGGGAAATCGCACCAACCCTTCGTCGGCCACCATGAAGGCGCTCGCCAACTTCTTCCGGATCAAGCCGGCGTACTTCACCGATGACGAGTACTACGAAAAGCTCGATCAGGAGCTGACCTGGCTCGCCAACATGCGCGACGAGGGTGTCCGCCGGATCGCCGCCCGCTCGGTCGGGCTGTCGCCCGAGGCGCAGGATCGCATCACGCAGACCGTCGACGAATACCGTCGCAAAGAGGGTCTCGACAGCTAGTCCGCCGCTTGCCTGGCCGGTCCACTTGGGGAGGACCGGTCAGTTTGGCGTTCGCCCACTTACTTATTCGAGCCGGGACGCCCGGGGGGCGGGCGTTGTTCACAACCCATGAACGCTCAAGAACGCTGCGCGGCACGCACCAGCCTGCGGTACTCGAAGGCGATCGCGAGGATCCACTCGCGATCGGAGTATCCGTCGGGCTGGTGTAGCCATTCCGGGCCCGGGAAGTTCTCCTTCGGATCACCCTCTGTCAGAACCCAACTCACCACCTCGTGGGCCTGTGCGTCGGGCGGTACATCAAGTTTCACAGGCTCCACGTCGAGTTCGATATCGCCATCACCCTCAGATTCGGGGTCGAGCCCCTGGGCATGCATCGCCTCGAGGAACAGCGCATCGGAAATGTAGGCCATTCGGTCGGCCACCTGGAATGCCAGCGGACCACGCGGCCGCACTCCGATCGCGGCGTCCGGCTGGCGTTTCTTGAGATCTTTGTAGAGAGGTGCCAGGACGAACATCTCTCGCCGCGCAACCAGCCAGGTCTCGAAGGTCGGCAGTAGGGAGCCCACCGCAACCATGGCCATGGCACAGCCGATCAGCGTGGCCGCGGTGCCGATCGTCACGTACTCCGACTTGGCCAGCGCGACGCCGGCCACCACCAGCACGGCAAGTACCAGCAGGCTGATCCCGACGGTGAAGAGGAATAAGGCACGGCCCCGACGGCTGCGGTTGGAGTAGGCCATGCCCGCCCACAACACCACCGACAGTGCCACCGCGATGTACAGCATCGGGATGAGCCAGGCGGTGCCCGAGGCGAACCCGCCCAGGTCATGCCTGAGGAATTCGCGTGGCGTCATCTCGGGCTGACGACCGCGGAAAAAGAAAACGGCAAGGCTGGCGCCCGCGATGACGGCCGCCACCAGGTACTGCCAGCGCGCCCACCGCTTGTTGGCGGCCGCCGTGCGGCTCGCGGACATGCTGGTGATCATCACGCAGCTGCCTGCTGCGCACGCCGTTAGCGCGGCCTGGCTCACCGCCACCGAGATATTGGGCCAGCCCATCGAGCTGTCCACCAACATCGTCAGTGGCTCCCAGTTCAGCGCCGACACCAGGGCCAGGCTTCCCAGCGCGACAATCATTCCGGTGCTCACCGGGGATTGTTTGTGGACGAGCACCCAACCGATGCGCAGACCCGTCGCCATCCCCAGCAGCCCGGCAATCACCCAGGCGATCACCCAAAGGCCTCCCCGAGCCTCACCTGAATAATGGACGCGCGATCAGAGGGCAGCCGGCCCAGCCGGTACAACAGCAACGCGGCGAAATCCTCGGCCTCTTGTTCGGCCTCCATCCCGGTCGCACCCATGCACCCGGTGCGCTGGGACAGCATGTAAGCAATGAGGTCGTCGCTGGCGAATTCGGCTTCGTCCCTTGCCATCTCGACTACGGAGATGCCCTCGTGCCGCAGCACGACATGTCCCAGTTCGTGGGCAAGTGTCCGATCCCAGGTCGGCAGGCCGCGCTGAATAATGAAGATGTCTTCGTTCTCGTATTGCCGCCATTGGCCGCACACCCCGGGCGGGAGATCCGCGGAGATGATCTCAATGGACCGGTCACGGTCGCTGCCGACGGCCTCCACGAGGGCGGTGAGCGTCACCTCGCCCTTCCGCGGGGCCAGATCCAGGACAGCGTTGACGGCATCGGCCACACGACGGCTTGCGCCCATGCGCCTCTCCCCTCACTGTGTGCCTGTCTAGACAGAACCCCTCCCGGGGTTCTGTGCTGGTTTCCCGGACAGACCCCTACCGGGGTGCTGTGTCGATTCTCCCCTATTCGAGGAAGCGGGCGGCAGCTGAGGCGCGAACCGTGTGCCCGGCCTTGGCTTGCCGATATCCGAGCGCGGCTCCCGCCAAGGTCATCATCGCGATGCCGGCGGCACCCGGAATCGCGACCGCGGCGATTTCGGAGGTCTTCGTCAGTCGGAGGTAGTCGGCATAGCCGGTGCGCGGCGCGATGGTCTCAGCAGCGACGAACTCCTGGATAGGCTTCGCCACCGCGTCGGGCTGTTGGGCCCCGCCGGCAGTGACGACGACGTCACCGCCGCGGCCCCCTTCAGCCTGCTTGACGGTCGCGACCGGCGGCGCAGGGGGTGCGACGGGTGGCGGCGCTGCGATCGCGGGTGGTGCCGGTGGCGTCGCGATCGTGACTGTGGGCGCCTTGGGCGCCATTGCGGCCGGCGGAGCGATGGGTCCGGTGCGAATGCCGGGGTTGCCTCCCGGGGTATGCGTGCCAGCCGCGCCACCCGAGGAGAAATCTGGGTTCGGGATCCCGCCGATGTTGGGAAGCCCGGGGAGGGCGATCACATGCTCGTGGTCATCCCCGGATTCGTGATCGTGAGTCGTTCCGCCACCTGCGTCGGGCGTGTGCGTCGAGGTGCTCGGCTTCTTCTTCCAGATGACGATGGTGCGGCCGCCCATGTTGATGGTGACGCCGGGAACCCTGGGCTCCTCGGACGATGTCTCGTGCCCCGTCAGGGTGGAACCGGCAGCAGGAGTATCGACCGTCGCACCGGGTGCGGTCGCGGTGTGCGGTGACGTCGCGGTCTCCGTCTTGGGCGTGGTGGCGGTCTGAGTCTTGGGGGACATCGCACCGGTCACCGCGCCGAGCGCACCCTTCAAGCTGGGATGCTCTTCGGTCTGTGTCGTTGAGCCGCTGGGGTTTTCGGTGGCCGGAGCGGTCGCGTTCGGAGTGGTGGCGGGTTTAACACCTGCGGCGCCACCAGAGCTCACGATGGGGTTGTGCGGGAGGGTGACCCCGACGCCACCGCTGGTCCCCGTGCCGGCAGTACCTGTGGTTGTACCCGTGCCCGAGCCGGAGGCGCCCGTCGCACTGTCGGACGATTTGCCGCCGGAGCCTGCAGACCCGGGCTTCGGGACGTGCGCGCCGGGACCCTTGTCTTTGCCTTTGTCGCCCTTGTCGGAGTCGCCCGCACTGCTACCCGCGGCGCCTTCTGTTCCGGATCCGCCGTGCAAGCTCTTGCCAAATGACGGTGATGTGGGCGCGTTCCGGGTACCGCCGCTGGCGGGGCCACCGCCTCCACCGACACCGCCACCCAACAGACCACCGGTGATTTTGTGGATAACGCCACCGAGGCCGTGATCATGGTCGTGATCGCTACCTCCACCGTCCGGCTTGGCATCTGCCGCCGGGGTAGTGATGGCGAAGACCCCGAATCCCCCCATGAGCGTTCCCGAGCTGAGCACCGTCACCACAGCCGCGCGTGCCGAGGCACGCTTCAGCTGCTGGCTTCGCCGGCTCGATTTTGCTCGATGTCGCCCCACGGCGACCCAGCATGCCGGGAATTTGCTCGCAGGTCAAATCTCAATCACAGATCGAGGCATCTACACCCTATGTTCCCTATGTGCCACCCAAATCGCGGCCGCGGAGAATTCGCTGGGGGCACTGGGGAACCTTTGCAGTGCGCCGTGCGACCACACAGATATGGGGATGGATTAGGACTCGCATCCGCACGGTGCCGACGCGAGTCGGCGCGCTAGGGTTAGCGCCACACTCGCTACGCGATGAACGGAGGCCGCTGGGATGGGTTTACTGACCAGCCGCAAAAGCCGCGCGACCAAACGGGCCGAGGCCCGAGCGCTGAAGGTGAAGGCCAAGCTCGAAGCCAGATTGGCGGCGAGAAATGACCGGCGGCGGATGCGCATGCAAGCGCGCTCGGAATCTTCTGTCCGGCGTGATGCGCGCAAGGGCGAACTGGCGACGCTCAAGGCCCAGCGGCTGATCGCCCAGGATCAGCTCAAAGCCGTGCGTGAGGGCAAGCTGCTCTCCCCCACCCGGATCAAACGCACGTTGACGGTGGTTCGGCTGCTCGCTCCGGTGCTGTTGCCGCTGCTGTACAAAGGCGCCATAGCGATCCGTGGGGTGCTGGATCAGCGCCGCGCCGATCGTCTGGGCATACCGCTTGCTGAGCTCGGCCACTACTCGGGATATGGCGCCGAGCTGTCCGCCCGGATCGCCGGCGCAGAGCAGTCCGTGCAGGCCGTGGCGGATAGAGCTCCCAAGGACGCGGAGACCAAGAAGTTCACCTCGACGGTCCGTTCGCGGCTGAACGATTTGGGCACCGCGGTGGGGGCCGCCGAACACATGCCGCCGACCCGGCGTCGCGCGGCTCACTCGGCGATCGCCCGCGAACTCGACGGTATCGACGCAGACCTGTTGGCACGACTTGGAGTGAGGTAATCGATGCGCCTGTTTCCCCGGCTGCTGGCAGCGTCGGCTGCAACGGCTGTTGCGCTCATGGCGCTTGCTGTTCCGGCCTACGCCCACGTGCGCGTGACCACCGACAACACCGCGCGCGGCGGCTACGCGACGCTGGAGTTCTCGGTTCCCAATGAGTCGGAGTCCAAGGCCCTGACGACCGAGCTGACCGTTCAGCTGCCCGATGTCGGCTCCGCCAGCACGGAGCTGC
This sequence comes from Mycobacterium sp., assembly GCA_050701835.1. Lineage (GTDB taxonomy): Bacteria > Actinomycetota > Actinomycetes > Mycobacteriales > Mycobacteriaceae > Mycobacterium. Next base: position 105,591 of record JBOGDC010000029.1, on the reverse strand, counting down.
TGCCGGGCTGGACGAGCACCGTCGACAGGGATGCCGCCAAGGGCACGGTCAGGTCTGTGACCTGGAAGGCCGTCGCCGGAAACGGGATCGGGCCCGATCAGTTCGCGTTGTTCCGGGTGCGGGTGAAGCTGCCCGATACGGACTCGGTGGTATTCCCGGCGACGCAGACCTACACCGACGGCAAGGTCGTCAAGTGGGATCAGCAGACCCAGCCCGGCGGAGCCGAGCCGGAACACCCGGCACCGGCGCTCGACCTGACACAGGGCGTTGCCAGCCACGACGGACACTCGGCGCATGGGCCGCAGGTATCGGCAACCCATGAATCCGGGGAGCCTGGAAGCCACCCGGACAAAACGGCCCGCTGGTTCGGCGGGATCGGTCTCATCCTCGGCGCCGTCGCGCTCGCGCTGGCGGTGACGAATCGACGGAGGCAACAGTGATGGCGGTTGTGCGCAAGTCCGTGTCTGTGTTCTTTTCGGCGTTCATAGTGCTGGCGCTGGGCCTGGCGTTACCGGGTGTCGCGTCGGCGCACGCCGTCAAGGTGTCGTCCGATCCGGCCGAGAACGCCGTGTTATCTGGGCCTCCCGCGCAGGTCAGTGCCACCTTCAACGAGCCGCTACAAAAGCGTTTCTCCGCGATGACGATCATCGGCCCGGACGGCAAGTCGGACCAGTGGCAGACCGGCGATCCGGTGATATCGGGCGCGATGATTTCGGTGGGCATGAAGCCCGGCGCCCCCGCCGGGAAGTACACCGTGAATTACCGGGTGATCTCCGAGGACGGTCACCCGGTTGATGGATCCTGGCCATTCACCATCAACGGGTCCGGTGCGCCGGCCTCTGCGGGAGCGCCGACGGTATCTCAGCAGCCGTCGTCAACCTCCTCGGCGGCCCCGGTTCCATCGGCCAATCCGACCGATGGAGACATGCCCATGTGGCCATTTGTTGTGGGCGTCGTGGTCTCGGTGGGCGTCGCGCTCATCTGGACACAGCGCCGCCAGTCCTGATCTATGGGGCCCACCGCGGACCTATGACTGGCCTTTTTCTGTCATGACGGCATGATGGACAACGGCGGGGCGGCAGATATCCGGGTGTGAGCCGCCCATCGTGGCCGCGCGTGGGCCACGAACACCCGAGACGAGTGAACTTGCGAAGGAGCAGGCGCATGGCGGACCAGGACAATTCGGCTAACGAGCCCAACCAGACACCGGAGAAGCCCGCGGCCGGCGAGGCCCCCAAGCCCGCGGCCCCCTCTCGGCCCGCGAAGGCCGCCAAGCGCGCACCTGCCAAACGTGCGCCGGCCAAGCGGGCCGGCTCGTCGTCGCCGCCCAAGTCAGGTCCCAAGCCCGAGTCGGGTCCGAAACCACCCGCGGCGCCAAAGCCGGCCGGACAGGCGAAGCCCGCCGTGGCATCGGCACCCAAACCCGCCGAAACCCCCCAGCCCGCGCCGCCGCCTGCCGTCACTCCGGCGCCGAAGCCGGCCCCCGCGGCAAAGTCGACGCCCGCCGCACCCAAGCCTGCGGCCACACCCACACCCGAGACTCCCAAACCCGCACCCAAACCTGCGGCGGAGGTGCCCGCACCTGCACCGAAGCCCGCGGAGCCCGACCTCGCGGCTGCGGCCAGGGAGGCTGCCGCGAAGGCAAAGTCGAATGTCGACACAGCCCCGCCGCCGATTCCCGGCCCCGCCCTCGAAGCGGGCCGTCAATCACCGAACCTGAAGATCGCCGTTGGCGCTGCGTTCGCGATCTTCGTCTTGTTGCTGCTGCGACGCAGGCGCCGTCGCGAGGACTCGGTCGAGTCGGACTGAGTCGAAAGGGTTTGACCCTCACGTGACGGGAGGCCGCACAGTGTTCCTATGAAGCGCTGGGGCGGCACCGATATCTGGACGCAGAGCCAGGAGCGCTCCGCCCAGTACACGAAGGAAGACTGGATCCGGATCAAGGCCGACGGCGATCGACTGCTCGCCGCAGATGCAGGTGTGTCTCGGGGAGATGTACGTCTCGGACGAGCGCTTCCGGTCGTACTACGACAATGCCGAGCCGGGGCTGGCGCAGTGGTTGCACGACGTTGTGGTCTCTTCGCACAATCGGCCCGCCACGCACTGAGGCACGACCAATAAACTCGGGGTATGACGCCCGCACCCATCACCCCCTGCCCGACCGCCGACCTGGGAGACGAGCTGGGCATCGAGATGTCCAGCTGCGATCTTCAGCTCACCCAGTTCGGTGGGCGGCCCGTATTCGCCGGACCCATCACCACGGTGCGCTGCCACCATGACAACGCCCTGCTGAAATCCATACTGTCGGAGCCGAGTTCGGGCGGGGTTTTGGTGATCGACGGTGGCGGCTCGCTGCACTGCGCGCTGGTGGGCGATGTGATCGCGGGCATCGCCGTTGACAGCGGCTGGTCCGGGCTCGTGATCAATGGCGTGGTGCGCGACAGCGTGGTGCTCGCCACCATGGATATCGGTGTCAAGGCGCTTGGCACCAATCCCCGAAAGGGCACCAAAACCGGCGCAGGGGAACGTGACGTCGTCGTGAGCTTCGGCGGCGTCGACTTCATACCGGGAGCCATCTGTTATGCCGACCATGATGGCGTAGTCGTGGTTCCTTCCTGATGTCGGTACGGCAGCTGGCGGAGGCGCTGCAGGGGGCACCCGCGCCGCTGGCCGCTGTCGACATGGATGCGGCCCGGGCCAATGCCGTTGCCTTGACCGAGGCGGCATCCGGGCTACCCATCCGGGTGGCCAGTAAGTCGGTGCGCAGCACCGCACTGATCCGGAAGTTCTTGGAGATACCAGGGTTTCACGGGGTACTGGCCTTCACCCCGGCAGAGGCCGTACATCTCGCCGACGCCGGTGTCGATGATCTGTTGATCGCCTACCCCAGTGTCGACCGCGGGGCGCTGGCGACAGCGGCCAGGCATCGCTCCGTCATCCGACCTTTGATCGATTCGCCCGACCACGTGCGTCTGCTGGCGGCCATCGCGCAGGAAACCAACGCGCCCATTCCCGTATGCCTCGATATCGATGCCGGGTGGCGCCCCCTCAACGGCCCCGTGCATCTGGGACCGAAGCGGTCACCGGTGCGCACCCCCGAGCAGGCCGCGGCGCTCACCGATCTGGTGTGTGCGACGCCTGGGCTGAGGTTGGCGGCGGTAATGGCCTATGACGGACAGATCGCCGGTGTTGGCGACATCGTCCCGGGAAATCCTTGGTACCAGTTGGCGGTTCGCGGCATGCAGGCGTCCTCGCTCCGCGAGCTCGGCGAGCGTCTCCCCCGGGTTGTGGATGCGGTGACCGCGCGGCTGCGTGCCGCCGGCGCCCCTCCGCTGGAATTGGTGAACTCTGGCGGCACCGGCAGTCTGGCGCGCATCGCAGGATTGGGATTCGCCACCGAATTGGCCGCCGGGTCAGGCTTCTTCGCCCCGGCTCTTTTCGACAATTACCGCAACCTGCATCTGGATCCCGCCGCCGCCTTCGCGTTGCCGGTAGTGCGCAAACCAAACGCGTCGCTTGCCACGGTGCTCGGTGGCGGCTACATCGCCAGCGGACCCGCCGGGGCGAGTCGGGTTCCCGTGCCGTCGTGGCCCACGGGCTTATCGTTCGAGGCATCCGAAGGTGCCGGGGAAGTACAAACCCCGTTGCGGGGGGGACGCGAGCTGCAGATCGGCGATGTGGTGTGGTTCCGGCATGCCAAGGCTGGTGAACTCTGTGAGCATTTCACCGAACTGCAGCTCGTCGAGGACCGCCAGCATGCCGGATCGGTTGCCACCTATCGCGGCGAGGGGCTGATGTTCCTATGAGCACGTGGAGCAACTGGAGCGGTCAAACATCCTGTGCCCCAGCGCTAGTGGCACGTCCACGATCCGAGGAGGAACTCGCGTTCGCCTTGAAGCGGTCGGCGGGGCGGACGGTACGGCCAATCGGCTCATCGCATTCCTTCACCGAGCTGTGTGTCACCGACGGTGTACAGGTCGATCTCTCGGAGCTGCGGCGGCTGCTCTCGGTGGACGGGCAAGATCAGGTGCGAGTGCAGGCCGGGATCACACTGCATGCGCTGAATCGCAAGCTATTGCGGCACGGTCTGGCCCTGCCCAATCTCGGCGATATCGACGTACAAACTCTCGCCGGCGCGGCTGCCACCGGCACCCACGGCACGGGGCTGGGTTTCGGCAATATCTCTCAGGCCATCGTGTCCATGCGAATCATGTCTACTGACGGCACAATTCACGAAATTTCCGGAGGTGACGACCTGCGCGCGGCGCGAATCTCGCTGGGCGCGCTGGGCGTGGTCACCGAATTCACCCTGCAGTGTGTGCCATCGTTCCGATTGCACCGTCGCCAGTCGGTGCACGATTTGGATAGCGTGCTGGCCAACCTTCCCACGCTGCTCGCGGACACCGATCACCTTGAGCTGTATCTCTTTCCGCATACTCGGCGGGTACTCCTGCTGCAATCGACCCGTACGGATGATGATCCGTGGCCGAGACATCCGGTGAAGCATTGGGTGGAGCGCGATCTGGTGGAGAACGTCGCTCTCGGCGCACTGATGTGGGCTGCGGGGCGCGCACCGGCAACTGCCCCGTGGATATCAAAACTTGTTGCGGCTCTTGCCAGTTCCAACGAGTCGCAGGACGAGAGTGCCGCGGTGTTCGCAAGTCCCCGAAAAGTGAAGTTCACCGAGATGGAGTACTCGCTTCCGCTGCCGAATGCCGGTGAGGCGATCGGCGCCGCACTGGCCGCGGTCGAAAGAAACCGCCATCCGGTGGCCTTCCCTCTGGAGGTGCGCTTCACGCAGGCCGATGACGCGCTGCTGGCCCCGGCGTATGGACGCGAGAGTGCGTATCTGGCGGTGCACCAAACGATTCACGGCACGTGGGAGCCGTACTTCCGCGATCTTGAGTCCATCCTGGTCGGGTTTGGTGGCCGCCCGCATTGGGGTAAGCGGCACACACAGACGGCCGAGCAGCTGAGCGAGCGGTATCCGGAATGGCAGACATTCCAAGACATCCGTGCCCGGATGGACCCCGAGGGCACGTTCAGTGGTCAGTACCTGAACCGGCTACTGGGCCCGGTCAGGCACTGACCTAGCGCGCTGGCGCCACCTAACTATTGACAGCCACCGGTTCGGAAGATGACGAGGGGGCCGAGGCCTTCTTCTTGCCGAAACGCATACCCTCGGTGACACGGCTGCGCCGCATCATTCCGATGTCATAAGCGTAGTTCTGCTTGAGCCGCCACGGATGCTTGGAGCCTTGCCTGGGCAGCTCTTCCAGTGCGCGGAGCACATATCCGGGCGTGAATTCCATGAACGGCAGCGGCTCGACCGTCGGATCTAGCAGCTCAGGAACGGTTGTGGTGTAACCATTTTCGTCCATGTAGTTGAGCAGGCGACACACGTACTCGGACACCAGGTCGGCCTTGAGCGTCCACGAGGCGTTGGTGTACCCAATGGTGAAGGCCATGTTCGGGATCCCGGTGAGCATCGCGCCCTTGTACACCGTCAGCGACCGCAGGTCGGCTGGCACACCGTCGACGCTCGGGATGATGCCGCCGAAGAACTGCAGATTCAAACCGGTTGCGGTGATGATGATGTCGGCGTCGAGGTGCTTACCCGACTTGAGCTTGATGCCGGTCTCGTCGAACGTCTCGATCTGGTCGGTGACGATATCGGCCTTGCCGTTGCGGATCGTCTTGTACAGATCGCCGTTGGGCACCACACACAGCCGCTCGTCCCACGGGTTGTACTTCGGCCCGAAGTGCTTCTTGTAGTCGTATCCCTTCGGCAGCTGAAGTTTGGCCTGCTGCATGATGAGTTGACGCGCGGCGCGCGGGAACTTGCGGCTGGCCTGGTAGCTGAAGATCAGCTGGCCGATGTTCATCCATCGCGCGACCGGGTAGGCGACCTTCTCCGGCAACACCTTTCGCAGCCCGTTGATGATCGGATTCTCGTTGGGCAGCGACAGGATGTAGGTGGGTGAGCGCTGCAGCATGGTGATGTGCGCGGTATCGGGCGCCATGGCTGGCACGAGCGTGACCGCGGTCGCGCCACTGCCGATCACCACAACCTTCTTGCCCTTGTAGTCCAGATCCTCCGGCCAATGCTGCGGATGCACGATCTGGCCCTGGAAGTCCGCCGAACCGGGAAACTCGGGCGAGTAACCCTCGTCGTAGTTGTAGTACCCGCTACACCCGAACAGGAAGGAAGAGGTGTATTCGACGGTCTCACCATCGTGTTCGACGGTGATGGTCCAGCGCTGATCCTCATTGGACCACGCGGCGCCCACCATCTTGTGGCGGTACTTGATGTGTCCGTCTATGCCGGAGTTGGCGGCGGTCTTGTGCACGTAGTCCAGAATCGACGGGCCGTCTGCGAGGGTCCTGCTGTCGTTCCAGGGCGAGAACCGGAAGCCCAGGGTGTACATATCCGAGTCGGACCGGATGCCCGGATACTTGAACAGATTCCAGGTGCCTCCCATATCGTCGCGGGCCTCGAGGACCGCGTAGGACTTGGATGGGCAGCGGTTCTGAACGTGCCAGGCCGCACTGATCCCTGAGAGGCCGGCGCCGATGATGAGCACGTCAAAGTGTTCGGACATGCCGCGATGCTACCGCTTACAGTTCAGCAAGAAAAGTAAAGATATGCCCTTGCGGTCCCGCCCGCGTTGTGCCGCCTCCAGGCCGGTAATGCCACAGGTCAGGGCAGCCCGGCGCGGGTGAATACGTATTCCGACCAGTCCGGTTGCCGCACGGCGTGCCAATACTCGGGCAGTCGCCAGGGGCTGACAGTGTGTATCTCGCCGTCGGCATTCTTGAAGTAGGAATGTTCGACGGCCGGGTGCGACCACACCATCTTCTTGATCTGGTCCTGGGTGCGCCGATGCCACTCGGCCGCGGGCTGGGGCGCTGGTTCCATCGACAGGCTGCTATCACCGGCCAGCCGTTCGAGGCATTGGGTGATGTACCGCATCTGCAATTCCGATTGGAAGATCAGGCTCCCGCCGTGGGCCAGGTGAGTGCCGGGTCCGTAGATGATGAAGAAGTTGGGGAACCCCGGGACGGTGATGCCGCGATGCGCGTAGGGCCGATCTCCCCACATGGCGCGCAGCTCGACCCCGTCGCGGCCGACGATCCGCATCGGCCACAACACCTCGGTGGCCCGGAATCCCGTGGCGTAGACGATCACGTCGGCGAGGCGTGTGATGCCGTCCTCGGTGACGATGCCGTCCGGCTCGATCCGTTCGATGGGTGTGCGAACCAGCTCGACGTTATCGCGACGCAAGGTTCGCAACCAGCTTCCGTTGTCCTGCAGGGTTCGTTTACCGGTCGCCGGGTAGTCGGGAAGCACCCGCTCGAGCAGGCGTTCGTCGTCGCCGACCTGCCGGGTTATCCAGTCGGTGAACATCATCCGTGCGGCGGCGTTGATCGCGCTTACCGCGTAGTTCTGGTCGAGGTAGTCGGGATCGACCTCGGCGGCGTCGAGTCCCTTGTCGGCACCTGGCCACAAGAGAAGGAACCGGTACCAGCGACCGTAGAAGGGCAGATGTCTCATGGCCCACCGCACACCGCCCTCGACGCGATCGTGGTACATGGCATTCGGAAACATCCACTGCGGGGTGCGCTGGAACACGGTGAGGTGCTCGACTTTCGCAGCGACGGCGGGAGCTATCTGGAACCCGCTGGCACCCGCACCGATGAGGGCAACGCGCTTGCCGGTGAGGTCCACCGAACCGTCCCACCGCGCGGAGTGAAATGCCGGACCGCTGAATGCACCGGCACCGTCTATCGCCGGGATACTCGGGCGATTGAGCTGACCAACCGCACTGATTACGGCGCGAGCCTGAATTTCTTGCATTTCACCACTTTTGGTGCGCACACGGACTGTCCACAGAGCGTCCCGCTCATCCCAGATGGCCGACTCGACCTCTGTCTCCCACAGCACGTGCTCACCCAGCCCATGCTTGTCGACGACTGCCTGGAAGTAGTCACGCAGCTCTGGCTGCTCGGCGAAGTAGTGGCTCCAGCCGTCACTCGGCTCGAAACTGTAACAGTAGAAGTGATTGGCGACGTCCACGCGGGCACCGGGATAGGTGTTTTCCCACCAGGTTCCGCCGGGGCCAGCGTTCTTCTCGATGATGGTGAACGGAATGTTGGCCTGCGCGAGTCTGATTCCCGCCAAGATCCCCGATTCCCCGCAGCCGATGACGACGACGGGCAGTGCACCTGTTTGACCGGCGTCCAGCGGAGTGGCGCGCCGTGGATCGCCACCCTCCAGGTCGAGTTCCTCCAGAATCAGCGGTAAGTAATTATTGGGAACCTCCTCGCAGGCAGCCCAATTCATCATCTCGCGGATGAGGTCTGCGTCCAGTGGCTCGGGCTCCGGGCATCCCTGATCGCGGTACTCGACTATCGCGTCGAGCGCCACCTGCCGTGCTCGCGCTTTATCCCCCTCCGACATGAAGCCCTGGACTTCGTTGAGGAAGGTGGCGGCCTGCTTGAATTCTCTGATGTATCGCGGATCCCCGGTGAGGTGCACCAATGACAGCAGCAGCGTGGGGATGCTGACGTCCTCCAGGGCGGCAGCGATCTGCGATGTCTCGGTAACAAAAGGCGAGCCCGCGTAGCGATTGCGCACCGCGTCCCCTAACCGAGGTAGTTCGCGGGCAGCGACACCACGCCGTTGATCCAGCCCGACCGGAAGCGGGTGGGCTGTCCTGTCGGCATCAGATCCGGCAGTCTGTCGGCCATCGCATCGAACATGATGCCGATCTCCAATCGGGCGAGGTTTGCGCCCAGGCAGTAGTGGATACCGTGGCCACCGAAAGCGAGGTGCGGGTTGGGATCACGCTCGATGTTGAAGGTGCATGGTTCGTCGAATACCTCTTCATCGAAGTTGGCCGAGGCATAGAACATTCCGACACGCTGACCCTGCCGGATCTGTACTCCGCCGAGTTCGACATCCGCTAGCGCGGTGCGCTGGAAGGCAATGATGGGACTGGCCCAGCGGATAATTTCGTCTGCGGTCGTCTGGGGACGACGCTCGCGGTACAGCTGCCACTGCGCGGGGCTGTCGGCGAAGGCGAGTACCCCGTGTGTGATGGCGTTGCGAGAGGTTTCATTGCCCGCGACCATCAGCTGGATGACGAAGTAGGCGAACTCCAGCGGTGTTAGCGGCCTGTCGTCATAGGCGCCCCGGAGGAGTCCGGTGAGAATGTCGTCCTGCGGATTCTTTTGCCGCTCTTCGGCCATCGCATGCGCGTAGCCCAGCATAGAGACGGTGGCGGCAGTCGCGGTGTCCTTGCCGATGGCCGGGTCATCGTAAGCAAACATCTGGTTGGTCCAGTCCAGCACTTGCTGGCGGTCCGCCTCGGGGATCCCCACCAGGTCGGCGATGGCGTGCATCGGGAGTACCGAGGCGATATCGGAAACGAAATTGCCGCTTGTCTTTTCGGAGGCGGCGTCCACGATGTCCCGGGCGCGCGAGACGAGCCTTTCATGCAGCCCATTGACGGCCTTCGGCGTGAAAAGCGGGGACACGATGCGACGCAGGATCCGGTGCTTGGGTTCGTCCATGTCGATGAGCAGGTTCTCGCGCTGGATCTCCAGCTGCTCGGCGGTGATGTCTTCGTTGTAGCGCACCACCGTCGTGTTGACGCTGTTGGAGAAGACCTCACTAAGGCGCGAGACTTCCTTGACATCAGCATGTTTGGTGACTGCCCAGTATCCCTCGTCATCGAAGCCGGCCACTCCCCTGGGCTGGGCGTTCCACCAGATGGGCTCGGTCTTGCGCAGATACGCGAATTCTTCGACGGGGATCCGCTGCTGAATCAGATCCGGGTCGGTGAGGTCGAATCCGGACGCGAAGGGACAAGTCACCGTCATCGCTTCAGGTATCCCTTGTCGACGGGAACCTGCGCACCGGTCATCACTGCGGACGCGTCGCTGGCAAGCCAGGCCACCACCTCGGCGATCTCCGCGGGTTCGATCAATCGGTCGTTGTCGTAGAGCGAGGGGCCGAAACTGGATAGGAAGGTGGGGTGTTGCTCGAGGATCGGCACCATCGTGCGGTCTTCGGCCAGTGCTGTGTTGGTGGCCCACGGATGCACCGAGTTCGCGCGAATACCGTACTCGCCGAGCTCGATCGCGAGAGAGTTGGTGAGGCCCACGACCCCGAACTTGGACGCCGAGTAGTGGCCGCAGCCCGGCACGGCCTTAATCCCGGCCGAGGAACTGATGGTGATGATCGACCCGCCGTTGCCCGCCTCGATCATCGCCGGAACGGCCGCCTTGATGGTGTTCCACACGCCGGTGAGGTTGACGTCGATGACATCACGCCATTGGTCGGGCTCCAGTTCCCATAACCGCGCCCAGTAGGCGATACCGGCGTTGGCGACCACGACGTCCAGGCGCCCGAACCGGTTGATCGCTTCTCCCACCACCTTCTGTTGACCGGATAAATCCCGTACGTCAACACGCTCGGCAATGATCTCTCGGCCTAGATCCCGCACTGCCGCCACTGTTTGGTCCAGATCCTCGGTCGAACCCGCCGGATACTGGATATGCGGCGACGCCTTCTCGCACGCATCGATCGCGACGATATCGGCGCCGTCCTTGGCGAGCCGGATGGCGTACTCACGCCCCTGGCCTCGCGCGGCGCCGGTGATGTATGCGACGCGGCCGGCGAGTGGCTTATCGGACTGATCTGGCATTGGGCACCTCTTCTTTGACGGCCACTGGGCGGAAGGAATAGTCGGATAGTGGGGAATGCTTTGAGAACCAGTTCATTTCACTCACTGTTTGTGGCCGGTAGTACCGGGCCTCACCCTTGGAATTGACGAAGTAGGTGCTCACGGGCGGCTGGCAGTCGGTGGCATACAGCCGGATCGCCTTGCTCTGATGGGCCATCCGGCGGACCCATTTGTCGAACGCTCGCTGACTGACTTCGGCGACCTCACGGCGGGAGCGACTGGACTCGGCGATGACCCGGGCGGCGTGGCGCGCATTGGCCTCCACCATGGCGTGCCACCCCTGGCCCTGGTTACCTTCGGGACCGACCAGCACCCAACGATTGGGCAGGCCCGGCAGCGCCGAGCCGCCGTAGGTCCGCATCTCGTTGGTTCCGTAGTACTCGCCGAGATCAAACCCATTGCGGCCCTGAACAGTTCCGCGTTTATAGTGCTCCGGGTCGGTATACAGCTCGTAACCGGTCGCCAGCACCAGCAGGTCTACGTCGTGGTGCATCCCGTCCGCGGTCTCAATACCGGTTTCGGTCACCCGCACGATGCGTTCGGTGATGAGTTCGACGGCGCCTGAGTCCACGGCCTGCAGGAAGTCATTCGACAGGATGGTGCGTCGCGCGAGGATCCCGTAGCCGGGCATCAAGGCTTCACGAAGCTGCGGATCTCTGACGGTGTCCCGCAACACGTTGCGGTACCATCGCCGCGCCATATCGTCATAGCGCGGAATCAATGCGCGAAGCATCGGTTCGGGCAACAGTGGCAGCAGGTGGAACAGCACCGCCTCGGCGACATCCATGGAGGCGACCATCAGCGCATTGATGACCGTCAGGACGAACGGCGCGTTCAGGACTCGCTGGACACGCGGCGAGAGGTCCGGGTTGGGTTTGGGAATGATCCAGGCCGGAGTGCGCTGAAATGTCTTGACGGATGCTGCGGTGTCCGCAACAGCCGGAGCAATCTGGATACCGCTGGAGCCGGTTCCAATGACAGCGACGCGCTTGGCCGCGTGGTCGTAGGAGTGATCCCACGCGTTGGGTCGCATGGTCTTTCCTCCGAAATCATCCAGGCCAAGAATCTCGGGCCCGGGTTTGATGTCGATGTACCCGCCCACCGCGCTGATGACGTACCGGGCCCGGATGCCCGGTTTCCCGGCGATCGTAAGCTCCCAGTGGTCGCGGTCCTCGTTCCAGCGTTCCGCCGTGACAGCACTGGCACCCCGAAAGTGCTTGCGTATGCCCAGGCTATCCACCACCGCTAGGTGGTACTTCTGAATGTCGGCGCCATCGGCGAAGAGCTTGTTCCATCGCCCGGTGCGCGCAAAACTCAACTGGTAGAACAGGACTGGGATATCGACGCCGAGGCCGGGGTAGGTGTTGTCACGCCAGGTGCCGCCGAAGTCATCGGCGCGGTCCAGGATGACGAAGTCGTCGATCCCCTGTTCCAGCAGGTAGTGCGCGACTGCGATGCCACCGGGGCCGGCACCGATGATTGCCACCTGAAAGTCGATGTCGCTCATGCCAGTCCGCGTAGAACGAACCGGGAGAAGTAGTCGCGCACCACGACAGGGTCTGTCAGGTCGACGGAGATGGGGGGTAGCACCTCGATGCTCATGAGGGTCCGCATGATCCATTCGGCGGCCTCGGTGGCGTCGATATCTTTGCCGATCTCGCCGCGGTCCTGGGCGGCCTCGACCTGCGGTGCCCAGAACTCGACGGAGCGACGCATCAGATCGTCACCGCACTCGTCGAGCACCAACTCCAGCACGTTGGATACGTGCAGCGTCGGATCCAGGCGATCCGACCAAGCGCGGTGGTCACTGATGCGCACCGCGGCCTCGCCGACCTGGTCGCGCAGGGTGGTCTTGGCGCTGACGGCCCCGGCGAACAGGTCGATGAAGGCGCTCGCGATGAAGCCGACGGCGACGTCGATCGCTTCCTTCTTGCCGCCGAACCAGTTGTAGATGGTTCCGCGGGAGACGCCGGCCTGATCGGCGGCGGCCGAGAGGCTGAACCGTTGGGTGCCGGAGCGGACCAGAGTCTGTGCGACGGCCGCGACGATGGGTTCGGGGACCTCACCACGCGGACCCGTCGTCTTCACGAGCTTCACGTTTGAACACTTTGCGCGAATGTGTTCAAAGTGTCAATAGGCGCTCAGTGGTCTTTTTTCGTCCTGGCCACCAGCTGCTCCACCGGCCAGGTGTTGATGACCCGTTCCTCCGGGACGCCCGCTTCGAGCGCTCGCTCGCACCCGTACCCCGAGAACTCCAACTGCCCCGGAGCGTGCGCATCGGTATCAATGGAGAAATCGCAACCGATGTTCAGCGCCAAATCGAGCAGCCGGCGCGGCGGATCGCGCCGTTCCGGGCGCGAATTAATCTCGACGGCCGTGCCGGAGTCGCGACAAGCCCGAAAGACCTCTGCAGCATCGAATTTCGACTCCGCACGGGTGCCCCGCTCCCCCTCTACCAGCCGGCCGGTGCAATGTCCGAGCACATCGACGCGCGGGTTCGACACGGCGGCAATCATGCGGCGGGTCATCGCGGCGGAGTCCATCGCAAGCTTGGAGTGCACACTCGCGACGACTATGTCGAGCTGGTCAAGAAGCTCCGGATCCTGATCCAACGCGCCATCATCGAGGATGTCGACCTCGATACCGGTGAGAATTCGCATGGGCGCCATCTGATCTCGCAGCTCATCAATGACCGTCAGCTGGGCACGCAGGCGGTCGGCGGACAGGCCGTTGGCGACCCGCAGACGCGGCGAGTGGTCGGTGAGCGCGCAGTATTCGTGGCCGAGCGCCTTGGCGGTGCTCATCATTTCCTCGATGGGCGCCGATCCGTCGGACCAGTTGGAGTGCAGGTGCAGATCTCCCTTGAGTGCGGCGCGCATGCTGCCGCCTCCGGTGCTCTTCGCATTGGCGCGCAGCCGTTCGAGAGTGGCCGGGACCTTGCCCGTCCAGGCCTCCGCCGCGACGGTCGCCGTCTTGGGGCCCAGTCCGGTGAGGCTTTTCCAGGTCTTGTGGGCGCCATGACGTTCCCGCTCCTCAGGCGTGAGCGCGGCAATGACATCGGCGGCTTTGCGGTAGGCCATCACCCGGCGTGATTCTTCGCGGCCGAGCTCCTTGTAATACGCGATTTCCCGAAGGGCCGTGACGGGGTCCATGCCCTGGACTCTAGGCGCGCACCGCCAGCTCCTCATCAAGAATTTCTGGTGGATAGTCCTCGATGTCCGTCGACAGCATCGCGAGCTCATCGGGATCGTCAGGCGCAGTAGCACTCAGACACAACCAGCTGGCGGCAGCCGTCGTGAAGCAGAGGAACACCAACGGATACCAAGCGCTCATCAGCTGGCCCACCCAGAAGGGCCGCAAGTCCAGGAAGTTCCAGTACACACCGCTGAAGTAGATGCTGGTGTGCCCCCGGCCCGGCCGGTGCAGGGTCCACATGAAAACCATCGCGAACAGAGCTGCCGCGCGTAGGGCCCAGCCAGTCGACCACGGGCGTTGCGCTGTGCATGCCCTCGCGATGAGCCAGATGATTGCGGGGGCGAACCACACCCAGTGTGCCGCCCAACTGAACGGTGATACCGCACAGCCCGTGAGACCCACCAGTACGACGGCCAGTGCCTGTTCGCCCTTGCGGTGCGCCCAGACCGCGACGGCGAGGCCGGCGGCAAGTACCAAGAGACTCAAGACAATCCACAACCACTCCGGGCGCGGGTGCGGGAAGAAGTACCGGGCCAGGAATCCGTTGATCGATTGGTTGGCCAGGTGGTCGATCCGGCTGATGTGTGCGGTGTCGCCAAGGTGACTCCAGAACCATGCGCTGTCGCGCGGTAGCAGCGGCCAGGTCAATGTCGCGGTGGTGGCGAAGGTCGCCGTCGCCGTTGCCGAGGCACGCCACTGCCGAGTGAGCAGCAGATACGGCAGGAAGATCAGCGGAGTGAGCTTGATGCCCGCGGCCAGGCCGAGCCCCAGCCCGCGCCACCGCCCCGGGCCCGGTCGCAACAGGTCGAGGATCACCATCGCCATGAGCAGGACATTGATCTGACCCCACCAGAGGGTGGCCTGCACCGGCTCGACGTCGATGGCGATGACCGCCAGCGCGGCACTCACCACGGCCAGCCTGACATCCGCTCGGATGCCGGCCATGCGCAGGATGCGCCACGCGATAGCCGCCAGCGCGCACATCGACAGCGCGAGAAGCATCCATTTCGCGATGTCGAACGAGGTCCAGGCCAGCGGCGCGAGAATCAGCGTCGCGAAGGGCGGGTACACGAACCAGGCCTGGTTGAGCGCGGGTGCCTCGTACAGCCTCTTGCCGTCCCAGAGCCCATGCACGGCCGCGCGATAAGTGTCCAGGTCGTAGCCGTTCTGGGCCAGCCCGAAAAACCGCGTATCGAACGGGACGAGATGGTTGTGCACCACCATCGCAAGTACAGCCCCTGCTAGCGCACTCAGCGGGACGCTACGTGGCAGCCGCTTCTCCCCACCCCACCTGTACATCCGGCAGAGTTTAGGGCCGCCGCATCATTTAGGACGCGGCGCCGATCTTGGCCTCTTCCCGCCACGCCGCCGCAACGTCGTTGAGGTCCAGGTCCAAGGTTGCGGCCAGCTGGACGACGGCTCCGAAGGCGGGCGTCGGAAGACGCCCGGTTTCGATCTTGCGCAGCGTTTCCGGCGAGATACCTGCCGCGTGGGCGATACCGTCCAGCGGCTGGTCTGCCCGGGCGGCGCGCAACAAGCTGCCCAGACGCTTGCCCGCGGCGAGTTGTTCGGGGGTGAGCGGCTGGCGAACCATGCACTCGACTTTAGTCTTGGTATTTAAATACCGAAAGCCTTAAGGTGGTATTTAAATACCGTCAAGGAGGTCGTGTGATCGAGTTGAAGTCGCCCGCGGAGATCGCGCGCATGCGGGTGACCGGCGGGTTCGTCGGTTCCGTGCTGACCGAGCTGTCGGGTCTTGCGGCCCCGGGTGTGAACCTGCTTGACCTCGAGCAGCGAGCACGCGACATGGTCGCCGAACGCGGCGCCGTGTCCTGCTACTGGGACTACTCCCCCTCGTTCGGGCGCGGACCGTTCCGCAATGTCATCTGCCTGTCGGTAAACGACGCTGTGCTGCATGGGCTTCCACACGACTACGTGCTTGCCGATGGGGATCTACTGACCATGGACTTCGCGGTGGGCATCGACGGCTGGGTGGCCGACTCCGCACTGAGTGTCATCGTCGGGACACCCGATCCCGAGGACGTGCGGCTCATCGACACCACGCGGACCGCGCTGGATGCGGCCATCGCGGCAGCTCAGCCCGGCAACCGACTCGGCGATATCTCCGCGGCCGTCGCCGCGGTCGCCGAGGGTGCCGGATATCGCATCAACACCGATTTCGGTGGGCACGGCTTGGGTCGCACCATGCACGAAGACCCACATGTTCCGAACAAAGGGCAGGCAGGCCGGGGTCTGAAACTGCAGCCGGGGCTGACGCTGGCATTGGAACCGTGGTTTGGACGTGGGACCAATCGGCTGACCGTCGATCCGGACGGGTGGACGCTGCGGATGGCGGATGGAACGCGCGGTGCGCACTCCGAGCACACCATCGCGATCACCGAAGACGGTCCGCAGGTGCTGACTAACCGATAGCGCGCTGTGCAGCACGTCGTACCGGTATCGGCTACCGCACCCACCACACCCGGTTACAGGTCAATAACGATCGTTAGGGATACCGCGTGTCGACGCTCCGACACGCAGGCAGCTACCGTGAGCAACGCTCAGTGGCTGAAACGCATAAGCTCTTCGGCGGTGATCAGCCGCTCGCTCCTCGCAGGGAAACTATGACTCCTCATGGGATGACGGAGCAATGACCAGGCAATTCGGCCAACCCATGTCTTCGCAGCGGGCGTGTTGGGCACGAGAACATCTCCTGCATCGGCGAGCGTCTAAAACTAGGCAGTAGCATAACGCAAATTCTTCCCGATCTCACGTGTCACACCCACGTCAAGCAAACATGTCGGGCAATACGGAGTGCAATCGTCCGGAGCTACCGACCTTCAAGGGCCCGGCAACGCCGTTCGCCCTTCTCGCCGAGAAGGCATCCAGGTACAGAAATACCCGTAACCCGTACGTCAGTGCCTTCTCGGCCGGCGGGCGCGCTACCGCTGGGGAGCCGCGGTCGGCTTGATCGGCGCAGGCAGCGCCGTCTCGCCGGTGAGGTATGTATCCACGGCGGACGCAGCGGAGCGACCCTCGGCAATCGCCCACACGATCAGCGACTGTCCGCGACCCATATCCCCCGCAACGAACACGCCGTCGACTGAGGTCGCGTACGAGCCGTCACGCGCCACGTTCCCGCGATCGGTCAGGTCGACGCCCAGACCCTCCAGCAGGCCCGGCTTCTCCGGCCCGACGAATCCCATTGCCAGGAAAACGACGTCGGCCTCCAGCTCGAAGTCCGAGCCCTCCACCTTCTCGAACTTGCCGGCGTTGAAGACCACCTCGTGGGCACGCAGACCGGTCACCTTGCCGTCCTCGCCGAGGAAGCGCTCGGTGTTGACGGCGTAGATCCGCTCGCCGCCCTCCTCATGCGCGGAGGCCACCCGGAACAGTGTCGGGTAGGTCGGCCACGGGTCACGCTCGGCGCGAGTTTCCGGGGGACGCGGCATGATCTCGAACTGCTGAATGCTCGCCGCACCCTGCCGGTGGGCGGTGCCCAGGCAGTCGGCGCCAGTGTCGCCGCCACCAATGATGATGACGTGCTTGCCTTTTGCGGTAATCGGCGGCTGGCCGTCCTCGTCCAGGACGTCGTCGCCGAGCTGCACCTTGTTGGCCCACGGCAGGTACTCCATGGCCTGGTAGATGCCCTCGAGCTCCCGGCCCGGGACCGGCAGGTCGCGCCAGTCGGTCGCTCCGCCGGCCAGTACCACCGCGTCGAACTTCGAGCGCAGCTCGTCGGCGGTGATATCTACGCCCACGTTCACACCGGCCTCGAAAACAGTTCCCTCGGCCCTCATCTGGTCCAGACGGCGGTCGATGTGACGCTTTTCCATCTTGAACTCGGGGATACCGTAGCGCAGCAGACCACCAATGCGGTCGGCCCGCTCATACACGGTGACATCGTGTCCGGCACGGGTGAGCTGTTGTGCCGCAGCCAATCCCGCCGGCCCGGAGCCCACGACCGCAACCTTCTTACCGGTCTTCACCTCGGACGGGATGGGCTTCACCCAGCCGTTGTCGAAGGCGTTGTCGATCAGCTCGACCTCGACCTGCTTGATGGTCACCGGGTCCTGGTTGATGCCCAGCACGCACGAGGCCTCACACGGCGCCGGGCAGAGCCGGCCGGTGAACTCGGGGAAGTTATTAGTGGCGTGCAGGCGTTCGATGCCCTCGCGCCACTGCCCCCGGTACACCAGGTCGTTCCACTCCGGAATCAGGTTCCCCAGCGGGCACCCCTGGTGGCAGAACGGAATTCCGCAATCCATGCAGCGCGATGCCTGCTGCTGAAGCCTCGAAGACTCAAAATCTTCGTAGACCTCTTTCCAGTCGAGCAGCCGCAGTGGCACGGGGCGCCGCTTGGGCAGATCGCGCGCGGTGTGGGTCAAAAAGCCGCTTGGGTCACCCACGAGCAGCCGCCATGATCGCTTCGTTCACATCGCCTCCGGTCAGCTCCGCGTCGGCGATGGCCTTCAGCACGCGACGGTACTCGCGGGGCATCACCTTGACGAAGGAATCGCTCTGGCCACTCCAGTCGGCCAGAATGCGTTGTCCGACAGCAGAGTCGGTTGTCGCCACATGCTTCTCGATCAAGCTGCGCAGTACCTGCTCGTCGTCGGGATCCAACGCGTCCAGGTCCACCATCTCATCGTTGAGGTTGTCCATCAGTTGTTTGTCGGGGTCGTACACGTAGGCCATACCGCCCGACATGCCGGCCGCGAAGTTGCGGCCGGTCGGTCCGAGCACCACCACGGTGCCGCCCGTCATGTACTCGCAGCCATGGTCGCCCACGCCCTCGACGACGGCGACGGCTCCAGAGTTCCGGACCGCGAACCGCTCTCCCACCGCGCCACGCAAGAATACCTCACCGCTGGTGGCGCCGAACAGGATGACGTTGCCGCCAATGATGTTCTTCTCGGCCACAAAGTCTTTCGGCGCCTCACGGGACGGGCGCACCACGATGTGTCCACCGGATAGGCCCTTGCCCACGTAGTCGTTGGCATCGCCGAACAGGCGCAGGGTGATGCCGCGTGGAACGAAGGCACCGAAGCTGTTCCCGGCAGAACCGGTGAACGTGATGTCGATGGTGTCGTCCGGAAGTCCTTCGCCGCCATAAGCCTTGGTCACCTCGTGACCGAGCATGGTGCCTACCGTGCGGTTGACGTTGGTGATCAGCGTCTCGAACTTCACCGGGGTCGCCCGGTCCAGCGCCTCGCGGCTCATCACGATGAGCTGCTGATCCAGCGCCTTCTCCAGACCGTGATCCTGTGAACCGCTGCAGTACAAGTCCTGATTCATGAACGCCGATTCGGGCTCAAGCAGTACCGGAGACAGGTCCAGCTTGCTGGCCTTCCAATGCGCGACCGCGCGCTCGCTGTCGAGGGCGCCCACCTGGCCGACGGCCTCGTTGACGGTGCGGAAACCGAGCTCCGCCATCAGCTCGCGGACTTCCTCGGCAATGAACAGGAAGAAGTTCTCCACGAACTCCGGCTTGCCGTTGAACCGCTCGCGCAGCACTGGGTTCTGCGTGGCCACACCCACCGGGCAGGTATCCAGGTGGCAGACCCGCATCATGATGCAACCGGAGACCACCAGGGGAGCGGTGGCGAAACCGAACTCCTCGCCGCCGAGCAGCATTGCGATCATCACGTCACGGCCGGTCTTGAGCTGGCCGTCGACCTGCACCACGATGCGGTCGCGCAGACCGTTGAGCAGCAGTGTCTGCTGCGTCTCGGCCAGCCCCAGCTCCCACGGGGCGCCGGCGTGCTTCTGGGAGGTCAGGGGAGTAGCACCGGTTCCGCCGTCGTGGCCGGAGATCAGGACCACATCGGCATGGGCCTTGGAAACTCCGGCGGCAACCGTCCCAACACCGTTCTCCGACACCAGCTTCACGTGAACACGCGCCTGCGGGTTGGCGTTCTTCAGGTCGTGGATCAGCTGCGCCAGGTCCTCGATCGAGTAGATATCGTGGTGCGGTGGCGGGGAAATGAGTCCAACGCCAGGCGTGGAGTGCCGTACCTCGGCCACCCAGGGGTACACCTTGTGCGCGGGCAGCTGACCGCCCTCGCCGGGCTTGGCACCCTGCGCCATCTTGATCTGGATGTCCGTGCAGTTGCTCAGGTAGTGCGAGGTGACACCGAAGCGGCCGGAGGCCACCTGCTTGATGGCACTGCGACGCCAGTCGCCGTTCTCGTCCGGGGTAAACCGACTCGGGTCCTCACCGCCCTCACCGGAGTTCGACCGGCCGCCAAGGCGATTCATGGCGATGGCCAGGGTCTCGTGGGCCTCGGCGGAAATGGACCCGAAGCTCATCGCGCCGGTGGAGAAACGCTTCACGATCTCGGTGGCGGGCTCCACCTCGTCGATGGAAATCGACGGCCGCCCGCCGTCTTCGGGGCTCTTGAATTTCAGCAGACCGCGCAGCGAGGCCATCCGCTCACTCTGGTCATCGACCAGTTTGGTGTATTCCTTGAACACCGGGTACTGCCCGGAGCGAGTGGCGTGCTGCAGTTTGAAGACGGTGTCGGGGTTGAACAGGTGGTACTCGCCCTCACGCCGCCACTGGTATTCACCGCCGACCTCGAGCTCGCGGTGCGCCCACTCCTCTGGGCGCTCCAGGAACGCCAGGTGATGCCGCGACGCCACATCGGCGGCGATCTCGTCCAGGCCGATACCGCCTGTGGGGCCCGCCAATCCGCTGAAGTACTCGTCCAATAGCTCCTGGGACAGGCCGATGGACTGGAACAGCTGGGCACCGGTGTAGGAGGCCAGGGTGGAGATGCCCATCTTGGACATCACCTTGAGCACGCCCTTGCCTGCTGCCTTGATGTAGTTGCGGATCGCCTTGTCGCGATCCACACCGGTGATGATGCCGCGATCGATGAGGTCCTCAATGGACTCGAACGCCATGTATGGGTTGACGGCGGCGGCACCGAAGCCGACCAGCGCCGCCACGTGGTGCACCTCGCGTGCGTCACCCGCCTCGACGACCACACCGACCTTGGTTCGCGACTTCTCGCGCACCAAATGATGGTGCACCGCGGAAACAGCCAAAAGCGAAGGGATGGGCGCCATCTGGTCGTCAGACTCGCGGTCCGACAGGATGATCACCTGGGCGCCGTCGGCGATGGCCGCGGAGGCCTCGGCACGCACCGATTCCAACGCGGTGCGCAATCCGGCACCGCCCTCGGCAACGGGGTACAGGCAGCGCACCACCCGGCTGGAGAAACCGTGCGGACGACCGTTGACCGTATCGTTGGGGTCCAGGTGGACGAGCTTGTCCAACTCGTCGTTGTGCAGCACCGGCTGCGGCAGCAGGATCTGGTGGCACGACTCGGGAGTCGGGTTCAGCAGATCGCCCTCGGGTCCGATCACGCCGCCCAGGCTGGTGACGACCTCCTCGCGGATGGCGTCCAGCGGGGGATTGGTGACCTGAGCGAAGAGCTGCTGGAAGTAGTCGAACAACATCCGAGAACGGTTGGACAGCACCGCGATCGGGGTATCGGTGCCCATCGACCCGAGGGCCTCGGCACCGGTGCGCGCCATCGGCGCCACCAGGATGTTGAGCTCCTCGTAGGTGTAACCGAAAGTCTGCTGACGCAAGACGATCCGGTCGTGTGGCATGTGCTGATGCGGGCGATCGGGCAGCTGCTCCATGCGGACCAGGCCCTCGTCCAGCCACTTCTGGTACGGCTCGGCGGCCGCAAGCTCGGCCTTCACTTCATCGTCGGAGACTATGCGGCCCTGGGTGGTGTCCACCAGGAACATGCGGCCGGGCTGCAGGCGGGTGCGCTGCACCACGGTGGAGGGATCGAGGTCCAGTACGCCCGCCTCGGAGGCCATCACGACAAGGCCATCCTCGGTAACCCAGACACGGGACGGGCGCAGGCCGTTGCGGTCGAGAACCGCGCCGACGATGGTGCCGTCGGTGAAGCAGACCGAGGCCGGTCCGTCCCAGGGCTCCATGAGGGAGGCGTGGTACTCGTAAAAGGCGCGGAGCTGCGGGTCCATGGACTCGTGCCGTTCCCAGGCCTCGGGAATCATCATCAGCACCGCGTGGTGCAGGGGGCGGCCGCCCAGGTGCAGCAGTTCCAGTGCCTCGTCGAACCGCGCCGTGTCCGAGGCACCGCGCGTACAGATCGGGAAGATCTTGTCGAGTTGGGCGGGACCGCCGAAGGCCTCCGTCTTGATGAGGGCCTCGCGGGCCCGCATCCAGTTCTCGTTGCCCGCAACGGTGTTGATCTCACCGTTGTGCGCCACCCGGCGGTAGGGGTGAGCCAGCGGCCAGGACGGGAAGGTGTTGGTGGAGAAGCGCGAGTGCACGATGCCCAACGCACTCTCGACGCGCTCGTCCTGCAGATCGAGATAAAACGCACGCAGCTGCGGGGTGGTCAGCATGCCCTTGTACACGAAGGTGCGACCAGAAAGGCTTGGGAAATAGACGGTTTCCTCACCGAGGCTGCCTCGGCCGGAACCCTGGTTTCCCAGCTCGTGCTCGATACGCTTGCGCACGACGTATACACGCCGCTCCAGGTCGATGCCGGAAGCGCCGGCGATAAACAGTTGCCGGAAGGTGGGCATGGCGTCACGGGCGAGGGCGCCCAGCGAAGAGTCGTCGTGAGGAACCTCACGCCAACCCAGGACGGTCAAACCCTCTGCCTCGACGATCTTCCCGACGGCCTCGCACGCGGCGGCAGCGTCCTTGGACCCCTGCGGCAGGAAAGCGATACCGGAGGCGTAGCTGCCCTCGGCGGGCAGGTCGAAATCCACGACGGCACGGAAGAACTTGTCCGGAATCTGCAACATGATTCCGGCGCCGTCACCGCTATTCGGCTCGGCTCCCGCGGCACCGCGATGCTCCAGATTCAGCAGCGCAGTGATGGCCTTGTCCACTATGTCGCGGCTGCGCCGGCCGTGCATATCCACGACCATGGCGACACCGCACGAATCGTGCTCGTAGGCCGGGTTGTAGAGCCCGGTCGCGGGGTGTGGCATGGCTGCTCGTCTCGTCTCCAGGGCCTGGCCGGATGCATCGCGTGGATGCAGCCGTCAGTACCCTCCTCGAAGGTGCCGCACAAACCTTCACCTGGGATGGTGACGAAGGCCCGTTGGCCCTTGTCTGTAGCGTCCTTCTCGGCCGTCTGCTGATGTGCTCGCGGTGACGATGAGGCACCCACCGGACACCGTTGACCAGCAGATCTCGTGCCCCGACGCGACAAGTAATCAAAACGATATGTCAGGAACCCCGGTGGACGCCAACTCGGGTGGTTAGATGGCGCGACACCTGGTGGCGTCATTCTCTCAATGCGTAGGTCAACGCATGTTTCCTCGAAAAAGGGTATTCAGCGTCACGTCTTTTTCCACACCTACATGGTGATTTACAATCCTCTTCATCACGTAAGCGCGTTAGTGCGCAGGATTCGGAGGATGCATGACATCCGGCAGTGCACAGCGCAACAGCCTGGTGGTGGTGACCGGCGGCGGAAGCGGCATCGGCCGTGAAACCGCGCTGGCCTTCGGCCGCCAGGGTGCCCGCCTCGTCGTCGCGGATATCGACCTCGACACCGCCAACGAGACCGTTGGGCTCATCGAGAAATCGGGTGGAACCGCGCACCCTTATGTCCTGGACGTCTCCGACGAGGCCGCCGTGACCGCATTCGCCGATGATGTGTGCGCCACCCATGGCGTGCCCGACGTCTTGATCAACAACGCAGGCATCGGCCAGGCCGGACGATTTTTCGATACCCCGTCCGCGGACTTCCAGCGGGTGCTGAACATCAACTTGGGCGGAGTCGTCTACGGCTGCCGCGCTTTCGGGCCGCGGATGGCCGAACGCAAGAGCGGTCACATCGTCAACATCTCCAGTGCCGCCGCCTACACGCCTCTCCCCGAGATGAGCGCCTACGTCACCAGTAAGGCTGCCGTATTTATGTTCTCCGACGTGCTGCGCGGCGAGCTCGGGCGCGACAAGGTGAAAGTCAGCACCATCTGCCCGGGCATCGTCAACACGAATATCATTCGCACCACCCAGTTCTCGGGGCTGTCGCCCGAGGACGAAGCCGCGCGGCAGCAGCAGGGGGCGGGGCTGTATGCCAAACGCGGATTCGGCCCGGAGAAGGTGGCCAAGGAGATCGTCAACGCCGTCATCAAGGGCAAGTCGATCGTCCCGGTTACCCCGGAAGCTCACCTGCAGTACCACTTCAGTCGTCTGGCCCCAGCGCTGAACCGGTTCTTCTGGGGCCGCGTAAGCAACAAGATCAGTCGGTAGCGAGTAAGGAGACCAGACATTATGGCGCGTAACACAACTGGAGCAACTGGCCTGCACGTGGTACCCACCGAGCCCGGCGAGGTGGTGCTACGGCCACGCAATGTCCAGTTCGACACCAGTCATACCCCGCTGCACTGGATTCCCAACGAACCCATCGTCTCGCATTTCATCTCTGCCTTCAATCTTCTTCTCCCGGAGGGGGAACGGGCGTTCGTCGACACCTTCACCCGCGCCCTGCCGTACGTGAAGGACGACAAGATTCGTGAAGCGATGATCGGCTTCATGGGCCAGGAGGCCGTGCACGCGGAGACTCACAGCAAGGTGCTCGGGGATTTCCTGGAGAAGAACGACATCAACGTCCGTCCCGCCCTCACGCAGATCGAGTACGTGACTCACATGCTGGAGCGCACCAATGAGCTGCGCAGCGAGAAGCTCCGCTACCGAGTGATGGTCGAGAAGCTCGCCCTTATTGCCGGTATCGAGCACTTCACTGCCGTATTGGGTGACTGGGTGCTCAACCACCGCTTCGAGGACTTCGACGCCGACCCGGAAATGGTGGACCTGTTCCGGTGGCACGGCGCCGAGGAGGTCGAGCACCGCAGCGTCGCCTATGACGTCGCCAGCTACTTCCAGATCCGCCGCGGCCACATGATGCTGACCTTCGTGCTGGCCACGGTGCTGCTCGTGGGCGTCATGCTCCGGTACACCAAGTTCCTGGTGCGGCAGGATCCGTCACTGCCCAACTACGGAGTGTTCGGTGTGCTCCGCCAAATGAACAAGGCCATGAAGCGCGGCGCGTTCCTGCGCTGGCGTGAGCTGGGCAAGTCCGCGCTGGAGTTCATGCGGCCGGGCTTCTCACCCGATCAGGTGGGTAGCACCGCGCAAGCGGTGGCGTACTTGAGCACCTCGCCTGCCGCGAAAGCCGCGGTGGGGCACTAATGAGCCGCCTGCGTCGCAAGGCGCAGCCCACCACCAAGTCGAAGCGGCCACCGTTACCGCCGACGCTGTATGGCACCTTGCCGGTATCACCGGTGATTGCCGTGGTGACGGCGCTGTTCCCGTTGGCCGTGCGCGCAATCGGCGCATTGTTGATCCTCAAGAAGCCGCCCGAGAATCACGTCGACCGGACTCTGAAGCTGGTGATCGCCGACCGCTGGGTGGAGGCCACCGACGATAACGTGGTCAGCCTGGTTTTGGCCTCTCCCAACGGGGAGCGACTCCCACCGTGGCATCCGGGCGCGCATCTGGACCTGCTGTTGCCTTCGGGCCGGATGCGGCAGTACTCCTTGTGCGGCGATCTGACAGACCCCTTTCGATATCGAATCGCGGTGCGTCGCATACCCGACGGCGGCGGCTCGGTCGAGGTACATGACGGGCTGCAGGTCGGCGCCCAGATATCGATCCTCGGACCACGCAACGCCTTCCCGCTGGCGATGACCCAGCCCGGGCCGCGCAAGCTGCATTTCGTGGCCGGCGGTATCGGCATCACACCGATCCTGTCGATGATCAACTTCGCCGAACAGCTGGGTAAGCCGTGGACCATGGTGTACACCGGTCGGCACCGTGATTCCATGCCGTTCCTCAACGAGCTCAAGCGGTTTGGCGATCGGGTGCTCGTGCGGACCGACACCGAGTCGGGTCTACCCACCGCGGACGACCTGCTGCCCGAGGTGGGGGAGAACGACGCGGTGTATTGCTGCGGTCCCGCGCCGATGCTTGGGGTGCTGCAACGCCGGCTGCTGGAAATGCCCTCGGTGGAACTGCATTTCGAGCGTTTCGCGGCGGCGCCCGTCGTCGACGGTCATCCGTTCGAAGTGCAGCTCGGCCCCGGCGGTCCGGTGCTAGCGGTGCCCGCCGACCGGACGGCGCTGGCCGTCATCAAGGAACACCTGCCCCATGTGGCCTACTCGTGCCAGCAGGGTTTCTGCGGCACCTGCAAAGTCAACGTGCTGGCCGGCACCGTCGACCACCGTGATCAGATCCTCACCGAGTCGCAGCGCGAGGAGGGCCAACTCCTGACGTGCATCTCCCGTGGCGAAGGCCGCCTGGTGCTGGACCTGCCCGCGTCATAAGGTCTGCCCGCCAAAACCGAGGTTATGGCGGAATTATCCGAGACGTTTCCGCCATAAGCGCGGTCTCGGTTCACCGGGCGTTCATCGGTTCCCTGGAAACTGTGGCGATGCGCATCTGCCACGCAGCTACGGCTCTCATGTCCGTCTTCGTCCTGGCGCTGGCACCCTCCGCAACCGCCGCACCGCCCTCGGATTCTCCCGAGGTGCCCGTCGGCGATATCGCCAAGATCGGCGGCGCCAACCGCACCTCCGGCGGCCGCGACGGCGACAAGACGGCGGATCTGCGGGATTCGGTAGCAGGCCGGGACGCCAAGAACGTCATCCTGCTGATCGGTGACGGCATGGGCACCTCGGAGATCACCTCCGCACGCAACTACCAGTACGGCGCCGCCGGCACCCTGCCCGGGCTGGATGCGCTGCCGATCACCGGCGAATACACCACCTTTGCGCTCACTAAGGACGGGCCCGATAAGGGCAAGCCCGACTACGTCACCGACTCTGCCGCCTCCGGCACCGGCTGGGCCACGGGCACCAAAACCTACAACGGCGCCATCTCGGTTGACCTCACCGGCAAGCCGCTGGACACGATCCTGGAGATTGTGCAAAAGCAGGGCTTCGCGACGGGAAACGTGACCACCGCAGAACTGCAGGACGCCACGCCCGCGGTGCTCACCGCGCACGTCACCGATCGGGACTGCAAGGGCCCCAAGGAGACCCTGGAGAAGTGCGCGGCGAACGCCCGGGAGAACGGCGGTGACGGTTCCATCTCCGAACAGCTCGTGGCGACCCGGGCCGATATCAGCCTGGGCGGCGGCGGCAAGTACTTCGACGAGACCATCACCGCGGGTGAGCACAGGGGAAAGACCTCGCTCGAAGTCGCCAAGGCCGCCGGCTATCAGCTGCCCACCACCGCGGCCGACCTGAACAAGGTAGACAGCCTCGATAATCCGGTACTCGGCGTGTTCGGGAAGGGCAACCTGCCGGTGCAGTGGGACAAGGCGTCCGTCGCGGTCCCGAACGGCGGCAAGCTGCCGCCGACCACCTGTCAGCCCAACCCTGAGCTGCCCAAGGAGCAACCGCAGCTGTCCGCGATGACCTCCAAAGCAATTGACCTGCTGGTGAACTCGAAGAACGGCCGCGACAACGGTTTCTTCCTACAGGTGGAGTCGGCCTCGATCGACAAGCAGGACCATGCGGCCAACATCTGCGGCCAGATAGGGGAGACCATCGCCCTCGACGAGGCGGTCGCCACTGCCCTGGACTTCGCACGGAAGGACGGCAACACCCTGGTGATCGTCACGGCCGACCATGGACACTCCTCGCTTATCGTCCCCGAGGACTTCGACAACCCGACCGCCTTGTCCGTCGCGGTGCAGACGGCCGACGGTGCCACCATGCGGATCATGTATCCAACTGCACCGGAAGGTAAGCCGCAGACCCACACCGGAACCCAGGTGCGTATCGCGGCCTACGGTCCGGGTGCCGCCAACGTCTCCGGCCTCACCGACCAGACCGATAACTTCAATACGATCGTGGGGGCGCTACTCGGACCCAAGAGCCCGGATGCCTCCAAGGGGCCATCCTGGTGGCTCGCCGGAGGTATTGCGGTAGCGGCTGCGATCCTCGGTGCGCTCGCCGCCTTGTTTCTGGGCAGACGCAGAGAGGGTGACCTACCGGCCTAAGGTCTCGACGCCTCACCGTCGAGCTACGAGTGCGTCCAGCTGGGTTCGAATCGCCGCTTCCGCCAACTCATCTGGTGGTACCTCGAGCCCTCGGAAGGCGTGGTGCGTAGCGTGAAGATCGCTAGCGGTTCTTCATCGCCGGATGGGCGCGCGCGACGACTCGGGTGAGCAACCGTCGCGGCAGCAGGTGATTGGCGGCCGCCCCGATCCGGTTGGCCATACCCGGCACGATCACACTCTTGCCGGCAGCCAACCCGTCAACTGCCGTCCTGGCAACGGTCTGGGCGTCCACCCACATGACACTGGGCATGGCGGCCTCGGCGTCTTCATCGGAAATGCCCGCCGCTGCGCCGAATCCCGTCTTTACCGGGCCCGGACACAGCGTTGCGGCACTTACCCCGGTGCCACGCAACTCCTCAACCAGGGCGTGGGTGTACGACAACACGAAGGCCTTGGCGGCGCCATACGAGGCCTGCCCGGGAAGCGGGCCGAAACCGCCCACCGATCCCACGTTGAGCACCGCGCCATGACCCCGCGCGACCATTCCCGGCACGAATCGCGAACACAAGTCCACCACCGAGCTGACGTCGACGTCGATCAGATTCAGCTCGGTCACCGGATCGGACTCCGCGACGGGCCCGACCGTGCTCAGCCCGGCGTTGTTGACGAGGATGTCCACCTCTAACCCCAGGCCGGCAAGCCGCTCCGGCAGCTGTGCCCGATCAGCCGCCCGCGACAGGTCGGCGGACAGCACCCGCGCGCTCGGCCCGATCGAGTCGGCGAGAACCTGCAGCCGGTCTGCGCGTCGCGCGACGAGCACCAACGGGTAACCGTGCCGGGAAAATTCGCGCGCCAACTGCTCGCCGATACCTGAGGATGCACCGGTGACGAGTGCGGCGCCGTTGCGGCGGAGAGGAGGAAGCATGCCGCCGAGCCTATCCCCGCAATCCTCCCGCCGAGCGTCGGGTTTCCGGGCGGCTCACCCGCACTTTCGAACCGGAAACTCGGCACTCGGCGCAGCGCCGCTAAGCCACGAGCCGCTTGGGGTTATCGACCACCGAGTAGTCGCTAGCGTCGCCGGAAATCACCCGGCTGCTTTCCCCATTGACGCCGACCGGCACATCTCCGGCGAGAGTGACTCGGTGCATCCGGCGCCGCTGATCGCCGTAATCGGAGACGGCGTAATGCTGGGTGGCACGGTTGTCCCACATCGCGACGTCGCCAAGCTCCCAGTTCCACCGAATGGTGTTCTCCAACCAGGTGATCCGATCCTGGAATATCCGGACCAGCGCCTGCGACTCGCTGGAGTTCACATCCAGGATCCGCTTGACGAAGTTGCCCAGCAGCAGCGCCTTCTCGCCCGTCTCGGGGTGCACCCGGACTACCGGGTGATGCGCCTCAAAATGAGTCGACCCGAACTCGCGTACATACTTCGATCCGGGTCCCTGCGTGGCCAACAGTTCCGCGATTTTGGCGGGATCGACTTGGGCGTAATCGAATTGGTTGTTGTGCATGGCCCACAGGCTGTCTGCCAGAGCCTGCAGCGGCTTGGGCAGCTGGCGATAGGCAGCGACCGTCGAGGTCCAGGTGGTAGTGCCGCCGTAAGGCGGAAGCTCCACAGCGCGCAAAATCGACGCCTTGGGAATCCGGTCCACGAAGGTGACGTCGGTATGCCATTGGTTGGCGCGACCGCCCTCCTCGGAGTCGAGCCGCATCACCCGCTCGCCGTCGAATTTCAGCGTGGGGTGCGGCGAGGTTGGGACCCCCATGCAGCGCGCGAAGGCGAACTGGGCCTCGTCGTCCAGGTGGTGCTGCCTACGGAAGAAGAGCACCTTGTGCTCCAGCAGTGCCTCGTTGATGGCACCCGCGGTCTCGGCGTCCACCTCACCGAGGCGCACTCCTTCGATACACGCGCCGATGTTCTCGCCCGCCTTCACCACGTTGAAATCACTGCTCATGACCTCATCCCTTCTGTCATCCTTTGGTGTAGTCGACTGTCTACACCATGGTCATCCGCTACTGTACACACATGACTACACCGGAGGCAACGGATACCAAGCCCGTCGGCAAGGACGAGGTGGTCGAGGCCGTCCTGAATGCGGCATCCGAGCTTTTCGCCGCGAAGGGCCCCACTGCGACGTCCATTCGGGAGGTCGCCACCCGTGCAGGCGTAAACCATGGTCTCGTCCACCGCCACTTCGGAAGTAAGCGTCAATTGCTGGCGGCCACCCTGCAGCACCTCGCCGACTCCGCAGCGGCCGTACGTGAGTCGGGGGCCCCCATCGAGGAACTGGAAGCCGCTCACGATCTCCAACTGCGGGTGATGGTCCGCTCCACCCTTGACGGCTTTCCCATCGAAGAACTCCAGGAACGTAAACCGGGGATGGTGTGGCTGCTCGACCAGATACGCCCCGGGCACGCCGATGATCGTGACGCCCGGTTGGCAGCCGCACACGCGATAGCGCTACAACTCGGCTGGCGGTTGATGGGCCCGAGCCTGCGGGCGGGCCTCGGTCTAGAGGATATGTCCGATGCCGATGTCCGGAACGAAGTTGCCCGGCAGATCGCGAAGTTCGTTACCCCGCAATAGCTTCCGGTCAGGAAACGAGCTGGGCCGCCGGGAAGGTCCACTGGCCGTCGAGCACCTGAGGCTGTGCCCGATAGAGCCGCACCAGGTAGTTCCAGCCCGGCGTGGTGGGCAGGCAATTCGCGGTGGTGTCCACACATCCGCCAAACTGAATCGTGGTATTGCCGTCGGAACCACGCTGTGCGGTGATGTTGTTGAGTGAGTATGCATTCCGTGGATTGGGCGTGAAGTAGCCGTCCTTGTTGTAGACCGTTACCGACCAGAATCCGTCGACGGGCACTTGTCCGACCGTAAGACGGTACGTGGTGGCACCGTCATTCTTGGCGGGGTTCACAGTCAGATAGAGGGCGTCCTTCTCCGGGTTGCCACCCCACGCGGATGCGGTTCCGATGAGATGACGGACGGGGTCGGTGGTGTCCTTCGTACCGAATGTCCCCTCGGTATCTGGCAACGTCGCCGCCAGTTGGAGCAGCGCGTCACGCACCTTCTTCTGACTTACGCTGTCCCACTTCGGAACATCAAAACTGCCCATCCGATCCTGTCGTGCGACAACACCGTCCTGTAGCGCATGCACCGCGTTAAGGTCATCTAGCTCATTCGGATTCACCAGCGTGCGCACGGCCGCCATCACGTAGCGGGTGCCCGCCTGCTCCTTGGTGATGGTGTAATCGCCCTTGCCGTAGAAAACGCCCGGCACATAGTGGTCTTCAGTGATCAACTGAAGCGACATGAATCGCTTCCCTGGATCCGGCATTGAGATGGTGACCGAACCCGCGTCCAGGTCGAAGACGCCCGCCGAGTACAGCGTGTCGCGGTTCTGCCGAATCACCAGTTGATTGTCCACCGGCGAGAGCTCACGGATATGGTGGAACTTGCCAAATCCCCCGTCTTTCACCATGTTTCCGAAGTACAAGTCCGATTCCGCGCGCGCGAAATTGTCCGGGGTGACGATCACCGCCCCGTCTGGCGTGCGCTGTTCCGGGGGCGACTCGGCGGATGTGGTTCCAGGGTTTACGGACGGGGTGTAGGCGGAGCACCCGGCAAGTACCGTCGCCAGCGCTGCCGCGGCGCCTATCACCAGTTTGTTCATGATCTTGAAACTACCCGGGACAGTTCTCCCGGCATAGCTATCAGCAGGTCGACGCGTCCTCACCCGCAATATCACGCAGGGTCTGAAAGAAGTCGCTGCGCTGCCGTTCCGAGATATCGGACAACAACCGCTCTTCTGCCTCGCGCGCCAACACCTCGGCGCGCTTGAGCAAGGCCGCCCCTGATCGACTCAGCTGCGCCGGGCGCGCACGGCCGGAGGCCACGGTATCCGGCCGTGCCACCAATTCTGCATCCTGCAGCGCCTGCAGCACGGTATTCATCGACTGTGGCGTCACGTCCATGGCCCGGGCTAGGTCGGCATTCGACCAGCCCGGGTTCTGCGACAGCACACGCATGCAGATGTACTGAGGGAATGGCAGATTCAGCGGCGACAGCGCCGCCGCAATCTCCGAACGCAACGCCACCGACACGCGGTACATCAACGCGCCGAGCGGCTGCCATTCCTCCTCATCCATATCAGTTATGTTGACACATATCAGTCAGGCTGATATTCAGTAAGCATGGTGACACAGGACCCCGAGATCTTCGATATCGCGTACCGCGGCGAGCTGATTCCCGGCCACACTGCGCCGTGGAGCATCGGTGAGCCCCAACCGGATATCGCCATGCTCATCGACGCGGGCATGGTGCACGGCGACGTACTGGACGCCGGCTGCGGTGAGGCGGCCCTGTCGCTGCGCCTCGCCGAGCGCGGCCACACCACAGTGGGAATTGACCTCTCACCCCACGCAATCAAACTAGCCCGGATCGAAGCCGCACGCCGTGGCCTCACCAATGCAACCTTCGAATGCGCCGACATCACCGCGCTCACCGGGTATGACGGGCGCTTCGGCACCATCGTCGATAGCGAGCTATTCCACTCCATGCCCGTGGAACTGCGCGACGCCTACCAACGGTCCATGGTCCGCGCGGCGGCACCGGGTGCGACGTACATCGTTCTGGTCTTCGATGTCGCCGGTGGTCATGCTCCTTCCGGCATAGCGCATCCCGTCACCGAAGACGAGCTACACGACATCGTGTCCCGCTACTGGATCGTCGATGAGATCCGTCCGGCACGCATGTATGCGAACCCGCTTCCGGGCCTGGACGATGTCGACTTCGAGATCCACAGAGAATCGGACGGGAGGATCTCGATGCGCGCCTGGTTGCTTACCGCGCATCTGGGCTAACATCCATCCCGCTGAGCGGCCCAGGAGATCCCCCCGCAACATCTCACGTTGCTACCCTTGGCCAATGGCAGAGACCGGTTCGCCCGACGAGCCGAATCTGGCTGCCACCAGCTGGACGATCCTCGGCATGCTTTCCTACAAGGAAGAGGTGTCCGGATACGACATCAAGAAGTGGGCGGACTGGAGCATCCGCTACTTCTACTGGAGCCCCTCCTTCAGCCAAATCTATTCAGAACTGCGCAAACTGGAGAAGCTCGGGCTGGCGACCTCCCGGTTGGACCTCGAGAACGGGGCGCGCAGTCGCCGGCTTTACCAGATCACGGAGAAGGGCATGGACGCGCTCACCCAATGGGTGAACGAAGCTCCCGCCGATCCACCGGTGCTCAAGCACAGCGTTGTGTTGCGCGTGATGAACGGTCACCTGGCCGATCCGATGCGGCTGAAGGAACTGCTCGCTGAGCATGTCGCCTACGCCGAGGAAATGCACCGGCAAGCAGCCCTCGACGCGGAGGGTGCGAAGGCGCAACCCGGCTGGGCGTATTCCCATTTGGCCCTGAAGTGGGCCGAGCGTTACTACGAGTCGGAACGCGAGCTGGCCCTCAAGATGATGGAAGATCTGGACGAGGCGGCGGCCGTGTTCGAGGATGCGGAGTCGGGCACTCCGAAGCTGATCCCCGGCTACTGGCGCAAGGTTGAGAAACAGGTTGAGGCAGTTAAGGGTTCGGCGCCCAGAGACCACGGCAAGTGATCACCTGGCCAGCGCATCGTGTGCGGCGATGTAGCCGTAGACCAGCCCCTGGGCAATCGTCGCACCGGCACCCGGGTAGGTAGCGCCGAAGGCATTGGCGGCCGTGTTGCCGATCGCGTACAGCCCCTCCATGACACTGCCGTCCTCGCGGAGCACGCGCGCGCGTTCGTCGGCACGTAATCCCCCGCAGGTGCCCAGATCGCTAAGCACCATCCGCACCGCGTAGAACGGGCCGCTGCACAGCGGCCGCAGGTTCGGATTCGGGGTTACCGTCGGATCGCCGTAGTAGCGGTCGTACACGCTGCGGCCACGCTGGAAGTCGATATCGTCACCGGCTGCGGCGGATTCGTTGAATCTCCTTACCGTCGAGAGGAATTCGCCCTGCGGCAATCCGGCCATCGGCGCCAGCGCGGCCAAACTATCGGCACGGTGGGCGATGCCTGCGTCGTACCACTGCGTGGGTATGGGCCTGCGCGGATACAGCTGACCCGCGAAGACATAGCTGTTGCGATATTGCTGGTCGAAGATGATCCACATCGACTCGACGGGGTCGCCGGCGCGTTCCCGCTCTAGGACCCGCTGCCCGAAGGACATGTAATCGGTGGCCTCATTGATGAAGCGTCTTCCGGTCTGGTCGACGATGAACGACCCAGGGAGGGACCGCTCGGCCAGCATCACCTTCGGTGCGCCACCCGGCAATGGCGCCACCGCAGGGAACCACCAGGCCTGGCTCATGGAATCAATTGCCGCACCGGAATCCTGGCCGATTCGCAGGGCATCTCCGGTGTTGGTGTCGGCGCCCAGGCTCATGTTCTCGCCGAGCATTGCCGACTGGAACTTGTGTCGCATCTCCATGTTGTGGTCAAAGCCGCCGGCCGCCAGCACCACACCGCGTCCGGCCGACACCGTGATCTCTCGGCCCTCATGGGTCACCACCGCACCGGTGGTGCGCCGTCCCTCGGTGGTCAACCGCACCAGCGAGGTATCGGTCCAGACCGGAATGCCTGCACGCAGCACCCCGGCGAAGAGTCCCGCGGCCAGGGCCTGTCCACCCGCCAGATAACGTCGGCCCAGTAGGGCTCCGCCCACGCCCTGTGTCACCCGTTTCACTATGAGGGGCAATGCCTTTCGCGGCAGGCGAGCCATCAGATTCATCCACCGATAGTCGGCGCTAGTCACGGGCATCGGCACCGAGGGCGGTTTCATGACACCTGGTTGTAGCCGATTCCGGTACGCGCCCAGCACGGACGAATCGAATGGACGGCATTCGCAGGTACGTCCGGTCGGGCTGCCACCTGGCTCCTCGGGGTGGTAGTCCGCGTAGTCGCGGCACCAGGTGAAGCGCATCGGCGTCATGCGCATCAACATGTCGACGGTCTCCGATTGGTGCTCAAGGAACCCGTCGCTGCGCGCATCCGATGCGCTCCCGGCGACCACCGACCGCAAATAGGTACGCGCCCGCTCCAGGGTGTCACCCGTTCCGGCGGCCCGCAGTACCGGACTCGCCGGGAGCCAGAGGGCTCCGCCCGAGCGAGCGGTAGACCCGCCTACGTAGTGAGACTTCTCGACGATCAGCACAGACAAACCGAGCTCGCTCGCGGCCAGGGCGGCAGCCATGCCTGTTCCGGCCCCGATCACCAGCAGATCGACCTCGGTGTCGTCGGCGACAGTTCCTGCAGGGATCAGCCCTTCGGGTGCTGTC
The DNA here is from genome assembly GCA_050701835.1 of Mycobacterium sp. GTDB lineage: Bacteria > Actinomycetota > Actinomycetes > Mycobacteriales > Mycobacteriaceae > Mycobacterium. The sequence goes on along the minus strand of JBOGDC010000029.1, from coordinate 70,308 downwards.
GCCATGTGTGCCTACCTCCGTCGTGTTCTCTTGGACCGGCACGAGATTAGGTCGCCGATCCTCAGGACAGCCCAACGTTTCCCTCCCAGCGGGAGACCGAACGCGTAGGCGATGACCGATGTCCGGTGAGCGGAACAACCCCCTGCTGCGGGTATGCACTCACTGTTACAACAGGTCCATGACGACAGCCCAGTCAGATACCGATCGTGATCCCGTCAAGGTCCGGAGCATCGAGGCGGACGTGGCACCGACCCGGTTCGCCCGCGGTTGGCATTGTCTTGGCCTCATCAAGGACTTCGGGGACGGGAAGCCGCATTCCATCGACGCCTTCGGCCAGAAGCTCGTGGTCTTCCGCGGCGCGGAAGGCAAGATCAGCGTCCTGGACGCCTACTGCCGGCACATGGGCGGCGACCTCAGCCAGGGCGAGGTCAAGGGCGACGAGATCGCCTGTCCCTTCCACGATTGGCGCTGGGGTGGCGACGGCCGGTGCAAGAAGGTGCCCTACAGTCGGCGCGCCCCAAAGCTGGCCCGCACCGTCACCTGGACCACCCTGGAGCAGAACGGCCTGCTGTTCATTTGGAATGACCCACAAGGCAATCCGCCGCCGGAGGGTGTCGCGATTCCGCGGATCGAGGGAGCCACCAGCGACGAGTGGACCGACTGGCATTGGTACACAACGGTTGTCAACACTAACTGCCGCGAGATCATCGACAACGTAGTGGACATGGCGCATTTCTTCTACGTACACGGCGCTGTGCCCACCTACTTCAAGAACATCTTCGAGGGGCCTATCGCAACGCAATACATGAACACCGGAGAGCCCCGCGCCGATCTGCCCATCCCCGAGGGCGTACAGATGACCGGACAGACCTCCGTCGCTTCTTATTACGGCCCTTCGTTCATGATCGACGACCTGACCTATCACTTCGTGGGATACAACTCGAATTCCATCCTCATCAACTGCCATTACCCCATTGACGAGAACTCCTTCGTGCTGCAGTACGGAATCATCGTCAAGAAGTCCGAGGGCCTATCCGACGATGACGCTCTTGCCGCCGCCGTCACGCTGGGCGACTGGATCAAGGTCGGCTTCGAGCAGGACGTACAGATCTGGAAGAACAAGGCGCGCATCGACAATCCGCTGCTGTGTGAAGAGGACGGCCCGGTGTATCAGCTGCGCCGCTGGTACGAGCAGTTCTACGTAGACTCCGAGAATGTCACGGCCGAGATGACCGACCGGTTCGAGTACGAGGTGGACACCACCCGGCCCGGCGCGGTCTGGAAAACCCAGATCGAAGAGAACCTCGCCGCGATGACCGGGAGCGCGTCATCGTGACGCCGGCGTTTCGAGCAGACAACCGGCTGGCCGATTCGCCGATGGTGTCGGTGGGCTGTCAGCATTGTGGCGCAGAGGTTTTGGCGCGTAAGAGCAGCTGGCAGCAGACCAGTGTGCAATGGACCGCCGCGGCCGAGTCTCAGTGCCCACAGCGGCGGAACTGCAGCGGCCTGTTCCTGGTCTGCTCGGAGTTGCGCGGCTCGATACTGGAGGCCGCCCGTAGCGGACGGCTACCCGTCCTCGCCGAGGAATACGGCGTCTAGGGCGCTCATCACTCCGATCCGGACGCCGATCTCACGAACGGACGCGCAGCTTCGGCTCCGTATGCGAGATCGGCGTCCGTTTGCGGTTCGGGGCTACGCGACCGGCGCGGCGTCTAGGGGTTGGTCAGCAGCTCGTCGACATCACGGCATAGCCGCTCGATCGCGGCGCCCGCCAGGTCCAGGCTCGGCATCGTCATGAACCCGTGGATGGCACTGTCATACCGTCGGTACCGCACAGGGACACCCGCTTCCTTGAGTGCTCGGGCGTACGCCTCACCCTCGCTGCACGGCGGGTCGTAACGCGCGGTCACCACCACAGCGGGGGGCAGCTCCGCCATATCCGCGCGCAGCGGCGCCGCATAGGGGTGGATTCGCTGTGCGATATCGGGTAGGTACTGATCCCAGTACCACTGCATTGCGGCGCGGGTGTTGTAGTAGCCCTTCGCATACTGCCGGTAAGACTGGGTTTCGAAGTCGGCGTCCAGCACCGGGTAGATCAAGATCTGGGCCGCTATTGCGGGTCCACCCATATCGCGGGCCATCAACGCCGTGACCGCGGCCAGGTTCCCGCCTGCGCTGTCGCCGCACACGATCACCCGTTTCGGGTCGCCGCCGAGACCGCGGGCATTGCGCACCGCCCAACACGTCGCAAGGAACATGTCCTGCGCCGCCGTCGGCCACCGATGCTCCGGGGCGCGGCGGTAGTCGACCGATACGATTACCGAGGACATCTGATTTGCCAGCCGACGGCACAATCCGTCATGAGAGTCCATGTCGCAGAACACAAATCCGCCACCGTGTGCGAAGACGACCGTGGGCAGGGGGCCCGGCGCATCGGGGCGGTACACCCGGATCGGTATCTCACCGTAGGGCCCGGAGGCGGTTTCATCGGTCACCGAGCGCACCGGCACGGGCTCGACGGGCGGAGCATATCGGGCACGAATGGCGGCGCGCGCCTTCACGCCCGTCATCGTCTCGACGCGTGGAAACCCCTTGTTCAATGCCGGAAGCAGTGCGGCGATCTGTGTATCGAGTGTCACGCGTATTGCATTGCGCGCGATGACATCTCGCGGCGGACGGGAGAGGGTGAGCACCGCAACGGTCGGATCGGCTGCAAGGTCGGGGACACCCGAGGACCGCTCTCGACATTGCGCCAGATGCCCATGGCCGTCATGCGGACCGGAGCCACCAGCCGCTGATCGAATGTCATGCGCGGCATCGGGCCACATACCGACACCGCTGCGACGGCATCGCCGATGCTCCCGATCGGAGCGGCCACGCATCCCACGCCCTGTTGCAATTCCTCGCGGTCGAAGGCCACGCCGTGACCGCGAACCTTGTCCAGTTCCGGACGCAGCTGGGCCGCCGAACCAATGGAGTAACGGGTCTTTCGGGCCAAGGCGGTGAACCCGTCCAGCGTCTCACCCCGATACGCCAGGATCGCCTTACCCGAGGCCGTACAGTGCGCCGGCTGCCGCCCACCGACGCGGGTGGAGACGGCGGCGCCCATTCCGGCGCCGATCTTCTCCAGATACACCACGTCCGTGCCATCAAGGATCGCCAAGTGGACCACCAACCCGGTTGCGCGATGCAGCTCGTGCAGCATCGGCAGCGCGGCGGCGTGCAGCCGGTCCTGGTGCACAGCGAGTGAGCCCAGCTCCACCAGCCGCGTGCCCAACTCGTAGTCGCGCCCGTCGCGTCGGAGCCAGCGCAGGTGCACCAGCCGCTCCAGCATGCGGTGCACGGACGAGCGCGGGAGACCGGTCCGGCGCACCAGCTGCGCCAGGGTCAGACGTCCGGGGCCGTCGAACGCGTCGAGCAACAGGGATACCCGGTCGATCACGGCGCTGGGCGTGGCCGCCTCGGTGATGGTGGTGGTCATGGTGCCCTCCCACGGCATTGGGGTCTCGGTCACATATGACTAATAGTCATATAGCTGTTTGTACCATGTGTGTGGCCGTCGACACAACCCCGGTTCGCGGGAAGACACAGAAGCCCCCGAACACAGGGCGTGTCGGGGGCTTGTGCTGGGGGCACCTCCCACTTGTGGGGGACTGCTTCGGCAGCGCAGGGGACTACATGGCGGCCAGCGGCTCGCTGCCTGACCAGTCGTGGCCCCAATAGCTGTCTGCGGTGATTTCCTCCGCGGTGTAATACGTTTCGTCGACACGCGCACCCTCGGTGCCGAACTCGATATCCCAGCCGCCGGGTGCCCGAACATAGAAGGACACCATCTTGTCGTTGGTATGGCGCCCCAACGTAGACGAGAGCGAGTACTCGTCCTTGAGCACCCGATCGAGGGCCTGCCCCACGGCGTCGAGGCTGTCCACCTCGACCATCACATGCACCAGACCCGGCGCACCCCCGTGGGGGGCGGGGCACAGCGCGAGGCTGTGGTGACGCTCATTGATACCCAGGAACCGCACGCGCATCGGGCCAAACTCCGGCGGCGCAGGTATCCGGAAGGCTCCCCGCGGCCGAAATCCCAGCACCTCCGTATAGAAGGAGAAGGCACCGTTCAGGTCGGTGACGGGCAGCACCACATGCCCCAACCCCTGGGCGGCGGTGACGAACCTTGCACCGAACGGCGTCACCACCGGGCTGTGGTCCAGCACCGGGCCGTGGAACACCTCGAGGGTGGTGCCGACGGGATCGGTGAAGGTCACTACCTCCTCCACCCGGCGGGTGTCGGCCTCCTCGACTGACAATTGTTTGACGGTGATGCCGGACGCTTCCACTGCCTTCACGACATTGCGCAGGGCCTCACCGTCGCGTACCTCCCAGCCGACCGTCGCTACCTGATCGGTCTCTCCCGGCACCACCACGATGCGAGCCGCGCGCTCATCCAGGCGCAGATACAACGCGTCGGGATCGGGCCCTTTGCCTTCGGCGAATCCCAGTACCTGCAGGGCGAAATGCCGCCAGCGGTCCATGTCCCGGGTTTGGACGGTCAGGTATCCCAAGCTCTTCAGATCGGTCATCAGATCATCGCCCTCAACGGCCCCTGCGGTTCGATGCCCAGTGAGCTGAGCGCGGACGCATGGAACACCGTGCTCGGCACGTGGATGGCGTGCGCGAGGCCGGTATGTGCGTCGCGCCAATACCGCTGCAGCGGTTTATCCAAACGCATCGCGTTGCCACCCGACCGGGAGAAGATCTGGTCGACGGCCATCACGGCGCGCCATGCCGCCCGCACCTGGGTGCGGCGGCCCGCGGCACGATCCGCGAAGGACACCTCCTTGCCGGAATCGACCATGTCCCAAATCTTGTCGACGTTCGCGAGGATCTCTTGCCGGGCGGCGTTGATATCCGCGGCGGCCTCACCGATCGCGAAGAGCACATACGGGTCGTCTTTGACTGCCGTGCCCTGGGCCCCGACGCGCTCGCGCTGATAGTCCAAATGCGCCGCCAGCGCGCCCTCGGCGATGCCGATCACTGCCGAGCTGATGCCCAGCGGAAACATCGTGGACCACGGCATCCGGTACAGGGTGTCGGTCATCCCGGCTCTGCGCTGCGCGGTGCCGTCGATCACCTCGTCCCCGTCCATCACCCGGTATGACGGAACGAACGCGTCCTTGACGATGATGTCCTTGGAGCCGGTGCCTCGTAGCCCCACCACATTCCAGGAGTCCTCGACAATCTGATAGTCCTTGCGCGGCAGGATCATGTGCAGCATTTTCGGCGGCATGAGCGGCTTGCCGTCCACGTCGCCGAGCAAGGCGCCCAGGATGATCCAGCCACAGTGGTCGGTCCCGGAGCTGAACTGCCAACGTCCGTTGAAGAGGTAGCCGCCGTCGACAGGCTTCGCCACACCCGTTGGCGCATAGGGGGAGGCCATCCAGACGTCCTGGTCTTCGCTCCACATTTCCTCGGCGACCTTCGGGTCGGCGAAGGCCACCTGCCACGGATGCACCCCGACCACACCGCAGATCCATCCCGAAGCGGGATCCAATGCAGCCGTGGCCATCACGGTTTCCGCGAACTCACGCGGATGAACCTCGTAGCCACCGTATTTCTTGGGCTGGAGCAGCCGGATGGATCCGGCCGCCTTGAGCATCTTGGTGGTCTCGTCGGGAAGCTGGCCCAGCTTCTCCGCCTCCCACGCCTGCTCACGTAGCTGGTCAGCGAGATCGTTGATGCGATCGATTACGCGTTCGGTCATGCGCTCGATACTGGACCCGTCGACTCCGCCTCATAGGGCGTTTTCCCGATCAGCGGTCCGTTGCACCCGATTGACCGTTCACCGGGAACGGCGCCCCGGCGGGGCACAACGGCGTCCTAACGTGGCCAATCGTGAAGAAGTTCGATGTGGTGGTGGTCGGCGCCGGCTTCGCCGGGCTGTACGCCCTTTACCGTCTGCGGTCGCAGGGCCTCTCGGCGATCGTGTTCGAGGCAGGCTCCGATGTGGGCGGCACCTGGTTCTTCAACCGTTACCCGGGTGCACGCTGCGACGTGGAGAGCATCGACTACTCGTACTCGTTCTCCGATGAACTGCAACAGGATTGGGATTGGACGGAGAAGTACGCCACCCAAGAGGAAATTCTGCGGTATATCAATCACGTCGCCGACCGATTCGATCTGCGCCGGCAGGTCCACTGCAACACCCGAGTCACTTCGGCTGTCCTGGACGAACACAGCATGCACTGGACGGTGCGTACCGACCAAGGCGACGAGGTGGCTGCTCGGTTCTGCGTGATGGCCACGGGTGCGCTGTCCACCGCGAACATGCCCGATATCCCGGGGCGGGATGCCTTCTCCGGCGAGCTGTACCACACCGGACACTGGCCGGCCGCAGGCGTGGATTTCACCAACAAACGGGTCGGGATCATCGGAACGGGATCATCGGGTATCCAGCTGGTGCCGGTCGCCGCCGAGGCCGCTCGGGAACTGCACGTATTCCAACGCACCGCCAATTACAGTGTGCCCGCTGGTAATACCGACATCACCCCGGAACGCCGCGCCGAGGTGAAGGCCCACTACGACGAGCGGCGCCGACAGTCTCGCAACAGTGGTGGCGGCTCTCCGCATCAGGCGCATCCCCACACGACGTTGGAAATCTCCCCCGAGGAACGGCGGGCCGCATTCGAGAAGCGCTGGGATCTTGGCGGGGTCCTGTTCGGCAAGACCTTCCCGGATCAGACGACCGATATGCGAGCCAACGACGAGGCCCGGGCGTTCTTCGAAGAGAAGGTGCGCGCCGTCATCGACGATGCGGCCGTTGCGGACGTCCTCATCCCGCAGGATCACCCCATCGGTACGAAGCGAATCTGTACCGACACCAACTACTTTCAAACCTACAACCGGGACCACGTGCACGTGGTGGACCTGCGCGCCGCACCGATCGAGTCGATCGACGTCCACGGGATCACCACCACCGAACACCACTACGACCTCGACATGATCGTCTTCGCCACCGGGTTCGATGCCATGACCGGCTCGCTGAATCGCATCGACATCCAGGGCCGCGACGGGCAGCCGCTCAAGGATGCCTGGCACGCAGGGCCTCGAACCTATCTGGGGCTCGGCGTCGACGGGTTCCCCAACCTCTTCATCGTCACCGGTCCGGGCAGCCCGTCGGTGCTCGCCAATATGGTGCTGGGTGCCGAACAGCACATCGACTGGATCGGCGATCTGCTGAAACACATGGCTGAGCATGGTTTCTCGGCAGTGGAAGCCGAACCCCAGGCTGTCACCGACTGGGTCGCCGAGTGCAACGAGCGCGCCGCCTCCACGATGTTCCCGCAAGCCAACTCGTGGTACCTCGGCGCGAATATCCCCGGTAAGCCAAGGGTATTCATGCCGTTCATCGGCGGCTTCGGCGTGTACGGCGCGATCTGCGCCGATGTCGCCGCCAGCGGATACAAAGGATTCACACTGACCGGGAGCAATGCATGACACGACTGAACGGAAAGGTCGCCGTGGTCACCGGTGCCGGTAAAGGCATGGGCCGCACACATTGTGAGCGTCTTGCCGAGGAAGGCGCGGATGTCATCGCGATCGACCTGCCCGGCAGTACCGAGCTGGCCGATACCGTCAAGGCGGTCGAGTACCACGGCCGCCGCTGCGTTCCGGGTTTCGCCGATGTGCGGGATCCGGAATCGCTGACGCAGGCCGTCAACGTCGGTGTGCAGGTGCTGGGACGCCTGGACGTGGTGGTCGCAAATGCCGGAATCTACGAGGGGCTGGCGCCCTCCTGGGAGCTCACCGATGATGTATGGCGGCGCGCGCTTGACGTGAACCTGACGGGGGCGCTGCACACCGTGACGGCAGGACTTGCCCACCTAAGGCCTGGCGGTTCCATCGTCATCATCAGCTCCACCAACGGCCTCAAGGGCACACCCAATACCGCGCACTACACGGCCAGCAAGCACGCCGTCGTCGGGCTGGCCCGGACCGCAGCCAATGAGCTTGGGCCGCTGGGTATCCGGGTGAACACGGTGCATCCCGGGGCGGTCAACACCGGCATGTTGCTCAACCCGCAGACCATCGCCCGGATACGGCCGGATCTGGAACACCCCACCGAGGCCGATGCCGCGCAGGCCTTGGCCGCACGCACGTTATTGCCGGTGCCGTGGGTGGAGCCGGTGGATATCAGCAATGCGGTGGTCTTCCTGGCCTCCGATGAAGCGCGTTACATCACCGGCACGCAGCTGGTGGTCGACGCCGGATTGACCCAGAAGGTGTGATGTGACCGGACGACTGGCCGGCAAGGTCGCCCTGGTGACGGGCGCCGCCCGAGGTATCGGACGTGCGCAGGCGGTGCGGTTCGCTCAAGAGGGTGCCGACATCATCGCGCTGGATATCTGCGCTCCCGTGCACACCACCATCACTCCGCCGGCCACCCGCGAGGACCTCGATCAGACAGCGGACCTGGTGGAGTCTTGCGGTCGGCGGGTCATCCCCGGGGTAGTCGACGTGCGTGACCTACGCGCCCTCGAGACGTTTACCGCGGACGCCGTAGCGGGGTTCGGCGGACTGGACGTCGTCTGCGCCACCGCCGGCATCACATCGAGCGCCATGCTGTCGGATATGACCGAAAGTTCTTGGCAGACAATGCTTGACGTAAACCTCACCGGGGTGTGGCATACCACCCGCGCCTCGACCCCGCACCTGATGGCGCGCGGTGGCGGATCGATGGTGCTGGTGAGTTCCATCGCCGGGTTGCGGGGGCTGGTGGGCGTATCGCATTACGTCGCGGCCAAGCACGGGGTGGTAGGGCTGATGCGCTCGCTGGCTATCGAACTCGCACCGCACAAGATCCGCGTCAACACCGTGCATCCCACCAATGTCGACACCCCGATGATTCAGAACGACCATGTCCGACGGATGTTCCGGCCGGATCTCGAGGAACCGACTCAGGATGAGTTCGCGCAGGCGGCCAAGACCATGAACATGCTCGACCTGCCGTGGGTGGAGCCGGTGGATATCGCCAACGCTTCCCTGTTCTTGGCCTCCGATGAGGCCCGTTACATCACCTCAGTGTCGCTGCCGGTGGACGCGGGCAGCACACAGCGTTAGCGGCGGTACCGTCGCAGTATGGACGTGCTGATCTCGGCCGCTGAACTCACTGAACGCCTCTCGGAGATCCGGGTACTCGATGTGCGCTGGACCGTCATGCAGACCGATGGTCGCCCGGCATATTTGGAGGGCCACCTACCCGGCGCGGTCTTTGTAGATCTCGATGCCGACCTCTCAGACCACGCAGTCGCCGGTCGCGGTCGCCATCCGCTCCCATCGCCGCAGGCGTTCCAGGCCAGCGCACGCCGCTGGGGGCTCAACGACGGTGACGCCGTTGTCGTCTATGACGACTGGAACGGACAAGCAGCCTCACGCGCGTGGTGGCTGCTGCGCGCCGCCGGGGTATCCGATGTGCGGATTCTCGACGGCGGCTGGGCAGCCTGGCAGCGGTTAGGCGGTGCCACCGAGACGGGTGAGGTTATCCCCGCACCCGGCAACATCACCATCACCACCCTCGACAACGTTGATTCCGTCGACGCCAACGCTGTTGCCTCCCAAGCCGAGTCATCGGAATTCCTGGTGCTGGATGCGCGTGCCCTGGCCCGCTATCGCGGCGACGAGGAGCCCCTGGACCCACGCGCCGGGCACATTCCCGGCGCCGTCTCCGCCCCGACCGCCGAGAACCTCACCCCGGACGGCACCTTCCGCCCAGCGACCGAACTGCGCGAACGCTTCGACAAGCTCGGCGCCGGCCGCACCCCGGTCACCGTGTATTGCGGTTCGGGCGTCACCGCCACCCATCAGATCGCGGCGCTGGCCGTCGCGGGATACGGGGCCACCCTCTACCCCGGGTCGTGGTCTGAATGGTCGAGCGATCCCCAGCGACCGGTCGCAACCGGCGCTGACCCGATCTAACGGATCAGAGAGCCAATCCCACTACCAGACAGACGATCCCGAGCAGCGGCGGCACCAGCTGCTTCAACGCAGCCGATGCCTTGTCCGGTGACGAGATCAACAACACCAGTCCCGCGGCGACCATCGACCCGGCTCCCGTGAACACCAGTGTGGCGCCGACCGAGGTGCAGCCCCGTGCCCAGAAAACCGTCCCGACCGCAATGGCGATCGCGAGGAACAGATTGTAGAAGCCCTGGTTGAAGGCAAGTGGTTTGGTGATCTCGGCTTCCTCGGCGGTGCGGACACCGAAGATCTTCCGGGTCTTCTCACCGGTCCAGACGATCGATTCCAGATAGAAGATGTACACGTGGATAAGCGCGGCGATTCCCGTCAACACCAGCCCTGCGATGATCATGCTGCGGAAGCCTATCGGTCCCGCCGCTAACGCAACACGGGTTGGGGCACTCCGGCCGTCTCCACCGCCTCGACGGGCGGTGTCACGCGGATATCGATACGCGAGTTCATCACCAACGTCACCAAACAACCGATCGCCAGGATGGCTCCGCCGGTGAGCAATACCGGATGAGTCAGCGTGGGCAACGCATCGCTGAGCATCGTCAGCATCATCGGCACCCCGAACCCCAGGTATGTCAGCCCGTAGAAGACCGCAGTGAGACCGGCGAGGTCCGTGGGTCCCGCAATCCGGTTCACTTCCTGCAGCCCGCTCACCAGTGCTGTTCCATACCCCGCCCCCAGTACCAGCGCGGCCACCAGGACCAGTGGGATGGTCAGGCGGTGCGCGGCGACGGCGGCCAGGCCCATACCCGTGGCAATCAGCGCCAGCCCGATGATCCCGAGCCGGGCAGTTCCCGGCCGGTCGATCCTGGGCGCGATCACCTGTGCGCCGAAACCACAGCCCAGGCAGACCAGACAGCACAACGCGGAGAACGCGATCCGATCTCCCGACAGTTTCGGCGCGATGAGCGTCGGCAGCACCGCGTACGCCACCGCCGCCGATCCGAACACCCACGGCGCCAACGGCATAACCACAAACAGGAACCGGCGGCGGCGCGCGGCAGGGATCTTGAGGTCGTCCATCAGCCGCCCGGGTGCACGCTCGGCCGCCGATTCGGGGACCGAGAGCTGCAGCACCGCACCAGGGATCGTGATCGCGATGTTGACGAGGAACGCCAGGTGCTGCGGCCAGGGCCCCCACTGCGCGAGCCCTCCGGCCACGGCCGCGCCGAGCGCGAATCCCGCCGTCAGGCTCATGGCACCGCGCCGCGCTCCCGCGCCGGGACGAGCGGACGGCGGGGCCGAGAGTTCTTTGACCCAGGAGCTGCCCGCCGCCATCGCGAGGCCGAGTGCGATACCGGACAACACGCGCCCGGTGAAGAGCAACGCGAAGTGCTGGGCGCCGAGCGCAAGCACCAAGGAACCCGCCATCGAGATGAAAGGTGCGGGCAGCATGACAGCGCGGCGGCCGTAGCGATCGGACAATGGTCCACCCAGGAACAGTGCGGGAATGATGCCGAGCACATAAGCAAATAGCAGCGTATCGACGGAGGCCGCAGACTGCCCGGCCTGCCGGTACATCACCAGCAGTGGGGTGAATTCGTTACCACCCCAGGCGATTCCGAACATTGCGAGAGCCACACGCTGCCAGGGCGCTAGGCGCGCCCACAGGCGGCTAGTCAATTTCCGTCACCACTTTCATGTGTTCGGTCAGTTCGGTGCTGAAGCGGGCCGCGTCGCCCGCCGCGAGGGCGTCCACCAGCGCGCGGTGCCCAGCGACCGACCGCGCGACGCGCACCGGGTCCACGCCGATCGCCGTGGCCGCCATGCGGCGCTGACGTTCCCGAAGGCTGTCGTAGAAGTTCTCCAGCAGCGGATTGCCCAGCCTGGCCACGATCGCGCGGTGGAAATCCACATCGGCCGCCGCGAAACCCGCAGCGTCCCCCTGCGCGGCGTGCTCCAACTGCCGTTCGATGAGGTCGGACAGTTCCTCGAGGAGTGCCTGCGGCGCCCCGTGCTCGGCGATCCGCGCGGCGGCCGCTCCCTCCACCACACGGCGCGCGTCCACGACGTGCCTGCGCTCCTCGGGGGTGATGGGAACCACCAAGGCCCCACGTTTGGGATACAGCCGCAGCCAGCCCTCGGTCTCGAGTCGCAGGAATGCCTCGCGCACCGGGGTACGACTGCAGCCCATCTGGGCCGACACTTCCCCCTCGCTCAGCAGCTCCCCGCCGGGGATGTCACCGCTGAGGATGCTCTCCTTCACCCAGCGGTACGCCTCCTCGCTTGCGGAGATAGCGGCCGTTCCTCGCATAGACACAACATGTATCTAAGACGATGGGAACCTGGTTCCGCAAACCGAAAAGCGCACTTCATGGGGTGTTCCGCGTCACGTCGGTGTATCTGCGCCGCAACGCGCTGCTCTCCAGCGGGTGCAGTTTCTCCTCGCGACCCATCACCCCCACACGCAGATTTAGACACGTGCTTCGATAACACCATGCAACGCACCATCTACACCGAGGACCACGAGGCGTTCCGCGAGTCCGTGAAGGCCTTCGTGCAGCGTCACGTCGAGCCGCGCGCCGAGAAGTTCATCGAGCAGCGCTACATCGACCGCGATCTGTGGGAAGAAGCCGGCAAGCAGGGTTACCTGGGCCTCGACGTGCCCGAGGCATACGGCGGCAGCAGCGCAGGAGACTATCGCTACAACGCGGTCCTGCAGGAAGAGCTGGCCCGTTCCAGCGCCGCGTTGGCCTCGTCGATGTCGATCCACTTCGACATCGTCGCCCCGTATCTCGTCGAGCTGACCACCGAAGAGCAGAAGCAGCGCTGGCTGCCCAAATTCTGTACCGGCGAGATGATCACCGCGATCGGGATGACCGAGCCTTCGGGCGGCTCCGATCTTGCCGCACTCAAGACAACCGCCGTCAAGGACGGTGACGACTGGGTCATCAACGGCTCCAAGACGTTCATCACCAACGGTGCGCGCGCCGATCTCGTCATCGTCGCCGCGCGTACCGCCCCCGAGCTCAAGGCCAAGGGCATCACCCTCTTCGCGGTCGAAGAGGGTATGCCCGGATTCGAGCGGGGTCGCAAACTCGACAAGGTCGGCCAGCCCGAGGCCGATACCGCCGAACTGTTCTTTACCGATGTGCGGGTGCCCGCCGAGAATGTCATCGGCGAGGTCAACCAGGGATTCATCTCGATGATGCAGCGACTCCCCCAGGAGCGGATGGGCTGCGCCGTGTCCAACATCGCCCATGCTGCCGGCGTGCTTGAGGAAACCCTCGAATACGCCAAGGAGCGCAAGGCTTTCGGTCAGCAGATCGGCAGCCTGCAGTACAACAAGTTCCTCATCGCCGAGCTCGTCACCAAACTCGAAGCGGCACAGGTATATGTCGATCAGGGTGTGCTGGCGCACAGCAAGGGCGAGCTCTCCGCGATCGATGCCGCGAAGGCCAAGTGGTGGTCGTCCCAGGTGCAGAACGAGGTCATTGACGCGTGCGTGCAGCTGCACGGCGGCTACGGCTATATGAAGGAGTACCGGGTCGCGCGCGCCTGGATGGATGCCCGCGTCACCAAGATCTGGGCCGGTTCCAACGAAATCATGAAGGAGCTCATCGGCCGCGACCTGGGCTTCTGAGCCCGCTCTCATCTGGGTCCGGTAGGAAGGAATCCATGACCGTCAGCGCCGAAGTCGGACGCATTCGAGTTCCCACCGACCTCGATGCTGTCACCGCGTACGCCAGCGGCGACAATGCCGAGGACCACTCGGGGATCGATCCGGCGGCCGTCGAGCGGATCTGGCAGGCGGCGCGGTATTGGTATCAGGCAGGTATGCACCCGGCCATCCAGGTGTGTCTGCGGCACAAGGGCAAGGTGATCCTCAACCGCGCAATCGGACACGGCTGGGGCAACGCCCCCACCGATCCGGCCGACGCCGAGAAGATCCCGGTCACCACCGACACACCGTTCTGCGTGTACTCGGCCGCCAAGGCCATGTCAACGACGGTGGTGCACCTGCTGGTCGAACGCGGCGCGCTGTCACTGGATGACCGCGTCTGCGAGTATCTGCCCACCTTCACCAGCCGCGGCAAAGATCGCATCACCATCCGACACGTGATGACCCACAGCGCGGGAATCCCGGTGCCCACCGGCCCGCGGCCGGACGTCACCCGGATGGATGACAGCGAGTACACCCGTGAACAGCTCGGGCAGCTGCGTCCGCTGTACCGGCCCGGCCTGGTGCACATGTATCACGCGCTGACGTGGGGGCCGTTGATCCGCGAGATCGTGCTCGGCGCCACCGGCAAGAGCATCCGCGACATCCTCGCCACCGAGATCCTCGACCCGCTCGGATTCCGGTGGACGAATTACGGTGTGGCGCCCGAGGATGTACCCCTGGTTGCACCGAGCCACCCGACCGGCAAACCGCTGCCTGCGCCCATGCGGGCCGCCTTCCGCGCAGTGGTCGGCGGGACCATGCACGAGATCATCCCGCTGTCGAACCAGCCGTTCTTCCTTACCGGCGTAGTGCCGTCATCGAACACCGTGTCCACCGCGAACGAGCTGTCCCGGTTTGCCGAAATGCTATGCCGCGGTGGCGAACTGGACGGGATTCGGATCATGTCGGCCGAGACGATACGTGCCGCAGCGGCGCCGGCCCGGCGCCTGCGGCCAGATATGGCGACAGGCGGTATGCCCATGCGCTGGGGCACCGGGTACATGCTGGGATCCAGGCGGTTCGGTCCGTTCGGACGTAATTCGCCGGCCGCGTTCGGCCACACCGGTTTGGTGGACATCGCGGTGTGGGCCGACCCCGCGCGTGCTCTGTCCGTCGGCGTTGTCAGCAGTGGCAAGCCGGGCAACCACAAGGAGGCCAAGCGGTATCCGGCGCTCCTGGACCGCATCGCCGAAGAGGTTCCACTCGTGGCCGGTTGACCCGATCGGCATTCTGCGTACAGTGTAAACAAGGGGCCGGGAAACCAGGTCGGGGATCAGTGAACGACTGACCCAAAGAGAGACATCATGAAGCTCCAGCATGCACGTTTACGCCAGATCACCCTCACCAGCGCGATCAGCCTCCTCGGCGGACTCGCCGCATCAGCCATCGCGGCACCAACTGCCTCCGCCGCACCGGACTGCAGTCAAGAGAGGCTGTCGAACACCGTCGGCACGACCACGGTCGCGGCACGCGGGTACCTCGACGGACACCCCGGTGCACGCGCGGTGATCGACGCGGCCTCCGACCAGCCACGGCCGGAAGCTGCTGCCAATATCCGCACGTACTTCACCGCTAACCCGGGCGAATACCACGAGCTGCGTGGAATCCTGGCCCCGATCGGTGATGCCCAACGCGAGTGCAATGTCACCGTGTTGCCAGCGGGCCTCGCCTCCGCTTACGACCAGTTCATGGCCGGCTGACCGCTACAGATCGAGCCCGAGCAGCGCATTCTCGATCAGCTCCGGCAGGGCGGGATGTATCCAGTACTGCCCACGCGCCATATCGCGCACCGGAATTGAGAAACTCATTGCGGTGATCAGCGATTGGATCAACGCCGACGCCTGGTACCCGACGATGTGTGCACCCACCAGCAGACCCGTCGTGCGATCCGCGACCAGCTTGCATAGACCCTCGGTGTCCTCCATCGCCCACCCGTAGGCGATATCGCCGTATGCCTGGACCTTCACGGCCACGTCGATCCCACGCTGCCGCGCCTGCTCCTCCGACAAGCCCACCGATGCCACCTGCGGGCGGCTGAACACCGCGCCCGGCACAAACCGGTGGTCGCTGGCTGTGGTCGGCGAATCCCAGCCGGCAAGCAGATTGGCCTGCACCACACGGGCTTCGTGGTTGGCGACATGCTTGAGCTGATAGTGCGAGCTCACGTCGCCCAGTGCGTAGATGCCCCGCACCGGTGTGCGCTGGTACTGGTCGACGGGGACGCGACCCTTCTCGTCGAGCGTCAACCCCGCCGCTGCCACGTCCAGTTGGTCGCCGTTAGGTGTCCGCCCGGTCGCGACCAGCAGGACATCGCCCGCCACCGTGGAGCCGTCGGTGAGGTCCACTTCGACACCGCCACTTCCCTTTTCACGCGCGGCGGTAACCTCCGTGTTCAGTCGCACGTCCCACCGATCCGACACCACCTCGGTGAACCGCTGCGAGATCGTCTCGTCCTGTGCACGCAACAACCGTGGCCCGCGGGCGATCACGGTCACCGTCGATCCCAAGCCACTGAACACATGCGCGAATTCGGCGGCGATGAAGCCGCTGCCCACGATCACCACACGACCGGGCAGCTCCGACAGACGCATGATGTCGTCGTTGGTGTGGAAGGGCACGCCGCTGTCGGTAACCAACGGCGGGATGACCGGACGCGAGCCCGCGGCGATCACCACCTGTCGGGCCTCCAGAATCGTCCCGTCCGCCAGTTGCAGCCGATGGATCGGGTCGCCCTCGTTATCGGCTTCCGACGCGAGAAACCGCGCTTCCTGCTGAAAGACGGTGATATTCGGGCAGTCCTCGACGCGATAGCGCAGTCCGCCCGCCGCGAGCGGGTCGATCCGGCCGAACACACGCTCGCGGATATCCGCCCAGCGGGTCCCGCTCACCGAGCTGTCGACGCCCAGCCGGGACCCATCGCGCGCCTCATCCGCGAGGTCCGCCGGGTAGACGAACATCTTGGTAGGGATGCATCCGACGTTCAAACAGGTGCCGCCGTAGGCACCTCCGTATACGCCGCGGTCGATGATCGCGATCTGCTGATCCGCGAAACGGTCGTCGGGTAAGGAGTTCCCGCTGCCGGAACCGATGATGACAAGGTCGTACACCTGAACTCCATCTCTCGAGGGCTCGATCTCTTGGGGGCCGAGCGCCTCCTGTCACGCTGCCATATCGGCGGGCACCGTGACGGACACCCTGGTACCCGCGCCGGGCGCCGACACGATGGAGACGCTGCCGCCTGCGGCATCGATGGGAACGGTCAGCGAGGCCAGCCCGATGTGTCCGTCCGCGACCGAAGCGCTGAGGCCTCGCGGGTCAAAGCCCCCGCCATCGTCCGTGACGACGAGTGTCAAGGAATCCCCCGTACGAGCGAGTTCCATACGAATGTTCTTGGCGCGGCCATGTTTCACGGCATTGGTCAACAATTCCTTCGCCGCGCGGTAGACCAGCGGTTGTACCGGCGGGCTGCCCACGTCCTGCAATTCGGTGGCGACGTCGACGGTGCCCCGCGCCGAGTGCTGCCGTGCGAGCTCACGGATCGCCGCCGTCAATCCCAGCTCGGCGAGCACCTGCGGATGTAGGGAGGACACCGCCCCGCGTAACTCCGCCGCCGTCTCCCGTAACGAGGAATGCACCGCCTGCAGCACCGGATCCGGCTGGCGTTCCAGCACTTCCTCGATCTCCAGCCGTGCGGCCAGTAGGTTCTGCAGGGGCCCGTCATGCAGCCGTTCGGCGATTTCGCGGTTATGGCGCTCGTCGGCGCGCATCGCTTCCAGGACCAGCTGCTCACGCGTGTGCAACAGCTGCCCCACATGTTCGGAGCGGCGTTTGAGAACGAAGCACATCCCTGCGGTGGCGGCGGCCAACCACAGCAGAGTCGCCACCGTGACGTACTCATCGCCAGGAATGCTGTCGAGGTTGCCGTTCCTGGTGTAGAACATCAGGACACCCAAATACCCTGCAGCGGTGATGGTTCCAAGGATAGCCGTCACGGCGGGGCGCTCTTGAAAGGCCACCGAAACCGGGAGCAGGAAGAACACCGGAAGTAATTCCGACGTGCCGTAGCCGGAGGCCACGCACAGTGCCACCACGGCGGCGATGTCGATGGCGGTGGCAGCGGGAGCCACCCACAGCGGAACGTGTCCGCGAACCGCGATCACCACCCAGATAATCGCAGACAGCGTGTACACGGCAAGCACCCCGTAATACACGCCGTCATGCCACATTTGGATGTTCGGGTTCGACCCCAACAGCAGTATCAGCACGATCAGCGGCAGCCGTAGCCAGGCCGAAACCCGCATGGGTTCGGCGGTGAAGTAGTCGGCTACCCGAGCCAGTTCGGTCGCCACGCCTACTCGAGCAATCCGCGCCGCATGGCCTCGGCCACCGCCGCCGCGCGGTCGCCGACACCGAGCTTCTCGTACAACCGCTGCACATGGGTTTTCACCGTGGACGGGGCCACGAACAGCTCCTTGGCGATCGCCGGGACGCTCTGCCCGCTGGCAATCATCCGGAGCACCTCACGTTCTCGCGTGCTGAGCGAAGGGCCCGCGGGTTGCGCACGCTTGCGGATCTCACCGGCCAGCCCCGACGTCAGGCTCGCCGTCACCACATCGCGGCCGCGTGCGCAGTCGAGCACCGCACTGACCAGCTCCGCTCGCGTGGACTCCTTAGACAGGAATCCCGCGGCACCCTCCTCCAAGGCGTGATAGACGATCGCCGCGTCATCATGCGCCGAAAGCAACAGCACCCGGGTGGGCAGCTCATCGCGCCGGACCGCTGCCGCCACCTGAGTCCCGTCCAGCTCCGGCATCCGGTAGTCCACCAGCGCGACGTCCGGAAGGTGCTCTCTGATCAACGCGAGCGCGCTGGCACCATTCTCAGCCTCCGCCACCACGGCTATCTGGCCACTACCGGTTAGCGCCCGGACCACACCCTCACGAAAGAGCGGGTGATCGTCACCGACTACCACCCGCACAATCTCGCCGCTCACCTGCACAAACGCAAGCTTGGCACGTCAAATCGGCGTGTGTCCCCCAATTGGTGGACATCAGAATCATCCCCCCTATCGGGTGATCGCCCGACATACTTTCCGGCCTCTACGCCGCATCGTTGAGATATCACCAAGCAGCCCGGTGATCCAACTCAAAGTCCCACTGGCACAGGAGAAACCATGAACAAGTACCTCATCGCCGGAACCGCCGCCGCCGCTCTCGCACTCGCGCCGCTCGGGTTCGCTCTCGGTACTGCATCCGCCCAGACCGGAGGCTCGAACGCCCAGCAGACCGTCAGCGACCTGCAGTCGCAGGGTTACAGCGTGATCATCAGCAAGACCGGGGCCAAGGCCCTCAGCCAGTGCACCGCCAGCAGCGTGCGCCCCGGGCAGACCACCGTCCGGTCCGATTACGGCCTGCCGAGCAACAAGCGCCCAGGCGTCTTCACCAACACCACAACCACCAAGACCGTTTACGTGGACGTGACCTGCTGATACCAACTAAGCACCAACCTCGTTCCGTTTGATGCCAATTCAGACACGGGTGGGTAACGGCTCTCGCCTTCTTACCAACGCGCATAAGAGACTTCGTATGCATCGGCGGCTTCACGCTGCCCGCGGTGCCGAACGAACTGTCGGAGAGCGCTGGGGCCAAGCGGCTGCTGGTGGAGAAGGAGATTCCGTGAGTGCGCCCAACGATTCCCCAGCGGACGGGTCCGAGGAGGAGATCCTCGACCGGACCGGCCCCATCATCCCTATCAAACTCGGAGCACACGCCAAACGGCTCCGCGCCGAAGCCGCCGCGCAGCAGCCTGAGCAGCTGCCCCTGCCCTCACAACTGGCGCCCCGCGGCCCGCTATCCATCGTCGATGCCGCCCCGCCACACAATCCGCTGGTCGACCCGCCTCCGGCCATCGGCGATGCGCTGGGAGCCCAGCTTCGTTCGGAGATGCTGCCCCCGCCACGGCGACCCTCATCCGTTGGCTGGCGTAAATGGGTGTACCAAGGCAGCTTTGGCGCCATCAACCCCGGCGAATCCCGCGAGGAAGCCGAACTTCGCGAGCTCACTGCCGTGGTGCGCACACCCTGGCGCGGCATCCACTCGCTGGCGGTTCTGGGCGGAAACGGTGGCGTCGGCAAGACGATGATCACGGCTGCGCTCGGGTCCATGCTGTCCGAGCTGCGCCGCAAGGACATGGTCCTGGCCACCGACGCCGATCCTGGCCAGTCGGCCAACCTGGCCTCGTGGATCGACCCGTCGGCGTCGTCGACCTTCGCAGACGTCCTGGCCCAAAACGAGCCCGAGCGCAATTTCGATCTGCGCTTCTTCGTCGGCCAGAATTCCGACACCGGTCTGGATGTGCTTGCCGCCAACTCACATTCGGTGCGCCCTCGGGGCGAACTCAACTCCGAGATCTACGCCCAGGCCCATCATCGGCTTCAACGGCTCTACAGCCTGCTCATCACCGACACCGGGGTGGACTTCTGGCATCCGGTGATGCCGGGTGTGCTGCGGTGCGCCAACGGCGTGGTGCTGGTGGCGGCCGCCACCCCCGTCGGTGCCGAAGGCGCGGTCCGCGCGATCGAGTGGCTCATCGCCGAGGGTTACGAGTATCTGATCCCACGAATGCTGGTGGTGATCAACCATGTTCGTGGCTACGACAGTCGAGAGGATCGCCGAAACTCCGAACGTCTGGTGGCTGCGATGGTCGCCCGGTTCCACCGCTGGATCTCGCCCAACCACATCGTGGCCGTGCCCTATGACCCCCATATCGCGACCGCAGGCCCGCTAGATATCCAGCAGCTGCAGCCGGAGACCTGGCATGGGTTGCTGACGGCAGCGGCCTCGGTCTCAGCGGGCCTGGCGAGCGCTTGGAGCGTTTAGTCGCAGGTCAGCGGAACGAGTAGCCGCCGTCCGGGTAGAGCGTCGAACCCGTTGTCTCGATGTTCAACAACAAGTACGCCACGGTCTGCCCCACCTCGATCTCCGTGACCAGCCGCCCGATGACGAATGCGGCCGCGATGTGCTCGAAGGCCTGCCGACGCACCTCGGGCGCGCGCTGATCCCACAGGTGTCCATCCACCGTGCCGGGGAACGGCGTTGAACCCGGATTGGGTGCCAATTCGCAGGCGAGGCCGCGTGCCAGGCCCTCGTGGGCCGCGTTGGCGGCGCGTTTCCAGCAGGCCGAACACCGGCCGCCCCCGACACCACCTCCGGGTTCTGCCCACATCGAGCCGAAGTGGCTATTGACTTCTATTCCGCTGGGGTACAACAATCGTATTGATATCTGCGAACAGTTGTGTGCAGATGTCATCGCGTCTCCGTTTCTCAGCCCGAGGAGCCCACCATGACCCTTGCCGACAGCTACCTGGCCGACGTTCTCGAGATGTACCGGCCCGCACAGGAACACCCTCACGAGACCGTGTTACCGGTGACCGGATCGGTGCCGCCGGAGCTCCGCGGCACCCTCTATCGCAATGGCCCCGCCGACTGGGACCACGGCGGGTTCCGCGCGGCCCACCCGTTCGACGGCGACGGGCTGGTCGTGAAATTCACCATCGCCGACGGCGAGGTGCGTTTCCGTTCTCGCTTCGTCGATACACCCAAGCGACGCAAGGAGGAGCGCGGGCGCGGTGCGCACATCCGCGGCATCTATACCCAGGGAAAGCACTTGTGGGACAACGTTGGCCGACCGCCTGCCGATACCGCGAACACGCACGCCGTCGTCCATGCCGACCGCCTACTCGCACTCAGTGACGCCGGTAGTCCTTGGGAGATCGATCTAGACGATCTGACCACCGTCGGGCCTTGCACGTTCGACGGACGGCTGCCGCGCTTTTCCAGATTCTCACCACATCCACGTATCGATCCCGCCACCGGCGAGCTGTTCAACTTCGGGCTGGACGTATCCCCTTCACTATCGGGCCCCACCGTCGCTTGTCTACGGTGTTTCCGGGTTGACCCCAACGGAAAACTGAGCCAGATCGCCAAGATCCCTACCGATCACATCTACATCCAGCATGACTTCGCCATTACCCCGACATACCTGGTCTTCGCCCTGGCACCGATCACGGTGAACCCTGTGCAAGCCGGGCGGGCGGCTCTCGGGCTCGGATCGCTGGGGGACACCGCCGCCTACCGCCCCGAACAAGGGATGAAGATCGTGCTGGTGCCCCGGGACGGGAGTCCCCACCGAGTAGTCGAATGCGATCCGCTCGTGTACATACACGTTGACAATGCCTACGAAGACCGCGGCGATGTGGTGCTGGACATACTGCGGCACAAGGACTTTGATTTCCTCGCTTCCGGTCTCAAACAATTCCGTACCGAGACGCCGACGCTGGGCTGGCCGGCACGGCTTCGCGTGACACGGGGTGGAACGGTTGAGGTGACGGACTACCCCATGGCCCCTGCCGAGTTCCCGACCCACGACGAGCGACGAACCGGCCGCGCGCATCGCTACACGTATCTGTCGGCCCAGCCGCAGCCCGACCAGAACGCAATCGTGAAACTCGACCGCGCCACCGATACCCAACGCAGCCACACGTTCGCGTCCGGCCTGGTCGCTGGTGAACCCATTTTCGTCCCGAAGAACTACGCGGCCGGTGAGGACGAGGGATGGATACTCGCCGTCGCCTATAACAGCGGCGAACACCGGACAGAGCTACACATCCTGGACGCCGCCGCCATCGAAGATCCCGCCTTGGCCATCGCGGTCCTTCCCGGCCACCACTTTCCTGGATTCCACGGCAGCTTCACCGACAGAATCTAGAGGCGATCACTAGGGCCTGGCGCGTCGCCGCCTATCCTTGCGTGAGTGTCCGAGTTGTCGGGGTTGTCCCGTGCTGAGCTGCGTGCGCGCCTCGACGGTCTGACGATTCGTGACGCGTCCCGGCTCGGGCGCCGTATCCAAAGCCTGCGCAGCCCGGAGGCCGCCGAGAAACTCGCCGCGCAGATCACCGCCGCCGAGGCACTAGTGGTCACCCGGACCGCGGCGGTCCCCACGATCACCTATCCGAACCTCCCCGTCAGTGCGCATCGCGCGGAACTCGCCCGGGCAATCAGCAAGCACCAGGTGATCGTCGTCGCCGGCGAGACCGGCTCGGGGAAGACCACCCAGCTCCCCAAGATCTGTCTGGAGCTGGGGCGCGGGATTCGCGGCACCATCGGCCACACCCAGCCGCGACGACTGGCAGCACGCACGGTCGCCGAACGCATCGCCGAGGAGCTGGGCACTCCACTCGGCGAAACCGTGGGCTACACCGTCAGATTCACCGATCAAGCCAGCGACCGCACCCTGATCAAGCTCATGACCGACGGCATCCTGCTCGCAGAGATCCAGCGCGACCGGAAGCTGCTGCGCTACGACACCCTCATCCTCGATGAGGCACATGAACGCAGTCTCAACATCGACTTCCTGCTCGGCTACCTGCGCGAGCTGCTGCCGCAGCGACCCGACCTAAAGGTCATCGTCACCTCGGCAACTATTGAGCCGCAACGGTTCTCAGCGCATTTCCGCGATGCGCCCATCGTGGAGGTATCCGGACGGACCTATCCGGTCGAGATCCGATACCGGCCCTTGGAAGTCCCGGTGCGCGGAGCCGCCAACGACGATCCGGACGATCCCGATCACGAGATCGTCCGCACCGAGATGCGCGACCCGACCGAGGCCATCGCCGATGCGGTCCGCGAGCTGGAGAGTGAGCCACCCGGGGATGTCCTGGTGTTCCTGTCCGGTGAACGCGAGATCCGCGATACCACCGAAACGCTACGCGGCGCTTTTCCGAACACAGAGATACTTCCGCTGTACGCGCGCCTGCCAACGGCCGAGCAGCACAAGGTCTTTCAGCCGCATACCGGCCGGCGTGTGGTGCTGTCCACCAATGTCGCCGAAACCTCGCTGACCGTTCCGGGCATCCGGTACGTCGTTGACCCCGGTACCGCACGCATTTCCCGCTACAGCCGGCGCACCAAGGTGCAGCGCCTGCCCATCGAGCCCATCTCCCAGGCGTCGGCCGCACAGCGATCCGGTCGCTCGGGGCGCACCGCCCCCGGCGTCTGCATCCGTCTGTACTCCGAGCAGGACTTCGAGGCCCGGCCCCGCTACACCGATCCGGAGATCCTGCGCACCAACCTCGCGGCCGTCATCCTGCAGATGGCGGCACTGCAGCTGGGGGATCTGGAGGGTCCCGGAGCTTTTCCTTTTATCGACCCGCCCGACAAACGCAGCATCCGCGACGGCGTGCAGCTGCTCCAAGAACTGGGCGCGTTCGGCGCGGACGGCGCCATCACCGAATTGGGGCGCCGGCTGGCGCGGCTACCGCTGGACCCGCGGATCGGCCGGATGATCCTGCAGGCCGATACCGAGGGCTGCGTGGGCGAAATCCTGGTGCTCGCAGCCGCGTTGTCGATCCCCGATCCGCGGGAGCGCCCGGCTGACCGCGAGGACGCGGCGCGCCAAAAGCATGCCCGGTTCGCCGACGAGCATTCGGACTTCACCGCCTACCTGAACCTCTGGCGGTATCTGCAGGAACAACGAAGCGAGCTCTCGGGCAGCGCTTTTCGGCGGATGTGTCGAGACGAGTTCTTGCACTACCTACGCATCCGAGAATGGCAGGACCTGGTGGGCCAACTGCGTAGCATCGCACGCGACCTGGGCGTCCGCGAATCCGGTGACGTCGCCGATCCCACGAGCGTGCACGCCGCGTTGATCGCCGGGCTGCTGTCCCATATCGGCCTGCGCGAGGGGGACACCCGCGACTATTCCGGCGCACGCAGCACCAAGTTCGTACTCGCTCCGGGTTCGGTGCTCACCAAAAAGCCGCCACGCTGGGTGGTCGTCGCCGACCTGGTGGAGACCAGCCGCCTCTACGGCCGGATCGCGGCGCGTGTCGATCCGCAATCCGTGGAGAAGCTCGCCGCGGATCTGGTGCAGCGCACTCATAGCGAGCCACACTGGGAGGCCGAACGCGGCGCCGTCATGGCGTTCGAACGGGTGACGCTCTACGGGCTGCCGCTGGTACCGCGCCGTCGGGTGAACTACGCGCAGATCGACCCGGAGCTCGCCCACGAGTTGTTCATCCGACATGCCCTGGTGGAGGGCGACTGGCAGTCCAAGCATCACTTCCTGCGCGATAACGCTGAGCTGTTGCAGGAACTGTCCGAATTGGAGGACAGGGCGCGGCGGCGCGATCTATTAGTCGGCGACGAGGAGATCTACGCCCTCTACGCGGCGCGCATTCCGGCGGATGTGGTGTCTGCGAGACACTTTGATGCATGGTGGCGCAAGCAGCGGCACAGTACGCCCGATCTACTGACGTTCACCCGCGCTGACCTGCTACGCACCACGGACACCGACGCCGACATGCCCGACACTTGGCGATCGGGCGATCTGACGCTCCCGGTGAGCTATCGATTTGAGCCCGGTGCCACCGATGACGGCGTGTCCGTGCACATACCGGTGGAGGTACTCGCGCGCCTCGGCGGCGACGAATTCGCCTGGCATGTACCGGCCTCGCGCGAGGAATTGATCACCGCGTTGATCCGGTCCCTACCCAAGGATTTGCGCCGCAACTTCGTTCCCGCACCTGATACTGCTCGTGTCGTGCTGGACACGTTGGAGCCCGGATCCGAACCACTGGTGCATGCGCTGAGCCGTGAACTGCACCGGCTCAGCGGTATTCGCGTCCCCACCGATGCATTCGACCTGGACAAGATTCCCGCGCACCTGCGGGTCACCTTCATCGTCGAATCCCCCAATGGCGCCGAGGTCGCCCGCGATAAGGACCTCGGCGCGCTACAAACCCGGCTCGCCGCCCCCGCCCGTGAGGCCGTCGCCGCAGCGGTGGCGGGGGAGTGGGAACGCACGGGCCTGCGGAACTGGCCCGAGGATCTCGCCGAATTGCCCCGAGCCGTCGAGCATGTCAGCGGCGGGCACACGGTGCGGGGATTTCCGGCGTTGACGTACACCGGGACGGCAGTCGACGTGCACGTGTTCGCCACCGAGACCGAGCAGCGGGCAACCATGCGGGTGGGAACCCGTCGACTGCTGCGACTCTCCATCGCCTCACCCATGAAAGCTGTTGAGCGTGGCCTTGATCCGCGATCACGGCTGCTACTGACGTCCAATCCGGACGGATCGCTGGCAGCGCTGCTGGACGACTGCGCCGATGCCGCCGTCGACGCACTGGCGGCCGAGCCGGTGTGGACGCGCTCGGAATTCACGGCCCTGCGCGACCACGTGGCCGAGGGTCTCGCCTCGATGACCCTCGATGTGGTCAACCGGGCCACCAAGGTCGTCACAGCCTGGAGTGAGGTGCAGGTGGCGCTGCCCGACAAGCCTCCCACCGCGCAGGCCGACGCCCTGACCGATATCCGCGCACAACTCGACAGGCTGTTGCCGACTGGTTTCGTCGCCGTCGCCGGCGCCGCCAGGCTCGGCGACCTGGCCCGATATGTGAGCGCGGTCGGTAAGCGCCTCGACCGGTTGCCCCAGGGCATCGAGGCAGATCGCGAACGGATGCACCGGGTGCACGCCGTCGAAGACGCCTACGACGACCTGCTGAGCGACATTGCGCCGGGCCGCGAAGACGATCCCGCGATCCGGGATATCGGCTGGTTCATTGAGGAGCTGCGGGTCAGCCTGTGGGCGCAGCAGCTCGGCACCGGCCGGGCCGTGAGCGAGCAGCGCATCTACAAGGCCATCGAGGCCGCCCGCTAGAACGGGGCACACAGCGCCCTGCCAGGAAAGGCCGCGATGCTTGGCCGATGATCGGCTCGCGAACGTCGCCGCCTTCCGGTGCGCTCACCCGCCTGCGGGACGATATCGCCAATACATTCCGTCCGCCTCGGCGCTGGCTCGAAGGCCTGGCCGTGAACTTTGGCTTGTCCATTGCGTATCTGGTGATCTGGCAGCCCATCGCCGAGCACGGGCATAGGCGCGACTGGGCACTGCTCGTCGGCGTGTACTTCGCCATGTTCATCTTCGCTGACGTGTCGGTGACCAACATGCTCGGTCTTGACTCCGAGCGCGTGCACCACGCCCTGCAGGGGCACCGATCCCTCATGCAGGTGCTCGTGGTGAAGAACACCGCACTCTTCCTCGTCGCCGGACTACCCACACTCATATTGACCGCCGCGCTGACCATCGGCCGTCAGCAGGCCAGCGCCACCGCGGTGACGGTGCCGGATGTGGCCGTGCACATTGTCAGCTGGCTCGGGCTCGGGAATCTTCTCTCTGTTCTGCTCCCGATGGTCGCCCGCCCCCTGCGCCAGCGTTGGCAGCAGCGGCGGGACCTAGCGGCGACCTGCCGGTGGCTCGTATACCTCGCCGTGCCCTATGGGGTGTACTACCTGGTGGCGCCGTTAGGCGGCATTCCCCGGGCGATATTCGGCCGCAACGTATTTCATTCACTCCCCCTGGCCGAGCGTTCTCTCCTGGAACTCAGCCTGGGTGTCCTGGTGTGGATACTGGGCACTCTGCTCGCGCTCGGGGTGCACCGCTACCGGGGATTGCGCTGGTACTAACCGCGTACCCCGGCACGACGAGCGTGGCTAGAGAATGGCCGCGGCGATAATGAGGCCGACTCCCAGGTATGCCGAAGCAATCACAAGGGTTCCGGGTACGAACTTCTCGAAGGCCAACAGGTCACCGACGTCGATTCCAACCACCCACTCGATCACCCTGATGCAGACGGTCTGGGCCAGGATGCCGATCACGCCGAACACCAGGGTCCGCACCAGCCCCTCGGTGATGTTCCCCGAAGCGGTGTAGATGGCGAGCACGATCACGAAGGCTTGTGACAGGAGCCCGGCGGCGGTGACTCCCGCTGCGTTGGGCAGGCCCGCGCGCACCATCTGCCGCAATGGTCCCGGAGTCGTCCAGTCCAGCACATAGAAGCCGCCGACCATCATGACGAATCCGAGCGCGGCATACAACCAAATGGACGCCGCGCCGTGAGCGACGATCGACCAGTAGCTCGTTGCATTCATTGAGGTCATTTCCGTTTCTCTAGAACTGCTTCTACGCCAGTGGAATTCGATGGGGAACGAATGCGGCACCATCGTCGGTGACGAGCCCAGCGGTTTCCCGGATCCCCAGACCGGCAGATTCGTCACCGACGATCCACGCACCAAGGACCGGCCTCATGCCATCGAACTGGGGCAGCGGGTCCAACAGCTGGTAGACGTACCCCTCTTCGCCGTACACACCGCCTGTCGCCATCTCGTATCCAGCACCCACCACAGAGATGTTGGCACCTTCACGACCGAGTTTCGGCTTGCGCACATATTCCGTCAGTTCATGGGGGTCGTCGACGTAGGTCGGAAGGAGGTTCGGGTGACCCGGGTACATCTCCCACAGCACCGCCAGAATTGCCTTGTTGCTCAACAACGCCTTCCACAGCGGTTCGATCCAGAGCGTCTCGGGCAGTACGTCCAACGCATGGCGGCCGAAGTCGTCGTCGAGCATCCACTCCCACGGATACAGTTTGAAGATCGACTCGATGGGAGACTCCTCGAGGTCCACCAGGCGGTTCAGATCGTGGTCCCAGCCAATCTCCTCGATGGGTAGGCCCACCGTGTTCAGGCCCGCCTCGGCAGCACATTCCTGCAGGTAGGCGAGCGTCACATTGTCTTCGCCACTGTGGTCCGCTGCTGACCACGTGAAATGAGTTTCAGAGCCGGGGAGCTGCCCGCCGATTTCCTTCCATCGCGCGACGAGCTTCTCGTGCAACGAATTCCACTGATCGTCGGCTGGGAAAACCTCCGTCTTCCAGTGCCACTGCAGTATGGAGGCTTCCAGCAGAGAAGTTGGAGTGTCCGCGTTGTACTCGAGCAGTACCGGCGGCCGCTGGCCGTCGTATCGCAGATCGAATCGTCCGTAAAGATGCGGATCTCTTCTACGCCAGGACTTTTCGAGGTGTGGCCAGGACCATTCTGGCAGCCCGAAATCGTGATAGCGGCCGGTAAGGACTACCTGCTCCACGGCGTCCAGGCACATGGAGTGCAACACCTCAACGGTCGCTTCCACAGAGAGCACTTCATCCATGTCGAACACATAATGGACCGACTCGTCCCAATACGGTCGGTCGCTACCGTCGGCCAATCGCGCCGATGTTCCGAAACACATCCCTTGCGAGGCGACCGTCTCCTCCCACCCCGGGCGCGGGCGGCTCAGCTGTCGGCGCATCAGCTGCCCGAACTTCCCGAGCTGCTCGATCCGAAGCCGCCCCGCGAAACCGACGAAGATCCCGACCTGCCATCTGAACCGCGGGATTTCGTGATCGACGTTCCCGATCCAGTCCGTGCAGTGGATCCCTTTGGCAATTGCAGGCTTCCACCCGACGCGATACTGCCAACACCGTGATTGGTTCCACCGTAGTAATAGCGGTAGGACGATCCGGCATAGATAAACATGCCGCCTGAGGATGACGTGCCCTGCGCGCAGTACTCGTCGGGCGCGACGGCATTGGACCCGTCTTTGACACAAGTCGCCTGCACCTCGTCACGGTCAAGCACCGCGTACCCCACGGCCACGAGCGCCGCGACGCCGACCACGGCGGCCGATCCCATCAGCACCTTCCCCCGAACCCTGCGCCGATCGTCGGCCTTACGGGCCTGAACCTCGGCAAGTCGCCGTTCCAGTTCTCGCGCTCGCTGTGCTTTGTCCCGGGCTCGCGCCTCGGCAACCGTGGGCGGCCGGGGCTCCGTGACCCCGGGCTCCTGCCATCTGATGTTGCCGCGGCCGGCCTGCGGATCTGGATCGTCGTCCGAGAACGTATCGGGCACTGCTCATCCCCCTTTGCCCGTACCAATGAATACGCACTTCATGCGAAGGTGCCTCTGTAGCGAAGCTCGCCCGTCGCGGCGAGTCGGAGTAAGGCTACTTGTCGCTCGTAGCCGGGCACTAGAGACTGTGCCAAGAAATCGGTGGTGCATCGACCGGCCACCGGCCACCCGACTGGCTGAACCCCGAAATTCCGGAAA
Source organism: Mycobacterium sp. (assembly GCA_050701835.1). Taxonomy (GTDB): domain Bacteria; phylum Actinomycetota; class Actinomycetes; order Mycobacteriales; family Mycobacteriaceae; genus Mycobacterium. Next base: position 40,638 of record JBOGDC010000029.1, on the reverse strand, counting down.
GCTCACTCAAAATTTGGGCAAGTCCTCGCTGCTCAGTTGTGGGCCGCAAGATAGTCGTGGATGTAGTCGGTCAGCGATCGCGGTTCGCGTTTGAGGATCGCCCGAAGAATCAGGGCGTTACCTCCGATGAATCCATATTCGTCGTAATAATTAAGCATCCGCAGCACCGTCTCGTGTGCCACGCCATCTGCGAGGTACCGGACGAACAGCTCCCGCGGAATCTGTTCCACTGTGAGGTGGCGGTTGAGGACTGCGCCGCACAGCTGGGCCAGCTCTACGCCGTCGAAACGCCCTGGTGCGCAAAGTTCAAAGGTCCCATATGCGAGCTCGTCGCTTGTCATGGCAATCGCAGCCACCTCAGCCACGTCGCGGTAATCCACCCAGCACATCTTCGATGTCACGGCATACGGCAAGGTGATCCGGCCTTCGGGGAGTAGCTCACCGAACGACAGTTCGAGATTCTGCATAAACATTCCGGGCTGCAGGATCGTGAATTCCATTCCCGATTCGTACAGCGCTTCCTGCACTGGGAGTTTGACCGCGTGATGGCTCATGACCGTGATCGCGGGGTGAATCACACCAGAAAATACGAACTTTCCGACACCATTATGAGCGGCAGCACGGACCATAGAGACGCCCATCTGAGCCTCGTCGGGAGCGAAGGCGGGCCCAAGATGGAAAACGCCGTCCACTCCCGAAGCAGCCTCACGCAAGCTTGCCTCGTCTCTGAGGTCACCGACCACGGCCTCCTGCGCACCATGGCGACGAGCCCGTTGCGCCCCGTGTTGATCACGTACTAACGCGCGCACCGTTACGCCCTGTCGGAGCAGCGCTGCCAGCACTAGGCTGCCGTGCTCGCCAGTGGCACCGACCATCAGCACTTTCATTGCGGCCCCTGGCTGTTCATCCGCTCGAAGAGCGCTTCGCCTTGGCTTCGCGTGGCAATTGACTGTCCTACCAGAACCTCTGGGCGCCCTGCTGCCAATTGCGGCAACGCTTCCCGAACGAATTGTTCCGGAGTGATCGCAGTGCTGGCGGCTGGATTGTGGTTGGCGGTTTCTTGGGATCGGAGGCCGGTCGCAACGATTGGCGGTGCCATTTCGATGATCTCAATGTGAGTGTCCCGAAGCTGGTGGCGCAGGCTCATCGTGAACGAGTGCAGTGCTGACTTGGTCGCACAATAGACAGGAAAAACTGCCATTGGCGAGTACGCCAGACCCGAGGTCACATTGATGATCGACGCCTGAGGCTGGCGACGCAGCTGTGGCAGCAGTCCCAGGATTAGATGTATTGGCGCAGAAAGGTTCACAGCGATCTCGCTATCGATACCGGCTGCCGCGTTATCGCCAACAAAGTCACGCGGGATCTGCAGGCCGGCGTTGTTGACCAGCACGCTCAGGTCCGGGTGTTCCTGCGTCAGCCAGCTGATCATTGCGGCCCTGCTGGTGGCCTCACCAACATCGCACTGCCAAGTGATCAAGCTGGGATTCTCTTGACGCACTCGATCCAGATTCTCTTGATTACGCCCGCAGATGATTACACGATTCCCCAGCTCAGCAACTGCCTTGGCTAACGCGAGGCCAATACCCGCCGATCCGCCGGTAATCAGCCAAGTCCGACCTGAAAGTTCCACCTCAACATCTCCTCTTGTTTGTGGCTGTCAATCATATTCATAGTATCAAACGTTTGATAGTTTGTGGCGTTGGCGAAATCCGTGACTGGCAAATGGGTGAATACTGACAAGTGCCTGATAGTCATTCGGTGTCGTACTCTCATCGGGTGAGCAGCAACGACGAAATCATCGATGGCGGCGCGCTCGACCGGTTGACATGGGCGTTGCGGCGAGCTGAAGGCGCCGTGCAAAGTTACAAGGAGCGACAGCTCCGACCTCTCGGCATGCCAGTGGCGCATTACTCGTTGCTGATCTCCGTTCATGCCGATCCCGGGCTGACGGGTGCGGAGTTGGCCCGCCGACTTAATGTCACTCCGCAGGCGGTCGCCAGCTTGGCCGATCGCCTGGAAGGCCGCGGACAGCTGGAGCGGCGACCGCATCCGAGGCATCGTCACGTGCAGGAGTTGCACCTCACTGACGCAGGCCGGGAGGCCTTGCGCCATGCCGACGCCACCGTCACCGAGGTCGAAAAAAAACTCACAGATCGGTTGGGCACATCCGACACTGCACGGCTGAAAGCCCTGCTTGAACGTGTCGCTGACGTTGCGCAAGATCGTTGAGGTGCCCCGCTAAGAGCGACGCAGATTGAGGCCGGTCCGCTGCGGAAGAACTGGTGAGCGCATTGGCTCAGCCGGTCCCCCTGAACCGATTCTCACCCTCGGGCCGTCTGAGCCCGCGGTGACCGCCGGATAGCCCTTGTCCTCGCGCCAAATTCACGAAGGTCCTGAGAGTATGTCGATGCTGGTACAAACACAAAGGTCAGGAACCCTTTCGAGTTCCTGACCTTTGATCGTTGAGTTAGCCCAACCGCTCTCGGTCGAGGTACACGCGGCGGCGAGCGCTGTCCGGGCGACTCACGACCACTTCCACCCCGAGCAACGAGTGATTCCTGAGCCGCCGCACCGCAAGCCGCCGCGGTCACCGGAAGACTTCTCCGTCGACCCTGCGACGTCGATTCACACAGTCTCGGAGTACGAGGGCCCAACCCAAAACGCGATGTTCGATCTGACCTCGCCGCAGGTCGATTGGTTCCGATTCCGCTGCAAGAATATTCCCACGACCGCCGAGGTAGTCGCGATCGACGAACAGCTCGGTGCCGACTTCACCCATCGCTACAACCACATCCAGCGACGGGTGGCCGGCCCCTCCCCGGCACATCCCGTGTACCGGGTCCGGTGGCAACAGAGCGCACACGACGACGGGTTCAAACGCTACGAAATTGCCGAAAACCTCGTGGTGACTACGTACGGCTGGCGAGCAAAAACTGTGGCACCTCCCCACAAAAGCTACGTCGACGGAGATGCTCTGATGATCATCGTCGATGCCGACGACACCCTGGCGTGGGTCGAGAACCAACTTGCAGACGAAGACCGCGTCTCACTGTGGTTTCGGACAGTCAATTCCGACGGCCGAACAAACGCGATCATCGTCCTACGCAGGGAAGGCGACCCACCCAGCATGTCCGAATGCTTCAGGCAGGAATACCTAAAACGCGGGCTCAAGGCCACCAGCACCTGCGGAGAGCTAAGCGACCTCGTCAAGAAGCACAACTCTCAGCTCATGGAATCCGTCAAACGCATCCTCGAAACGGCCGGCACCGATGTCGAATCGGCGGAAGACCTTGACCGCGAATTCACTCTGGCCTGCTCGGGGATACATTAGGCCGCTCACAGGTGCGGTGGTGCGCGGCAACGGCCGTGATGGCCCCATTGCGGCGGTTCCTCTAGCTGGAGCGAGAACCCCAGCGAGTGGGAGCAGCATCACGCCTGAAACCGCCGGAATGGCGGTCGGCCCTGAGATGCTCTGGCTCACGACCGAATCTAGTGGGCCGCAGGTCAGACCGCCGCCGATTCCGGATGCCTCTCATGGCGAGCTGTCTTTTTGACGACATCGAATAAGCGCCGAAGCTCGCGGCTCAGCGGTGTGTTCTCGGCTAGCACGTTGAGCACACCCTCGGCCCGGTTGAGGGCTGAGCGGAGTTCGTCGGCGGTGTCGCCGACACCGTATGCAGCAAGATCGAGTTCTACCGATCGAACCAGATTCTGGAAGTGATCGAGTTGGCTTCGGAGCTGCCGGATCTCCACATCGGCCATCCGCCGGCAGTCTTCCGTGCAGTATGAACGGGGGCGTCCTTTGCCCAGCGTTTTTCTAAACTCTTTGCGGCACTTGGGTCTTTCGCAACGCGCTGTCGTTGATTCGACGGCCGCAGTGGTCGCTGCGACAGCCCTGCCCCGAAGCGGGCGGTCGCTGGCGGTGGGCACCACCCCAGCATAGATAAATGTCGCGAAAATAAGGCGGCACCACAGCACTTAGCTGGGATTTTGTGGAATCGATTCTGAACGATCGAGCGATACACGCCGTAGGACCCAGCATTTAAATGGCGCGTAAATGGCGCGGAATATAGTCACATAGATGTGATTTAGACAAAACTGGAGGTAGGCGGTGGTGCGAACGCGCATCGTCGACGCTCGTTCACCTGCGTCGACGCTTCTGGGCCGGTTGCTCGTTCAGGTCGGCCCTGGCGAGGCTGGTGAGTTTGTGGATCTCGCCGCGACGGGGGCCGCGGGAATGATCCTCTCGGGCGGCACGGGGGCCTTGACAGCGCGGGATCTTCGGCGCCGGGGGTACAAAGGCGCGTTACTGATGGATCGGCAACGGTATCGGGGAGCCGCGCGCGCCACTGCTGATGCTCAGTTCGACCCGAATTGGCTCAACCAGCAGCGCGAGGCGCAAGTCAACTGTGTGTTGACCGACTCGGGCTATGTCGCCAGCGGTGATATCGGTGGGCTAGGTAGCGTTTTAGATCGCACCGCGCGCATCTCCGACGCCGCCGCTGTGCTCGCGCTCGCGAACTCCTGGCTGCAAGGCGCGGACCTTCGCCGATTGATCGATTGCACTCGGGGGTTCACCCAGCCCATCGCGCTGGTCATCGAGCACGCCGGTGATCCCTTCAGCAGCCGGCGGATTCTGGACGGTGTCCTAGAGTTCCTGGACTCCGGCCCTCCGGTCATCGCTTTGTGCTCGGATATCAGCGCTCTGGGGTTGCTGGCCAACGGCGCGGTTGCCGCAGGCTACGGCTGCAGATCGAGCCTGCGGCATTTGTATCCCGTTAGGTCTGGCGGGGGACCCAAGATCGACCGGCCGGAAGCAGCCCTATGGCCTACCGGAATGGCGCTTCATTACGTCGACGGACTCTATGACGCCGCGATGATCGACCGTGGTGCTCCACAATGGGAATGCGCATGCTACCTGTGCAATGGGTTGTCGGTGGAACGGCTGGTTACGGTACCCAAACTTGAGGTACACCAACATAATTACGCCGGATTGCTGGAACGACACAGGGAATTAGCAGGCGCCCCAGCCGACGACCGGCCGCGAGTCTGGCGTGAATGGTGTGATCTGGCTATCGAGCGTCACAACGAACTTACGGGCACGCTACGCATACCTAGATCCCTGCGGAACTGGGGATCGCCTCAAGATCCCGTCGCCGCTGCGCGGAGCTAGCTGCGCCCACAGGTATTCGGCCAGCAGCCGATGCAAGATTCCCGACCGGGAGTCAGGCCAGCGACCTACGTGGCCGTTTACCAGCACTTGGCCTTCTGAATCGAGCACCCAGATACCGCGGCACTGAGCTTCTAACGCATCGCGGGATCGCAACGATCCAGGTGCAACGACCGCGACCCGAGTGCAGTACGACGCCCAGCGCGATGCGTGGTGAATCGCTATCGACGCAGTGCGGAACGCCTCCACTGCGACCGACAACTCGGCAGGAGATCCCGCGACACTCGGGTGTGAGTCGGTGAGCAGTACTAGTTCCAGATTGACCAGGTCAGTGATCGGGCGGGGGTAAGGGCCGTTCTGGCGCGCGGCCGCACAAGCGGTGATTGAAGCCAGCCCGCGTACTGCGCGGCCTCGGAACTGGAACTGAACAGGGTCGCCGTCTGCGCCGGTGGCCTCACGGATTGCTTGCCAAGGCACGGTGATCGCTTGTCTCCGCCCCTGTTCTGTCATGTATATGACAATAAATGACAGAGTAAGTACTGGCCGGCCCGTTCATCGGCATGTCTGTCAGAAAATGTATTATTTTCATATACTGCCTGGATGCGTGGGGTTTCGGTCAGTGAGGCAGCGAAGCTGCTCGGTTACACCACCGGACACGTCTACAAACTAATCGCCGACGGGGAGATCATCCCTTGTCAGCGCGCCCCGATCCGGATCGCCTGCGAAGACATCATGAAATTCCGGGATCGGCCACCAAAAGGCAAGCGGCCCCGAGCTACTGGACAAGACTCCGACGACCTGACAGCCCAGCTGGCAGACCTGCGTCACAGGATAGAACGCTTAGAAAAACGGCTCCGCGAGAACAGGACTGAGGACGCCTTTCGCTCGGCGGACCCATCCTGGCAGCGCAAAGCAGTGGCGGCTCGAAGCGCGATTCTTCAACTGTCAGATATCGGACAGGACTACGAAGCCGTCATCGCCAACTACGAATCCGTCGTCCAGAAGCAGAACGAAGCGCAAGCGTCCCTTGCATCCGCTCGCGAAACACACGGGAAAATCGCCCGCCGGTACCGCGAAACCATCAACGGGCTCATCGGACCAAACGACTCCGATGAGCTGAACGACTGGCATTCCCCGCCGTAACCACCCGCGTGCCGGACGGCCCCGTCAGTGGCTTCCCCGCGCACACACGCTGGCTTTCGCCGCGCAGTCGTCGAACATCAATTCGACGCGCGAGGCTTTTTCATGCCCACTCTCGGGTAGATCTAGAGGCATGACGATTCCAGGCGACCTGCCAATAGAACCTCACGGGGCCCTGTTGATCACTACTGATGCCCTGGGGCAAGTGGCGAATTTCGAACAGATATGCACTTTGTCAATTGACGATTACACGCACTATAAACACGCATACAAACAAATATCCGGGCTTTTGTTCGGCTCTGTCTATACATATTTCACTTCGTCGAAGAGCTTGCTGCGGTCAACCGTCCTGGCTGCAAACCAGGCCTCGGACGCTGGCCTGATTCAGCCCAATTCCGCGCCTGACACGTTCACTACTTGGCTGACCAGCCTGCGCGCCACTGCACTGTCGCTGTGTTCGTCGGTCGCCTATCACCAAGATCAAATGCTTCGGCGAATCGAGAACGCTTATGGGCCAGGCAGCGCAGAATACAACCAGGTCGCAGACCAATTTCACGGACTATACGACGGATACGCCGGCTATCGCTTCCTTTGCCGACTGCGCAACGTGATGGTGCATGAATCGATGGAGGCCGTCACTGCGGCGGTCAAGCAGATCTTGGTTAGCGGTCACATACAGTCCAGGTTTCGCGTGACGATTGATCGGTCCTTCATTGCTCAATCTGAGATGAAGCGGGCGGTAAAAGCGGAGATCGTGGGGCTCAGCGAAAATCCCGATCTCCTCGACTTGGCTGACGAAATAACTGAGTCGTTGGCTGCGGTGAACACAACCATTGAGACCCTGCTGTTGGACAGCATGTCGACGGCGTATCAGGCAGTGGTGGAGTTCGACGATTTGTTCGGAGGTAAACCCGGCCTGCGTGCTATCACCAATTCCCCGGATGATGGGCCGGGCCCCCATGTCCCCTCCTACATGCCGTGGTCGCAGCAGGTGGTCGACCTGGCACGCGGGCGGCTTTAGCCTCGTTGAACGAGGGCATTGGCGACGCTCAGTCAAGCAGGTTGATGAGGTAGCGGCCGTGCTTTTCTGCGGCGTCGATCTTGCGGAGGAGGGCGTCTTCGAGGCCGACGTCATGCTGTCTTTATAAAGTAGTCAGAAGGCCAGCGGATGCCGCTTCTTGTTGCGATGCTTCGGACATGGCGCCACGCCCAGAACGGCGACGGACTGTTCGTGAGCCCTGGCGTGATCCGCCGGAGGAGTGGCCTCGTTACCGGATAACTCCGAGCAAGGTGTACTAACACGCCGAATTACGCTGTACCCGTGGGGACTTCAAATCACGGGTTGAAAGGAAGACTGTCCCCAACTAGCGTGAATTGTCAGTTGCAGGCGCGGAACGTACTGCGCAATCCAGCAGCGAGGCCCGCTCTTGAAACCGTGCGATGAGCCTTTACGACGGCTCGTTGAGACGCTGGGTGCCGTGCGACGATCTGCAGCTGACTTCGCACACCTGTTGGGATTGCGCAAACCTCAAGAAGCGAAGCGCCTTTAGTGCCGCTGAAGCATTGTCGGTGGCCGGAGTGCGGCGTCACGCGGGTCCAAATGCGTGGTGGTGGTGACCATCCGCCGAGTGCGGAGTCGAACCCGGCGGCGGAGGCGTAGCGATTGAAGGGCTCCCGCGCGATGGACTTGTTCACGATGTCCCGTAGACCCTGCGGTACATGTGGGGCCGCGTCCCAGATGTCGGGTTGAGGTGCCGACCATACGTCAGCGTATGACGAAGCTCCCGGCACAGGCTGAGCGCCGGCGAGCATCCAGAACAATGTCGCACCGATGCTATACACATCGGCCGCGGCGCCGTAGACGCGTACCGTCGTTGGGTTTTGCCCCGGTACCCCGATTTGCGCGATTTCCGGTGCCATGGTCGGGATGCTTCCGGCGGCGTCGGCTAGTCCGTTTTGATCTTGGAGTTGGGCGAGCCCGAGATCTCCGACGAGAACGTCCTGACGGTGGTCGATGAAAAGATTGTCCGGTTTGATGTCGCGGTGCAGAAGCTTCTGATCGTGGATCCGGGCGACGCCCTGACACGCTTGCCGCGCCCACCGGACGGCCGAGGTGATAGGCATTCCGACGTCGGGCTCAATCTTGTCAGTGACGGTGCCGTTGGTGGCTAGGTGTGTCACTACGTACGGGGCGCCTGCAGCAAGATCTGCGTTCAAAACTTTGAGGATGAATTCGCCGTCGAGTTGCCTGAGGATCTGCGCCTCCGTCCAGGGCCCTGCCACCGTCCGATTGTGGATTTTGAGAGCGCACACCTGTTTGAGGTTGTGATCGAACACCTCGTACACTTCACCAAATGCTCCACTTCCCAGAGCTTTTCGCACCTCGTACCGACCAGCAATGACCTGCCCGGCTGTCCGAATTGCCCCCGTCATGCCGAAATCCTAGGCAATATGTGGGGATGCGGGTCATGGGTTTGGCTATGAGTGTCAGCGGCAAAAAGATAACGGTGGCTGCAGTAGTTCTCGATGATCACGCACGGCCCGAAGATGAGTTCGACGAGCAGGCTCTCACTGTCGAAGATGCGTTTGAGGTTAAAGAGGCCGAGGAGGACCTCGCCGTTCGGCTGGGCGAACTGTCGAAGAAGGTTAGGGGCAGGGCACGGTCCATCGCTCCTAACGGCGTCGTTGTTCGTCGAGCTGACCGACCGCAACGTCCGTCCAACCTGGAGGGTCCGCGACTGAGGCTACTGGCCGAGGGCGCGATCACGGCAGCGGCACACGAGGTCGTATCCAACACGGTCATTCGCAGCGGCAAGGAATGCGGCGACAAATTCGGCTCTTCAAAGGGCGGCCTAGCCCAAGCCGCCGAGACGATTCTCGGCGGGAAGTACAGCGACGCCACCGCGGCGGCGTTGTCAGGTCTGGTTCGCAATCGCACCACTACCTAGGCTTCGCCGCGCACATCCGGTGCCAAATGATTCGTCGCGATCGCCGCGTACTCCTCAGTGATTCGCTCGGCTTCCCGGGACATCGCCTGTTCAGCTTGGAGGGCGGCGATCGTGTCGGCAAGCAATCGGGTCAGTTTCTCGTTTTGAAGGCGCTGCTGGGTGAGTTGATCGCGTGCGATGTCGAGGGCGAGCTTCATCCGGTAGGCGTCGTCTCTCAACGCGGCCCCGAGCTCGGGGGATCGAGGGTGCCGCGGTCCATTTCGGCGACCAGCATGACTGGCCTCCCAAGACTCCAGCGAAGCAATGAAGACCCTCAAAGCATTGCGGGGTGCGCGGGCCTCCGCCGGTTGGAGCGGGCCGTCAAGGTCTCCAGCAGCGAGCATCTGGCTGATCCGCTGGCGCGTAACACCCAGGCGCGTCGCTGCACCCTGGATTGTCACGGCCTCGCCCACCTTCCAAGCATGACGCCCCCCAAGTATGTAAGCAATATGCCGTCTACTTACTTCCAGCCCAAGCCCTATGGAAGGCATACTTGCTTACATGGGTAAACGGACTGGCATGCTCGACCGGGTCCTCGCCGCTCAGACCGCGAACAGCACGCTGCGCGGAGACGACTTGCGAACCGCAGGACGCAAGGTTGCGGCCCTCTCCACGCGAACTGGCGATGCACTTCTGGCCGTTGACGACGCCGGAGAGCGCATCATTGGGGCGTCGCTCCTCGCCGACGACAGTGTTCGTACTGCCGATTCTTCTCAGCGTTTCGACGGCGAATCCGTGCTTCTGGTTGCCGGCCACATCGCAGGAACGACGGGTATTGCCCTCAAAGCCGCTGTGGCGCGTTCGCTCGGCGCCTCACGCGTTCACGCCGTTATCTTCGGCGAGGCTTGCATCGACATCCCCGGCTGCGACCGCGTAACAGCTCTATCGACCCGCAGACATCTGATAGCCCTCTAGCCGAAAGCGGATCGGCTGCGTGGCCGCTGATGCCGACCCTACGAAAGCGCGGTGAAGAAGTTCGTCTGTGATTAGCCGAATCGGGACATAACTCCAGAAGTCCCGCACTTGGAGCAACCGGAGCACCGCTCACGCGATGACTAACAAAAGGAAAGGTCAGGAACCCTTTTCGAGTTCCTGACCTCTCATCGCTGAGTTTCGCGAACCACTCTCGGTGGGCGAAGGGGGACTTGAACCCCCACGTCCCGAAGGACACTGGCACCTGAAGCCAGCGCGTCTGCCATTCCGCCACTCGCCCCAACGACCGCGGCAGCTTATCACGGTCGCGGACCCGTCTCCGAACCGTAAACGCTCAGCGAAAGGCCGTCCACGCACGCCAATCCTGGGATACCTCGTGCATTGAAGGGATCCTGGCGCCGAGATGATGTGGTCCCGTAATAGAGGAGTGGGTCTCCGCGATCATCAAACGGATACCATCTATTCGAGATCCGCTCGTGGCGGCGCGCTGAGTCATGCGCTCAGATCTGTCGCTCGATCGCCGAAAGGAGGAAGGCATGGGAATTGTCCAACGCTTTGAGCGCAAGCTTGAGGACGTGGTCGGCGATGCCTTCGCCCGGGTTTTCGGCGGCAGCATTGTCCCGCAGGAAGTGCAGGCCGCGCTGCGTCGCGAGGCGGCCGATGGAGTCAGGTCAGCTGGTCAAGGGCGGCTGCTGGCTCCCAACGAGTACGTTGTTCTCCTCAGCACCGGAGATCTTGAAAAGGCGACCGACGACTCGGATCTCAACACCGACACGTTCGCCGAACACCTGCGCGAATATGTTCGCGATCAGGGGTGGCAAACGTATGGTGAGGTTGTTGTCCGATTCGAACAATCACCTAGCTTGCACACCGGCCAATTTCGCGCGCGCGGCGTGGTCAATCCCGACACCCAGCGGGACCGTACGCACCAGGCCCCTTCGACCCCGGATCCACAACCAGGAGCACCCATGACTGACAACCCAGGTCCCCAGCAGGGACGCCCCGGCGAAGAGTACGGCCGGGAGGACGACCGGTACGGGCGTCCGGATCAGGAACCGCGTGGTCAGCAGCCGCCGCAGGGCGAAGGCTATCCCCCACGTCAGGGCGGCTACGAGGGTGGCGGATACGGCCAGGGCGGGCACCAGCAGGACTACGGTCGTCCCCCCCAGCAGGGCGGATACGACCAGGGTGGCTATCAGCAGCGCCCACCGCAGCAGGGCGGATACGACCAGCCCGGGCGCGGCGGCGGCTATGACCAGGGTGGATACAGTGGCCCTCCGCAAGGCGGCGGGGACTACGGTCGGCCCCCCGCTCCTCCGCAGGGTGGGGGATACGGCGCTCCGCAGCAAGGCGGCTACGGCGAGCCTCCTCGCCCCAACTACGGCGAGTACGAGCAGGGCGGCTACGGCGCCTCCCCGCAAGGCGGCGGATACGGCTCCCCCCAGGGCCCACCTTCGGGCCAGGACTACGGCCGTCCCCCGCAGCAAGGCGGCGGATACGGTGCACCCCCGCAGCAGGGCGGATACGGATCACCGCAGGGTGGTTACGGCGAGCCCGAATATGGCGGCGACTACGAGCACGGCGGCTACCAGAGCAGCCCCGACTACGGCGCTCCCGCCGCCAGCCCGAGTGGCGGCCGCACCAACGTCACCCTGCAACTCGACGACGGCAGCGGCCGCACCTACCAGCTGCGCGAGGGCACCAACGTGATCGGCCGTGGGCAGGACGCACAGTTCCGGCTACCGGACACCGGCGTTTCTCGCCGCCACCTCGAGGTGCGTTTCGACGGGCACGCCGCGCTGCTGTCGGATCTCAACTCGACCAACGGCACCACCGTCAACAACGCGCCGGTCACGGAGTGGCAGTTGGCGGATGGCGACATCATCCGTCTGGGCCACTCCGAGATCATCGTCCGGGTGCAATAGCAGGCGGCACGACACAGGCGTTCGAGACAGGCTGCACATATCGGACCCCGACAGGCAACCCGGCCAAGTATCGTTGCTCTGCCGGGCACCCACTCGGGCCCTGGGGAAGGCACCGGGGGTCCGCCGGGTGCGGGAGGGACCAGCGAGAGGAACGACAACCGGATGCAGGGACTGGTGCTCCAGCTCACCCGCGGTGGTTTCCTGTTGCTGCTGTGGGTGTTCATCTGGTCGGTGCTGCGCATCCTGCGCACCGATATCTACGCTCCGACCGGTCATCTGATGGCCAATCGCGGCCTGAATCTGCGCTCGATCCGTCCCGCGAAAGCCGGCCGGCGACAGATGCAGTATCTGCTGGTGACCGAGGGCGCGCTGGCAGGCACCCGGATCACCCTCGGCACACAGCCCATATTGATCGGGCGCGCCGACGACTCCACCCTGGTTCTCAACGACGACTACTCCTCGACGCGGCACGCGCGGCTATCGCCACGCGGATCCGATTGGTACGTCGAGGATCTAGGATCAACCAACGGCACATATCTGGATAGGGAGAAGGTGACGACGGCGCTGCGGGTTCCCCAGGGGACGCCGGTACGGATCGGCAAGACAGTGATCGAGTTGCGCTCGTGACACTGGTGCTTCGCTACGCAGCGCGTAGCGACCGCGGACTGGTGCGGTCGAACAACGAGGACTCGGTCTATGCCGGGGCACGCCTGCTGGCGCTGGCCGACGGAATGGGCGGTCATGCTGCCGGTGAGGTCGCCTCGCAGCTGGTCATCGCGGCGTTGGCGCCGCTCGATGACGACGAACCCGGAGGCGATCTCCTCGATACGCTCGCCGACGCGGTGCACTCCGGTAATGCGGCAATCGCCGACCACGTTCGCGCCGAACCCGAGCTCGACGGGATGGGCACCACCCTGACGGCCTTCCTCTTCACGGGGAAACGGCTCGGCATGGTGCATATCGGCGATTCGCGTGCCTACCTGATGCGCGACGGTGAACTCACCCAGATCTCCAAGGACGACACCTTCGTCCAAACCCTGGTCGACGAGGGGCGGATCACCCCCGAACAGGCCCATAACCATCCCCAACGCTCGCTCATCATGCGCGCGCTTACCGGCACACCGGTCGAGCCGACGCTCATCATGCGGGAGGCCCAGGCCGGGGATAGGTACCTGCTGTGTTCGGACGGACTTTCCGATCCGGTGAGCCACGAAACCATCGCCGAGGCGTTGGAGATCGCCGATGTGTCCGCCGCAGCCGACCGGCTCATCGAATTGGCGCTGCGCAGTGGGGGACCCGATAACGTCACGGTCGTCGTTGCCGACGTCGTAGAGCTGGATTATGGGCAGACCCGGCCGATCGTGGCGGGAGCGGTATCGGCCGACGCCGACACCGACACTCCACCACCGAACACTGCGGCCGGACGGGCCGCCGCGATTCAGCGAGCCTTGAAGGAACCCGCCGCCGTAGAGGACGAATCCGATACCGCGACAAATGAATCCGAGGCAGTTAAGCCCAAGAAGCGGCGCCTGCGCTGGTTGATCGCAGCGGTGCTCGTGGTACTGATCGCGTTGGCCGGACTGGCCGTCGGCCGCCGCATTGTGCTCAACAACTATTACGTGAGCGCCTACGAGGAGAACGTCTCCATCATGCAGGGGGTCCAGGGCTCCCTCCTTGGCTACCGCCTGCAACGGCCGGACCTTATCGGTTGCCTCGATACCCGCGGTGACCTGTCGCTGGTGAGTTATGGCGAGCCCGCATCCAGTCGCTCGTGCAAGTACCTCAAGGTGTCCGACCTGCGCCCATCGGAGCGTCAACAGGTCGAGACCGGCCTTCCCGGAGGCACTCTCGACCAGGCGATCGGCCAGCTGCGTCAGCTCACCAAGAACGCCCTGCCTCCGTGTGCGCCGCCCGCGCCCAAGACTCCTGCGCCGACGACGCCCGTGCCCACCACGGCCGGACGCGCACCGTCCACCACATCCGGTCCCGCGACGACCACCACGGCGACGACCAAACCCTCTCCTACGCCGACCACCACGAGCCCCGGCGCAAGCACCGCCTCGACCACCGCATCCGCACCTCCGCCGACACCATTGCCGGCGCCACCTCAAGAACCGGGTGTCACCTGCCGGACCGTGTCATGACGACGGCGCCCCAAACCGCGGTAGTGCCCAGCGTGGGAGGCAATGTGCAGCCCGCGCAGCCCACACGACGCAACGCGGAGTTGGGGCTGCTGGGCTTCGCCGCCGCGATCACCACCGTCGCTCTGATTCTCGTCGAGGCCAATCTCGAACGCGGCCTATCGCTGGATCTGCTCAAGTACGGCCTCGCCTATCTGGCCCTGTTTGCAGTGGCACACTTCGGAATTCGACGGTATGCGCCGTATGCCGACCCGCTACTGCTGCCCTGCGTGGCACTGCTCAACGGTCTTGGCCTGGTGATGATCCACCGCCTGGACCTGGCACATATGTCGGCAGATGGCTCCGGCGGACGAGTCGGCGACTCCAACGCCAACCAGCAAGTGCTGTGGACATTGGTCGGCGTCGTCGCGCTTGTCTCAGTACTCGCCACACTGAAGGACCATCGAGTACTGGCCCGGTACGGGTACACGTTCGGGATCATCGGGATCATCCTGCTCGCAATTCCCGCACTGTTGCCGACGTCAATGTCCGAGCAGTACGGCGCAAAAATCTGGATTGAACTGCCCTTCTTATCAATTCAGCCCGCCGAAGCCGCCAAGGTCTTGCTGCTGGTGTTCATTGCCGCATTCCTGATGACCAAACGCGACCTATTCCGCACCGCGGGTCGTAGCTACTGGGGCATCGAACTACCGCGTGCCCGCGACCTCGGGCCGCTGCTGGTGTTCTGGGTGTTATCGGTGGGTGTCATGGTCTTCGAGAAGGACCTCGGCGCTTCCCTGCTGCTCTACGCCTCGTTTCTGATCGTGTTGTACGTTGCCACGTCTCGAATCAGTTGGGTCCTCATTGGTTTGGCGTTATTCGCGGTTGGCAGCGTCATCGCGTACTTCCTTTTCGAACATGTCCGGGTGCGGGTGGAGAACTGGATGGATCCGTTCGCTGATCCCGACGGCCACGGGTATCAGATGGTGCAATCACTGTTCAGCTTCGCCACTGGCGGGATCTTCGGCACCGGACTGGGCAACGGCCAACCGGGCACCGTGCCAGACGCCTCCACCGATTTCATCGTTTCGGCGATCGGGGAGGAGCTCGGACTCGTCGGTCTAGCCGGGGTGCTGATGCTCTACACAATCGTCATCGTCCGCGGCTTCCGAACCTCGCTCGCGGTACGCGACAGCTTCGGCAAGCTGTTGGCCGTCGGTCTGTCCTCGGTCCTGGCCATGCAGCTGTTCATCGTTGTCGGCGGGGTCACCAAACTCATCCCGCAGACCGGACTCACCACACCCTGGATGTCGTACGGGGGATCGTCGCTGGTGTCCAACTATGTACTGCTGGCCATCCTGCTGCGCATCTCCCATATCGCGCGCCGCCCGCTCTCTGCCAAAACCACACCCGATGCCGCCCCCATCGCGGAAGCTCGCACGGAACTGCTCGATCGCGCATGAACACGTCGATCCGCCGGGTATCACTCGCCGTCATGGGACTGATCGTGCTGCTGCTGGCCAACGCCACCGTCACCCAGGTGTTCACGGCACCGGGGCTGCGGGCGGACCCTCGCAATCAGCGGGTGCTACTCGACGAGTACTCGCGCCAGCGCGGGCAGATATCCGCCAGCGGGCAGCTGCTTGCCTCCTCGGTGGCCACCGACAGTCGCTTCCGCTTCCTGCGGCAGTACGCGGACCCTGAGGTATACGCACCAGTCACCGGCTTCTACTCGCTTAACTACTCCAGCAGCGGTCTGGAACGCGCAGAGGACACCCTGCTCAACGGATCCGATCCCCGGCTGTTCGGCCGACGGCTTGCCGACTTCTTCACGGGCCGTGATCCGCGGGGCGGCAGCGTGGTCACGACCATCCGCCCCGACGTGCAACAAGCGGCCTATGACGCCATGCACCGCGGCTGCAAGAACGGCTGCCGCGGCTCCGTCGTGGCCCTCGAGCCCTCCACCGGAAAGATCCTGGCGATGGTCTCGACGCCCTCCTATGACCCCAATCTGCTCGCCAGCCAAGACTCCGTAAAGGAGAGCGAGGCCTGGAAGCGTCTCGGGGACGACCCGGCGCAGCCGATGCTGAATCGCGCCACCTCGCAGACATACCCGCCGGGCTCCACCTTCAAGGTGATCACGACCGCCGCGGCACTGGCAGACGGCAAGACGGTCAATACCGAGGTGACGGCGTCTCCGACGATCTTCCTGCCGGGTAGCAACGCAACTCTGGAGAACTACAACAGAGCCTCCTGCGGCGGTGGCGATGTCACCACGCTCAAGGAGGCGTTCGCGCGGTCCTGCAACACCGCGTTCGCGAAACTGGGCTCCGAGCAACTCAAACGCGACAAGCTGGTCAAGGCGGCGCAGGCCTTCGGTCTGGACCGCGAGCTCGACGGCATTCCGCTCCAGGTGGCTACCTCCACCGTGGGGCCGATGTCTGACGACGCGGCGGTCGCGATGTCGAGCATCGGGCAAAAGGATGTCGCAGTGACCCCCCTGCAGAACGCGATGATCGCCGCGGCCGTCGCCAACAAGGGTGTGCTGATGCAGCCCCGCCTGGTCGATAGCCTTAAGGGCCCAGATCTTTCGAATTTGTCCACCACCACCCCGGATGACATCGGCCAGGCCGTGTCACCGGCTATCGCGAGTACCTTGACCGAACTGATGATTGCCTCAGAACAGCACACCTCACAGACCGGTGCCATCCCCGGCGTGCAAATCGCCTCCAAGACCGGGACCGCTGAGCACGGCACCGATCCACGGAACACCCCGCCGCACGCGTGGTACATCGGCTTCGCGCCGGCACCCGATTCACCGGCTTCCACGGTGACCCCCTCGGTCGCCATCGCGGTCCTCGTCGAAGATGGTGGAGATCGCGCCTTGGCGGCCACCGGCGGTTCCGTCGCAGCGCCCATCGGCCGGCAGGTCATCGCCGCAGCACTACAGGGGGCCTCATGACCGTACGTGTGGGAGAGACGCTTTCGGGCCGCTACCGGTTGCAACGGCTCATCGCCACCGGCGGTATGGGTCAGGTCTGGGAAGGCGTCGACAGTCGGCTGGGCCGCAAGGTGGCCGTGAAGGTGCTCAAGGCCGAGTTCTCCTCCGACCCGGAGTTCATCGAGCGGTTCCGCGCGGAGGCGCGCACCGTCGCGATGCTCAACCATCCCGGCATCGCGAGTGTGTACGACTACGGCGAAACCGATATCGACAGCGAGGGCCGCACCGCGTACCTCGTCATGGAGCTGGTCCACGGCGAGCCGTTGAACTCGGTGCTCAAGCGCACCGGCCGCCTGTCGCTGCGGCACTCGCTAGACATGCTGGAGCAGACCGGCCGTGCCCTGCAGATCGCGCACGCCGCGGGCCTGGTGCATCGCGACGTGAAACCCGGAAACATCCTGATCACACCGACGGGTCAGGTGAAGCTCACCGACTTCGGCATCGCCAAGGCCGTCGACGCCGCCCCGGTCACGCAGACCGGCATGGTGATGGGTACCGCCCAATACATCGCACCCGAACAGGCGTTGGGGCATGACGCAACCCCGGCAAGCGATGTCTACGCACTGGGAGTCGTTGGCTACGAAGCGGTTTCGGGCAAGCGCCCGTTTACCGGAGACGGCGCGCTGACGGTGGCGATGAAGCACATCAAGGAAACGCCGTCACCGCTGCCCGCCGATCTTCCGCCTAACGTGCGCGAGCTCATCGAGATCACGCTGGTGAAGAACCCGCAGAACCGGTACATGAGCGGTGGACAGTTCGCCGATGCAGTCGCCGCCGTGCGCGCCGGGCGGCGTGCACCCCGGCCGAATCAGGCACCCACGATCACCCGGGCCACCCCTGCCGCCATCCCCCCGGCCACTCAGGTACGCCCGACGGTCAATGCACCAAGCCGGGTAGCTCCACCCACCTCCCGAACCCGTCCGCCGGCGGGCACGCACCGGCCCCCACCCCCGCGGCGCGGCACGTTCTCGCCTGGCCAGAAGGCCCTGATGTGGGCAGCGGCCGTGCTGGGCATCTTCGCGATCATCATCGCGGCGCTCATCCTGCTGCGGGCCAGCGAGCAGAAGAACGACCTGCCCACCCTCCCGGCAACGGTGTCCGGCAGCCAAGCACCGTCGACTCCAGGTTCAGCTTCGCCAGGAGCGCTCGCGCCAGCTAATATCGTGGATCTGCTTCCGGTCGCCGAACCGGGCCATATCCCTGGGATGAAAACACCGTAATGACCACTCCGCAGCACCTCTCGGACCGCTATGAGCTGGGAGATATCCTCGGCTATGGCGGCATGTCCGAGGTTCACCTGGCGCGTGACCAGCGGTTGAACCGCGACGTCGCCATCAAGGTGCTGCGTGCAGACCTGGCCAGGGACCCGAGCTTTTATCTGCGTTTCCGCCGGGAGGCACAGAATGCCGCCGCGCTGAACCATCCGGCAATCGTCGCGGTGTACGACACTGGTGAGGCCGAGACAGCCACCGGGCCGCTGCCCTACATCGTGATGGAGTACGTCGACGGCATCACCCTGCGCGACATCGTCAAGGACGACGGTCCTATGCCGATCCGCCGGGCGATCGAGGTCATCGCGGACTCCTGCCAGGCTCTCAACTTCAGCCACCAGCACGGCATCATCCACCGCGACGTCAAGCCCGCCAACATCATGATCAGCAAGACCGGCGCGGTGAAGGTGATGGACTTCGGGATCGCCCGTGCGGTGTCGGATGCCGGTGTCAGCGTGACCCAGACCGCCGCGGTCATCGGTACCGCGCAATATCTTTCGCCGGAGCAGGCGCGCGGCGAGACCGTGGACGCACGCTCCGATGTTTACTCATTGGGCTGTGTCCTGTACGAATTGCTCACCGGCGAGCCGCCTTTCGTGGGCGATTCGCCCGTCGCGGTGGCCTACCAGCATGTTCGGGAAGACCCCGTAGCGCCGTCCAAGCGCAATCCGGAGATTCCTCCCGGCTTGGATTCCGTTGTACTCAAAGCACTTTCGAAGAATCCCGATAACCGATACCAGAACGCCGCGGAGATGCGCACCGATCTGATGCGGGTGTACCAAGGCGAGCAGCCGGAGGCGCCTAAGGTGCTCACCGACGCCGAGCGCAGCTCGATGCTGAACACACCACCCAACACCAAGGCGTTTCCGGCGTCGGGTTCGCAGACCGGCGAGCTGGCCAGCCATTACGCCGAACGGCAACGTAATCCGCTGAGCCGCTGGCTGGTTGGTCTTGCCGCCCTGGTTGTACTGACCGTGGTGGTTACCTTCGCGATCATCTGGGGTAGCGGGCCCTCACGTGATGTTCAGGTACCCGACGTGACCGGCAGGACCCAGTCCGATGCCGTCGCGGCCCTGCAGAATCTCGGCTTCAAGACCAAGATCCAGAAGAACACCAGCTCAAAGCTTCCCCCCGACAAGGTCATTGACACCGATCCCGCAAAGGGCTCGACCGTGTCCGCGGGTTCGGAAGTGACGCTGAACGTGTCCATTGGACCGGAGAGCCAGCAGGTACCTGACTGCAAGGGTCTCAGTTTCGGCGACGCCGTCAAGAAGCTCCAGGGCGCCGGTTTCAAGGGAACGTTCACCCAGGTCGAGAACAAGTCGACACCCGAGGACAAGGGCCGGGTCATGGCGACCAACCCGCCCGCCGGACAGTACTCGGCCGTCACCAACACGATCCAGATCGTGGTGGGCAAGGGGCCGGGCGAGAAGCCCGCGCCCGACCTGGTCGGCCAGAATATCGACGTTGCCCTCAAGAACCTGCCCTCCTACGGCTTCACCGCACCGCCCACCGTGATCCCGGTTCCCAGCCCGGAATCAAAGGGCCAGATTCTCAGCACGAATCCGCCGGCCGGAACCATGCTCGCGGAGGACGGCGTCATCGAGATCCGGGTGTCGTCCGGTGGACAGTTCCGGATGCCGAACGTGGTCGGCAAGTACTGGACCGACGCCGAACCCCTGCTGTACCAGGCCGGGTGGCAAGGCGGGGGCTTCACCTCAGAAGATGTGCCCTCCGACGGCAGCAACAGGGCTCGCGTGGTGTCTCAGGACCCGCAGCCCGGTGCGGGCGTCGGCTACAACGGCCCGTTCAAGCTGCGCTTCGGCCTCGGCTAGCCGCCGAGAGCAGCGACGCGGCCGGAAACTCCGTTGAGTGCCGAGGCGACCTCGGCCTCCAACGACCGCACCAGCGGTTCGTCAAGGGGCGCACCGCAATAGGTGAGCCAGTTGGCCAACATCCGGTGCCCGCCCTCGGTGAGAATCGATTCGGGGTGGAACTGCACCCCGTGGATCGGCAGGTCGGTGTGCATCACGCCCATAATCACCCCGCTAGCGGTACGGGCGATCACCCGCAGCTCGTCGGGCACGGTGTCCGGCAGGATGGTCAGCGAGTGATACCTGGTGGCGGTGAACGGGCTCGGCAGTCCCCGCAGCACTCCGGCGTCCTCGTGTTCTACGGCGCTGGTCTTGCCGTGTAACAACTCCGGCGCACGGTCGACGGTACCGCCGAACGCCACCCCGATCGCCTGATGTCCCAGGCATACCCCGAGCAACGGGGTCCCCGTCTTCGCACAGGAATGCACCATCGGAATGGAGGCGCCCGCGCTCTCCGGTGTGCCCGGCCCAGGGCTGATCAGTACGCCGTCGAAAGCGGTGGCCACCGCATCGGTATCGGCCAGCCGCGAGTCATCGTTGCGCCACACGGTCGCGTCCACACCAAGCTGGCCCAGGTACTGGACCAGGTTGAACACGAAGCTGTCGTAGTTGTCGACGACCAAGATGCGCACGTATCAAGGGTACGGATACGCGCCAGCGGTTTCCCTCACGGTGTCCTACCGAGCTCCTAATGGCCCTCGATTGGCACGGCCCGGCCGGGGCCGACCGCGTCCCGATATCCGGCCACCTCCAGGTGGTGCCCGTGAGTCACGGTGTATCCCAAGCCGAATCGCGCCACATATTGCCGGTACAGGTTCACCAGCGGGGCGGCGTCGAGCGCTGCCTGCATGGTGTCGGCATCGCCAATAGCCGTGATCACGAAGGGCGGACTGTAGGTGCGGCCATGCAGCAGCAGCGTGTTACCCACACACCGCGGCACCGAGCCGGCGACCAGCCGCTGGTCATCCTGCATCTGGATAGCCTCGGCACCCGCACTCCACAACGCGTTGAGCACGCCTTCGACATCCTGCTGATGCACCACGAGGTCGTCGGGCGAAGCGTCACGAGGGAATCGGCCGTATGCATCACGCTTGGCATCGGTGAGCGTCACCACCAGACCGGGGCCGGTGACGGGCCGGACGCCGGCGGCGTCGGCCATCTGACCGGTTTCGGCGAGCGCGGCCGCCACTCGGCTGTCGCCGCCGGCCGATTGCTCACGCGCGGCAGCCATCTGGTCCGCCAAGCCGTCACGGGTGGCGCTGAGCTTGTCTACCGACTTCTGTGTTTCGCGGACCAGATCCACCAACCGGGGGGAGGGGGAGTCGCCCCGGCGGATCTCGCTGCCACCCGACACTGTGTGTGTCGCCGCCAGCAGGAAGCCAGCGAGGGCGCACACGAGAGGGACACCGACCCGCCAGATGATCGGCTTGCGCTGGGGGTCCTTCCCGCTTACGGGGGCCTCATTGGAGGTCACCAGAGCATTGTCGCAGCCCTGGGCTGTAACCTGCATGAGAACCTATAACGACGCCGGCCGCGACGATCATTCGTCGCGCCGCCACATCCGAGATGCTTCCGAGGTAGTCGATGCCCAAGTCCAAGGTCCGTAAGAAGTCCGCGTTCAACGCGACCACTGTTAGCCGTACGCCGGTCAAGGTGAAGGCCGGCCCGTCGAGCATGTGGTTTGTCGTGCTCTTCCTTACCCTCATGCTCATCGGTCTGGCCTGGCTCATGGTCTTCCAGCTGGCCGCGCAGCACATCACGTGGATGATGAATCTGGGCCCGTGGAACTACGCCATCGCGTTTGCCTTCATGATCACGGGACTGCTGCTGACCATGCGGTGGCGCTGACAGTCGTGATGTTGTCGTTGCCGGTGTTGGAGCCTCTTCGCGCAAGCGGCTCATCGATCTGGCTAGCCGCCGTTTCCGCTGAGTCCACCCCTGCGACACCCAATCACAACGATGTGATTTATCCCCACTGTGGATAACGCCTGTGGATAACTCGCCCGCTTCAAACCCCTCGTCCGCTGGCGAATGGGGGCCAAAACCCCTCGGCATCGCGGCCGCCGCCCTCGTCGGTGTCGCGTTCGGCATCGCCGTCTTCCTGGTTCCCGACGCTCCCGGCCGCCTGCTGGCCACGGTCGCGGCCCTCGGTCTGCTGGCGTTCGCCGCGGTGTCCTGGCGCTGCCGCCCAAAGTTGCGTATCGCCGCCGACGGGCTCGCGCTGCAAGGCCTCACCGGAACCACACTCTTGCCTCGCGCCTCGGTGGAGTCGGTGAAGGTCACCGAGTTCCGGCGACTGGGCCGCCGGGCTCGGCTCCTGGAGATCGAAGCCGGTGACCACCTGATCGTGCTCAACCGCTGGGACCTGGGCACCGATCCCCGCGATGTGCTCGAGGCGCTGCGCGCCGCGCACTACTCCGCGTAACGACCGCCGCGCGCGTATCGTTGCCTTAGGTAATTATTCCTGGGTAACGAAATCCTTCGAGCAAGGCGGGTACATGGCAAGGACCGACGGAGATCAGTGGGACATCGTCAGCAGCGTCGGATTCACGGCGCTCATGGTCTCCTCCTTCCGAGCACTGGAGACTAAACGGCCCGAACCGCTCATTCGCGACGAGTACGCGCATGCCTTCGTCGAGGCCTCCGGAGAGCCCCGCCTCACCGAGGCACTGGCGTCTGCCAAGCCCGAGTCCGAGTGGGACACCGCCACCACATACATGGTCAATCACCTCGCCGTCCGTACCAAGTATTTCGATGAATTCTTCACCGCAGCAATGGCTTCCGGTGTACGGCAGGTGGTGATTCTGGCCGTCGGCCTGGACGCACGGGCCTTCCGCCTGCCCTGGCCCGACGGCACCGTCGTCTATGAGCTCGATCAGCCGCAGGTCCTCGAGTTCAAGGACCGCGTCCTTACCGAACAGAACGCCACACCACGCGCGGAGCGGCGAGAAGTCGCCGCCGATCTCCGCGATGACTGGGTCGCGACACTGCAAGCCGCGGGCTTCGATGCGGCGAAGCCGACGGCCTGGCTCGCGGAGGGGCTGCTGGCGTACCTGCCCGGCGCGGCACAGGACGCGCTGTTCGAGAAGATCACCGCGCACTCCGCTCCCGGCAGCTTCCTTGCCACCGAGTGGCGCAGCCGGGTGGCCTCGGCCGGTGAATGGCAGGACGCGGTGGCCAAGCTCAGGCCGGACTTCATCAAGGACATCGGCATCGGCGACCTGATTTACGACGACGAGCGTCGCGATCCGATCGAATGGCTCCGCGAACACGGCTGGCAGGTCGACACGGCTGCTCGCCTGGAGCAGGCTGCGGCATACGGCAGACCGGCGCCCTCCGAGCACAGCGAGATCACCGCACTGTGGTCCGACGCCTATTTCATCAACGCGACGCGCTAGCTGCCGTCACACGAAATGCTTGATTCCGATGGAGTCAGGCCTTGCGTCTCTCCTCGGCTAGAGTTTCCCATGCAATCGTCCATCCGGGTGCCGTCTGGACTAACAGGCGAACTGGCAAAGGCCTGCAGTTTGACGGTGGGGAATGAGAGCTGGGTTTCATGTCGGGAAACGGCCATGACAGCGGATTCGCTCGCCAGGGCATGCGCATTGAACTGACGCTCGCGGCTCTGCGTGCGCTGGAATCCCAACGTGCACGGCCGATGCTGTTTGATGCGCACGCCCAGGCGATCATCGACGAAGCCGGGGATCCCTACACGCAGGCACTCCTGGACATCGGCCTCGTTGAGGCGCCATCAACTGACAACGAAATCCGAACCGATCTCCTCACCACCTACCTGGCAGCCATGTGCCGGTACTACGACGAATCCTTGCTCGCTTCCGTCAAGAACGGTGTCCGCCAGATTGTGCTGCTTGCCGGAGGCCTCGACACCCGCGCCTACCGTCTCTCCTGGCCTGACGGGATCGTTGTCTATGAGGTCGACTATCCCGAGGTCCTGGAGCTTAAGTTGAAGGCACTCGACAGCCACGGGGCCGAGCCGCAGGCAACACAACGCATGGTCCGCTGCGGGCTCGCCGAACAATGGCAGGCCGAGCTCACTCTGGCCGGTTTCGACCCCGATACCCCCACCGCGTGGCTCGCCGAGGCCGTCATCTCCCACCTCCCCGGCGGCAGCCAGGATGCACTGTTCGAGCGGATCATCGAGATGTCGGCTCCCGGAAGCACGATTGCGACGGACAACGACCCCCTGGCGCCGTCGGGCCAAGAATGGGGCGACGTCGTCGATGCCATCACTCCAGAGACCATCCGCGCTGCCGACTACTCGGTACTCGCGCATTACGACGAACGCACCCTCCCCGGCGAGTGGCTTTCCGGACACGGTTGGCTGACCCAAACATGCACGGGTCGCGAGCTCGCACGACGCTATGGGCGCCCCTTTGACAGCGCATTGGCTCAGGGATTTCAGGATCTTGCAGACAGGCGCTTCCTCACGGCGACACTGCCCATCGATTACCTCGTGTCCACAGATCCGCTCCTCACTGACGGATCGGCTGCATTGTGAGATTTTGTTCCAGAGCTGGCCTCGCGCGGTAGCTTTCCGCGACCCGCCACCCCATTCCCCTCCAATCGATAATCTAAAAACAGGGGGTGGATTCGGAGTGCGGG
Source organism: Mycobacterium sp. (assembly GCA_050701835.1). Lineage (GTDB taxonomy): Bacteria > Actinomycetota > Actinomycetes > Mycobacteriales > Mycobacteriaceae > Mycobacterium. The sequence continues at coordinate 15,591 of JBOGDC010000029.1, read as the reverse complement.
AAAATGGGTGATCCATTGGAGAGCAAGAAGAAAGGCACGGTGTCTACACCGGCGCACAAGCTCCAGTTCGACCTGTTCGCGGCCGCCATGCGTGCCCTGGAAAGCCGGCGCGAACACCCCCTGATCAACGATCCGCTCGCCGAGGTGCTCGTCAAGGCGGCCAATGAGCCCCTGAGCACAGCGCTACTCGCGGCAGGGTTCCCCCAGAAACCGTCCGCGAAGGACGGCACTTTCCTGCTCATCAACGCCGCCGGGATCTTCTTCCGAAACGGCGATGACTTCATCACCACCGAGTTGGACACCGGCACCCGGCAAGTGGTCCTGTTCGCCGCGGGGCTCGATACCCGGGCCTACCGTATGGCCTGGCCGGCGGACGCCGTCCTCTACGAGGTCGACTATCCCCACACGCTCGAACTCAGTAGTCGTGTGCTCAAGGAGCACGGCGCGGTCCCCCGCGTCACCCATCGCCAGATCGCCGGAGAGGGTGTCGCCGGCCCCTGGCCCGAGGGCCTGTGCGGGGCGGGCTTCGATCCTGAACGGCCCACCGCCTGGCTCATCCATCCGCTGATCATGACCGGCATGGCGCCGGCGGATCAGGACCTGCTTTTTGAGCGGCTTATCGAACTCTCCGCACCCGGCAGCGCCATCAGCAGCGACGGCGACACTTTCATAACATCGCTGGAAACCTGGGACGAACTCGCTGAACCTGTTGTCCCCCAAGATGTTGCGGCCGCCAATATCTGGCTGCTGGCGTACCCGGAGGCGAGGATGCGCCCTGCCGACTGGCTAAGCGGGCACGGTTGGATCACCAACATCCGTACCGCAGCCGAGATCGCCGCGGCGTACGAGCGGCCGTTCACCGACGATGTACCCGACTTGGTCAAGCAGCACAGCGATTGGCAGTTTCTCACCGCCAAGCTGCCGTAGTGCTCTATCCGCTGTAGGTGAGCACCTTCGCCAGGATCAGCGCGACCGACAGCGCGGTCACCGCCGCCGCGAGCATCCACGGCGTCGACGGCTTCCGGACGAGATCGCGCATACCCAACCCACGGCACACCTCGCGGTAGTACAGCAGTGCGCCGGCACTGAGCACCCCGAACGCCAGCCCGCCCATATGACCGGCCAGCGAGATACCCGGCAGCGAGATGCTCAGCCCGATGTTGAGCACCAGCACGACGATGATGGTCTGCGGGTTGATGCGCTCCCGCAGGTACAGCACCAGCGCCGCGCCCAGCAGGCCGTAGATAGCGCCCGATGCACCGGCGACCACGGCGTCCGGACTGAACCACATCGCGGCGGCACTGCCGCCGAGCAGCGCGGTGCCATAGATCGTGCCGTACCGCTCGCGTCCGAACGCGCGCTCCAGGCCGGGCCCGATCAACGCCAGCGAGAGCATGTTGACCGCGATATGCATCAGACCGAAATGCAGGAAGCCTGCGGTGACGGTGCGCCACAGCTCACCTTGGGCCACCCAGGGCAGGTACAACACCAGGTCCCGGAATAGCGGGCTGTTAGTGGCGCTGAACGACTCGTCTGTGCCGGACGTGGCCAGCACAGCGGCGAATACCGCAACGTTGACGGCGATTAGCGCCCAGGTAACCCAGGCTCGCGCCTGCCCTAACGGCTTGATCTTGCGCACCGACTTGGCGCCCTCCGAGACGCATTCCACGCACTGCTGCCCCACGGGCGCTGATCGCATGCACTGCGGACACACGGGGCGCCCACAACGCACGCAGCGCACCGCGGTGGCCCGGTCCGGGTGCCAGGCGCACCCGTAGACCGGCACCTGACCGGGATGAGCCATCGGGACCTAGCTGATGGTGATGGAGTTGATTACGACGTCCTCGGTGGGACGGTCGCCGCGGTCGACGGCGGTGGAGCCGATCGCGTCGACAACCTTCTGCGACGCGGGGTCGACAACTTCACCGAAGATGGTGTGCTTGCGGTTCAGGTGCGGAGTCTTACCGACGGTGATGAAGAACTGCGAGCCGTTGGTGCCCGGTCCGGCGTTGGCCATGGCCAGCAGGTAGGGCTTGTCGAACTGCAGCTCCGGGTGGAACTCGTCGGCGAACTGGTATCCGGGGCCGCCGCGGCCGCTACCGGTTGGGTCGCCGCCCTGGAGCATGAAGCCCTGGATGACGCGGTGGAAGACGGCGCCGTCATAAAACGGGCCGCTGGCCTCGCCCTTGGCGTTCTTGGTGCTGTAGTCCTTGCTGCCATCGGCCAGCCCAACGAAGTTGGCCACGGTCTTGGGAGCGTGGTTACCAAACAGCGCGATGACGACATCGCCGCGGTTGGTGTGCAAGGTTGCGGTCTGAGTCTGGATTGGTGAAGTCACGGAGACCACCTTATCTGCGCCGAATTGACATCTACATAGCCGTTTCCCAAGAAGGCGCGCTACGCAGAGGTCTTTTCTTCTCAGGCATGGCTGTCGGTGCGCAAAGATGGCAATCTGGACATCACCGCTGTCCAACGAAGGGACCCCTCAACGATGAGCCTGCTGACCAAGACCAGTGAACCTGCCGTCAAGCTGACCTCCGGGCAGCGTCTGGTCCGGGGACTCAAGGAAGCGGCCCTCGCTCCGATCGACGTCTCACGCGGCACTGCCGGACTCGGCCTGGGGATCGCCAAGACGGGGGCAAGCAAGCTGCTGCGCCGCGGCAAGGCGGTCTCCTCTGAGGTGCAAGACGCCGTCGCCGATGTGGTGGACACCCTGCCGGAGTTGGCGGCTGGCGTGCGGAAACGCAAGCTGCCCAAGGCAATTGCCGGGCTCGCCATCGTGGGACTGCTCGGCGCCGGGGCGGTCGCCTTCAGTGTGCTGCGCCGCTCGGGACAGCCCGGACCGTCACCGCTGGCGCCGAGCGTTGATCCGCGGCCTCAGCCATAGGACACGAGGAGCCTGAACTTGTTGGAAAACCTGCGCAGCCCAGCTCAGCTCACGCGCACCGAGACTGACAGCACGGTTCGCGACGAGTACTCACTACTTATCAACGCTCCCGCCGATCAATTGTGGGACTTGGTCAGCGATGTCACACGGATGGGTCGGTTCAGTCCTGAAAATCGGCGAGGTCAATGGCTGGGAAGACCCGGCGTCGGAACATTCTTTGTGGGATTCAATCGGATAGGGCCGGTTGTATGGACGACGCTGTGCCGGGTCACCAGATTGGACCCAGGCCGCAGCTTTGAGTTCACGGTTTACCTGGTCGGTACCCGATGGGGCTACCACCTCCAACCGGTCGCCGACGGAGTCGTGGTTACCGAATACCGCGAGTGGCCCAAGAAGGCTTTTCTTCACAGGGTGCTTCGTGTCTTGGGCCAAGTCGGCAAGCCGCGCGACAACTATGCGCTGAACGGGCTGTACCGCTCGCTGCACCGAATCAGCGATCTCACCCAGGCGGCCGCCTGAAGGCTTTTAGATCGCCCCGGTCAGGCGGCGAAGACTGAGCGGACGAGGGACTCGTCGCCGTCGATCTCGACCAGTCCGAGGGCGCGGGCGTCGCTCAGGGTGAGGGCGCCGGCGGCCAGGCCGAGGACGTAGACGGGGTCGGCGCGGACGGTGGCCTCGGGTGTGCGGCCGTCTTGCGGGCCGACCTCGAAACCGGAGCGCGTTGCGCGGAGCTGCAGGGGCTCGGCCCCGATCTCAAGGCCAACCGTCACCGAAGAGCGGACTTTGACCCGGGCGTCGAGCAGGGCGGGGACGGCGAGCGTGAGCCACCCGGGGCGGAAGGCATCACCGTGGGCGGGGCCGCGGACCATCAGGGGCGTGGACCAGCGGAGCAGGCTCTCGATCGGCCGGCGTAATTCGGCACCCCACGGTGTGAGTACGTACTCGACCACGCTGCCCTCGCCGGCTAGTCGCCGCTCAACTACGCCCGAGGCCTCAAGGTCGCGGAGCCGGTCGGCGAGCAGGTTGGTCGCGATGCCTGGAAGGCCGTCGATCAGGTCCCGGTAGCGGGCGGGGGCGATGAGGAGCTCGCGCACGATGAGCAGGTTCCACCGGTCGCCGACGACTTCGAGGGAGCGGGCGAGCCCACAGTATTGGCCGTAGCTACGCATCACATCCTCCTTCTACTTGAATTTCTCAAGTGTGTGTGAAAGATTCAAGTCTAGCTTAAGACCCGAGTCTGAAGGAGCCCGTCATGGCCGACACCACCGAGAACGTGCGGCCCGCCTGGGTGGATGAGGACCTTTTCCCGTTCAAGAGCCGCTTCGTCGATATCGACGGGAACACTGTGCACTACGTCGACGAAGGATCCGGTCCCACACTGCTACTGCTGCACGGCAACCCAACCTGGTCGTTCCTCTGGCGCGATGTGATCCGTGGGCTACGCGCTGACTTCCGGTGCATCGCCCTCGACTACCCGGGCTTTGGGTTGTCGACGCCCAAGCCCGGCTACCGCTACCTGCCCGCGGAGCACGCAGACGTGGTCACCGGGTTTGTCGACGCACTCGGCCTTACGGGGGTCACTCTGGTGGGCCAAGACTGGGGCGGGCCGATCGGCCTGGCCACCGTGCAACGGCGGCCGGGCGTATTCGATCGGCTGGTGCTCGCCAACACCTGGGCTTGGCCGCTCAACGGCATCTTTCACTTCGAGTGGTTTTCTCGCATCGTCGGTGGACTTCCGATCCGCTTCCTGGCCCAGCGGCTCAACCTACTCGTCAACGTCTTCATCCCCATGGGCCACGGAAGGCGCAAGCCAACCCTTGCCGAGATGACCCACTACCGCCGGGCGCTGGACACCCCCGAGGGACGCCAGGCCTCCGCCGTGCTCCCCGGCCAGATCACCGGCAGTCGGGACTTCTTCACCGAGGTCGAGGCCGGCCTTGCGGACCTCGACCACCTGCCGACACTGATTGTGTGGGGTACTGCCGACATCGGCCTCCGGCCCCAGGAGCGCGAGCGCTTGGAAGCGACCTTCCCCGAGCATGAGACCGTGATCATCGAGGGCGGCGGCGCCTACGTCGAGTCCGACGCACCCAAGGAGTTCATCGCCGCGATTCGCCACTGGGCGGCGACTGAAAACCACATTTGAGTGGAGCCTAGGAGAATCGAACTCCTGACATCTACCTTGCAAAGGTAGCGCTCTACCAACTGAGCTAAGGCCCCTCAACCGCTGCTGTGTGCCACACTTCCATGTTGTTGCGCGCCAACGTCATTACGGCCGCGTAGGCCACGCCCAGCAGTGCGAGTACCAGCAGCAGCACTCTCACGTAGCGGACCTCCCAACGAGTGTGGTGGGGCTAGGAGGACTCGAACCTCCGACCTCTTCGTTATCAGCGAAGCGCTCTAACCACCTGAGCTATAGCCCCGTTCCTCAGCCTCACTAGGAAGCCGAACGCAGAGATTACCGCACGGAACGGATGCATCCCAAACCGTTAGTCGCGGTCGGCCAGCGTGACCTCGATACCACCGACTAGATCGGTGGTCAGGTTGTAGATGAACGCGCCGACCGTGGCTGCGGCCGTCATCAGCACGATGTTGACCAGTCCGATGAGCAGCGCGGTGCCGAAGATGGTGCCACTGGACACCAGCTCGCCTCCGCCACTGTTGGTGATGAGCTCGCCGACGTTCTCGTTGAGCTTCGACCACACACCCATCGCGCCGAGCACCAGGTACAGCATCGCTACGGCGATCATCCAGACGAAGAAGAACACCACCGACAGCACCAGCGACACCTTGAGGGTCGCCCAGGGGTCGACGCGCCGAATCTGCATGGCGGCGCGCAGCGGGCCCCGTCGGGACAACCCGACGGTGACCGTTGAACCGCCTTGTGCCGCCTCGCTTCGGCTACGCGGAGGACGGGGTACCGGACCGGAGAGGTCGGGGAGGTCGTTGTTCTTGGGGGCACGCACTGGCTCCTGAGCGCTGGACTCCGCCCATGGGGTGGCTGCGCGCACTGGCTCGGGCCGTTCGGTTCTCTCGGGGCGCTCCGGTCTTTCAGGGCGCTCCGGCAGCTCGTCGTACGGCTCGAGTTCTGGCTCCGGCTCCGGCTCGGGCCGCACCGACGGGGTCTTGAATCCGGCCGGAGCGGCCGTCCCGGAAATGAACCTGCTGAGCCGGGCATCCAAGCCGGCAGACGGACGGTTAACGGGGCGAGGCGCCGGGGTAGGTGCCGTGGGTGGGGCCATATCGGCGTCGATTATGGGGATGATCTCGGTCGGGGCGCCACCGGGGCGCGGCTCCCTATTGGGTAGCCGCTGCGGGCCGGTAGCGGCGGCATGTGACCCACGCCGCCGCTCCGCCCGCTGCCAAGGAGGCAAGTCCGTCTGCTCCACGGGGCGTTCGCTTCCGCCAGACTCCCCCGGATCGTTCGGTGAACTCACCTACGGCTCCTTACTCGCTTACGGTGCCTTCTGTGCTGTCTTCGTCGGGGTCAGTGTCTCCCTCATCGGCATTATGCGCGATTGCCAACAGGGTGTCGCCATCACCGAGGTTCATCAAACGCACACCCTTGGTCTGACGACCCGCCTTACGCACCTGCTTCGCGATAGTACGGATGACACCGCCGCCCGAGGTGATGGCGTAGAGCTCGGAATCCTCGTCCACGACGAGCGCGCCCACCAGGGAGCCACGGCGCGGGTCGTACTGAACCGTCAGCACACCCTTACCGCCGCGTCCCTGCACCGGGTACTCCTCGATCGCGGTCCGCTTGGAGTAACCCCCAGCGGTCGCCACCAGCAGGTAGGTGCCCTCGCGGAGGACATTGAGCGACAGCAGGTCGTCCTCGCCGTTGAAGCGCATGCCCTGCACACCCGAGGTGGCACGGCCCATCGGCCGCAGCGCCTCATCGGTGGCGCTGAATCGGATGGACTGACCATGCGCCGAGACCAGCAGCAGGTCGTCCTCTGACGCGCACAGCACCGCGCCGACGAGTTCATCGCCATCGCGCAGGTTGACGGCCACCAGGCCGCCGCTGCGGTTGGAATCGAACTCGGTGAGCTTGGACTTCTTGACCAGGCCGTTCTTAGTGGCAAGCACCAGATACGGGGCATCCTCATAACCCTTGATCTGAATGACCTGGGCGATGCGCTCTTCCGGCTGGAAGGCCAACAGGTTGGCGACGTGCTGGCCGCGGGCGGTGCGGGCCGCCTCGGGCAGGTCGTACGCCTTGGCGCGGTAGACACGGCCCTTCGTCGTGAAGAACAGGATCCAGTCGTGCGTCGAGCACACGAAGAAGTGCTTGACGATGTCGTCCTGCTTGAGGCCCGCGCCCTGAACACCCTTGCCGCCGCGCTTCTGGCTGCGGTAGAGGTCGGTCTTGGTGCGCTTGGCGTACCCGGTTTCCGTGATGGTGACGACGACGTCCTCGCGTGCGATGAGGTCTTCGTCGGCGACATCCCCGTCGGCGGTGATGATCCGGGTGCGGCGGTCGTCTCCGTAGCGTTCGACGAGTTCGCTCAGTTCGTCCCGGACGATGGCGCGCTGACGTTCCGGCTTGGCCAGGATGTCCTCGAGGTCGGCAATCTCGGCCTCGATCTTGGCGAGGTCCTCGACGATCTTCTGCCGCTCCAGGGCCGCCAGGCGGCGCAGCTGCATGTCGAGGATGGCCTGGGACTGGATCTCGTCGACTTCGAGCAGCTCGATCAGACCCTGGCGGGCGATGTCGACGGTCTGCGAGGCTCGGATCAAGGCGATCACTTCATCAAGTGCGTCAAGGGCTTTGACCAAACCGCGCAAGATGTGTGCGCGCTCGTTCGCCTTGCGCAACCGGTAGCGCGTACGCCGGTTGATGACATCCAACTGGTGATTAACGTAGAGGCGGATCAGCTGGTCCAGGCGCAGGGTGCGCGGCACCCCGTCGACGATCGAGAGCATGTTGGCGCCGAAGCTGGTCTGCAGCTGGGTGTGCTTGTAAAGGTTGTTCAGCACCACCTTGGCGACGGCATCGCGCTTGAGCACCACCACGATTCGCAGGCCCACACGATCAGAGCTCTGGTCCTCGATATTGGAGATGCCGGCGATCTTGCCGTCGCGCACCTGCTCGGCGATCGAGGTGATGAAGTTGTCGTGGTTGACCTGGTACGGCAACTCGGTGATCACCAAAGACGTTCTGCCCTTGGAATCTTCCTCGATCTCGGCCACGCCGCGCATGCGGATGGAGCCGCGGCCGGTGGTGTAGGCGTCGTGAATTCCTTGTGACCCAACGATCAACCCGTGGGTCGGGAAGTCGGGGCCGGTGACCTTCTCGCAGACCGCCTTGAGGGTGGTCTCCTCGTCTGCCTCATGGTTGTCCAGTGCCCAGTAGACCGCCTCGGCCAGTTCCCGCAGGTTGTGCGGTGGCATGTTGGTGGCCATACCGACGGCGATACCGCCGGAGCCGTTCGCGAGCAGGTTGGGGAACCGGCTCGGCAGCACCGTCGGCTCCATGACGCGGCCGTCATAGTTGGGGACGAATTCGACTGTCTCCTCGTCGATTTCACGCAGCATCTCCATGGCCAACGGGGTAAGCCGGGCCTCGGTGTAACGCATGGCGGCTGCCGGGTCGTTACCCGGCGAGCCGAAGTTTCCCTGACCGTCCACCAACGGGTAGCGCAACGACCAGGGCTGCGCCATGCGCACCAAAGTGTCGTAGATAGAGGAGTCGCCGTGCGGGTGGTAGTTACCCATGGTCTCGGCCACCGAGCGCGCCGACTTGGCGTGGCTGCGGTCGGGCCGGAACCCGGAGTCATACATCGCATACAGGACGCGGCGGTGCACGGGCTTGAGTCCGTCGCGTACTTCGGGAAGTGCGCGGCCCACGATGACGCTCATCGCGTAGTCGATGTAGCTGCGCTGCATCTCCTGCTGAATGTCGACCGGTTCGATGCGGTCTACGGCGGCGTCATCGCCTCCGGGGGGAAGCGTGGTGTCGGTCATCTGCTCCTCATTCACATTCCGCTCGGCCGAGATATAGGCCGGGCAACCCCACCAGCCTAGTCATGCCGACCTCGGCTTTCTTGGATGCGTGCCCGTGCGTCGTTCTCAGCGGTCATAGATGCCGATATGGACAGTTACTGATACTCTTTGTTACGTGTGATGCGGATCGCAACGGGGCGGTCTGCCACGACAGGGAGCTGCGCTTATGACCTCCACTCTGCCTCGCCAGGTTCTGGACGAGTCCCCCACCGAGCGGCTACGACGCTGGGCCGACGAATGGCGCCAGATGGCGGCAGTCGCGGTGTCCTCAGCCGACGGCCCCAAGACGGGACTGGTGTACGACATCGTCGGCACCCAGAACCTCTTCGGCGAGGAATCGCTGTTTATCAACTTCGGGTATTGGCGTAACCACCCCGCCACCCTGGACGAGGCCAGCCGGGACCTTGCGCGACTGGTCGCGCGCAGCGCCGACTTTGGGCCCGCCGATGTCGTGGTGGATTGCGGCTGCGGCTACGGCGATCAGGACATCCTGTGGGCCAAGGAATTCGGTGTCCAAGGGATCACCGGGGTCAATCTCGCCGAGGAGCAGATCGAGATCTCGACGCAACGCGTCGCGGAAGCGGGACTCTCGGACACGGTCAAGTATGTGAAGGCTTCGGCAACGGAGCTGCCCTTCGACGACGAGTCATGCACCAAGGTGGTGGCGTTGGAATCGGCCTTTCATTTCCCGTCGCGTCGCGACTTCTTCACCGAGGCGCTGCGGGTGCTCAAGCCGGGCGGCCGTCTGGTGACCGCAGACATCGTGCCACGCAGCTCATTGGCGACGGCGTTCGCGCGCGGACGCGCGGAGAGGAGCGGCTGGCGTGACGCCCCCGAGGCGACGCTTCGAGCCGCAGTGGACCTGCGAGGATACCGGGAACTGTTACTGGGCACCGGTTTTGATCGCGCCGAGACATGGTCCATCTCCAAGGACGTGTACCCGCCACTGGGGAAGTTCCTCAGCAAGCGCCTGCGCGATCCGGATATGCGACATATCAACCCCATCTGGCGCCTGTCGTTCAATTCGGTGGGATTCCGGGTCACCAGCCTGTTCTCCGACTACATGGTGGCGGTGGCACACAAGGACTAGGTAAGTGTCTTGCCCTCGGCGAGCATCTCGACGTACTGAATGATGCGGCGCTCGCGTGTTTCGGCCTTCTTGATGGTGGTGAGGCGGTAGAGGAACGGCCAGCGTGCAGTCTTGGTCAGGGAGTCGAAGAAGTTGGCGGCCGCGGAGTTCGCGTTGAGTGCCTTCGCGAAATCCCCGGGCGCTTCGATGGTGGATTGCGAACCATAGGCGTTGTCCCATCGACCATCGGCCTTGGCGGCGTCCACTTCTCGGTGTCCGGCGGGCCTTACCCGGCCCTCTGTGGTGAGCCGTTCGATGTGGCCGACGTTGATCTGCGACCAGCTGCTGCGTGGACGGCGCGGAGTGAACATGCGCAGGGAGTACGTCTCGTCGAGCGATTTGGCCTGGCCATCGATCCATCCGAAGCAGAGCGCTTCTTCGAGGGCCTGCTTGTGGTTGACGCTGGGGACGCCGCTGGCCTTCTTCGCCATTTTGATCCATACGCCGGGGGAGTCAGCGTGGTTCTCTTCCAGCCAGGCTTCCCAGTCCTGTTGAGAGGCAAAGTAGATGGTGGGGCGCTCGACGGCCATGCGGCCACACTACGGGTGCGCGGTGACAGCACATTTCCTCAAGCCGTCTCGGATTATGCGATTTACACCTTGGGAATCCAGCCGGATCCCTGCTTCGACAGAACGAATCCGCGCCCTTGCGAGTCTTTACATGCAGTGGTGCCCTTGTCATCGACTCCGCAGATCACCCCATTAACAGTGATCGAGTGGTACGCAGGTAACGGAGGGTAGTGCGACACGGTTTCGGAACTAAGTACTTCGTTGATTTGCGTTAAACCTGAATTGGTACTGATTGAGTTTAGCCCGTTGATCCCTTTAGCCGGGTCCGATGGCGCCGGCGGCACACCTGGGAAGTTGTTCCCCAAACATAACGCAGATGGGGGCTCGAAGAATCTGCACGCGATACCGTCCGGGGTACGGAAGTAGTACGCAGCTATCGGCTGCCTTCCAGGGGAAACTAACGGTACGTCAAAGTCCTGGATATTGACCGGTGCGTATCCGGATATATCGGGAAATTTCAAAGGGTCAGCGGATGCATTGCAGGCACAAGACGCTGAGACTCCGATAATCATGGCCATTACTGCCGCTGCTCTGGCGGTCACCTTGGTCCCCTTGCTGAACTATTCATCACGGTATTTCTACTTTAGTGGTTGGGGTTGACTTCGATTAATTGCGTGTTATACGGGGTTCCATCGGCAACTACCCATTGACTTCCGAACACACGCATATTATCCAACGTGGAGCCCGGTAATATGTATCCGCCGTAATTCTGGAGTACGAAATTGGGTGCACCCGGATCAGACTGCTGCATGAGAACCGTCGTGGGCGAGTTGAGCCCAAAGACACTTGAGGGATCGCCAGCGCTACCCACTCGCATCTCAACTCGCGCAGTGCCAGTAGCCGGATCTGTCCCCATATTGAGCCCTGAAAGCACTGGCCTCCCGCTCACCTCGCGGAGGCTAAGTTCGCCGTAGGGAGTTCCCGTTACAGGTTTGGGCGAGTCCCCGGGCCTACCCCATCCAGTTTCGGTCATTGGTTGCCATGAGTCGCGATCTAAGACATTGCCTCCCGGCGGCACGCGATACATCGCCACCTGCTGATTACGGTCGAACGAGTCCGCCGCGATATACACCGTTCCGTCCGCAGCCTGATATCCGCTGATCTGAGACGGTGCCTTGTCACCCGCGCGCCAGGTGCCGGGTTCCGGTGGCCAGCCGCCTTGCGAGGGGTCCCCTGCCTTAACCAGCCAAGATCCCCCCGACGGGTGGAGATCGTTCGTACCCGCGGCCATCATGTAAGTGGTGCCGTCTCTCATCACGATGCTGCCTGCGGGAAGAGTGTTTGTGTTCTGAGCCTCCGGCGGCAGACCCGTCGTCGGGAACAACGGCGACCTACCGTTCTCGCCGTCGTAACCGGTGAGAACGTTGCCCCAGATGGGCTTGCCGTTCTCATCAAATCCCTTGATTTCAACGGCCACTGATTTGTAATGATCCGCCGTCTCGCCGGGCCGCGGGACATGGTCGGTGCTGAACGAATCACCAAAGACAGCGATCAGCTTCTTCCCACCCTTACCGTCGGGCACTTCGATGACTTCGCCCAGGTCGGCAGAGCCGATTCCCGGGATAGGCGCGCCCGTGCCTGCGACCGGTCCCAAATTCCGTGGTTCACCGGGCTTAAGTCGATGGCCACTGAAGTCTGTATTGCCGTCGGGTCCGCCGAGCTGGAAGTTGCTGAGGTCTTGGGCGATCTCGTGCAGCTTCCGCGCGATCGCGTTGTCCGTGGCCTCCAACTCGTTTGCCCTAACAGCAAGAATCCCCTGCAGCCATCGCCGTCGGATCGCTCGTCTGAGACGGTCCAAGCCGGAATGTGACCGGCGCTCAGTCACTGACAGGTCTTCATTCACGTTGAAGTCCTCGTCCTCGGGATCATGCGCGGCGTAGACGGCCTTGTCCTTCGCGTCCTTAAGCTGCTGCTCCGAGGATTCCGCGACCTGTTTGGCGGACTTCAATTTGTCCACTTTCGGCCGCGTCTTATCGATATAGCCTTTCAACCGAGTCCGAAATGCCTCAACAAACTGGCCGGACCCTTGCAGCCTGTCCAGCATTCCCTGTGCACCGTCGACTGCCGTCTCAAGCTGAGTTGCCTGGTCACCCCACGTCTTAGCCGCTGCGCCAAGGTGATCCGTTCGCCAGTTGAGAATCTCTGTCTTTGTGGGCATCGCACGGGCCTACATACTCTGTGGTCCGGCCGCACGGACGTTGGCGGCGTTGTTCTGGTCCATGTTTTCGAACGTCTGGACCGCGCGGCCCAAGAAGGTTGCCGCCTCCTGAAGCAACGTGCCGTACTCCTTGGCGACGTGATCGCTCGAGACGGACACCGCCAGGGCGGCAGCCACAGACTTTTCCGGGCCCGTGCCCTCTCCGGCGGGTGAGCCGGCGGGGATCAAATGGTCACCGAGGCCTTTCAAGCCTTCCGCTACTTGCCGAGCTTGATCGAGATCTATCTGCAGTCCCACGGCCTACCCTCCGTCATCAGCGGAGCCTCTGGAACTGATAGAAGTCATCCTCGTCAAGATCCGACGAGGGTGGCGCAGGCGGGCGCACCTGGGTCTGCGCATCCTGCCCCGGGTTTGTAGTCGTCCGCCGATCGATTTCTGCGATGGCCTCCCTGCCTGCGGCTTCGATATCCATGACACTGCGATCGGCGACGCCACGAATCAGGTCGAGCTCACGCTGCAGCTCCTGCTCGTCACTCATGGCCTTCACCTCCCGATCCGATCCCGGCAGAATTCCTCTTCTATTCTGCTCTGACGTGATGGAGTCCCGTTTGGTTCCGTCTTTCTGCCAGATATGGTCCGCGCCGCTACAGGCATTGCGTGGCCAACAAGTACGTTGTCCACACCATGTGGAACGGTGACGAACTCGACCTCGACGAGTACCTGGCCTTCATCGGCTTCGAGGGCGACCGATCGCCGTCCCTGGCCACCTTGGGCCGCCTGCAGCGCGGACATGTCCTGAACATCAAGTGGGAGAACCTCGACGCGGTGCTGCACAAGCATGTCGCACTCGATATCCCGACGGTGCAGGCCAAACTGCTGTGCGGAACCCGGGGCGGATACTGCTACGAGCACGTCGCTCTGTTTGCGGCGGCGCTGGAGCGTCTGGGTTTCGACTTCTTCGGCATTCATGGCCGAGTGTTGATGGGCGCGAAAACAATTCGCCCCTCGACCCACGGCATGCTCGTCGTACGACTCGACGGCGATCAGTGGCTCTGCGACGTCGGCTTCGGCGCCAGTCCGCTCGTGCCGATTCGCCTCGTCGACGATGACGTCATCTCCGATGGATCCTGGACATACCGACTGCTGCGCGGCGAAGTTACCCCCGGCGCCGACGGCTGGACGCTATCCGAGGCGGCTGGCGACGGCACGCAAACCGGTTGGATGAGTCGGCACGCCTTCGTGCTCGAACCGCAGTATCCGATCGACTTCCGGGTGGCCAGCTATTTTGTTGCAGCGAGCCCTCATTCACCTTTTAGTACAAGGGTTTTCGTGCAGCGCTTTGAAGCCGACCGACTCTATGTCCTCGATCATCTTGAGCTTCACGACATCCGGCCTGGATTCGGAAGAGTAAGTACGCAACTGTCACCCGGCGAGGTGCTGGTCACGCTCCGGGAGATCTTCGGCATCGAACTCGACGTAGATGCCGCCGCCCTGCTGTTGGAGCGGCTCGCCGAGCAGTAGCGTCGGTACATGACTCAGTCCGTGCCGTCGAAATCGCGGCTGCTGGTGAAGCTGCTCGTTACGAATATCGTCGCCACGATCGGATTGGGCGGGTTATTGGTCCTCGCCGCCGGCACCTGGGATTGGCCGCAACTCTGGGTGCTGGGTATTGAGGTCACCACCTTCAACCTGGGCGTGCACCTCTGGCTGCTGAACTACAACCCCGCACTCCTCGCGGAACGCCTGGGATCGCCGAGCCAGCCGAACCAGACGACATGGGACAAGGTCTTTGTCGTGTTCGCGGCGGTCGGGACGCTGGCGTGGTTCGCGGTCCCAGGAATCGACCATCGTTGGGGCTGGTCCACCGTACCCATCTGGGTTCAGGTGGTCGGCGCAGTACTGATCGCGGTCTCCCTACTGTCCATGGTGTTCGTGTTCCGGGCCAACAGCTTTGCCGCGCCGGTCGTGAAAGTACAAGCAGAACGCGGACATTCCGTTGTCGACACCGGGCCGTATGCCTACGTCAGGCATCCCATGTACACGGGCGCGATCCCCTTCATGATCGGCATGCCGCTGCTGCTGGGTTCCTGGTACGGCTTGATCGGCTCGGCGGTGGTCGTTGTGGCACTGGGGATGCGCGCCGTGGGGGAGGAGCGTCTGCTGACCCGGGAGCTGGACGGCTACCCGGAGTACGCAGCACAGGTGCGATACCGGTTGGTGCCGGGGGTGTGGTGATCTTGCAGATTCCTGCATAACACCGACCCAGCCGCCCGGATCTTGATGTGCGGCAAGCCCTCCGCCCCTGGATCGTCGCGCCCGCTTGCGCCCTCCGTGACGCTTCTCCACATGCGCGAATTCGATGGAACCGAATCGGCCAGGTCTACGTCTCAACACATAGATGGGGAAATCTGTCACTTCCAGTCTTGTGAAAGGACACGGAGACGTGGGGTACGCGGATCGGCTGTACGCCTTGCAGCTGGAGTTCGGGCGGGGCTCCGAGAGTAGAAAACTGAAGACTGCACAACGTTTCCAAGAGATACACGCTGAACAGACACGGCTGGCACGAGAGCGCGCCGCCTGGCAGGTAGGAAACACGGCCAAAGCGGCGGAAGCGCCCGCTGTCCCCCCGAAAGACGTACCCGCGAGGCGGCCGCCCACACCCGGCTGGGACGACGAGGACGCGTTCTGGGAGTTTCGCGGCAATCGGTTGAAGTTCTAGGGCCGGGGGTTTGTGGTGGTTGTTTATGACACGGGTCGGCAGGTGCTCGATGAGGGTGCCAAGATCCGGGATTTTTGTGGGTACTGGGAGATTTTGAAGAGGCATCAAGGCGAGTTAAGC
>JBOGDC010000028.1:0-62729 GCA_050701835.1 Mycobacterium sp. | reverse complement strand
TCGCCCTGAGAGTCGGCGAAGACCACCAGTTTGGTGCCGAAGGCGTCAATGGCATGTGGCTCGCCGTCGCGGAACGACTCGGCCACACCCAGGCAGTGCCAACCGCGCGCATAGCGCGTGGGGAGCTCACCGGTGTCGATCTCGCGAACTCTGTTTCCTTCAGGAACAGGACGTGTATCTGTGCTCATGGCGGGGCTGCCTCCAGTGTTTCGATGCTGGCCGCTCGGGCGACCTTCTCCAACTAGAACATGTTACAGTTTTGATCCCGGATGACGCAAGAAATGTGGCCGTTACGAGCACAAACGAGTATGTCGGAGGTCCGTGTGGGTCATTGTCTCGAAGACATCGGCGTCGCGCGGCTTACCGCCCTGTCGCCTACTGGGTTTGCCGGTGTCAATCGCGCGGTGCGCGATATCAGTGCACAAGCCTTGGGTTTGACGCCGCTGCCCGCTGAGGACGTCGTGCCGAACATGACAACGGCACTCGCCGAATTCGCGGAACAGTTCGCCGTCGATGTGTCCGCAGTGACGGATGCACAGCGGGCGGCGTTGTTCACCGAATTCGGCACTGGTTCGGGGCATGTGGTGGCGTTGACATTGATCGCAGACTTCCTACCGCGGGTGCGCGCCGGACTCGGGGCGCTGGGTATCGAGGACTGGCCCGAGCCGACCGACTGGGATCGTGACAGCGATCCGAGTGTTGTGCTGCTCCAAAAGTTCCTTACTGCTGTCGGGGGTCTGTCCGCGCTGGACCCGATTACCACCGAGGTCGTGCGGTTGCGCGGAGCCGCGCAGCATCAGTGCAGGCTCTGTAAGTCGCTGCGTGAAACGACGGCACTGAACGCTGGGGGATCGGAATCTCTTTACGGAGACATCGCGGGTTTCGAGGAGTCTACGCATTTGGGTGACCCGCATAAGGCCGCGTTGCGATACGTCGACGCGCTGATCTGGACCCCGGCGCACATCCCTGCCGAGGTCGTCTCCGGAGTGCGCGAACACTTCTCCGCCGAACAGGCAGTCGAGCTGACCCTCGACGTCATGCGTAACGGCTGCAACAAGATCGCGGTGTCGTTGGCCGCGGATGCGCCGCGGGTGGCTGAGGGCACTGAGCTGTACCAGTTGATGCCGGATGGCCGGGTGATCCTGCCGGGCTAGGGTCTGCGCATGCCTTTGTACTCACTCGACGGAAAAAGCCCGAGCGTTCACCCCGAGGCGTTCGTCGCGCCGACCGCCTGTCTCATCGGCGATGTCACGGTCGAAGCAGGTGCGTCGATCTGGTTCAACACGGTCCTCCGCGCTGATTACGCGCCGATCATCATCCGCGCGGGCGCCAACATCCAGGACGGATCGGTGCTGCACAGCGACCCGGGAATGCCGGTCGATATCGGCGAGGGTGCCACTGTCGCTCATATGTGCCTGGTACATAGCTGCACCGTGGGTGACGGGGCCTTGATCGGAAATCACGCGACGGTGCTCGATGGCGCCTCCATTGGTTCCCGCAGCATGGTGGCCGCGGGATCGCTGGTCCTCGGTGGCGCACAGATACCGGAAGACGTATTGGTCATGGGCTCACCCGCGAAGGTCAAGGGGCCTGTCGCGGGGACCCCGGCCGAGTTCCTAACCAAGGGTGTCCCGGCCGCGTACCAGGCGCTGGGCAAGCGCTACCTGGCCGGTTTGGACAAATAGCGTCAAATAGTCCTCACGTCCTGGTCAGCTGTAGGCACTCGGGGACGTTGAACAGCCGCAGCATCCGCAGTTCTTTGGCCGGGAGGCGCGCCCGCACGTCAGCGGTGGGGACCACTCGCGGGTCGGTCATAGTGACCCTTTCACCGCTCCGGAGTAACTCGGCGCTGCCCTGGGCGCTCACATTGCGCACCCAGTCGGCGTTCGTGCCGTAGGGCAGCAAGATCACCACGGTGCCGTCGGCGGCATCGAAGGCCTCGACCGGCGTCTCGTAGGCACGGCCGCTCCGTCGCCCGGTGTGGCGGATGACTGCTGTCGAGGTGGCCGAGGTTCCGGCGGTGGCCATGATCTTTGGATTGGTCACCGCGTGGTTGAACCGGCGGATGGCCGTGAGAATCGGACGGATCTGCAGCCGTATACCCGCCACGACAACGGCGAACAGGACGAGGGGCACCAGCAGGACAACACCGATGACGATGAGCGGGATGGCCACGCGGCCAGGTTACCGAGGTGCGATCGTGGTGTGACGAGGATCTCGGGACGTACGTCCCACTTCTCGAACATTTCTTTTTAGGCTTGCCTTACCTAATTGATCACCACACTAAGGGATGGGCATGAGGAAGATTCGAGTCGCGGTTATCGGCGCAGGTCCGGCCGGCATCTATGCCGCCGACATCCTCACCAAGGAGTATGAGCAAGCGCAGGTTGACGTGTTCGACCGGCTGCCCGCGCCGTACGGACTGGTGCGCTACGGCGTGGCCCCTGATCATCCGCGTATCAAGGAGATCATCAAGGCGCTACGCCGAGTACTGTCCCGCGACGAGATCCGATTCATCGGAAATGTCCACTACGGCAGCGATATCAAGCTCTCGGACCTGCGACGCTTCTACGACGCGGTGATCTTCTCCACCGGAGCGCGCGCCGACCGTGAACTCGACATCCCCGGTATCGACCTCCCCGAGAGCTACGGCGCCGCAGATTTCGTCTCCTGGTATGACGGCCACCCCGACGTCCCGCGCGAATGGCCGCTTACTGCCAAGAGCGTCGCCGTCCTGGGCGCCGGGAATGTGGCCCTCGACATCGCGCGCATGCTGGCCAAACCGGCGGCCGAACAACTCGTCACCGAGATCCCCGCCAACGTGTACCAGGGTCTTGCGCTCAACCAGGCAACCGATGTGCACGTCTTCGCGCGTCGTGGTCCGGCTCAAATCAAGTTCAGCCCCATGGAGTTCCGCGAGCTTTCGCACTCGCCGAGTGTGGATGTGATCGTGCATCCAGAGGGATTCGAGATCGACGAGGGCAGCCAGCAGGCCATTAACTCCAGCAAGGCCACCAAGCTCGTCGTCGACACCATGATGAAGTACCTGGATCAGGAGCCCACCGGTGCGCCGCACCGCATCCATATCCACCTGTGCCAGTCACCCACGGAGGTGCTGGGAACCCACAAGGTGGACGGATTGCGAACCGAGCGGACCGAGCTCATCGGCGACGGAACAGTCCGGGGAACAGGAGAATTCACCGACTGGCCGGTTCAAGCTGTCTATCGCGCGGTCGGGTACGTGTCCTCGCATCTGGCGGATCTACCGTTCGATCACCACGCCGGGGTTGTCCCGCACGATGCCGGACGGGTGCTCGATATCGACAGTATCCCGATCGAGTCCACCTATGTGACCGGGTGGGTCAAGCGCGGACCTGTCGGGTTGATCGGCCACACGAAGTCCGATGCCGCCGAGACGATTGCCAGCCTGCTTGCCGACCTGCCCGGAATTCAGCCGGCCGAAATCGCAGACCCCGAAGGGATTTTCGTCCATTTGCGGGAGAGCGGGATCAACTACACCACCTGGGAGCAGTGGGAACGACTTGATGCCCATGAGGTCACGCTCGGCGAGGAACAGGGCCGCGAACGCATCAAGGTAGTACCGCGTGAGGAGATGATCAGCGCCGGGCGCCAGGCCTCCTAACGCGAAGACATAAAGCCCCCGCCACGTCTGACGTGCGGGGGTTCTATGTCATTCGATCTACACCTTCTTCGCAGTCCCCGCGACCTTGTCGAACTCCCAGTAGGCGCGCAGCAGCACGATCTTGCCCTCGTCGTTGGCGTGGTAAGTGAACACGCCCTCGGCCGTCATCGCGTAGCCATTCATGGTGGTGACAATCCGGCCGACATTGGCCTGATGGGTGCCGCAGTCGTACGTGGCATCGAAGATGAAGTCCAGCTTCTCGGTGGGCGCGATGATGTTGTCCCAGAACGCCGCAATGGCCTCCTTGCCACGATGCCCCTTGCCTTCGGGGTCGAACGGCGACGGACCCACCGGGTCCTGCACGACGCCGTCGTCGGCGAAGTTATCTACCCACGCCTGCTTGTCTCGGGTGGCGACTGCCTCCCGAGAACGACGTCCGGCCTCTCCTGCCAGGCTCATGCCTTTACTGTCCCTTCCCTACGGGCTTATCGGATCCCACAACCCACATCGAGTAGTACTGCGAACCACCGCCATAGGCGTGGCCCAATGCCTTCTTCGCGCCGGGTACCTGATGGTCACCGCCCTTGCCCATCACCTGGATCGCGGCCTCGGCGAACCGGATGAGACCTGAGGCCCCAATGGGATTGGAGGAGAGCACGCCACCGGAGGCGTTGACGGGGATCTTGCCGCCGATCGCGGTCTCACCGGCCTGGGTCAGCTTCCAACCCTCGCCCTCGGCCGCGAATCCCAGATTCTCCAGCCACATCGGTTCGAACCAGGAGAACGGTACGTAGATCTCCGCGGCATCGATCTCGTCGATCGGGCTGGTGATGCCCGCGTCGCGCCACAGCGCCGCCGCGGCATCGCGTCCGGCCTGCGGGTTCACCCGGTCACGCCCTGTGTAATCGAGGGGTTCGGTGCGCAGCGCGGTGGCATGTACCCAGGCGACCGTATTGCCTTCGGCAACAAGGGCATCCGCCGTTGCCTCATCGGCAACAACGATCGCGCAGGCGCCATCGGAGGACGGGCAGGTCTCGTCGAACCGGATCGGATCCCACAGCATCGGCGAGGCCATCACCTTCTCGACGGTGATATCGGGCTGATGCAGGTGTGCCAACGGATTCTTAACCGCGTTCAGCCGGTCCTTCACCGCGACGATGGCTCCGGTGTCCAACGGCGCCTTGGAACGCTGGATGTATGCCCGTACATGTGGTGCGAAGTAGCCACCCGCGCCCGCGCCCACGGGAACCGAGAACGGTACCGGAATCGACAACGCCCACATGGCATTCGACTCGGACTGCTTCTCCCACGCCAGTGCGAGGACGCGGCGGTACTTGCCCGACTGCACCAGGCTGGCCGCCACCACGCCGGTGGAGCCGCCGACAGAACCGGCGGTGTGCACCCGGATCATCGGCTTGCCGGTCGCACCGATCGCGTCCGCCATGAACAGCTCTGGCATCATGACGCCCTCGAAGAAGTCGGGGGCCTTACCCACGACGACGGCGTCGATATCGTCCCAACCGACGCCGGCATCGGCCATGGCGCGGTCGATAGCCTCACGCACAAGGCCGTTCATGGAAACGTCTTGGCGTTTGGCGACATACTTGGTTTGCCCCGTGCCAATGACGGCCGCGAGGTTCTTTGAAGCACCCATATCTATTTGCCCTCCAGCACCGCGACGAGGTTCTGCTGCAGCACCGGCCCGCTGGTCGCGTGAGCCAGCACCCGCTGTGCCGAACCGTTCCAGATATGTTGTGCGGCAAACCCGATTCGTTCCAGCCCGGCCGAGAACATCGGGTTTGCCGTGAGCGCGCCACCCGACGGGTTGATGGTCGTGGACTCCTTGAGGCCGATGGCTTCGGCGAGGATCAGCTGTTGATGGCTGAACGGGGCATGCAGCTCGGCGATGTCGATGGAACCGGCGTCGCCGCCGGTGGCCACCGCCGCGGACGCTGCCGTGGAAGGCGATGCGGTGATATCTCGGCCACCGATGGCAGGGGAGTCGATGCGATGCTCGAATCCAGTAATCCAGGCCGGGTTTTCGCGCATTTCGCGGGCACGGTCACCCGAGGCCAACACCATGATTGAGGCGCCATCGGAGATGGGCGCGATATCGTGCTTGTGCAGCGGATCGGCGAAGTATTCCCGCGCCAGTAGCTCCTCGACACTCGATGCCGGAGCTTCGGTGTCGACACGCTGAGCGTGACCGAACGCATCGAGGGCAACCTGAGCCATCTGCTCCTTGGTCCACTTGCCAGAATCCAGGCCGAGTCGTGCCTGTAGTGCGGCCATCGACACCGAATCGGGCCATAGCGGCGCTACGGTGTACGGATCGGTTTGCAGGGCAAGGACTCTGCGGAGATTTCCGGCGGAGGACTTGCCGAAGCCGTAGACGAGCGCGGTCTCGACCTGCCCGCTCAGGATCTTGATGTAGGCCTCGTACAGCGCCCAGGCGGCATCCATTTCGACATGCGACTCGTTGATCGGCGGCACCGCACCGATCGAGTCGATCGCCGAGATGAACGAGAAGGCACGTCCGGCCAGATAGTCGGAGGAACCCGAGCACCAGAAACCGATGTCCGACTTAGTGATTCCCAGGTCTTCGTAGATCTGACGAAAACAGGGGACCAACATCTCGACACCGTTGGTGGTGGCATCGGTGGACCGCACATGAGGAGCGTGAGCGAAGCCCACGACAGCAATGTCTGTCATTACATCCGGTCCTTGTAGGTCTCGTAGTCGGCGTCGGGCTCACCGGTGGGGCGGAAGTACTGGATGTTGTCGATCCCGTACCCCCACTCCTCCTTGGGTTTCCACACGGCCTGGACCCGTATGCCCATGCGGACATCCGCCGGGTCGATGTCATACACCAGATGCAGGAACGGAATATCCGAGCCATCGAGCAGCACGTAGGCCGCCACATACGGCGGTTTGATGCGCTGCCCGGGGAACGGGATGTTGATGATGGCGAAGGTGGTGACGACACCCTTGTCGGACACTTCCACCAGATCGGAGGTGGGTTCGCCGGTAAGGGGATCAGCGCCGCGTGCCGGGAAGTAGACGCGCCCACCGGAACCGGTACGCCCGCCGAGCAGCTTGCCTTCGGCCAGCGCGCGCAGGTAGGCGCTCTCCTCCGAGGAGGTGATGTGCTGCACCTCGAGGCGGATCGGCGTGACCTGCATGGTCACTGGTTCCTGATCCGGGGCCGGTGTCGGTGTCGGCTCCGGGATCTCCCCCAGTGCGAAGTAGGCGATGTCCGTGATGGCGCCGACGGTCTCGTCGCTCCACACCGCGTGCACGCGGGCACCGGTCTCGATGGCACCGGGCTCTCCTGCGTCCACGGCGTGCAGGAGCGATGTATCCGCGCCGTCGAGCTTGATCAGCGCCCAGGCGAACGGCTTGGCCAGCGGTTGCCCCTCGAGCGGTTCGGGCTGCCACGACCACGACTGAACCGTGCCCACACTCGACACCGGCACCACTTCGGTGAGAGGTGCGTAGGTCACCGGGTCGTACTCGGCCGCGGGTACGTGTACCCGGCCATCGCTGCCACGGGTGCCGACGATCTGCCGATCGCGTAGGGCGGTGAAGAACTTCGACAGGGTCGGTCCCACCGAACGGGTGTAATCAAAAGACAGTTCGAGGGGTGCCGTCAGGAGGGGCAATTGCCCGGTTGCGCTGCTTTGGCTGGCTGTCACACCTCCGAGTAGAACAAGTTCTAGTTTTTTTCGCAAGGCCGGTGGTCGCGGCATATCCGGCCGGTTAGTGTGCGACCTATGAAATTCGGATTGCAGCTGGGGTACTGGGCGGCCTCACCGCCGGAGAACGCGCGTGAACTGGTGGCCGCTGCCGAGGAGGGCGGATTCGACGCCGTCTTCACCGCCGAGGCCTGGGGCTCGGACGCGTATACCCCGCTGGCCTGGTGGGGATCGGACACCAGCCGGATCCGATTGGGCACCTCGGTGGTTCAGCTCTCGGCGCGTACGCCGACCGCCTGCGCCATGGCGGCGCTGACGCTGGATCACCTCTCCGGTGGCCGTCACATCCTGGGCCTCGGTGTATCGGGGCCGCAGGTGGTCGAGGGTTGGTATGGGCAGTCGTTCCCGAAGCCCCTGGCCCGTACTCGCGAATACATCGACATCATCAGGCAGGTCCTGGCGCGCGAGGCCCCTGTGCGCAGCGATGGCCCGCACTATCCGCTGCCCCTGACCGGGGACAAGGCGACTGGGATGGGTAAGCCGCTCAAGCCGATCGTGCATCCGCTGCGGTCCGATATCCCTATCTTCCTCGGCGCGGAGGGCCCCAAGAATGTGGCGTTGACGGCGGAAATCGCCGACGGTTGGCTGCCCATGTTCTACGCGCCGCGTCTGGCCGATATGTACAACGAGTGGCTCGATGAGGGCTTCTCGCGCCCCGGCGCGCGTCGCAGCCGTGAGGACTTCGAAATCGCGGCCACCGCACAGGTGATTGTCACCGAGGATCGTCGCTCAGTTCTCGACCAGCTGAAGCCGTTCTCCGCCTTGTACATCGGCGGCATGGGGGCCGTCGAGATGAACTTCCATGCCGAGGTCTACCGGCGCATGGGCTACGGCGAGGTGGTCGACGAGGTTACCGAGCTGTTCCGCACCAACCGCAAAGAGAAAGCGGCCGAAGCGATCCCGGACGAGCTGGTGCTCGATACCACGATCGTCGGAACGGAGGCGCAAGTGCGCGAGCAGATCAAGAACTGGGAGGCCGCCGGGGTCACCATGCTGGTGGTCGGCTGCCGCAGCGTCGAGCACGTCAAGCAGCTGTCAGCGCTGACCTAACTAGCGACCCGCCTCGCGGAAATCGAGCATCGCGTTGACGGTGTCCACCGCCTCGTTCAGCGCGTCGACGCGGGCTCCCATTGACGGAGCCGTGAGCACGGCATATCGGTCAGCCTGACCCATCGGTACACGAGATGCCAACGCGTACAGTCGCTTATCCGCACTGCTCGGCAGTCCGGTAGCGGCCGACCACCGGCGGGGGAGTCGTATCTGCTGCGCTGTCGCGACCCGTCGCAGCAGATTCTCGATGCGCGCCTGCGCCTCGTTGAGGGTGCCGAGCGTCAGCACTCGCTCGTCGGGTTCATCAGGCCACGGCTCGATCTCGGCGCGTGGATACGGATCGTCATCGAGCCATTTGTGGACCCGGACCCGATGTGCGCCCTCGCAGCGCACCGCAAAGCGGTCCGCGCCGAGCGACTCGCAGTCGAGGACACGGGTGGCCGTCCCGACGTCATGGCGGACGTCTCCGCCACCGACCTCCTGGCCGCGGGCGATGAGCACGACGCCAAAGGTGCGGTCGGCGGCCATCACGTCGCGCACGAGCGCGACATAGCGTGGCTCGAAGATGCGCAACGGTAGGGACTCACCCGGCAGCAGTACCGACTGCAGCGGGAACATCGGCGTCATCCGCCCACATTAGGTCGGCAGACACGTCGAGTGTGAGCCTCGGGGCGCGGGCGGAGTTTAGGTGCCGGTGAAGTTGGGGGCGCGCTTCTCGGCGAAGGCGCGCGGACCTTCCTTGGCGTCATTGCTGGTGAAAACGCCGATGCCCACCTTGGTGTCGGCTTTGAATGCCTCGTTCTCGTGGAGACCCTCGGAATCGCGAATGGTCTTGAGCACGGCTTGCACCGCGAGCGGCCCATTGGCGGCGATCATGCCCGCGAGCTCCAGGGCCTTCTCCAGCGCCTGACCGTCGGGGACCACATGGCCGATGAGCCCGATCTCCTTGGCTTCTGGCGCCTTGATGTGGCGTCCGGTCAGCAGAATGTCAGCAGCCACGGTGTACGGGATCTGACGGGGCAGGCGGACCGCTGACCCGCCCATCGGGTACAGGCTCCACTTGACCTCGGAGACACCGAACTTCGCGCTCTCTCCGGCCACGCGGATATCGGTGGCCTGCAGGATCTCGGTGCCACCCGCGATCGCGGGGCCCTCCACCGCCGCAATCAAAGGCTTGGTGAGACGGCGGCCCTTGAGCAGTCCGGGAATGACCGAGGGGTCATAGCTGCCGTCGGAAAACTGGTCCCCGGGGGCACGCTTGTTCATGGCCTTGAGGTCTGCGCCGGCGCAGAAGTAGCCGCCAGCACCGGTCAGGATGCACACCCGAACCTCGGGATCGTTGTCGACGCGGTCCCAGGCCTGCGTCATGATCTCCAGCATCTCGCCGGAGAGGGCATTGCGCGCGTGCGGACGGTTCATTGTCACGATCAGCACGTGGTCGCGAAGCTCGACGAGGGCATGTGGCTCGGTCTCGGTCGTCGCAGTCACGGATTCAGGCACGAGGATTCCCTTCGTGAGGGGGCGGGGCTTGTCTAACAGTGCTTGCGAAAAACTGTAACACGTTCTAATTTATGGACATGGCCCTTAACATTGCCGACCTCACCGAGCATGCAATCGACACTATGCCCGATCGTGTCGCCATCATTTCCGGCGATCGGAGGCTGACATACGCCGAGCTTGAGGAGAGAGCCAACCGGCTCGGGCACTATCTGCAGAGCCAGGGTGTGGGCCCTGGCGACAAGGTGGGTCTTTACTGCCGAAACGGCATCGAAATCGTCGTCGCTCTCGTCGCGATCGTGAAGATCCGCGCCATCTCGGTAAACGTCAACTACCGGTACGTCGAAGCGGAGCTGCACTACCTGTTCGAGAACTCCGATATGGCCGCCTTGGTGCATGAGCGCCGCTACAGCGACAAGGTCGCGAATGTGCTGCCGAGCACCCCGAACGTCAAGACGGCGATCGTTGTGGAAGATGGGTCGGATCTCGATTTCTCGTCCTACGGTGGCATCGCGTTCGACGACGCGCTGGCCCAGGGCTCCCCGGAGCGCGACTTCGAAGAGCGCAGCCCCGATGACATCTTCCTCATCTACACCGGCGGCACCACCGGCTTTCCCAAGGGCGTCATGTGGCGACATGAGGACATCTACCGCTCGCTGTTCGGCGGCGTCAACTACGTCACCGGGGAGGTTGTCGAGGGCGAATGGGATCTGGCCAAGCAGGGGGCCGAGGCCGCGCCATTCATCGGGTTCCCGATCCCGCCGATGATCCACGGCGCCACTCAGGCCGCCACCTTCATGGCCTTGTTCAGCGGCCGGACCACGGTGCTGGCGCCGGAATTCGATCCCGAGGGCGTATGGGAAACCATTGAAAAGAACAAGGTCAACATGCTGTTCTTCGCCGGGGACGCCATCGCCCGGCCCCTCATCGACGCCCTGGACACCGAAGGCGGCCGCGCGCGGGATCTGTCCTCGCTCTGGGTGATTGCCAGCAGCGCGGCGTTGTTCTCGCAGACGGTCAAGGAGCGGTACCTCGAACTGCTGCCCAACCGGATGATCACCGACGCCATCGGTTCTTCGGAGACGGGTACCGGCGGCCTGAGTAGCGTGGCAAAGGGGCAGATGCACCCCGGCGGCCCGACCGTCAAGATCAGCTCCACCACAGTCGTTCTCGACGAGGAAGGTAACCCGATCCAGCCCGGCTCGGGCGTGCGCGGTCTGATCGCCAAGAGTGGCCACATCCCGGTCGGATACCTCAAGGATGAGAAGAAGACCGCCGAGACGTTCAAAACGTTCAACGGTGTGCGGTATGCGATTCCAGGCGACTGGGCGACCGTTGAGGCCGACGGCACCGTCACCATGCTCGGCCGCGGTTCGGTGTCCATCAACACCGGTGGCGAGAAGGTTTTCCCCGAGGAGGTCGAGAGCGTCCTGAAGGGCCATCCCGCGGTGTTCGACGCCATCGTTGTCGGTGTGCCCGATGACAAGTGGGGCCAGCATGTGGGTGCCGTGATCGCGGTGCGTCAGGGTGTGAAGCTCACGTTTGATGAGTTGGATGCTCACGCGCGCAAGGAGATTGCTGGATACAAGGTGCCGCGCAGCGTCTGGATTGTGGACACGGTTAAGCGCAACCCCGCGGGTAAGGCCGATTACCGCTGGGCGAAAGAAGTTTCGGAAACCGAAAAGGTCGACCTGGTCAACACCAAGCACGTCAATACCGGAGCCTGAATTATGCACACCGACCTCTGCGAACGGTTTGGAATCCGATACCCCATATTCGGTTTCACGCCGTCGGAGAAGGTCGCCGCCGCGATCACCCGCGCGGGCGGCATGGGTGTGCTCGGCTGTGTGCGCTTCAATGATCCGGATGAGCTCGATGCGGTGCTCAACTGGATGGACGAGAACACCGACGGCAAGCCGTACGGTGTCGACATCGTCATGCCTGCCAAGGTGCCCACTGAGGGCACAGCGGTCGATATCGACAAGCTGATTCCGCAAGGGCACAAGGACTTCGTGGAGAAAACGCTTGCCGATCTCGGCGTGCCGCCACTGCCGGGCGAACGCGAGTCGGCAGGCGTGCTGGGCTGGTTGCATTCGGTGGCTCGGTCGCACGTGGAGGTCGCACTCAGGCATCCGATCAAGTTGATCGCCAACGCGCTGGGCTCACCGCCGAAGGATGTCATTGACCAGGCGCATGAGCATGGCGTGCCGGTCGCGGCGTTGGCCGGTAAGGCCGAGCACGCCAAGCGTCACGTCGAGAACGGTGTGGATATCGTTGTGGCACAGGGCTATGAGGCCGGTGGACATACCGGCGACGTGGCATCGATGGTGCTGTGGCCGGAGATTGTGGACGCGCTCGCCGGCAGTGCCCCGGTGTTGGCGGCCGGTGGTGTCGGCAGTGGTCGGCAGGCCGCCGCTGCCCTGGCCCTCGGCGCTTCGGGAGTATGGACCGGTTCGATCTGGCTGACCGCGGCGGAGTACGACCTGGGAATCGTTACGGTGGGCGGAGATTCGGTGGTGCAGCAGGCGCTACTGAAGGCGACATCCAGCGACACCGTGCGCACCCGTATCTACACCGGGAAACCAGCACGGTTACTCAAGACCAAGTGGACGCAAGCCTGGGATGCCGAGGATGCACCGACGGCGCTGCCGATGCCGCTGCAGAACATTCTGGTGAGCGAAGCGCACGAGCGGATGAATCGTGCCGACGATCCGGAGACGGTGTGCTTCCCCGCAGGGCAGATCGTGGGGCGGATGAATGAAATTCGGCCCGCCGCAGAGATTGTGGCCGATCTGGTGTCCGGTTTCGAGAGCGCGGTCGACAGGCTGAACTCGTATACCTGACCTCGAGCGTGCGGATTATGTCGGTTTTCGGTGAAATTTCGACGTGAACCGCCGCCTCAGTGCATACCCAGTGACGAGA
The DNA here is from genome assembly GCA_050701835.1 of Mycobacterium sp. Lineage (GTDB taxonomy): Bacteria > Actinomycetota > Actinomycetes > Mycobacteriales > Mycobacteriaceae > Mycobacterium. Next base: position 49,862 of record JBOGDC010000028.1, on the reverse strand, counting down.
TGGTTGGCCAGTGCTTCCTGTGCAATGAAAGGCCACGGAACGTCCCCCATGGTCGCAGCCTTGCAGTACCCACCGACAACCTTTCGAGCGTGCCGGTTGTGTCGATTTCCGGGGACATATCGACGGAATCCGCACGCTCGGCGGTAGGGCTACCGGGCGGAGGGGATGTACGCCTTGTCGGTCAGCTCCCAGAGCGGATCGCTGGTTTCCAGTGCCTCGGCCGACAGTTGCCGCTTGATCACCTTGAACGTCGCGGTACGTGGCAGAGTCTCGCTGACCCGTACGAACGACGGCCACTGCTTGGGCCCGAGATCCTCCTGGGCGGCCAGGAATTCGCCCAGTTCCGAGGCATGGAATTCTTCGGAAACCACGAGTGCCGCCATCACGCGGTCGCCGACGGTCGGATCAGGAATGCCGTATACGGCGACTTCGGTGATGCCGGGGTGGCGTAAGAGGACTCGTTCGATGGGTGCGGTGCCCAGGTTCTCGCCGTCGACGCGCAGCCAATCACCGAGGCGCCCGGCGAAATACACGTAACCGTTTTCGTCGGCATAGGCGAGGTCGCCGCTGTGGTATTTGCCGTCGACCATGCGTTCGGCATCGGCCTCGGGGTTCTTGTAATAGCCGGTAAACCTGCCGGGGCCGGCGATATTCACCAGCTCACCGGTGGCCTCGGCGGCATTGACCACCTTGCCACCCGCATCGAAAATCGTAGGGGGGCAGGGCTCGCCGGTCTCGATGTTCAGAATCCGGACGTCCGGTGTGAGCGGCCCGATCGCTCCCGGTGGGGTGCCGGGCGCCCAGCCCAGCGCGATCCCGCCCTCGGTCGATCCGAATCCATCGACGACGAAGGCGCCGAACCGTTTCGCGAACCGGTCGGTGTCCCCGGGCGCCGCCTCGTTGCCGTACATGATCTTCAACGGGTTCGCGGCGTCGTCGGGCTGCTGCGATGTAGCCAGGACATACGACATGGGCTTGCCGACGTAGTTGGCGTAGGTCGCCCTGTACTTGCGCACGTCATCGAGGAAACCGGATGCGGAGAACTTGCGCCGCAACGCAATCGACGCACCTGCTGCGACGGCCACCGACCAGCCGGCGAGCACCGCATTCGAATGGAACATGGGCATGGACAGATAGCAGACGTCTGCGGGACCCAAGCCGAACCGCGAGGACAGCATCATCCCCGCCGACGCCACCTTGGCATGGGTGATCTGCACGGCCTTCGGATCACCGCTGGTACCCGAGGTGAAGATGAGCATGAACAGATTTTCCGGCCGCACATCGGGAACATCCGCCGGTACCGCGGATTCGGTAGCGAGGGAATCGATGTCGACGTAGTCGACACCGTCCAACAGTCCCGAACTCGCGGAGTCGGTGAGTATCAGCTGGCAGTCCGCCAGCTCAACATCCCGCTGCAGTGCCGTACCGCGCCGGGTGGGGTTGAGCCCCACCAATACCAATCCGCCAAGCGCAGCGGCGCCCAACAGATGCGAGAACGCCGGGGTGTTCTCCATCAGCACGCCGATATGCGGCGGCCGCTCCGGATCAATACGCGCGCGCAAGAGCGAAGCCAGGCGGTGACTTTCGGCCACATGATCACGCCACGACGTGAATGAGCCCTCGAAGTGCAGCCCCTGATCGTCGACTTCGGCCAGATTCAGCAGCAGCTGAGTGACCGTGGCTTCTTCGGGGATCACAACCAAATACTAGGCAGGAGTGTCGGCGAGCTCACGCCCGATGCGGCGCAACTGCTCCGTCGCGCTACCCGAGGCGAACTCGCCCCGCTTGGCGGCCAGGAAGTACCGGTGCACCGGGTGGTCCTCGTCGATGCCGACGCCGCCGTGCACGTGTACCGCAGTGTGTGCGACGCGGTGCCCCGCATCGGAAGCCCAGAACTTCGCCGTCGCCACTTCGACATCGGCGGGCAGATCCTCGGACACGCGCCATGCGGCCTGCCACAACGTGAGGCGAAGCCCCTTGACGTCGATGTATCCATCGGCCAGCCGCTGAGCCACCGCCTGGAAGCCGCCGATCGGCTTACCGAACTGTTCGCGGGTGCGTGCGTAATCGGCGGTCAGCTCCAGGGCGCGCTCCAGCACCCCGAGCTGGTAGGCGCTGTGGCCCAACGATTCCCGCAGCCGCAGCCACTTCACTACCTCAATACCTCCGACCTTGCGGTCGGCGGGAACGGGAACCTCGGACAGGATGAGCTCGGCGGAGCTGTCTTTGCCGGTGGTGAGCAACGTCTCCTGGGAGACCCCGGCGTCGTCGGCGGCTACCAAAAACACCGCGGTACCCGTCTCGGTCTCGGCGGGTACCAGGTAGGCATCGGCCTCCACGCCAAACGGCACCAGCACGCGGTTGCCGGTCAGCACATAGCCGGCACCCTCGGTGCGGGCGGCCACTGGACCTTCGCCCGGCTCACCATCGAGGGCGACGGTCAGAACCTTCTTGCCGGCGACTGCAGGCGCGGCCCAATCACTTTGCAGCGCTTCGGAACCGAACGCGGCAAGCGCGCCGGCCGCGAGCACCACTGACTCCAGGTACGGCACAGCGGCCAATTCGCGACCCAGCTCGACGAGAATCGAAGACTGCTCGAGCACGCCGAATCCGCCGCCGCCCACCGACTCGGGAGCCGCGGTGGACAGAACGTCCGCTTCGACCAACTTGGTCCACAGTTGCCAGTCAAAACGACTGTCCTGCTTGTCGAGTTCCTTCTGGCGTTCCGGCGTGCTGATCGCCGACGCGATGGTGCGGGTCAGACCGCCGAGATCGGTCTGTGCCTCGGTAAGGGAGAAATCCATTGTTCTGCAATCCCTTCTAGCGGCTTGCCGCAGGTTGGCCGAGGGCGGTCATCGCGATGATGTCGCGCTGCACCTCATTGGTGCCACCGCCGAATGTGAGGATCAGGCAGGCGCGATGCATCCGCTCGACCCGGCCGCGCAGCTGCGCTCCGGGGGAGTCTTGACGGAGCGTCGCGGCCGTCCCGAGAACCTCCATGAGAAGCCGGTAGGCCTCGGTAGCCAGCTCGGTGCCGAAGACCTTTGTCGCCGAGGCGTCGGCGGGGGAGGGAGCCGCGGTAGTGGAGGCCAACTCCCAGTTGATGAGCTTGAGGTACTCGACCTTGGCGTGGACGCGCGCCAGGTTCAGCTGCACCCATTCCGAATCGATGATGCGGCCGCCCGGGCCCTTGGTGTTCTGTGCCCACTCACGCACCTCGCGCAACGCGGTGATGATCGGTGCCGACGACACCAGGGCGACACGTTCGTGGTTCAGCTGGTTGGTCACGAGCTTCCAGCCGGCGTTCTCCTCGCCGACCCGGCTCGTCACCGGGACCCGCACATCCTGGTAGTAGGTGGCGCTGGTGCCGGGCCCCGCCATGGTGCGCACCTTGGTGAACGAGAAGCCCTCGGCGGTGGTGGGCACGATGAGCATCGAGATGCCACGGTGCTTCTTCACCTCGGTGTTGGTACGTACGGCCAGCCAGATGTAGTCGGCGTACTCGATGAGGCTGGTCCACATCTTTTGGCCGTTGACGACATAGTCATCGCCGTCGCGGACCGCGGAGGTGCGCAGCGAGGCGAGGTCGGTCCCGGCACCCGGCTCGGAGTACCCGATGGAGAAGTGCAGCTGCCCCGCGGCGATCTTCGGTAGGAAGAACTTCTTCTGTTCCTCGCTACCGAAATGCATGATCGTCGGCGCCACGCTGTTGATAGTCAGGAACGGCACCGGAGCACCGGCGATGGCAGCCTCATCGGTGAAGATCAGCTGATCCATCACGGGACGACCTTGACCGCCGAACTCTTTGGGCCAGCCCAGGGCCAGCCAGCCATCGGCACCCATCTGCTCGACGGTCTCGCGATAAACGTTGCCACTGCCGTACTCACCCTGGTTCGACGCGAGGGCCTCGCGACGCTCCGGGGTCAGCAGTTTGTCGAAGTAGGCGCGCAGCTCGCGGCGCAGCTCTTCCTGCTCGGGCGTATAGGCGATATGCATGTGTGACCTCCGCTGCCGTGGCCCTCAGGTGTGACCCACGTTGACACAAGAGTTGTAACACGTTCTAGTCTAGGGAGTCCAGACGCGACACCACCACACAAACTCAGCCCAGAGATCCTGGCCTCGCCAGGGTTGTGTCGGAGGTCACTTGTCGTAGTCTGGCGATACAGCCCAGCTAGACGATGGAGTCGGCTCATAAAGCCGGAAAGCCCCAATGAGGAGGTTTCCAATGCGTGTCGGTGTCATACCTGACCGTTGTGAAGGCAACTTGGTGTGCCTCGGGATCGCTCCGGAGGTATTCGATGTCGATGACGACGACTACGTCGTCATCCTGCAAGAGGAAGTACCGGCCGATCAAGAGGATCTGGTCGAGCAGGCGATCGCGGAGTGCCCACGCGCCGCATTGATTCGCAAAGACTAGAGGCATTCGTAAATCACATCCGGCTGGTGAGCTCGGAAGAGCCCAGCCGGTGTGATGGAGTGCGTCGAAATGCACGGACTGAAGGGATACATGTATGAGCGCGATTGCTGATGCCGATCTGAGCGGCCGGATTGCCGTTGTCACCGGGGCCGCGGCCGGACTCGGTCGCGCCGAGGCCATCGGCCTGGCCCGGTCCGGGGCGACCGTCATCGTCAACGACATCGCGCCTGCCCTGGAGAAGAGCGATGTGCTCGACGAGATCGCGGCGGTGGGCTCCAAGGGAGTAACCGTTGCCGGGGATATCGGCGAACGCTCCACCGCTGACGAGCTGATCTCCACTGCCGAATCGCTTGGCGGACTGCATGTGGTGGTCAACAACGCGGGCATCACCCGCGACCGGATGCTGTTCAACATGTCGGACGAGGAGTTCGACGCCGTCATCCACGTGCACCTGCGCGGCCACTTCTTGCTGACCCGCAACGCGGCCACCTACTGGCGTGGTGCGTCGAAGGCTGCCGGGGCCCCTGTCTACGGACGCCTCATTAATACGTCTTCCGAAGCCGGGCTGCTGGGCCCGGAAGGCCAGGCCAACTACGGCGCCGCCAAGGCGGGTATCACCGCGCTGACGTTGTCGGCCGCGCGTGCGCTCGGACGGTACGGGGTGCGGGCCAATGCCATTGCTCCGCGTGCCCGCACGGCGATGACCGCTGACGTCTTCGGCGACGCACCGGACGACTCCGTTGATCCGCTTTCGCCCGAGCACGTGGTGACTTTGGTGCGATATCTAGCCTCGCCGGCCGCGGAGGCCGTGAACGGTCAGCTGTTCATCGTGTACGGACCCACCGTGACGTTGTTGGCGGCGCCTACTGTAGAGGCGAAGTTCACTGCGGAGTCCGACGCGTGGGATCCGTCAGCACTTAATTCGGCCCTGGCTGATTTCTTTGCTGGACACGACCCCAGGCGCACGTTCTCGGCAACCGCGCTGATGGCCGAAGATTAAGGAACGATGAGGGTAATGGTGCGATTGTAACTAGAACCAGTTCTAGTTATGGCACCAAATTCGCAGGATAAAGTGGACGCCGCGTACGATTTGCCAACTCGCAGATGAATTGACACTAAGAATTTTTTCTCGTTAATATGATGCGCCTCACAACGTGGTAGGTACACGTCGATCGTTAACCGGACTGTGCAGGCGAGACTCCGGCGGTACCGGGATGTGTGAGACAGGAGCAAAGGTTGAAGCAGCAGCTCGCGGCTCCAGCGCGTGCCGTCGGCGGCTTCGTCTCCATGTCGTTGGCCACATTTCGCAATATCTTCCGGCGCCCGTTCCAGGGGCCGGAATTCCTGGATCAGACATGGTTCATTGCGCGGGTCTCCTTGTTGCCGACGCTCCTGGTCGCCATCCCCTTCACCGTGCTGGTGGCGTTCACCCTCAACATCTTGCTGCGCGAGATCGGCGCAGCAGACCTGTCGGGTGCGGCCACGGCCTTCGGCACGGTGACGCAGCTCGGACCGGTGGTTACGGTGCTTGTGGTCGCCGGCGCTGGTGCCACGGCGATCTGCGCCGACCTGGGTGCACGCACCATCCGCGAGGAGATCGATGCGATGCAGGTGCTGGGCATCGATCCGATCCAGCGCCTCGTGGTGCCTCGGGTACTGGCCTCGACGTTCGTGGCGCTGCTGCTGAACGGCCTCGTGTGCGCCATTGGCATGGTCGGCGGCTACGTGTTCTCGGTCTTCCTGCAAGGCGTCAACCCGGGGGCCTTTATCAACGGCCTCACGGTGCTCACCGGCCTGGGTGAGCTGATGATCTCAGAGGTCAAGGCCTTCCTATTCGGAATCTTCGCCGGTCTTGTCGGCTGTTACCGCGGACTGACCGTTAAGGGCGGACCTAAAGGCGTCGGCGATGCGGTCAACGAGACCGTCGTCTACTCCTTCATTTGTTTGTTCGTCATCAACGTGGTCATGACGGCCATCGGTGTGCGGGTCCTGGTGAAGCACTGATGAGCGACTTGCGCGAAGAAGCAAGGGCGCTGATGAGCGACTTGCGCGAAGAAGCGACGATCTAGTGGCCGGGCCTTATCTTTCGACGCACACCCTGACCTCCTATACCGTTCGGTATATGCGTGGTCTGGGACGCTCGTTCGACAAATTCGGCGAGCAGGCACTCTTCTACGCGCAGTCCCTGAGTTATATCCCTGCGGCGCTCACGAAGTACCGCAAGGAAACCATCCGGGTGCTCGCTGAGATCACCATGGGCACGGGTGCCCTGGTGATGATCGGCGGAACCGTGGGGGTGGCGGTGTTCCTCACCCTGGCCTCCGGTGGCGTCATCGCGGTGCAGGGCTATTCCTCGCTGGGCAATATCGGTATCGAGGCGCTCACCGGCTTCCTATCGGCCTTCCTCAATGTCCGCATCATCGCGCCGGTAGTCGCGGGTATCGCGATGGCCGCGACGATCGGTGCCGGAACGACCGCCCAACTCGGCGCCATGCGGGTTGCCGAAGAGATTGACGCGCTGGAAACCATGGCGGTACACGCGATTTCGTATCTCGTGTCCACCCGCCTGGTGGCCGGGCTCATCGCGATCGTCCCGCTGTATTCGCTGTCGGTGCTGGCGGCCTTCTTCGCCTCTCGCGCGACTACGGTGATGATCAACGGCCAGTCCCCGGGTGTGTACGACCACTACTTCAACACCTTCTTGGTGCCCACCGATCTGCTGTGGTCGTTCCTGCAGGCGATCGTCATGTCGGTGGTGGTGATGCTCGTGCACACCAATTACGGATTCAATGCCTCCGGCGGCCCAGTGGGCGTCGGGGTCGCGGTCGGCCAGGCCGTGCGCACCTCCCTCATCGTGGTCGTGCTCGTCACCTTGTTCATCTCACTCGCCGTCTACGGCGGGTCCGGACACTTCAACCTCTCGGGCTAGAGAAGGAATTTAGGAAGCAGATGCCCGCCACCTCACAGCGCCGGTCCGCCCGGCTCGCCGGCACGGTGCTGGCTGCTGTCTTGGTGGCGCTGACTGGGTTGACTTACCTGGCTTACAACGACGCCTTCGCCGACACGAAAACCATCACCGTCGTCTCGCCGCGAGCCGGCCTGGTGACGGAGGAGGGCGGCAAGGTCAAGTTCCATGGGCTGCAGATAGGCAAGATCACGTCGATCTCCTATTCCAACGAGCAGGCGAAGCTCGAACTCGCGGTCAACGCCAAAGACCTCAGGCAGATTCCGTCGAACGCCACGGTCCGCATTGCGGGTACCACGATCTTCGGCGCTAAATCAGTGGAATTCCTTGCTCCGCAACAGCCCTCGGGCACCTCGCTGCGGCCGGGTGCGACGGTGACCGCGGAGGCAGTGGCGCTGGAAGTCAACACCGTTTTCGAGAACCTGACCCGGTTGCTCGGCAAGATCGATCCGGTCAACCTGAACGCCACCATCACCGCCATCGGTGAGGGTTTGCGCGGAAACGGGGACAACCTCGGACAGGGTCTCGTCGAGCTGGATCAGTACCTGGACCAGCTGAACCCGAAACTTCCTGTACTGCAACAGGATTTCCAAAAGGCCGCCCAGGTGGGGCAGATCTACGGAGACTCCGCGCGGGACATCGTGCGCATCCTCGACAATGTGCCCGCGCTAAGCCGGACGATCGTCGACCAAAAGGACGATCTGAAGCAGACCCTGCTGGCCGCCATTGGGTTGGGCAATAACGGATATGAAACCCTGGCGCCGGCCGAGAAGGACCTCACCGCGGCGCTGCAACGGTTGCGGGCTCCCACTACGCTGCTGGGCAGGTACTCGCCGGAGATCCCTTGCACGCTGCAGGCGATCTCCAAGGCATTGGTGACCTTCACTCCGCTCATCGGTGGCGTCCGGCCCGGTCTGTTTCTGAGCAACAGTTTCCCGCTTGGTGCGCCGGTGTACACCTACCCGGACAGCCTGCCCATCGTGAACGGTTCCGGTGGCCCCAATTGTCGTGGTCTACCGAACATTCCGACCAAGACGCAGAACGGATCCTGGTACCGATCGCCATTCCTGGTGACCGATAACGCATACATCCCCTACAAGCCGTTGGAAGAACTACAAGTCAACGCGCCGGACACTCTGCAGTACCTCTACAACGGTGCCTTCGCGAAGCGAAGTGAGTTCTGATGAACCGGGGCACACAGGTCAAGGTCATCATCTTCACCGTGGTCATGCTGTTAGTGGCGGCGGGCCTGATCATCACCTTCGGCGAGTTCCGGTTCGGTTCCGGCAAGAGCTATCACGCCACCTTCACCACGGCGTCCGACTTGAGGTCCGGGCAGAAGGTTCGCATTGCCGGCGTCCCGGTCGGACGTGTGAAGGACGTGTCCCTCAAACAGGACAACTCCGTCGATGTCGCCTTCGATGTCGATTCGAAGTACCAGCTGTATAGCTCGAGCCGGGCGATCATCAGATACGAGAACCTGGTCGGCGACCGCTATCTGGAGATCTCCTCGGGCCCAGGTGAACTGCGCAAATTGCCCGATGGCGGAACGCTCGACAAGGAACACACCCAGCCCGCCCTCGATCTCGATGCATTGCTGGGCGGACTCCGCCCGGTGCTCAAGGGATTCGACGCCGCGAAGGTCAACGAGATAAGCAACGCGTTCATCCAGATTCTGCAGGGTCAGGGTGGGACGCTCTCCCAACTGTTGGGCGACACATCCTCTTTCACCTCTGGTCTGGCCGAGCGCGACCAGCTGATCGGCGACGTGATCAACCATCTGAACGACGTACTTGCCACCATCGATTCCAAGAGCGGCCAGTTCTCGTCGAGCGTCGACCAGCTGCAGCAGCTTGTCTCCGGCTTGGCACAACAACGCGACGTGGTCGCCGGCGCGCTACCGCCGCTCGCGTCGACAGCCTCGTCACTGGAATCGGTACTCAAGGACACCCGGCCGTATATCAAGGGCACCATCGAACAGGCCCGTCAGCTGGCTACGCGGATGGATGAGCGCAAGGCCGATGTCAACGTCGTGGTGGAGAACTTGGCGGAGAACTACCTGCGGCTCAACGCCCTTGGCGCCTATGGCTCGTTCTTCAACATTTACTACTGCTCCATCCGGATCAAGGTCAACGGACCGGTCGGAACCGATTGGCTGATCCCGTTCGGTGGACCGCCCGACCCGTCGAAGGGCAGGTGTGCCTTCAAGAATGAGTGACATAGGGGAGAAAGATCCGGTGCGCACCGGCATCTTCGGTATCGCCGCGGTCACGATGGTGATCCTCGTCGCCTTCGGCTACACAGGCTTGCCCTTCTGGCCACAAGGCAAGCAGTACACCGGATACTTTGCCGATTCCGGAGGCATCGAGTCGGGCGGCAACGTCTTCGTCTCGGGTATCAAGGTGGGACAGATCAAGGAAGTTTCCTTGGCGGGCAACAAGGTTCGCGTGGATTTCACCGTGGACCGGTCCATCCGCCTCGGTGATCAGTCGTTGGCCGCGATCAGGACCACCACCGTGCTTGGTGAGAAGTCGCTCTCGGTCACCCCGGCCGGCTCGGGCCGCATCAGTGAGATTCCACTGGGCCGCACCACGACGCCGTACACGCTCAACAGTGCGCTGAGCGATCTGGGCGGCTCCGCCGGTGGGATCGACAAGGCGCAGCTGGACCAGTCGCTGCAGGTCATCACCGACGCCATGCGGGATGCCACACCGCAATTGCGTGGCGCCCTGGACGGTGTCGCATCGCTTTCGCGGACGTTGAATACGCGCGATGCTGCCCTCGAGCAGCTACTGGCACGTGCCAAGTCAGTCAGTGGGATTCTCTCGGACCGCGCAGGGCAGGTGAACAAACTTGTCACCGACGGCAATCAGCTCTTCGCCGCGCTCGACGAGCGACGGCTGGCCATCAGTGAACTGATCAATCGAGTCCAGGGACTCTCGCAGCAGCTCAGTGGATTCGTGGCTGACAACCGCCAGGAGTTTCGACCCACCATGGAGAAGCTGAGTGCGGTACTGGACGATCTGCTGGATCGCAAGGCTCACATCAGCGAGGCCCTCAAGCGGCTGCCCGGGTATGCCACGGCTCTCGGTGAGGTCGTGTCTTCCGGACCGGGCTTCCACGTCAACGTCTACGGCTTCCCGCCTGCCACGCTGACCGCCGTCATGTTCGATACCTACTTCCAGCCCGGCAAGCTGCCCGCCAGCCTCTCGGACTACCTGAACGGTTTGATCGGTGAACGCCAACTTATGAGGCCGAAATCGCCATGACGACACCGAATACCTCGTTCAAGCCCTGGATCAAGAAGGGCGCCTTCGCGATGCTCGCCGTCGCACTTCTCGGGGGGCTGCTGTACTGGGTGTGGCCCAGCCGTGGGACACACACCGTCGTCGGACACTTCGCCTCCGCGATCGGGCTGTATCCGGGTGACGACGTTCGGATCCTCGGAGTGAAGGCGGGACGCATCTCGGCCGTCGAGCCCCGCGAGGGCGACGTCAAGGTCACCATGGAGATCCCCGACAAGTTCAAGGTGCCCGAAGGCGCACAGGCGATCATCATGGCACCGAACCTGGTGACGTCCAGGTTCGTTCAGCTGACCCCCGCCTACACCGAGGGGCCAGCGCTGGCCGACGGAGCCTCGTTGGGTCTCAACAAGACCGCGGTCCCGGTCGAATGGGACGAGGTCAAGACGGAACTGGCCAAGCTCAGCGACAGCCTCGGTCCGCAGGGCGAATCCAAAGGTCCGGTAAGCGATTTCATCAACCAGGCCGCTACCACTTTCGATGGCAACGGTGACTCGTTCCGCAACTCCGTGCGTGAGCTGTCGCAAGCGGCCGGGCGGCTCGGCGACTCACGAACGGATCTGTTCGGCACCATCAAGAACCTGCAGGCGTTGGTGGATGCGTTGGCGAATTCCAACGAGCAGATCGTGCAGTTCAGCACCCATCTGGCCTCGGTGTCGAAGGTGCTGGCGGCCAGCACCGAAAACCTCGTCCCCACCCTGGGCGCGCTCAATCAGGCGCTCACCGATGTGCGAGGGTTCCTGGGGGACACCAACTCTGCCCTCATCGACCAGGTGAACAAACTGAGCGATTTCGTGAAGATATTCTCCGACCAGAGCGATGACGTCGAACAGATCCTGCACGTAGCACCGAACGGTCTGGCCAACTTCTACAACATCTATAACCCGGCGGCCGGCACGTTGAACGGCATGCTCTCAATTCCGAACCTTGCCAACCCTGTCCAGTTCATCTGCGGTGGTGTGTTCGAAACGGGTACCAAGACCGAGTATCTGAAGCGGGCCGAGATCTGCCGCGAACGAATGGGCCCTGTGCTGCGCCGCGCGACCTTCAACTACGCCCCGATCCTGCTGCACCCGATCAACCAGATCTCGGCATACAAGGGGCAGGTCATCTACGACACCCCAGAGACGGAAGCGAAGTCCGAGGCGCCCCGCGACGATCTGGTGTGGGTCCGGCCCAATGGTGCGCCGCCGGCGCCCAAGCCGTCACCGCAGGACCTCAGCGCATTGATGCTCGGGCCCGAGGAGATCAACGCGCCGCCGCCGCCGGGCACAGAACTGCGCCCCGCCGAGCCGGGGCCGGTACCACCGGGATTCCCGGCCGACCCAGCGGCAGCGGATCAGGCAGCGCCGCCGGCGATTCCGGGAGGGCCACGATGAGCCGACAGAGTTCAACGCTCTTCCCCCGAGGGGCTCATCGCCTGCTACGCGGCATGGCACTTGGCGTCGGCGTCGCCGTGGTCGCGAGCGGATGCCAGTTCAACGGACTCAACTCGCTGACCCTCCCGGGAACGGCAGGGCATGGCTCACGCTCCTACACGATTACCGTGGAGCTGCCCGATGTCACCACGCTGCCGCAGAACTCCCCGGTCATGGTCGATGACGTGACGGTGGGCAGTGTCTCCGGTATCGACGCCTTCCAGAAACCGGATGGGTCTTGGTATGCGGGGGTGAAGGTGACGCTGGGCCCGGAAGTCCAGCTGCCCGCCAACGCCGTCGCCAAGGTTGCCCAGACCAGTCTGCTCGGTTCGCAGCACATCGCCTTGGCCGCTCCGACCGCAGAGCCCGCCGTGGGGCGACTGGCTCCTGGCGCCACCATTCCGCTGAGTCGGACGGGTAAGTACCCCAGCACCGAAGAGGTGCTGTCTGCGTTGTCCGTGGTGGTCAACAAGGGCAACCTTGGTGCCTTACAAGACATCACGGATGAGACATACAACTTGTTCAAGGGGCGCACCGGAAACCTGACTCAGGTGCTACCCAAACTTGCCACGCTGATTTCCTCGCTGAACGCCCAGCAGGCAGACATCATCTCGGCCATCGAGGGCATCGACAAGTTCTCGCGTATTCTGGCAGAAAATAAGGAAAGCCTCGGGCGCGCAATCGATTCGATCGAACCCGCACTGAAGGTGCTCAACGATAATCGCGGCAATATCGTGGAGGCGTTCCGTTCTGTGGGGAACCTCGCGAAGATCACTGACCGTGTGCTTCGTACCACCAAAGAAGATATCGTCGCTGATCTCAAGGGGTTGTATCCGGTGGTCCGGGCGTTGGCCGAGAACCGTGACGTATTTATCGACAGCCTCGACCTGCTGCCCACATTCCCGTTCAGCACCAAGTATCTGCGGAACGCGGTCCGCGGCGACTATCTGAACGTGTTCGTCACGTTCGACCTGACCGCACGGCGCATCGGCGAAACGCTTTTCACCACATCGTTCTTCGACCCGAATATGCAGCACTTCAACGACGTCGTGAACCCGCCGGAATGGCTCATCGGGTCGATGGCGAATCTGAATGGCAAAGAGACCAACCCGTTCGATCTACCAGCTCCTGCACCAGCACAGGCTCCTGCTCAGGGAGGCGGTCGCTAATGGAAAAGCTGATCAAGATTCAGTTGGTGATCTTCGCGCTGGTGACAGTCATCAGTGTGGGGCTGATGACTATCTTCTATTTGAGATTGCCCTCGGCGCTCGGCATCGGAAACCACGATGTACAAGCACAATTCATCGCCTCGGGCGGGCTGTACCAGAATGCGAACGTCACGTATCGCGGGGTTCAAATCGGCCGCGTGACCGACGTCGAGCTGACTCCCGCGGGCGTTACCGCCCACATGCGGCTCAACGACAACGTGAAGGTGCCCGGCAATGTGTTGGCCGCCGTCAAGAGCGTGTCGGCGATCGGTGAGCAGTACGTGGACCTGACGCCGCCGCCCTCGGGCGCTCCCGGCAGCCAGCGAGTACTCCGTCAGGGTGATGTCATCGGTGTCGATCGCACCTCGATCCCCACCGATGTCTCCACCTTGTTGCGGCAGGCCGACGGCCTGGTCAACACCGTGGCCGATACTCGGTTGCGGGAGGTGCTGGCCGAGGGCTTCAAGGCGTTCAACGGATCCGGCCAGGAGCTTTCCCGGCTGATCGACTCATCGCGGCTGTTGATCCAAGAGGCCAACACCAACTACGACAGCACCACCAAACTGATTGATCAGGTGGGTCCGCTGCTCGATGCCCAGATTCGCAGCGGTGACAACATTCGCGGATCCGTGTCCAGTCTGGCGGCGTTGACCGAGCATCTGGCCAAGGCCGATCCCCAGCTGCGGCAGTTCCTTACGGTGGCGCCGGGTGCCGCTGAGCAAGCCTCCCAACTGTTCGCGGGTATCCGCCCGTCATTTCCTGTCCTGGCGGCGAGCCTGGCCAATTTGGGTCGTGTCGGAGTCATCTACAACAAGTCGATAGAGCAGTCACTGGTGATTCTGCCGGCGCTTTTCTCGGCTCTGCTGACGGTGGCCGGTGGTGCGCCGATGGACGAAGGCGCGAAGCTGGACTTCCGGCTCAACCTCGGCGATCCGCCGCCCTGCTTGACCGGCTTCGTTCCGGCCCCGCTGATGCGGACCCCGGCCGACGAGACCCTGCGTGAACTACCCAATGACATGTACTGCAAGACCGCCCAGAATGACCCGAGTGCGGTCCGTGGTGCGCGTAACTACCCGTGCCAGGAATTCCCCGGTAAGCGGGCTCCCACGATTCAGCTGTGCCGCGATCCGCGCGGCTACGTCCCGATCGGGAGTAACCCGTGGCGCGGCCCGCCGGCTCCGTACGGCACTCCGGTGCAGGATCCTCGGAACATCCTGCCGCCCAATAAGTTCCCGAATATTCCGCCGGGAGCCGAGCCCGATCCTGGTACTCCGACATTACTCCCGCCGCCTCCACCTGCGCCGGAAGCGCCACCGCCCGGTGGCGACGTGATGCCGGTGGGAGCGAAATCGGCGCCGATGGCGACGCGTGCCTATGATCCGAAGAATGGTGTGTTCCTCGATGCCGACAATCGGCCAAGTGTGTACGCGCCTGCGCTGGACCATGGCAGTGAAGCGGAGACGTGGGCGGATCTGATGTTGGGGCCGAAGTCGGTATGAACGAAGACGATGTGACTGCGTCACCCGATCCTGAGGCTCTCCGCGCAAGCGGCTCGTCGCCGGTCACCAGACGCCGGGCGGCCAGACCGGCAGGTCCGACAGGCGAGACCAGTGCCGAGCCCATCAGTGTTTCGTTGGGCCGCACCGAGGCCCGGTCGAAACCGGAACCCTCCGTTGCGGATTCACGGCGTACCGGCAACACACGTGCTGTGGCCCGGGCGGTGGGCGTGCTGGCTGTGGTGCTCATCGGCGTGCTGGCGCTGGCGGTGACGTTCATGGCACGCGCTCAGCACCGCGACGATCAACAGCTCGCGCGCGATCAGCGCTTCGTCGACACGGCCGTCCAGACGGTGACGAACATGATGACGTACAGCCAGGACAGCATCGACAAGAATGTCGACCAGTTCGTCAACAGCACCAGCGGACCGCTTCGTGGCACATTCAACCCCGACAACACTGCCAATCTCAAAGCGCTGTACCACCAAACTGGGACAAGCTCGGAGGTGGTGATCAAGAAGGCGAGTCTGGAGAGCGTCGACGAGGTGAGTAAGAAGGCGTCGATATTGATCTCCGCGCGGGTGACGCTTACCAATGCCAACTCGGGGGTTAACGAGCCCTCCAAGTCGTATCGGATGAGGATGATCGTCGCCGAGGATCAGCAGGGCAATATGACCGCCTATGACCTGCGTTGGCCGGATGGGCAGAGCTGATGCGCTGGCCGACAAGGATATTCGTCACGGTTGCGGCACTTGCCGTGATCGGGTTGTCGGCGGTCGCCGGCGGAATGTACTGGAACCGAGTCGACACACTGGCCACCCGGGGCGCTAGCGAGACGCTGATCAAGCAGGCTGGGAAGCAAGTCGGAAGCATCTTCGGGTACGACTTCCAGACCGTCGAACGGAGCCTCGATGAGCAGTACTCGGGTCTGACCCCCGAGTACCGGCGCGAGTTCGAAGACAAGGCCAACAAGGAAATCATCCCGCAGGCCAAACAGCGCAAGATCGTCAGCCAGACCAGCATCGTGGGCACGGGAGTCATTGCTGCGCACAGAGACTCCGCGCAGGTAGTGGTGTATATGAACCGGACGATCACCGATTCGTCGCGCACCCCCGTATACGACTCTTCATCGATTCAGGTGGACTACAAGCGCGTCGGAGACAAGTGGCTGATCAGCTACATCACGCCGCTCTAAAGAGGTTCGCCGCCTAAGATTGCGGGCTGTTCGGGGGCGATGGATTCGCCAGTAGCGGGAGTCGCTAGCGCCTCGAGGAAAGAGCGCGCCCACCGATCGACATCGTGAGCCAGTACCTGGCGGCGTAGCGCCCGCATCCGGCGCCGTCCTTCTTCCGGGGTCTGATTGAGCGCCGACTCGATACCGTCCTTCACGCCGTCGATATCGTGCGGGTTGACGAGATAGGCCTGACGTAATTCGGCTGCGGCGCCGGTAAATTCGGAGAGAATTAGTGAGCCGCCTAGATCGCTGCGGCAGGCCACATACTCCTTGGCCACCAGATTCATGCCGTCACGCAAGGGTGTCACCAGCATGACATCGGCGGCGACGAAGAACGCGATGAGATCCTCGCGCGGTATCGGACGGTGCAGATAGTGCACCACCGGGTGTCCGACCTCGCCGAACTCACCGTTGATGTGTCCTACCTGCTGTTCGACATCGCCGCGCATCTTCTTGTAGCTCTCGACACGTTCGCGACTGGGCGTGGCGAGCTGGACGAAGACGGTGTCGCTGCGGCTAGCGCGGCCCTCGGCGAGTAGTTCTTCATAGGCGTGCAGCCGGATATCGATACCCTTGGTGTAGTCGAGTCTGTCGACACCCAGCAGGATCTTGCGCGGCCCGCCGAGCTCCGCGCGAATCTCCTTGGCGCGCTGGCGGATCTGCTTGCTGCGAGAGACGTTGTCGAGCTGCGTGGAATCGATCGAGATGGGGAAGGCGCCCACTTTCACTGTGCGGAATCCCACCCGGATCTCGCCGAAACGGGACCGTACGCCGATCGAAGCACGAGATGTGCTGGCGCCCACTAACCTTCGCGCCAGATACATGAAGTTCTGGGCGCCACCTGCGAGATGGAAGCCGATGAGATCTGCCCCCAGTAGGCCATCGACAATCTCGGTGCGCCACGGCATCTGCATGAACAGCTCGACGGGCGGGAAGGGGATGTGCAGGAAGAAGCCGATCGTCAGATCGGGACGCAGCATACGAAGCATTTTGGGTACCAGCTGTAGCTGGTAGTCCTGCACCCAGACTGTCGCGCCCTCGGCCGCGACCGCAGCTGTTGCTTCCGCGAACTTGCGGTTGACGTCAACGTAGGCCTGCCACCACTCGCGGTGATACTCCGGCTTGACGATCACATCGTGATAGAGCGGCCACAGGGTGGCGTTGGAGAAGCCCTCGTAGTACTCGGCGACTTCCTGGGTGGAAAGGCGTACCGAGTAAAGGACCATGTCGTCCTCGGAGACCGGCTCGACGTCGGTGTCGGGAACACCGGGCCAGCCCACCCATGCGCCGCGGCGCTTGCGGAGCAGGGGCTCCATCGCGGTGACGAGCCCGCCGGGGCTGCGCTTCCAGGAGGTGGAGCCGTCGGGCAGTTTCACCAGGTCGATCGGGAGACGGTTGGCAACGACGACGAAGTCGGACGTGCCGGGGACGGCCTCTACCGGCGATCGTTCATCCGATCGAGGCACCATATTGTCGATTTAGGGGGACGCGTATCTGCTACGCGTCGACCTTGGTTGGCCCGATACCCAGCATCGCGAGCAGCATGCGGCACTCATCGGCATCGTTGGCGTAGGCGGCGACGACGCGCTGCGCTTGGTGGGCAGTCTCGTCGGCCAGCGGCTCGAGCTCGTCGATCGCGGCCGGTTCGGTCTTGGCTGGCATGCACCCAGTCTAGGCGACGCCGGCGCTGCGGCCCACATGAGGAATGCCTAGAGCACCGGATCGGGTCCCAATGCCCTGGATACGCGTGGAAGTCGGGCGCCGACGGCGAGCCCGTGGAACTGTTCTCCGGGGTGACCATTCATCCGCTCTGTGAAGGTGCGAAGGGTGCGAAAGGCCTGATCACGAGCATTGCACCGGGAGCGGTGTGGGTCGGGGAGGATCACCATCGGCCCGGGTGTGTTCTCGTGGGTAACTCGGGGTTCTGATCTGGTTGATGTATGTCGTCCCATGGGGATTGTGGAAATCCGTTGCTAGGCGGCGTTGCTGCCCTTTTCCGAGACGTGAGTCGACGAATTGGTGGACGTGTGAGTGGACTCAGCGGGCTTACTCGATGCCTCCGGGGCGGTGTCCCTCTTCTCGCTCAGGCCCGGAATGGACTTCAGATGGTCCTTGAGTGACGGGAATTTTGGAGTCTTCGGCGTCGTGCCGGGCTGCGACGCAGGAAGTTTTGGCAGCCGCAGGGTGGGTTTTGTGATGTTCTTCGGCTTGCTGGTGTCCTTGACTGAGGTCAGCGTGGGCTTTTGATCAGGCGTCGCGTCGGGCTTGACCTCCGGCTTCGCCTCGGTCAGCTGTGCAGGCGTGGATGCCGCTCCCGATGTCGCGGGAGTCGCCGTCGCGACCCCCGGCTTTCCTGGTGCGGTTGCACTGACCGCGATAGCGGCGGGATCGGGAACCTTCGTTTGCACCGGGGAAGTCGCGGGTTCGGGGGTGGTGAGCGTGAGAATCGGCGCGGGAGCCTGAGGTGTGGGTGTCTGAACTGCCGGTGGCGTGGACTTCGGGGGATCTGCCTGGGGTGCCGGGGTACTCGCGGGCTTCTCGACCGGCGCAGGTTGTTTCGGTGCTGCGCCGGGCAGTCCGTTCTGGACATTTTCGGCGCCTTCCTCGATGGCACCCGGCAGTTTGTGCAGCGCGTCGATGATGTTCTTCGGCGGGGTGAAGAAGCTGAACGGTTTCACGGTGCCGGGACTGGTCTCGCGGTCGTAGGCCATGTCGATGAACACCCGCAGGGTGGGTTCGATGGCGTCGAGCACGAAGGAGGCGCCAATGGGATTGGTGAGGGCGCGCAGCGGCTGCAGCAGCGGTAGGTGTTCGGTATGCACGACGTAATAGGTGGATTTGGTGTTGTTCTCGTTGGTGATAACGGTTTTGGTCGTGCCGTCTTCGTAGTGGTACGTGGTCTTATTGCCTTCTGTCTGAGTCTTGTCGGGGATGGCATTGGCATCGCTGTACTTATTCAGATCAGTGTTGTCATAGAACTGGTCCGGATGTGTATACGGAAATGCCACAAGGGCATTGGCGATTGCCAACGGATTGAAGTAGGCCGGGAAGTCGCCAATTGTGTCGTACTCATTGGTGATATCTGTCGTGGCGAAAAGGTCCGGCTTCGCCGGCTTGGTCGAGTAGATGTCCATGAACGGGATGTAGATACCCGGGAAGCGCGCCAGGATGCCGCCATTGGGCTTGTAGGCGTTCGAGATGGTGAGGAACTGGATGTTGGGGTTTCCGTCGGGGTACTGCTCGTTCAGGTTCTTGCGTGACTCGTTGACGACCACTGCCCCGAGCGAATAGCCAACGATGGTGATGTTCTCGCCCGGGTGCGCGGCGATTTCACTGTTGAGTGCGGTGTGTCCCGCCATCACCGACTGGGCGAAGGTTGGGTCTTGCAGGCTGTCGATCGGCCACATGCGGCCCGGATATGTGACCGGGACATACGTATCGGCGGGGGAGTTGTAGAAGCCGTCGAGGCCATGGAGCTTGTTGGGGATATTCGCGCTTGGGCCGTCCCCGCGCCCGCCGACCCCGATGACATACGAAGCCAGTGTCGTGGCGATGGTTCGTGACTCCATCGCCACCGGGGCCAGCACGGTGCATATTGCCGCCACTGCCGCCGCCGTCGCCACCGAACGCTTGAATGAACGCCGTCTCCCCGAAACCGAACGCTGCGCGGCCATCGACACCCCTCCCGTGCCAGCGTTCGGCGCCGATGCCGAATGCAGTCGTCTGAGAGTAAAAAGGGCAAAGACTTTCCGCCATAGTCTGAGCAGTCGACACGGTCGATCCGCGCGGATTGCCCACTACGACCGTAGTCTGCTGTGAGCTGCAATTTTAGGTGTCGTTAGGTACCTAAATTAGCTGACCGGTTTCCGATTGCCAGCATCTCGGCGGGCAAATTCTGTGGGAGTTCAGCCGAGTAGCGTCACGTAGCCGTCGTTGAGTCGTTGCCAGTCGTGGGTCATCGCATCCATGCCGACCACGCGGCCACGGGGTGTCCCGTCGACGGCGAGCATGAGGGTGTCGAGGCAGATATGCCATCCGCCGGCATTGCCCGAGGCGTTACCGCGATCGGACATCGAGTGCTCCAGGGTGAGTCGACATCCGGTCTCGGTGGGCTCGATCCGCCAGCGCAGGGTGTCGTCGGGACCCCAGCGATGGATGAGCTCGCGCGGTGGGTCGACCGTGAGCACCTCGCCGTCCAGTACCGGATCGGTCGAGTTCTCCTGAACCTGCGCGGCCCCCACGGAATCCAGTGGACGGTCAGGCACGGCGGGGGACCATTGGCGCAACTTGTCGGGATCGACGAGCCACTGCCACACCTTCTCGGGCGGCTGAGTCAGGTCACGGGACATGGTGAGAACCCATTTGCCCTCGTGCTCTTCGCAGGGAGCGAGGGTGGCGGCCAGGGGGATTAGTCACGCTCGTCGTCCTTCTTTCTGTCGTCATCGCTCTCGATGAGAAATGTCAGGCGGTCCAATGCGCTGGCCCACTTGCGGTGATAGGGCGTCACCCAAGCGAGCACCGCGGGTAGAGGATCTTCGGCGAGGTGATAGACCCGCCGCTTTCCTGCGATTTCCACCCGGACCGCGCCGGCGTCCCGCAGAACGCCGAGGTGCTTGGACGCCAACGACTGTGAAAGGTCCAGTCGTTCAATCAACGTCGTGACGTCGGCCGATCCTTCTCGCAGCGAGTCGATGATCCGGCGGCGTGTCGGATCGGCGATCACCATGAAGGCGTCCATAGATTCATATCACTACAGCATCATATGAATGTCAAGAGATATGTTTGCAGATCTCCACGTGGCGCGGAGATCTGAGTGGCCTTGGTCAGTACTGTGGTGGAGAGGTACCGGCGAGTGCTGCTCGCCGAGGTCGTGGTGGGCCCCGCGGTCGCTGGCTCAACGCCCTAGGTGAGGATTTTTTCTTGACGAAACCGCTGCGTATGCGGGTGGCCGTTATCGGTGTATTCGCGTCGTTCGGGCTCGTGGTGGCTACCTGGGCTGTGCATCTGCCGACGATGAAGCAGGCCACCGGCATGTCGTCGACGGCGCTGGGCCTAGTAGTGCTGGTCCTGGGCCTTGGAGCCCTGGCAGGTATGCAGCTCAGTGGTCTACTCGTGGACAGATTCGGCAGTGGGCCCATCGCCATCGCTGGCGGTGCCGCCATGGCGCTCGGCGTCAACATCCCGCTTGCGGCGACCACCGCGTGGGTCGCCGGGGGCGGTGCATTCCTATGTGGTGTGGCCGTCGGCGTCACCGACGTTGCGATGAACGCAGCCGCAGTCGACGTGGAGCGCTTCTACGGCCGACCGATCATGGCCTCGTTCCACGGGGTTTTCTCCGTCGGCAACGTGGTGGGCGCAGGTATCGGTTCGGGTGCGTTCGCGCTGCATATCCCGGTCTTCGTGACAGTCATCGTCACAACCGTCCTGTGCCTGGCGCTGCTGATATGTGCGGCCACTGTCCTGCTACGCGACAAGCTGCGTGCCGGCGAGGTAGAGGCGCCAGACACTGTGCCGTACACGATGCCTCCGCCCGTGACGTATCGACGGGGCCAGGTGTGGATGCTCGGCGTCCTTGCGTTCCTGCTCATGCTTTCCGAGGGATCGGCAACCGACTGGAGCAGCCTGCACGCGCAGGAGCATCTGGGTGCCTCCCACTCTCAGGGCGCCTTCACCTTCGGGGTGTTCATGTTCGCGATGACGGTGGGCCGGTTCACCGTTGACAAGCTCGTGGAACGTGTCGGACGGGTGCCGGTGCTGCGCTGGGGGTGCGCCCTGGCAGCGGCCGGGCTGTTGGTCGTCATTGCCTCGCCGATGCTGCCTCTGACGTTGGCCGGTTGGGCGGCCGTTGGCCTCGGGCTGGCCGGCGGTGTTCCACAGGTGTTCACCGTGGCGGGCAATATCGACGAACAGCACGAGGGCCGGGTGCTCTCGCGGGTGGTCGGCACCGGTTATGTCGCGGTGTTGGGTGGGCCGGCGCTTATCGGCTGGGTGGCCGACGCGCTCTCGCTGAACACCGCGCTGGTGCTGCCGATCTTCGCGGTGCTGATCTGTGGTTGTGCGGCGAGCGCGCTCACGATGACTACACCGGTGTGCAAGTCCGGGCGTACCGTCAAACCATGACGGATTTCGAGGCGGCCGCCTCCGCGCGGGAACTGTTGCGTGACAGCTTTACTCGGATCATTGAACACGTCGGCGAGGTGACCGATGCGCTGCCCGATGCGGCGTTGACCTATCGGCCCAATCCGGCCGCGAACAGCATCGCGTGGCTGATTTGGCATTCGGCACGGTGTCAGGACGTGCAGATCTGCACCATCACCGGCGAGGAGCCGGTGTGGACGTCGCGTGGCTGGGAGCCGCGGTTCGGTCTCGACCTGCCCGTCGACTCCAACGGATATGGACACACGCCCGAGGACGTGGCGAAGGTGATCGCGACAGCCGACCTGCTGGGCGGCTACTACCAGGACGTGCACGAGATGTCGCTGCGCTACGTCGACACCCTGACCGATGCGGATCTGGCGCGCGTCGTCGACAGGCACTGGGATCCGCCGGTGACGGCGAGCGTCCGATTGGTCAGCATCGTCGACGACTGTGCACAGCATCTAGGTCAAGCCGCCTACCTGCGCGGGATAATCCCAACCAACTAGTGGGGGTGCGACGTGGGTCACCTCGTGCCTAGACTCCTCTAATGACAACGACGTCTGAAAATCTGGCCACTGCCGCCCACAGCGCCGTCCACGAGGTGCGCAATCCCGCGAATGGGCAGGTCGTCGGCCAGGTGAACTGGACCGATCCGTCGGATATCCCCGTAATCACCACACAACTCGCCAAGGCTCAGCCGTCGTGGGAACGTCTCGGCCCCGAGGGGCGCGGCAAGGTACTGGCCCGCTTCGCGCAGTGGCTGACCGACAACACACCGCGTATCGAGGCCCAGCTAATCGCCGAGACCGGTAAGTCGAAGATTGACGCGGGCATCGAAATTCCGTCGATTCTTGCGATCATCGCGTACTACGCGCCGCGTGCCGCAGAATTCTTGGCACCCGAGTCGCGGCCGGCGTCGTCAATCGCCATGAACACCAAGAAGATCACGGTGCATCAGCGGCCGCGCAAGGTGGTCGGAGTCATCTCGCCATGGAATTACCCTGTGGCCCTTGGATATTGGGATGTCATTCCCGCGTTGCTGGCGGGATGTTCGGTGTTACTCAAGCCTTCCGAACGGACACCGCTCTCCGATGAACTCATCGCACGCGGCTGGGAGGAGATCGGTGCGCCGCCGGTATTCGAGATCGTCCACGGCGCGCGTGAGGTGGGCGAGGCGCTGATCGACAGCGTCGACTTCATCCAATTCACCGGGTCGACGGCCACCGGAAAGAAGATCATGGAGCGTGCCGCGCGCCGGCTCACCCCGGTCAGCCTGGAACTCGGCGGCAAGGACCCGATGCTGGTGCTGGCCGACGCCGACGTCAAGCGCGCCGCGCACGCGGCGGTGTGGGGCGGCATGTTCAACGCCGGTCAGACTTGTGTGTCCGTCGAGCGGGTGTATGTGCACGACTCGATCTACGAGCAGTTCGTCGATCTGGTGGTCGACGAGGTGCGGAGCTTGGAGATCGGTGCCGGGATGGCTCACAGCGTCGGCGCGATGATCGATGAGAATCAGCTCGAGGTCGTGGACGCGCATGTGCGCCAAGCGGTCACGGCGGGTGCTCGGGCGCTCACCGGCGGTGCGCGGGTCCCGGGCGGCGGCACCTTCTACGCGCCGACTGTGCTGGTTGACGTGGACCATTCCATGGACTGCATGCGGGAAGAGACCTTTGGCCCGACGCTGCCGATCATGCGGTTCTCCGAGGAATCCAAGGCGATCACCCTGGCGAATGACAGCGAGTACGGGCTCTCGGCCAGCGTTTGGTCCAAGGACCGAAAGCGTGCCGAACGCATTGCACTGCAACTGGATTGCGGCACTGTCAACATCAACGACGTGATCATGAACCTGTCCTGTCTGACCGCGCCGCACGGTGGCTGGAAAGGTTCGGGGATGGGCTCGCGGTTCGGTGGCGCCAGCGGTCTGCTCAAGTACTGCCGCACCGAGGCCATCGTGGATACCCGGGTGACACTGCCCAGCGAGCCGCTCTGGTACAGCGGACCGAGCTGGCTGGCGCCGGTCGCGCTCAAGAGCCTCACCAAGCTCTCGAACAAGGCATTGCGCCCCTTCCGGCGCTGATGAGCCGCTTGCGCGAAGAACGTCGGCGCTGATGAGCCGCTTGCGCGAAGAACGTCGGCGCTGACACCCGACGTTCACTCACCGTCCATCGTGGCGACGGTTGCCGGGGATAGTTTCCGCTGGTGACCGACACCATTACTGCCGCCGCGCAGGGATACACCGTCAATGACGATGACGACGACGATCCGGTGCTCATTGCGCCCGATGGTGTCGCGGTAGACACCTGGCGAGAGAACTACCCGTACGAAGAGCGGATGAGCCGTCAGCAGTACGAGCTGGAGAAGCGGCTGCTGCAGATCGAGCTGCTTAAACTGCAGAACTGGAGCAAGCGCACCGGCGCCCGGCACGTCATCCTCTTCGAGGGGCGCGATGCCGCGGGCAAGGGCGGCACCATCAAGCGGTTCATGGAGCACCTCAACCCGCGCGGTGCCCGCGTCGTCGCGCTGGAGAAGCCGAGCGAACGCGAACGCACCCAGTGGTACTTCCAGCGATACGTTCCGCATCTGCCGGCCGCGGGAGAGATGGTGTACTTCGACCGGTCCTGGTACAACCGCGCGGGCGTCGAGCGGGTCATGGGATTCTGCACCGATGAACAGCACTCCGAATTCATCCACCAGGCACCACTTTTCGAGCAGATGTTGGTCAACGACGGCATCAGCCTGACGAAGCTGTGGTTCTCGGTGTCGTCCGCTGAACAGCGCACCCGTTTCGCCATTCGGCAGGTGGACCCGGTGCGACAGTGGAAGCTCTCGCCGATGGACCTGGCCTCCCTCGACAAGTGGGACGCGTACACCAGGGCTAAGGAAGAGATGTTCTCACTCACCGATACCGACCACGCCCCGTGGATCGTGGTGAAGAGCAACGACAAGAAGCGGGCCCGCGTCAGTGCAATGCGCCATGTTCTCGGCAAATTCGACTACGACGATAAGGACCACGAGGTCGTCGGTGAAGCCGATCCGCTGATCCTGGGACGCGCGCTTACGGACTAGACGGGCCCGCCCGTCTCACCCGAACGGACGCCGAGTTTGCATTCGGCGCCGAAGCTTCGTGTCCGTTTCTGCACCCGGCATCCGTTGGCAAGGTGTGGACTGAAGCCCGCCGGACTAACCTGGGTTCAATGCGCTTCCTCTTCGCGGTCCTGTTGTGGCTGCTGACCACTGCCGCACTGGCCGTGACTGGGGCGGCGGCGTGGACGCAGTCCAGGATTGTCGACGAGAACGGCTATGTGGAGCTGACTGCACCCGCGGCATCAGATCCGAAGGTTCAGCGCGCGATCGCAGAGGAACTCACCGCGCAGATCGTGTCGCTGGGCAAGAAGCAGGGTTCGCGCGTCAACGAGACCCAGATCGCGGAGCTGACGTCCACTTACACCGCTGGGCCGCAGTTCCGTGCCGACTTCGCATCGGTGAACCGGATGGCGCACGAATGGCTCTTCACCAACTCCAGTCCGGTGCATCGCGATTCGCCGGGCAGCTGGCAGATCGACCTGGCCCCGATGATAAAGAGCCTTGTGCCGCAAGGACTTTCCATCAAGGCGCCAGAGACGTTAGAGGTCTCGGTCGCCGACGACAATCTGGGTGGGTTGACTCCGGGCCGGTTGGTGCCGGTGGCGCGCTTCGGGCAGCTTGCCGTGTGGATATCCGTCGGACTGACTCTCGTCCTCGCGGGACTCACTCAGTTGGCGGTGCGCAGCCGCGCCAAGGGCCTGGCCGGGCTGGGTATTTCAGTGCTGTTTTTGGGTGCGGCCGGCTGGGCGGGGTTGGAAATCGGCCGGCGCTACCTGGACCGGCCGTTGAACCGCGTCACCGCCAATCTCCGCGATGTGGCCGACAGCCTGGTCACCCAGGCGGTGAGCAGCGCCCATCACTGGCTGAGCCTCACGATGGCCGCCGGCGGCCTGGTGATCGTGATCGGCGTCGTCTCCGGGGTGCTGGGCGGACTACTGCGGCGCTAGCCGGATCTTCACCATGTGCTCGACGGTGGCGGCCTGGTCGATGTCCGACTGGTTGAAGCTGCCGTCCGGATTGCGTCGCACGTTGTGGTACTTGGCATCTCGTGGTACCTGACGCAATAGATCGGCCAACGGCCCGGCGATCTCGGGTCCGGTGAACATCTCTGCGGTGCCGCGGCGCTTCTTGCCGCGTACCAGCGCCATCACGGGCCGGCCATCGCGCAGATTTTTCGCCCATGCTCTGTCGGTGAATACGGTAAGTACATCTCCGTCGAGAACGTAAGTCGCGGCGACGTTGTACTCGTTGCCGCTCTTGCGGCCGGTGAACGTGAACAACGCGATATTGCGGCTGAGTACGGAGTGCAGCGGGCTGCGGAGCAGACCCCTGACGGTCTTGTTGACCCACGGTGGGACGGTGTTTGTTTCGCTCATATCGCCATTGTGCTGCGTCCGTTGTGCCAGCACATCGGGGATTGCCCTGAGATTCCGGGTCAGGGTGCTAACTGACGCCAGAGAAATTCGATGGACAACGCAGCCTTGAATGCCGACTGTTCGTTGTTGGCGGCCCCACCATGGCCACCCTCGATGTTCTCGTAATACCAGACCGGTTGCTCCACTTCCTGCAGTGCCGCGGTCATCTTGCGTGCATGTCCGGGATGCACCCGGTCGTCGCGGGTCGAGGTGGTTATCAGAACTGGGGGATACCGTCGGTCCGATGAAATATTTTGGTAGGGAGAGTATTTCGAGATGAACTCCCAGTCATCGGGATTGTCGGGGTCACCGTACTCGGCGACCCACGAGGCTCCGGCCAGCAGTAGGTGATACCGCCGCATATCCAGTAGTGGCACCTGGCACACCAGCGCACCGAACAGCTCCGGGTACGCCGTGAGCATGACCCCCATCAGCAGGCCACCGTTGCTGCCGCCTTGTGCGCCCAGCTTTGCCGCGGTGGTGATGCCCCGAGCCACCAGATCCCGAGCGACGGCGGCGAAGTCCTCGTAGACCAGATGGCGACCTTCGCGCATCGCCTGTGTGTGCCACACTGGTCCGTACTCGCCGCCCCCGCGAATATTGGCCAGCACGTAGGTTCCGCCTCGGGACAGCCATAGCTTGCCCAGTACGCCGTCGTAGCCGGGAGTCCTGGCGACCTCGAAGCCTCCGTAACCGCCCAGCAGGGTGGGGCCTGCGCCGTCGGAGTCCTTGGGGCGCACCACAAAATACGGAACAGACGTCCCGTCATCGGATTGCGCGAAATACTGGGCCACCTCAAAGGACTCGCCGTCGAAGAATGACGGGGCAGACTTGATGGGTTCAACCTGCGCCCGGGTAGCGCTCACCTCGCCGCGCAGCAGAGCCGACGGCTGGGTGAAACCCGAAGTGTCAAGGAATATCTCATCACCCAAGTCGTCGACCGCGACGATTTGGGTGGTGGCGTTCGCCGGCACGCCGGTCAGCGGCGCGGACTCCCAGGTGCCCGGGGTGAACACCCGGATCTCGCTGGCCACATCACGCAGAATCGCGACGGTGAGCCGGTCCTTGGTCCATGCGTAGTGGTGCAGGCTCGCATGCTCATCGGGGACGAATACCGGGGTGACTGCGCGGCTGCTCGCGAGGTATTCCTTATAGCGGGCAGCGAGCAGTGTCCCGGCCGAATACTCGGCACCATTGACCTGCCACGGGGACTTGAGCTCGACGAGCAGCCATTCCCGGTGCACCGATACCGAGGCATCGGTGGGGACGTCGATGCGCCGCAGTTCGCCATCGGTGCTCAGCTCATGCACCTCGGAGTTGAAGAAGTCGGTAGCCCTGCTGATCAGGATGCGCTCGAAGCCCGGGGTGTCGTCGAAGCTCGCACCCACCATGACGTCGGAGGACTCACCGCTGAATACCAGCTCGGCCTCGTCGGCGGGCTGGCCGCGCTTCCAGCGCATGACCAGACGCGGATACCCCGAGTCTGTGAGACTGCCAGGTCCGAAATCGGTGCCCACGAACACGGTATCGGCGTCGATCCAGCCGATCTGAGTCTTGGCCTCGGGAAGCGTGAAGCCGTCCTCCACGAACTGTCTTGTTTCCAGGTCGAATTCGCGTACGACCACCGCATCGGAACCTCCGCGGGACAGACTGACCAGCGCCCGCCGGTATTCGGGGCGCAGCGCGGTCGCGCCGGCCCAGACCCAGTTCTCGTCCTCAGCGGTCGCCAGGGCGTCGACGTCGATGATGACGTCCCACTGGGGTTCATCCAGTAGGTACCGATCCAAAGTGGTTCGCCGCCAAAGGCCGCGGGCGTTGTTGGCATCTCGCCAGAAGTTGTAGAGGTACTCGCCCCGGCGGCGTACATACGGGATTTGTGCGTCCGTGTTGAGAATCGCCAGCGCCTCGGCCCGCATAGCGTCGAAACGCGCACCGGAAAACTCGCTGGTGGTTATCGCGTTGCGCTCGCGCACCCAGCTCAGCGGTTCGTCACCGTCAATGTCCTCAAGCCATAGATGTGAGTCTGTGGGGCGGCGCGCCGACGTCATTTGAGCCAGTGTGCCAGGGACCGCAGTATGGTCGGAGGTGGCCCGGGGGCGGAAATTAACACCGAGCAGGAGTTTTTCGTGATACCACTGCCACGCGCGCAGGTTGTAGCTAGCGCGATGCTGCTGGGGATAGCAGTAGGACTAGGTGCTGGAATGTCCGGCACCTTGATCGCGCATGAAGCGGTACGGCCCGACTTGGTTATCGGCCTTATCGTCGCGGTACCGAGCCTGATTGGGTTCCTGATCCTGATCGCATCGACGCGCAAATGGATGACGGCAGTAGCGGCATTCGTTCTGGCGATCTCTCCCGGCTGGTTCGGGATTTTGGCGGCGATACAGGTGATTCGTGGTGTCTGACAAAAACGCAGAAAACACAGTCGAGAAGAAGAGCGCGGAGACTGAAGGCGCTGCGACCGAGCTGGTGGATGGGTCGGAGACTCCGAGCGTCGTCGAGGGGGATATCGCTGGCCCGATTGATGGCGGCGCGATGAGAGACGGACTGGATACCGCCACGTTCACCGCGTTCTCGGCGTTCAAGGACGATGACATTGAACGCACCGGCCGCATCAACACCGATGCTTTGCCGCTGACCGCGGCGTTCGACGTCGGCACCGATCACACGGGTGCGATGCCTGTGACCTCCGCCGAGTCGATGACTCCCGATCCCTACACCGGCGCGGTGCCCGTGGTCGCCGATGAGCCCGCCAGACCGGTCCGGGTATTCGCAGAGCGCGACCCCGCCTTCCTGAAGCGCTGGGTACTGCTCCTTGTACTGCTGGGAGCGTGGATTCCTGCCGGCGCCATGGGACTGCTGCTTTATCAGCACTGGTTCGAGTCTCTGCTTCCGCGTGATCGGATCGACTCGGTCGTCTACGTGCTGTTCTGGGTGTTCACCTGTGTGCTGGTGGCGCTGCTGCTGGCCATGGTCGAACCGCGCCCGATAGTTGTTGCGCTGGCTTTTGCCATCTTGACGGCACCGGCCATTTCGGTAGCCGCCGCCGGGGTCAAGTACGGGTACGTCGCGTGCACTGCGGCCGACATACCGGGAGTGCACTCGCTGTGCCCGGAGCCGCTGCGCAGTTGGGGCATCCAGTACCGCGACAGGGCGTGACGCTCTTCGCCAGCCGGGAGTTGACGCACCCGGCTTAGCGCCGCCCTACTAGTGTGGAGCGCGTGACTGCACACTATGACGTTGTCGTTCTCGGAGCCGGTCCTGGTGGCTATGTCGCGGCCATTCGCGCGGCCCAGCTCGGCCTGACAACTGCCATCGTCGAGGAGAAGTATTGGGGCGGGGTCTGCCTCAATGTCGGCTGCATCCCCTCCAAGGCGCTGCTGCGTAACGCGGAGCTGGCCCACATCTTCACCAAGGAAGCCAAGACATTCGGCATCAGCGGTGAGGCCACCTTCGACTTCGGTGCCGCATTCGATCGCAGCCGCAAGGTCGCCGAGGGACGTGTGGCGGGCGTGCACTTCCTGATGAAGAAGAACAAGATCACCGAGTACGAGGGCGTGGGCACGTTCACCGACGCCAACACGTTGGCCGTGAAGAAGGCTGACGACTCGGCCGAGACACTGACCTTCTCCAACGTGATCATCGCCACCGGTAGCAGTGTGCGGTTGGTGCCTGGGACCTCGCTCTCGGAGAACGTGGTCACCTACGAGAAGCAGATCATGACCCGTGAGCTGCCCGGGTCGATCATCATCGCGGGCGCCGGCGCCATTGGCATGGAGTTCGCGTACGTCCTCAAGAACTACGGCGTGGACGTCACCATCGTCGAGTTCCTGCCGCGCGCGCTGCCCAACGAGGACGCCGAGGTGTCCAAGGAGATCGAGAAGCAGTACAAGAAGCTGGGCGTCAAGATCCTCACCGGCACCAAGGTGGAGTCGATCCAGGATGAGGGGGGCAGTGGCCCCGTCCGCGTTCGCGTAAGCAAGGACGGGCAGGAGAGCGAGCTCGTCGCCGATAAGGTGCTGCAGGCCATTGGTTTTGCACCGAACGTCGAGGGTTTTGGGCTGGACAAGACCGGTGTCGCGTTGACCGACCGCGGTGCGATCGCCATCGACGAGCGGATGCGCACCAATGTCCCGCATATCTACGCGATTGGTGACGTCACGTCCAAGCTGCAACTCGCCCATGTTGCCGAGGCGCAGGGTGTGGTGGCGGCCGAAACCATCGCCGGGGCAGAGACGTTGGAGCTCGGCGACTACCGGATGATGCCACGGGCGACGTTCTGTCAGCCGCAGGTTGCCAGCTTCGGGCTCACCGAGGAGCAGGCCCGCGCCGAGGGCTACGACGTCAAGGTGGCCAAATTCCCGTTCACCGCCAACGGCAAGGCGCACGGCCTCGCGGACCCGACCGGTTTCGTCAAGCTGATCGCCGACGCCAAGTACGGCGAGCTGATCGGTGGGCACCTCATCGGTCCCGATGTCTCCGAGCTGCTGCCCGAGCTGACCCTGGCGCAGAAGTGGGACCTGACGGTCAACGAACTGAGCCGCAACGTGCACACACACCCGACGTTGTCCGAGGCGCTGCAGGAGGCGTTCCACGGGCTCGCGGGACACATGATCAACTTCTGATTCGCGTGCGCGGATGACGTAGCCCCGGGCATTTCGGGGCCACGTCATCAGTAATGCGGGACCTGAATCGAATTGGCGATGTCCTGCTTCCCGCCGGCGGCCTTGCGTGTCATGAGCCGCCGGAGCACGGGGAAATTCGACAGCCGGATCTGCTGCATCTGCAGCCAAAACGCGAATCTGCCGACGTAGAGGTTGCCGCCCGCCCGGGCGCGGGCTTGGCAGGCGGACACGAAGGGGCGCATGCGTTTCTCATAGCGTGCAAAGGCCTGCGGATAGTCACCCTGGGCGCCTTTGAGCTCCCCGGCGAGGATGTAGGCACCCACCAGCGCCAGGGTGGTGCCCAGCCCCGAGGCGGGGGACGCGCAGTGGGCGGCATCCCCGACGAGGGCCACCCTGCCGCGGGACCAGCTGTCCATCAGCACCTGCCGGAGATCGTCGAAATAGAAGTCCGGCGTGGTCGCCATTTCGTCGAGCAGTCGCGTTGTCTCCCAGCCATCACCGTCAAATTGCGTGCGCAGGAGATCGCGTAGGCCCGCATTGTCGTACCGGTCGATATCAAGCTCGGCGTCGTGCCGGGTGAACATGACCCGTGTGGCCCGGTGTCCCGCGAAGTAGCACAGACGTCGCTCTGGCCCTGCGGCGTGGAAGATCTGCCAGCGGTCCAATTTCAAGAAGTTCGGCACCGTGTAAATGGCGATATACCTGCCGAGTCGGTGAATGCGGTAGGTGTCGGGCTCGAATACGCACCGGCGAATCGCGGAATGCACGCCGTCGGCGCCGATCACGAGATCGAACTCCCGGGGTGCACTGCGTGCGAAGGTGACCGTGACGCCCGTGTCGGTCTCGGCAAGATCGGTCACCGCGTCGCCAAAGATGTATTCGCAGTGGTCCCGCCCGCACTCCAACAGTGCATCCAACAGATCTGAACGCATCAGCTCGATATCGGGGCTGTTCATATCGCCGCCGGTGAGGCTGAAGGCGGTGGTACGTGCCAACGTCCTGCCTCGCGCGTCGACAAAGCTCATTCCCCGGATGTCGGTTGAGTCAGCGCGCGCCTGCTCCAGTAGGCCCATCCTGGCGAGTACCTCAAGGGCCTGACCGTGCACGTCGATGGCCTGGCCCCCGGCGCGCACCGCGTCCGCCCGTTCTACAACAGTGGGTGTAAATCCATGCTGGGCAAGCCAATACGCCAGAGTGGGGCCAGCGATACCCGCTCCGACCACGAGAACTCGAGAGTTGCGCATGGCTCCCACGCTAGGCAAGGACGGCCCCGTCGGCTATATCTGTGTAACAGTAGGAGTAGATACTTTGCATCTGTTAAGGAGATGAATTGTGGAGCTGCGGCAGCTGCGCCATTTCGTGGCATTGGCCGATCTCGCCAGTTTCACGGCCGCAGCCAGCCGGGAACACATCGTGCAGTCCGGACTGTCCAACTCGGTGCAGGCGCTGGAGCGTGATGTGAATGCGGAGCTGTACATCCGTGGCAGTCGCCCAGTGCGGCTCACACCCGCCGGCCAAGCTCTCGTGGACCCCGCGCGGCGCGCATTGGCGGTGGCCCAGCACGCCTTCGACGCGGTCCAGGAGGTTCAACAGGTCATGACGGGCCAGCTGCGGCTTGGGGTGGTTCGCTCCGTGCAGCGCTTCGTGCGTTTCCCGGACTATGTCGCCGAATTCGCCGCGTGTCATCCCGCGGTCGATATCTCGGTGCTGCAGCTTCCTGTGCGGGTGATGCTGCGCCTTATCGGCTCTGGAGAGCTGGACTGCGCCATTGTGACCGCGATGCCCGCTGCACTGCCGGGTGTGCGCCTTACGCCGCTGGCCACCGAGCGGCTGGTGTTGTTGTGCCGTGCTGACCATCGACTCGCCCAGACCCGAGACGTCCGGGCCAATGACCTTGCCGGCGAGCGATTCATCGATGTGCAGCCCGAATGGTCGGCGCGTGCGATGGTCGATGCGGCCTTCGCCGCTGCCGGTGCCACCAGGAAGGTCAGCTGCGAGGTCAATGAGTGGGAGCTGCTGCTGGCCCTGGTGCGGTCGGGGGCCGGGATCGGCTTCATCCCAGAAGGTCTAACACCAGAGGACCCCGGCTTGCGGACCGTTACGGTCAAGAACCTGAAACTTGAGCGACAGATTCAGCTGGCGTTGCCTCAGGCCGGCGATATGACCCCGGCCGCGCGCCGCTTCATCGAGTATGTGCACCGACACCATCCCGAGAAGCCGGGCTAGCGCTCTCTGCATCCTTGGATCAGCGCGTTTGTAACCATTGACGATGCGGGGACGGGTTCATACCGTCACGCCATGTCGACTACTGATCAGCTGCTCGAGAACGCTCGGGCCTATGCGGCGTCATTCGATAAGGGTGATCTGCCGCTGCCGCCGGGTCGGAAGATCGCGGTGCTTGCCTGCATGGATGCGCGGCTGAACCCGTATGGGCTGCTGGGGCTGCGCGAGGGTGATGCCCATGTCATCCGCAATGCCGGTGGCGTTGTCACCGAAGACGAGATTCGATCGATCGCCATTTCACAGCGGCTGCTGGGCACCGAGGAGATCATCCTCATCCACCACACCGACTGCGGGATGTTGACTTTCACCGATGATGAGTTCAAGCGGTCGATACAGGACGAGACGGGAATCAAGCCCCCATGGGCCGCCGAAGCGTTCACGAATCTCGATGAGGATGTCCGACAGTCCGTTGCACGCATCACGGCGAGCCCGTTCGTCCCGAATAAGGCCAGCGTGCGCGGTTTTGTCTACGACGTCACCGACGGCACCCTGCGCGAGGTGACCTAGTCTCAGGACCCCGTGTTGGCGTCCGCTAGGTTTCTGTTCAGAACGGCATCGGGCCAGGGCAGGCCCAGATGCTCGCGCAATGTGGCCCCCGTGTATTCGGCGCGGAAGATGCCGCGGTGCACCAGGATCGGTACCACGTGCTCGGTGAAGAGCTCAAACTGACCGGGCAGCCCCGAGGTACTCACGATGAACCCGTCCGCGGCTCCCTCGGTGAACCACAGCTCGATCTGATCGGCGACTTGCTCCGCGGAGCCGACAAACCTCGTGCCGAACGCGTTCAGGGTGCGGTAGAGAAACTCCCGAACCGTCGGATTGCCCACGCTGGCAAGGTGTTTATATCCCGCGAGTGCGGTTTGGTGGGTCTCGGTTCTCGCCGGAAACGCTGATGCGGGCACGGGACCGTCAAGGTCGGCGCCGATGACGTTGACATCCACCTCAAGTAACCACCCTGCCTGGTATTCCGGGATGAAGTGTTCGTAGACGGTGCTTTCCGCGGCGCGGGCCTCGGCCTCGGTGGAACCGACGACCACCCCGAGGGAGGGCGTGATGAGCGGGAGCGCGGCTCTTCCGGCGGCACGGGCTTCCTGGTGAAGCTGCCGCGAGAAGTCCTTGGCCCTGTCGATATCCGTCTGCCCGGTGAAGACCACTTCGGCATGCCTCGCGGCGAATGCCCTTCCGGTGGTGGACGACCCGGCCTGGAAGATCACCGGCTGTCCTTGCCGGGACGGTGTGACACCCAGTGGGCCTTTGACTTTGTGAAATTCGCCCTCGTGGTTGGCGACATGAATCTTGCTGGTATCGCTGTAGATTCCCGCGACGTGATCTTCGATGACGGTCTCCGGCTCGAGGGAGTGCCACAGTGTCTTGATCACGTGGAGCGTTTCCTCGGCCAGGCGATACCGCTCGTCATGTGGCAGGAAGCCCCGGTCGCCGAAATTGGCGGCGGCGGCCTGCGCGAAGCTCGTCACGAGGTTCCAGCCGGCCCGCCCGGCGCTCAGGTGGTCGAGCGATAACAGTTGGCGGGCTAGATGATAGGGCGGCTGAAAGGTGGACGAGCCGGTGACCACCAGGCCTAGATGATCGGTGAGCGCGGCGAGATACGACGTGGCCGTGAGCGGTTCGAAGTCCTCGGTGGACTTGTGGGCCCAGGTGGCTTCCGGCCCGAAGTTGAGGCCATCGGCGAAGAAGATGGCGTCGAACTTGGCCGCCTCGGCGGCCTTTGCGGTCTTGACCAGGGTATCGAGTTGTTTGGCCGGACCGTTCTGCACGCCGGGCAGCCGCCATGCGCCGCCCGAGCGCACATTGCCGAACGCGAGAAGATGTAGCTGACGGGTTGTCACGGGGATTCTCCCTAAAAACTGGTACCGGCGAAAGGCATGGCGCCGGTAGAGAAAAGAGCGTCGGCGGTGTCGATCGCCTCGGTGGAGTGTGATGAGACCAATCCGGCGCGGTCCAGTTGTGTCCAGGTGCTGCCGCCAAGGTAGATAGTCGCCAGCGCCGCGACGTTGATCGATACATCAGGGGTGCCCTGAGTGCGTCGCACCTTATCGGGACCGACAGTGAACCGCGCCGAGTTGTGAGACAGCAGATCGTCTGTCACTTCGATCACCAGTGGTGCCGTGTCTGTGTAGGTGCGCGCCGCCAACGCCGCCTCGACATCTACCAACCTCAGCCAGGATTCGTCGCGCACGCCGGTGACCGTTACCGCGCGCGGATCGGTGAGCAATAGGGGAAGTGGATCGTCGACGGGTCGCGGACCGAGTTCGATGATATCGACGAGGTCGAGAGCCAGCAGATGATCGATCAATGCCCGGTATGCGTTATCGCTATGCGCAACAAAATCATCGACCGAGATGGTGCGTGCGCTGCTGGTGAACCACTCGGAGGTGCGCAGCGGTCGGTATCGCACGTAACCGTCTTCGTGACCCACCACATGCGGTTTCACCGGATTGGCGGCGTCGAAGAGCTCGTGCAGCCGCCACCATTGCGGTGGACGTGCAATAGATCCGGTCCAGGCTGCACGCTCATAGATAACGGCGAGTCGTTCCGATGTCGCCGATGTATCGAGCAAGGTGACCGGCCCGGCGTCAATGACACTGTGCGACAACGCACGCCGACGCTCTATTCGATAGGTCGCGCTGCTGGTCGCGACGCCGTAGCCGAAGCGACCGTAGATCGACGCTTCGGAGGCGCGCAAACTGGCGACGGTCTCCCCACGCGCAGCGATATCGGTGAGCTGCTGGGTGACCAGTGCGGTGAGGATGCCGCGTCGGGTGTGAGTGGGCAGCACGCCGATATGTGTGACGGCAGCATGCGGAACCCGAGATCCGCCAGGGACGGTGAGCCAGCTGGTGTACGAATCCGCCCCGCCGACAATCTCTTCGCCGTCGAATGCGCCGAGATATCTTCCGGGCTCTAGTAATTGGTCGGCCGTAATAACACCCAGGGGCGGCAGCCCCACCATCGACCTCCAGAACACCGAGAAGGCGCGCTCGCGCTCCGCGGACGTCTGGAGGAAGCGGATGTTGGTCACGCGCGCCTACCTTGGGTCGTATCGGCCAGTTGCCCCAGGCTGCCCAGGCCCCGCGGTGATGGCCACTCGTCGGTTAGCAGGTAACGCCCGATCTCCCGCTGCCGGTACGGCAGCGGATCGTGGGTGGTGTGCGTGCGCGCATTTCGCCAATAGATATCCAATCCAACGGAATTCGCTGTCGATCGGGCGCCGGTAGCTTGGTAGATGTTGTGCGTCACGTCCAGGGATACCTGAGTGGCCACGGATTTGGCCTGGTCTACCCGGACCGCCAGTGCGCCCCACTGGGCGGCGGTGAGCGTTTCGCCGGACGCAAGTGTCCGCTCGAATTCGTTTGTCACCGCGTCGGCAAGTGCGGTTCCCGCGGCGATCGCTGCGGAAAGCTGCCCCAGTAGTTGCAGGTGGTACGGATCCTCGGTCACCTCCGTGGAATGTGCCTCCGGC
The DNA here is from genome assembly GCA_050701835.1 of Mycobacterium sp. GTDB lineage: Bacteria > Actinomycetota > Actinomycetes > Mycobacteriales > Mycobacteriaceae > Mycobacterium. Next base: position 12,796 of record JBOGDC010000028.1, on the reverse strand, counting down.
CACGGACGGCCCTTCTCTCGGATGTAGGTGACGGCGGCGGCAAGCGCGCCCTCGGCGATCCCGAGGTAGAGGTGCACGAAAATCAGCTGACTGAACAGCGTTCGGAGCCCATCGCGCCGCTCCCGATCTCCGCTGAATTCGACTAGGCCAGTGAGTACTTCGTCATCGCGTAACAACACATCATGGAATTCGACGCTGCCGCTGGCGGTAAGACGTTGCCCCAGATTGTCCCAATCGTCGTTGAACCGCAGCCCCTCCCGGTCGCGGGGAATGACCGCATTGACCGGCTCACTCTCATGCAGCAGCACCGTGATCAGATCTGCGACAGCGACACCGGTGGCGAAGGTGCGCTTACCGTCGACCCGATATCCCTCGTTTGTTCGGGTCACCGTGATGCCCGGGTCGCGCGGATTACTGACACTGCCCTGGAACCAGCCCTGCTCGCCGACACCACGTGCGATGTGCTCGCGCTGAGCCGGTGATCCAAGGATGTACGTCCATACCCCGTTCGAATAGTGGTACACGAGCAGCTGACCGATTGACCCATCCGCGGCGGCGATTGTCCGACTGAGTTGCAGCGCCTGGCCGAGACTGCCTCCGGCACCACCGAATTCGCGGGCAGTGGCAAAGGACAGCAGTCCACTGTCACGCAATAGCGCAATCTCGGCGACGGGATTCTGGTTGGCCCGGTCCCGCTCGAGTGCGGTTTCGGCGAGCGTCTGGGCGATGCGCTGGGCGGTGCGTGTCCACTCGATGAACTCGGCGTCGTTGACCCCCTGGTAGGGGAGCACATGGGGCGCGGTGGCGGTCATGTGACGAGAACTCCTGAATCGGCGGTGTCTGCGGATTTGGTGTCGGCAGCCGTTTCCTCGTGTAGGACCTCGAGGATGCCGAGCTCGGCGAGCCGTTCTTGTTCGGACTCGGAAAGCGTTTGGATGGAACCGATTCGGGCCGCGACCTGCGGCTGCCGGACCCGCAGGTACCCGTAGCTGAGCAGCCCGGCGAGCAGGATCGCGCCGAAGATGGCCGGCAGAATGTTGAAGGGGAACTTGGGCACCGGGTAGAAGTTGCTAAAGATCACGTAGCCGATCGCCACCGCCGCTGCGGCGGACACCGCAAGGCGTGCCGGCGTGAGTGCCTTGATGCGGTACAGCCAGATGGGGGTAGCCACGACCACCAGGAGATAGCTGGTTAGGAAGCCCCAATTGGCCACGTAGTTCCCGTACACATCGAACACCAGGCGGCCAACCGAGCTGAGTGTGGCAGTGACAGAGAAGGCTGCCGCGATGACCCCGATGAGGAAGATGCCGGCGACGGGGGTCTTGTAACTCGGGTGCACCCGAGTAAGCACCGCAGGTAGCGCACCCTCGTGGGCGAGGGTGAACAACCCCCGCGCGGCCGAGTTGATGACCGCGGTGACAAACACAATGAACGCGATGGTCACTGCGAGGCTGATCGGGTAGATCGACCACGCGACACCGGAATTCGTGGCGACCTGCGGGAGTATGGCCCTATCGCCGTCGATGTTCCGGAACTGCAGGATCTGCGGGTAGGTTGCGAGCACGTACAGCACGCCGATGATCAGCACAACGCGCAGCAGTGACCGGGCGATGGTGCGGTGCGCGTCACGCGACTCGGCACCCAGGGAGGCCACGCTCTCGAATCCGGCATACGCACCTACCGCGGTAACGGCCGCAATGAAAGTGGTGCTGTTCCCGAGGTTGGTCAGTGACCACTGCTCGGTGTCGATACGCCAGCCATAGCTGACATAAGAGGCCACGATGATGATGAGAATCAATGCGGTGGCGGTGATTTCGAAGATGAGTTCGTACTTGGCCGCGATGGAGACGCCACGGTAAGGAAGGTAGACCGCGACGGCGACTACCGCCGCGACCAGCGCAAGTTTGAACCAGGTTGCTTGCGAATGGATTCCGATTCCCTCCAGGAACGACTCGAAATAGAGCACGCCACCGAGGGTGCCGGTGGTGGCGAACGTGATGTACCCGATGAGCAGGCTGAAACCGGCCGCGTAGGCGGCACCGGGACCCAGGCCATTGCCCGCGTAGGTGCCCAGTGAGCCCGAGGACACTGTCCGTTTGGCTTGGAAGCTGATGGTGGTGGCGATCAGGATCACCGCTATCAGACCGATCACCGCGGCCCAGGCCGCGCCCTTACCGGCCGCTACGAAGAGGGAAAACGGCACCGTCGCCACCGCGACGCTCGGGGCGGCCGCCGCCAGGCCCTGGGCGAAGACGCCCCATGGGCCGACGGCATCGCGTTCGAGTCCGTGGGAGTCGGCGGAATGCAAGGATCTGCCGTTGACCGAGAGCTGACGGGCTGGAGCAGACATGCAGGAAACCTTCGCTCGGCGGGGCGTTAACTGAAAATGGCAGCGCGCAAACGGGATTGCGCGCCTAGCTACAGTCCGGGGCCAAACGCATGAATCGATGGTGAGGCGGCGTCACGACCGTGTCAACGGTGTCGTGGACGGCGTTGCCGGTACCTGCGGGAACTTTCGTCGGGCGCTGCGCGGAACCCGCGCTTGACCTGGAGTCGACTCCAGGTTCTACCGTGGCTCTGTGAGCACAGATGCAGGCTTTCCCATCTCGCACGTCGCCCAACGGACCGGGCTGTCGATCGATGCGCTGCGCTGGTTCGAACGTGAGGGCCTCTTTCCTCGGGTGGCGCGCGACGCGGGGGGCCGGCGGCGATTCAGCGACGACGACATCGAACGCGTGGAGTTGATGCTGCGGCTGCGCCGCACTGGCATGCCGGTTCGCGATATGCGGCGATTCATCGAGTTGTTGGAGGGCGGCGCGGAAACTCACGCTGAGCGTTTGGAGCTGCTATTCGCACAGCGCGTCCGGATCCTGGCCGCGGTGGAGCGGCTCACCGAGGACCTGTCGGTCGTCGATTTCAAGGTCGTGTACTACACCGAGTCGGTCAACGGTGCCCCGGCTCAATCCGTTGGAGGAAAGAAGAACTGAGATGAAATACACGCAGATCGGCGAGTTGAAGGTTTCGCGCATTGGCTTGGGTGCCATGTCGATGTCGTCGGGATATCAGCCCCTCGATACAGATGAGGCTCCGGACACCGATCGGTCCATCCGGGCCATCCACCATGCGCTCGATGTGGGAATCACTCTGATCGACACCGCCGAAATCTACGGGCCGTATGCCAATGAGGAGCTTGTCGGCAAGGCAATCGCGGGCCGCCGGGATGATGTGGTGCTGGCCACGAAGTTCGGATTGATATCGCACGCCAGCGGTGCGACGTTCCACCCCGATAGCTCGCCGGCGAATATCACTGTCGCGGTTGAGGGATCGCTGCGTCGACTCGGGACAGACTACATCGACCTGTACTACCAGCATCGGGTTGATCCCAGGGTTCCCATCGAAGAGGTGATCGGTACGGTTGCCGACTTGGTAGCGGAGGGCAAGGTTCGCCATATCGGTTTGTCGGAAGCATCGGCGGCGACTATCCGCCGCGCTCATGCGGTACATCCGATAGCCGCGGTCCAGTCGGAGTACTCGTTGTGGACGCGTGATGTCGAGTCCACGGTGCTGCCGACTCTGTGGGAGCTGGGCATAGGTCTGGTGCCGTACTCGCCGCTGGGCCGCGGGTTCCTGGCCGGCGCCATACGGTCCGCAGATCAGTTGGCGGACGGCGATTTCCGCAAGAACCTGCCGAGGTTCAGTCAGCAGAACCTCGAGACGAACCGAGCGATCGTCGGCGCTGTGGAATCCGTCGCGGCAGAAACCGGGTCGACACCGGCACAGATTGCGCTGGCCTGGCTGCTATCTCGTGGCGAGGAAATCGTGCCAATCCCCGGGACCACGAAGGCGGCTCGTGTCGAGGAGAACGCCGCAGCCGCGGACGTGACCCTCACCGATGAGCAGTTGTCACAGTTGGAGGCTGTTGCTCCCGCGGTCGGAGACCGCTACGGCGAAGATCTGATGGCCTTGCTCGACGACTAGTGGTCGAGCGGGATGCGCAGCGATGACATCGTGGCTGCCAGTCCGTCGTATTGGGTGACAAGTAGGCAGAAGCCGATGAGCTGTCTGCGATCCAGGAACTTCGAGAGCCCCTCCCACGCCTGATCAGAAAGCGTTCTCGTGGTGAGGATCTCATCGACGCCGGCGATGAGTGCGCGCTCCTTGTCGGAGAGCGCCTCGGAGCCGGCCCCGGCGAAGATCCGATCCTGGTGTGCGGCATCGATACCGGCTGCCTTGGCGATACGCGTGTGGTGCTGCAGTTCGTACTCGCATTCGCGTACATGGGCCACTCGGAGAATGACAACCTCGGTATCGCGGGTGGAGAGCTTGGTACCGCGCAGGATCGCGCCCGAATACGCGAGCCACGGCCAGAACCTCGGTCCCGTCTGTCCGAGTGTGGTCGCCAGGTGCATTTCGGGGGCGTTCACGGCGCGCGCCATACCCTTGGCGATCAGCCAGTTGATGGGGCCCAGCTCGCGGAGCCCTGCGGACGGGATACGGCCTTCGGCGGTCACTGTCGGGCTCCTTCTTGTTGGTCTTCGCGCAAGCGGCTCATCCTTCTTGCTGCACGAGGTATGGCGACACCGTACTGCGGTGCTCATCGAGGTCGAGTGCCCGCCCAAGCGCGGGGAAGGCGCGTTGGGGACAGTTGTCGCGCTCGCACACACGGCAGCCCACACCGATGGGGGTGGTCGCCCCGTCGGACGAAAGGTCGAGGCCTTCGGAGTAGACCAGCCGGTGCGCATGCCGCAACTCGCAGCCCAGCCCGATCGCGAAGGTCTTACCGGGTTGGCCGTACCGCGACGCACGACGCTCCACGGTGCGCGCCACCCAGAGATAGTTACGTCCGTCCGGCATCTGGGCCACCTGCACCAGGATCTTGCCGGGGTTCCCGAAAGTCTCGTACACGTTCCACAGCGGGCAGGTACCGCCGCTGGAAGAGAAGTGGAAACCGGTGGCTGACTGGCGTTTGGACATGTTCCCGGCGCGGTCCACCCGGACGAACGAGAAGGGAACACCGCGCATGGACGGGCGCTGCAGGGTGGATAGTCGATGACAGACCGTCTCGTAGCTCACTGAGTAGAACGCCGAGAGCCGTTCGATGTCGTATCGGAAGTCCTCGGCCACACCATGGAACTGGCGGTAGGGGAGGACGGTGGCGGCGGCGAAGTAGTTGGCCAGGCCCAGCCGTGCGAGCTTGCGTGACTCCTCGGACGTGAACTTACCGTCGTCCACCATGGTGTCGATGAGGGCGCCGTATTCCAGGTAGGCCAGCTCGGCAGCCAGCCTGAAGACCTGCTGTCCGCCGGAGAGGTGATTGCTGATCTCGAGAGTCTTGTTCCCCGGGTCGTACTTGTGTAGGACGCTGTCGCCCAGGTCGATCCGCCGGGCGATCTGCACACCGTGCACCTCGGTGAGGCGATCGGCGATCTCCCGGGCCAGATCGGCGCGGTGCATTCGCATCCGAACAGTCAGGTCCTCGGCGGCGGTGTCGAGCTCGTGCAGATAGTTGTGCCGCTGGTAGAAGTAGTCGCGCACTTCCTCGTGCGGCATGGTGATGGAACCGCTGCCGCTGCCGTCGGTGTAACGGTCCTCGGTCGCCGCTGCCAGCTGCGTGGTGGTGATCCGATAGCGGCGGTGCAGGTTGACCACCGCGCGGGCCAATGCGGGATGACCGGCGACGACGTCGGCGATCTCCACGGGATCGATATCGATGTCCAGATCCTTGTCCTGCACTACCTCACGCAGCTCGGCGATGAGGCGGCTGTCGTCCTGGGAGGAGAAGAACGTCGCGTCGACGCCGAATACCTCGGTGATACGCAGCAGCACCGCGACCGTCAGCGGCCGGACGTCATGCTCGATCTGATTGAGATAGCTCGGGGAGATCTCCAGCATCTGGGCGAGTGCGGCCTGACTGAACCCGCGCTCGCTTCGGAGCTGACGAAGGCGCCCACCAACGTACGTCTTGGACACGCTGACCAGCGTACGCGCCTTGCGAACTCCGTCTTCGCAGTCTTGGCAAGGTGCCGGGGCCTCCTGCGCAGTCGTCTTCGCCGGGGAGATCGAGCCTGGCACAGCAGTGCGGTGACCTGGGTTTGCTTCCTGGCCTTGTGTGGCCGGGATCACCGGCGAACATATCCGGCCGAATTGCCTCTCGCTACGAAGCCGCCAAACGGGGGGCATCGTTGGGATCGGAGCCGCATCGATATGGCCCCTAACTGCTGATTAGCTATCCGTTCTCATGTTCATCCGAAATGGCAATTTCGCTGGGCATCGTTGCCCGCGTTAGTACGCAGTAAATCTGTACACACACGTATGCCAAATAGCTTGTTTCTCTTCTCATATCGAGTGTGCAACGGGTGCATACGGGGCTCTCGCGCATGGTCTAATCTTTAACGGCCAGGGTGCGCCTCAGCGGTGTGCCATGTTTTGTGTCAGGTGTTGAGATAGGCGAGGAGGGTTACGATTCTTCGACTTTTGATGCGTCTGTGGATTCCACTACTGGTGCTCGCAGTAATTGCCGCCGGTGGATTTACTGTGTCGCGACTCCATGGTGTCTTCGGGTCCGATAATCGCCCGTCGTACGCCGATACGAACGTTAGCGACGCCCAATCTTTCAACCCCAAGAAGATGTCGTACGAAGTGTTCGGCTCACCGGGGACCGTGGCCGATATCAGTTATTTCGACGTGAATGGTGATCCGCTGTACATTCAGAAAATCACGCTTCCGTGGTCGGTAAAGTTCGATGTCACCAAGACGACCGCGGTGGGCAGCATCATGGCGCAGGGCGACAGTCGCAGTATCGGCTGCCGCATCATCGTCGATGATGAGGTCAAGTCCGAGAAGGTGACCAACCAGACCAACGCCTTTACTTCTTGCCTGCTGAAGGCCGCATGAGCCACGAAAGCGGCGGTGGGAGTCGAACTCACCGGCCGATATTTGCGACCTTTATTCGCCGGTTTTCTCTGCTCATTATCGTGGGCTGGCTCGCGATCGTTGTTCTCCTCAGCATCAAGGTGCCGCCACTGGAGATAGTCGAACGAGAGCATTCGGTTTCGCTGAGCCCGCCGGATGCCCCGTCCGTCAAAGCAATGACGCAGATGGGAAAGGTTTTCCAGGAATCCAATTCCGAGAGTGTTGCGGTGGTCGTGCTCGAGGGAGAGCAACCGCTCGGCGATGATGCGCACAAGTATTACGACGCCGTCGTTCGTCAATTAAAAGACGATCCGAAGCACGTGCAGCATATCCAGGATTTTTGGGGAGACCCACTGACGGCCGGCGCTGCGCAAAGCGCCGATGGCAAAGCCGCGTACGTTCAATTGAATCTTACCGGTCGTTTTGGCCAAGCCGAGGCGAACGAGTCGGTGCAAGCCGTCCAGAACATCGTGAAAAATACCCCGGGCCTGCCGGCCGGGGTCAAGACATACGTCACGGGCCCGGCCGCCATCGTCTCGGATATGGCGGACAGTGGAAACAGGACAGTAGTCCTGATCACCATGGTGAGCGTCGGCGTGATTTTCCTGATGCTGCTCCTGCTCTATCGATCGTTCATTGTCGTCATCCTGTTGCTGCTGACGGTCGGTATTGAGCTGCAAGTTGCGCGGGGGCTGGTTGCTTTCCTTGGCCTACACGGGATCGTCGGCCTGACCACCTTTGTCGTCAATCTCTTGGTGTCTGTCGGTATCGCGGCAGGAACGGACTATGGGATCTTCTTCGCCGGGCGGTATCAAGAGGCACGTCAAGCGGGCGAGGATCGTGAAACTGCCTACTACACCACCTATCGCGGGGTAGCCAAGGTCGTCCTGGCATCCGGCCTGACGATCGCCGGCGCGATCGCCTGCCTTCATTTCACCCGGCTGCCCTATTTCAAGCCGCTGGGTATCCCCGGCGCCGTGGGCATCTTGGTCGCGGTGGCAGTTGCGCTTACGTTGGTCCCGGCGGTCATCTCGGCCGGTAGCCGATTCGGATGGTTCGACCCCAAACGTCAGGTGGCGACGCGTCGGTGGCGACGGATCGGTACCGCGATCGTGCGCTGGCCTGCGCCCATCCTCGCCGCGACCATAGCGATCGCGCTCATCGGGCTGTTGACTCTGCCGGGATACAGTCCCAGCTACTCCGACCAGAAGTACATCCCGCAAGATATCCCCGCGAACCAGGGATTCAATGCCGCCGCAAGGCACTTCCCGGAATCGAAGATGGCCACGCCCGACCTTCTGTTGGTCCAGGCCAATCACGATATGCGTAATCCGGCCGATCTACTGGTGCTGAACCGGCTTGCCAAGGCGGTGTTCGCCGTACCGGGCGTTGCCAATGTGCAGTCCGTAACGCGGCCCGAGGGAACTCAGATCGAGCACTCTTCGGTGCCGTTCATGCTCAGCATGTCGAACGCGAGTCAACGGCTCAGTTTGCCGTTCCAGCGAGCGCGCATGGAGGACATGCTCAAGCAGGCCGACGACATGACGACAACGATCAATCTGATGCAGCGCATGTATGAGCTGATGCAACAGATGGTGGCTACGACGCACCGCATGGTGACCACCACCAAGGATCTTCAGGCCGATATGTCGACGTTGCGGGACCACATCGAGGATTTCGAAGATTTTTGGCGGCCGATTCGGAACTACTTCTACTGGGAGAAGCACTGTTTCGATATTCCCATCTGCTGGTCCATCAGATCCATCTTCGATGCGATCGACGGCGTCGATCAGGTGACGGACAAGATGTCGGTGCTCGTCGGCGATCTCGATGAACTCGACAAGCTGATGCCGCAGTTGCTTGAGCAATTCCCCTTGATGATCTCGACCATGAAGAGCACGCGCGAATCGATGCTCACGATGCACAGCACCATGTCCGGAATCTTTGCCCAAATGGATGAGTCGAGTGAGAATTCGACGGCCATGGGGAAGGCCTTCGACGCATCGAAGAACGATGACTCCTTCTATCTACCGCCGGAAGTTCTGAAAAATAAAGACTTCCAGCGGGTGATGAAGATCTTCATGTCGCCCGATGGCAAGTCCACGCGCCTGCTCATATCGCAGCGCGGAGATCCTGCGACGCCCGAGGGTATTTCGCGAGTTGAGCCCATCAAGACCGCGGCCGAGGAAGCGCTCAAGGGAACTCCGCTAGAACACGCCACGATTTCCCTGGCGGGCACTGCGGCGGGTGTGAAGGACCTGGTCGACGGGTCCAAATATGACCTCTTGATCGCGGGCGTCGCCGCGCTCTGCCTCATTTTCATCATCATGTTGCTCATGACTCGAAGTTTCGTCGCGGCGCTGGTCATCGTGGGCACGGTGGCGGTGTCGATGGGCGCGTCCTTCGGGTTGTCCGTGCTGGTCTGGCAACACATTTGCGGCCTCCAGATCAACTGGGTGGTGTTGGCGATGTCGGTCATCGTCTTGTTGGCGGTCGGCTCCGACTACAACCTGTTGCTCGTTTCGCGAATGAAAGAGGAGATAGGCGCGGGACTCAACACGGGCATCATCCGGGCGATGGGCGGCACCGGCAAGGTGGTTACCGCCGCGGGCTTGGTGTTCGCGGCCACGATGGGGTCGATGATCGTCAGTGACCTGCTCACTATCGGTCAGGTGGGCACCACGATCGGGCTGGGTCTGTTGTTCGACACGTTGATCGTGCGAGCGTTCATGACGCCGTCAATCGCCGCGCTGCTCGGTCGGTGGTTCTGGTGGCCACTGCAAGTCCGTCCCCGGCCCGCCGGTGCGGTTCACGGGTGGAAGGGACCTCGTCCTCTGGTGCGTTCCTTGCTGCAGAGGGACTAGCGGAAAGGCATGAGTACCAAGCACTCGCGGCCCTTCATCGCGCGGATAATCCGGACGTCCGCGCCACTCATCATCCTGGCGTGGCTAGGGCTGATCCTGTTCGCCACCCTGACGTCCGTCAACGGCGATTGGTCAAAGGCAATCCCCGCACTGGAAAAGGTCGGGGAAGAGCGCTCCGTAGCGCTGATGCCACAGGATGCGCCGGCTGTAAAGGCCATCATGCGCATGGGCCAGGACTTCAAAGAATCAAACTCGGACAGCTCCGCGATGATCGTGCTCGAGGGGCAGGAGCCGCTTGGTGAGGATGCTCATCAGTACTACGCGGGATTGATTCGCGAGCTGCGAAACGATCCCCAGCACGTGGAACATGTGCAGGATCTGTGGGGCGATCGGCTGACATCGTCGAGCGTGCAAAGCCCCGACGAAAAAGCCGCGTACGTGCAGTTGAATCTGGTCGGCAATCAAGGCACGTCCGTCGGCGATGCGTCGGTGGCCGCGGTCCGCGAAATAGTCGATCGGACGTCGAAGTCTGCCCCCAACGGCGTCAAGGTCTATGTGGCCGGTGCGGCACCGCTCGCCTCGGATATGCAGCACGCCGGCAACAAATCGATTCTGAAGATCACGGCCGTCACCGTCGTGATCATCTTCACGTTGCTGCTCATCCTGTATCGGTCGGTCGTCACGGTGATTCTGCTGTTGACCATGGTGGGCATTGAATTGGCGGCCGCGCGAGGAATTGTCGCGTTCCTGGGTCATTACGACGTTTTCGTTCTGTCGACCTTCGCCATCAACATGCTTGTCTTTCTCAGCATCGCGGCCGGCACCGATTACGGGATCTTCTTCTTCGGCCGATATCAAGAGGCGCGTCAGGCCGGTCAGGACCGTGAAACCGCCTACTACACCACATATCGCAGTGTCGCTCCCGTTGTCCTTGCCTCTGGCCTGACCATCGCCGGAGCGATCCTGTGTCTGCATTTCACCCGTCTGCCCTACTTCCAGACGATGGGTATTCCGTGTGCGATCGGCATGCTCGCGGCCGTCGCGGTCGCGGTGACACTGGTTCCGGCAGGGATTGTGGTGGCCAGCAGGTTCGGGCTGCTGGAACCCAAACGCAAGCTGCGGGTTCAGCGGTGGCGCGGGGTCGGCACGGCAGTTGTCCGTTGGCCGGCACCCATCTTGGTCGCGTCCTTGGCGGTGGCATTGGTCGGGCTATCGACATTGCCGGGTTACAAGACGAGCTACAACGACCGGCTGTACATCTCCAGCGATATTCCGGCCAATCAGGGATTCGCTGCCGCACAACGGCATTTCTCCGAGTCGCGCCTGACGCCGGATATCCTCGTGGTGGACACCGATCGCGACCTGCGGAATCCGGCAGACTTCATCGTGCTGAACAAGCTGGCCAAGGCAATCTTCAAGGTGCGCGGGGTTTCTCGGGTCCAGGGGATAACCCGGCCCGAGGGAACACCGATCGCTAACACCTCGGTGCCGTTCTTGCTCAGCTTGCAAAGTGCCGGCCAGGTACAGGCCACGCGGTTTCAGAAGAAGCGCATCAACGACATGGTCAAACAGGCCGACGACATGGCCACGATGATCAAGACGATGCAGCACACGTACGAGGTGATGAAGAAGCTCAACGCCACCACCCACCGCATGGTGGGCGATACGCACGAGGTGCAGCAGCTCACCGACGACTTGAGGGGCAGCATCGCCCTATTCGACGACTTCCTGCGGCCGATCCGCAACTACTTCTATTGGGAAAAGCACTGTTTCGACATCCCCATCTGCTGGTCGATCAGGTCAATCTTCGATGCATTGGACGGTGTCGACGCGCTGGACGACGGGCTGGCAGTTCTCGTCAAGGACATGGATCAACTGGATGTGATCATGCCCCAGCTGCTCGTGCAGTTCCCGCAGATGATCGAGGTCATGCAGAACATGCGGACCATGATGCTCACCATGTATGCCACGATGTCTGGCCAATTCGCCCAGATGGACGAAACCACGGGCGATGTCACCGCCATGGGGCAGGCTTTCGACGCTTCCAAGAACGACGATTCGTTCTTCCTGCCCCCGGAGGTGTTCAAGAACAAGGACTTCCAGCGTGCGATGAGTTCCTTCCTGTCGCCGGACGGCAAGACGGTGCGATTCATCATTTCCCACAACGGCGATCCCATGTCACCGGAGGGCATTAAGCGGATCGAGCAGATACGGACCGCGGCGGAGGAGGCGCTCAAGGGGACGCCGCTGGCGAACGGCAAGGTCTACCTTGCCGGCGCGGCATCAACCGCGAAGGACTGGAAAGACGGCTCTACCTACGACCTCCTCATCGCCGGCATCGCCGCGATCTGCCTGGTTTTCATCATCATGCTGGTCACCACTCGAAGCCTTATCGCGGCACTGGTGATCGTCGGCACGGTGGCGCTCTCGATGGGTGCCTCCTTTGGCATGTCGGTGCTGCTGTGGCAGTACATCCTGGGAATCAACCTGCACTGGATGGTGCTGGCGATGTCCGTGATCATCCTTTTGGCGGTGGGATCCGACTACAACCTGCTGCTGGTGTCGCGGATGAAAGAGGAGCTGGGCGCCGGTCTCAACACGGGCATCATCCGCGCGATGGGCGGCACCGGAAAGGTAGTTACCTCAGCAGGATTGGTGTTCGCCGCCACGATGGCCTCGATGGTCGTCAGCGATTTGCAGATCATCGGTCAGATCGGTACGACCATTGGTCTGGGTCTGTTGTTCGACACGCTGATCGTGCGCTCGTTCATGACCCCGTCGATCGCCGCGCTGCTCGGACGCTGGTTCTGGTGGCCGCAACGGGTGCGTCCGCGGCCCCCGAGTGCTCTGTCTCGGCCCGAGGGTCCGCGACCATTGGTGCCTTCGCCGCCGGGAACGAGCAAGCGCCCGGACGATGACGAACCGACGGCGGAGCTGCCGCGGCTGTCTCCCTGACCGATCACCTTGCCGTTCAGCGGGTTTGGTATCACCTGACTAACGCACGGAAGGCCGGGCACGAG
>JBOGDC010000027.1:0-63855 GCA_050701835.1 Mycobacterium sp. | reverse complement strand
ACCGAACCGAACCGAACCGAACCGAACCGAACCGAACCGAACCGAACCGAACCGAACCGAACCGAACCGAACCGAACCGAACCGAACCGAACCGAACCGAACCGAACCGAACCGAACCGAACCTCGGTCCTCTTTGGCTAGTTCGCCCGGTTGCTTGTCACAGGGGTAGAAATCAGGATCCGTACCGGTCCGGGCGGCTGCAAGCTGCGAGAGTTCTGACCTCATACCCCTCATCGCTCAGAGCTGCGCGAACAGCTGACTTTCTACTACCGGAGTCGCTGGCGATTATCGTCGTCAATTCCTTCGCGACCTTGCTTCTAACCTTGGGTGGCGTGACATCGACTGGTCGCTTGCTCTGGCATTCGTCGTGCCTAGGCGCACGACTACGTCGGCCGCCTAGGCACCTGCATTGATACGGGACGGTTGCGCCGCTGGCTTGCGTAGTTTGTCATCGCGGTGACGCATTCATGCTGGAGGCCATCGCATTCGGCTACTAGAGCAACTCCCAGGTGTGCACTGGCTCGTTGGAATGCATGTGTTCGCAATACATCCGGAGCATCTCGGTGAGCGCCGCTTTGCGATTCAGCCCGCGCTCTTCCAGTGCGCCCACCGTGCGTGTCTGCCAGGCCGCGCCGTTGATACCCGACTTCGCGCGGGCCTCGATGACACCGAGATAGCGGTCGCACACCTCCGGGGCCACACCCCAGCGTCGTAACCCTTCGTGGGCCATGGGCAGCAGGTGGCGCAGCGTCAATTCATCGGCGGCGATCTCGCCGACTCCCGGCCAGTACATCGGGGCGTGCGCGCCGTGCCGCGCACCCGAGAGGAAATTGTCATGTGCCGCAGCGAAAGTCATCTTGGTCCACAGCGGCCGGTCGTCCTCGGACAGGGCGCGTAGCGCGCCGTAGTAGAACGCGGCATTGGCCATGACATCGATGACCGTCGGTCCGGCGGGCAGCACCCGATTCTCCACCCGCAGATGCGGGGTGCCGTTGACGACGTCGTAGATCGGCCGGTTCCAGCGGTAGATGGTTCCGTTGTGCAACCGCAGTTCCTGAAGTCGCGGCGCTCTCCCCGCCGCGAGCTCGGCCACGGGGTCCTCGTCGGAGATCTCGGGCAGCAGCGATGGGAAGTACAGGACATTCTCTTCGAACAGGTCGAAGATTGAGGTGATCCACCGCTCGCCGAACCACACCCTGGGGCGCACGCCCTGCACCTTGAGCTCTTCCGGACGGGTGTCGGTGGACTGCGTGAAGAGCTCCACTCGAGTCTCCGCCCACAACGACTTGCCGAAGAAAAACGGCGAGTTGGCGGCCAGCGCTAGCTGCGGTCCGGCCAGCAGCTGGGCCGCGTTCCAGTTGGCAGCGAAATCGTCGGGTGCGACCTGCAGGTGCAGTTGCATGCTCGTACACGCCGATTCCGGGGCTATCGACGGCGACCTGATGCTGAGCCGTTCCGTGCCGGCAATATCGATCTGCATGTCTTCCCCGCGTGCGGTGAAGACCGCGTCGTTGAGTGCGCGATATCGCGATGACGGGCTCATCCATGCGCCGTTGAGATGTTCGGGCATCACAGTCGGCAGGATGCCGATCATCACGATATGCACGCCGCGCTCGCCGGCCCGCTCCTCGGCGGCGTTGAGACTGGTCCGCACATCGAGTTCGAGTTCGAGTGCCGCCGACCCCGAAAGCGCCCGGGGAGGCACATTCAACTCGATGTTGTAGGCGCCTAATTCGGTCTGAAAGGCGGGATCGGCGATCGAGGCGAGTACCTCGGTGTTCATCATCGTGGGCTGGTAGTCGCCGTCCACCAGGTTGAACTCGATCTCCATGCCGGTCAACGGTCGCTCGAAGTCGAATCTGGATTCCGACAGCATGGTCTCGAACACGTCCAGGCAGTTCTGCACCTTGGTGCGATAGGCCCGGCGGTGTTCACCGGTGAACTGGGTCCGTGCGACTTCCTCGCCCATGCGTCGTATTCTTCCCCAACCGGAGCCCCGGACCTGGTGGTTTGTCCGCGCGTGGCCCTGAACGATTCGTTAAGAAGAATCCCGAAAAAAGACCCAAATACATGGAACCGAATCGGGGATAGTGCCGTCGTATCTGATCAGAGGCACATTCTGGCGATGCGTTACCGTCACGTGCGCACGGACAGGTTCCTTGGGGAGGTATCTATGAGCGACATCATGAAGGCCAACGGCGCCGAGATGTCACGGCTGGCGAGCCGAGTGGCGGGGCGGGCAAAGGATGCGGTCCCCGACGTTGATTTCGAGGCAGCGGCCAATGCGGTCGCCGGCACCGAGTTCGCCGAGGTGTTGCGGACCGTCAGCCAGGCGCTTAAGCGTGCCGGGGGCGGCGCATCGGAACGTATCGAGGGCATTTCGACATTTGTCCAGCAGAGCTCGGGCGCGTTGGCCGGCCAGGATGCCGTCAATCGCCGACAGGTTTCCAAGGTCGCGGAGGTCAACCTGTGAGGCCGACGATTTCCCAGCTGCGGGGCTGGGATGTGGGGAATCTGGATGCTGCCGCCAAGGCCATCGAAGACGCCAGCAAGAACCTGGACTTGTCCATCGACGGCGTGGTCCGCGACCTCGACTCGGCGGAGTCTTACTGGAAGGGCCAGGCCTTCAAATCCGCATACAACCAGGCGTCAAACGAGCAGTCATCGACGAACCGGCTCTCGTTCGCGATCAGTAATGTCGCCGACGCGGTGCGTGGCGGGTACTCGGCGCTCACGACGGCGCGTGACCGCGTGATGGTTTTGGTGGACGAGGCCACCTCCAAGGGCTTGCAGGTTGCCGATGACGGCACCGTCACCGCTCCGGAGGGCCGTAAAGATCTGCAAGCAGAGGCCAGACGGCTGACCGATGCGATTCGGCAGGCACTGAAGTCACTTGAGGAGGCCGACCGGACTTCCTCGAACGATCTGCGTAAGGCGTCGGCGGATGTCGACCAAGAGCACCACTCCGCGAGTACCCAGCCCGCGGCGTTCATACCGTCCAGTGCCGGTGGGGGCGCGGCAAGCGGCGCCATGAACGGCGGTTTTGGTGGCGGTAGCGGAGGCGGCCACGGTGGCGGTAGTGGGGGCGGCCACGGTGGTGGCTTTGGCGGCGGCAGCGGTGGCGGCCACGGCAAGCCCGACGGCTCGTACACCAATACCGGCGCGCCGTCGCTGCGGCCCTCGGGTCCGTCGGTGTTCATGAACTTGGACTCCGGGCAGATGGAAGTCGCCAAGAAGATCATCGAGGAGGGGCTGCGTCGCGGGCTGTCTCCCGAGGCCATCCAGGTCGCGCTGGCCACCGCCCTCACGGAGTCGGGTCTGCGGAGTCTCGCTAATTCCTCGGTACCCGACTCGATGATGTTTCCCAATGACGGTGTGGGGCAAGACCACGACTCGGTGGGCCCGTTCCAGCAGCGTCAAAGCTGGGGTGCTACAGCTGATTTGATGGATCCGACGAGGTCGTCCGGCAAGTTCTACGACCAGTTGGTGAAGGTGCAGGGCTGGCAGGATATGAGCGTTGCCCAAGCCGCACAGTCAGTTCAGCGCTCTGCCTTCCCCGATGCCTACGCGAAGTATGAGGCGCAGGCGTCGCAGATCTTCCACCAAGTGACCGGTCGATAGCCACTGCTTGGTTCCCCTCCTGTGGTGCAATGTGGTCATGCCGACGCCACGACGCACCCAGGAGGAACGCTCGGCGGCGATGCGGGCCCGGCTGCTTGAGGCGACCATCGACTGCCTCGTCGAGTTTGGCTATTCCGGCACCACCACATCCCGCATCGCGAGCCGCGCCGGCGTCACCCGCGGCGCATTGATCCATCATTTCCAGTCCAAGTCGGAGCTGATGGCGGAATCGGTACGCCACCTCGCGGTCAAGCGCACGCAGGCAGTGCTCGAAGAGCTTATGGCGATGGACAAATCCGCCGATCCCATCGATCGATATCTCGATGTGTTGTGGCGGATCCATCAGGGTCCGATGTTCGCCGCGGTTGTCGAACTGCTCATCGCCGCGCGTACCGAACCCGATCTGCGCATGCACCTGGACCAATTCGAGAAGATGGTGCTGCACAATCTTTCGGCGCTCAACGTGCTCGACGACGATGATCCGGGCTCGAGTAAGGACCGCCGCGATCTGGGGCTGCTCGCCATGGACATCATCCGAGGCATTCTCATCACCAGCTTGACCGCCTCCCAGGAAACCCGCGACCGACGCTGGTCCCGGGCCAAGCAGATGCTGGAGCTGCGGCTTCGAGCCCCGGCGCCCGATACGCAGAAACAAACTGCACTGTAGGTAAACGTCCTGACCGTTTAATGACGGTTTGACGCGTGTTCACCGTGGCTACTGCCCCCCGACGTAGGTGAGTCTGTCGTGGGCTAAGCGCCCATTTCTGACTCTTACATTCAGGATGGAACGTATGTTACGTTGGCTATGCCCCCGTTGAAGTGTGTGCAAAAGGAGCTTGGAAGATGCCCCGTAAGGCCCCCGAGAAGGTTTATGTCATCGGCGTCGGGATGACGAAGTTTGAGAAGCCAGGACGTCGCGAAGGCTGGGACTACCCCGCCATGGCCAAGGAGTCGGGCACCAATGCCCTCACTGACGCCGGTATCGACTACGACAAGGTGGAGGCGGCGTACGTCGGCTACTGCTACGGCGAATCCACCTCGGGTCAGCGCGCGGTCTACGAACTCGGCATGTCCGGGATACCGGTCACCAATGTCAACAACAACTGTTCGACGGGTTCCACCGCGCTGTTCAACGCGGCGCAGGCCATCCGCGGTGGTCTTGTCGACGTGACGCTGGCGCTCGGGTTCGAGAAGATGCAGCCGGGCTCACTGGGCGCGACCTTCACCGACCGCGAACAGCCCATGCAGCGGCACATAGAGGCACTCGCCGGGTTGTTCGATTTCGCCTTCCCGCCCGCGCCCTGGATGTTCGGTGCGGCCGGTCGCGAGCACATGCAGAAGTACGGCACCACCGCCGAGCACTTCGCCAAGATCGGCTACAAGAACCACAAGCATTCGGTGAACAACCCGTACGCGCAGTTCCAGGAGGAGTACTCGCTGCAGGACATCCTGGACGCCAAGATGATCTACGAGCCGCTGACGAAGCTGCAGTGCTCACCGACCTCGGACGGATCGGGTGCCGCGATTCTGGCCTCGGAGCGATTCGTCGAGGAGAACGGGCTGGGCGACCGGGCTGTGGAGATTGTGGGTCAGGCGATGACCACCGATACCCCGGGAACCCTGGAATCCAAGTCCGCGATGACGCTCGTCGGCTTCGAGATGGCCAAGCTCGGGGCGCAGAAAGTCTATGAGCAGGCTGGTATTTCACCCGACGAGGTGGACGTTATCGAGCTGCACGACTGCTTCTCCGCCAACGAGCTGATCACTTACGAGGCACTTGGTCTGTGCGCCGAGGGTGAGGGTGGCAAGCTCGTCGACAACGGTGACACCACGTACGGCGGACGCTGGGTGGTGAACCCTTCCGGTGGCCTGATCTCCAAGGGGCACCCGCTCGGCGCGACCGGTTTGGCGCAGTGCGCCGAGCTGACCTGGCAGCTGCGCGGCGATGCTGACAAGCGTCAGGTGGCGGACGCGAAGGTGGCGCTGCAGCACAACCTCGGCCTCGGTGGCGCGTGCGTCATCACCGCCTACAAGCCAGCCAACCGCTGAAAGGGGTTGGCAGATAATGGCTGACACCAAGTACCCGTTCAACAACGATGGCCTGGACCAGTGGGGCGCCGAGGAGACCATCGAGGTCGACAAGGACCGGCTGATCGCCTACGCCGAGGCCACCAACGATCCGATCGAGGAGCACCGTAAGGGAGAGGTGGCGCCCCCGGTTTTCGCCGTGGTGCCGATCTTCCAATCGCTCGTCGGAACCACGATGAGTGTCGTTCCCTACCAGTTGATTCCGCGCGTTGTGCACGGTGAACAGTTCTTCAGGTTTCACCGGCCCATCAAGCCCGGAGACACCCTGGTGGCCAAGTCGAAGATGACGGGCTACCAGGGTATGGAGAACGGCACCCGCGGCACGGTGTACGCCGAAACACGGGACGCCTCGGGAGATCTGGTCAACGAGCAGTACGTGACCTTCTTCTTCCGCAAGTACGACGTGGGCGAGACGCGCGGTGCCCTCGGCCCGACCATCGTGCTGGACGAGGCGATCAAGGGGAACGGCGTGGTGGCCAACGTGGTGCAGCACGTCGACGACGACCAGACGTTCCGGTACAGCCCGGCGTCGGGTGATCCGATGCCGATTCACCTCGACAATGACGCTGCGGTAGCGGCCGGATTGCCCGGAATCATCGCGCATGGTTTGTGCACCATGGCATTTACCTCGTGGGCGGCGCTGACCGAGCTGGCCGATTCACGCACCGAGCGACTCAAGGAGCTGGCGGTGCGGTTCGCCAAACCAGTGCTTCCGGGTCAGGACATCACCACGAATTTCTGGAAGAACGGTGCCGCCGGCGCCTACTCGTACGAAACCAATGTCGGCGAGGACCTTGTCATCAAAAACGGCCACGCAGTAATCGCGTGATGAGCGCTTGAGCGAAGAACATCAGACACAGTGGGAAGGGAAACAATATGGGACAGCTTGACGGACGGGTAGCGGTCATCACCGGTGCCGGACGTGGCATTGGCCGTGAGCACGCGCTGCTCTTCGCCAAGGAGGGTGCGTCGGTAGTCGTCAACGACCTCGGCGGTGGCAACGACGGATCCGGATCGGATGCGGGCCCCGCACAGGAAGTGGTCGATGAGATCACTGCGGCTGGAGGTAAAGCCGTTGCGAATACCGACAACATCTCCAGCTGGGCCGGCGCCGCCAACTTGGTCAACCAGGCGGTGGAGACATATGGCCGACTCGATTCGGTGGTGAACAACGCCGGCATCCTGCGCGACGGCTTCATCGCCGGGCTCGAGGAGGACCTGTGGGATTCGGTGATCCAGGTGCATCTCAAGGGCCACTTCTCGGTGTTGCATCATGCGGCCAAGTACTGGAAGGACCAGTCGAAGGCCGGTGCTGATGTCAAGGCCACCGTCGTCAACACCGCGTCGGATTCCGGTGTGACACTGCCGAACCCGGGCCAGGGCAACTACGGCGCCGCCAAAGCCGGCATCGCGGCGCTGTCCTGTGTGGCGGCCGCAGAGTTGGAGCGGTACGGGGTCAAGGTCAACGCGATCGCGCCGGTGGCGCGCACGCGGCTCACCCTGGCCACCCCGGGTATGGGTGCCATCTTCGCGGCCCCGGTGGCCGAGGGGCAATTCGATGCTTTCAGCCCCGCCAACATCTCCCCGCTGGTGGCATACCTGAGCACCGAGAAGAACCCGTGGACCGGTCAGGTATTCAAGGTGACCGGTGGATCGATTCAGCGGCTCAAGGGCTGGTCGGTCACGGAGACCGCCGAGACGGACGGACCGTGGAGCATCGATCTGGTGCGGGAAAGTGTCGAACCCTGGAAGTAACGACGTGGTGCGGAGGCTGGTCGCCGATCAGGCGGCCCGCCTCGTCGGCCGATCCCGATGCCACCTGCTTCGCGGAGAATGATGCGCCGAGAATCCGTCGTTGGGGTGATTTCCCAACCGGCCTTCGGGGCTGTCGAGCTGGGTGAAAACATCGAAATCTTCTGGAGACAAACTGAAGTCGAATATCTGGAGATTCTCGGCCAGTCTGTGCGGCGAGCAGGTTTTGGGGATCACCACATGACCAAGCTCAATGTGCCAGCGCAAGATCAGTTGCGCTGTCGTCTTGTTGTACTTGGCGGCCAGCGTGGCCAGCGGAGAGTCGCTCGCCGTCCCGATGCCCTGGGCTAGCGGACTCCATGCCTCGGTCACGATCTCGCGATCGGCGTTGAACTGCCGTAACTCTCGCTGCTGGAAGTACGGGTGCAGCTCCACCTGGTTGACCACGGGTAGTACGCCAGTCTCGTCCACGATTGCGTGCACATGCTCGGGTTCGAAGTTGGACACACCGATTGCACGGATCGCGCCAGAGAGATAAAGCTGCACGATCTGCCGCCAGGCGGCCACGTACTGCCCGTGATGTGGTGCGGGCCAATGTATTAGGAATAGGTCTACGTAGCCGGTACCCAGGGCATCGAGGCTCCGGCTGAAAGCATTTGCGACATCACGGAAATCGTCTACCCATAACTTCGTGGTGATGAAAACGTCTTCCCTGGGCACGGCGGAACGGGAGATGCCGAGACCGACGCCCCGTTCATTGCCGTACTTGGTGGCAGTGTCGATATGTCGGTACCCGGCTTCAATAGCCTGCCGGACAACGGTTTCCGCCTCTCCGTCGGGGATGGCGGCGACGCCGAGACCCAGTTGAGGGATGTCGACGCCATTGTGGAAACGAACGTGGGGAACAGCGCATGGTGGCACGAGGGACTCCAATCACTCTGCGATTCAAGGAGCAGTGGATTTGATACCCGGGTACGGCACGTCCTTGTGACAGTTGAAACTGTAGAACTGCCAGTTGAAAAGAGCACCTGTAACCGTGCTCACATAATTGCTGTGAGGTAGCTGAAATCGCTGACCAGTAAGGGTTTTCGGCGGACGGCGAATCCTCGGCTTTACAGGATCCTTACGTTGCACTTTCCGATGAGGTGTTCCAATTCAATGTGTTGTTAACGGCCAAACGCCAATTCGCGCGCTCTGCGGCCCGCTTGTCGGCAGGCATGCGCGGTGTCCATTGACCCGCGCGATGCCCATGGCGGCGCAGCTCTTCCTTGTCTTTCCAGAAGCTCACCGACAGCCCGGCGGCATAGGCGGCGCCCAGGGACACCGTCTCGGCGACGGTAGTACGCAAGATAGGAACATCGACTACATCTGCCAGGCTCTGCATGAGCAGGTTGTTGGCGGTCATCCCGCCGTCAACCTGCAGGCTGGACAGTGACACCTCGGCGCTGATCTGCATGGCGTCGATGACATCGTGCACCTGCCAGGCGGTCGCCTCCAGCACGGCGCGGGCGAGATGTCCCTTGGTGACATAGGTGGTCAGCCCGGAGATGACTCCACGAGCGGCGGGCTCCCAATACGGGGCGAACATGCCGTAGAACGCGGGCACGATGTAGCACCCGCCGTTGTCGGGAACGCTGAGTGCCAGCGTTTCCACCTCCGATGGGACGTTGATCAATCCGAGTCCATCGCGTAGCCACTGCACTAGTGAGCCGGTGGTGGCGATGGACCCCTCCAGCGCATAGACCGGGGGTTCGTCATGGATCTGATAACCCACCGTCGTGACCATCCCATTACCGGAACGCACGGGTGTGGCACCGGTATTGAGCAGTACGAAGCCACCGGTGCCCAGGGTGCACTTGGCCTCTCCGGGAAGAAAACACGCATGGCCGAACAATGCGGCCTGCTGGTCGCCGATCATCGCACCGATCCGTATACCCGGCGCCGCGGCGGTTGTATGTCCGAAATCGCCGACACAGGGCCGTATTTGGGGCAAGAGGGATCGGGGAATATCTATCATGGACAGCAGTTCGTCACTCCACTGCAGGGTGTGCAGGTCCATCAGCATCGTGCGGCTGGCATTCGTGACGTCGGTGAGGTGCAGGCCGCCGTCGATTCCACCCGTCAGGTTCCATAGGACCCAGGTGTCCATCGTCCCGAACATCAATTCTCCCGCCCGGGCCCGCGCACTGAGGTTGGGATCGGAATCCAAGAGCCAGCGGATCTTCGGGCCGGAGAAGTATGTCTGGAAGGAGAGCCCCGACAGCTCGCGTGCCCGATCGCCGTGGTCGGCGGTGAGCCGCTGGACCAGAGAATCGGTACGGGTATCGGTCCAGACTATGGAGCGAGCCACGGGCCGACCGGTGACGCGATCCCACAGCACCGTCGATTCACGCTGATTGGTGATTCCCAGCGCGGCCACATCCGCGGGTTCGGCATCTGCGCCGGAGATCGCCTCCTCCAGCACGCGTTTGGCGGTGCGCCAGATTTCCAGCGCGTCGTGCTCCACCCAGCCGGGACGGGGGTGGTGCTGGCGATGCTCGTATTGCGCTACCGAAACCAGCTGTCCGTCATGGTCGAACAGGATGCATCGGGTCGAGGTGGTGCCCTGGTCTATCGCCGCTACGTATTGCGTCATCGAGGCACCCGGTATCCGAAATTGGCGGAGATAGTCCGCGCGACGCGCGTCACCTCGGCGACCAGCCGGTGGCGCGGGGCCATCCGTGCGTCGCACAGCCGGTCGACGGGGCCGCTGACGCCGATTGCCGCGATGACCAGACCGCCGCGTGCGCGGATGGGTGCCGCAACACCCGCGTTGTCGACCCAGAGCTCACCCACATCGCACGCCCATCCGGCGGCGCGGACCGCCGCCAGCTGACGTCTCAATTCCTTTGGGGTGCGGACGGTCCGATGGGTCAACGGCTCCAGAGGCTCGGCCAATACGGCATCGGCGGCGGCCGGTCGAAATGCCAGTAGCACCTTGCCGAGTGCGCACGCGTACGTGGGCCACCGGGCGTCGACGTCGACGGTGTTGCGGGATGCGTTGGGCCCGAACACGTGATGGGCGATCACCGCGTCACTGCCGTCGAGCACGGCGACGTGCACGGTTTCCGAAGAACGTGCCGCCAGGGAATCGGC
Source organism: Mycobacterium sp. (assembly GCA_050701835.1). GTDB lineage: Bacteria > Actinomycetota > Actinomycetes > Mycobacteriales > Mycobacteriaceae > Mycobacterium. The sequence continues at coordinate 53,259 of JBOGDC010000027.1, read as the reverse complement.
GTAGTTGAGCGATTGCGCACGAATAGAACTGGCGCTATGTGCGAGGGGAGGTGCGGCGATGACATCAGACTGGAAGTACCGGCTGGTGCTCGGGTCTTGGCCGACGAAGCCGACTTCGTACAGCGTGCGGATCAGTCCGTGGGCGGTCGGCTTGGGCAGATCCAGGGCGCGCGCCACCTGGCCGACCCCCAGTGGCTCGGGGCTGTCGGCCAGGACTCGCAGGATCGCCGCCGCTCGTTCGACTGCCTGCACAGAACCGGGCATCGCTGCCCAGGCTAGCCAGAAAACAGCAAGATCGTTCGACATTGCCGAATGGCCACAGTTGTGACCCGTGACACGCGCCCCTACTGTCGGTGATATGAGGCACCTGGGCCAGCTCACCGCGGAGTTCCTCGGCACGCTGATCCTGATTCTGTTCGGAGTGGGCGTCGTCGCGCAGGTCGCCACGGCAGGGGACGAGGACTACGGCAACCACAACTCCATCGCCTGGGCCTGGGGTGTTGGCGTCACGCTCGGCATGTTCACCGCGGCTCGGGTATCCGGCGCCCATCTCAACCCGGCGGTCACCCTCGCGCTGGCGGCGTTCCGCGGCTTCCCGTGGAAACAGGTGCTCCCCTTCATCGCGGCCCAGACCACGGGTGCGTTCGTGGCGGCACTGTTGGTTCGGTGGAACTACGGCAGTGTCCTGGCGGCCATCGATCCCGGGCACACCATCGCGACGCAGGGTGTGTTCTCCACGCTCCCGGGTAATGGCGTACTCGACGTCAGTCTGTGGGGCGGTCTGCGCGACCAGATCATCGGCACGGCCATCTTGCTGTTCCTGATCTTCGCCATCACGGACCGGCGCAATATCCGCATGCCCGAGAGTCTGGCGCCGTTCGCGATAGGAGGTGTCATCGTCGGTATCGGGATGGCCTGGGGGTCGATGGCCGGGTATGCGATCAACCCGGCCCGCGACTTCGGGCCCCGGCTCGCGTCCTATCTCACCGGATTCGATACCGCGTTCTTGGACCAGCACGGCGCACAGTACTGGTGGGTGCCGATTATCGGACCACTGATCGGTGGCCTCCTGGGCGCCGCGCTGTACCGGTACCTCGTGGAACCTTTCCTACCCGACGACGATCTTGTAACCCAATCACCTTCGCACACCGAGGAGTTCGCCAATGGCTGATTTCGTGGCATCGATCGATCAGGGCACGACGAGCACGCGTGCCATGATCTTCAACCACGCCGGAGAAGTGGTGGGACGCCACCAGCTGGAGCATCAGCAGATCCTGCCGCGAGCGGGCTGGGTGGAACACAACCCGGTGGAGATCTGGGAGCGCACCGCGTCGGTGCTGACTACCGCGATGAACTCCACCGGTCTCGGCGCTATTGACCTTGCCGCACTGGGGATTACCAATCAGCGCGAGACGACGCTGGTGTGGAACAAGAACACCGGCCGCCCGTACTACAACGCCATCGTATGGCAGGACACCCGAACCGACCGCATCGCTTCCGCATTGGATCGGGATGGCCGCGGCGACGTGATCCGGCAGAAGGCGGGATTGCCGCCGGCCACGTACTTCTCCGGCGGCAAGATCCAGTGGATTCTCGAAAATGTTGACGGGGTGCGCCGTGACGCGGAGAACGGTGAAGCGATCTTCGGGACCACCGACAGTTGGCTGTTGTGGAATCTGACCGGGGGAGTCGACGGGGGGGTGCACGTCACCGACGTCACCAACGCCAGCCGCACCATGTTGATGAACCTGGAGACCCTGGACTGGGATGACGAGCTACTCGGATTCTTTGGTATACCGCGGCAGATGCTACCCGAGATCCGCCCCTCGTCCTCGCCGGAACCGTATGGTTTGACCCAGCTTTCGGGTCCCGTACGCGGTGAGGTGCGGCTCACTGGGGATCTCGGCGATCAGCAGGCGGCCATGGTCGGTCAGGTCTGTCTGGAGGCAGGCGAGGCGAAAAACACCTATGGCACCGGTAACTTCCTGCTGCTCAACACCGGCGAGGATCTGGTGCGTTCCAAGAACGGGTTGCTGACCACGGTGTGCTACCAGTTCGCCGACGACAAACCCGTCTATGCGCTGGAGGGCTCGATCGCGGTCACCGGCTCGGCCGTGCAATGGCTCCGCGATCAGCTGGGCATCATCAGCGGCGCAGCCGAGAGCGAGGATTTGGCACGGCAGGTACCGGACAGTGGTGGCATGTACTTCGTGCCCGCGTTCTCGGGATTATTTGCGCCGTACTGGCGTTCGGATGCCCGCGGCGCCATCGTGGGGATGTCGCGGTTCAACACCAACGCGCATTTGGCGCGCGCGACCCTAGAGGCGATCTGCTATCAGAGTCGCGAGGTGGTCGAGGCCATGGAGGCCGACTCGGGTGTCCACCTCGAGGTGCTCAAGGTAGACGGCGGTATCACCGCGAACGAACTGTGCATGCAAATCCAAGCCGACACGCTCGGGGTGGACGTTGTCAAACCCGTTGTCGCCGAGACGACCGCGCTCGGCGCTGCATATGCGGCCGGGCTAGCCGTCGGCTTCTGGAAGGACGCCGACGACCTGCGGCAGAACTGGCAAGAAGATAAGCGGTGGAGCTCGTCGATCACCGAACAGCAGCGCGCCGACGGGTTCGCGGGCTGGAAGAAGGCCGTGCAGCGCACACTGGATTGGGTTGATGTCTCATGAGTTCGAAAACGGAACCGTTGAGCCCGACGGGTCGTGCCGAAGCGCTCGCCCGGTTAGAGGCCGACGAGCTGGATATTCTGGTCATCGGCGGTGGAGTCACCGGATCGGGAATTGCCCTTGACGCGGTAACCCGCGGATTGACAACCGGTTTGGTGGAAGCCCGAGACTATGCGGCGGGTACGTCCAGCCGCTCGTCGAAGCTGTTTCACGGTGGACTGCGATATCTCGAACAGTTCAACTTCTCGCTGGTATTCGAGGCGCTGCGTGAACGGCAGTTAGTGCTCAAGACGCTGGCCCCGCATTTGGCTCGGCCGGTCCCGTTTCTGTATCCGCTCTCGGCTCCGGTGATCGACAGGGTGTACGCGGGGTTGGGCATCGGGGTGTACGACGTGATGGGTGCCGGACGAGGTGTGCCGTCTCATATGCGGCATCTGGGACGGCACAAAACGATTGAAGCGTTCCCGTCGGTCAACCGGTCGAATGTGCGCGGTGCGATCAAGTTCTATGAAGGACAGGTGGATGATGCCCGCCACACGATGACGTTGGCCAGGACTGCTGCCCGATATGGGGCCCTCTGCGCGACGAGCACCCGCGTGATCGGATTTCTGCGTGAGCGTGATGAGGTCGTCGGTGTCCGGGTCCGCGACCTGGAAAACGGTCGGGAATTCGAGGTCCGTGCTCGGCAGACCATCAACGCCGCTGGGGTGTGGACCGACGAGATACAGCAGATGGTCGGTGGCCGAGGGCAATTCAACGTACGCGCCTCCAAGGGCGTGCACATCCTGGTGCCCAGGGCACGTATCAACTCCTCGGCGGGCATCATCACCCGCACCGAGAAGAGTCTGCTGTTCGTCATCCCGTGGGGTAGCCATTGGATCATCGGAACCACCGACACCGACTGGGATCTGGACCTGGCGCACCCGGCGGCCAGTCAGTCCGATATCGACTATCTGCTGGAACATGCGAACAAGCTGCTGGCGGATCCGTTGGACCGCGAAGATGTGGTGGGCGTGTATGCGGGTCTGCGGCCGCTGCTTTCGGGTGAGTCGGACTCCACGAGCAAGTTGTCGCGGGAGCATGCGGTGGCCAGCCCGGTCAAGGGTCTGACCATGATCGCGGGCGGTAAGTACACCACGTATCGCGTGATGGCCAAGGATGCTGTCGACCATGCCGTGCACGGTCTGGAGCGTTTGGTGCCGCCGTCCATCACCGAACGGGTGCCCCTGGTGGGTGCCGAAGGGTATGGCGCACTGTGGAATGCGCGCGAACGGGTGGCCGCGCGTACCGGCCTACGGGTGAATACCGTCGAGCATCTGCTCGGCCGATACGGGTCGATGATCGACGAGGTGTTGGACCTCATCGACAGTGACCCGAAGCTGGGTATGCCGATGGATGGGGCGCCGTCGTACCTCAAGGCCGAAATCGTCTATGCCGCGAGCCATGAGGGCGCGCTGCATCTTGACGATGTGTTGGCCCGGCGGACACGAATCTCGATTGAGACCTGGGACCGAGGCGATGCCGCTGCCCGGGAGGCCGCCGAGTTGGTGGCCCCGGTGCTCGGCTGGGATGCCGCCGACATCGACCGTGAGGTTGAGCACTATCAGAAACGTGTTGCCGCCGAACGGGAATCGCAGCGTGCTCCCGATGACCTGACCGCCGACGCGGCCCGCCTCGGTGCCCCCGACGTGCGGGGGGCCGTGACGGGCCACGTAGTCTAGCTATGGATGGCGCCTAGTCTGATTCACCCAGGATGCCGTAGATCTGCTTGCGGGCAGAGTTCACGATCTCGATGATCCGTTGCTGCTGCTCGGATGAGGCGGCGTGTGCCGACTGCGCGACCGCGCCCATCAGCTGACCGAGTGCCGAACGCAGGTCCAGCACCGACGGATCGGCGTCGTCGTTGATCTTCTCCCAGGGCGGGGTGTCGAGCTTCTCGGCAGCCTCACGCCCTTCTTGGGTCAGTTCGAACTGCTTGCGGCTGCCGCTGCCTTCGGTCTCGGCGATAAGGCCTTCATCGACCAGAAGCTGCAGCGTTGGGTAGACCGATCCGGGGCTGGGCCGCCAGATGTTATTGCTGCGTTCGGCAATCTCGCGGATCATCTCGTAGCCATGCATCGAGCGCTCGGCCAGTAGTGCCAGGATGGCGGCCCGAACGTCGCCGCGTTGGCCACGTCCTCGTCCGCGTCCGCGCGGTTGATCACCGAAACCGAACCCGCGGCCAAATCCTGGCCCGAAGCCCGGTCCGAACCCTCCGCCGAATCCGCCGGCCATGAACGCGCCGGGTCCGCCGCGGCCTGCCCAGGCCCGCTCGTTGAATTCACCGCGGGGGTCGCATTCATGCTGGTGGCCGCCGTGTTGACGGGCACCGTGACGTCTCGATCGGCGTTCTGGTCCGCGACGTGTGGGGTCGAAGCCGAAGCCGAAACCAAAGGGTGTGTCGGGCCGAAACTGTTCGGCCCCTTCTTCGTGGGAAGTCATGTGTGTCTCCTTGAGTGCTTGGGGAGAGGGCGTATCGCCTCTCGATAGATAACGATATATCGGAAACGGTCGAGATGCAACGAAAACTTTCGGCGGCGATTCGGTTCTGATTCAGCGGGCTCCTGCCAGGCAGGGGTCGTAGGGTGACCGCCATGACCGTGAACTGGCTGGATGAGCCCGAAGACCATGACTACGAGGCGGCTACCGACTACCTGACGCTCGTGGGTGAACCGGATGCGGTCGCCCGGACGGTCGAGGCGCTCCGTGGTGTGGCGGTTGAGCACCGCAAGGCCAAGGACATCCTGCGTGCGGCGCATCTCGAGATGTTGCCGAAGACCAACGCTCATGTGGCTCGTGACCTGGCGAAGATCGCGAAGGACAAGTCGCTGTCCCCCATCCTGCTCGTGCGGGGTGACAACCGGACCGCTTCGCGGATGGAGATTGCGGACGGCTACCACCGCGTGTGCGCGAGCTATCTAACAGACGAAAACACCGATATTCCTTGCCATTTGGTCTCCTGGAAGTAGCTCCATGAGTGGATTCGGATTCCCGACCCTGGCGATCATCGTTGTCATCGGACTGGTCGGGCCGCTTCTCGCGCTCAACACGCGGCTGCGAATCCCCGTCGTCATCGGTGAACTGCTTGCCGGAATCGTGATCGGCCGCACTGGATTCGGCTGGATCGATGCCTTCGATCCCACGTTCAAGATGTTCGCCGACGTCGGGTTCGCGCTGGTCATGTTCGTGGCCGGCACCCACGTTCCGGTGCGCGACAAGACGATGGTGGCCGCGCTGCCGAAGGCCGCACTGCGTGCCGTCGTGATTGGCGCGGTGGGCGCGGTACTGGGTGTGCTGCTGGCCAATGCCTTTCACACCGGGCACGCGCCGCTGTACGCGGTGCTCATCGCCTCGTCATCGGCGGCGCTGGTTTTGCCGATCATCGACTCGCTGGGGCTAAAGGGCGACAAGGTGCTGAGCATCACCGCCCAGGTCGCCATCGCTGATACCGCGTCGATTGTATTGCTGCCCTTGGTTATCGACCTGAAGCACGCCCCGCGCGCGGCGGTCGGTGCGGTGGCCGTTGCCGCGTGCGCGGGCATCCTCTTTGTCGTCCTGCGCGCACTCGATCAGGACGGGCAGCTCGACCGGTTCCACCGCTATTCGAAACAGCGCCGAGTGGCGATGGAGCTGCGGATCAGTCTGGCCATTGTCTTTGGGCTCGCCGCGCTGGCCGTGGAGACCCACGTATCCATCATGCTGGCCGGTTTCGCGTTGGGGCTCGTCGTCGCGGGCGTCGGGGAGCCTCGCCGGCTGGCCAAGCAGCTCTTCGGATTTACCGAGGGCTTCTTCTCTCCACTGTTCTTCGTATGGTTGGGGGCGTCGCTGCATGTGCGAGAGCTCGGTGAGAATCCCAAGCTCATCTTGCTGGGGCTGGGCCTGGGCTTCGCCGCGGTGCTCGCTCATATGGTCAGTCGGCTGTTCGGTCAACCGTTGTCGCTGGGTGCCTTGGCAGCGGCTCAGCTTGGGGTGCCCATCGCGGCGGCCGCGATCGGTGAGCAGCAGCAGTCACTGATGCACGGCGAGGCCGCGGCACTCATCCTCGGCGCGCTCGTCACGATCGTCGCGGCGACCCTGGGTGGTTCGCTCTATGCGAAGCAGTCCGCCGGCGATCAGCCAGGTGTGGTGAAACCCGTGGGTCCCCCAGAAGGATCCAGTGCAGCAGGTTCCGGTGAAGCAGGTTCGGCGGGGACCGCCGAATCCGGGAACGACACCGGGGCGTAGGCCGGACGCATTTGTTCCAAGGCGCGCCGGTGACGTTCGGCCAGCACCGCGGCGAGCATGAACTGTGGGGGAGTGCCCGGTGGAGGCGGCGGCGCAATGCTGGCGAGCACATCCGTGGAGATCTGGTACAGCATCTGATCCCGGGTGTGCGGCGCCAATTGTTGTGCGCGATTGAGGAATTGGCGGGCAAGGTTGGCCTGGTCGCTGGTGAGTCCGGATAGTTGCAGCGTCTGCGCCCACGTCGCGAGCTGCGGTGGCATCACCGGAGGTGGCGGGAGTTTGGGGCCGCGTTCGCTGATCACCATGGTGCCCGCGAAGATATCGCCGAGGCGCTTCCCCTTCGAGGACACCAGACTGCTGATGACGGCGGGCGCGCCCGCGAACAGGTAGATCTCCACGACCGCGGCGAGCGCACGGATCACGGACTGCCGCAGTCGTTCCGGGCCGCCGTCATCGGATACCACCCGCAGCCCCATCGCCATCTTGCCGAGGGATCTTCCCCGGGTGGACATCTCGAAGATGACCGGATAGCCGACCAACGCCAATACCGCGTAGGCGATGCTGAGCGCCGCCGCGAGTGCGTCATCCAATTGCGACAAAGAGAATGCGACAACGAAGATGCCGGCGTACAACACGATCAGCTGGACGAAGATGTCAATGAACGCGGACACCACGCGCACCGGCAGCTGGGCCACCTTGACGTCCAGGACAACGGCGTCGCCCGTCACCAACTCCGACATGACCCGAGACTACTAGTATTTGCCAGATGGACGTGGACGCATTCGTCGCCACCCACCGGGGGACATGGGACCGGCTGGAGGAGCTGCTCAAACGCAGGCGCCAGCTGAGCGGATCAGAGATCGATGAGCTGGTCGAGCTGTATCAGAAGGTGTCGACGCACCTGTCGACCGTGCGATCGGCATCGGGAGATCCCGCAGTAGTGGGGCGGCTGTCCATGTTGGTTGCCCGGGCGAGGTCCGCGGTGACGGGTGAGCATGCGCCGCTGTGGCGTCACTTCATTCGATTCTGGACGGTGTCCTTCCCGGTGGTCGCCTACCGCAGCTGGCGCTGGTGGCTGGGCGCGGCCGTCGGGTCGATGGTGGTGGCCGTCGCCGTCGGCATCTGGGTGGTGCATTCCCCCGAATTGCAGTCGGTGATCGGCACTCCGGACGAGATCGCGCAGCTCGTCAACGAGGACTTCGAGAATTACTACAGCGAGCACCCGGCGCTGTCCTTCGCCTTGCACGTGTGGATCAACAACTCGTGGGTGGCGGCACAGTGCATCATCTTCGCCGTGGTGCTGGGTATCCCCATCCCGTACGTGCTGTTCATGAACGCGGCGAATCTGGGCGTGGCCGGTGGATTGATGGTGGCCGCGGGCAGGGGAGATGTGTTCTTGGGGCTGATCCTGCCGCATGGTCTGCTGGAGCTGACCGCCGTCTTCCTTGCGGCGGGTGCGGGAATGCGGCTGGGATGGAAGGTGATTGATCCCGGTGATCGGCCGCGTGGGCAGGTGCTCGCCGAGCAAGGCCGTGCTGTCATATCCGTGGCGGGAGGACTTGTCGCGGTGTTGTTGGTGAGTGGTCTCATTGAGGCGCTGGTCACCCCGTCGTCGTTACCGACCTTCGCGCGCATCGGCATCGGCGTGATCGCGGAGGCACTGTTCCTCGCGTACGTGGTGATCCTCGGCAGACGCGGGGTGGCTGCTGACGAAACCGGCGATATCGAGAACGCGCCGGACTACGCCCCGGCCTCCTGAGTGCTACAGGCGACCGGATGCCTTCAACGCTAGGTACCGATCGGCGAGCGCTGGGGCGATCTCTTCGGGTGGGGCATCGACAACCTCGACCCCCTGGCGGCGAAGAAGCGTGACGATGCGGCGACGCTCCCCGCGGGTACGTTCCGCGGCGGCGGCGTCGTAGACCTGTTCGACATCGAGAATTCTTGGCCCCGTGTTGTTTTCAGGTGTCACCATGTTTTCGACACGGGGGTCGCTGACTGCGGCGATCAGCAGGTGATGATGACTGGTCAACTGGGGAAGTAGGGGCAGTAGGCCCTCCTCCAGCGCCGCCGGGTTCAGGTCGGTGAGTAGCACGATGAGCGATCGATGACGGGACCGGCGGCGGATGGTGGCCACGAGATCACGCGCATCCGACTCGATGAGTGACGGCTCCAGGGGCGCCATCGCATTGACCACTAGCGGAAGCAGCTCGTTGCGCGATGCCCCCGATACCTGGGAGCGCACCGCACGGTCATGGGCCAGGAAATCGACTCGGTCGCCAGCGCGAGATGCCAATGCCACCAACAGCAATGCGGCATCCATGGACCAGTCCAGCCTGGGCCAGCCAGAAGGATCTCCCGATGTCGGGTCGACGCCGATGCGGCCCGCCGAGGTGCGGCCCGTGTCCAGAACGACGAGGATGCGGCGATCCCGTTCGGGCCGCCAGGTGCGGACCACTACGTCGTGGCGCCGGGCCGTAGCACGCCAGTCAATCGATCGAACATCGTCGCCGACGACATATTCACGCAGCGAATCGAATTCGGTCCCTTGACCGCGAATGAGAACCGGGATGGCCCCTTCGAGTTCCCGCAGCTTGGCCAGCCGGGAGGGCAGATGCTTGCGGCTGAGGAACGGGGGCAGCACCCGCAACTGCCACGGCACGTCGTGGCGTCCCTGCCGCCCGGCCATCCCGAGCGGTCCCACGGTGCGCACCGTGACGGACGCGGGCTGGTGGTCGCCGCGGCGCAATGGCCGTAGTGCGGTGACGACTTGGGCCCGGTCGCCGGTGCGCATATCCAGTCGGTGAGCCCGGGGTGTGGCACGCATGCTCGGTGCCCAGCTGTCGCGGATCCAGCCGCGCACCCGGCGACCGGGATTCTGGATCTGCAGTGCGATATCCGCGGGATCCCCCAGCCGGATGGAGTCGGGCCCCGACCGGATAAGGGTGAGTCGGCGTGGACTGGCGGCGACGAAGACGTCGAAGACGACCAATATCGCGAGCACCAGCAGTAGCAGCCAGAACAACCGAACTGGCCATGGCGACACCAGAATCAGCAGCGCAGACAGCAGCGCCACTAATCCCGTGCGTCCGGTGAGGATCACTAGCGTGGTACCGGAACCGTCACGAGGATGCCGTCCAGAACTCGGTCGGAGGTGGCGCCTTCCAGCTCGGCCTCGGGGCGCAACCCGATGCGGTGCCGCAGCGTCGGACGGGCCATCGCCTTGACGTCATCGGGGGTGACGTAGTTGCGGCCGGAAAGCCACGCCCAGGCGCGCGATGTCGCCAGCAGTGCCGTTGCCGCGCGGGGGGAGGCGCCGAGCTGTAACGACGGTGACTGCCGGGTGGCGCGGATGACGTCGACCACATAGGCGAGCACCTCCGGGGCCATCATCACCTGGCTCACTGCTTGGCGACCGGCTTCCAGGTCGGCGGCCGAGGCCACGGGCCTCACGTGCGACAGGTTGCGTGGGTCGAAGCCCTGGGCGTGGCGTTCCAGGATGGCGATCTCCTGATCACGTTCTGGGAGTGCCACATTGAGCTTCATCAGGAATCGATCCAGCTGAGCCTCGGGCAACTGATAGGTGCCCTCGTATTCAATGGGATTCTGAGTTGCGGCCACGATGAACGGATCCGGCAGCGGTCGCGCGGTGCCGTCGACGGTCACCTGGCGTTCCTCCATGGCCTCGAGTAGAGCCGCCTGAGTCTTCGGTGGCGTGCGGTTGATCTCGTCGGCCAGCAGGAGATTGGTGAACACCGGGCCGGCGCGGAACTCGAATGCCGCGGTACGTGCGTCGTACACCAAGGAGCCTGTGACGTCGCCGGGCATCAGGTCGGGGGTGAACTGCACACGCTTGAACTCCAGGGAGAGTGCCGCCGAAAGTGTGCGCACCAACAGTGTTTTCGCGACTCCAGGGACGCCCTCCAGGAGCACGTGGCCGCGGCATAGCAGCGCCACGACCAGGCCGCTGACCACGGAGTCCTGTCCGACGACCACGGTGGCGATTTGTTGACGCAATGCAGCGAGAGCGTTGCGTGCTGCGTCCTCAGAATTCCCGGTGGAGGTTGCTTGTGTCACGAGTCGCGGACCTGCCTTTCTAGAATATCCAGTTGTTGAGTCAAATTGATGAGCTGTTGGTCGTCCGACGGGACGGGACCGAACAGGACATGGTGAATCTCTGTCGGGTTTTGGCCGATTCGCTGTGAAATGGCTGCGGTGACGACCTGGGGCGTCTCGTCCACAGGGAGGCCGAGTCGACGCACGATCCGGTACCGCGCCGCCTCACGTAGCGAGTCGGAGGCAAGGTCGCGGGCACGGCGGGACCGATACAGCCGTCCCCGCCCCTCGGTGGTCTCCGAGGCCCGCACGATCACCGGAAGTTTCTCGACGACAACGGGACCCAACCGGCGGCCGCGCCATAGCGCCAGCAGCAGCACCACGATGCCCAGCTGCCAGACGGCCATGCGCACCTGATCGGGGATCAGATCGCCCATGGATTTCGGCTGGGTGCTGGTCCCCACCTTCGGTCGCTCGGGGACGTACCAAACCAGGTGGGAGGCACGGCCGGCGAGGTTCATCGCCAGCGCCGCATTGCCTTGTTTGGCCAGTTGCAGGTTGGACAGGATGGTGTCGTCGCCCAGCACGGTGATGGTGCGGCCCTTGTCGGTGTAGCGCACCAACGTGCCCCCGTAGCAGTTGGCCTGGCCGGCGCCCGGGCCGTTGAATGTGTAGGTGGGGCCGACGTATCGGCGAATTGCCCCGGCACGCTGGGCTTCTCGCAGATCGCAGCCCGGGTCGGCAATATTGTCGCCCTCCCACGAGGTAATGCGCACCAGGGGCGCCAATCGGTCCCGGGTATCGGAGAAGGGCGTCAGCAGGAGGCGATCCCCGGGTAGGTCGACGAGGACGTTCAAGATGTCGTTCGTGATGTTGCCGTTGTCCAGCACCATGAGCTGGCTGTCAGGGCCCATTGCGCCGCGAACCTGGGCGATGGTGGTGGCGCGGGTGACGGTGACTCCGCGGTCACGCAGCAGCTGGGCGAGCGCGTGCCCACCGTGTTGGGTGGTGGCATCGGGATCGAGGTAACCCACGGGGCGAGGCGATTTGGTCACGAGGAAGCCGGTGATCACGATGGCGATGAGGGCAGCGAGCACCCATGCCCAGGTCCGCCAGCGGTCCCGAAGGCGAGGAGATACCGCCGTGTCCTGCGTCAACGCACGGCCTCCCATTCCGCCGAGGTCTCCGGGGTGCTGGAGGTTATGAGTACGGGAGCGTCACGGATGTGATCGTCCAGGTCGGCGATCTGGCGGTATGACTTCTCGGTGCCTGGACGATCGCCGTAGCTGACATCGTTGAAGATCTCTGCGCAAGAACGGAATTCCTGTGCCAGGGAAGGCAACTCGCGGCCCGCGTCGGTGGCCAGCTCGTTGGCGGTGCGTCCCGGAAGCGGGGTCAGGATGGTCCGCTCTTCGAGCTGGCGCGCGACAGCCCTGAGTCGGTGCCGGATGGCCAGGGCCCAGTCGCCCTGAGATACAGCGAGTTCCGCGGCGGCCCGGTGCTGTGCGGCGGTGAGCTCTCCGGAGTCGAAGAGGCCGAAATCGGCACCGCTGGTGCGCACGGACCGGCGGGCGATCCGGACCAGCAGGACCACGGCGGCGATCACAATTAGTGCAGTGACGAGGATGGTGAACCAGCCGCCGGGAACGTGAGCGGCACGGAACTCCAAGTCGTTCAGGTGCTCCGCGAGCCAATTGACAAAGCGATCCAGTGGCGAGGGATGCTCGTAGATCGGTTTGGCGAGTTCGCGCTGAGCGGCCTCGGCCGCCGTTTCGCGGTCGACGTCTACGGCCGTCATTACATTTGGGCCGGCGGCGGTGTGGGCAGCCACAACGTGTCCGCGTCGACACCCGGCTGGCCCAGTCGTTCTCTCGTTCTGGTTTCGGTCTGCAACACGAGATCGAATGCCTCGCTGCGCATCCGCTGATCGGTGTACAGCAGCACATTGACCGCCGCATTGAAGGGCAGGGTGATGATTTGGGCAATGATGGTGCCGATAGTCGTGAGCGCTAATCCGATGATCATCGACGTGCCGCTGCTGTTCTGGGTGCCCGTGGACATGGCGACCTGTCCAACGATGCTGAACGGTATTCCGAGGATTCCGGCCACGAAAGACACAATGATCGCGGTAAGTATCAGAATGCCCAGCAGCCGCCAGAAACCCTTGCGTACCAACGATATGGACCTACCGAGTGCGCCAAAGACGCGCTGGCGCTCCAGGATCAGCACCGGTGAGGCCAGGGCGAACACGGGAACGAAATACAGGTACAGCGCCAGATAGGTGAATGCCAGTACGAATCCCGCCGGCACCGCGCCCAGCGGCCCGACGCTCAGTGCGAGCCCGACCACCACGGCCACACCCAGCGCGAACGGCACCGCCAGTACCAAAGCGGAGAGGAACGCCAACCCGACGAGGGCCCAGATGCGCGGTTTTGCGCGGTGCCAGGCCTCCTTGGGTGTGGTGCGTTCGCCGAAAACCGATCGTCCGATGGTGACCGTGAGCATGCCGCTGAGGACGATGGTGGCCAAGAAGGCGATGACGAAGCCGACGAGCGCTCCGCCGACGAATCCGACCCCGAAGGCCGCGGTAAACGCGTCGTTGGAGTTGCGGTTGAAGCCCGCGGCCCCGCTGAGGAGCCCTGCGATGGGTCCGGCCTGAAGGGCGAACGTCACCAGCTGGCTGATGAAGACGACGACCGCGGTGAGACCGATGGTGGCCTTGGGGTTGGCGCGGATGGCCTCGATGGCCCCGTTGTAGAGAGATGAGAGGTCTAACGGGCGTAGCGGGATGACGCCGGGCTTGAGGGCCGGTGGTGGAGGCGTCACCCAGTAGGGAACCGGCGGCTGATTCTGATACCCGGGCGGCGGGGGCTGGTGCCCGAACCCGGGGGGCGGGTACCCGTAACCGGGTGGGGCGTAGCCAGGAGCAGGAGGCGGGTAGGCGGGTGGGGGTCCCGGGGGTAGCGGGTATGGGGTGACGCCCCCCTCGTCGTTGCTCATTTCTCCATTTTGGCGGCTAAGGACGTTTCTGGCAATTGCCTTCCCAATTTAATGTCAACACCCTTGACATATGTCAGGCGGGTTGACACTCTGGAGGTATGACTGACAAAACTGCTACAGAGGAATTCGATCTCGAGTTTGACGCCGCGTATCGCGGCAAGAGTCCCGACGGTCTGGGTGTGCGACCACCATGGAGCATCGGTGAACCGCAGCCCGAAATCGCGACGCTGATCGCCGAGGGCAAGGTGCGGGGCGAGGTCCTTGACGCCGGTTGCGGTGAGGCGGCGACCTCGCTGTATCTCGCGGAGGTGGGGCACACCACCGTCGGGCTCGACTCGTCGCCCAAGGCCATCGAATTGGCGAAAGGCTATGCGGCCGAGCGTGGTCTGCTGAACGCCAGCTTCGCGGTCGCCGACATCTCGGCGTTCACCGGGTATGACGGCCGCTTCGACACCATCATCGATTCGACGCTGTTCCACTCGATGCCTGTCCAATTGCGTGACGGATATCAGCGTTCGATCGTTCGGGCCGCGGCACCCGGTGCGCGTTATTACGTTCTGGTGTTCGATCGTGCGGCGTTCCCGCCCGACTCGCCCGTCAACGCCGTCACCGAAAACGAACTGCGGGATGTGGTTTCGAAGTACTGGGCCATCGACGAGATCCGGCCGGCGAAGATCTACGCGAACTTCAACGGGTTCGATCCGGGCGTCGCGCGTGGCTTCGCGAAGCACCAGGTGGAGCCCGACGGCCGGTCCTCGGTTCCGGCGTGGCTGCTCTCGGCTCACCTGGCAGGCTAGGAGTCCAGGACGAACCGCTCGGGGTGGTGATAGTCGTTGGTGCGCGACTGGCCGGCGTCCAGGTGCGGCGGCGGAATCCATTCGGTGAGTCCGTCGCTACGGCATTTTCGGGTGATCCACCCCTGCTGGAGCAACCGGTGGTGCGGGCCGCAGGCGAAGGTGAGATTGTCGATGTTGGTGGGCCCGTCGTCGCGCCATTCATCGACGTGATGCACCTCGCAGAGGTACCCGGGCACCGTACATCCGGGCGCCGAGCATCCGCGATCCTTGGCGTGTAGGACGATTCGTTGATCGGGAGTGGCGATTCTTTTGGACCGCCCGAGATAGAGGGGACGGCCGTCGTCGTCGAATATCGAGAGGTAATGCAGGGCGTGGGCGGCCATGCGGATCAGGTCGGGGATAGGCACGAGGTTGCCGCTACCGGACGTCGCATGACCGGCCGCGCTCTGCAGCTCGCTCAGCGTCGTCGAGATCACCACCGTGACGGGTAGTCCGTGGTGTGAGCCCAGCGTGCCCGAGGCCAAGGTGCTGCGTAGGCACGCGCGCAGTGCATCGTGGTTTCGTTGGGCAGCCGTTCGTGTGTCTCGCTCGGCGGCCGCCAGATCGGGTTCACCTTCAGTAGTGGGAGATTCGTCACGAGGATCGCACATGCCTGGCGCCGCGAGCTTGCTCAAAACCGCGTCGACGTAGGCCCGAGTCTCCGGATCGAGCAGACCGCTGACGGGGCTCATCCCGTCAGTTCCCTGGCGACCGATCGATATGCCACGTCTACGGGCGCGGTCCACATCAGAGAACTGGCCGTCGGGATTGATCAGAGCCGCGATCCGGTCGGCACCGGTACGGAGTTGCTCTGGGCCGAACTGGGTGGCCAGCGATGCCAGCCGCTCCTCGGCGGCCTCTCGGGTATGGGCGTCGACCGCGTCGGGTAAGACATCGAAGAACCGGCGGATGATCCGCACGTGCTCCTCACCGAGGCGGCCCTCTTGTAATGCGTGGGCGGCATGCGGAAGTAGGGGCTGCAGGGGCTCACCGGCGAATGCGCGCCGTGGGCCGAGATGCGCGGCGTCTGCTAGCCGGCGCCGGGCCGTTGCGGCACTTATCGATAGGTGCCGTGCCAGCACCTCAGCGAATGACGTACCGCCCAGTGCAACCGGTGATCCCCGTTCGACCAGCCGGGCGGTCAGCGTGTGTGAGGCCGCGGTGATCTTGCGCTGCGCGACCTCCAGTTGCCTTAGTGCCGAAAGTAACTCGGGATTGTTGAGGTCATCGAACGACGACTCGACGACAGCGGTGGCTGTCGTCAGAAGGTCGTCGATGGGACTCATGTCTGAAGGCTATGGACGACGACCGACAGCTGGCCGAGGTTATCCACAACGCGATGGCTATCCACAAATTAGACACACCCACTTGTCTGATATCAGAAGTTACGGTAGTCGCGGACGGGCATGCGCGAGCCGCGTCGAGTGGGCTTCGGGGCGACGAGCTCGATGAGTCGAATGATGCGATAGCGTTGCCCGGCATAGGGTTCCAAGAGTTCCAGCATCCCGGCGTCATCTACTTTATGGCCGGCGAGTGCGAGACCCACATGGCCGGCGATGTGATAGTCCCCGACGGGAACGGCGTCGGGATCTCCCAGTGCGCGTGCCCGCACCTCGGCCTCGGTCCACGGTCCGATGCCGCGGATCGAGGTCACGTGCTCGGGTTTGGTCTCGACGTCGGCCTGGGTGGCGGTGCGGATGGTATGCATGCGCACGGGTTCAGCGCCGGACTTGTGCCACTCCCAGGACGGGATGTCGAGCCATTCCCGCTGGGGCGGTGGGACCTTGGCGCCGTTGAGGTCGGTGCCAACGAGGTTGATCAGATATCGCCAGGCGCGCCAGGCCTCGGCGCCCGGCACCTTCTGTTCCAGTACGGCGGGGACGAGGGCTTCCCAGACACGGTCGGTGGCGCCCAGTCGCACACCCGTAGCGCCCCGGATGAGGGCGGTGACGGCGTCGTGCTTGGCGGTGAGTGCCTCGGGTTCATCGTCGGCGCCGAGGAGGCGAGGTAGGCGATCGAGTAGCCATTCGGCTCCGTCACCCCAGGCTTGGCCGAGGACTGTCTTGTTGGTGCGTGAAATCGTCAGCACTCCGGGACCATCCGGGGTGTGCGAGCCGCGGGTGATGGAACCGCCCGGGGCTACCCGATATGCGGGGTCGGCAGATCCGCGACGGTGGATGCCGAGCGTCCGTCGAATATCCAACGGCCACGGTGGAATCCACTCGCGGGTGAGTGGGGCTACTAGGCCGCCGGGCAGAACTTCCAGGCTGCGCTTTCCTTCTTGAATTCGATGTCGTGCTTGCCTTTGGAATCGGTGATGTGCAAGACGGCGGTGTCGCCGTCGATGTCGATGCCGGTGATCTTGGACGGACCGTTATCGGCCTTGGTCAGTGCGTTGAGATCGGGGGCCTTGCCGCTGCCGGCGATGTCTTTGAACGCCTCGCGGTATTTGGCGCAGAAGAAGGTGAGCATCTTCTTGAAGTCATTGGCCTTGGCGGCCTCGGCCATGCCGGCGATGGTCTTTTTGATCCCCTTGATGTCCTGCTCGTTGCTGCCGGAGGAACGGGGTGCATCGATGATCTGGTCGCCGGTGGACGTCGCTGTCTGGGTGGTGGAGTTGGTCGTGGTGAGGCCGAGGATCAGTAGCGCGATCAGGAAGATGCCGAGGGAACCGCCGACGACGGCCAGGGCCTTCTGCTGCGGCGACATGGGTGGCCGGGGTGGTTTCGGCATAGGGGCATAGCCGCCGGGAGGCGGGCCGTACGGGCCAGGCTGCTGCGGGTATCCCGGGTACTGCGGCTGGGGCTGCTGGAACTGGCCTTGGGGGTACTGCGGTTGTGTCATCTGTTTGTCTGTCCTAGCGCGCTGCGGTCATGGCGTTCTATGCCAGTGTGCCGGATGAGGGTGATGTCGGGTGGCCTGCCGCATTTTGTTGAGCGCTCAGGCGCCACTCGCTCGACGAATACGGCACCTGCCAGCACGCGCTGTTAGTCTCCGAAGACGGTCTGTTGGGGACGCAGGGGAGGCGCGCGACCGGCCGGCAACGAGAAATGCCTGGTAGAGCAGAGATGAGAGTTGTGCGCGGCGGAGAGATCAAGGCCTTAACGGGACTTCGCATCATCGCCGCGGTCTGGGTCGTGCTCTTTCACTTTCGCCCGCTCCTAGAGGAAGCGGCGCCCGGGTTCCGATCCGCGCTGACGCCTGTCCTTGACTGTGGCGCTCAGGGCGTCGACCTTTTTTTCATTCTCAGCGGATTCGTGCTGACCTGGAACTACATGGACCGGATGGGTCACTCCTGGTCTACCCGCGAGACCCTGCATTTCCTATGGCTGCGCCTGGCACGCGTCTGGCCGGTCTATCTCGTCACGCTGCATCTCGCGGCCCTCTGGCTGATCTTTACCATGCACGTCGGCCACGTGCCGCCGGAGGACACCATTACCGCGGGTTTCAACGCAGTCAGCTATGTGCGTCAACTCTTCCTGGTGCAGCTCTGGTACCAGCCGTACTTCGACGGAACCAGCTGGGACGGACCGGCATGGTCGATCAGCGCGGAATGGCTTGCCTATCTGCTCTTTGGTGCCCTCATCCTGGTGGTCTTCCGGATGTCGCACGCCACCCGCGCCCGCAGTCTCATCGCCCTTGCCATCGTGGCCTCGATGCCGCCGATCATCATGCTGCTGCTCACCGGGCAGTTCTACACACCATGGAGCTGGCTGCCGCGCATCGTCATGCAATTCACCGCGGGCGCGCTCGCCTGCGCGGCGGTGCGTCGACTGAAACTGAGCCACCGATCACGGCAGGCCGCCGGGTACCTTGCGCTGCTGATGATCGTGGTGATCGTCGGCGCGCTGTACTTCTTGGACGCACACCCGATATCCCGAGTTACCGATAGCAGCGGGTTGGTCGACGTGCTGTTCGTGCCGCTGGTCATGGCGCTATCGGTGGGGGTCGGCTCGTTGCCGACCCTGCTCTCGACGCGAGTAATGGTCTACGGCGGGCAGATTTCCTTCGGGTTGTACATGGTGCATGAGCTTGTCCACACCGCATGGATCTGGGCGACCAAGCAATTTGAGGTCTCACTCGCGGACTCGGGCGGTGGCTGGATGATGATCGGACTGCTGGCGCTTGCGGTGGTGCTCTCGGTGGCGCTGTTCCACTGGGTGGAGGAGCCGGGACGCCGTTGGATGCGCAGCATGATCGGCGTCACCAAGCCCGCCGTCACGGACCACTCGTCCCATAACGGCCACAAACACCAGGCACCCGAGGACCTCGCGGATTCCGAACGGGCATCGGTTTCGACGGGTGTAACGGGCCGTTAGTTTCAAACGAATAACGCTGTGCGCAGCCGGGTTTAGTCGCCCGTAAGATGCTGGGGACAGTGGAGGTAGCAGTGGTCCGTCTGGCCGCATTCGTGATCGCATTCGCGTTCCTTTTCGGGGTGCTCGCCGAGCACCCACAGCCGGTGCGGCCGTACCGACTGGCCTACTCAGGCTCGGGACTCAACCATGTGGCCGTGGTCAGCGATTCGTACACCACCGGCACCAAGGAAGGTGGCCTGGGCGCCAAGTCGTGGACGTCATTGGCCTGGCGAACTCTTGACCGCGAAGGCGTTCGCGTCAGTGCCGATGTCGCCGCCGAAGGGCGGGCCGGATACGGCGTGCGCGGAGACCACGGCAGCGTCTTCTCCGACCTCACCGGCCGAGTGGTGCATCCCGTCGACGAGCTCGTGGTGTTCTTCGGCTCGCGCAACGACCAAGGTGTCGACCCGGACGTCTACGCCGAGGTAACCCGCAACACCCTGGAGGCAGCGCGCCGTATGGCGCCGGCCGCCAAGCTTCTCGTGATTGGCCCGCCCTGGCCGACCGCCGATGTTCCCGACGTCGTGCTGCAGCTGCGGGACATCCTGTACGCCCAGGCGCATGCCCTGGGGGCGTCGTGGGTGGATCCGCTGGCCGAGCGGTGGTTCGTCGGGCGTCCGGAGCTAATCGGTTCGGATGGCGTGCACCCCAACGACGCCGGGCACGCGTACCTGGCCGACAAGATCTCCCCGCTCATCGCTACTCGGTTGACCCGGCGGCTCTAACCCGGGGAGATCACGTCCCACGTGCCGAACAAGGTGAGTCCCGCGGCG
This sequence comes from Mycobacterium sp., assembly GCA_050701835.1. Lineage (GTDB taxonomy): Bacteria > Actinomycetota > Actinomycetes > Mycobacteriales > Mycobacteriaceae > Mycobacterium. The sequence continues at coordinate 33,295 of JBOGDC010000027.1, read as the reverse complement.
GGGGCCAGCGCCGCCGACGCCTCGTTGTCCAGCTGACACCGGTATTGCGGGTCATAGCCGTGGTTGTAGGCGTATCGGCAGATTGCGCGCACGAGTCGCCGGGCATGCCCCTTGCCGCGAAAGGTCGGCAGCGTCAGCACGCCGAGGTCCATGATCGGCGCGCCGTCGTCCCACCGATACATGCTGGCCGCCGCGACCAGACGACCGTTATCGAAGGAGCCGAATACCGCCCAGTGGCCCAATTCCACCTGAGCTTCATCTAAATCCTGTTCTGGTGCGACGGATTCGAAGGCGCGGAAGATGGTCTCATCCTGTGCCGTCAACTGGCGGACGTCGCCAGCCGGAAATTGGGCGATCAAGGCTGCGCGTGCGTCGTCGGTGAAGTAGAAGAGATTGTCGGCACCGTGCAGTTCGATACCAGCGTTGTCGAGGCCGATCCGGAAGTCGGATTCCGAAATACCCTGAGCAACAGTAATTCCCGCACGGTCGGCAAGTTCGGGAGTGAGGGTAACCCTGGTCATGCCGTCGACCGTCTGGAGCATCATCAGCCGCCGGTCCCCTTCGAGGTCCGGATTGACGGCGAGGTGGAAGGTGTCGTCACTGTGCAGGACGGGGTCGCTCTGAAAGCTGGCGTGCCAGAAATCGGTGACGACCGGGGAGAACGGAGACATTGACCCTATCTGTCGTGTGGGAATCGGTTATGGCACAAAGCAGTCCGCGTGAGCCCCTTGGGGGGCCCACGCGGACTAGAGTCGTGGCCTTGACCTACCTGGGTAGATCTAGCGCATCAAAGACGTCAGCAGGGGGTTGCCTGAGGTCTCGGCGCGCTTGTCGGGGTCGGTGCAGTCTTTCCACTTACCGTTTTCCAGCACGAACTCACGCTGCTGGTTGGCGGTGACGTCATGGCCTTGCGCGGTGACTCCTGCGGTCGCCGTCGGGCTGGTGACGTTGATGTCGTGCACGTCGTAGGTGACCCCGGACAGCACCTCCTTGGCGGCCGCACGCATCGAGGACCGGTAGCCCTTGTCGTCGTTGTTTTGGACCGCGGTGGTCAGCGACTGGGTAGTCCCCGCCGAGACCCCGGCAGCCGACGCGACAGCGCTGATCATTCCCGGCCCGTACCCCGCGATCTCACTGAGCGGGGGGACCTGGTCGTCAGCGGACTTCGACGCAATCGTGCCGCGGTACTTGTCGCAGAAGAATGTCGACAGTGTGGCGTTGTCCAGCGACTTGATCGCCGAAGCCTCACCGGAGACGATCTGCCGGATCTGCGCGTCATCGGCGGGCGCAGCGGCGGCCAGCGCCGGTCCGCTGAGTGCAGCCGCCAGTGCGATCACACCAGCACTAACAAGGCGATTCTTCATCGGAAAGCTCCCATCGTCGGGTTTTGACAAACCTTACCGAATGAGATGTCGCGCGCTCCCGCTTAGCTGTTACCGGTACATGGAGACCAGAAGCACCACCGCTGCCAGCACGCCGATCAGCAACACGGCCTTCCGTAGCTTCCACACGAGAAGCACCGCGACCGCGATGGCCGCGAGGGCAACAGGGTTCGATGCGAGTGTGGAAAGAGCCATGCGTCCACCATGTCACGGTGCCGGGGCAGCGCGCTGATTCGCCATGCTGATGGGAAAGGCCCAACCGGGAACAGCTTGCTCAGCTGCCTTCGCGGCCATTCAGGCGCTGGACGGCGTCGAACTCTTGAGGGCTGAAGTAGCGCTGGAATGAGCCGAGTAAGAGAGCGAGAAAGATTCCGATGAAGATACCCGGCGACAGTACTAACAGGGGTCCGTTGATGAGATATGAGGTGATCTTGCCCTTGGGGTTGTTGACCTTCGCAATCACCGACTGAAGCCGCTTGATGTGTGCTTCGTCAGTAGCGCTGCGGCTCAGTCTTTTCCGTGCTTTCTGGGAGAGGAAGACCAGTCCGCCGTACCACAGCCCGACCACGACCGCCAGGACCATATAGCTTCCGAGGATCACGCTCGCTGCAGTGTTTCCACCCGCGGTTACGCCGGAAAATATGGCGCCGGCCATGAATGCAAAGAGCATCACTATCAGCGTGAAGAAGACTGAGAGCACCACTCGGCGACACCAATAAACTGGGCCGCGCGTTGCCCAGCTTCTGCCTAGGAGCGACACACGCTCCGGTTTTTTCTTAGCTATGGGTGCACTCATGTTCTATCCGAAGATCCCGTGCCACAGTGACTCCGTATGGTCAGCAGTCCAGTCCCACCCCTCGACGACATCATTCTTGACCTCGACACCCATGGCTTTCAAATCGCCTCCCTCGCGCGAAAAGGTATTTCCGAGTCCCTCGCCTAGGCCCCCCAACACGCCGTGTTGGTCGAAGTCTTCGCTCCAATGTTCGTGGAATCCCTGGTATGCCGCGTCGCCCACGCCGACCGCAACAACGAGTCCTGCGCCGACGGCCCAGCCCGGGCCGGGGATCACGTCAGCCACCGCTTCGACGGAACCGAGAGCACCCACTGCGGTCCCGCTGAGAAGTCCGGTCCCGGCGGCCGTGCTGTCTTGTGCGATCGCGGTGCTGGTGTCGGCACCCTTGGACACATCGTCCTGAACTTGGTTGTAGACCATGACGCCGCTTGCGACAACATCTAAAACCGGAATTTCGTTGAATAGCTTGAGTTTTGCGGACAACTCGCCTGTGGGGAGTGCTTTCGCGATGTCTTCGATCTTCATATTGAGCAGTTTCGAGCCGGGTAGCTGAGTCTTGTCCTGTAACTCCGGGATTTTGGTGGCCACCTCCTTGTCGACTGCTTGGAACTTGGCAAGGGCGCCATCGAAATCGGCGGCATTCTGCAGTAATTCCGGTGGAAGCTTGGGCCCGCCGTTCTTGGCGAACTCCTGCATATCGCTCTCTAGCTGACCGGCCGCACCTTCGAAGTTCGCAGCGGCAGTCTTGCGGCTGTCCTCCAGCCCTTGAATCCGCGCTCCGGTCGCTTCGTATCCGCCCGTGTAGATGCCGCGCAGGATGCTCGCCATCGTCGGTTTGTCTGCCTCAGTCGAGCCGCTGGGATTCTCGACGATGGGCCTTACGAGTGAGCTGATCTCAGCGGCGGCCGCCATCCGCAGCGCTTTGGCCGCTTGTATCGCGTAGTCGTATGCGGCCTGATACTCGTTCTGCGCCTTGGTGGCTTCGGCGCTTGGTTCGCCTTGCAGAGGCAGCGGCTTACCGTTGGACATGTCGATATGAGCACCGCGGTGCTGGCAGGCGTCGGCGCTGTCGTACAAGGCGCCCTCAAGGTGAGAGAGGCCATCGCCGAGCTGGCCCAGGCTCTCACCGATCCCGTTGATGAATGTCCCAACCTCGGCGACCTCGACGGCATTGCGTGTCCAGTGCCCGCGCATGGCTTCGGCCGCCTCACCGGTCCAGCTGGCCGACCCGACGATCTGGTCGACGGTGCCGGTGAGGTCGTGGACGACCGCTTTCAGTTTTTCGGGCCCGCCCTTCAGTGTCGTACCAGCGTGCTGCAGACCAGGTATATCGCCGCCCACCCAGCTCATATCAGTGCTCCCCGGTCACTTGTCTTTGATCAGATCGTCGTACAGCTGGCGGTTGTCGATTTCTCGTCGCTCGTACGCTGTCTTCGTCGCATCAATCAGCTGACTGTTCTTCTCGATTTCCCCGGCCAGCTCCCGGTTGAGTACGTCCATCACCTGAAGAGACGAATCGATCAGCGATGTGAGGCGGCCATCACCGGAATCGGGCGCCGACATCTTCAGTCCGTCTGCTGTCTGTTGGTATTCGGTTCCACCGGAATGGAATCGACGCGACATCTCAGCCAGTTCATCAAGCACCACCTGCAGCCAGGCCATCGTTCACCTCCACCAAGTCGTCAATCTTTTCTCGGGTCCAACGCGGCATGACAGTCCCCGGGAGCGGGTCGATGATCACTGCGCCAAGATCGTTCTCCAGGCACATCCGGCGCAGTTGTTCCGTCGACATCAGGGCCCACGGTTGGTATGGCCCGAGTTGTTCGGTGAGGGCGTCCAGGGTGAGGTACCCGACGGCGTGCCGATGCTGGTTCTCTTCACCCCACAGCTCGACCAGTAGGCGGGCATCATCACGCGCACCGAGCGGGAACATCGGGACGAATACATTGCTCAGAGTCTGTTCGGCCTGCCCATACGACTGTGCCATCGGACATGCTCCTCCCCAGGATCCACCTCTCACGGGTGACTGGCAGCGAAGCTACACACCGTTCCTGTGGTGTAGCTGGATGCGAGACGTCGGAAGAAGTCTGGGGCGTCGGTAGGTGGCCCTGACACGAAAAAAGCCCCTCCCACCTGTAATTCCGGATGGAAGGGCCTACTTCTAGCGTCGGGGTGGCGGGATTCGAACCCACGACCTCTTCGTCCCGAACGAAGCGCGCTACCAAGCTGCGCCACACCCCGCTTTGAAGCCACGCAAGGGTATCGCATCGGGGCCATCGGTCGCGAATGCGTTGATCTGGGGGCCTCAAAGCGGGTGTGACGTGCCGTTATCGCCGGGTATCGCGCAGCACCGCCAGGCGGTCTCGGTACTCGGCCTCGGTGATATCGCCGCGCGCATAGACATCACGCAGGGTGCCTTCGCCGTGGCGCCCGGCCCAGCGGCGTCGGGCAGCGACAATCGCGACGATCACCAGGGTCCAGAAGAGGATCGGGAACACCAGGAACCAGGGATGCCAGGAGTTGTCGGCCCAGCGGTCAGCATGATCGGCCAGGAATTGCGTTGCGGTGGGGGATATTTCGTTGATGTTCATGGTGTTCAGCGTGCTCGGGCGCGAGCTCCGAAACATCGGCCGCGCGGCGGCACTTCCGGTACGTGCCGCGACGTAGTGTCAGTCCTGCCAGCGGGGACGCACCAGCCCGGACTCGTAGGCGATCACCACCAGTTGGGTGCGGTCGCGGGCATTGAGCTTGGTGAGGATGCGGCTCACGTGGGTGCGGGCCGTCGCCGGGCTCATGAACAAGCGGGCGCCGATTTCGGCGTTGGTCAGCCCCTCCGCGACCAGCGTCATCACTTCACGCTCGCGGTCGGTGAGCTCCTCGAGCCCGGACTGGGTGGGCTGTTTGGCGTGGGTGGAGTACTCCGCCAGCAGCCTGCGCGTCACCGATGGGGACAGCAGCGCATCTCCCTCCGCGACCACCCGCACCGCCCTGACCAGCTCCGATGGTTCGGAATGTTTCACGAGGAACCCGCTGGCTCCGGCGCGCATCGCTTCGAAGACGTACTCGTCGAGCTCGAACGTCGTGAGCACCACCACCCGAACATCCACCAGCTGCGGGTCCGCCGCGATCTCCCGCGTCGCGGCCAACCCGTCCATGTCGGGCATCCGGATGTCCATCAGTACTACGTCGGGACGAAGCTCTCGCGCGGTCGCCAGCGCCTGCGAGCCGTTGGTGGCCTCGGCGACCACCTCGATACCGTCCTGCGCGTTGAGCAGCGCGACGAACCCCGCGCGCACCAGGGCCTGGTCATCGGCGACAACCACTCGAATGCTCATGTCGGCAGTACCGCCCGCACCGCGAAGCCTCCGTTAGGCAGAGGCCCCGCCGTCAACGAGCCGCCCAGTGCCCGGACCCGTTCCCGCATTCCGGCGATCCCGGTTCCTCCCGAGGTTGTCGCGCGTAGCCGGGCAGGTCCGGGGTCTTCCACGGCGACGTCGATACCGTCGGCCCGATACTCCACGGTGACGACGCCCTCGGTCGACTCCGAATGCCGCGCCACGTTGGTCAGGGCCTCTTGCACGATCCGGCCCGCGGCCACATCGACCACCGCGGGCAGCGGCCGCGGCTCACCCACCACCTGGGTGCGCACCGTGAGCCCGGCGGCGCGCGCGGTCGCCACCAGAGCATCCAGATCCGTCACCCCCGGAGTCGGCGCGACGGGAACACCCGTCTCCGTCCGCAGCGCCGCCACCAGGGAATGTACATCCGAAATAGCTTGCCGGCTGGCCTCTTTGATCGCCGTAAGCGCGGGCCGTGCACCGGAGGGCTGTTCGTCGAGGAGTTCCAAGGCCACCGATGACTGCACGTTGATCATCGACAGGCTGTGCGCCAGCACGTCGTGCAGCTCGCGCGCAAGCGACAGCCGCGCCTCGGTCTCGCGGCGTTCACGCTCCGTCTGCGCCTCGCGCGCGATCGCCGCCCGCCGTTGACGGCGAGCCTCCACCGCCACCCGCCGTTGACGGATCGCCTCGGCGATGCCCACGAGAACCAACAACCAGGCCGCGGTGGCGGTCAGTGCGATCGAAGGCGGAGGGTTGTCGCCGCGGATCCACGGCACCCCCCACATCACGGCCGCCCACCCGAGGAACGGCAGGGGGTAGGTCAACCAGCGGGGACCTTGCGTCGCCGCCGCCAGAAACGCCACCACCAGGGCCAGGAAGATGGGTCCGAAGCCGAATCCGGCCAACGGATACGACACCGTCACCGCCATGACGACGAGGAGCACGGCATACGGATACCGACCACGTGCCAACAGTGCGAGCGGGCCCCCCACCAGCAGCAGATAGGCGAACCAGTCGAGCTCCCGCCACCCCGTATCGGGATGTTGGTGATGTGAACCGGTGCTGCCGACCACCTGGATCGCCGCGACGACAAGCGGTACCAGCCATGTACGCGGCCGGCGCATGACATCCATATACGGAACGTAGCCGGACGAAGCCGCGAGCGGCGTCAGCTCCGCGACGTAGCGCCGACTACGCCGCGAGAACTAGCCCCAGCGGCCGGTGCGTTCGAACTCCTGCAGCTGCATCGACGGCTCGGTCAGGTCGAAGCCCTGCGCGGTGATCCACGCGTCATCGAAGTAGGTGTCGGAGTACCGGTCGCCGCTATCGGCCAGCAGGGTCACCACCGACCCGGGCTCGCCATCGCGCGCCATTTCGGAGATGAGCCGGAATGCGCCGCACAGGTTTGTCCCCGTCGAGGCCCCCACCCGTCGCCCCAACACTGAACTGGCATGCCGGGTGAGCGCCACCGACGCTGCATCGGGTATTTGTTCCATACGGTCCACCACGGTCGGCAGGAAAGACTGCTCCACCCGCGGCCGTCCGATGCCCTCGATGCGCGACGAAATCCCGGTCACCACATCATGTCCCGCGATGAACGAGGGGTAGAAAGCTGAATTCTCCGGGTCCACCACACAGAGTTTGGTGGGGTAGCGGCGGTAGCGGATGTAGCGGCCGAGGGTCGCACTGGTGCCGCCGGTGCCCGCGCCAACCACGATCCACGTTGGCAGCGGATGCTTTTCGTAGTGCATCTGCGTGAAGATCGATTCGGCGATGTTGTTATTGCCGCGCCAGTCCGTCGCCCGTTCCGCGTTGGTGAACTGGTCCAGATAGTGTCCACCGCTCTCGTCGGCAAGCCGCTGGGCCTCGTCGTACACCTGCTGCGCCTCATCGACGAAATGGCAACGCCCACCCTGTGATTCGATCAGGGTGATCTTGCTGTGACTCGTCGAAGACGTCATTACTGCGATGAACGGTAGTCCCAGCAGCTGCGCGAAGTAGGCCTCCGAGACCGCGGTCGAACCCGAGGACGCCTCCACCACCGTGGTGTTCTCACCGATGCGCCCGTTACACAGCGCGTACAGGAAAAGCGAACGCGCCAAACGATGTTTGAGGCTGCCGGTGATATGGGTGGACTCGTCCTTGAGATACAGCTGGACATCCACGGTGTTGGCCCAAGCCGCGGGCAACGGGTATCGCAGCAGATGGGTGTCCGCGCTGCGACGAGCATCGGCCTCGATCAACCGGACCGCGTTATCGGCCCACGCGCGGTTCACGTCACCGCGCGGTGGCGCTGGGCCGCCGGTCCCCGGACTCCGCCTCGGCCTCGTGACCGCTGGTGCGCGCCGGCACCAGCGTCAGCAGCGTCGCCTCCGGGCGGCAGAAGAACCGCATCGGCGCGAACGGCGATGTTCCGATCCCTGCCGACACGTGGAGCTGCATATGCGAGCCCCAGCGTGACGGGCCCTTCACGCGGGACCGGTCCAGCTCACAGTTGGTGACGATCGCCCCGTAGAACGGCAGGCACAGCTGCCCCCCATGGGTGTGACCGGCCATGACCAGCTGATATCCGTCCTCGGCGAAGCGGTCCAGTACCCGCGGCTCGGGCGAATGGGTGAGCCCCAGCCGCAGCGTGGCCAGCGGATTCGGCATCCCGGCGATGGTGTCGTACCGGTCGCGGTCGATATGCGGATCGTCCACGCCGGCGGCCGCGATCCGGACTCCGGCGACCTCCAGCTCGCGGCGGGTGTGCGTCATGTCGTGCCAGCCGCGTTCGGTGAATGCGGCCCGCAAGTCCTGCCACGGCAGCGGCTCGCCGTGCTTGCGCTCACCACTCTTGTAGAGGTACTTGGCGGGGTTCTTCAGTCGTGGGCCGAAGTAGTCGTTGCTGCCGAAGATGAAAAGCCCTGGGACCGAAAGTAAATCGCCGAGTGCCTGCACCACCGAGGACACCGCCTTGGGGTGAGCCAGGTTGTCGCCTGTGTTGATCACCAGGTCCGGCTGCCATTGCGCCAACTCACGTAACCAGGCTTGCTTGAGGCGTTGTCCCGGTCGCATGTGGATATCGCTGACGTGCAGCACTCGCAGCGGAGAAGCGCCGGGATCGAGAACGTCCATCGTTGCCTCACGGACGGTGAACGCGTTGCGTTCGATGATCGACGCGTACCCGATGCCAAACGCGGCCGATCCTGCCGAGTACGCGGCAGCTCGCTTGATAACCGTGTTCAACGACGTGCTCATCACCCGAGGGTAACTCCGAAGGCTGTGCGACCCTTGATTACCTGGGCAAAACGTGGCGAATTTCTCTTCTAGATCACGGCGGCTAGATCACGGAGGCGGGGCGAGTATCGGCACGGTGATCGGTGGCAGGCCGGGAATGTTCACGATGGTGGTGGTCATTTCCCCTGGCGGCATGCCCGGGAAGACGATCGGCGGCGGGGCGGGAGGTGTGCCATTGCTGATCAAGATGGTGATGAGGGATCCGGGGATGGTGGTTCCGCCGGGGCTCGTGCCCACGACCTCGTTGAACGGCGCGGTGCTGTTCACCATGCTGGCCTGATCGGCCACCCTGAATCCGGCCTTCTTGAGAACGTCACGCGCCTCGCGCTCCTCCAGACCGTTGATGCTGGGCACCTTGGAACCCGGACCACCCTCGACATACCGCGGTTCAGTCGGCGGCAAGGCGGTAGGGCCGTAGTTCTCGGCGATGGGCTTTATCGCCTCGAACCAGGCGCGGGCAGGCTCGTTTCCGCCGTACAGGTTTCCGTCACCACATTTACGGAGCGGGAAGGAACACAGATCGCCCGGACTCGTTGAGTCATCGAAGATGTAGCTCGACCCGGCCAGGTTATTGGTGAACCCCAGGAATGCCGAGGAGCGGTGCGCTTCAGTGGTTCCCGTCTTGCTGGAGAGCGGCAACGACCAGCCGACCGATCCGGCCGAACCCGAGGCGGTGCCGCCAGGCTGGTCGTCCTTGCTCATGGCGTTAGCGAGGGTGTTCGCCAGCCCCGTGGGTACCACCTGCTCGCAGGATTCGACGGTCGTCGGCACCTCTTTGCCGTGGCGGTCGAAGACCTTGTCGATGGGGTTAGGTGGGCACCACTTGCCGCCCGAGGCCAAAGTTGCTGCCACATTGGACAATTCGAGTGGGTTGATCTGTATCGGACCGAGTGTGAACGAGCCCAGGTTGTACTTCTTGATGTAGTCCGCCAGGCTCTCGTCGCCATCGGGGTCATAGGGCTTGGCGGTGCCGGCCTGCGCGTAGGCACGCATACCCAGTTTCACCGACATATCGACCGCCTTGGACACGCCGATCGACTGGATCAGCTTCGCGAACGCGGTATTCGGCGAAGTAGCCAGAGCATCTGTCACGCTCATTTGCGGGCGATAATTGCCGACGTTCTTGACGCACCAGTTGTCCTTGGGGCAGCCCTTGGAGCCGTCGCTACTGCCGAGGCCCTTGGCCGCAAAGGTGGGCGGCACGTCGAGCACGGTGTTGGTACCCATACCCATGTCCATGGCCGCCGCGACCGTAAACAGTTTGAAGATCGATCCGGCTCCGTCACCGACGAGAGAGAACGGTTGCGGTTGCATCGTCTCGTTGGTCGCGCCGTTCAGACCGTAGGTGCGACTAGAGGCCATCGCCAGGATGGGGTGGTTGGTCTGTCCCGGTTTGATGACGCTCATGACGTCGGCGACGCCGTTGAGGCCCGGATCGGCGACGTGAGACACCGCCTGCTTGACCGAATTCTGGACGTCGGGGTCCAGGGTGGTGCGGATCAGGTACCCGCCCTTCATCACCTGGTCCTTGCTGATACCGGATTTGGCCAGGTAGTCGAGCACGTAATCGCAGAAGAAAGCGCGGTCACCGGCGGCGATACACCCGCGCGGCAGCTCGTTGGGCTGGGGCAGCACTCCGAGAGGCTGTGCCCTCGCGGCCAGCAGTTCGCTCTTCTTTTCCGGGGCGTTGTTGATCATGGTGTCGAGCACCAGGTTCCGGCGCGCCAGGGCGCGTTCGGGATTGGTGTACGGATTCAGCCCTGAGGTGGACTGCACCATTCCGGCCAACATCGCGCCTTGCTGCCAGTTCAGGTCCTTGGCGTCGACACCGAAATACGTCTGTGCCGCATCCTGGACACCGAAGGCGTTGTTACCGAACGACACCAGGTTCAGGTATCGCGTCAGGATCTCCTGCTTGTTAAAGGTGCGGTCCAGCCGTAACGCCATCCGGATCTCGCGCAGCTTGCGCGCGGGTGTGGTCTCGATGGCCGCCTTGCGCTCGGCATCGGTCTTGGCCACCACCAGCAGCTGGTAGTTCTTCACATACTGCTGCTCGATCGTCGAACCACCGCGGGTGTCCTCGTCGCCGGAGGCATATCCGGCCAGACCGCCGAGGGTGCCCTTCCAGTCGACGCCGTTGTGTGAGGTGAAGCGCTTGTCTTCGATGGACAGGAGGGCGAGCTTCACGGTGTCGGCGATCTGGTCGGCGGGCACCTCGAAACGCCGCTGCGTGTAGAGGTAGGCAATCTTGTTGCCCTTGGCGTCCTCCACCGTGGTGACGGCGGGCACTTCGCCCTCGAGCAGCTGGGTGGAGCCGTTCGCCACCACATCGGATGCGCGATTGGATGCCAGCCCGAATCCGCCCGCGATGGGGAACATCAGCCCGGCCAAGATCACCGCGGCGACAAGTCCGCAGCCCGCGAGCTTCGCGAGGGTCACGGTCTCGGGCGGTCGGTCCGGCATATGCACAGGGTATCTGGCGTCCCCAGAGGTGTCTCGGGGCCGGCTGATCGGTAACGCCAGGGCCCTCGGAGTCGATGAAAAAGCGTTGTCGGCACAACCGTCCCAAAAATTTCCTGTCAGGTGTTGCGCTCAAGATCCCTGACCACTAGCTTGATCTCACGGTGTGATTCAAGTTACACACCAAGCGGACTGTGGCCCACGCCTCTTATGGGTCGCTAGTGATAGAAGGGATCGCCAGTGTCAGCTTCACGGCTCGCCACCCGGACTACGAGCATTTTGGATACAGCGGTATCGATCGATGGTGGAGAAGCGCGCATTGCATGGGTTGCTCAGGCCAGATGCAGGCAAGGCAACCCTGATGAATTATTCGTCCGCGGAGCGGCGCAGCGTAAGGCCGCAGTCATCTGCCGGCACTGCCCGGTCATGATGGAATGCGGTGCCGACGCCCTGGATAACCGCGTGGAATTCGGCGTGTGGGGCGGTCTGACCGAACGGCAGCGACGCGCGATGCTCAAGGCTCACCCCGACGTGGAGTCCTGGGCCGACTTCTTCGCCGCGCAGCGCAAGCACAAGAGCGCGGTCTAACTACTTACTTCTGCCGAATATCGAGTTTTCGCAACAGAGCTCAGAGCCTGTTACGAAAACTCGATATTCGGTGTTTCTTTAGGACGCGACGCCGGTGATCTGATCGGCGATGGCGCGCAGTGCCTCCAGGTCAGAGACGTCGAACGGCAGTGATGGCACCCCGACGATGGGAACCGTCGGATTGGCGCTCGTAAACCGAGACAGCAGCCGGATCTCGCGCTTGGCGGTCGCTGCGCGCTCGGCATGAACGCGCAGCACTGCTCCCGGGAGGCTGTACTCGCCTGATTCTTCGATGTTCTCGGCGACGTCGACAGCGCGCTCCACGGTCAGGCTCGACAGCGTCGGGTGCGTGCGGTTGAGGATGAGGCCGGCCAACGGCATGCCCTCCTGGCTCAGTCGTTCGACGAAGAACGTCGCCTCGCGCAGCGCGTCCGGTTCGGCGGCCGACACCACGACGAACTGGGTGCTGCGGCGGCGCAGCAGCTCATAGGTCCGATCGGCCTTCTCGCGGAAACCGCCGAATGTGGAGTCCAGCGACTGCACGAACATCGAAGCGTCGGAAAGCAATTGCGATCCGAGCACGGTCGACAATGCCTTCATAGCCAGCCCGACCGCACCGGTGACAATGCGACCCAGGCCGCGGCTGGAGCCCAGCAGCATCTTCCAGAGGCGCCCATCCATGAAGCTGCCCAACCGCTTTGGTGCGTCCAGGAAATCCAAGGCATTGCGGGACGGCGGTGTGTCGACCACGATTAGGTCCCATTTGTCTTCATGGAGAAGCTGTCCCAGCTTCTCCATGGCCATGTACTCCTGCGTGCCCGACATTGAGGTGGCAACCGTCTGATAGAACTTGTTGTCCAGAATCGCTTGTGCGCGATCAGATCCCGCGTGCTGGACGACCAGCTCGTCGAACGTTCGCCGCATGTCCAGCATCATCGCGTACAACTCGCCCTTGAGGCCGTCGATGTGCACCTGCTGCGGGGTATTGCCCAGGTCCTCGATGCCGAGTGACTGCGCCAGTCGACGCGCGGGGTCGATCGTCAGTACCACCACGGTGCGGCCGTACTCCGCGGCACGTAACGCCACCGACGCCGCGGTTGTTGTCTTGCCGACACCGCCCGCACCACAACAGACGATGACGCGATTCTTGCGGTCTTCGAGGATGGACGCCATATCCAAGACGGCGGGTGTGTTGCTCATCGGACTCCCTGCTCGGCCAGGCTCTCGGCCAGTTCGTAGAGGCTGCCCAGGTCGACACCGTCGGCCAGAGAGGGCAATTCCAGTCGCGGTATTTGCAGCTCGCCGAGAAGCTCCTCGCTCTCGGCGCGGGCCTGCATCCGTGTTGCATGCTCGATGGTTTCGGTGAGCAGGCCCGCGAAGTCGGTATCGGACAGGGTGACGTTGTTGTCGCTCAATGCCGTTCGCACCGCATCGGCGTCGACGACGCCCTCGGCGGCCTTAGCGAGATCGTCCGGCGACAGATGTGCCTCCACCGTCCGGTTCACGATCACGCTGCCGATCGGCATGCCCATTGCGCTCAGTTCGGCGATGGCCTCGGCGGTCTCCTGCATGGGCAGCGCCTCCAGCAGGGTGACCAAGTGGATGGCCGTCTGGTCCGAGTGCAACAACCTGCGCACACCCTCGGACTGCGAGTGAATCGGTCCGCCCTTGGCGATATCGGAGAGGGCCGACGTCACATCGAGGAAGCGCGCAATCCGGCCGGTGGGCGGGGCATCGACCACGACGGCGTCGTATACATGCCGTCCGGACTTGTCGACCCGGACGATGCACTCCTTGATCTTTCCGGTCAGGATGACATCACGCAGACCCGGCGCGATGGTGGTCGCGAACTCGATGGCACCGATCCGCTTCATCGCGCGCCCGGCCAAACCCAGGTTGTAGAACATGTCGAGGTATTCCATGAACGCCGTCTCGATCTCGATCGCGAGGGCATTGACCACCCCGCCGCCCTCGGCGGTAGCGATCTTGAGTTCCTTGGGCGCCAGCGGCGGAACGTCGAAAAGCTGGGCGATGCCCTGACGGTTCTCGACCTCGACCAGCAGCACTTTGCGCCCGCCCGCCGCCAGAGCGAGGGCCAGCGCCGCGGCAATGGTGGACTTTCCGGTTCCACCTTTACCTGTCACAAAATGCAATCGTGCATTCGCAACTCGTGCGGGCCAGGAGTCGGCTGGAGTCCCTGCGCCGTTGTCAGGGGAAGTGTTGACCACGCACGCATGCTAACTGTCCGCCATCGACTGCCAACCGCGAACGTCTGTGCTCGCTCTAGGGTGAGGGTATGACCGAACGAACCGCGTGGGAGTACGCCACCGTCCCGCTGTTGACACACGCCACCAAGCAGATCCTCGACCAATGGGGAACCGACGGCTGGGAGCTGGTGAGCGTGCTCCCCGGACCCACCGGTGAACAGCACGTCGCGTACCTGAAGAGAGCGAAATGAGCACTCCTAGCGCACGGCTGGCTGAGCTCGGAATCGAGCTCCCCGCCGTCGTCGCACCGATCGCCGCCTACCAACCCGCGGTGCAAAGCGGCCACCACGTCTACACCTCCGGCCAGGTGCCGATAGTCAACGGAACCCTGGAGACCGCCGGAAAGGTGGGCACCGACGTCACCCCGGAGGAAGCGAAGGCGCTCGCGCGCATCTGTGCCCTCAATGCACTGGCCGCGGTCGACGCCCTCGTCGGAATCAACAACGTCGTCAAGGTGGTCAAGGTCGTCGGATTCGTGGCCTCGGCGCCCGGATTCACCGGACAGCCCGGTGTGGTGAACGGTGCGTCCGAACTCCTCGGTGAGGTGTTCGGTGATGCCGGCAAGCACGCGCGCTCGGCCGTGGGTGTCGCGGAACTGCCGATCAACGCCCCGGTGGAGGTGGAGATCATGGTGGAAGTCCGGGCGGGGGTCTCCGCTTAATGCATCCCGCCTACGGGCAGCTGAGACCGGTCACCGAAACCGCCTCGGTGCTACTGGCCAACAACCCGGGGATGATGACACTGGAAGGCACCAACACCTGGGTGCTGCGGGCGCCGGGAAGCGACGAGATCGTCATCGTGGACCCAGGCCCGGGTGTTGTGGCGGGTGACCCCGATGTGCACGTCGAGGAGCTCGCGAAAATCGGCAAGGTGGCCTTGGTGCTGGTCAGCCATCGGCATTTCGATCACACCGGTGGTGTTGACCGGCTGGTCGAGCTGACCGGCGCCCCGGTGCGCGCCGCCGACCCGGCGTGGCTGCGCGGGGACTCGGTGGCGCTGACCGACGGTGAGCGCATTGATGTCGCGGGATTGTCGATCTCGGTGTTGGCGACCCCTGGGCACAGCGACGATTCGGTGTCCTTCGTTCTCGATGACGCGGTGTTGACCGCCGACACCATCCTCGGTCGGGGCACGACGGTCATCGCGACGGACGGCGGTGGTCTCGGCGACTACCTGGAATCGCTGAAACGACTTGAGGGACTTGGTAAGCGGGCGGTGCTGCCCGGCCACGGTCCGGAGCTGGGTGATCTGTCCGCGGTATCGGCCGAATACCTGGCCCACCGCGAGCAGCGTCTCGAACAGGTGCGTGGAGCGCTGGCCGCGCTGGGCGAGGATGCCTCGGCTCGGCAAGTGGTCGAATACGTCTACACCGACGTGGACCCGTCGCTGTGGGGCGCCGCCGAATGGTCGGTGCAAGCGCAGCTGGACTACCTGCGTCCGTAAGTGAACTCGATTCCCCTTGCCCTCACGGGTTCGTTGAGCTGGGGTGTTAGCGACTTCATCGGCGGGCACGCGAGCAAGAAGCGATCGACGCTCGCGGTGCTGGCGCTGAGCCGCCCCGTCGGACTGGCGGTGGTGGGCCTTGTCGCCCTAGTCACCTCGTCGACGCATTTCGATGGCCGCACAATGCTCGGAATGCTTTCCGGCCCGGCAGCTTTCACCGCGCTATACGCCTTGTACCGCGCCCTTGCCATAGGGCCGATGGGCGTGGTGTCGCCGATCGCCGCGGTGGGTGCGGTCGTGCCGGTGATCTGGGGCGCGATGATCGGGCAGTCACTCACGGGGCTGACCTATCTGGGATTGGCCGGCACGTTGATCGGTGTCATGTTGGCCTCGGCCTCACAAGGTCTGGACGGTCGGCGCCCCGGACGACAGGTACTCCTGTGGTCGTTCTTCTGCACGGTGATGTTCGGGGTCTGCATGATCCTGCTCGCCGAGGCCGGCAGATCTCACCCGGTCGAGGCGGTGGTCGTCTCGCGTGCCACCGAGGTCGCGCTGATCCTCGTGCTCGGGGCGTTCAGCTGGAAGCGCCTGCGGGAGAACCTGCGCCCGCCCTTCGGGGTGGTGCCGTTGGCCGGTGTGCTCGATACCTCGGCGATCCTGTTGTTCACCTACGCCTCTGGGCACGGGAGCCTCGGTGTGGCGGCGGTGCTGTCCTCGCTGTACCCCGTGGTGACGGTGCTCATCGCGCGGGTGGTTCTGCACGAGAGGCTCAGCCGGATTCAACAGGCCGGCGCGGTACTGACGCTGGTGTGTGTCGCGGTAGTGGCCTTCAGCGCGTTGAGATGACACTCATGCAGGTATTTGAGCCCAATTCACCCGCATAGATGTCATCTCGGCGAACAGAGAAACTAGCGAGCTCGACGAGCCAGACGCTCGGAATCCGAGATCAGGACGCTCTTGCCCTCCAGCCGGATCCAGCCGCGATGCGCGAAGTCGGCCAACGCCTTGTTCACGGTCTCGCGGGAAGCACCCACCAGCTGAGCGATCTCTTCCTGCGTCAGGTCGTGCGTCACGCGCAGCGCGCCGCCCTCCTGGGTGCCGAACCGCTGGGCCAGCTGCAGCAGCTGCTTGGCCACTCGGCCGGGCACGTCGGTGAAGATCAAATCGGCGAGATTGTTGTTGGTGCGGCGCAGGCGACGAGCCAGCACGCGCAGTAGCTGCTCGGCGATCTCCGGACGGTCGGCGATCCAGGCGCGCAATGCGTCCCGGTCCATCGATACCGCGCGCACCTCGGTGATGGTGGTCGCGCTGGAAGTCCGCGGGCCCGGGTCGAAGATTGATAGCTCACCGAACATGTCCGACGGTCCCATGATCGTCAGCAGGTTCTCGCGGCCATCCGGTGACCGGCGCCCGATCTTCACCTTGCCGGTGATGATGATGTACAGGCGGTCGCCAGGCTCGCCTTCGGCGAACACTGTGTGTCCACGCGGAAAGTCAACCGGTTGCAGCTGCTTGGTCAGCGCCGAGACGGCGGTCGGTTCGACACCCTGGAAGATTCCGGCCCTCGCCAGGATCTCGTCCACGTTTGCCCCTTATCCAGATTCGTTGGTCATGCTTGCGCCTGCTCACCTCGACATGAGTCTAGAGGTCAGGTCGCCAAAGAACGTGATCCAAGCTACACCGCTGCGCCACCGGCACGCAGTGAATCGACCACCGAATGCCGGGACCGCAACGTCACCGGGCCCTCTTCGCGGGGGCGGCTCATCGTTGATCCGTTGATTCGTGGCTGGTGGTAGCCGTTTGTGGTCGCTTCGTAAACGGCCTCCAACGACGGTTCGATGCGTTGCAGTTGACGGCGGTGCAAACCCTCGATGGCCGACGGCATGCCGTCGCGCGCGAGGCGTTTCATATCCGATGGACTCGCTTGGTCCAGGAAATCGGCGACCTCGCTCGGTTGCAAGGTATGCCGCATCAACCCGGCCTCCAGCTTCCCCAGCCCAAGGCTGGCAAGCATGAGAAGACCGGGTACCAATAACCCGAATAGGCCCGACACGGGTTGAAGTAAACACGTCCAAGATCTCGGCGAGGTCACGAAAAAAAACCGGTTTGTCCTGCGCAGCGAGGTAAAGGCGGAGATGCCTGCCCCTGCCACATCCCCGCCGCCCGCTACCCTGGCCTTGTGTCAGCGACCGGATCAGCCGCCAAGCCCAGGGCGAAGTCGGCAGTGAAGGCGACTGCTGCCTCCAAGGCCTGGAAAACTGAAACGCACACGGGACTGGTCCGCCGCGCTCGGCGGATGAATCGCACTCTGGCGCAAGTATTTCCGCATGTCTATTGCGAGCTTGACTTCACTAACCCGCTGGAGCTGGCGGTCGCCACCATCCTTTCGGCCCAATGCACCGACGTGCGCGTCAACATGGTGACGCCGGCATTGTTCGCCAAGTACCGCACCGCGGAGGACTACGCCGGGGCCAACAGAACCGAACTCGAAGAAATGATCCGCACTACCGGCTTCTACCGGAACAAGACGAACTCGATAATCGGCCTGGGCACACAGTTGGTGGAACGGTACGGCGGCGAGGTGCCGCCGCGGCTCAAGGATCTGGTCACCCTTCCGGGCGTCGGACGCAAGACCGCAAACGTTGTTCTGGGCAATGCCTTTGACATTCCGGGCATCACCGTCGACACGCATTTCGGCCGACTGGTACGTCGCTGGCGGTGGACCGAGGAAGAAGATCCGGTCAAGGTCGAGCACATCGTCGGTGCGCTCATCGAGCGCAAGGAATGGACCCTGCTGAGCCACCGGGTGATCTTCCACGGGCGGCGAGTGTGCCATGCCCGCAAGCCGGCCTGCGGGGTCTGTGTGCTGGCCAAGGACTGCCCTTCCTATGGGCTGGGCCCCACAGATCCAGAGCTGGCCGCACCGCTGGTGAAGGGCCCGGAAACCGAACATCTGCTGGCCCTAGCCGGGTTGTGACGTGGTTCGGCTCAACACGGGGGCACGGTGGACGCTGGTGGGAGTGCTGCTGGTCGCGGCACTGATCGCGGCCATGCTGTTGCAACAACGGGATCAGCGCCGGGCGCCGGTCAGCGCCACCGATCAGGATCCCGTTGCGGTCCGGGAACACCGGGAGGCCGATACCCCGGAGGCGCTCGCGGAGGTGCGCCGTCAGGCGCAACTACCACCCTGTCCAAGGGCAGATGGCCCGGCTGCTGGTCCACCGGCACTGGCCACGATTTCCCTGGAATGCGCCGGGGATGGATCCAGGCTGCAGGTCGGACCGTCGCTGGCCGGCCGTCAGGTGGTGCTCAACCTGTGGGCCTACTGGTGTGGACCCTGTGCCGACGAACTTCCGGCCATGGCCGAACTGCAGCGCCGAGCCGGCGACAAGCTCACCGTCGTCACCGTGCACCAAGACGAGAATGAGGCGGCCGGATTGGCCAAGCTGGCCGAGCTCCATGTCAGGCTGCCGATGCTGCAGGACGGTGCCCGGCTCATCGCGGCCGCACTGAGGACCCCGAATGTCGTGCCCACGACCGTTTTGATTCGTGCGGACGGTAGCGTTGCCCGCGTGCTACCGCGTCCCTTCACTTCGGCGGACGAGATCGGTGCCGAGGTGCAGCAGGCATTGGGAGTGAGGGTCTAGACAGTGACTTCCGATGAGCCGCTTGCGCGAAGAGGGTCGATTACAGCTGCTTTGGCGCCCAGTGCGGCACCGGACTGGATGCGGACGTTGGTGGACAACGCCGCAGGGGTCAAGGACATCTACGGCCGCGGTGTGCACCCCGCGATGAAGGCCCTGCTGCAGGCGCGCAAATTTCAATCTTCGGGCAGGCCTGCCGCGGTATTGGTCCTGGTGTCCGCCGATGGGACCGTGACCGACCCGGCCGACGCCGATCTGCTGCTGACGGTGCGCGCGTCCACCTTGCGCCAACACAGCGGTCAGGTGTCGTTTCCGGGCGGCGCCACGGACCCCGGGGACGGAGGACCGGTGGGCACGGCATTGCGTGAGGCCCACGAGGAGACCGGGTTGGACCCCGAACGCGTGCAGCCGCTGACCGTGATGGACTCACTGTTCATTCCGCCGTCCGGCTTCCATGTTTCACCGGTGCTGGCCTACTCGTCAGATCCCGGTCCGGTACTCGCCGTTGACCCAGGGGAGACAGCCGAGGTATCACGAGTCAAGATCGGCGATCTCGTCGATCCGGCGAATCGGATCATGGTGAGTAAGAAGACATTTGGTCTCCGTTACAGCGGACCCGCTTTTTTGCTGCCGGGGATGCTGGTGTGGGGGTTTACCGGGCAGATCATCTCGGCCGTGCTGGAGGTATCCGGTTGGGCGCAACCGTGGGACACTCGTAACCTTCGTGATCTTGATGAGCTGCTAGCTGAGCACCTGGGAGGTTCGGTATGAATCTGAATCCGTCGCAGTGGCTTGATATCGGTGTGGTCGCCGTTGCCTTCATCGCCGCGGTATCCGGATGGCGTTCCGGTGCACTGGGTTCTCTCATGTCCTTCGTCGGTGTGATCCTGGGTGCGGTCGCGGGGATCATGTTGGCTCCGCATGTGGTGCGCAATCTCGATGGCGAGCGCACCAAGCTGTTCGCCTCGCTGATTCTGATCCTCGCGCTGGTGGTCATCGGCGAGGTCGCGGGCGTGGTTCTCGGCCGGGCCATGCGCGGGGCCATCAAGAACCGGGCATTGCGCGCCGCCGATTCGGTGGTGGGAGTGGCGCTGCAGGTGATCGCCGTACTGGTGGCCGCGTGGCTGCTGTCTATCCCGATGCAGAGCTCCAATCAGCCGAATATCTCTGCGGCAGCACGTGAATCGAAGGTGCTCAGCCAGGTCGACCGGTTCGCCCCGGACCAGCTCCGCAAGGTCCCTAACGACCTGTCGAAGCTGCTGGACACCTCCGGGCTGCCCAGCGTGTTGCAGCCCTTCGGTAAGACGCCGATCGCCGCAGTGGATGCACCCGACTCCACACTGGCTGCCGGGCCAGTGGTGCGCGGAGCCGAGCCGAGCGTCGTCAAGATCAAGGGTGTGGCCCGCAGCTGCCAAAAGGCGCTCGAGGGAACCGGATTCGTTATCGCCCCGCACCGAGTGATGTCGAACGCACACGTCGTCGCAGGGACGAACAGCGTCACCGTCGAATCGGCAGGGCAGACCTTCGAGGCCACTGTCGTTGCCTACGACCCGAGTGCCGATATTTCGATCCTCGCGGTACCCGATATGCCCGCGGCGCCGCTGGCTTTCGCACCTACGCCCGCCAAGACCGGTGACGACGCCATCGTGCTGGGCTATCCGGGCGGCGGAAACTACACGGCCACGCCCTCTCGGGTCCGGGAAGTCATCGAGCTGAACGGGCCCGATATCTACCGGTCCACCACGGTCACCCGCGAGGTGTACACCATCAGGGGTGCGGTGCTGCAGGGCAATTCGGGTGGTCCGTTGATCGATACGGAAGGCCGCGTGCTCGGTGTGGTCTTCGGGGCCGCCGTTGACGATGATGACACCGGATTCGCGCTCACCGCCAAGCAGGTCAAGGATCAGCTCGCCAAGGCGGGGCTTGACGCGCCCGTGGGCACCGGCAGCTGCATTTCCGCGCCAGAGGCCAACAAGTCGCCGGAGCAGCCCGTCAACGGGTCACAGTCACCGGCGCCCAATAAAGCTCCGTAGGTGTTCGGTGGCGATGGCGGGATCTTCCTCGTGGCCGTAGTGGCCGACCCCAGGTAGCGATACGAACTGCCCGTTGGGTGCGTACGGCAGCGAGCGGTGCACCGGGTCGGCGAGCACATAGGGGTCGGCGTCGCCGCGCATGTGGAGCACCGGCACGGTCAGCTTGCGATCCATCGAACGCATGAATCGCCAACCTTCGCTGCGCAACTGGCTGCGTACCGCCCATCGTTGGTATTCCAGTCCGCAGTGGGCCACGCCGGGTATGGCGATTGCCGTACGCAGCTGGTTGATGGTCTCCGCGAAATCGTCGGTGGCGGCCCACTGGGCGCCGGCCCGTGAGCGGACCAGACGTTCCAGCTCGGCGCCGCGATGACGCGTCAAGGTGCGTTCGGGGAGGATCGGCACCTGGTAGCGCAGCAGTGAGGGCAGGAGTGCCCCGCCCTGTCCGGTTCGTCGGAATGTGGAGGTGCGCAAAGCGATCGGATGCGGTGAGCTGATTACCGCGATGGCGTCCACGAGGCGTGGATGCAGGTTGGCGGTGGCCCAGCAGACCAGCCCGCCCTCGGCATGCCCGACGAGCGTGGCCGAGGTGTGTCCCAGTGCGCGGATTAACCCAGCGGTGTCTCCGGCCAGGGTCCATCCGTCGTATCCGCGCGGGGGCTTGTCGCTGCCGCCGTAGCCGCGCAGATCAACCGCGACCACCCGGGCATCCGTCAGCTCGCGGAGCTGATGACGCCATGACCACCAGAAGGACCCGAATCCGTGCAGCAGTAAGACGAGCGGCCTGCTGGTGGCGGGCACGGCCTGCGCGTTGGGTGATTCGGCCTCCACCACGTGAAACCGAATCCCGTTGGCGTGCACGTCGAAATGACGCCATGGCCCGACAATGCGAACCACGGAGGGATCGGGGTGGCGGGCCGTCTGGTCAAACAGCACTGACGGCCCTGTCCCCGGTTACCAGCCCGACGGGTCTGTCGGCTTGGCCGATTTGGCCAACGCGGGCGACTCGTCGTCTCGTGCGAAGACCGTTCGTGTTTCCTTGACGCTCTCGATGGTTTGGCGTGGTCCTCGGATTCGTCTGACCTGGAGATAGCCGATCAGTACCGCGAGGATCGCGACGAACACCATTGCGGCAAAGACGATCAGGTAGGCCGCCCAGGCAGGCAGCCAGATCTTGAGCACCTCGGCGGCGAAAAAGAAGAAGAAGAAAGTCGAGTAGAACAGCACGACGAGTGCCGCGATAAAGAAAACGCTGCCGGCCAGACCCTTCTTGACGTCGCGCACTACCTCGACGCGAGCGAGTTCCACTTCGGCACGCACCAAGGCGGAAACCTGAGTGGTGGCGTCTCGGACCAGATTGCCGATGGTCGGTTCGCCGGTGCCGGTGGCATGAGGATCGGACAGGGGGATGGCGGCGACGGTGATCGGAACACCATTGCTGTCCGTGCGGTAGTTGCGGCTTCCAGGGCTGCTCACTCTGCTCCCTCCGTGTCCCTTGCGGGTTCCGGTGTGATGTGTGCGGCCTATGTTG
This sequence comes from Mycobacterium sp., assembly GCA_050701835.1. Classification (GTDB taxonomy): domain Bacteria; phylum Actinomycetota; class Actinomycetes; order Mycobacteriales; family Mycobacteriaceae; genus Mycobacterium. Next base: position 10,531 of record JBOGDC010000027.1, on the reverse strand, counting down.
CCACGCCGGGTAGACCATCTGCGATTTCGGTGCAAAAAGGCGCGCTCAGCGCCCGGGGGGCGTGCCGGGCTGTTACCGAATTGGTAGGTCTGTGACAGAAGTGACCAGTGTGAATATTGATTAGAATGACAGTAAGCATGGCCGACGGGGGAGAGATGCGGCCGGTATTAGAGAGGCTGCAGTGATGAGGTCACCTGGGCGCCATGTGCGTTACGGATTGACGGTCCTGACGATGCTGTTCGGCCTGGTCGCGGGTGCGATCCCGGCGGCCGCGGCTCCTGCTGCCGGTGCCGATGACAAGGTGCCGATGGGCGGTGGCGCCGGGCTGATCATCAACGGCGACACCTTATGCACGCTGACAACCATTGGCCACGACAACAAGGGCAATCTGGTGGGCTTCACCTCGGCCCACTGCGGCGGTGCCGGCTCACAGGTGGTGTCGGAGGACTTTCCCAAAAAGGGTGTGCTCGGAAAGTTCGTGAACGGCAACGAGCAGTACGACTACGCCACCATCCAGTTCGATCCGGAGAAGGTCAGCCCGGTCTCCACCTACAAGGGATTCGCGATTACCGGAATCGGGCCGGACCCGCAGCCCGGCGATATCGCCTGCAAACTAGGGCGCACCACCGGCAACTCATGCGGTGTGACGTTCGGAGCCGGGGCGGAGCCCGGCACCTTCATCAACCAGGTCTGCGGACAGCCGGGTGACTCGGGGGCGCCGGTCACCGTCAACGGACAGCTGGTGGGCATGATTCACGGCGCGGCCACCAAACTCCCGGTGTGCGTCGTCAAGTACATCCCGTTGCACACCCCGACCACCACGTACTCGATCAACACCGTGCTGTCCGATATCAACGCCAAAAACCGCACCGCCGGAGTGGGTTTCACCCCGGTCGGCTGACGGCGCTACTTACTGGCCCTAATCGCTTCGAAGACGCTGGGGTCGACCAATGTCGACGTATCGCCCAGTTCGCGTCCCTCGGCCACGTCCCGGAGCAGCCGTCGCATGATCTTGCCGCTTCGGGTCTTGGGCAACTCGGGCACCACGTGAATCTCACGCGGTTTGGCGATGGGTGAGATCTCCTTGGACACCTGTGCTTTCAGGTGTGAGACGAGCTCATCACCGCCGAGGGTGCTGCTGGCCTTGAGGATCACGAACGCCACGATGGCCTGACCCGTCGTCTCATCGGAGGCGCCGACGACGGCGGCCTCGGCCACACCGTCGTGTCCGACGAGCGCGGATTCCACCTCGGCGGTGGAGATCCGGTGACCGGAGATATTCATGACGTCGTCGATGCGACCGAGCACCCAGATGGCGCCGTCGGCGTCGTAGCGTGCGCCGTCACCGGCGAAATACCAGCCTCGGTCGGCGTAGCGAGACCAGTAGGTCTCCTTGAAACGCTCGGGGTCGCCCCAGATGCCGCGCAGCATCGATGGCCACGGCTGATCCAGCACCAGGTATCCCGTGACCGGCTCATCACCGTGTGCGGGTTCCAGTCGATTCCCGTCGTCATCAACGATTTTCGCGGAGATGCCGGGCAGGGCGCGCATCGCGGAACCCGGTTTGGCGTCGGTAACCCCGGGCAGCGGGGAGATCATCGCCGAGCCGGTCTCGGTCTGCCACCAGGTATCCACGATCGGGGTGCGATTACCTCCGATGACCTCGTGGTACCAACGCCACGCCTCCGGGTTGATCGGTTCGCCGACGCTGCCGAGTAGTCGCAGGCTCGACAGATCGTGGGCGAGTGGGATCTCGCGGCCCCACTTCATGAACGTCCGCACCAGCGTAGGGGCGATGTAATAGATGGTGACGCCATACTTTTCGATGATCTCGAAATGCCGGTGTTCATTCGGTGAGGTAGGTGTGCCCTCGTACACCACTTGAGTGGCACCGTTGGAGAGCGGCCCGTACACGATGTAGGTGTGGCCGGTGACCCAGCCGATATCGGCTGTGCACCAGTACACGTCGGTCTCGGGCTTGATATCGAAGATGTTGAAATGCGTATACGAGGTCTGCGTCAAGAAGCCGCCCGAGGTGTGCACGATGCCCTTGGGCTTGCCGGTGGTTCCCGAGGTGTACAGCAGGAACAGCGGATGCTCGGAGTCGAAGGCTTGTGGAGTGTGAGTGGTGGGGGCGGTTGATACCGTCTCATGCCACCAGAGGTCGCGTCCCGCGGTCCACTCGACAGGAATGTCCGTGCGGCGCACCACCAGCACATGTTCGACCGAGCTTGGCTCGCCACCCAGGGCCTCGTCGACGGCGGCCTTCAACGGAGCGGCGGTACCACGGCGCCACTGGCCGTCGGAGGTGATCACCAGCTTGGCTTGGGCGTCATCGATTCGCGCCCGCAGAGCGGCGGCCGAGAACCCGGCGAACACCACCGAATGCATCAGGCCGAGCCGCGCGCAGGCCAGCATTGCCACGATTGCCTCGGGCAGCATCGGCATGTAAATGGCTACCCGGTCACCGGAAACCACACCGAGTTCGGTCAGGTAGTTGGCGGTCTGACTGACCTGTGCGAGCAGGTCGGCGTAGGTGATGGTGCGGGTGTCACCGGGTTCGCCCTCCCAGTGGATGGCGATACGATCACCGTTACCCGCTTCGACGTGCCGGTCGACGCAGTTGTACGCGACGTTGAGCTTGCCGTCGACGAACCACTTCGCGAACGGCGCATCGGACCAGTCGAGGACCTCGTTGAAGGGCTCGTGCCAATGCAGGCGACCGGCCTGTTGTGCCCAGAACCCGAGCCGATCCTCCTCGGCCGCCTGATACAAGTCGGCGGTCGCGTTCGCTGTCGCCACGAACTCCGGCGACGGCGGATAGCTGTCCGGTTCGGTGCTGATTTCGGTCATCTGATCTGGCCTTTCTGCCCTGGACAGGTCCGGGGGAAAGCCTAGTGGGCGCCCCCGGTTACCGAGAAGTATTTAGATCGGGCATCCAGATCCAGCGAACGGGCGTGTCGGTGGAGAGACATGGACGCGTTACCCGCCTATGGTTCGTCCTACCTATTCAGCTACCCGCCTCAACCCCATAAGGATACCGGTGACGATGATGCTTCGCAGGCTTGCCGCCGCGGTGCTCATCGTCGCTGCCGCGCTCCTGCCCGCCGGTTGCGGTGACCTCGTGACCCCGGCACCCCCGGGCTACTTCAGCATGTACATCACCGAGCCCGAGCACACGCTCGTGCCGGGAAACACCACCGAGAATCAGGGCGGCCGCATCCTGCGCTCGCTGTTCACTGCGCTGGTCGAGTTCAACAATGACACCGCCGCGGTCGAGTACACCGGCGTCGCCGAATCGATCACGAGCCATGACAACATCAATTGGACGATAAAAATCAAGCCCGGCTGGACATTTCACAACGGTGAGCCGGTGACTGCGCAGTCATACGTGGACGCGTGGAATTACACGGCCTTAAGCACCAACGCCCAGGGATCGTCGAGCTTCCTGGCCAATGTCGACGGATTCGACGAGCTTCAGGGAGATCCGAAGAACAAAATCCCCCCGCGTGCCACGCAGATGCGCGGGCTGCATGTCGTGGACGACCGTACCTTCACGGTCCGGCTCAACACGCCGTTTGCGATCTATCCAATGACGTTGGGCTACACCGCATTTCTGCCATTGCCCAAGGTGTTTTATCAGGACCCGGCCAAGTTTGGCGTGCACCCCATCGGCAACGGTCCGTTCAAGGCGGATGGTGATTGGACGCGTGGTGTCGGGTTCACGCTGAGCCGTTATGACCAATATGCTGGGCCAAAGAAGGCGAAGGCCAAGGGTCTGATCTGGCGCGTGTACACCGAAGGCCTGACCGCATATACCGATATGCAGGCCGGTGCTCTCGACATCCAGCTAGACCTTCCCGACGCCGCCTATGAAAACGCCAAGGCCGAATTCGGGTCGGCGTTTCTGGAGCGGCCTCGCGCGGACATCACCTCGCTGGGATTCCCGATGTACGACCCCCGATACACCGATGTACGTGTACGGCAGGCAATTTCAATGGCCATCGACCGTGAAGCGATCACCCAGGTGATCTTCTCGGGCACCCGCACACCGGCCACCTCGTACGCCTCGTCGGTCGTGTACGGGTACCGTAAGGGTGCATGCGGAAAACTCTGCGAGCTGCACGTTGACGAGGCCAACAAGTTGCTCGATGACGCCCATTTCGATCGCAGCAAGCCGATCGAACTGTGGTACAGCTCTTCCAGCACCGGAGCGCTGGCGTGGATGCAAGCCATCGGAAATCAGTTGCAGTCCAACCTGAAAGTGCCCTACGCCCTCAAGAGCCTGCCGTGGTCGCAGTTCTTGCCGCTACAAGACGGCAAGGGAATGACGGGACCGTTCCGGTCCGGGTGGGTGATGGATTACCCGTCGATCTACAACTTTCTGGAATCGTTGTATGGCACGGCGGCGCTGCCTCCCGGCGGATCCAATTACGTTTTCTACAGCAATCCGGCCTTCGATCAGCTGCTTCGGCAGGGCAACAACGAACCAACCGTGGAACTCGCTACCAAGGCATATCAGAAGGCAGAAGACCTGTTGTTCAAGGACCTTCCAGCCGCGCCGCTGTTCTATGAGGTCAACCAGGCGGTGCATTCCAAGCGAGTGAGCAACGTCAAGATCGGCATCCAAGACTGCATCGAGTATGCCGATGTGGAAGTCGTCCAATGACAGCCAGAGTCTTCGATATCCGGCTGCTCTGGAAGAACTCCGGCATGTTCCGGTACATTGTGAAACGACTGCTGCTGGCCATTCCGGTCCTCATCGGAACCTCGTTGCTCATCTACAGCATGGTGTACGCGCTTCCGGGCGACCCCATTCGTGCATTGGCGGGTGATCGCCCATTCACTCCGGAAGTGATGGCCCAGCTACGTGAACGCTTTCACCTCAACGATCCGTTCTTGGTGCGGTACGGCAAGTACATCGTGGGCTTCCTACATGGGGACTTCGGCACTGACTTTCAGGAACGCCCTGTTGCACACACCATCTCGCAACGCCTACCGGTAACCGTGCGGCTCACGGTGGTCGCCGTGGCCTTCGAGACGATCATCGGGATCACCGCAGGGGTGCTGTGTGCAGTACGCCGAGGATCGTTCTACGACAATCTCGTTCTCGTCACGACGACTCTGCTGGTGTCGATGCCGGTGTTCGTGCTCGGCTTCCTGGCGCAATATCTGTTCGGTTTCAAACTCGGCTGGTTTCCTATCGCCGGAATCCGCGACGGGTGGTACAGCTTCCTGCTGCCGGGGCTGGTGTTGGCGGCGCTCTCGATGGCCTACGTCGCTCGTCTTACCCGGACCTCGATGCTCGAGACGATGGATGCAGATTTCGTCCGCACCGCACGCGCCAAGGGCATTTCCGAATCGCGTATTCTGCTGCGGCACACTTTGCGTAACAGCCTGATTCCCGTCGTGACGTTCATCGGCGCCGACGTGGGGGCCCTGCTCGCGGGCGCCGTCGTCACCGAGTCTGTGTTCAACATTCCGGGACTGGGCCGCGCCACGTTCGACGCCGTGCGAAACCAGGAGGGTGCCGTTGTGGTGAGCATCCTGACGCTGATCGTGTTCTTCTATATCTTCTTCAATCTCGTCGTGGACGTGCTGTACGCGATGCTGGACCCGAGGATTCGTTATGAGTGATCCTGTCCGCGCCGCCGGCCCGGTGTCAGGTCCCGACGCTGCTGCCGAAACTCTTGTGGAGCAGGCGGACCTGTGGGGTAACGCGTGGAAGTACCTGCGCCGCAGTGGCTTCTTCATCACCGGCTCGATCCTGTTGACGATTTTGGTACTGATGACGTTGGCCCCCCAGCTCTTCACCTTCGGCAAGAACCCGCGCGAGTGCGACCTGTATCAAGCCCGCAAGGGTATTAGCGCCGCGCATTGGTTGGGTACCGACCTGCAGGGTTGCGACTACTACGCCAACGTCGTCTACGGGGCGCGGGTGTCCCTCACGATCGGGCTGATCGCGATGTTGGGAGTGCTCGTCATCGGGGTGACCGTCGGCGCACTGGCGGGATACTTCGGGGGGATTGCCGACTCAATGCTCTCCCGGGCAACCGACATCTTCTATGGCATCCCAACGATTCTGGGCGGGATGATCCTGCTATCGGTGGTCGGTCACCGCACTGTCTGGAGCGTGGCCGGCGCACTCATCGTGTTCGGCTGGATGACGTCGATGCGGCTGGTGCGTTCGAGTGTCATGACCATCAAGCAGAGTGACTACGTGCAGGCGGCCATTGCCCTGGGGGCGCCGACGTGGCGAATCCTGGTGCGACACATACTGCCCAATGCGTTGGCGCCGGTACTCGTATACGCCACTATCGCCGTGGGCGGTTTTATCGCCGCCGAGGCCACGCTGACCTATATGGGTATCGGACTTGAGTTACCCGAGATTTCGTGGGGGCTGCAGATCAACGATGGGCAGTCCCGTTTCGCCTCCACCCCCAGACTGGTCATCGTTCCCGCGCTATTCCTGTCGTCCGCCGTATTGGGCTTCATCATGGTGGGCGACGCCCTGCGGGACGCCCTCGATCCGCGGAGGAGGTAGGCGGAGGTGTCGGTAGATTCAGTGCTTGAAATCTCCAATCTCTCGGTTGATTTCGAAGTGGACAAGCAATGGGTGTCCGCCGTCAAGGGTGTCTCACTGCGAGTGGACAAGGGCGAGGTACTCGCGATAGTCGGCGAGTCCGGCTCGGGAAAATCCACCATCGCGATGGCCATTCCTGCGCTGCTACCGGCGAGCGCACGCGTTCGCGGCAGCGTCTCTCTCAACGGTACCGAGCTCCTCGGTGCCACCAATGACGAGCTGCGCGAGGTGCGTGGCAAGGATGTTGCCGTCATCTTCCAGGAGCCGATGACGGCACTGAACCCCGTGTACACCATCGGCTGGCAGATCGCCGAAGCCGTTCGGGCACACAAGAAGATGACGCGTAGACAGGCCCACGCCCGTGCCGTCGAATTGCTTGAGCTTGTGGATATGCCCGAGCCGGAGCGGCGGATCAAGCACTACCCGCATCAGCTCTCCGGTGGCCAGCGTCAGCGCGCGATGATCGCGCAGGCCCTTGCGCTGGATCCCGGACTGCTGATCGCTGATGAACCCACCACGGCGCTCGATGTGACGGTTCAGGCCGAGATCCTCGACCTGATGCGGGATCTGCGACACCGCATCGAGGCCGGCATCATCCTCATTACCCACGATATGGGCGTGGTGGCGGATATGGCCGACCGCATCATGGTGATGAAGGACGGCGAGGTTGTCGAGGAAGGGGATGTGGACAGTATCTTCCACCGGGCATCACAGCCGTACACGCAGCAACTCCTGGCATCGGTACCACATTTGGGCGCGACTCTCGGCGACGACGACGAAGCTTCTTTTCCGACAACCGATCTGGCGCTGATCCTGGAAAACGTCGTCATCGAGTATCCGGGCTCGGGTGGCGGCTTCAGGGCCGTCGATGACGTGTCGTTCGCGATTGGCAGGGGAGAGGTGGTGGGGCTGGTCGGCGAATCGGGGTCAGGAAAGTCCACCATCGGTCGTGCCGCGGTCGGACTGCTGAAGGTCACTTCGGGGTCGATCTATGTTGCTGGACAGGATATTTCGACAGCCAATCGCAAGCAGCTGCGGGATATCCGGAGCAAGGTGGGCGTGGTGTTCCAGGACCCGGGATCCTCACTCAATCCGCGGTGGCCAATTGGGCAGTCGATCGCCGAGCCGTTGACATTGCATACCGGCATGGATCGCGCCCAACGGGAGAACAGAGTCAAGATGCTGCTCGAACAGGTGCAATTATCTGCCACTATGCGAAACCGCTTTCCCCATCAGCTTTCCGGAGGGCAGCGCCAACGTGTAGGCATTGCGCGGGCGTTGGCGCTGGAGCCGACGTTGTTGATCGCCGATGAACCGACCTCTGCGCTGGATGTCTCGGTGCAGGCGCGGGTGCTGGAACTCCTCGCCGAATTGCAGCGTGAACATGGGTTTGCCTGCCTGTTCATCAGCCACGACCTGGCGGTGGTTGAACTGGTGGCTAGCCGTATCGCCGTGCTCAATCATGGACGTCTCGCTGAATTCGGCTCGAATACACAGGTGTTGACCGCACCCACCGACGACTACACCAAGCGTCTGCTGGCGGCGGTGCCGGTGCCCGACCCCGAGCAGCAGCGGATCCGGCGTGAGGAGCGTAAGGCGCTGCGATGAGGCGCTTGCGTGAAGAGCCATTGAGTACCGTTGATGGACCATGACTGATCCACTTGCGCCGTTGGCCGCTCTGCCGGGCGTGTCCGAAGCGGCCGAGGCCGCCCGTGACGCACTGAGCAAGGTTCACCGTCACCGGGCCAACCTGCGAGGCTGGCCGGTAACCGCGGCAGAGGCGGCGGTGCGGGCCGCCAGGTCTTCGTCGGCACTGGACGGCGGCACGATGAAGCTGAGTGCCGATGGAGCGGTCGATGATCCGGTACTGGCCGGCGCGTTGCGTGTCGGGCAGGCCCTCGATGGCGATGCGTTGGCGCAGCTGACGTCGGTGTGGTCACGCGCACCGCTACAGGCGGTGGCTCGTCTGCATGTGTTGGCTGCTACTGGCTTGGCAGACGAGGACACACTCGGTCGTCCCCGCCCCGGTGTCGACACCGACCGGCTGGAACTGTTGGCTCAGCTGATCTCGGGGGGAACTTCGGTGTCCGCGCCGATTCTTGCGGCGGTTGCGCATGGGGAGTTGTTGGCGCTGAATCCGTTTGGATCCGCAGACGGTGTCGTTGCGCGCGCCGCATCGCGGTTGGTGACGGTGTCACGCGGTCTGGACCCGCACGCACTCGGCGTCCCTGAGGTGATGTGGATGCGTCAGTCCGGGCGATATCGGGAGCTGTCTTCCGCATTCGCGGACGGTACGCCCGAGGCCGTCGCCGCGTGGATCGTGTTCTGTTGTCAGGCATTAACGGCGGGAGCGGCAGAGGCGACGTCGATCGCCGATACCGCTGTGAGCTGACCAGAGCATAAAAGCGGGCGACGATCCGATTGAATCGGCTCGTCGCCCGCTAGCACGAATCCTCCGGTTACCAAGCGTGCTAGGTGGGTTGTGTGGGTGGCCTCGGCGTTTTCACGACGCTTCTAACTCGGACTTCACCCAAGAAGTCTCATGAGCTTTCACTGTTCGCGATTACGCAGGCCCACAACGCTTCTGCCCTTGTCGCGGCGTGCTCCGCGTGGGTGCCGTGGTCCGTGCTGGGACTCCCAGATCGGGAGGTCGATCCTTCTCTTCCGGGTCGACCTTGGCCTTACTAGGCTTCCGTACCTACTTTCTACACTGAGACGCCGGTCACATCAAGGGGTAAACCCTACAGTCATGACATTGTTACGTACGTTTCCAATGTGACACGTGTTGACTATCGCGGTCGCAGCTTGCGGATCAATGAATAGGTAAGTGCCCCAGCAGCAATGGCGCTCAGGCCGACGGCGGCGGTGGTGGCGGCCGCAGCGCCCGAGGGAACCGGTATCCGGTCACCCAGCGATACGGGCCGAGAGAATGTCAGCACGGGCCATCCTCGGGCCATGGATTCCTTGCGCAGCGCCCTGTCCGGGTTGACGGCTGTCGGGTGACCGACGGTTTCCAGCATCGGGAGGTCGGTGATCGAGTCGGAATAGGCGTAGCAGTGCTCCAGCGGATAGCCCTCGCGCTTAGCGAGCTCGTGGATTGCCGCCACCTTGCCTTCTCCATAGCAATAGAAGGCAACCTCACCGGTGTACTTGCCGTCTTCGACGACCATTCGTGTCGCCATGGCATGGGTTGCTCCGAGGGCACGCGCGATGGGCGCGACGATCTCCTCACCTGACGCGGAGACCACCACGACGTCGCGGCCGCAGAGCTTGTGATCGGCGATCAGATCGGCGGCTTCGGCGAACACCAGCGGATCGACGATGTCATGCAGTGTCTCGGCCACGATCGCCTTCACCTGCTCGACGTCCCAGCCCATGCACATGTTGGTGATGTGCGTGCGCATGCGGTCCATCTGGTCGTGATCGGCGCCGGACAGCAAGAAGAAGAACTGCGCGTAACTCGATTTTAGGACAGCGCGTCTATTTATCAGGCCCTGATCAAAGAAGGGCTTGCTGAATGCGAGCGTGCTCGACTTCGCGATCACTGTCTTGTCTAGGTCGAAGAAGGCCGCCGTCTTGGGCGCCGGCGTGGTCTTGCTGAGTTGGCTGATGGCCGCGGCATCCCGGTCCTCAAACGAGGGGGAGGGTCCGGGTGCCGTTGCGTGATCGGTCACAGGCCGAGGATAGTTCGCACCGGCTGTGTCGTTGCGTCCATCTGGAAAGTCGCAGTTCAGCCGGGGTAGTCTGGTAACGCAGTGACCCCAGAAGAAGGGTTGCCTTTCTTTCTCTTTTTCGGCTGATTTGTCTTGCCACCCCTGCTGGGTTCGTGTGTATAGTGGGGTTACTCGGCTATGCCGAGTGTGTCTCAGCCCGACCCCCCGGGGCTGAAGCACGACGACCCTCGCCTCCTCCCCCCCTGGCGAGGGTCGTCCTCTTTTCTGGGGACGT
>JBOGDC010000026.1:0-9927 GCA_050701835.1 Mycobacterium sp. | reverse complement strand
GCCTGCTCGGCCTGCGAAATGGTGCTACGCATCAGTGCGGTCTTCGCGCCAAAGGTGCCCTCAGCGGCCACCAGAGCGGGGATGTGTGCGTCAAGCAGACTCATAAAATCCTCTCCTAACTCTCTGTACTCTCTGATTTTTCATTTCTCGGCATCACGCAAGCCACGGCATATACGTTGCGGCAGCGTGCATATCGCCGACGGTGTAGCCGACTGCACCCTCGGTCACTCCGACACCGGCCCTGCCGAGCTCGGACATGGCACCAGCGGCCGCGCCGTTGCGCTCGACAGCGTGCGCGCTGAAGACCGCCGCATTCTGGATCGACACCGGATCGGCGGCCGGCGGTAGCACGGCAGTGATCACTGGGGCGGCGGCGGCATGCGTGGCGGCAAGTCGTGCGGTAAGGGCCTCCACTGCGGCCCCGGCGGCCATCAACCCTTCGGGAACGACATTGAGGTTCATCGCGAGCTCCCTTCCTGTAGTTGTGTTTGGATCATCGAGAACGTCCTTGCTCCAGCAGATCTCGGAGCGATTCCGGCGCCGCAACGAGCTCGGCACCGGGTCCCACGTCAAGCGCGATGGTCGCGTAATCGGACAGGAACTCCGCGTAGGTGCGGGAGCCGAGCTTCATCCCCAGGCCTGCCCAGGCGTCGATCACCGACCACCGTCGCGGATTCCGGGTGGCCCACTCGCTGAGGTCCAGCCGGCGCCTCCACTCACGGAGGTCGACTTCGTGCAGGCCGTATCCACCGAGAAACTCGGTGTACGGCACCTCCGTACCACGTAGGACGGTGATGCCGCGCCCCAGTGCTGGTGCCTCCTGCAGCATTCCGAGAATGCGTTTCGCCGCGTCGGCTCCGGTGGTGACCTCTTCGCTCAGCGCCACGGAAGGGCACGCCCCCAATGCGATACACGCATCGACGATCGAGACCAGCACGTCCGCCGAGGCACTCAACTGATCAGCGGATCCCAGCACCCGCGGCAGACGTACGAGGGTGAAATCGAGCTCGGCGGGCGACCCGGCGACCACCAGTTCGGCCAGTGCCTTCGAGGCCGCGTATGGGTAGAGAGCTTCACGCGGATCGGTGACTCGCGGTGCGGCCGCACACGCGTTGACGACATACGTCGACATGTGGACCAGCCGCACACCACCGGCCGCACATGCCCGGACGGCCGCAGAGACCCACTCCACGTTCGCATCCCGAATATCGCGGTAGGGCGCCAACATATTGGTATTCCCAATGCAATTGATCAGGGTTCGTGCGCCCGTCTCACGCAGTAGTGCGTCAAGTGCTCCTGGACCGAAACATGGCCCGGCATTGTGGATCCGGACGCCGTCGACATCCCGGAGCGCCGACCAGGGACCGATGTCGGAGTGCTCCGATCTCGTCACCAAGACCACCTCAGACGGCAGTGCACCTTCGTGTTTCAGGTCGCGTACGGCACGCGCGAATCCGGTGCCGACGATTCCCGAGGCACCCAGCACGACGATTGAGCCATCACGGCAGTCCCGAGATCTTCTGGCGCGCAGGGTCATATCAGGAAGCGTCGTCTCGGGACGCGTCATCAGCAGCCGTTCTAGGTCTGCCCCAATTTCGTCCGCGGTATCAACCGCCGCGAGTTCCTCTGCCGCCGCCCCCACCGCAGCGAGGTAGGCGGCGCTATCGGCACTGATCAGGTCCAGGATGGAAAGCTGCCGGCCGAGGTACTTGCGGGTGTCCGGAAGGATCTTGATGAGATCTAGCGAGCCGATCCCCGCACCGAGCAGCGAAGAATCCGCGTGAATCATCCGCCCCAGATGCCGGCTCCAGATCCGCGCGAGCCCCGCCGCTGTCTCGCCGATCTCGGCTTCGTCCGGTACGGCATCCACGAATTGCGGCATGGATCGAAGACTGTCGTTATCGATTTTTCCGTTGGGCTTCCTCGGAATCCGAGGTACGCCGACGACGAAGAACGAGGAGACACCGAGGCTCACCAGAGCACGGCCGATTCGGGTGGCAACCTCGTTGTCTTCCAAGCCTTCACGGGTGCATGCGGTCTGGAACCACACTGCCAGTCCACCGTTGTGCGCCCCGACGCCGACATCGACGACGGCGACATCCTCGGCGATACGACGGATCACCGCGGCGGTGTCCACCCGCTTTCCGGAGATCTTCACGATGGCATCCCGGCGCCCGGCGAAGACGGGAAATTCCTCTTCATCGAACTCCACACGGTCGGCGGTGGCGAATGCCCGCCGCGTCACCCCGTCGGTGGTGGTCACCGCGCCGAAGCTCGTGCTGTCCGTCCCGAGGTATCCGGCCGACACGGTGTCCCCCACGATGACGACTTCGCCAAACGCGATGAACACCGTGTTCGGAAGGACTGGCTTGCCCAACCTCAGCCATCCAGCGATGCCATGATCGGGGCCGTCGCTGATGATGGGCAGCTGGGTGACGACAACCGTGGTCTCGGTCGGCCCGTAGCTCGAGATCAGCGATATGTGCTGAGATACACCGGAATTAATCCACTTATCGACAGCACTGGGTCGGATGGCTTCGCCGCCGACGACTACCTGGCGGATGTTCGAGTCAGCGATCGCGACCAGGGCATCCGAGTCCTCGCACACTAGGTGCCACACGGCGGTCGGCAGATCGATCAGTGTCGGGCCGTCGGCGATATCTCTGCGAAGCGCATCGAAGTTACCGCTCTTGACCGCGGCGGAGCGGACCAGCGTGGTTCCGCTGACTGCGGCGCCAAAGATCTCCTCAACGCTGATATCCGATGTCAACGGCGCACATTGGAGGATGGTGTCGTCCGCCGCCCAGCGGTAAGCGCTCCGCACGGCGTCACTGAACATCGCCAACGAGCCGTGGGATATCGGCACGAGCTTGGGTTCTCCGGTCGATCCCGAGGTCGCCATGACGTAGGCAGTTCTGGCAGCCAGCCCGATGTCGCGCGCCACCTGTTCGATGCGTTGGGCCACGAGCTGACGTAGCTCGTCATCCACGTCAGTCGCGAGGGGGATCGCGGCGACGTCGACGTCTCGTACCGCCGCACCTTCGGTGTAGGCAGCGATCGAATTCTTGCGCAGGGGAATCTCTTCCACGCTGTCACACACGCTGTACCCGCAGCCGGCGAGGTGGCTTGCGATCAACAGATCAATAGTCTTATCGGTGTCGTCGTCGACGCATACCAGGATGTCGCCAGACTTTGCACCACTGCGCACCAGCCACGCGATCCACGAATCTACGAACGGTCGGCGCGCCAGGAAACTGGCCACTCCGCCAGAGGTGTCCACGAACCAGGCGGGCGCCAGTGGCCGTGGGGTTCGAACGGATTCATCGCCTCGGCGGAGAGCACCGTCGGGTCCGATCCCAAACCATTCGTTCACGGTCATCGCAATCGGCTTGTCCCACAGGGAGTCCATCGATCCGAGCGCGGCGGCGATCCGTTCGGCTATCCATCGATGCGCGCTTTCCTCAGCCATGTCCGCTCGTTGCCAGATGGAGAGGGTGAGGGTGCGATCGTTCTCGTTCAGGATGCAAGACACCGTCATGCCCTCGACCGGACCGATGGCCGTCGGAATCGGTGCGTCCACCAAGAACGGTCGTAAGGCAGGCGCACACGTCTCACGAATGAAGTTGAACGTCAGCGCCTCGATATGAGCTGTTCTGTTGATCGCCAAATACATTCGACGGTACTGCTCTTCACGGAGCCACCGCCGGCGTGATGCCTTGACGTAGTCGCGATCGAGCGCTCGTACAACATCGTGCACGGACGCAAACGCGGCGAACCGAACCGGGTGCGCAATCGAATTGACCAAGCAGGTCGCAACATCGAGGTCGGGATCCCCGAACCGATTGTCCACGGCGTGAATCAGCAGGGTCGCGGTGCTCTGCCGCAGGCTGGCGTCCACCGCGACAGCCGCCGCGGCCACCAGGATGTTCAGCGGTACCTGCTTAGCCTCGGACAGGGCGACGATCGCGTCGAACGCCTTGCCGGAGAGCGTGGTCGACTCGCGCAGGATTCCTTTGGCCGCGGACGCCGGAGTGTGTTCGGCGATGGGGCCCTGTCCGGCGTGCTGTGCCGCGTCGGCAAGCTCGTCCTGAACGGCGCGGGCGAGACGGCGCAAAGACTCGTCTGATTTGGCACTCTCCCGGACATGGGCCGCCGAGAGTTTGGCCATACCGGCACTGATGCAAGGGATATCGACCGCATCACCGCCTGTGAGATAACGCGCCAGGTCACCCTCGAGCACCCCCACCGCTCCTCCGTCGAGCAAGAGATGGTGTGCCTGTATATCGAGACCCACCACGAAGGCCTCTTCGTCGGTTCGCACCGTGTAACGCAGGAGTGGTTTGGTGTGGAGGTCTGGGAACCACGAACGCACGAGTTCCTCTTCGGACCGGTTCGTGAGGTCCTCGTCGTCTGAAGCGATGCGGACGATGTCACCGAACTCCAGCCGTCGTACGAGATCCGGATAACCCGCCGCTTCTTGCCTCGCCTCAAGGACGCATAGCTGCACCGGGTTTCCGGCTATCGTCGCTTCCAGCGCGGCCCAGAAAGCGGCCATGTCCTGGGGGTGGAACCGGTAACTCTTCCCAATCAGATATAGCCCGGGATCGTCGGCCTGCAGCGCGCCGTTGTAGATGTTCTGCTGAGACCTGCTCAGGGGGACGCGATCCACCCGCGGTTCCAGAGCCACCGTCATGCGACGCCATCCAGTTCGGCCTGCCCCAGCACGCGGACCCACCCCGCGATCGACAGATTGCCCGCCAAGCTTTTTTGCAATTCTGATCCTCGGCTCACACCAAGCTGTTTCATCAGGAGCACAAACCGCACCGAGTCCAGTCCCAGGTCCCGGAGGTCGGTCTCGTCGCCATCGAACAGCTCTGACTCCGCGACGTACAGCACTTCACACAGTGCCGTGAGCACCCGCTCCCTCGCCACCTCAGACACCAGCCGACGCTCCATTCAGCGTCGCCGCCAAGGACGAGCGCATGACCTTGCCGGACTTGGTCCGTGGAATACCCGGGACGAATGCGATGGTCGACGGTCTGGCCATCGATTCGGATTCGCGTCGATAGTTAGCCGCGATGCGCTGTTTGAGCTCAATCGATCCTGGTCGGTCGAGCGCCTCGGAAGGGACCACCGCCAGTCCAACCAGCGCCCCAAACTCCTCATCCGGTATCTCGTAGCATGCCGCCTCACGCACGCCCGCAACGCATTCGGCGATCCGGTCGACCTCGTCGGGCACAACATTGACGCCACCGGAGATGATCATCTCCGATGATCGGCCCCTGATGTAAAAGAAGCCATCCTCACGACGCTCTACCAAATCTCCGGTATTCACCCACCCGTCGACCAGGACCTCGCGAGTGCGATCAGGATTTTTCCAGTACCCCAACATGTTTGCCGGCGATTTGATCCACAGCGTGCCATATGACGCAGAGGCGACACCGAGCGTGGGCCCACTGGCCTCACCGTCGGACAGATATGTCTGTACGCCCGGGTACGGACGCCCGACGGCGCCCTCCTCGATTCTGGAGATCGATTCGTCATCGGTCGGCAGACACAATGCGGTACATCCTGTTTCGCTCAGCCCATAGACCTGGGCCGTGCGTACCCCGGCCGCCTCGATAAAGCGCACGTCGGCCGGGATCGCCCGCGAACCGCCATAGGCGATCAACCGCAACGGCCGAATCGACGCACCGGTGGACTTCAGCTCGGATACCAATCGTGTGAGCAGGGTGGGCACCAGACATGCTGTAGCGACCTTGTTTCCGGCCAGCATCGCAGCCAGCGAGGCCGTGCCTTCACCACCGGTGATGCACGACGTACCGTGCATCAGACCATTGAGGATCCACCAGAGTCCCCCGATGTGCGTCGCGGGCAGCGGTGAGTATGTGGTCTCTCCAGCGACCCAATCGATCCAGCGCAGGCGCTCGTCCCGCAAGATGTCTGGAATCGCGAAGAATGTGCGGTTGGGCAGCAGTACGGCCTTCGGCTCACCCGTCGTACCACTGGTGAAGATCATCGCCAGTGGATCGTCCGCGTCGTTCTCCCCTAGCCCTGGAAGCGGAGCTGTTTCGGGATCTCGGAGCTCAGCGGTGCCGTTGGCCTCGGCGATCGCGGGTACCGCGATCACCGGAATTGACTGGGCACCTTCGGGCAACGGGATATGCCCCTCGGTGGCGGCAACCAGGATCGCATCCGGGTCGGTCACCTGACAGAAGCGAGTGATGGTCGCCACGGGCAGGGTGTTGTCCACCATGACCGCGATGGCTCCGACACGCGCACAGGCCAATACCGAGAGGTAGGTCTCGGGCCCGTTGTCTGACAGGACCACGACCCGGGATCCCCGAATTGCCGATGCGTCACGAAGGACCGCCGCCAGCCCTTCGACGGCCGCGACGAGCTCTCCGTAACTCAACGCGCTCGTACCGTCGCAGCGGCGCAACGCAATGGTCGCCGGCTGTGCACGGGCCTGCTCGAAGACCCGTTCCAGCACGATGGGCAATGGCTGAGGCATGGCGATTAAATGTGCTTCCTGTCAGTGGATTACGGGATATTGAGGACCGCGATCTCAAACTCGCCGGTCGCCGATCCTCCACTCTCATCCCAGAATTCGATGGTGCTATGGAATTGGAGGTATCGCCACGACCGTTCGACGATGTGGAAGTCGCGTGCCTGCAGACGAGCGGAGAAGCGCTGGGCATCGACCAGCTTCCGGAAACGCGATGATGTGCTCTTGATCAGCATGCCGGCGAGTTGGTTCCGGCAGTAATCGTCGATCGACCAGCCCCGGAATGCCCAAATATCCTCGTTCACAACGCCTTGAGCGAACGCACTGTACGCGAGCTGGTTGAAACACAGGACCAACTCCACGGCATTGAAATGGCCGGTGCTGCGAATGTACGCGGACTCGTTGATCCCGAAATTGCCCTGCGCGTGTACGGCATCGGAGGTGATCCCGTACTCCGCGTCAGTAAGGTAGCGACACCCTTTGTACGAGTACGGCTCGAGCACTCGGCTGAGCACATCCTCCCCAATGGGAACCATGCCCGTCGAGGGCAACCCCGTCTGCACCGACAGGGTTGCCGCGACACCGCTCACGCCGCCAGTCCCGGCGTCTCAAGACCATCCAACATGGTCAAACGGTGAGTTGTCAGCGTTCCCGAGGCGGTTCCATGTTTCGCCCGGTGAACGAGAGCCCGGTTGTCCCACAAGACGATATCGCCCACCTCGTAGTGCTGGGTGTGGATGAACGGCGAGGTGTACTCGGAATCGAGCTGTCCCGACGCATCCAGGAGCTGTCGAAGCAGCGCCGAGTCCAAGAGGTTGCCCTCGCGATCCTCGATCGTCTCGGTGCCCGCCTCGCAGATGTAGAGGATCTCTTCCCCGGTCTTTGGGTGCTTGATCACCGTGGGCCATTTCTGCGGAGGGGTGACCTGCTCGATCTCAGCCAAGATTTCTCCGATCGGGCGGAAGACATCGCTCGGGCGAATCTTGATGTAGCGCCGCGGCGTATGTGTGCTGTAAGTCCCCCGTGCCGAGTCTTTTGTGTTGTCAGACAACGATTCCCACACCTTGCCGAGATCGATGAAGTAGGTCCCCCTGTCGCGCCCGGGCACCGCCAACGGCACCACCATGGAAAACGCGAACGGCTTGGGCATGAACATGTAGTCGACGTGCCAGAAGGCACCGGTCTTAGGAACGCCCTGACCTTGTTCGGTGGACGAAACGAATATCTCTGGGTGGTCCTTGTGGTGATACACGGGTTCGTAATAGGGCACGATCTCCCCGATCAACCGCCCAAGTTGGATGAATTCCTTAGGTGTGGGATGAACGTCCTTGAGTACGACGAGTTTGTTTTCGTAAACGAGTTCACGGATTTCCTGCGTCGTGATGCCGTCCAGGCTCCCCGGGTCGATACCCATGACCCGAGCCCCCAGACCCTCGCCCTCCATGTTGAGCGTCATCGACTCCCTACTCTGCTTGCTGATCCCGGCCACCTGATACGTCCATGGCGCCGACGCGCTGCATGCTGAGCATCAGCTGTACGCGTCGACTAGAAGATGAGTCGAACCGCGAACGCGAAAAGTTCCCGCAGACTTGAAAAGTCGTTGTGGTGATGAGGGCCGCGGGCCGGCGCACACCACGCTGACCGCGGAAAGACGTTGGAAAACAACCGAACTAGTGGTCGGCATCACGCCCACTGCAAGGAGTTGGCTGGGCCACCCGTCCGCGCCGCGGAGCTGACTCCCGCATCGAGGCCATCACTGCGAAAACACGCCGTCGAACATCCCGAGTATTTCGCAGTCAGCAAACACATCCGTTGCTAGCCTTGGCGGGTGACTTACCCACCACAAGAGCCGCCCGGACCGGGCGAGCCCGCAGCGTACGACCCGAACCAGCCCCCGCCGGGATATGAGCCGCCCCCGCCGCCGGGATACCCCGCCGCACCTCCGCCAGGAGCTCCCCAGTACCCCGGCGGGCAGTTCCCCCCTCCGCCCCCCGGATACCCGCCGGCCGGATACGGCTACCCGGCACCCGCGCCATGGCCGCCGCAGGGCCCGTTCTCGGCCGGTGAGTCGTGGACTTGGTCCTGGGCCCACGTCACGAAGCGCTTCGGAACCTTCATTCCGCCGTACCTGGTGTGGTGGCTCGCCATCGCCGTGCCGTTCGGAATCGTCTACTTCATCCTTATGGCCAGCATGCCGCAGACCAGCACCAGCGGCTACGGGGGCGATTCGAGTTCCTCGTATTCGTACTCATATGAGGGGCCAGAGGTATCCGGCGGCGCCATCGCCGTGATGATTGCGCTCTATGTGGCGATATTCGCCGTCAGTCTCTACGTGGGCTCGTGCATCGTGAGCGCCAATCTCGATGTCGCCGACGGGAAGCCGGTCAGCTTCGGCACCTTCTTCCGGACCCGCAGCTTCGGCGCCTACGCAGGGACCGCGCTGCTGGTCGCGCTCGGAGTTCTTATCGGAAGCTTCGTCATCATCGGCGGAATCATCTTCGGGTTCTTCGCCCAGTACGCCGTGTATTTCACGGTTGATCGTGGCCTGGGCCCCGTCGATGCCATTAAGGCCAGCTTCCAGATGGTCAAGAACAATCTGGGGCAGGCGCTGCTGGTGTTCCTGATCACCCTCGGGGCCGGCATCGTCGCGTATCTCGCGAGCCTGATCACCTGCGGGCTAGGCGGCCTGGTCGCACTGCCGATGGTGGCTGCCCTCTCCGCGCTGATCCACGTCTACACCTACCGGCGTCTCACCGGAGGCGTCATCGCACCCGCACCGGTGTGATCAATCGCGGCATGGAAAAAGGCCCGGCCTGCGTAACGCAGACCGGGCCTTTTCCGTTGGGGGACTTAGAAGTCCATACCGCCCATGCCACCGGTCGGGTCGCCCGCAGGTGCGGACGCCTTCTCCGGCTTGTCGGCAACGACGGCCTCGGTGGTGAGGAACAGCGCCGCGATCGATGCTGCGTTCTGCAGCGCCGAACGAGTCACCTTCACGGGGTCGGCAACGCCGGCCGCGAGCAGGTCCTCGTACACATTGGTCGCCGCGTTCAGGCCGTGGCCCGCAGGAAGGTTCGCGACCTTCTCCGCGACGACACCCGGCTCCAGACCACCGTTGAAGGCGATCTGCTTCAGCGGAGCCGACAGCGCAACACGCACGATGTTGGCG
This sequence comes from Mycobacterium sp., assembly GCA_050701835.1. GTDB lineage: Bacteria > Actinomycetota > Actinomycetes > Mycobacteriales > Mycobacteriaceae > Mycobacterium. Next base: position 250 of record JBOGDC010000026.1, on the reverse strand, counting down.
CCAGTGGCCTCGTCACCCTCGAGAGCGAGCGAGTCCAGCGCGGGGGCAGCCTGCAGCAGGGCGACGCCACCACCGGCGACGATGCCCTCTTCGACGGCGGCCTTCGCGTTGCGAACGGCGTCCTCGATGCGGTGCTTGCGCTCCTTGAGCTCCACCTCGGTGGCAGCTCCGGCCTTGATCACCGCAACACCGCCGGCCAGCTTGGCCAGGCGCTCCTGCAGCTTCTCGCGGTCGTAGTCGGAGTCGCTGT
>JBOGDC010000025.1:0-34051 GCA_050701835.1 Mycobacterium sp. | reverse complement strand
GCCTGCTCGGCCTGCGAAATGGTGCTACGCATCAGTGCGGTCTTCGCGCCAAAGGTGCCCTCAGCGGCCACCAGAGCGGGGATGTGTGCGTCAAGCAGACTCATAAAATCCTCTCCTAACTCTCTGTTTTTTGTTCGTGTACTTCCGTGGTGTGTCTGTGGCGGATCAGGTACTCGCCCCCCTTTCCCCAGACGGCCAGTCCTCATCAGGAACTGGTGCAGAAGGGGGTCCATTCGGGTCTTGCCCGGGGTCCAGGTCGGGGTCCGTGCCCCATGTCGTGGGCAGCATGGGTGTGGTGCGGGTGCCGTCCATCGAATCGGTGGCGTTCTCGCGCTCGATAAGGCCCGCCGCGGTCGTTGTCGAGGTGGTCTTGGGGACGGTTCCGGCGAATCCGAGTTGGCTGGCACCACGCGCAGAGGCCGAAATATCGCGCACGGACCGCGCAGTCGGCTCCGAATAATCCGGGTCCACGGTGGAGTTCATGTCCATGTGTTGCGGGGCTGGGTCCTTGATCCGGGCGCCGCGCTTCCGACGGGCCCTGGAGCGGGCAGATGCCGCTGCCGCGGCGGCTGCCGAGATACCGGCGGCGGGTGCCTTGGCACTGCTGCCCTCATTGAGGGTAGGACCGAAACGTGCTGCCGGTGGATCCTCTTGGACCGCGTAAACCATGTAGGCCGGTGCCGCTGCCGCGGTGGCAGGCGATGCCGGTGCGCTGGCGGGCGAAGCCGGAGCTCCAGCACCCGAGGCGGGCGCCACTGGTGCACCCGAACCAGGCATACCGGCAAATGCGAAGGACTGCTGCTGAGGCGCATTGCGTTCGATCCGAGCCGGCTCACGTGCCGGCTCGTCGGCGGGCGCCGCCGCATCCGCGGGCGCCGGGGGAGCGAGCTGGGCTAGACCGACGATGAGTAGCGGTATCCAGAGCGGTGCGGACAGCATGATGCCCCACGCGGTGAACCCGAAGGGAATGAAGAACGCCTCGTACGCGATGAAGAACAGCAGCGGACCCCAGGCGATGAGTGCTTCGATGGGATTCTTCATGAAGTCGTTGAGTATGTTCTGGATTGTCTTCAGCGGGTTCGTAAAGAACTCCTGGATCTGCCGCATCAGCTTGTCGAAGAAGCTCTCGCTGCTGTCCAGCGCCGAGCCCGAGTCGGCTGCCTGGGCCTGGGCCGCCATACCAGTCGTATCGGCGGCCATGCGGGACATTTCCCCGCCCGGCGCCATGATCATGGGTGACGGCTGCGTCGGCGGCACGGCGGTAACGGCGGCGGTGGAGACAGCCTGGTACACGCCCATGGTGGTAGCGGCTTGGACCCACATCCGAATGTAGTCGGCCTCGTTGAGCGCGATCGGGATAGTGTTGATACCAAGGAAATTGGTGCCTAACAGGACACCATGGATCAGGTGGTTCGCGGCCAGCTCGGGCAACGTTGGCATAGCGGCCAGCGCGGTGGTGTAGGCGGCAGCGCTGGTTTCGTGTAGGAGTGCGTTGGTGGCGCTCATCGCGCTCTGCTGAGTCAGCCAGGCCAGGTATGGGGCATGGCTGGCGACATACTGGGTGGCGCTGGGTCCTTGCCAGGGTCCCGCGCTTGTCGCAGCAAGTAGCTGCGTCAACTCCGTTGCAGCGGTGGTGTATTGCACCGAGAGCGCCTGCCATTGCGCTGCCGCGGCCAATAGTGCACCCGGCCCGGGTCCGGCGCTGAGCAGCGCCGAGTGGACCTCGGGAGGAGCAGCCATCCAGATGGGGGCGGTCACAGAATTAGCCCCGCGCGATCATGTATGTCGCAGCGGCCTGCATATCGCCGGTGGTGTAGCTGGCCGCGGACTCGGAAACTCCCAGCCCAGCCCGGCCCAGTTCCTCGACGGCCTGGGCGGCCACACCGGTGTGCTCCACTCCGCGTGCGCTGAATCCGGCGGCGGTTTCCAGGGACACCGGGTCGGCCGCGGGCGGCATCACGGCACTGATCACCGGGGCGGCCGCGGCGTGCGCGGCGGCCAAACGTGCAGTCAGCGCCTCCACGGCCGCGCTTGTGGCGGTCAGACCTTCCGGAACGACGTTGAGATTCATCGTGGGTACTCCCTTCCTTGAACAGCATGCTCACTGACGAGTGGATTGACGGTCTGTACATATGTTGGAACATCGTTATCGGACAACAGAACTCCGCGACCCGCGGGCAGACGCTCGAAACGATGCCCACGAATTCGCCCCCCGTCCTGCGGGCTGCCGCTGAGCATCAGGGTGTTGGCCTGCAGCTCGTGGAAGCGACGCAGCATCGGGTTGGTCATCAGGATGTGACCGGAACCGGTTGCTCGCGCGGTGATGATCACCCGCAGGCCCAGTTCGCGGGCCTCGGCGAGCAGGCCCGTGATCGGTGTCCACGGCCGCTGGCCAATGAACTGTCCGCTCACTGCCGGTGCGTCCGGGACCTGGTCGACATCGTCGATGATCAGGTAGTGGCGCTGTGCGGTCACACCGCGCGACACCCAGTTGTGCAACTCCTGAGGCGACAGACCGGCGGGCGGCCGCCGCTTCTCTAGGAGTGCCCCGAGGCCCAGCATCGCCGGCGTGATCCGGTCGATATTGGGGGTGTACTCGTTCTCGGGGAAGAGCGGCTCGTCGACGAGGTGCAGACGCCGGTCCAGAACGGTGAACGCCACCTGGTCGGGGGTCGAGTGCTCGCGGACGGTGCGGATGACATGCCGCAGCAATGTCGTCTTGCCAGACCCGGTGTCGCCCAGCACCATCAGCAGCGGATTGTGGGCGAAGTCGAGCGCCACGGGTGCCAGATCCTGCTCACGCTGCCCGATGACGACCTGCTCGTTACCCGGGTACAGCGGTCCGATGGCATTCGGTGCCAGATCTGCCGGCAGCAGCCTGACGATGGGAGCCTTGGCCCCGGTGTACTGGGCGTTGATCGACTCCAGTGTCTTCGGATCCGAGGAGGCGAACAAGAAGTGCTCGGCCTGCATGGTCAGGCCGCGGCCCGGCTGATCGTGCGGAACACTCTCTGCGGGTCGGCGCAGTGCGCCCGGTACGCGCACATTGCTGTCGGACGAGTCGTGCAACTTGAGCTCGACGCGTAAACCGAGTGCGTCGCGCATGGCCAGTGGCACCTCGATCCAGTTCGGTGTCGTGATCACGACATGGATGCCGTACGACAGGCCCGCGTTGGCTAGCTCGGTAAGCCTGGCCAGCAAGGGGTTTCGAGTGTTGAACTGGTCGGTGTTATCGCGGCTGAACGCATACAGGTTGTCCACCACCAGGAACGTCTCGCCGTAACCATCCTGAAGCGTGGGATCGCTGTCCCGCAGGGCGCGCAGTTGGCTCACCGAGGCGATGCCACGGTCGCGGAACAGGCGCTGACGGTATGCCAGGAGCTGCTCCAGCTCGCCGAATGTGCGCCGGATGCGCTCGGGCTCCAATGCGCTGGCGATACTGCCGACGTGCGCCAGCCCCTCGAGGCCGTGCAGCTGTCCGCCGCCGTAGTCGATGCAGTAGAAGGTGACGTCGCGGGGGGAGTGCAACGCCGCCGCCGACAGGATGAACGTCTGCAGCGCAGTCGATTTTCCGGACTTTGGGCTGCCGTGGATGATCATGTTCCCGGCGGCCGAGGTCGCGTCGAAGATCAGCGGGTCGCGACGCATCTGGAACGGCTTGTCAATCTCGCCGAGCGGCCAGCGCAGCTGCCGTGCTGGAATTCCGCTCTCGTTCAGCACATTTGCCAACGGGATCGCGGTGTCCAGTGGCGGAAGCCACAGCTCCGGAGCGCGTGGGCCAACCTTGCCCAGCTGGTCGCCGATCGTCGAGACGAGCTTGCGGGCCGGCTGTGCCGGGCGCCCGGTATCACCCTTGACGATCACCGTCGTCGGATCGGAGGCCACCGGGAGCGCGGTGAACGGCTTGGGTTGCGGTGTCGCGCGGATCTCCACAATGGTGGTCTGCGACGGCGGCTCGTAGATGCCGTCGACGTAGGTGCTGCGGAACTTGATGGGCACGGCGCCCGGTGCGGGCACCAGGAATCCAACGCCCTTCTGGTCCTTGCCGGATTCGATGTGATAGGCATCCTCGGTCCCGATGATCTGCCGGGATGCGCTGGGGCTGGCCACCTTCAGGCCGACGCGGTACGAGGTGTTCTTGTCGATGTCCTTGATCTTGCCGACGTCCAGGGTTTGCGACGCGAACAGGATGTGGATGCGGAACGAGCGGCCCTTGCGTGCGACGTAGTCGAACAGCTCGGCGTACTCCGGGTGATCCTGGAGCATCAGCGTGAATTCGTCGGCCACCACGAACAGCGTGGGGATCGGCGGAAGATCGTGACCGGCGGCAATCGCTTCCTCATACTCACGGACCGAGTTGAAGGCGCTGCCCTGCACATCGCGACCGGCCTGCTTGAGCAGGTTCTCCCGGCGTGCGACCTCACCACGCAACGTGTCGGCGAAGCGGTCTGCCAGCGACCTTTTCTCGGCCATATTCGAGATGACGGCGACGACCTGCGGGAAGTCGCGGAAAATATCGGCTCCGGCCTCGCCCTTGAAGTCCGCATAAATCACGATCAGGCGATCGGCTGAGTGAGTCGTCAACAGCGACAACAAGATCGACATCAGGGTCTGGGACTTTCCGGAGCCCGTCATACCGATCATCAGACCGTGCGGCCCCATACCGCCCTCGGCCTCGTCCTTGAGATCGAACATCAGCGGTTCGCCGGACGTGGTTACGCCGATGGGCACCCGCAGTTCCTCGTCGCGCGAACGCGGCGACCAGAGGGCCGGGACGTCAAGCTCGGACGCATTCTCGATACCCAGGAGCGAAGTGAACGTCGCACCCCCGGTGGCCGCTGACCGCAGCCCCGGATGGGTCGGATTGGAGTCCCAGCGGGAGAGCCGACGGGAGACATGCGATGCGGTTCCGACCGTGAGCTGATCGGCCTCGTCGATGAACGGCTGCCAATCGCTGCCATTCCACCGGGTGATCCGTGCGCTCACTCCATTGCGATTGACCTGAAGCACGGGGCGTTCCGGATTGAGATACTCCGGAAGTTTGAGCGAGTCTTCGCTCCCGTCGAAGCGCTGGATGACGGTGACTCCCTCCAACCCGGCTGCCGGAATGGGCGAATTCACGCCGCCCAGGTCATATGTCGGATCGTCCAGGACGATCAGCAGGTGCTTATGCGCACCGCCTTCCGCCCCGAACAACGGGCGCTCGGCCAGGACTGGTTGCAGCGCCTCGAAGAGTTCGGTACCCGTGCGGCGCAGGTAGCGTGCAGAGCCGACCCCGTCGATCTCGCCGCTGATATCCACGTGCGGAAGCCATTTGAGCCAAGACCACTCGGCATCTTCGGCGTTGGGGCCGGCCATCGCCACGGTCAGCAGCGTCGGATCGTGGAACGTGGCAGCCTGAGTCACCCACGAACGGATCGCGGCGTGGGCAATGTCGTCATCGCCAAGCACCGTGATACGCGAAACCTTGTTCAGATCGATGCCGAGCGGTGCGTTGCGCACTGTCCGCTGGGTGTCGAGCAATCCACGCAATGCGCTGTGGCTCACCGGCTCCAGATCGATCTCGTCGGCGATGTCCTTGACCCGCACGGCACTGGCCAGCGGAATATCGTGGCGTCCTGCGCGTACGACCAGATAGTCGTTATCGCCGGGGTCCCGTTCCCATTGACGGCGTGTGCCCGGAACCGTGCTCAGCTCCTCAGGATCCGGGTGCGACCATTCCAGGGCCTTGCGTTGCCCGGTGGCGTGGGTGCGCAGATTGTCGCGGACCACCGACAGATAGCGCAGATAGTCGGCGCGTTCGGCATCGACTTCCTCGGTGCGAACCTTGTCGTTGCCGTTCCGGATGAACGCGGTGGCGGCCAGCAAGAGCACGAATGGGAAGAACAGCGTCTGCGGAGAGATAAGCCGGATGCCCGAGGCGACCAGTGCGACCACCATGCCGACGATCAGGATCACGATCACGACCGGCATCGCGCGCCGCAGGAACGATGGCGGCACCACCCGAGGCAGTTGCGGCGGCGCCTCGACGGTCACCGTGGCATCGGGTATGGCCGGCGGCGTTACCCGACGATGGGTTTCAAAAATGAGACGGCTCAACGGGACTCCTGTGCCTGAGCAGATGGGTTGTCGGTCTGGATGCGGATGGCCGGGCGATCACTCGGGGCCAGGCTGTCGTGGGCGAGCAGGGCGTCGACGCGTGACAGCGAGGGCCCGGCCGCGAACAGATCCAGGATCGATGAGGGGATGGGCAGTGCGGGCTTTCGAAGCCCGAGCGCCTCAAGCGTCTTATCGCCTTCGGTTTCTGTGTCGATGCCATATCGAACACCGGTATCGGAGAGCCACTGATACCCGCCGCGGCCGCCCGGCTGTACTAGGTATCCGACGCCGGGCGGGATGGCGACGCGGGTGGGAGTGACCGCCGAGGAGATCAGTTGCACGGTGTGCACCGAAGAGGAAAGGGGCAGCACCGATCCCGCAAGCAGAGACCACGATTCCGAAGTGGCATCGGCCGTTTTGGTGAATCGTGTGCACAGCACGGGATCCTCGTTGGCTGCCAGCGGCTTGACTACGGCAGTGGGGAACACGCTGGTGTCGATGGCGGTCGAGGTCGGCAGGTGCGCGATCTGGTCGGCCGTGAGTCGTGGCGGCTGCTCCAGCCCGTAGGAATTGGCATTGCGCAGCGCCGAGGCGATCACGGGTGAAACCTGTTGCACCCCATCGGCGAGGACCGCGTAGTGCACCGGGGTGTTGTCATTGGAGTAGCTCACCAGCACCGAGCCAATCGGCGCGGGTACGGGCACAGGCAACGGGTAGGCGGTCGGTGCCCCTGCCCCGGGGATCGCGGGAACCGCGAGTGCCGGAGCCTCGGGAATGGCGTTGAGCAGGCGGGTGGTCACGGGACGCACTGCGGGCGGCGCGGTGAAACCGAGGGCGCTCGTGACGGCGACATCGCCGAGGTTGAGCGCACTGCGTTTCCCGTCCCACAACAGCCAGGTACCGGCGTCGGTAGATACCACTGCGGCGCGGTCGCGCGGGAGCTCGGTGGCCTTGTCGCCGCTCATGTCCATCGGTCCGGCGATGACGGTCACGGTGCGGTTCTCGGCCGACTCGCATACCGCCCAGGCGGCATCGGTGGACTTGGCCTGCACCATGCGTTCCGGTGCGCCCGGGATGCCGATCAGGTTTCCGCGCGGAAACTGGTCAAGCTGAGTGCTTTTCACCATTGTGGGATCTACGGCCTTGCCGGCGATGAGGCGGGCGGAGGTGAGGTTGAGCACCGGATGCAGGTTGTCACCCACCCGCACGTACAGCGCGGCGGTCGACCTGTCGGCCAGTACCGGATCGGTTCCGGCGATACCGGAGGGCCGAAGCAGACTGAAGACGAAACATCCGACCAGACCGGTGATCACGATGACGGCACCCATAGCGAATGCCCGGGACTGGGTGCGCAGCGGATCGACCAGCATGCGTGCGTCGTGCAGTGCCACGCCGGACGCGATGCGACGCGTGACGAAACGCCATCCGGTCACCTGGTGTCCGGTCACGAATCCGCGGCGGTACTTGAGCGGTTCGGAGTTCTCACTGGCCGGGGTGCGTGATGCGAAGGCCCGACGTTCGGGGTTCACATTGTTGTTGTTATCGCTCATTTCTGGACCGACAACCCGAGACCGCTGATGATGGCCTCCACCGACGCCTGCACGTCCTGAACGGTGACGGTCATGAGGTCGTCATCGCTGAACTCGTCGGTGCCTGAATTGTCGAGGCGGTGTTCACGTTCCTCCTCGGACCGTTCGACGACGTTACGGACGAAGCGGCCGTTACCAGCGACGTCGATGCTGCGGCGTGCGATACCGCGGGTATCGGGGGCCTCTGCGGCGCACATTGTCGAGAAGGCGGTGAGCAGCGCCGCGGCAGCCTGCTCGTCGAACTTGCTGTCGCGTACGGAGGCCATCGCGGAGGCGATCTCGACGAGTTCCGGCGGTGCGTACGAAGGGAATTCGATGGACCGCGTGAAACGCGAGCGCAGACCCTCGTTGGTGTCGAGGAACTGGTCGAGCTCGGCGCGGTATCCGGCGACGATTACGACCAAACGGTCGCGGTCGTTCTCCATGCGGGCGAGCAGGGTGTCGATGGCGACCAGACCGAAGTCGTTCTTGGCGCCGGTGGAGACCAAAGCGTATGCCTCGTCGAGGAACAGCACGCCGTCGAGCGCGCTGTCGATGACGGCGTTGGTCTTGGCTTCCGTCTCGCCGATGTGCTGACCGATGAGATCGGCACGGTGCACCTCTCGGACGTTCTCGCGCTTGAGAAGTCCTAAGCCGCAATAGATCTTGGCGACAACTCGGGCGATGGTGGTCTTACCGGTGCCGGGAGGGCCCGCGAAAACCAGGTGGTGGGTGCGGTGGCCGACGGCGAGTCCGCGTTCCTGGCGCCGCAATGCCATCGACACGGAGCTCTTGAGCCGCGCTACCTGATCCTTCACCTGCTCCAGACCGATGAACTCGCTGAGCTGCTGTTCGGCCTCGGCGAGCAGGATTGCCTTGCGCTCGTGAGCCTCAGGATCGATGAAATCCTCTTCGGTGGGCTCGGTTTCGGGATCCCACGGATCGCTGCGCGCGGCGATACGCGCCGCGGTCGTGGTGTGCAGGCCCACGCTCGGATCGGTGAGCGCGTGTTCGATCTCGGCTTTCTCCGGGTTGGCCGCATAGAGGTCCTGGAGGACCTCTATCGCAGTCTCCTCGTCACCATGGTGACGCAGGTTCAACGCCTTCGCGAGCGCGCCGTCGGTGGCCGCGATTTCGATTGGGCCACTGGGGTCTTCGAGATAGGACAGGGCCGGATTGACCATGCCGAGCTTGGCCAGGGCGATGCCCAGGGTGATCCGCACGGCGTGAGCTGTGGTCGGGTCCAACGACTCGTCGGTGACGACCGGGGTCAGCAGTGCGATGACATCGGCCCAGCGCTCGGCCCGGTTCTGCATGGCGACGGCGACCCAGCGGGCGTTGAACCACCCGGGACGCCCCTCGTTCACGGCAGCGATCAACTCGTCGGCCTTGGCGTACTCGCCCTTGTCCGCGAGTGCTGCGGCGTAGGCGAGGTGATAGTCGTCGGGTCCGCTGGCGCGGAACTCGAGGTACAGCCCGGTGTCGTAGGTGAAGGTGAGGTCGCCCGGTCGCAGGTTCACCGCATGCTGCAGATGCCCCGCGGTGGCAGAGGTCTCCGAGATGGCTTCGAGGACGTCGATGGTGGCGCCGCCGGAGGCCGCGACACCGACCCACACATCACAGTGATCTTGAGCGGTTCTGCACAGCGAAGTGAAGCCGTAGCGCGCTGCTGGCAAGTCCGCAGGACGTCGCCGGTCGTTGACGGTAAGACCGAGGGCCCGACAGCATGTTGCGAATCGGCTCTCTAGCTCGGGGTCAATGCGTGCCGACGGAGCCACCGCCGGGTTCACACGCTCTCGCTGACCAACTCGCTCACGAATATCCACTTACAGCCCTTCGCCTGATCGACATGCCCGCTGATTGGAGTAGTCGGGTAGCGAGCATGATTGGTTCCTGACACCTGTGCCGCGAGCGGCCAGCAAACCTACGCCAGATCGCCCGCGACCACGATGACGGTCCCCGCCTTGGTGGTGATCGTGAGACCGGAGTTCGGTTTTATCGGCAGAACACCGTGCTGTGACTACCGACACAACCGGGCGTTCGAGTTGATCAACTCGGTCGCGAGTACTCATCTACCGCCTTTATCCATGACATCAGTGCTTGCTCGGCAAGAGATTAGCATTCCCTTACCTAAGTGTCGATAGCTAACCCTAGCCTTATCCGACGACTGATAGTTAGGCTAGCCTAAGGTAAGAGAAGATATCGGCCTAGGTACTAGGGAGCGAGGGTGTAATGCCGAGCACAGTGACGCAACCGACACGCGGATGGCAGGGCCCCGTCCTGAAATTGTTCGGGGCCGGCGATTACCAGCTAACAGTGACCGGTCGGCGCGAAGTGACCGACCACTATCTGCGGCTCAGTTTCGCGGCGGGTGGTTTGTTGCAGGGCCGTCAGGTTCATCCGACCATGTGGATCCGATTGTGGTTCTCGGATGGCGGGAAGCTGCATCAACGTGGATACACACTGGTCAACCCTGATTCACCTGCCGATACCGTCGACATCGAGTTCGCGCTGCACGACGGGCTCGCGGCCCGCTGGGCGCGGTCGGCTCAGCTCGGCGACACGATCGAGGCAACCGTGCTGGGCAGTAACTTCGCGCTGCCTAAGCCGGCTCCGCGCGGGTACGTCATCGTCGGGGATGCCGCGTCTCTCCCGGCGATCAACTCTCTCCTGGGAGCGATCGGGGACAGCCCGTCCACGGTGTTCCTCGAGGCCGGGCACGAGAGCGATAAGACGCTGCCGGTCAGCGGAGAGGCCATCTGGGTAGATCGCCACGGCGACCGACGCCTGGCCGAGGTCGTGCGTGCAGGGGCATTCGACGCCTCGGACTTCTTCGGGTGGGTGGCATGCGATACCCGGACCACCCGCGAAGTCGCCCACGTCCTCAAGGACGATTACGGCATCCCGCGCAGGTCGATGAAGGCTCAGGCCTATTGGATGGCGTGACTCTCTGGCTACGAGGCCAGCCGTAAATGCGGCATCTGCCTGCCGGTGGCGTCCAAGATGGTGGTGACGGTACCGAACCGGTCTGCCGCACGCCGGCACAGTTCACGCACCTGACGCGGGTTGGTGGTATCGGCCGCAATGGCCATCACCTGGTCTGCGCTGTAACCGTGGAGCATTCTCGTGAGATCGGTGGCGTGTCGGGCGCAGATGACCACCCGATGCCCGTTGCGCACCAGTATCTGGACGATCGAACGACCGCTCGGATCGTCGGCATTGAGGACGACGACCACGTCGGGTGTCGGGCCAACGGTGGCGGGGTTCGGTGGGGTGCGCATGTCCCTATTGAGCCAGTGATTCCTGGACCTCGGATGTGAGCGCCATGTGGATTCGTTGGGTGACCACGGCCGTTCGTTCCGTTCACGCCGAGCCGACGCGACTCAAGCCCTCGTGCGCTGCCGATAGGACCGCGCCACCTTCTCCAGCTCGGCAGACGATTCCTCGCCCCAGGACTGCAGCATCGCACGGTTGGCAAGGACCACATTGTGCGTCGCTTCGATGCGTTGCGCCTCGTAGGCGTCCAACCCTTGGACTAACCCCTGTCCGGGATGGTCTCCCAATGCCTGCGCCAGCACGTGGGCATCGACAACAGATTGCGAACCGCCGTTGGCGCCTAGGGGATACATCGGATGCGCGGCATCGCCCAGCAGGGTGACCCGTCCCTCGCCCCAGCGTGGCAATGGGTCGCGGTCCACCATCGGGTACTCGACGATGTGGTCGGTACCGCGGATCATCGTCTTGATGTCCAACCAGCCGAAATCCCAGCCGGGGAAGTGGTCCAGGACTTCGTCGGCCGAGACAGGATCGTTCCACCGCGCCCCGGCTGGCAGCTCCCCGGCATCGTCGGTTCGTGCGAGTGCCACCCAGTTCACGGTGCGCTCGCTGATCGGGTAGGCGATGAGTTCGTGATCGGTGTCGTCGTGCGCGGCGATCATCGTCTTACCGGTGAGGAATGTGCCGATATCGCTGGCGCCACGCCACATTCGCACCCCCGCCCACCGCAGTGGATCCACCGGATGCAGCTGTGCGCGTATCGCCGAGTTCACGCCGTCGGCGCCGATTAGGACGGCCGCATCGAACTCGTTGTCGGCGGTGCGCACGCGCACGCCGGACTCGTCCTGGCTGAAGCCGCGGACCCGGCAATTCGTCCGAACCGATTGTGGGCCAAGGTGTTCCAGGACAGCATCAAGGAGTGTGCGTTGCAGGATGCCACGGTGCACCGAGTATTGCGGGTACGGGTAGTCGCCCGCGAGGCCCCGGGGTTCGGTGTACAGAACGGTGCCGCGCTTATCGCAGAATCGGATCTCGGTGGTGGCGATGCCCATCTGATCGAGCTGGGCGCCGAGCCCGAGCTCGGTGAGCACACCCACTGCGTGCGGAAGCATGTTGATGCCGACGCCCAGTGGTTTGACCTCGCGTGCGCTCTCCAGCACGGTCACGTCGAATCCCGCGGCGTGCAGGGTCAGGGCCGCGGTCAGCCCGCCGATTCCGGCTCCGGCAATCGCGATCGAAGTCTTATTCTTGCTCATGTCATCCAGCATCGGCGGATATTTATCAGAAGTCCAAGATCTAGCTATTAGTCAACTTATAATCAATGGTTATGGAGATTCATCAACTCCGCTACCTGGTCGCCGTGGCAGACTCGGCGAGTTTCACCAGGGCCGCGGCCTCCCTGCATGTCGCGCAACCGGGAGTGAGCGCCCAGATCCGGCTTCTGGAACGCGAATTGGGGCAGGAACTGTTCGACCGATCGGGCCGACAGATCCGGCTCACCGATGCGGGCGAGGCGGTAATTCCTTACGCGAGAGCCGCTCTCGCTGCCGTCAACGGAGTCCGTGAGGCAGCTGACGAGATCGGGGGACTGCTGCGGGGGCACATCGCATTCGGCACCGTCACATCGCACGGTGCTGGAATCCCCGGGGCCGGTCTGCCCGCACTACTTTCGGCCTTCCATCGAGATCACCCGGCCATCACCATCACCCTCGCCGAGGCCAGGTCCGATGAGCTGATTGCCGGGGTGCTCGCGGGTCGGCTCGATGGGGCCATTCTCGCGCTGGGGGCCGACGAGCCGGAAGGACTGGGTCTGCGCATCGTCGACGATCAGCCCCTGGTGGCGGCGGTCGCCGCCGGTGATCCACTCGCGAGATGCGGCACGGTCACTCTGGACATGCTTTGTGAGCGCACCCTGATCTGCCTGCCGACGGGTAGCGGCATTCGGTCGATCCTCGACACCGCGTGCCAAGGAGCGGGACTCGCACCGGATGTGGCCTTCGAAGCGAGCTCGCCGCGGGCACTGCTGACCCTTGTCGAACAGGGGCTCGGTGTCGCGGTGGTGCCTGCTCCGTATATGCGCAACCGGGGTGAAGTGGTGGCACTGGATATCCGGCCCGCATTGCGCGGACGCCTCGCACTGGCGTGGCGCCTCAGTGGTCCGGTCGGTCCAGCGGCACGCACCTTTCTGGACCGGGCTCGCGCCGTCCTCTGACGGCCGTTTCGATCACTCTGAATCCAATCCCGGCCGTCGGACGGCGGTGGCGTAATAGTGCACATACGGCGGTCCGTACCAGGTCGGAGTGGGTGGCGACCGGCGCAATGAAAGCGACCTGACAGATTTCAATTTCACCGGGCGAGTAGCCGCTGATCAGGCCTTTAGCGTGTTGGCGAGGTCGATTCACGTCAGGAGGACTCGTGGCCGCTGCCGAGCCCACACCATTTCGCCGCCCGCGCGCCGATCAGGCGCGGCTGGTCGCCGATGTGCTGCGCCATCAGATCCATGCCGGGGGATACATGGACGGTGGCCTGCCGAGCGAGCAGGAGCTGGCGGCGGAGTTCTTTGTTTCGCGTAACACCGTCCGTGAGGCGCTCACGACGCTGAAGGAGGAAGGCCTCATCGAGCGCGGACCTCGTACCGGCACCCATGTCGCGCTGCGCAAATACGAGCATGGGCTCGACGCGCTGCTGGGGCTCAAGGAGACATTCAAGGGGTACGGCGAGGTCCGCAATGAGGTCCGCGTTATCCAAGAAGTGAACGCTCCGCCCGCGGTCGCCCGCCGACTGCGGCTCAGCGCTGGCTCGCGCGTCTTCTTCATCGAACGCCTGCGCTACCTCGGGGACCTGCCGCTCAGCCTCGATAAGACGTACCTGACACCCGACGTCGGTGCGGCTGTGCTTGAACATCAGCTGGAGACCAATGACATCTTCGCGCTGATCGAACGGGTGACCGGGCGCAGGCTCGGATCGGCCAATTTGTCTCTGGAAGCCGTTGCGGCAGATTCACATTCGGCCGCAACGCTGCAGGTGCCGGACAGTGCTGCGCTGCTGCTGCTTGAGCGGCTGACCCATCTCGACGACGGTACCCCCGTCGACCTCGAATACATCAGGATGCGTGGTGACCGAATCACCTTGCGTAGCAATCTATTAAGGGATATCTGAGGACTATCATGACACTGGTCAACAATCGCATCGACGTTCCGGTCACCATCGACGAATCGCTGTGCATCGACGGCTGCACATTGTGCGTGGACATCTGCCCGCTGGATTCGCTGGCGATCAATCCAGAAAACGGCAAGGCATTCATGCATGTCGACGAGTGCTGGTATTGCGGGCCCTGCGCTGCCCGCTGTCCCACAGGAGCCGTCACCGTCAACATGCCCTATCTCCTTCGCTAGCCGAAACAACCGACAGGACATCTCATGAAGAGACTTGCCCTTCTCGCCGCGCTACTTCTCGCTGTTGTCACCGGCTGCTCCCTGGACTCCGGATCCGGGTCGGCCAACGAGGTGACCGTCGTCGTCGGATACCAGTCGAAGACCATCAACACCGTGACCGCCGGGACGCTGCTGCGTGCGCAGGGCTACTTGGAGAAACGGCTGGCCGAGGTCACCTCGCGCACTGGGACCAAGTACACCGTGCAATGGCAGGACTACGACACCGGAGCGCCGATCACCGCACAGATGCTTGCCGAGAAGATCGACATCGGCTCGATGGGCGATTACCCGTTGCTGATCAACGGATCCAAGACGCAAGCCAATGAGAAGGCACGCACCGAGCTGGTATCGGTGACCGGTTACAACGCCAAGGGCGCGCTCAACATGGTTGTGGTGCCGCCGAATTCGCCGATCACCGCGCTTCCGGAATTGAAGGATAAGAAGGTGTCCGCCAGTGTGGGTTCCGCGGGGCACGGCACGCTGGTTCGCGCACTGCGGAACGACGGCTTGGATCCCACCAAGGATGTCGAGGTTCTCAACCAACAGCCGCAGGTTGGCGCCTCTGCGCTGGAATCCGGTCAAGTGCAGGCACTGTCGCAGTTCGTGGCCTGGCCGGGCCTGCTGGTTTTCCAGAAGAAGGCCAAGCTGCTTTACGACGGTGCTGAGCTGAATGTCCCGACCTTCCACGGAGTGGTGGTACGCCGCGACTATGCCAAGCGGCATCCGGAAGTGCTCGATGCCTTCCTACAGGCGCAACTCGACGCCACCGACTTCATCCACGAGAAGTCCCTTGAGGCGGCGCGCATAGTGGCCGAGGGCAGCGGGCTGCCGCAGGAGGTCGTCTACCTCTACAACGGGCCGGGTGGCACCTCGTTTGATGCCACGCTCAAGCCCTCGCTCATCGAGGCGTTCAGAAGCGATGTGCCTTACCTGAAATCGATAGGGGACTTCGCAGAGCTCAACATTGATGAGTTCGTGCAAGATGGTCCGCTGCGCCAGGCATACGCTGCGCGCACAAAGAGCTACGACACCGAGCTGGCGGCCAAAGTCAACCCGCTGGTGCTCAGCGCCCCAGACCCGGCACTGGCAGCCGAGATCTGGTTTGACGGCCAGGATTCCACCCAGGTGGTCGCCAACCCCACGGAGCTGCTGAAGGCCGTCAACGCCGCCAACGCGGCGGGTCGGAAGATCCGCGCCGCCTATGTCGCGGATGCCGAGCTGGGTACCCGTTGGTTCGCCGATCACGCCTGGTGGGTCCGGGATTCGGCTGGGCTGCATCCGTTCACCACGAGTGCGGGCTCCGCCCGATATATCTCCACCCATTCCGGTGCCACGCCATTGGATTACACGCAGGCACTGGCGGCGGCATCATGAGCAGCCTGCCCATCCTGGAATCACGGCCGCGGTTGGTCACCAGGGGCGGTGCGCAGGAGCGGGTGGTCGACAGGTTTGCCGTTCCGGCACCTCGGAGGCAACGCTCGAGGTATATCGCCTGGGGCATCCGGCTGTCATCGGTGGCGGGCGCGGTGCTGCTGTGGCAGCTCCTGACAGCGAACAAGGTGCGGTTCGGCCTGCGGTTCGACACTCTGCCGACGGTCACCGAGATCGTGTCCGCACTCACGAAGCGTATTGGTACCGAGCAGTATTGGCTGGATCTCGGACAGTCCACCATCCGGATTCTCACTGGATTCGGGCTTGCCGCGGTGCTGGGTGTGATCACCGGTATCTGGCTGGGACGGTCACCGTTGTTCGCGAACATTTTCGGGCCGCTCACCGAATTGGCGCGTCCCATCCCCGCAATCGCAATTGTGCCGGTGGCCATACTTCTCTTCCCCAGTGATGAGGCGGGGATTGTGTTCATCACCTTCCTGGCGGCCTACTTCCCGATCATGGTCAGCACCCGGCATGCGGTGCGTGCCCTGCCGACGCTGTGGGAGGAATCGGTCCGCACCCTTGGCGGCGGCCGCTGGGATGTCCTGCTGCGGGTGGTGCTTCCCGGCAGCCTCCCTGGGGTTTTCGGCGGGCTGTCCGTCGGTATCGGTGTCGCATGGATCTGCGTGGTCTCTGCCGAAATGATCTCGGGCC
Organism: Mycobacterium sp.; assembly: GCA_050701835.1. Taxonomy (GTDB): domain Bacteria; phylum Actinomycetota; class Actinomycetes; order Mycobacteriales; family Mycobacteriaceae; genus Mycobacterium. Next base: position 17,589 of record JBOGDC010000025.1, on the reverse strand, counting down.
GTTTGGGGGTCGGGTATCGCACCTGGCAGTCCTACACCGTGCTGGCCTATCCGGATGTCTTCGTCGGCATCATCACCATCGGTGTGCTCGGCTTCCTGACTTCCGCCGCGGTGGAGTTGGTGGGGCGTCGGGTCACTCGATGGCTGCCCCGGGCCGAGGAGGGGGGCCGGTCATGAGTGCGTCCACGCTGGTTCTTGACGGGCTTTCGCTCGGCTATGGGGGACGGACCGTCGTCGATGGGCTCAGTCTTACCGTGCGTCCCACCGAGATCCTGGTGCTCACCGGGCCCTCCGGCTGCGGCAAGTCCACCGTGTTGCGCGCCATCGCCGGGCTGCTCCCTCCCGACTCGGGCACCATCCGGGCCGATGAGGAGTGGGTCGTCACCACTTCTCGCGACCGGGCCATGGTTTTCCAGGACAACGCGCTTTTGCCCTGGCGCACGGTGCAATCGAACATCGAACTGGCGCTCAAGCTGAGCGGTGTTGCTCGTGTGGGCCGGCGCGAGGCCGCGCGGGCCTGGATCGATGATGTGGGTCTGACGGGTTTCGAGGATTACTTGCCTAAGAGCCTGTCGGGGGGCATGCGTCAGCGAGTCCAGCTAGCTCGCGGTCTGGCGGGAGCGCCGCGGGCGGTCATGATGGATGAGCCGTTCGGCGCGCTCGATGCCCAAACCCGCGCCAGCATGCAACGCCTACTCATCGATACCTGGCGCAGCCATCCCACCACGGTGGTGTTCGTGACCCACGATGTCGACGAGGCACTGCTGTTGGGGGACCGGATCGTCGTGATGGGCCGGGCCGGACAACCGCCGCGTGCGCTTCTCGATGTTCCCGAACCTCGTCAACCACATGTCGACCGCAGCGCGCTGCGCGACGAAGTCCTTGCCGCCCTAGATAATACGGAGCTAGTTGCATAGTGGAAATTCCTGAACTGGATAGTGCTATCCGGCTTGACTGTGACGTCTTGGTCATCGGCGGTGGGACCGCCGGAACCATGGCGGCATTGACCGCTGCCGAGAATGGTGCCCAGGTAATCCTCTTGGAAAAGGCTCATGTGCGGCACTCCGGCGCATTGGCCATGGGCATGGATGGTGTCAACAACGCGGTCATCCCCGGTAAGGCCGAACCGGAGGATTACGTCGCCGAGATCACCCGTGCCAATGACGGAATCGTCAACCAGCGCACCGTATACCAAACGGCAACACGCGGTTTCGCGATGGTGCAGCGCCTCGAGCGCTATGGGGTTAAGTTCGAGAAGGACGAGCACGGCGAGTATGCGGTGCGGCGGGTCCATCGCTCGGGCTCCTACGTGTTACCCATGCCCGAAGGCAAGGATGTCAAGAAGGCGCTGTACCGCGTGCTGCGGCAGAAGTCGATGCGTGAGAAGATCCGTATCGAAAACCGCGTCATGCCCGTGCGTGTCCTCACCGAAGACCTGCGCGAGCGAAGCGACGGGGAAGTCATCCGCAGGGCGGTGGGCGCCGCGGGCTTCAACACCCGGACCGGAGAGTTCGTCACCGTCGGTGCTAAAGCGGTAGTCCTGGCGACCGGGCCGTGCGGTCGCCTGGGTTTGCCGGCATCCGGCTATCTGTATGGCACGTATGAGAATCCGACCAACGCGGGGGACGGTTACGCGATGGCGTACCACGCCGGGGCGGAGCTCTCGGGGATCGAATGTTTCCAGATCAATCCGCTCATCAAGGACTACAACGGTCCCGCCTGTGCCTATGTGGCCAATCCGTTCGGTGGCTACCAGGTGAACGCGCAGGGGCAGCGGTTCGTCGACTCCGACTACTGGTCCGGCCAGATGATGTCCGAGGTCAAGAATGAGATCGAGTCGGCGCGCGGTCCCATCTATCTCAAGGTGAGCCACCTACCGGATGAGACCTTGTCGGCGCTGGAGGACATCCTGCACACCACCGAACGTCCGACCCGCGGCACTTTCCACGCTAACCGCGGGCATGACTACCGCACCCACGATATCGAGATGCATATCTCGGAGATCGGTTTGTGCGGTGGTCATTCCGCGTCGGGGGTATGGGTTGACGAGCATGCCCGCACCACGGTGCCGGGCCTGTACGCCGCGGGGGATCTGGCGTGCGTGCCGCACAACTACATGATCGGCGCATTCGTCTACGGCGATTTGGCCGGCGAGCACGCGGCCACCACTCTTTCGAAAACTACTGCACCGCTGGAGCTTCCTGTCGATCAGCTCAAGGAGGCGCACGAGCTGATCTACCGTCCGCTGAGCCATCCGGATGGTCCGCCGCAGCCTCAGGTTGAGTACAAGCTGCGCCGGTTCGTCAACGACTATGTGGCTCCGCCGAAGACGGCGGCCAAGCTCTCGTTGGCCGTGCAGACATTCGAGAGGATGGCCGATGAGGTGAGCCAGATCGGCGGACGCACACCGCACGAGTTGATGCGCGCGGCCGAGGTGTCGTTCATCAGGGACTGCGCCGAGATGGCGGCGCGTTCGTCTCTGACCCGCACGGAATCGCGCTGGGGTCTCTACCACGACAGGGCGGACCTGCCAGATCGCGACGATGTGAACTGGCGCTATCACCTGAATCTGCGCAAGAGCCCGGCCGGCGGCATGGATTTTGTGAAACGGCCCGTCGCACCGTATTTCGTTCCGGTTCCCGGTCTCGATGAGTTGCCGTCGGGGGAGTCCGATCCGATCGCGGTGCAGCAGCCCGAACTGCATGGTGGAAAGGCGCCCGCCGCTCGCTTTTCGACTGTTATCGCCGCCGAGCCCGACCAGCCGCCGTCCCCGCGGATCGCTGCGGTGCTGGCGCTCGAGGCTCCCACTGTCGAGGAGTTGGCGCTGTACCTGTCCGATGCCGACCCGGGTGTGCGCCGTACCGCGATCGCGTCGCTTACCGAGCACACCCCAGTGGGTTACGAACACGCACTGCTGAATGCGTTGGGGGACAGCGATGCCGCGGTGCGTCGCACCGCCGCCGACGGGGTGCGTGAGCTTGTCGAGGTGCTCGACGGCCCTGCTGCGATCCGTGGTCACGTCGTCTCGTCGGATCCTTTGGTGCGCGGTACGGCCCTGTATGTGGCCAGCGCCCGTCGGGTTGGTGATCCCACCGCATATGTTGCCGCATTGCGGGACCCCGACCACCGGGTCCGGATCGAAGCAGTGCGTGCCTTGGTTTCGGTGGATGACGCGGTGTCGATCGCCACCGCCGCCGGGGATGACAACCGTGAGGTGCGGATCGCCGTCGCGAACGGGCTGGCGAAGTTGGCCGCCGGCGACGACACGGTGCGGGCGTTGGTGGGCGATCGCGATCCGTTGGTGCGTGCCGCTGCGCTGACAGCTGTCGGTGCGTTGGGTGTCGATGAGCGGATCCTCGGCGCCGTGGAGGAGGCGCTGGAGGCGCCGGCCTGGCAGATCCGTCAGGGTGCGGTGCGTGCATTGGCCGGGGCCCGCTCCGCGCAGGCCGTTAGCCCGCTCTCACGCGCGCTGGCGGATCCGCATCTGGACGTGCGTAAATCGGCGGTGCTGAGCCTGAGTCAATGGGCTTCGACGGAGCCCGCGGTGCGCGAGGCGCTGACCAGTGCGCTTCAGGATGGCGACGCAGATGTGAGAGCGTATGCGCGACAGGCGCTTGCGAGCGGCTGACGGGGCTGGGCAAGCACACTAGATCTGGTCTGGCAACGTGGCGCAGGTCATGTTACCGGCGGGTTCCTCCATCACTTAGCATAGGCTAGGCTTACTCAGGTGTCGAAGACGAGTGCGGTTGTAGATCCCGGTACCGGCGCCCAGACCTGGGTTTCTGTACAGGAGCGGCTGCCGGAAGGCTTCGCGCCGGCAGACCTCGCGAGTGTGCTCGCGCAGGAGATCCCCGAGCGCGATGGCGACGAGTACCTGATCTACGAGCACGATGGCGAATGGATTCTTGCCATCGGCGCGCGAGCCTTCATCGAGCTTGACAGCGACGGACTGCGGATCGGCCGCGAAGGCGCTGTCGAAGAGCGCAGTTGGTCCGGCCACCCCGGTGCGGCCCTCGAGCGGGCCGTGAATGAGATCTCGGACGGTGTACATCGCGTCTTCGGGTGGGTCGCATTCGAATTTGGTACCTATCGCTTTGGCCTGCAGCACCGGTTGAACCCCGGCACCGCGTTGGCGCGGGTATTCGCTCCGCGTGCTGAGGTCGTGATCACCGCCGACGGTGTCTCGGTTTCCGATGAGAGCTATGCGGACGAGATCGGCCGCCTGATCGGTCAGGGCGCCCCGGCGACCCCGACACCGGGGTCCATCGACCTGGTTCCGGACCCCTCCGACTATCGGGGCCGGGTCGGCATCGCCACAGCCGAGATTCGATCGGGCCTGTACCACAAGGTGATTCTGTCGCGACGGGTGGAAGTGCCTTTCGCCATGGACTTTCCGTCCACCTACCGTCTCGGTCGGCATAACAACACCCCGGTCCGATCCTTCCTGTTACGCCTTGGCGGCATTCGTGCGCTCGGGTACAGCCCAGAGCTCGTCACCGCTGTCGAACCCGACGGAACGGTCGTCACTCAACCGCTAGCCGGAACCCGGGCGTTCGGGCGCGGTGAGGACCAGGATCGTGTGGCGCGTGACGATCTGGAGTCGAATGCCAAAGAGATTGTTGAGCATGCGATTTCCGTGCGCAGCTCGCTGGCAGAACTCGCTGAGGTGGCCGAGCCAGGTAGCACCAAGGTGACCGATTTCATGACGGTGCGCGAGCGCGGCAGTGTCCAGCACCTGGGATCGACAGTCAGCGGCGCGCTGAGCCCCGAGATGTCGCGGATGGATGCCCTGGAGGCGCTCTTTCCCGCGGTCACCGCGTCGGGAATCCCGAAGGCGGAGGGTGTGGACGCTATCTTGCGGCTCGACGATCACCCGCGCGGTCTGTACTCGGGTGCGGTGCTGATGATGTCGCCGGACGGCGGACTGGATGCGGCGCTGACCTTGCGTGCTGCCTATGAGCAGGACGGCCGGGCCTGGTTGCGGGCGGGTGCGGGCATCATCGAGGCCTCCACGCCCGAACGCGAGTTCGAGGAGACCTGCGAAAAGCTTGGCAGCATCGCTCCCTACGTCATCAAGCGCGAGGTTTAGTCACCTACTGCATGCCTCGCTCGGCTTGACCCGTTCCCTGGGTGCAGGGTTCTATCGAAATATGAACGACTACACGGCACTTCCTGTTGGCCTTCCCGTGCCCAGGGACGATGGCGCCGCCGATCATCTACCGGGCTTGCTGGTCCCGAACCTGATGTTCACCGCGAGCGACGGACGTGAGATTCACTTGCGGGAGCTGCCCGAAGGACGCACTGTCCTGTATCTGTATCCGCTGACGGGCCGTCCCGGTATCGATATCCCCGAAGGCTGGGACGCCATCCCGGGCGCGCGCGGCTGCACCACCGAGGCATGTGACTTTCGTGATCACTTCGATGACTTGCAAGCCGCTGGTGCCCAACAGGTCTGGGGGCTTTCCAGCCAAGACATCGACTATCAGGCGGAGGTCGTCGATCGGTTGGGCCTGCCGTTTCAGATGCTCTCCGACAAGGACTTCGCCCTGGGCGACGCCTTGAAGCTCCCGACTTTCGCCGCGGCCGGACACGCGCGCCTCTACGCGCGGCTCACGCTTGTCCTGAGGGGCAGCCGTATCGAGCACGCGTTCTATCCGATCTTCCCGCCGAGCACGCACGCTCAGCAGGTGCTCGACTGGTTGACATCGCACCCGATCTAAGTGGTTAGAGACGCTCGTAGGGCCTTCTTGTCGATCTTGTCGACCGCGGTCAATGGCAACTTCGGCACTGCGACCAGCTTGTCGACGCGCGAGTGAGTGGCCGCCCCACGGTCCTGTAGATGCTGGTTGAGTTCGGCCATCGTCACCGGTTTTCCGCTGAAGACGATTGCTGCGCAGACGATCTCGCCCAAGTATTGATCGGGCAGGCCGACTGCGGCGGCCGCGTAGACCGCCGGATGCGTCTGCAGATGCGACTCGAGATCCAGCGCGGCGATGGACTCCCCACCGCGCAGGATGACGTCCTTGATGCGGCCGGTGACTTCCAGATAGCCATCGGGTAGCGCCCGCACGCGGTCCCCGCTGCGATAGAAACCGTCGGCGGTGAAAGAGCGCGCGTTGTCCGCCTCGGCGCGGTAGTACCCGTTCAGTGTGTACGGCCCGCGGACCAGTAACTCACCGGTTTCACCCGGTGTTACGTCGGTGCCGTCCTCGTTGACGACGCGCACCTCATCGGCGTCGCATATGGGTCGACCCTGGGTGGTGTCGAGAATGTCCGGCGAGTCACCTGGGCAGGTCATGCATAACAGCCCCTCGGCCATACCGAAAACCTGCTGCAGTCCCGGCGTGAGGGATTCGCGTACCGTGCGTGCATCCTCGGCGCCGAGCTTCGCGCCGCCTACCTGGAGTAGTCGCAGCGTTTCCGGCAGCACCGGTTCCCACGCGGTGGCACGGGCCCACAGCTGGGCCAGGGACGGCACCAGGGCCGTCACGGTCACTCGATTGCGGGCAATGGTTTCGAATGCCGATTCCGGACTGGGGTCCGAGAGGAAAACCGTTGTGGCACCGGCGCTTATCGCACCAAGTAGACCGGGGCAGGACAGTGGGAAGTTGTGACCGGCCGGCAGTGCGACGAGGTACACGTCATCCTCGGTGAGCCCGCAGACCCGAGCGGCCTGCGTGGCGTTGTAAACGTAATCCTCATGGGTGCGGGGGATGAGCTTGGGTGCGGCGGTGGTGCCGCCCGAGACCAGCAGCAGCGCCGGGGCGTCCGTCTGTGCCCCCGGTAGCGGGCCTCGAGCTTCTGTGTCCGACAGCAGGGCAGACCAGGAGGTGAAGGGTCCTGGGTCACCGTCGATCACGATATGGCGCAGGCTCGCATGTCGCTGGGAAAGCTCCGCTGCCAGTGCGCGGTAGTCGAACCCACCCGAGGTATCGGCGATTACTAGTCCGACCGCGTCGGCCACCTCGATGAAATGAGACAGTTCGGCAGCCCGGTGCCCCGGCAGACACATCACCGGCAGCGCGCCTGCACGCATCAGGCCGAAGAACGCGACGGCGAAGGACGTCCGGTTGGGGAGTTGAAGCAGCACCCGGTCGCCCGGGGCTATCCCCGTTCGGATGAAGGCGTGCGCGGCACGGTCGGCGGCTTCGTCGAGCTCGCGGTAGGTCAGGGCGCCGTCCTCGTCGATGACGGCGGGGTGGTCGGCCCGTTTGGCTGCCGTCGTGCGGAGCAGCGACTCCACGGTGTTCCCGGTCCAGTACCCGGCCTGGCGGTAGGCATAGGCGCGCTCGGGGGGAAAGGGGACGAAACCTTCCGTCGTGGCCCTGATGGCCGAAGCGGCAGGGCTTGATAGGGCATGGCTCATCGCAGCTCCTTGTGGGTGACGCCGCCCAGTCTAGATAAGGTAGCCTCCTCATAGTTAGGGCAGCCTGTACTAAGAGCGAAAGCGCGAGGTGAGATCGAGTTGCGCACCGTGAACGAGGGTGGCGTCGAGGTGGGCGTCACCAGCGGAGGAGCGTCGATGGGCCTCGATCCCGAGACCGAACTGTCGCCGTCCGACGGCCGGCACCGTATCTGGTTCGCGCATGCGGTGACGCCTGCGCTGATGAACCTCTGCCGCGCGTACCGGCTCAGCGGCGAGGTGGATACCGACAGGCTGCGAACCGCGGTCGCCGCGGTGGCGGCACGCCACGACGCACTGCGCACGACCTTCCACGCCGGTACCGACGGCGCTCCGCGCACGGTGCTGCACGGTGACCTGGCTCCCCGATGGGCCGAGCATGATGTGACCGAGCTCGCGGGCGCCGCCCAGCAGCTGCGGCTCGGCGTGCTGGCACAACGTGAGTTTGCGGTCGCTTTCGATCTTGCCGTGGATTCGCCGCTGCGTTTCACGGTCGTCCGCACCGGCCCCGCCGAGTACGTCATCCTCGTCGTAGCCCATCGCATCGCCTGGGATGAGGCCTCATGGTCGGTGTTCCTCGGCGACATGACGACCGCCTATGGTCAAGGCGCCCTCGCTCCAATGCGACCGATGCGGCCGCCGCACGATGACGCAGGCGACACCGATCTGGCCTACTGGCGTGAAGAACTATCGAATCCTCCTGAACCACTTGAGCTTCCGGGGGCCAATGGTTCGGTGCTGCCGTCCACATGGAAGGCAGCACGCTGCACCACCCGCCTATCGGCGAGTGCAATGCGGCAGGTCGAGCAGCTTGCTCACGAGTCCGGCGCCACCCCATATGTCGTATTGCTTGCGGCGTATTCCGCTCTGCTGCATCGGTATACCCGCGCCGAGGACTTCTTGGTGGCCGCGCCGGTGCCCCATGACGACGCCGATGCGCAGGGCAGAATCGGACACTTCGGTAACACCATCGCGCTGCGCATTCGCCCCCATGGTCGTCAAAGTTTCCGGGAGCTGCTGGAGCGAATCGGCCGAACCACCGAGGATGCGCTTGCGCATCAGCGTGTGAGCCTGGACCGAGTGGTCCCGCGCGTCGGCTTCGCGATGGGAGAAGACTCCGCTACCCGGTTCTGTCCGCCCGGAATACGCTGTGAACGCCTGTCGTTGGGCGGCCAGGTGGCACCTGTACCGCTCGGGCTGACGATCAATACGGCCTCCGACGGCGCCTCCGTCGCGGCCGAATACCTGGTCGACGTGCTGGATGAGCCGTTGACTGCGCAGCTGCTCCGGCACTTCACCAACCTGCTCGACTCCGCGCTCGCCGAACCGGATCGCCAGCTGGCGAGCCTGGATCTCATGGACGGCCGGGAAGCCGCTTGGCTGTGGGAAGTGTCCTCGGGAGAAAGATTCGAGGCACCATCGGCGACACTCGGCGAGCTGGTGGCCGCCCGCGTGGCCGTGCAACCGGATGCCACCGCCCTTGTCTACGAGGGTCGTCATTACTCGTATCGGGAAACCAATGAATTGGCGAACCGTCTGGCGCATTGGATCATCCGACAGGGGATCGGCACCGAGGATCGGGTGGCGGTGCTCCTCGACAAGTCGCCGGAATTGGTTATCACTGCGCTCGCCATCGCGAAGGCCGGCGCGGTGTATCTGCCCGTCGACCCCGGGTACCCCGCCGCCCGGATCGCGCACATCCTCGCCGATGCGCAACCGAAACTGGTTATCAGAGAGCCGGTTACCGGTTTTGAGCAGTGTGATGCGCATGAGCCGGCCGATGCCGACCGGGTGCGACCGCTGACTCCCGACAATGCCGCCTACCTCATCTACACATCCGGCTCGACGGGCATGCCCAAGGGTGTGACGGTCTCGCATCGTCCACTCACCGAATACTTCAACTGGTTCGGCACGGAATATCGAGTCAGCGGATCCGATCGCGTCCTGCAGGTGGCCTCGCCGAGTTTCGACGTCTCTGTGGGTGAGATCTTCGGCATCCTCAGTTGTGGCGGCCGCCTGGTGATCCCGCGCCCCGGCGGACTCGGCGATGTCCCTTACCTGACGGAGCTGTTGAATACCGAGGCTGTCACCTCGATGCACATGGTGCCTTCGTTACTGGGGCTGGTTCTGTCGCTACCCGGTGTGACGCAGTGGAAGTCGTTGCGACGCGTCCCGGTGGGCGGGGAGGCGCTGCCCGGGACGGTCGCCGATAAGTTTCACGCCACTTTCGATGCGTCGCTGCACAATTTCTACGGTCCGACCGAGACGGTCATCAACGCCTCCCGATACAAGGTGCGCGGTATCCAAGGGACGCGGACGGTGCCGATCGGCACTCCCAAGATCAACACACAGATTCACATTCTGGACGAGATGCTCCGGCCAGTGCCGGTGGGTGCTATCGCCGAGATATATATCGGTGGAACGCATTTGGCGCGCGGATACCATCGCGCGGCCGGTCTCACCGCGCAACGGTTTATCGCTGACCCTTTTGTGCCCGGGCAGCGGATGTATCGGTCCGGGGACCTGGCACGACGCAATGCGAACGGAGATGTTGAGTTCGTCGGCCGGGCTGACGAACAGGTGAAGATCCGTGGGTTCCGCATCGAACTGGGTGAGATCTCCTCGGCGATTGAGGTGGATCCAAGCGTCAGCCAGGCGCTAGTGGTAGTCGATGAGTTGCCGCATCTCGGCAAGCGTCTGGTCGCCTATATGACACCGGTCGGTGACCACGTGGTCGACATCGACCGGATCCGCACGAGGATTTCCGCTGCGCTGCCTGACTACATGATTCCCGCTGCGTATGTCGCGCTCGACGAGCTTCCCATTACCCCGCACGGCAAGATTGACAAGGACGCCCTGCCACCTCCCGACATCGCATCGGTGACCGAGCGCCGGGAGCCGGAGACCGCGACGCAGCGGTGGCTGTCGGCCCTCTTCACCCGGTTGCTCGGGTCTTCGTCTGGAGGAGTGGACGATTCCTTTATTGCCCTCGGCGGTCATTCATTACTGGCGAGCAAGCTATCGGCCGCGATCCTGTCCGAACGCGGGGTCCGAATCGACATCCGCGAGATTCTGGAGCAGGGCACGGTCGCGAGCATGGCCCGGTTAATTGACGAACGGGAGATCGGCCCGGCTGACGAGGTCGAGGATTGCGTGGGTGAGGTGGCACCTATTCCGTTGCTCCCTAACGGACGGCGTCTATACCAGCATGGAAACCCGCGCAGACTTGCCGACTTTGGTGTCTTCATACTGCCTGAAGGCATTTCGCGACTAGCGCTGGAGGAAATCCTCGGTGCCGTCGTTGCCGGGCACGAGGTGCTGCACAGTCGGTTTGACCGAGTGACCATGACTCTCATCCCACGGCCGGGGCAATCCTTACGATTTGTAGAGATCATTACACCGGATCCCGCCGACGCCAGCGGTGCCGAGATCGGCCGTGCGGTAGATCGGCTGGACCCGGAACAGGGTTGGATGACCTCAGCGGTGTGGTTACATCCCGAAGGCGGGCCGGGACTGCTTATCCTCGCCGTGCACCATCTCGCCGCGGACCTTGCGGCCTGGCGGATCATCGTGGAAGAAATGGAATCCCACTGGGCGGCGCTGATTGCGGGGACTCCGCCGAGTCCGGTCTCGGCAGGCAATGGTTACCGTCATTGGGCCACGTCGCTGGCTGCCCGGGCGGGGGAAATCGGTAGCCTGCCCTTCTGGATAGCCCAACTCGATGGCGAAGACCCCGAAATCGGTTCGCGTCGAATACTTCCCGAGGTTGACCGGGAGGGCGACGCGGCGGTGACGATCGACTCTGCTCCGGCCGATGTGAGCGCAGTGTTGCTGAACTCCGGGATTCCGATGAAGCAGATTCTGGCGGCCGCGGCGGCTCGAACAATCGCGCAATGGCGTCGTCTCCGCGGACAACCTGCGGTCGAGACCCTGTTGGCGATACAGGTCCCCGGACGCGGAGAGTCCACGAAGGACACCGTGGGTGCGCTGAGCACGGTCTATCCGTTGCGTATCGGTGGGACCAATCCGTTGGATATCGGCCCACGCGGATTGATCGAGCGGATCGCGCGCCAGCAGAATGCCACGCCTGGACGGGACGTCGACTACGGGCTGCTGCGATACCTGCGTACCGATTCCCGGGAGGCACTCAACATCTACCGCGAACCCCAGGTTCTGTTGATGTACCTGGGAAATGAATTCGTTTCCAATGGAGACCTGCTCCGATATGACGGGATGCTATCGGCGTCGGGATCGCCTGTACCGGAGCCGGATTCAGCGACTTGTCACGAGCTCATGATCGCCGTGATCATCATGGAAACAACCGAGGGTCCGGTCATCGCCACCCAGTGGCGCGCGATTCCGGAGGTGCTCGGCCGCTCGGAGGTCGCCGAGCTGCAATCGATATGGCACGAACAGCTGGGGATTCTGGCGAAGGAGCAATGGTGACGTCGACATTGGCAGTGATAGGCGCGGGAGCCAAGGCGGTCGCGGTTGCCGCGAAGGCGGCCGCGCTGCGTGAGTGCGGCGCCGACGTGCCCGATGTGGTGGCGATCGAACGCCGACAGGTCGGTGCCAACTGGCAGGCGTGTGGCGGCTGGACGGATGGACAGCACCGGCTTGGTACGAGCCCCGAGAAGGATGTGGGCTTTCCGTACCGGTCTGCCGTGCTGCCGGGACGCAATGCCGAGATCGACGCTCGGATGATGCGGCTGAGTTGGCAGTCCTACCTCATCGCCACCGGTCAATTCGCCGAATGGGTCGACCGCGACAAGCCCGCACCGACGCATAAGCGCTGGGCCGACTATCTGACCTGGGTGGCGAATTCGGTCGACATGAAGGTTGTCCACGGCGAGGTGACCGGTCTGTCCATTGACGACAACCGATGGGTGGTGGGCACCAACGACTGCTCCATCGCCGCGGATGCGGTCATGGTGACCGGGCCTGGCCAGCCGGAGCGCTCGGTGCTGCCCGAGCACCCGAATGTTTTGTCGATCGCCGGATTCTGGCGCCGTTGTGCCGGTCCCACGCGTCTCACCGCCGAGCGCGTTGCCGTGATCGGCGGGGGCGAGACAGCCGCATCGGTACTCAATGAGCTTTTCGGACACCGGGTTTCGACGATTACCGTCATCTCGCCCGGCGTCACACTGTTCACTCGCGGCGAGGGGTACTTCGAGAACGCCCTGTTCAGCGATCCGACCGGATGGCTGCATCACACCATGGATGAACGGCGCGATGCGTTGAACCGCACCGACCGTGGGGTCTTCTCGGCGCGCGTGCAAGAGTCGCTGTTGGCCGATGATCGCATCCGCCATCTACGCGGTCGGGTCGCCCACGCCGTTGCTCTCGATGACCGGATCAGGTTGACACTGCGCAGTGACCGCGCCGGCGAGCCGTCCGAGACCGTCCACGGCTTCGATCTGGTGATCGACGGGGCGGGAGCCGACGCGCTGTGGTTCCTACCGCTGTTCGACCAAAGCGCCCTCGATCTCATGGAGCTCAAGCTCGGAGCCCCCGTGGATGGGAACAATGCGGGAAACGTCTTGCAGGAGTCGCTGGGCCACGACCTGTCGGTCAACGGCCTCACACCCAAGCTCATCCTTCCGACGCTCTCGGGTCTGACCCAGGGCCCGGGTTTCCCCAATCTCAGCTGTCTCGGATTGCTGTCGGATCGAGTCCTCGGCGGGTCCATCCGTACCGAATCTGCTCGTCGCGAAAGGAAAACAAGTGAGTACCAACCCATTTGATGACGAGAGTGGCATCTTCTACGTGCTGGAGAACGACGAGGAGCAGTACAGCCTGTGGCCCACCGCGATCGAGGTCCCCGCGCAGTGGCGGGTGGTCTACGGCGAGGCCCCGCGTGCCGACTGCGTCCAGTACGTCGAGGCCAATTGGACGGATATGCGCCCCAAGAGCCTGCGCGACCAGATGGCGGGTGTTTAACCGATTTCGGCCAACCGGGGGATCACTTCGTCGCCGAGCCGCCGGACGAATCCTGCTGGGTCCGGATTACCGGGCAGCGGACCACAATTGACGAGATCGACGCCCAATGTGGCGAGACTTTCGGCCTTGCGGAGATACCCGTCCAGATCTTCTAGGGGATCGGTGAACATCGCCACCGTCAAGCGAATCTCGGCGAAGTCGCGGCCGACGTCATCGCAGTGCCGCTTAAGCACCTTCACCTTGTGAGCGACCTCCTCGGTGGTGGGTGCGGTGCTGTTCCAGATATCCGCGTATTGGGCTACCAGCCGTAGGGTCTTCTTTTCCCCTCCTCCGCCGATCAGGATCGGTGGCTGCCGGATGGGTCGCGGTTGACAGATGGTCTCTGCCAACCGGTAATGCTTGCCGTTGTATGGACCATCGTTGTCGCTCCACATCTGACGGGTGATCTGGAGCGTCTCTTCCAGCATCTCGAACCGGGCGCGGACCGGGGGATAGGGGATTCCGAGCGCGAGATGCTCGCGTTCGTACCATGCGGCACCGATGCCGAAGACGCTTCGGCCCTGCGACAGCACGTCGAGCGTGGTGGCCGTCTTGGCGAGCACTCCCGGATGTCTGTACGTCACACCGGTCACGAGCATCCCCAGTGCGATCCTCGTGGTTTGTCCGGCGAGGAATCCCATCGACGTGTAGCCCTCGAGGAACGGATCCTCGGCCCGGCCGACGGCCTCCATCTGGAAGAAATGGTCAGCCAGTGTGAACAGCGCGGCCCCGCCTTCCTCTGCGGCCCGTGCCGTGGCTGCCAGGTCGGTGCGGAGATCGCGATCGGATCCCGGTAGAAAGTCGATGTAGTGGATTGCTAGTTCCATTGTTGCGGTTACCTTTCCGTCAATCGGCGAGGCGATCGAGTAACGCGAGTGCGTCCACGATGACGCGACGTTCCTCGTCGGTAAATCGATTCTGCAGTTCGTGGGTCAGCCATTCGTCGCGGATCTGTCGATCACTTTCGGCGCGGCGGCGGCCCTCCGTCGTCAGGGAGAGTTCGGTGCGTCTCCCGTCCTCAGGGTCGGGCGTGCGTTTGATCAATCCGTGGCCGTCCAATGCGGCGACGGTTGCGGCCATGGATTGTGGACGGACGCGCTCTGCGCCCGCCAGCTGGCTTGTGGACGCGGGGCCGTCCTTCCATAGCCGGATGAGTACCGCCGTTTGCGACGGAGTGAGATCGTCGCCGCCGGCGACTTCCTTGAGTCGTCGCCGGAGTCTGCTGAAGACCACGCGAAGATCGCGTGCGGCGGTCGCGGCGGATTCTCTGTGTTGGCCCACATGCGCAGCCTATATTAGGCAGTCAAAACTGTCCAGTTGCAACTGTGTATATATCGCTGATAGCGTGATGTGATGGGCGGCAATCATATTGGCGAACCCGATCACACTGCCGTGCGTACTGCGCTGTGGCGTGCCCTGCATGTGGATCTGGATCCGCCGCCGCACGTGCTGACCGATGTGATCGGTCTACAGTTGGCGGCGCCATCCCCTGACTGGCGGGAGCGTCCCGATATGGATCCGCAGGGATCCATCGCCTCGCGGTTGGGCATGGTGTCGAGGGCCCGGCTTGTCGAGGACCTTGTCGACCTGCAGACCGGACATGGGGTGGGGCAGTACGTCATTCTCGGCGCCGGTTTGGACACCTTCGCGCAGCGACGCCCCGAGGGTGGCAAGCGGCTCACCGTTTTCGAGGTGGACCAACCCCAGACACAGGCATGGAAGCGAAAGCGGCTCACCGAGCTGGGCTTCGATATTCCCGACTGGCAGCGGCTGGTTCCCGTCGATTTCGAGGCCGGCTGGTCGTGGTGGGATCAACTACTGGCCGCGGGTTTTGACGCCGATAAGCCGGCAGTGGTGGCGTCCACCGGGGTGAGCATGTATCTGACTCGTGACGCCATCGCGGCGACGTTGCGCCAATGTTCTTCGTTGGCACCGGGTTCCGCGTTGGCGATGACGTTCCTGTTGCCCCTGGAGTTGCTCGCGGAGGGGGAGCGTCCGGCCCGGCAGATGATCGTGGCCATGGCGGCCGAATCCGGCACCCCGTGGGTGAGCTTCTTCGCTCCCGACGAGATGCTGTCCCTGGCGCGTGCCTGTGGTTTCGCCGAGGTGTCCCATGTGTCCGGGCGGGAGCTGATCGACCGTTACGTGCCCGGCACCGCGCTGTCCGCCGAGGAATTTCTGGTGGCGACCACCTAGTTGGTGGCTGCGGCGATGCGCCATCCGGAGGTGGACTCTTGCTGGCGCCAGAATTCGGCGAAACGTTCTCCGAGCGCGGTGAGTTCGGTGATCGAGCCCTGCTCGATGATGCGACCGTCGTCGATGAACAAGACGTGATCGGCGTTGCGGATCGCGCTGAGCCGGTGGGCGATCATCACTTTGGTGCGAGTGCGCGGATCGTTGCCGATGGCCTCGGTGATCGCGGTCTCGTTCTCGGTGTCCAGGGCGCTGGTGGCTTCGTCGATCAGTAGGACGGGGGCGGGCTTGATGAGGGCGCGGGCGATGCTGACGCGTTGGCGCTCACCACCAGACAATGCGGTACCGGCTTCCCCGACGCGGGATTGCTCGGCATCGGGTAGGCGCTCGATGATTTCGTCGACTCGCGCGAGTGTCATTGCCCGGCGCGTCTCTTGCTCCCCAGCCGTGGGGTGTCCGACGAGGACGTTGTCGCGGATGGCTCCGTCGAACAGGTAGGGATGCTGGAACACCATGCTCACCAGAGCGCGGCGGGTGGCGGTGTCCAAGGTGGCGACATCGGTTCCGTCGACCAGGATGTGGCCACTTACCGGGTGCTGCAGCCCGGCGATGAGGGAGAGGATGGTGCTCTTTCCGGAGCCCGATGGCCCGATGATGGCGGTGGTGGTTCCCGGTTCCAGGGTGAAGTTGATGCCTTTAAGTACCTGTTCGGTGGCGCCGTCGTAGCGGAAGCCGACGTTGCGGAATTCGATACGGGGGGCTGGGGTTTGGGCGGAGGCGATGGCGTCGCCGGGTTGGTCGTTGGCGTCGGTGGTGATGATGGTGTTGAGGCGTTCGAATACGGCGCGGGAGTTTTCGACGGCGCCGGCCAGGCCGGCTAGCACGGTGAATGGTTCCAGGAATCGCACGACCACGATCATCAGTGCGACGGCCTGCGGTGCGCCGATCTCGCCGCGCACGGCCAGTATTGCGGTGGTGCCGGCGAGCAGGATGAGCGCGATTTGGCTCACAATGCTGAACAGCAGCTGCCCGGGGATTTGAAATAGCAAGAGCCGCATGGTTGCACCGTGTACCGCTGCGACCGCCTCGCCGGTCTGGCTGCGGGCGGGGTCTACGCGTCGGCTTGCCCGCAAGGCGGCCTGGGTGCGCGCGAATTCCAGGATTCGTTCGGTGAGTGCGCTGTGTGCTTTGGTGTCGGCTTCATCGGCTGAGCGCACGATGCGAATGCTGGCGAGCAATGCTCCCAGTAGCAGCGGCAAAGTGATCGCCGCGGCGACACCGAGTTTCCATGAGATGAAGAACAACCCGATCGTGATGGCGGCCGGCAGCAATACGGCGCCCACCAGCGGGGTGAGCAGATTCGCGATGAACCCCACCAGATCCGGGCCGCCCGAGGAGATCGCCTGGCGCGCCATCGCGGTGCGCTCGGCGCTGAACCAGCCCAACGGGATGTGGGTGAGCCTGTCGGCCACCCGGTGCTGCGAGTCGTTGAGTAGCGCGAATCCGATGCGGTAGCCGATGCGGGCCAGTGCGGTGTCCACGACCCAGCCGCCCACCGTGACGGCGGTGAGCGCCCCGAGCCAAGGCAGCGCGGTGGGGGGCGTCGGGCCGAACAGCGCACCCAGCAACGGCACCAAGAGCAGGCAGCCCGCGGCGCGTAGTGCCACCGAGAGCATCGACAGCACGGCATAGGCATACAGGGCGCTGCGGTGCCCGGCCGGAATCAGTCGAATCAGGTGCGAAATCATCAGATACCCTCTCCGGCAAGTACTGTCGACGGCCCTTGGAGGCGGACATCCCAGAGCCGTCGGTACCGCCCGCCGGCGTCCAGCAGTTGGGTGTGGGTACCGGTCTCTACCACCCGGCCGTGATCGAGGACCACGATGTGATCGGCGTCGGCGATGGTGTGCAGTCGGTGTGCGATGACCAGCACGGTCCGGTGGTGGATGAGCCGGGCCAGGGCCTGTTGAACCAGGTATTCGGATTCGGGGTCGGCGAAGGCGGTGGCCTCGTCAA
>JBOGDC010000024.1:0-91431 GCA_050701835.1 Mycobacterium sp. | reverse complement strand
TCGGTTCGGTTCGGTTCGGTTCGGTTCGGTTCGGTTCGGTTCGGTTCGGTTCGGTTCGGTTCGGTTCGGTTCGGTTCGGTTCGGTTCGGTTCGGTTCGGTTCGGTTCGGTTCAGCATCGAAGTAGCGCATCCGTCCCATCGCAACATGTCGTGGGGGTCGACTACGTTTGGGCTGGGAACAGCTGGAGGGGAGCCGAGACAGATGCCGAGCGAGCTCGACAGAGGTGCGATCAGAAACAACCTTGACGGGTTCGTACACCGTTGGCGTACGAAGATTGACTCATGGTCACCCGCAGAACGCGGCCATTCTGAGTCATCGCACGCGCAAACGTTCTGGTCGGACCTATTGCGCCAGTTCGGCGTCATCCCCGAACGCTTCAGCCTGTTCGAGCACGACGCTAGGCGAGCATCAACGGGCAACAAGGGATCGATCGACGTCTTCTGGTCTGGTGTATTCATCGGTGAAGCGAAGTCAGTGGGCAACGACTTGCAGGCCGCTTTCGATCAGGCACTGGATTACCTGTCAGGTGGGTCAATTGCACAACACGAATGGCCCAAGTTCGGGATTGTCACCGACTTCGAGCGCATTCGCGTCGACAAGCTAGGTGACGACCCGTGGTCGCTGACCATCCCGCTTGACCAGATCGCGGACCACATAGACCAACTCATTTTCCTGGCCGGCCTGGAAGTCATCACGAAGAAGGAGGAGGCCGACGCTTCGATTCAAGCATCGAAGCTGATGGCTCAGCTTTACACCGCGATGGTCGGCGAGGACGCCGACGAGGGGGTCGGTGAGGCAGCACCGAAGATTGAAGCCGAGGAAGACGAGGCGGTGCAGTACGCGTCGATGTTTCTCACCCGCATCCTATTCATGCTGTACGGCGACGACGCAGGCCTGTGGGAAGACGACCTGTTCTACCGATTTGTCACATACGACACGACTGCCGATAACCTCGGCGGCCAGCTTTTCAGCCTCTTCTCGGTGCTGAACACCGTCGAAACGAAACGGAAAAACGTGCCCGCGTCGATGGCGGTGTTTCCATTCGTCAATGGGTCGCTCTTCAAGGACAAAATGGACCCGCCGTTCTTCACCCCACAGATGCGCGAAGCGCTACTCGCCGCCTGCCGGTTCAGGTGGACTCAGATCAGCCCGGCCCTGTTCGGCGCCATGTTTCAGCTTGTTAAGTCGAAGGAGGCACGAAGACAGGAAGGCGAGCACTACACGTCAGAGGCCAACATTCTCAGGGTCATCGGGCCACTATTCCTCGACGAATTCAATGCACAGGCGGATCGGCTCATCACGAACAAATCGACGACAATCAAGGAACTTCGCGAATTCCGTGACTCTCTCGCCGAAAACATCTTTGTTGACCCCGCTTGCGGATCAGGAAATTTCCTCAACCTAGCCTATGCCAAACTGCGTGAACTCGAAACGCGGACCATCGTCGCGATTCGTGACCGCGAGGGGCAGACGGGTATGTCTCTCGACGCAACGCTTGAAACCAAGCTAACGATCGATCAATTCCACGGCATCGAGTTGAACTGGTGGCCGGCCAAAATTGCGGAAACTGCAATGTTTCTCGTCGATCATCAAGCGAATCGACAACTCGCGGTGGCGATCGGCGCGGCGCCGAACCGGTTACCCATCACGATCACAGCCCACATCCATCACGCTGACGCTCTTGTAGTCGACTGGTCAGAGTTCATTCCAACGCCGAAGAGGAGGACATATGTCTTCGGCAATCCCCCGTTCATTGGCCACGACACTCGCACCGATGAACAAGCCGCACAGTTGCGCGAGCTCTGGGAAACTGAAGAGATCGGCAGACTTGACTACGTAACTGGTTGGCACGTAAAGACGTTGGCCTTCCTTGCAGATACTCCAGGGGACTGGGGGTACGTAACCACTAACTCGATCACTCAGGGCGACCAGGTTCCACGCTTGTTCGGTGCGATCTTCAGCGGCGGGTGGAAGATCAAATTCGCGCACCGCACATTCGCATGGGACTCGCTAGCCCCCGGTGCCGCGGTGGTGCACTGTGTCATCGTCGCGTTCACCAAAGATCAAACGGCCAAGCAACGTCTATTCGATTACGCCACGGTGAAGTCCGACCCCGTCGAAGTACGTGTCGAGCGCGCAGTCAACGCCTACTTGATTGATGGCCCAAATGTGCTAGTAACGAAGGCAAGTAGATCACTCTCGGCCGAGATCGCGAAGGCAAGCTATGGCAACATGCCCCGCGACGATGGCAACCTGTTGGTCGAACCTGAGGACTACGAAGCGGTCAGGGCCGACCCCATAGCGGCCAAGTACCTTCGTCGATTCCTTCAAGCTAGCGAGCTGATCTACGACGAGGACCGATGGTGCCTATGGCTAGCTGGCGATGACTTCGATCCCGGCGATGTCGCCAAAAGCCCCGTGCTGAAGAGCCGATTGGAAGCCGTGAAGGCATTTCGGTCCAAGAGTACTGCGCCCAGCACCCGCGAAATGGCCAATACACCATACCTTTTCGGGCAGCGTTCACACACGAATACTCCACAGATCGGGATACCGCGACACGTGGCGAAAGACCGGCGATACTTCACGGTTCTACGTGTCGGACCTGAGGTCATCATCGGCGATGCCAACTTTGCGATGCCCGACGACACGGGCTTGCAGTTCGGCCTTATTTCCTCGTCAATGTTCATCACATGGCAGAAGGCGGTAGGCGGCCGCATCAAGTCGGACCCCCGTTTCGCCAGCACCCTCACATGGAACACGTTTCCGGTGCCGTCGCTGAAACCAGCTGAGCGTCAAGCTATCGCGCTCGCAGGTAAGGCCGTGGAAGCAGCGCGCGCCATCCACCCCGAGCGATCACTAGCAGTCGCGTATGACCCACTCGCGATGGACCCGAAGTTGATCAAGGCGCACGATGATCTCGACCGGGCAGTCGACAAGGCCTTCGGAGCCACTAAGCGTTTTAGCACCAACGTACAGCGGCTCGAGTTGCTCTTCGAGAGCTACGAACGGTTCACCACGGGTCAGGACACTGGCGACACGGTATAGCGGAAGCAGTGGGGTGCGTCAGAAGACACAACGGTGGCGGTACGGGCCGCGGGGCCCCGACACGTATTGCCGCAACACTTAGGCCTAGAACCCCCATCGCTTCTAGGCACCCCGCCCGGTTACGCCCGCAACGCTTCGGCCAGCTGTTCGAGCTCCTCATCCGTGCCGTCGACATGCAGGCTGATCCGTAACACCGGCTTGGTCATCTCGAACGGGGCGCGCATGGTCTCGGCGGCCGTCGTGACGATCGCGTGTTCCGCTATGAGACGTGCCCGCACCTGGACGATGTCGACGTCCCCGACGGGCTCCAATGTGGTGATGGCGCTTGGCTCGTCCACGGCTTCCACGACCCGCCAATCCTTGAGGTCGCTCAACATCTTTCGCGCCGAGCGCCCGCGTTCAGCGAGTGCGGCTTGGACCTCTACGGGACCAGCGGCAAGATGCTGACCCACCGCCACCGACAGGCCAACCCAGCCGGCGACGTGCGCCTCGATATGACCCGACCACTGTGGAATTAGATGCGCCAGAGATGAATTGACGGTGAGCACGCCTACGCCGCGCGGGCCCGCGAGCCACTTGCGGGACGGCGCGTACATGGCGTCCGCACCGTAGGTGCAGTCGATATGACCTAAGGCTTGCGCGGCGTCCACCACGACGGGCACCCCGGCAGCCCGAGCCAACGCGACGACCTCGGCGGCGGGTTGCACAGTGCCACGATGGCTGCCCACCGCCGTGAAATGCACCAGGTCAACCTTCTCGCGGCTCAGGAACGCCCCGATCCCGTCGAGATCGGCACGGCCAGACCCGTCGACCGGCAGCCACACCGGGGTGAATCCGAAGTGGTTCATGATCATCAAGTTCGGCCCGAATTCCCCAGGAAGACAAGCAATCACCCGCCCGGCATCGGCGGGCCAGGCCCGCAGGAGTGTGCGCAGCGCATCGGCCGCACCGGTGGTGAAAAGCACCTCTGCCTCGGGCATACCCGTCAGTTGACGCACCGCGGCACGCCCCGCGTCGAGAACCGGTGCCGCCGCCTCCTGGGCCACGTATCCGCCGATCTGGGCCTCATGTTCGGCGTGCTGCGCCACCGCACGTATCGTCGCGACGCTCTGGCGTGAGCAGGCGGCTGAATCCAGATGTATACCGAGAACCGGCGGACGGACCTGCCGCCATTGCTCGCCCAGGCTCATTCCTTCACCGCCATGGAAAGTCCGAAATCGTCGGAATTGTCTGTCCACCATTGGATCTGGCGCAGGCCCGCAGCGGCCAGCTCACGCACCACACCTTCGCGTCGGAATTTGCATGACACCTCGGTCAGCATCATCTCGCCGTCCTCGAAATCGACAGAGAGATCCAGCGCTTCGATCGTCACGCGCTGATCGCCCACCGAGCGCAGCCACATCTCCATGCGCTCCTCATCGCCGTTCCACTGCGCGACGTGCTCGAAAGCGTCGAGGTCGAAATCCGCGTCGAGTTCACGATTGATCACCGCCAGCACGTTGCGGTTGAAGGCGGCCGTCACACCGGCACTGTCGTCGTAAGCCCGCACCAGACGTTCGGTGTCCTTGACCAGATCGGTTCCCAGTAACAGCATTTCACCGGCATCCAATGTCGCCGCCACATCGGCCAGGAACCGCGCCCGCGGCTGCGTCGTCAGGTTTCCGATCGTGGAACCCAGGAAGGCCACCAACCGTCGCCCCTCCCGCGGAATACGCCCGAGGTCCTTCTCGAAATCCCCACACACCGCGCGGACCCGCATCCCCGGATACTCCTCGACAAGGGCGTCACCCGCGGCACGCAATACTCCGGAGTCCACATCGAAGGGAATGAACGTCGCGGGGTCCAGCGCATCCAGCAGCATCCGGGTCTTCTCGGAGGTGCCGCTGCCCAGCTCTACCAGGGTGTCAGCCCCCGAGGCTGCAGCGATATCGGCGGCGTGGTCGCGAAGAAGCGCCGCTTCGGTACGCGTCGGATAGTACTCCGGGAGACGGGTGATCTCATCGAATAGATCACTGCCTACCTCATCGTAAAACCATTTCGGCGGAAGCGATTTCCGCTTCGCGGTCAATCCCTCTTGCACGTCGCGGCGCAGTGCCTTCGCGGCCGCTCCGGATGCCAGGTGGTTCTCAAGACTCATGGTCATAACGGCGTCAGTTCCACCTTCCCATCGCTTACCCGTACCAATTGCCGGTCCGGGATGTCGACCCAAGCCGGGTCATCGTCGTACGGTTCACTCGCCACTACTACGCCATCGTCGGCTTCCAGAATCGACAGCGTGTCGCCCCAGGTCGTAGCGATCAACTCATTTCCGTTGGCCGCAAGGATATTCAGGCGAGCCCGCGGGTCGGCAGTCCCAACCCGCCGGACCGTCTCCCCCAGGTTCTCCATCCCCACAGCGAATATGCGCGCCGCCAGCACTGCGCTGTCGACGACCGACTCGGCGCCCGACACCTGACCCACCACGTCACGATCGACAATCCCGTTGTGGGACAACAACCAAGTTCCATTGGTGAACGGCGCGGCCGCCGACTCGTCGATGGGCATTCCGACGCTGGCCGACCGAACGGCCGCCACCACGCACCCGCTGCGGAGCACCGGTGCGACCGAAGCGAACGACGCGTCTCCCCACAGTGGCCTAGCGCTGCGCCACCGACGCGGAGCCGCAAAGCCTGCGACATCCAGCCCAGGCTGCCCGTCAACGAAGAATCCGGCACCCCAACCGTCGGCGTTCACCAAGCCATGCTGTTGGCGCCGTGGGGCATACGACTGCACCAGCAGGCCGTGCGGCGGTTCGAGGATCAACGACGCCAGGCTCCGCGGCTCACCCAGCCACCCGAGGTGTCTACACATCCCAGGCCAATCGCACCCCGCTGAAGATCTGTCGCCGGATCGGGTGGTCCCAGTTCCGGAAGCTCGGACGCATGATCGACGGCGACACCGCCCACGATCCCCCGCGGAGCACCCGATAGTCGCCAGCCCCGGAACCTTCGAAGAAGGGCTCGCTGTACTGCTGGTAGATCATCGGGGTGAAACCCGGCCAGGGCCGCAGAGGGGATGTCGTCCACTCCCACACATCACCCAGCATCTGCTCGGCGCCATAAGCCGATGCCGATGAGGGGTAGGCGCCGACCGCAGCAGGCCCCAGCGCACCTCCGCCAAGATTGGCGCGTTCGCGACTGGGATCGGCATGACCCCACGGAAAGCGCCGTCGCACATCGACTTCCGGATCCCAGGTGCAGGCCTTCTCCCATTCGGCCTCCGTCGGTAAACGCGCGCCCGCCCACGCGGCATAAGCCTGCGCCTCATGGAAGCTGACGTGCTGTACCGGCTCGTCCGGCACGATCTCCAACTCGCGACCGAACCGCGTAAGGGTCCCGCCCTCGTTCCAGAACATCGGTGCAGTCAGGTCCTCCGCGTATCGGTGCGCCCAACCTGAGTCGGTCCAGAACTCTTGACGCTGATATCCGCCGTCCGCCATGAACGCCGTCCATTCGGCGTTGGTCACCGGAACCCTGCCGATTCGAAAGCTCGTGAGGTGCATGACATGCGCGGGCCGCTCGTTGTCGAGAGAGAACGGCTCATCGACCGCGTCAACACCCAGTACGAACGACCCCTCCGGCACCAGCACCGAGCTTCCCGCAATACCGGGTCGTCCCGACGGCAGCAGCTCGGCACGCTCCAACAGGGCGGCACCTCGGCGAATCGACAAGGCCTGCAACATGGTCTCGTCGTGCTGATGTTCGTGGCTCAGCACCATGGCGTAAGTGAACTCTTCCGCATGTGCGGAGCCATCGGCGGGTAGCGCCTCCAACCGATCCAGCACCCTCCCCCGCACCTCGTGGCAGAAGGATCGCGCTTGTGCCGGGGAGAGCAGCGGCAACTGCGCCCTGCTGGCTCGCGCATGGCGAAACGCGTCGTATAGGGACTCGATATCCCCGGGCAGCATCCCCGGCTTTCGCGGATCGCCGTCACGCAGCAGCCACAGTTCTTCCTGCTGCCCAATATGCGCGAGGTCCCACACCAACGGGCTCATCAACGGGTCGTACTGGCGGTGCAGCTCGGCATCGTCATGATCGGTGATCGTCAGTGTGCGCACACGCGCCGCTTCCAGATCCCGCTCCAGCATCTCCCGGCTCACTGGGTCGCTCCTGAAAATGCCTTCTCCACACC
Organism: Mycobacterium sp.; assembly: GCA_050701835.1. Classification (GTDB taxonomy): domain Bacteria; phylum Actinomycetota; class Actinomycetes; order Mycobacteriales; family Mycobacteriaceae; genus Mycobacterium. The sequence continues at coordinate 84,215 of JBOGDC010000024.1, read as the reverse complement.
GTATTCCGTGACATTGTCGATGAAATCGTCAGCGGGACATCGACCTTCCTCGACGCGCTCAAGCAGGAATGCCATATCTGCGGCGAGCTCGGGCGGCGCCACCGCGCACGCCGCCGACACCAGTTGTCGCCCGGCCGCGTACAGGGACGGATCCGCCAGGCCGACCCGCGCCGCCACCTCCCAGGCGTCGCCAACCGGTTCAACCGCCTCCGCTGCGGTGTCGGCGACCTGCGGATGATCTAGCGCAGCGGCAGCGGTGAAAGCCAGCGCGGGCCACCACCAGTCCGGTGCGGCATCCAGATACCGCAGCTCCAACCAGCGGCGCGGTCGCACCGGCGGAAATAGCGTGGTCAGGTGATAGTCGAGGTCGTCGGTGGTGGGAGCACGCCCGCCAAGACGCACGGACCCGTCAGCCCAGGATTGGAATGGCACATGGGTGACAACCGCTTCCGCACCGTCCTTGTTTCGCACCAACATGACGGGTGCTTGTAGCGCGTATCTGACCCAGGATTCGGTCGGGTCGGCACCAATCTCGACCGGGGCGCAGCGCCGCGGGTCCAGGTTGTCCCAAATCCACTGCCGAGTGTTCCGTCGTCCCGTACGGCGGCCCGCGAGCATCGGCGAGGAAGCCGAGAGGGCGGCCATTGTCGGACCGATCCGTTGGGCCAGCGCGAACCTGTCCCGCCATTGACCCGGCGTGCCGGATTGCAGATTGACCTGCAATGACGCGGTACAGGTCATCATCTGCAGCGCGGTTTCGCCAAAACCGGCCGCTCCGAAATGGCTGGCCATCGCGGCGTATCGCGCTCCGGGATTGACGCGTTCGGGGATACGCAGCGGATCGGTGCCCAGGCTGGCGAGCGCGACCCCGGCGGCACGATAGGTGGAGGTCAGGATCGAGTGGTCGGCACGCATCGAAGAGATCGCGGACCAGACGTCGGCACGCGGGGGGCCGGAAAGCTCGACGGCCCCGCCCGGTTCAAACGTGATCGCGCTGGAACCGGGCAGGTCGGGAACGGTGTCCGCGATCTCACGCAGCCGGTTCCAGCCGACCCTGCGGTGGGGGGACGCCAGGTCGACAGTGTGAGATTCCAGCTCCAGCCCGACCGCACCAACGTGCGCATCGACGAAGGCCTGCCGAGCAATGTGCTCGGCAGCCTCGTCCGCGTTCGACAGAGTTGCCACTGTCGCCGTGGTGGCCATCTATCCAATGTTGCACAGGCCACCGACAAGTGGCATTACTTCGGCTGCAGGCGTGCCCCGCCGTCGATGCGAATTGTCTCGGCGTTCATGTAGCTGTTGGTCACGAGCTCGAGGGCCAGCGACGCGAATTCTTCCGGGTTACCCAGGCGCTGCGGGTACAGAACGTTCGGCGCGAGGCGGTCCTTGAACTGTTGCGCGGAGTCGCCCTCACCGTAGATCGGGGTGTCGATAAGTCCGGGCGCGATGGTGTTGACGCGGATGCCGACGACCGACAGATCGCGCGCGATCGGAAGGGTCATGCCGACGATGCCGCCCTTAGAGGCCGAGTAAGCGGCTTGGCCGATCTGACCGTCGAAGGCCGCGACCGAGGCGGTGTTGACGATGGCGCCGCGCTCACCGAACTCGTCGACGGGCTCTTCCTGGCTGATGGCGGTCGCTGCGAGGCGGATCAGGTTGAACGTGCCGATCAGGTTGATGCCGATGACCTTGGAGAAGATGTCGAGCGAGTGCGCGGAGGCGTACTGCCCATCCTTGCCGATGGTGCGGCCGGGCCAGCCGACGCCTGCGCAGTTGATGAGGACACGCACCGGGCCGAGCTCCTTGGCGGCGTCGACGGCAGCAATACCGTCGGTCTCGCTGGTGACATCGGTGTGCACGAAAGCCCCACCGAGTTCCTTGGCCAGAGCCTCACCCTTTTCGTCCTGGACGTCGGCGATGACGACCTTGGCGCCCTGCGCAGCGAGCAGGCGAGCAGTTGCGGCGCCAAGACCCGAGGCACCACCCGTGACGATTGCAGACACACCATTGATATCCATGGCCGCACCCTAACCGATCGGTTGGTTGGGAGATCTACGCCCCATAGTCTTTGTATTCGTGACCGATGATCGACTCGCCATCCAAGATCTTGTCGCCCGGTATGCGGTCGCGGCCGATCGCCGTGACGTGACTGAACTCGTCAGCCTGTTCGCCACGCAGGCCGAACTCATACGCCCGCCTGCCTTGCTACGCAAGGGTGAGGCCGCAGCCCTCAAGGGCCGCGAGGCCATCGCGGATTCGATTGTGGTGGCGCTTGAGCCGCTGCACGCGACCTATCACCTCATCGGCCAGCAGACGGTGAGCATCACCGGTGACACCGCAATAGGCGAGGTCTACTGCATGGCCCACCATATCTACCTCCGTGGGGACGAATACCGGGACAACGTGATCGCCGTCCGGTATCTCGATACTTACGAACGCGACGCTGCCGGTTGGGTCTTCACCCGTCGCGAACCGGTCGTGGTGTTCAGCGAGGACCGACCAGTTCGAGTCGGCTAGCGCACCCGGCCATCTCATCGAGCACGGCCTCCAGTGTGGTGGCGCGCCGCGAGCCCGACAGCAGCATTCGCCCCGCACCGGCCTGCGCCGCCTGATCGAGCGCGGCCTGGTCCACTCGATGCAGGCCATGCCCAAGCACCAGGTCGATGCCTGCGGGATCACGGCCCGCCTCGGCGGCGGCGTCACGCATGATGCTCACCGCGGCCGTCAGGTCCTCGCTGACCAGGCCCAAGGGCTGAAAGCCGTTCCCCAGTCGTCCGGCGCGCCGGGCCGCGACCTTGGTGTGTCCGCCGATGTACAGCGGAACACCCTGCGGTTGCACCGGTTTAGGGTACGAGTAGGCATTCTGGAACCGGTAGAACTCGCCGTCGTACGCCGCGGGGCCGTCGGCGGACCACAGCGTGCGCATCACCTCGATGGCCTCATCCGTGGCCCGGCCTCTGCGATCGAAGTCGCCACCACACGCCTCGATCTCCTCGCGCATCCACCCGACACCCAAACAGATCCGCAGCCGTGCTCGGCTTAGCCGGTCCAGGGTGGCCAGGCGTTTGGCCAGCACCACGGGGTGGTGGTCGGGGAGCACGAGCACTCCGGTGGACAGCCCCAGCGTCGTTGTCGCACCCGCGATGAAGGACAGCAGCTCCAACGGGTCGGGGATGTCGATGTCATCGGGCAGATGCGATTGCCCGGTAGGCGAGTAGGGATAGCGGCTCTGGGTATTACCGATGACCACCGCATGCTCCACCGCGGAGATCTCGTTGAATCCCAGCCGCTCTGCGGCACGCGCGAATTCGAGGATCTTGTCGGGTTCTGCGGTAACCCCGAGCTCTACTGGAACGACAACACCGATCTTCACAGCCACCTCCAATTACCCGTGCCCACCTCATCCTCAGCGTTCGATCTTCTTCGCGCGGGCGCTCATCAGTGTCTAATACAGGGGATGAGCCTGATCACCGACCTCCGCTCGACGTCGCGTCTGGGTGTGATGGTGGCCGTGAGCGCCGCGGCGGTGGGGGTTATCTACGGGTATGACTCCTCCAATATCGCAGGAGCATTGCTATTCCTCACCGACGATCTGCACCTATCCACCGATGACCAACAGGTGGCCGCTACTGCGGTAGTGATCGGTGAGATCTTTGGCGCGCTCATCGGCGGACCGCTCTCCAACCGGATTGGCCGGAAGCGGTCAATGGTGTTGGTGGCTGCGACATTTGGATTGTTCTCGTTGCTATCCGCGTTAGCCTTCGACCTGACGACGCTGGTCGGGGCGCGTTTCCTGCTTGGGGTGACGGTTGGTGTTTCCGTGGTGGTGGTTCCGGTGTTCGTTGCCGAGTCCTCCCCCACCAAGATTCGCGGCTCGATGTTGGTGCTCTATCAACTGGCGTGCGTGACGGGGATCATCGCCGGCTATCTGATCGCGTGGGCATTGGCATCGACCGGAAGCTGGCGGCTGATGTTGGGACTGGCCGCCATCCCGGCCTTCTTGGTATTGGTTGCCCTGCGCACGCTCCCCGATACCGCCCGCTGGTACATGATGCGCGGTGACCGTGCACGCGCACGGGAAATCCTCAGCACGCTGGATCCCGATATCGACGTCGACCACGAGCTCGACGAGATCGCCGAGGCGCTGCACACCGAGGGCGGCAGCTCGGTGCTGGCACGTCTGAAGGAAATGGTCACACCGCCCTACAGCCGGGCGACGTTTTTCGTTGTCGGGCTTGGTTTTTTCATTCAGATCACCGGTATCAACGCCATCGTCTACTACGGCCCGCGCATCTTCGAAGCCATGGGGATGTCGGGATACTTCGCCAAGCTCGGGCTTCCCGCACTGGTTCAGGTGGCGGCGCTAGTGGCAGTGTTCGTGTCGATGTCGACGATTGACCGGATGGGCAGGCGGCCGATCCTCATGATCGGTATCGCCATCATGATCGTCGCCGACGCGTTATTGGTGGGTGTTTTCGCGGTCGGCGGATCATCGTTCGGTGGTGCACTCACGGTTCTCGGATTCCTGGGGATTGTGCTCATCGCCGTGGGCTTCACCTTCGGATTCGGGTCGCTGGTGTGGGTGTACGCCGGAGAAAGCTTCCCCGCGCGCCTGCGTTCCTATGGAGCCAGCGCCATGCTGACATCTGATCTGGTGGCGAACGCCGTTGTCTCCATGTACTTCCTGACACTGCTGACGGCCCTCGGCGGTGTCGTAGCCTTCGGCGTCTTCGGCGCCCTCGCGCTGGTGGCCCTGGTCTTCGTCTATCTGCTGGCACCTGAAACCAAGGGACGCAACCTCGAGGAGATCCGGCACTTCTGGGAAAGCGGAGGCAAGTGGCCGACAACGTCCTGAATGAAGTGGTAGTCGGTATCGACATCGGCGGGTCCAAGACCCGCGCACTGGCCGTCGCGGAGGGCAAGGTCGTCGGCGAGGCCCTGGCAGGCAGCGCGAACCTGCAGTCGGTCACCGAACAGCAGGCGAAAGCTGCTTTCGCCGATATCTTTTCCCAACTCAAACGGGACGACATAACCCGCGTGAGTGCGGGATCTGCCGGAGTGGACACCGCACAGGGCGCGCAGGCGCTGATCCGATTGCTGCAACCGCACGCGCCCGATGCCGTCATCACCGCCGTACACGACACCCAGCTGATCCTCGCCGCGGGCGGATTATCCGAAGGCATCGCGGTGATATCGGGTACGGGGTCGGTCGCCTGGGGGAAACGAGCCGACGGCGTCTCGGCCCGAGTTGGTGGCTGGGGATTTCTTCTCGGCGACGACGGCAGCGGTTACGGAGTATCGCGGTCGGTTGTGCGCCACGCACTCTCGCTTGCCGATCGCGGGGAACCGCCCGACGCACTGTCACAGAGGTTCATCACCGAATGCGGGGTTACCGAGGCCGCACAGCTGCTCGACCATTTCTACGCCCAACCCGAAAGACGATATTGGGCCAAGATGGCGGGTCTCGTGTTCGAGCTGGCCGCGGCCGGGAATCCGGCCGCTCAGGTGATCACCAAGCAAACAGCGATCGACTTGGCAGCGTTGATCGAGGGTGTGTGCATACGATTGGGACCGGGCTTGCCGGTAGTGCTCGGCGGAGGGCTGCTGGCCAATCAGCCGGGCCTGGTAGCCGATATCATCGAGAGCACCCGGGCCACAGGCGTTTCGGATATTGCTGTGCTGCAACGTGAACCGGTGTTCGGAGCGTTGGCCCTGGCCGGGGTCGACATCAACGGATTGGAGAACCGATGACCGCGGGGACGCATATGGCCGATGAGATCCGCGAGCAGCCAGCCGCATGGGGGCGGCTGCTCACGACGGGTCGGCCGGCCATAGCGCAGGTGGCAGCGAAGATCATCGAGTACCAGCCCCGCTTCGTTCTCTTTGTCGCGCGCGGCACCAGTGACCACGCGGCCCTCTACGGCAAGTACCTCACCGAGATCATCTGGCAGGTGCCCGCTGGCCTGGCCTCACCGTCGACCATGACGACGTACGGTGCGCGGCCTGATCTTTCGGGGGTGCTGGTGATCGGCGTAAGCCAGTCGGGCGGCTCCCCGGACCTGGTGCAGACCTTGTCGGTCGCACGTCAGCAGGGTGCAATGACGGTGGCAGTCACCAACGCCTCGCAGTCACCGTTGGCGGCCGCCGCCGAATACCACGTAGATGTGTTGGCAGGGCCAGAACTCGCTGTCGCCGCGACCAAGTCCTACACCGCGCAACTACTGGCGCTGTACCTACTACTCACCGATGTGGCGGGACGCGACAACTCCCTGGCCGATCTGCTCCCGGAACGAGGCGAGGAAGTACTGCACAGCTCGGTCGTACAGCAGCTGGCCACCCGGTACCGATTCGCCACCCGGCTGGTTACCACCGGCCGCGGCTATTCGTACCCGACGGCCCGCGAGGCCGCCCTCAAACTGATGGAAACAAGTTACCTTTCTGCACAGGCATTTTCGGGAGCCGATCTGTTGCACGGCCCGCTGGCGATGATCGATCCCCAGGTTCCGGTGATTGCGATCGTGCCGGACGGTGTCGGTGGACGCGCCATGGACGACGTGCTGCAGCGACTAGCGGGGCGTGGGGCCGACGTGTGTTGTATCGGGTCGGCCGACGCGGTGGCGGCGACCGGGCTCGGCGTCACCCTGGAGCCGGCAGCCGAGGAACTCTCCCCCCTGTTGACCATCCTTCCGCTACAAATGCTGGCTCTGCAGTTGGCGATCGGCCGTGGCGAGAACCCCGACGTACCAAGAGGTTTGTCAAAAGTGACCGAAACATTGTGAGGCCATAGCGTGGCTTCCCGCGGGTTTTTCGATATGCACGTGCACGGCGGCGGCGGCGCGTCATTCGGAGGCGATCCCGAGGGTAATCGCATTGCCGCAGAGTGGCACCGCTCCCATGGCACCGCCGGCATGCTGGCCAGCCTGGTGACCCTTACACCGGAAGAAACGCTCCGTGCCGTGCGCGTCCTCGCCGAAACGGCCGGTACCGAAACCATCGCCGGTATACATCTCGAAGGACCATGGCTCTCACCGCGGTACGCCGGTGCACACGATCCGGACCTGCTGCGCGAACCCGATCTTGCCGAGCTGGAAAGGCTCCTGGACGCCGGCGCCGGGCACATCCGGATGGTCACCATTGCACCCGAGCTTCCAGGTGCGATATCCGCCATTGAGGTGCTGGTATCGCGCGGCGTGGTGGCGGCAGTGGGACACACCGATGCTACATATGAACAGACACAGCAGGCGATTTCGACGGGGGCGACGGTGGCCACCCACCTCTTCAATGCCATGCGTCCTATCCATCACCGTGAACCCGGCCCCATCCCCGCGCTGCTGGAGGATCCGGGCGTCACCATCGAACTCATTGCCGACGGGGTGCACATTCACCCAGCGATCTATCAGATGGTCCACGCCGCGGTGGGGCCCGACCGGATCGCCCTCGTCACCGACGCCATGTGCGCCGCCGGAATGCCGGACGGTGCTTATCAATTGGGCCAACTACCGGTGACCGTCTGCTCCGGCGAGGCGCGGCTGCTGGATGGCACGATCGCAGGCAGCACGGCCAGCATGGACGACCTCTACCGGTTCGCGGTGGCACAGGCCGGGCCCGATATTGCAGGCCTGCAGACGTCCACCAATCCCCGCCGCGCCGTGGGACTCTAGGCCCTATCGGCAAGAACGCACTCAGGCAAGGAACGTCGTCGAATGTTCTGCACCAGTGCCTGCGCGCCGCAGTTCCTCGGCAAGTTCGATAGCGGTGGGCGGCTGCGCGCCCGCCCGGGTGCAGGTAAGCGCCGATGCCACCGCGGCGCGCCATAAAGCCTCGGGCAGATCGAGTTGCCGCTGATAGAACCCGTCCAGAAAGGCGCCGGTATAGGTATCTCCGGCGCCCACGGTATCGACGACCGTGACCTCATGAGACGGAGTGCGCAGCGGGGCGAATTCGCCCCGCCGAAAGGCCAATGATCCCGCTACCCCACACGTGACCAGCACGATCTCGATGCGCGGGTACTCGTCGAACCAGCGACCGACGACGCATTCGACCGCCTCGCCCGGGTAGAGGAACTCCAAATCCTCGGTGCTTGCGCGCGCAACCTCCGCGATGGCGAGCCACGGGGCGATGCGCTCGGCGTACGTCTCGCGGTCACCGATGATCGTCGGCCGTACGTTCACATCGAATGTGAGCGGGGCGCCCGAACAGTGCTCGACGGTCCAGGCGCGCAGCGCCTCTCGCCCCGGCCAGAGGACACTGGCGATGGAGCCTGCCCAAATCGCCGCGGGTGCAAAGTCAGCTCTCGGCAGTGTCTGTGGCACAACGTCATTGGCGGTCGCCTGCCAATAGAATTGGTATCGGGCGGTGCCGAGGTGATCGACTTCGGCGACGGCCAGTGTGGTGGGCGCGTCATGCCGCATCACCAACGACTCCTCGACCCCCGCCCGCACGAGGCCCTCGACGCATTGGCGGCCGAACTCATCGCGGGATACGTGTGTGAGGAGTGCGGTACGCGTGCCCAATTTTGCCGCCGCGATCGCGGTGTTGTACGGACCGCCTCCGGGCACCGACCGCCACAGTCGGTCGGCGACGGGGACCACGTCGACCAGCGTTTCGCCGCAGACGATGAGACCGTCCTTATCGGGCACGTGTGTGAGGTTACCCAGAGACTGGTGTTGTCACAGCGCCTTTCAGAGTAGTTATGCCTGGGCCACTCGCGGCAGCAGCGTCTGGATGAGGTCGAGGGCGCGGTTCCCGTCATGCTGGGCACAGGCCCGCACGTCGATGGCCACGTTCCGCAGCGGTGCGACAGCGTGTTGGCAGTACGCGACCCCACCGAAGTCGGTGGGCCACGTGTAGCCGACTACCAAGACTTCCTGCACCTGGATGACGTTCCGAAGCTGTACCCATTCACGCTGAGTGCTGCCGTTTGGCTGCGGGATGAGCATCGTGACTCGCTGATTCTGGCAAGCACGCCAGCGGTTCGCCTCGCTACCGATGAAGTTGGAAGCGTCCGACCATGTGGGAAAGATCGCCATGCTCTGTTCCACCATGTTGAACCAGCTGGGTTTGTCCACGAAGGCTCGGTACCGAGCGGACGTGTACTCGGACACGTCATAACTTTCGACAGACGCTATGACGGCACTGCCGCAGTCCGGGCGGTCGACGGTCGTGCCGACAAGCGTCCCCCAGTCACCGACGACGGACATATTCACCCCCATAACGGGATTTACGTCCTCCGGATTCAACATGAGACTGGGTAACGCAGCCGGCAGCACAGGGAGCTCGTCGGGATTGGCGGACGCGATGCCGGCAGGCACCGTCAGTGCCATCGCACAGATGAATGCCGCCGCCCGCAATACAGACCTCATATCTGCAGGAGCCTAAATGAACGGCGAATATCGGTCGCGGTGTTGACTCTCGACGTGAAGTATTGTTCTATGCGAATGTATGCATTAATAGAAGGGAATCCCATGGCCATGGCGGCGCTCGTCCTGTATCTGGTCTTCATCGCCGCCGGACTTGGCTGGAAGAGCTACCGGCAATGGCGCGCAACAGGCTCCACCGGTTTCCGTGGATTCCACGGTCGTCCCGGTTCACGCGAATGGTTCGCAGGCGTGGGATTCGTCGCCGCGATAGCGGTCGCCCTGCTGGCTCCGATCCTGCAGCTGACCGGAGTCGCCGCGCCGCTCGCCGCACTGGACACCCGGCCGCTTCAGATCGCGGGGATCGTGCTGGCGGTGCTGGGCATCGTCGCGACGGTCGGGGCGCAAGAGACAATGGGCGAATCCTGGCGAGTGGGCGTCGATACCCGGGAAACCACCACACTGGTGAGCACCGGCGTCTTCGGCTGGGTGCGCAACCCGATCTTCACGGCAATGCTGGGATTCGCCGCCGGTGCTGCCCTCATGACGCCGAACCCGTTGGCGCTCACAGGTTTCGTACTACTCATCGCGTCCATCGAGCTGCAGGTGCGCGTGGTCGAGGAGCCCTACCTGCTCGCGGCGCACGGCAGGGCCTACCGCGACTACGGCGTCCGCGTGGGACGTTTCGTTCCCGGGATGGGCAGGTTCAGAACCCGGGATTGATCAGCCCACCACCGCGGGTGGTGGCCAACTCGTAGGCCGACTCCGCGTGCTCGGCGTCGTCGAGACCATCGGACTCGTGCTGCGGGTGCGAACGAATCCCCAGGGAATGCCGCAAGCCCATTCCAATAACCCCGGTCACCGCGACCGAGTAGGCGAGCACCACGACCACCGCGACAAGTTGCAGCCAGAACTGATGCAGCCCACCGCCGTACAGCAGCCCATTGACACCCGCGGGGGCTAGCGCGCTGCCGACGATGCCGATCATCAACGTTCCGACCACACCCCCAACCAGGTGCACGCCCACCACATCGAGCGAATCGTCGTATCCCAGACGGTATTTCAGCTCGATGGCAAGGGAGCTCACCGCACCGGCCGCCGCACCGATCATCAGCGCGCCAATCGGGGTCACCGCCGAACACGAGGGCGTGATGGCCACCAGCCCCGCGACGACGCCCGAGGCGGCACCGAACGAGGTCGGCTTGCCGTGCCGGACCTTCTCGACCACCAACCAGGCCGCCATCGACATCGCGCCCGCGCCAAGGGTGTTGGCGATGACGATCGCCGCGGTGCCGTCCGCGGCCAGTGCCGATCCGGCGTTGAATCCGAACCAGCCGAACCACAGCAGCCCGGCGCCGAGCATGACGGCAGGCAGGTTATGCGGTCGCATCGCCTCGCGCGGCCACCCGCGCCGCTTACCGAGGATGACGGCCAGGGCCAGACCGGCCGCACCCGAGTTGATCTCCACGGCGGTGCCGCCGGCGAAGTCGATGACGCCGAGGTTCGCCAGCCATCCACCCTTATCCGCGGTCGTCCCCTCAACGGCGAACACCCAGTGCGCGACCGGGAAATAGACCAGGGTCGCCCACAGCGCCGTGAAGGCGATCCACGGGAGGAAGCGCATACGATCGGCCACCGCACCCGCGATGAGGGCCACCGTCACCATGGCGAACCCCGCCTGGAACATCACGAACACCAGGGCCGGGATGTTCGTGGGCCCCCACAGCGGAACCGACGACGCCTTGTAATCGCCTTCGAACAGGTGCTGCAACCCGGCGAATTGCAGCGGATCGCCCAGCAACCCGCCACCCATATCGGTACCAAAAGCCATCGAATACCCGAAGGCCACCCAGAGCACCCACACCACGGCGACGGCCGAGAAGCACATCATCATCATGTTGAGGACGCTCTTGGCGCGCACCATGCCGCCATAGAAGAAGGCCAGCGCCGGGGTCATCAGAAGCACCAACGCGGCACTCGTCAGTACCCAGGCGGTATTGGCCGCGTCCGGCACTCCCATATGCGGAAACATGCGCTAGCGACTCCCGGATCGTGCGATTAGGTCAGCGTGAGTGTAGGGAAGCCGCTGGGCGTACGGTGGACACCTGGTCTAAACTAGAACACGTTACAGTTTAGAGCCTAGCCTCCAATCGCCCACACAGGAGTGGCCATGCATACCCCCATCTGCGACGAGCTCGAAATCGAGTTCCCGATATTTGCCTTTACCCACTGCCGCGATGTCGTCGTCGCGGTGAGCAAGGCCGGCGGTTTCGGCGTGCTCGGCGCCGTCGGTTTCACCCCCGAGCAGCTTGAGATCGAGCTCAACTGGATCGACGAGCACATCGGAGATCACACCTACGGCGTCGACATCGTCATCCCCAACAAGTACGAGGGCATGGACGCCAACATGTCGGCCGAGGAGCTCACCACGATGCTCCAGAAGATGGTTCCGCAGGAGCACCTGGACTTCGGCCGCAAGCTCCTCGCCGACCACGGCGTTCCGATGGAGGAGGGCAACGACAACGCTCTACAGCTGTTGGGCTGGACCGAGGCCACCGCGACCCCGCAGGTCCAGATCGCGCTCAAGCACCCCAAGATGACGCTCATCGCCAATGCGCTCGGCACTCCGCCGGCCGACATGATCCAGCAGATCCACGACGCGGGCCGCAAGGTCGCCGCATTGTGCGGCTCCGCCAAGCAGGCGCGCAAGCATGCCGACGCCGGAGTGGACATCATCATCGCCCAGGGCGGCGAAGCGGGCGGCCACTGCGGCGACGTGGGCTCCATCGTGCTGTGGCCCGAGGTCGTCAAGGCCGTCGCGCCGGTACCCGTGCTGGCCGCCGGTGGAATCGGCAGTGGTGCGCAGATCGCCGCGGCGCTGGCACTGGGCGCACAGGGAGCCTGGACCGGTTCGCAGTGGTTGATGGTCGAAGAGGCGCACACCACGTCGGTCCAGCAGGAGACCTACGCCAAGGCGGGCAGCCGCGACACCGTGCGCAGCCGCTCGTTCACGGGTAAACCCGCGCGCATGCTGCGCAACGACTGGACCGTCGCGTGGGAGACCGAGGGCAACCCCGAGCCGCTCGGAATGCCGTTGCAGTACATGGTCTCGGGGATGGCAGTCGCGGCGACCAACAAGTACCCAGATCAGAGCATCGATGTCGCCTTCAACCCGATCGGCCAGGTGGTCGGCCAGTTCACCAAGGTCGAGAAGTCCTCTGCGGTGATCGCGCGGTGGGTTCAGGAATACCTGGAGGCCACCAGCACGCTCAACGAACTCAACGAGGCGGCCTCCGTCTAAGCCTTAGCCGAGCCGGAATCTCATGACGTTCTCCAACCCAGAACCGTCGTGAGGTTCCGGGTCGGCAGCGACTTCCCTACTGCCCCAGGCCGTTTTGCATGGTGTTGGCGAGCACGTTCACCGCAAGGCTGCCGTTCCCCGGCTGGCAGACCTTGGCCTGCAGTAGTACGTTCTCGCGCTTGCGCGTCTGGTTGAAGCAGCGGCGGTCGACCCCGGCCTCCTCCTTGACCCATGCGGCATCTGCGGGCCCGATGGCGCTGCCGTTAAAGGTCCACACCTCGCGTCGACCGTCGTCCAGAAGCAAGGTGGCCGTCTGCCCCGAACAGCCCTGCGTGCGATCGACCACCCGATGGAATGCGCGGTCCGCCGCGTCCGCGTTCGCGAATACCCCAATCGACTGCTTGACCAAATGCGTTGCGTCCGAGGCTGAATCTTGCGTCGTCGCGCCACGGAAGGACGCCAGATCCGGGTCGGCGTATACCTCGTCAAGCCCGATATCGGACCAGTTGTTGCACACCGGCACATCGACCGAGAACGCCTGAAATGGCGCGGTGAATTCGCTATGCGAACCCAATTGCACCCCAATGACATTGCTCACCGAGCCACGCGCTAACACCGCGTAATTCACCACGCCCGGGTCAGACGGGAGCGCGGCCGCCACCGGAGCCGACGCCAGGGCAACCAGCGGAATTGCCGCCAAAATCGTCGCGCGCATCAGACGCGGGCCTTAAGCGTCACCTCGATATTGCCCCGGGTGGCATTCGAGTACGGGCACACCTCGTGGGCCTGTTCCAGCAAGTCGTCGGCCACCTCCTGGGACAACCCCGGCAGGTAACCGTCCAGCTCAGCGGCCAGATCGAAACCACCCTCAGGGGTCTTGAAGATTTTCACCTTGGCGCTGATCGACGTTGCGGGGTCGAGCTGAACCTTCGCCATCCGAGCCACCAGATTGAGCGCGCTCAAGAAGCAGGCCGAGTATCCCGCCGCGAATAACTGCTCGGGATTGGTGCCTTCCCCGTTGCCACCCATCGACTTTGGGATACGGGTGTCCAGATCGATGCGGCCGTCCGAGGAGTGAACATGCCCATCGCGGCCTCCCCCGGTCGACGTCGCTTCTGCTGTGTAGAGGGCCTCATTCGACATAGGACGAGCATACGGAAGGAGCGGGTCGCGCTACTCGGTTCTTACCCCAACGGCCCGTTCACCACGAAGTAGGCCCCGACGGCGATCAACGCGAATCCGACGAAGTGATTGAGCGTGAGCTTCTCTCCCAGGTACCACACCGCGAAGGCCAGGAACACAGTCAACGTGATGACCTCTTGCATCGCCTTGAGCTCAGTGCCCGAATACACCTCGCTGCCCAGACGATTAGCGGGAACCGCCAGGCAGTACTCGAAGAACGCGATGAGCCAGCTGACGAGCACGACCACCCACAACGGGTGATCCTTGAATTTGAGGTGCCCGTACCACGCGAAGGTCATGAAGATGTTCGAGCAGATCAGGAGCAGTGGCGGCAGCAAGCGAGCGGCAAGCATGCACACATTGTGCAGATACCCCCTGTCAACGGTTCACACCCACTAGCCTGCTGCGCATGGGCAGCGCCGCACTGCAGGACCGATACATCCAAAGCTGTCTCGGTGGGCTGCACGTGCAGACATCCGGCGAAGGACCCGCCATCCTCTTCTGGCCGAGCCTGCTGATGACGGGTTCCATGTGGTCCGACCAAGCGCGGTACTTCGCCTCACAGCACACCGTGATACTCGTCGACCCGCCCGGCCACGGTGACAGCCAGGCCCTCAGTCGCATGTTCCGTTTCGAGGACTGCGCACACAGCATCGAGCAGGTTCTCGACGCCCTCGATATCGAGCGCGCACACATCGTCGGCAATTCCTGGGGCGGAATGATCGGAGGCACCTTCGCCGCCCTCTATCCACACCGTGTCGGCGCATCCGTACTGATGAACTCCACCGCCTCGCGCGCGGGTGCGCGGCAGATGGTCGAATTCCGACTGCTGGCCGAAATCGTCAGGCTTCTCGGCCGCTTCCGTGAACCGCTCACCGGGCGTGCCGTCAAAGCCTTCATCGGCCCGAGCACCGCACGCGAGCGTCCGGAGGTCGAACAGACCATTCGCGACGCAATACGCCAGCTCGACGTCGATTCGGTGTACTGGGCCGTCAACAGCGTGGTGCCGGCGCGGCCGGACCAGCGAGAGCTGTTCGGACGCATCAGCGCCCCGATCCTGGTGGTCGCGGGCCGCGAGGATCCGACCTTCCCCGTCGCGGAGACAGAGCTCATGGCTGAGGCCATTCCCGGCGCCGAATTCGTGGTCATGGAGGACACCGGGCATCTGGCGGCGTTAGAACGGCCCGACGAGGTCAACGCCCTGATCGACGAGTTCCTGAAACGGCATCCGCTGGAGGGCTAGACAGCACGCAACGGATTCACCGCGAACTCGATGACCCGATAGGGGGCATGGTCGCGTGAGTCGGTGTTCCACTGACTGACATAGATACTCAGCCGATCCAGGGTGGAATCCGGTCCGATATACCCGCCATACGGCTGCGCCAAGGTGTTGTCCGAAGGATCGGGTAGCTCGTCGGCAATTTTCGGCCAGGCTCCGGCAGTCACCACCGTTGTCGCGGGTACCGCCCCAAGCCGAGTGGGGTTGTCGGCCATCCGTACCTCGACGTTGCCCGTGGTCTGGTTGAAGTAGGACAGCACCGCCTGACCGTCGACCAGCTTCATGCTCATCTCGCCGAGGTGGTCGTTGAACAACGGCGTCACCGCGCGACCCCAGGCCCACGCGCCCTTCGTGTCCGCGCCCCATCCCTGCCAGGTCGCACGGTCGGTGAAGGTGTCGGGTTTGGCCCGGTACAGCACCGCAGGACGGGAGCGGTCGAAGGCGTCGCTGGCGACGTACACCCAGCCCTTCGGCGACTCCGGAGTCCACAGCGGGTCGTAGTAGCCGCTGATCTGCGTCTGCTGCCCACCGTCGAGGTCGCCCGGCCGCACCGAACCCGGCACGGTCGGCCATTCTGTGCGGAAGGGGTCGGGTTTCACCAGCCGCGTCGACTGCGGAACCAGGTTCTTGGTGACCGCCACCAGCAGCCAGTTCGTCCCGTTGATATCGACCACGCCGGACGGCAGCTGGGAGAATCCCGGCGGTGCCGGATCCGCCAGCAGCGGACGGTCGGTGCCCAGAACACCCGTGTGTTGCACCCCGGAGGCTTTGTCCACCGATTCGGTGTCGACGCGCAGCGCCACCGGGGAGTGCCAGCCGCCGTATCCCACGCCCTGACCCGCGAAGCTGTCACCGCAGACCTGCAGCATGCCGCCGGTGAAGACCATGAATTCGCACAGGTCGGTCGCGCCCAAGCCGTAGTCGGCGGTCGCCGTGCCGGTGCCCGCAACGGGCCCGATGCGCACTACCTCGCCGGGATCCAGCGGCGGCGGGACGGGCCGCAATGGGTCAGCTAATGCGACTGGGGCACAGGCTAATTCGATGATCACTAGGGCCATCGCAGTCAGCCGGGCCGCGACACGCCGCACGCCTCATCTCCCATCCGACGCCGCGGCGCCACTAACCATCCCAAGACAGGGTAGTCAGTGGCGCCGGAGGCGTGGATCGCTACGGACTCAGATCAGGGCCGCGGCAACATCGTCGTGGATGGTGCGGGCGGTTGCGGCTGGCCCGGCCGGTCCGGGCGCGCCGGCGCCTCCGACGGCGGCGGACCGAAAGCGGGCCCGCGCTCGATGATGACCGGCCCGCCGGGCGGAAACATGGGCGGCTGCCCGTCGCGGTCGAACGTCATGTGGTGGCCGCCGCGCTCGCCGGGCCCACCGGGGCCGCCATGATGGCCATGGTGGCCGCATTGAGATCCGGCCAGTACGCCGAGGCCGAAGGTGACGCCGAGAATCACGAAGGCGCCCGCGATGATGCCGACGACGGCGGCGATCTTCACCAACAGCGTGTTACTCGCCGAACGCGGGGCAGGCGCGGGTGCCGGCACCGGCTGGGTCGGGGTATCAGGATTGTCAGGAGTTGTCATGCCTCGAGCATGGCCGAATCACCCTGGCTTCGCCCGTGGAAAACCCGTGAAGTTCCTGTGCATTACCCACGCTCTTCGCGCGAGCGCTCATCGTCAGCCCGCGACGAGCAGTTCTGCGATTTGAATGGTGTTGAGCGCCGCGCCCTTCCGAAGGTTATCTCCGGAAATGAACAGCGCCAGACCGCGATTGCCCGGAACCCCCGGATCCTGACGGATCCGTCCCACCAACGAAACGTCGGCGCCCGCGGCCGCCAACGGAGTCGGCACATCAGCCAGGGTCACCCCGGGCGCGACAGCGAGCAGCTCTTTGGCCCGTGCTGGGGTTAGTTCACGCTCGAATTCGGCGTTGATCGACAGCGAGTGTCCGGTGAAGACCGGCACCCGCACGCAGGTCCCGCTCACCAAAAGCTCTGGGACACCTAGGATTTTACGGCTTTCGTTACGCAGCTTCTGATCCTCGTCGGTTTCGCCTGAGCCGTCGTCCACCAGCGAACCCGCCAACGGAATCACGTTGAAGGCAATGGGTGCAACGTATTTCACCGGATCCGGGAAGGTGACGGCCGAGCCGTCGTGCACCAGCTGCTCACCCTCATCGATACCGGCGCGCACCTGACTGGCCAGCTCCTCAACCCCGGCCAGACCACTACCGGAGACCGCCTGGTAGGTCGACACGATCAGACGGCTCAGCGTCGCTTCATCATGCAACACCTTGAGCACCGGCATCGCGGCCATGGTGGTGCAATTCGGGTTGGCAATAATGCCTTTCGGCAATTTCACCCCGCGCACATCACGATCGAAGTTGACCTCCGAGACCACCAACGGCACGTCCGGGTCCTTGCGCCACGCCGAGGAATTGTCGATGACGGTGACGCCCGCCGCGGCAAAACGCGGAGCCTGCACCCGAGACAGGGTGGCGCCGGCGGAAAACAGCGCGATATCGAGCCCGCCCAGGTCGGCGGTCTCGGTGTTCTCGACCTCAATCTCCTCGCCGCGGAAGGTCAGCTTCTTACCCTCGGAGCGTGCGGAAGCGAAAAACCGCACCGACGACGCGGGAAAGTTGCGCTCCTCCAGCAGCCGTCTCATGACGGCACCGACCTGGCCGGTGGCGCCGACAACAGCGATGGAGGTCACGACTGAATCTCCCGTCGCTGCGCTCGCCTCATCGCCCGGTCCCTCCGTACACGGTGGCTTCTTCATCGGCGCCGAGGTCGAAGGCCTCGTGGATGGCCCGTACCGCGGCATCCAGCTCGTCGTCCTTGACCAGCACCGAGATCCGGATCTCCGATGTCGAGATGAGTTCGATGTTGACGCCCGCCTTCGCCAGCGCCTCACAGAAGCTGGCGGTGACGCCCGGATGGCTGCGCATACCCGCACCCACCAGGGATACCTTGCCGATGTGGTCGTCGTAGAGCACCTGCGAGAACCCGATCTCGTTCTTCAGGGAATCCAGCTTCTCCACCGCGGTGGGGCCGTTCTCCTTGGGGCAGGTGAAGGTGATGTCCGTCTTGCCGTCCTCGACCTTGGAGATGTTTTGCAACACCATGTCGATGTTGATCTCGGCATCGGCGACCGCACGGAAGACCTTGGCGGCGTATCCCGGAACGTCGGGAATCCCAACCACGGTGACCTTGGCCTCGCCACGATCGTGCGCGACACCGGTGAGAATTGCTTCTTCCACAGGAATGTCCTCCATTGATCCGCTGACGATCGTGCCCGGCTTATCGGTGTACGACGAGCGCACGTGAACGGGAACGTTGTATCGCCGGGCGTATTCCACGCAGCGCAGCATGAGCACCTTTGCTCCGGCTGCCGCCATCTCCAGCATTTCCTCGAAACTGACCTTGTCCAGCCGAGCCGCATTCGGCACTATCCGCGGGTCGGCGGTGAATACCCCGTCGACGTCGGTGTAGATCTCGCAGACATCGGCCTTCAGCGCGGCGGCCAGCGCAACAGCGGTGGTATCCGACCCTCCGCGCCCCAGCGTGGTGACGTCCTTGCTGTCCTGGCTCACGCCCTGGAACCCCGCGACCAGAACCACCTGGCCCTCATCCAGGGCGGCACGCAGCCGGCCCGGGGTGACATCGATGATCTTGGCGCTGCCGTGCTTACCGGTGGTGATGACACCGGCCTGCGAGCCGGTGAAGGAGCGGGCCGAGGCGCCGAGGGAATGGATTGCCATAGCGACCAGGGCGTTGGACATCCGCTCACCCGCGGTAAGCAGCATGTCCAGCTCACGGGGCGGAGGTGCCGGGCAGACCTGTTGGGCCAGGTCAAGCAGCTCGTCGGTGGTGTCACCCATAGCCGAGACGACGACGACGACGTCGTTACCGTTCTTCTTCGTCTCGACGATGCGTTCGGCCACCCTGCGGATGCGCTCGGCCGTTGCGACCGACGATCCGCCGTACTTTTGGACGACGAGCGCCACGGCATACCTTCCTATCGACTGATTTCAATCCCCAGGATAAGGGGTCGGCCAACTCGATAACCTGGCCCTCATGGGCAACCCGATCGAACGCAGTGCCAACACGTCGGTTCCGATTCATCCGCTTATCGCCTCGCGGTGGAGTCCACGGAACTTTGATCCGCATGCGAATCTCGTCCTGGAGACCCTGACTGCCCTGCTCGAAGCGGGTCGCTGGGCGGCGAGTTGGGGTAAGCGTTTCCCTGTCAGATACATCGTGGGTCTGCGCGGTGACGCCACCCATGCTGCCCTGTCCGAGGTGCTGAACCGGGGAAACTCTTACGCAAAAGTTGCGGCAGCACTCGTGCTGGTGAGCACCGACCTGGGTGATGACGACAACACGGCCGTCTACGCCGCGGTGGATGCCGGGCTGGCGATTGCCCAGCTAGGGGTCGAGGCGCGGTCCCGGGGCCTGCACACCCACCCGATGGCGGGTTTCCGGGTGGACGATGCGCACGGAGTTTTCGGTATCCCCGAGAACGTGCGGCCCGTCGCGGTGGTGGCGGTCGGGCCTCTGCTCGACGACTATGCGGGGGCTGAAGAGTCCACCGTGGAACGCGACCACACTCCCCGACAGCGGCCCGCATTGGCCGATATCGCATTCACCGAGCACTGGGGTAACGCGTACTCCGGCTAGTCGGGACAGATCTCGCCGCTCAGGCGGTCGCGGACCACGTCACCTCGACCCACCATGAGCAGCAGCAGAGCCGATACGGGACCCTCGATGGCGGCTCCGTTCCCCTCGGCCCAATCCGTGTCGGTCGCGATGAGCCGGTGCTTCGCGAACCGCGTCCGCGCACCGAACAGCTGATCACGGTCCCAGACCCGTGCCGCCGCCGCGCGCGCCGCGCCAAGCGGCATGTCCCGCTGCCAGCCGAGCGGCACCGCGATGTCCTGACCGTGCACCAGGTGGTCCATGAGCCGATCGACCGGCTGCACACCCGGAGGTTTTCGTCGGGAGCCCACGCTGGCGCGCAGCGATGCCAGCAGTTCGGTCGGGGCGGCCGAACCGACACGCACCCCGGTACGCGCGATCAAGCGATTCAGGTCGCCGCGCGCCTGGATCACGTCGACGATCGTGCGCGGCAGCGAGAACTCGCTCGCGAAGAGCAGGTGTCCCACAACATCGCGGACGCGCCACTCGCCGCAGAGTGAGGGCCGGTCCCAGTCCGCCGGGGGCATCGCCGCCAACTGATCGGCAAGGCTCACGCGTTCGCCGTCGATGGCCCGCCAGATCTCGTCGGTGTCCATCTCGCCATTGTGGCGCGTCTCTTGGGTCAGTCGAATGAAGTCCGGAAGAGCCGCACCGCCTTGTCGATCATCACGCGGGTGGCTCCGCATTCGCGATCCTTCCGCGAGATGGCAAGCACCTCGATGAAGACCCGCTCCGGGGTGTTGTTCTCCTGGGGGGCGCCCCCGGGGACGTCTCGGGCATACAGCGGCTTGCCCAGTCGCACCATGCTGGTGCACTCGGTGACGGAACCACTGTGGTCCTCGCCGTGGAAATACTCGATGCCGTCGCGGATGTCTGCACGCAGCTTTGACGGCGGATCGCCCCCCGCTCGAAACGACATCTCGTACTCAGTGTCACTGTCTTGCAAAGAAAATCGGCACGAGAACGGATCGCCGAAGAGCGACGGACCCAGCTCCTGTAGCCGGCCCGGATACTCGTCGAGAATCTCGCATGGATCGCGTTCGGCAATCTTGATCGGGTAGGCACCCAGGGCGTCGCGGACCGGGATATCGGCCGGATCCATCGTGACCAGCACGTCGATAACCGGCCGTGCCATTTTGCACTCTCTGCTCAACGGACTTCGCGCACCGTCGACGACCACGACCCGAAGCACGGGTACCTGCGGCCCCGTCAACTTTGGCGCATTCGGAAGCTTGGCCAAGGCGATCGGAAACTCGTACAGACACGTGCCCGCGGTGTGATAAACCGGGGTCTCACCCACCCTGAACTCGGACTTCTCCCGCGAAAAGTCATCTAACAGCAATGACAGTCCGACGCTCGACGGGTTCGCCGTGCCCGCCACCTTGATGGAGCCAAAGCAACCGCCGACATCCCCCGAAATGTACGTGGGGGCGCCAACCCCCTTCAGCGCCAACACAAGTCCACACGGATCGATCCGGCGAAGCGCCCGCTGATACGCCAGCAGCGTGGTCTCACCGGCGGTAAGGGTCTGGCCATACGTGGGCACATCTCCGGCGAACAGTGTCTGTCCCGTGAGCGCCGGCTCGCTTCCCGTCGCGGTACCGGAAATGACCGTCGTGCACCCCGTAATCGCCACCAGAGTGATGAGAACCAGTGCTATCGCGCGGAATTCGCGAATATTCGCACCGCCTTGTCGAGGATCTCGCGCAGCTGCCCGCAGTGGGCGGTGTCCTCGGGAAAACTGCTGACCGAGATGGCCGGGTAATAGGGGTCGCTGCCGTCGGCGGTGCGGACCGATCCGTTGGCACGGTCCTTGCCGTACATGGCGTCGCCCACGAGGGCGATCGCATGGCAGTTCAGCGGATCGCCCGGCGACTTGTCGTAGTAGAAGTAAGTGATCCCGTCGCGCTCTTCGTGCTGATAGCCCGAGTAATTCTTGGCGGTGGCGATGAGCTGCACACTGTAGTCGAGGTTTCCGAGGGTGAAGTCGCAACCGAATGGGCTGCCCAGCGAATCGGGGGCGATATCGCGGGCCTGACCCGGGTACTCGGCGAGCACCTCGCACGGGTCACGCTGCGCGAGCTTGATGGGATACGCGCTCAACGAATGCCGCACCTGCAGACTCGACGGGAGGCCCTTGGCCACCAATGTCGTCGCCGACTTGATGAGGTCGCAGTGGGGCGGCGCATCCTGCAGATCGGCCCAGTAGTCGCTGACCTTCAGCACGGGCTCCTTACCGGTGGCTCTGTGTTTCGGTAACGGCAACACCATCCGGAATGAGCATGCATCTGTCGAGTCATAGACGGGAACGCTGCCAACCGTGAATGCCGGCGGCAGTAACGAGACGTCGTCGAGGACAAGGTTCATGTCCACCCACGTCTCGTCGGCACCAGAGACCTTCACCGGAACCGTGCACCCGTCGAGGTTTCCGAAATACGCACCCACCTCGCCGATCCCCTTGAGACTTTCGGCGAAACCGCACGGATCGACGCGTCGCAACGCCCGCGCGTACGTCAGCGTCGCCCTCTCGTCCTCATCGAGTTTCTGGCCGTAGTCCGGCAGGTCGCCCCCAAAGAGGGAGTCCACCCCCGGAGCGGGCTCGCCTCCCCGCGCCTGCCCGGAAACGGTGCGGGTGCAGCCGGTGGCGACCAGCAGAATCATCAGCGTCACCAGCCCCCGCCGTATCCACATGCTCCGCGAGCTTGCCAGATGATCAGGCTTCCCGCGGCTGGTAGAGTCCCGTCTGTGCAGCGGGCGCTCCTCCTCCGACGCCGCGACAGGGTCTGATCCAGACTGGCTTCCTGTCGCGGGTTGTTGGCGTGCCGGTCGAGTTCATCCTTTAACACTCCCGGAGCCATCCCATGACTAGCTTTTCAGCAGACGAATTCAACTACACCCCCCGCTCCGCCGTTACCCCGAGCGGCCCCACACCCGCAGATCAGCCCGTGTGGAACACCCAAAAGAACAGCTCGATGCCGGTGCACCGGTACCGGTCCTTCGCCTTGGAAGTTCCAGGGGGCGAGCCGACTGTGCCTTTCAACCGCACCTGGCCGGACAAGGTGATCACCCGCGCTCCGCAGTGGGGTGCTGTCGACCTGCGCGACGGTAATCAGGCACTGATCGATCCGATGAGCCCAGCCCGCAAACGACGGATGTTCGACCTGCAGATCCGGATGGGCTTCAAGGAGATTGAAGTCGGATTCCCCTCGGCAAGTCAGACCGACTTCGATTTCATCCGCGAGCTGATCAGCGAGAACGCGATCCCCGAAGATGTCACCGTTCAGGTGTTGACGCAGTGCCGTCCGGAGCTGATCAAGCGGACGTTCCTGGCGTGCGAGGGTGCGGCGAGGGTGATCGTGCACTTCTACAACTCGACGTCGATTCTGCAGCGCCGGGTGGTGTTCCGGGGCGACCAGGAGACGATCAAGAAGATCGCGACCGACGGCGCGCGCAAGTGTGTTGAGGAAGCCGCGAAATACCCTGATACGCACTGGCGTTTCCAATACTCCCCGGAGTCGTACACCGGCACCGAGCTGCAGTACGCGCTGGAAGTATGCAACGCCGTCGGCGACATCATCGAGCCCACGCCACAGAACCCGATCATCTTCAACCTGCCGTCGACGGTGGAGATGACAACTCCCAATGTGTACGCCGACTCCATCGAGTGGATGAGCCGCAACCTGGCTCGCCGCGACTCGGTGATCCTGAGCCTGCATCCGCACAATGACCGCGGAACGGCCGTCGCGGCAGCCGAATTGGGTTACCAAGCAGGCGCCGACCGCATCGAGGGCTGCCTGTTCGGCAACGGTGAGCGCACCGGAAATGTCTGTCTGGTGACCCTGGGCCTGAACCTGTTCAGTCGCGGCGTGGACCCCCAGATCGACTTCTCGAATATCGACGAGATCCGGCACACCGTCGAGTACTGCAACCAGCTGAAGGTGCCCGAGCGGCATCCGTATGGCGGCGATCTGGTCTACACCGCCTTCTCCGGCAGCCACCAGGACGCCATCAACAAGGGCCTGGATCAGATGAAACGCGATGCGGACGACGCGGATTCGGATGTTGACGACATCCTGTGGCAGGTTCCGTACCTGCCTATCGATCCCAAGGACGTCGGCCGCAACTACGAGGCAGTGATCCGGGTGAACTCCCAGTCCGGCAAGGGTGGCGTCGCATACATCATGAAGTCCGATCGCGGGCTGGTGCTGCCGCGACGTCTGCAGATCGAGTTCGCGCAGTCGATCCAGAAGATCACCGACGGCGAGGGCGGCGAGGTGAATCCCAAGGAGATATGGGACGTCTTCGCCGAGGATTACCTGGCGCCGATCACCCCGCTGGAGCGGATCCGCCAGAAGGTGACCGCCTCCGAAGTGGACGGCGGTACGGATTCCATTGCGGCCGTGGTGAAGATCAACGGCAAGGAAACCGAGATCACCGGTGCCGGCAACGGTCCGTTGGCCGCGTTCGTGGATGCCCTGTCGAATGTGGGTTACAGCGTCAACGTTCTCGACTACTCCGAACACGCCATGAGCGCCGGGGACGACGCACAGGCCGCCGCGTATGTGGAGGCGGTGGTCGTCGGACCCGATGGCGGTGAGGCCAAGACTGTTTGGGGTGTGGGTATCGCGCCGTCGATCACCACCGCCTCACTGCGGGCAGTGGTGTCGGCGGTCAACCGTGCGGCACGCAGCTAGCGCGTCCCGTACCTACGCCGGAACTTTTCGACCTGACCTGCGGTGTCGACGATCCGACGATCGCCGGTCCAGAACGGATGAGAATCCGCCGTCACCTCGGCGGTAATCAGCGGATACTCCTGACCCTCCCACTCGACGGTGCGCGAACTTGTCGCCGTCGAGCGGGTCAGGAACTTCTTTCCGGTGGTGGTGTCCTGGAAGACGACCGGGTGGTAATCGGGGTGGATTCCGGGCTTCATTTCTTCTAGCTCCTATTCGTGTTCGCCGTAGTAAAGGAATGCCTCGACGCTCAGCTCGGACATGTGCTCGCACGGGTCCTCGTGCCAGTCGCCGAACGGATCGTCGAACTCGTCCCAGGTCTCGGGGCGCGCCATCTCGTCGTCGGTGAGCAGCGCGCCACGCAGCGCATCCAGCACCTCCGCGCTGTCGGCACCGCATACCAACACCGCCATCGCGGTGTGCCGGTCCCCAAATCGGTAGTCCCACATGAGGTCGCCGAACGCTCGCCGCTCAAGATCGGTCTGCTGCGCCTCGACCGAATCCATTGCCGCCAACCATTTTCCGGCCGCGGAGATTCTCAGCCCGCCACCCGCCGACTCGAGCCACATGGCCTGCTTCTCCTGGGTCGCAAGCCACAGACGGCCCCGGGTGCGGACCACACCATCGAGTAGCAGGTCGATGGCGGCATGCAACCGTCCCGGATGGAAGGGGCGGCGGGCGTTGAACTCGACAAGCCCGACCCGACCGTCGACGGCCAGGGACGGCTGCCCCGCGAGCAAGGCGCCGTGCGGGTCATCTGGCCGACCGCGCCGCGCGTCGTTCTCCAGGTGGTCGAGGGCTTGCTCGACGCGGCCGATGCGGGCGGTGATACGGGCCCGCGGCACTAAACGCCTGAGCACCGAGAGCATTTCGGGTTCGGGGTTGCGTACCACCAGGACATCCGCGAACTCGGCCTGGCCAATCACCACCTGTGCCACCGTCCGGCCGTCCTCGAGCTCGTCGTCACCGAGCGCCTGCTCCAGCCAGCTCGCGGCGTCGACGCTGGAGACCACCGCGGCAATCTCGACGTCGCGCGCGGCCGGTCCGTCGACGAATCCCGGCCCCACCCGGACCGGCACATGGTTGATCGCCCAACAGATCGGATCGGCCTCCAGCCATGGCTCCAGGTGCAGCACGATCCGCCCCACATCCTCCCGGCGGTGCAGCTTCCTCAGCAAGATGAGCAGATCGTCGCGGACCGTGCACGACACACAGCCGTGGGCGAGCTCGAGAACGACCACCTGAGGGTCCCGGGCTCCGCCCGTGACGGACCTCTTCACAACATGCCCGTCGAACCGATGTGTCACGACAACCGTGCCGGGGTCGCGCGCCAAGACGTTCACCACCGCATCGGCATCGACCTGCCCCACCACGAGTACTACCGGAGTGCGACGACGGGGCAACAGCGGCAAGTCCCGCATTACCTCTCCTTTTGCAACCTATCGAAAACGATTTTCATTACTACGTGGTTCACGGTACAGTCCCGAGCAACGCTTGTCGAAAACGATTCCCATTATCAAATGGGCATGAATGGAGGTCCCCTTGTCCGCGCATTGCGAGGTGACCGGACGGTCACCGGGCTTCGGTAATGCGGTATCGCATTCGCATCGCCGCACCCGTCGCCGCTGGTCACCCAATATCCAGCACAAGACGTATTACCTGCCCTCGGAGGATCGGCGCATCAAACTCCGGGTGAGCGCCAAGGGCATTAAGGTGATCGACCGCGACGGTATCGAGGCCGTAGTGGCACGGCTGCGCGCTCAGGGTCGGAAGATCTGATGGCAAGCAATGTAATCCGGCCCATCGTGAAGCTGCGGTCTACCGCCGGCACCGGCTACACCTACGTCACCCGCAAGAACCGACGCAACGACCCCGACCGAATGGTGCTCCGCAAGTATGACCCGGTGGTACGCAAGCACGTGGATTTCCGAGAGGAGCGCTGAGATGGCCAAGAAGTCCAAGATCGCCAAGAACGAGCAACGCCGCGCCATCGTGGAGCGATACGCCGAGCGCCGCGCAGAGCTCAAGGAAATCATCCGCCAACCGTCGAGCAGCCAGCAGCAGCGCGTCGCCGCGCAGGCCGAGCTTGCCCGCCAGCCGCGCGATGCCAGTGCGGTTCGACTGCGTAATCGCGATGCAGTGGACGGCCGACCCCGCGGCTACCTCCGCAAGTTCGGGCTGTCCCGGGTACGGGTCCGTGGACTCGTACACGAGGGGGCGCTACCCGGCGTCCGGAAAGCGAGCTGGTGATGGCCGGAAAGACTGAGCGGAATCGCCGCACGAAACTCGCCGACACGAGACCCGCGAAGCCGAATCTCTTTAAAAAACTGGGCCTTTCGTCCGTCGACTACAAGGACACCAACACGCTGCGGCAATTTCTGTCTGAGCGCGGCAAAATCAGATCCCGACGAGTGACCGGCCTGACGGTGCAGCAGCAGCGGCAGGTGGCCATTGCCATCAAGAACGCACGTGAGATGGCGCTACTGCCCTACGCCTAATTAACCCCGCGTGATCAACGCGGTTGTGGGATGGCGTTTTCCAACTGGAAGACGTGCTCCGGGGTAATCACCTTGGTGATCGCGGTGCCGAACAACGTACTGGGCTGCGCGGGCTGCCTGGCCACATCGGTGTTGAGCAGTGCCACCACCGTGGTCTGCTCGGCAGGTGAGTAGATGGCCAACGTCTGGTAACCAGGGATGCTGCCGTTGTGCCCGATCCAGCCCCGAGCGTCGAATATCCCTAAGCCATAACGGATATCGTCGGGAACCGGGGGCATCGCCACCGTCTGCAAACGCTGTTCCTGGGTAGCGGGTGTCAGCAGCTTGCCGGTCGCCAGGGCCGGTACCCAGACCCGCAGATCTTCGAGCGTCGAGATCATCGCGCCCGCCCAGGACGCCCACGAAGGACTCCAGTCGGTGCTGTCAATGAGTGGTCCGGTGGGCGTCAGCTGCGTATAACCCTGGGCATGCGGGTCAGGAAGTGTGTTGGTGTCCGGAAAGCTCGTGTGGCTCAAGCCGAGTGGTTCGGTGATGTGGTCTCGAATGTATGCGGGCAGCGTCTTTCCGCTGACCTTCTCCACCACGCGCCCCAACAGCACGGCATTGGTGTTGCTGTACTCATAGCCCTGGCCGGGCGGGAAATTGGGCGGCTGGGCCAATGCGTAGTCGAGCAGCTGCTGGGTGCTGTACCGGCGCCTCGGGTCTGCCTCGAGGTCGCGGTTGAACGCCAGGGACATCGAATAGTTGAACAGTCCGCTCTGCATCCGGGCAAGCTGACGCAGGGTGATCCTGTTCCCGTTGGGGACCCCGTTCACATACTTGGCGATCGGGTCATCAAGTCCGAGCTTGCCCTCGTCGACGAGTTGGAGCACCGCCGTCACCGTGAATGTCTTTGTCACACTTCCGATGCGGTGGTAAAAGTCGGAATGCATCGGTTCGCGGGTCGTCGTATTCGCCACCCCGAACGTGCGCACGTACGTGCCCTTGGGACTCCAGACTCCGACGATCGCACCCGGTACCGACGCCTGAGTGAGAACCTCGTTGATGGCGGTGTCGAGTGTGGCCGCTGTTGCCGCATCCAAATCCGCGGTACGTATGCCCGAACGAGTCCCACAACCACCGACGAGCATGGCAATGACGAGAACCGCACAGAAGATCCGGCGCATCAGAATAGGGAGTACTGAGCTCCGGAGCGGCTGGGAACCGTGAACTGCTCGATATCGGTGCCTCCAATGACGCGCCGCACCTCGTCCATGAACGTCTGGTCATCCAGTAATGGAACGCCAAGCGATCGAGCGTGAAATCCCTTACCCTGCTCAGGATTTGGATCATTACAGATCACCACCGAAGTGTCCTCGTCGACCGTGTCGGCATAGGCGAGGCCGGCATGCATGATCTGTTCGACCAGCTCCTCATGTGTACGGGCGACCTCGGAACTCAGGGCGATGCGCATGCCCTGCACAAGTGGCTGCCCCTGGACGTACGGCCCGGGATTGAGCCAGTGACACGGCTGGCGAGATGCCAGCGTTTTGAGCGAGCGCAGCTCGTCGTGAGTGACTCGGCCGTTGGGCCAGCGCTTGCGGGTGGCCTCGCGGATCGGAAGCCAGGTGCCGCGTTCCCGGGCCCTGTCGAGCACCTTCGGTAGCACCTCGGCGAGCACCCGAGCATCGTCGTACGCGTCATGCGCCTTGAGCTGCTCGACACCCCAGTGCGCCGCAAGGGTTTCCAGGCGCAGGTTCGGAGTATCCAGGGCGAGGCGCCGGGTGAGCTCGACCGTGCACATCACCGCCTCGGTGGGCAGCTCGACACCGGCAAATTCGGCCTCGGCTGCCAGAAACGAGTAGTCGAAGCCGACGTTATGGGCAACCAGCGTCCGCCCCCGCAGCAGCGCGACGAGATCGGGGACGACATCCGCGAACTCCGGCTGTCCCTCCAACATCTCTGGGGTGAGTCCGTGGACATGCGTCGGGCCCGGATCAACGCCGGGGTTGAGCAGACTCACCACACTGTCGGTGATGGTCCCGTCGGCATCCACGGCCAACGCCGCAACACTGATGACGCGCGCCCGACCCGGCTGAAAACCGGAAGTCTCCAGGTCAACCACCACCCACTTGGGGCTGTGGTCGGGCGTCTGCCCCCAGATCGGCATGACTCAGGATGGCATGTGGGACCGACAACATCGGCCCCGGCGCGCCGCGCCGGACAACTCAGGTGCGCAGTACCTGCCGGCCGATGGCGTACTTGTGCACCTCGGTGGGGCCGTCATACAGGCGGAATGCCCGCATATCGCGGAAGATCATCTCGACAGGCGTTTCGTCGCTGATACCGATACCCCCGAGGACCTGGACACACCGGTCGGTGACCTTGAACAGCTCTTCGGACACAAACGACTTGGCCATCGAGCTTTCATGCCTGCCCTTGGCGCCGTTATCCATCATCCAGCAGGCATGCCAGATGGTGAGTCGGCACTGATGCAGGGCAATCTCGTTATCGGCGAGCATGAAGGAAACCCCCTGGTGCTCGCCGAGCGTCTTGCCGAACGAAGTCCGGGTGCGGGCGTGGTTGACCGCGATGTCCTGTGTGCGGGCGGCCGCACCCAGCCAGCGCATACAGTGCGTGAGCCGGGCCGGGGCCAGCCGCAGCTGCGCATACCGGAAGGCCTGGCCGGTCTCGCCGAGCAGCGCCTCGCGCGGCAGAGTCAGATTGTCGAAGCGCACGACCGCATGCCCCTCCGCGTAATTGCGGTCCATGGTGTTCATGATGCGTTCGATCACGATCTCCCCCCGGCCGCCTGGGTCGCCGTCGCAGATGAACAGCGTGGGCCCCTCGGGCAGATGATCATTGGCCTCCAGGTTCGCCATGATGATCCAGGTCTTGGCGCCGCGAGCACCGGTGATGAGCCACTTGCGCCCGTTGATGACGAAGTTCTCACCGTCGAAGGTGGCCGAGGTCGTGAGCTGTGACGGGTCCGATCCGGCACCATCGGGTTCGGTCATCGCGAAGGCCGAGCGCTGGTGCCCCTCAATGACGGGCCGCAGGAACTGCTCCGCTTGTTCTTCACTGGTGATCTTGCCGAGCAGGAACATGTTGCCTTCATCGGGCGCCGCGCAGTTCATCGCGATGGGGCCGAGGGTGGACCAGCCCGCGGCCTCGAAGATGACGGCCTGGCCGATATGTGAAAGACCCCATCCGCCATAAGATTCGGGCGCCTGCACGGTGAGCAGACCGGCCTCGCGGGCCTTGCCGACGAGCTCGTTGCGCAGCTCATCGGTGGGGCCGTGCGCGGTGAGCCGAGGATCGCGCTCGTACGGAATCACCGTCTCGGTGACGAACTCACGCACCCGCTGCGCCTTGGCGGACAGCTCATCCGGAACGCTGAAGTCGATCATATTTCTCCCTCGGTGAATTGTGTTGCCGCCCAATCAAGGACGGCCATGGCGATGTTCTCGAAATCTGAGTACCCGGTGCCGATGAGGTCGCCGGATTGCCACTTGCGGTAAAGCTGCATCCACGCGACGGCGAGGCGAAGCCGGGCGCATCCGACGTGCCAATGCAGTGGCCGCAGCGGGGTTCCGGCCACGGCGAAGTAGGACGCGATGACCTCGGCTCGGCTTCCGAAACCAGCGGCCGTGGTGGGCATTTGATGGACTGCCCGCACCGCTTCCGGGTCGCTGGGCTCCATCCAGTACGAGACCAGGATCGCCAGATCAAACAGCGGGCAGCCCCGGGTGGTCATGTCCCAGTCGATAATGGCATTGGTGGACAACGTTTCCCGGTCGATGAGCATATTGTCGAGCTTGAGGTCCATGTGCAACAGCGAAACTCCCGACGGCTCGGGGATCTGCTGTTCCAGCCGCGAAGTCAGGTTTGTGACGACGTCGGGCAGCCCGTCGGGCCAGACGGCACGGGCCCGACGCGTCCAGCCGGTGAGCTGACGTTCCAAGAAGCCCACCGGCTTGCCGAGGTCGCCCAGCCCCACGTCCTCAGGCGCCACCCGGTGTAGGGCGGTCATCGCCTCGATCAGGGTGACAGTGATTCGGGCCGGGGCATCTGCGGGAAGCCCGATCGGCAGTTCCCCGCCGATCACCAGGCCGTCGCGGTATTCGATGAGCTGGAAAGGGGCGCCCAGGACGTCGAGGTCATCGCAATACAACAGACCCTGCGGGGCCAGCGGAAACCCCGCAGCGAGCCGGGACAGCACCCGCCATTCGCGGGCCATATCGTTGGCACCCTCGGCGATCGGACCCGCCGGCGGGCGCCGGAACACGGCCTGCTTGCCGTCGAGAGTCACTAGATAGTTGAGATTGGCCTTGCCTCCAGCGAACTGCCGCGCCGTCGAGGCCTCAAGCTGGTGGCCTTGTCGCCGAGCCCACGCAATCAGATCGGACCACGCCTGTGGCGTGGTCTCAGCTGTGGCCCGGAACACACGCGCAACCCTAGCCGCTCACCCAACCGGCTGGTTGGTTGGGGAGATGCTCACTCGCCGTCGCCGGCAGCGTCGATCAGCCGCCCGAGTATCCGTCTGAGTTCACCTTGATCCTCGGCGCCTAGTCGGCCGAACATCTCGTCCTCTGCGGCCCAGATGGCCGACTCCACGCGTTTGAGTAACGCCAGACCTTTGACGGTCACCCGGGCCGGTAACGCTCGCCCCGAGGCCGGCACCGTCGGCCGAGACACCAGGGAGACATTCTGCAACCCATTGAGAACCTGATTCATCGCCTGCGCCGAGACATTGTTTTCGCGCGCCAGCTCGGCACTGGTACGCCCGGGATTCTCGTTGAGCATCCGCAAGCACATGAACTCGGGCATTCCGAGCCCGAGAGGCCGCAGCACAGCAAGGACCTGCGGACGCATTACGGCTCCCGCCCGAAACATCAGGTAACCCAGCGGCTCAACCTCATCGGAGTGACTCATCGCAAGCATCCTGGCATGAACCTTCCAGGACGCGCGCAGACTCGTGCGCATTGGCTCTGCATGCTCGGGGCGAGCCGTTGCAGTGCAAGGGAATTACCACTCGAGGCAAAATTCTCAGCCGACTCATATCAAGAACCTTGACATGTCCGATCGGGCGCGGGTATCAAGGAAGTTGATACAGGTTCAGCCGGCGACAGGCCAGCTGCCTGATCATCAGAAAAGGAGAGTTACATGTCTGATTCATTTGCAGGCTTCGAAGGTCCCGGCCCCGGATTCGACGGACCTGGGCTCGGCGGCCCCGGATTTGGCGGACCTGGGTTTGGCGGCCCGGGATTCGGCCCCGGCGGTTTCGGACCCGCGGGTTTCGGGCTCCGGATCAAGCGCGCGGTCACCGCCTCACTACTGCTTGACGGACCAGGCAGCGCCGCACAGATCGTGCAGCGTGTCTCCGATGCCACCGAGGGTGAAATCACCCTGCCCGAGCCCGTGGTCGAGCGAGTCATCGAACGGCTGGCTCATCGCGGCGTTGTCAAGACCGATGACGGCGTAGCCACCCTGACCGAGTTCGGCACGAAGGTGCTCGCGAAGCGGGGCATCACCAGCCAGACCGCGCAGGCGCTCCGCGCCAAGCTCTTCCCGAAACTCGTCAACGTTCTCAAGCTCCGCTCGGGACTGGCCGAGATCGCGGGCCTGGCGCGCGTCATCGCCCTGACCGGCACCGACGAGCAGAAGGAGAAGCTGGCCGAGGCCGGCGCTACCCTCTTGTCCACCGTCAACGACGTCAAGCAATCACTACAGCGAGCCGTCGCGTAGGACTAGTTCCAGCACTGCCCGTGCAGCCGTCCCCTGCGGCTGCACGGGCAGTGAGTGCTCGCTCTGAACCGCCTCCAATAAACTGCGCGAATGCCCATCGAGCACCTATCGCTGCGCGGCCGGATCGCACTGGCCGCCGGACGCTCCGCACGCTGGGCGTCCCGGCTCAGCGGCCGAGGCGCGGGCTCCATGATCGGCGGGCTCATCGCCCTCAAGTTGGACGGCTCGGTGCTGTCACAGCTGGGCCGCGGACGTCGCACGGTGCTGATCACCGGCACCAACGGAAAATCCACCACCACCCGGATGGCCGCGGCCGCCCTCGCCACGGCGGGACCGGTGGCCACCAATACCGAGGGCTCGAACATGGACGCGGGCCTGGTGGCCGCGCTGGCCGGCGCCCGCGAGGCCGAGCTCGCGGTGCTCGAAGTCGACGAGATGCATGTGCCGCATGTTGCGGACGCGGTCAATCCCGCGGCCATCGTGCTGCTCAATCTCAGCCGCGATCAGCTGGACCGCGTCGGCGAGATCAACAACATCGAACGCACCCTGCGCAAGGGGCTGGCCCGGCATCGCGATGCGGTCATCGTGGCCAACTGCGATGACGTCCTCATGACATCGGCCGCATACGACAGCCCCAATGTGATCTGGGTGGCCGCCGGCGGCGGCTGGGCCGGAGACTCGGTGAGCTGTCCACGTAGCGGAGAGCTCATCATGCGCGACGGAAACCACTGGTACAGCACGGGAACTGAGTTCTCCCGGCCCGATCCCGACTGGTGGTTCGACGACGATCGCATCTACGGCCCTGGCGGGATCAGCCTGCCGATGTCGCTGACCCTGCCCGGCACCGCCAATCGCGGCAACGCGACATTGGCGGTGGCGGCATCCGTCGAGCTCGGCGCCCGCCCGGGTCCCGCCGTCGACGCCGTATCGGCCGTCGATCAAGTGGCAGGCCGCTATCGGAGCATCGACCTCGGCGACCACACGGTGCGGCTGCTACTGGCCAAGAATCCGGCCGGGTGGCAGGAGGCACTGTCGATGGTGGACACCGACGCGGACGGGCTTGTCATCGCGGTCAACGGACAGGTGCCCGACGGCGAGGACCTGTCGTGGTTATGGGACGTCAACTTCGAACATTTCGCGTGCGATAACGAGGACTCGACTGTGCCGCCCGTCGTCGCCTCCGGAGAACGCGGCACCGACCTGGCGGTCCGGCTGACCTATGCCAGCGTGACGCACGCCCTGCACCACGATCCGGTGCAGGCCATCAAGGCCTGCCCGGCCGGCAAGGTCGATGTGATCGCCAACTACACCGCATTCCTCAACCTCAACCGCGCGCTAGCCAAAGGTGGTGCCGCATGAGCGAATCCACCGTCCGGGTGGGGCTGGTGCTGCCCGATGTCATGGGCACCTACGGCGACTCCGGCAATGCCGTGGTGCTGCGCCAACGGCTGCGGATGCGCGGCATCGACGCCGAAATCGTCGAGATCACGCTGGCCGACCCCGTCCCCGATTCCCTCGACGTGTACACGCTCGGTGGCGCCGAGGACTACGCCCAGCGGCTCGCCACTCGTCACCTCATCGCTCACCCGGGACTGCAACGTGCGGCCGAACGTGGCGCACCGGTGCTCGCGATCTGTGCGGCCATCCAGGTGTTGGGGCATTGGTACGAAACGTCTTCGGGTGAGCGGGTCGAGGGTGTCGGACTCCTCGACGTCACCACCAGTCCGCAGGCCAAGCGCACCATCGGGGAGTTGGCCGGTGTGCCCATCATGGATGAGCTCGAAGACACTCTCACCGGATTCGAGAACCACCGCGGTGGAACGGTTTTGGGTCCTGCAGCGGCCCCACTGTCCAGGGTTGCCCGCGGTGCGGGGAACCGCACCGGTGACGGCGCCGACGGTGTGGTGCAGGGCAGCGTGATCGCCACCTACATGCACGGTCCGTGTCTGGCCCGCAATCCCGAGTTGGCGGATCTCCTGCTCGCGCGCGCGATGAATGTGCCGCAGCTGACTGCGCTGGATCTTGATGAGGTGGCGCGGTTACGCCGGGAGCGCTTGTCCGCCAAATGATCTAGAGGGGACGACGCCCGGACAGTGCGCGTCCCAGCGTCAGCTCGTCGGCGAATTCCAGGTCCCCACCCATCGGCAGACCGGACGCCAGCCGGGTGACCGCCAGACCGGGGAAATCGCGCAGCATCCGCACCAGGTAGGTCGCCGTCGCCTCCCCCTCGGTGTTGGGATCGGTGGCGATGATGACCTCCGAGATGGAGACCCCGTCTTCTTCGGTACCTATGCGCTTCAACAGTTCCCGGATCCGCAGCTGATCTGGGCCGATCCCCGAAAGCGGGTCCAATGCTCCACCGAGCACGTGATAGCGGCCCCGAAATTCGCGCGTGCGTTCAACCGCCTGCACGTCCTTGGGCTCCTCGACGACGCACACCATGGCGATATCACGACGCGGATCCGAGCAGATACGGCAACGTTCCTTATCCGAGACGTTCCCGCAGACCTCGCAGAACTGAACACCGTCGCGCACCCGGGCCAACGCGGCAGTCAGCCGGTCGATATCGGGCGCCTCGACACCCAGCAGATGAAAGGCGATGCGCTGCGCACTCTTAGGTCCTACCCCGGGCAGCTTGCCCAGCTCGTCGATGAGGTCCTGGACCGGCCCCTCAAACACCGGGCAATCCCAGCCCTCCACCAAGGTCGCCGAGACCACCCGCGAGCGGACCCAGCCGCTGGCTTGCGAGTTCCTGCGTCTTCGACGTCAGGTCGGCGAGGGCGCCGATGATCAAATCCTGCAGGGTCTCGACATCCTCGGGATCGACGACCTTCGGATCGATCTGGACGCCGGTCACCTCGCCGCTGCCCTTAGCGGTGATCCGCACCAAGCCGCCCCCGGATTCCCCGGTGACCTCGGATGCCGCGATCTGCGCCTGGGCAGCCATCAGCTGCTGCTGCATCTGCTGTGCCTGCGCGAGCAGGGCTGACATATCCGGGGCGCCTCCGGGTTGCATGAGTCTCCTTAACGGGCAAAATCGACTAGGTATCGAAACAGTCACGCTCGCCGGGCCTCGGCGGGTCGCCCCCAAGGGTAGCCGTCGACCGGGCTACCGTGGCCACGTGCGAGTGACTTTCTGGCGTGCCGCGGGCCTGACTGGCGTGTCGCTTCTGGCCGCGGCATCGGTCTCGATGTTGCCCATCGTCACACCCGCGGGAGCTCCCACCACCTTCTCCGCCAGCGCTGCACCCGGTATCGCCGGACGCATCGTGGTGTTGGACCCCGGACACAACGGGGCCAATGACGGATCGATCAACAATCAGGTGCCCGACGGCCGCGGCGGCACCAAGAGCTGTCAGACCAGTGGCACCGTCACCGACGGCGGCTACCCCGAGCACACCTTCACGTGGAACACCGTGCTGCTCATCCGTCAGCAGCTGACCCAGCTCGGCGTCCGCACGGCCATGACCCGCGGAGACGACAACAAACTCGCAGCGTGTATCGACAAGCGCGCGGAGATCGAGAACAGCTTCAACCCGGACGCCGTGGTGAGCATTCACGCCGACGGCGGACCGGCCGGGGGCCACGGCTTTCACGTCAACTATTCGAACCCTCCGGTCAACGCCGTTCAAGGCGAGCCGACGCTGCGCTTCGCCAAGACCATGCGCGACAGCCTGCAAGCGGCCGGCCTGACACCGGCGACCTATATCGGCACCGGCGGACTGTACGGTCGCTCGGATCTTGCCGGCCTCAACCTCGCCCAGCACCCGAAGGTGCTCGTCGAGCTCGGGAACATGAAGAACGCCCAGGACTCCGCGATGATGACGAGCCCCGAAGGCCGCGCCAAGTACGCGCAGGCCGTGGTTCAGGGCATCGTCGCCTACCTCAGCGGCACCGCCCCGGCGCCTGCGGTAGACCCCGCTGCGGCGCCGGAACCCGGCGGTTAAGCCTTTTCTACGGTCTGCTTCAAGTTGGCCAGCACCTCGGCCTGAATCTTCTTGAGCCCCAACGGCGCAAAGGTCTTCTCGAAGAAGCCCTTGATGCCGCCGCCACCCGTCCACGCCGTCTTGGTGGTGACGGTGGAACCGGTTCCTGCGGGTGCGACAGTCCAGCTCGTCACCAAGGTGGAGTTGGCATCCTTCTCGATGACGGTGTGTCCCGCCACGCTGACGCTGGACTTGATGTCCCGCACCCGCGACTCGGTGGCCTGCAACTTCCACGACGCGACGGTGCCCTCACCCTGGCCGCCCTCGAGCACCTGGTAGTCGCGGTAGTGGCCGGACAAGATCTTGGGACGCACATTCTGGTAGTCGGCAACCGCCGCGAGCACTGCCTCTGGCGCTGCGTCGATCAACACCGAACTGGACGCACTGACCTGACCCATCAGTTCTCCTTTGGATAAACTACGACTTGTCGTAGTGGAGTCTAGACGCGCGGTTCGGCGTGCGGCTCGCCCACCAGATCACCGAGGCGGCGCTCCCCCTCCACAGTCTGGCCGCCTTGTCGCAGGAAGCCTTCGATTCTGCGCCCGCTGTGTTCGTCAGCGAATGCGGCAACGATCGCTGCGCGTTCGGCGGCCAATCCCGGCTCCAGATCGATGGCCAGCGCATCGACTGTGCTCTTGGCACCGGCAATGAGTTGCAGCGGGTTAACAGCGATACGCCGGGCGAGCCGATTCACGAACCTCCACCCCTCATCGGGGTCCAGGACACGGTTCACCCAGCCGTACCGCTCCGCCAGGTCAGCATCGAAATCCTCGTGACCCAAAATCACCTCGAGCGCGCGCGCACGGCCCATCGTCTGGACCAGATGCTGTGGGCCCGAACCCGCCGGGACGATGCCCAGACCCGTCTCCACCTGGTTGAAGGTGGCCTTGCCCCGCACCGCGAAACGCATATCGAGATTCAGCAGGAACTCGCTGCCCCCACCGGCGACCCGACCTTCCACCAGACCGATAGTGGCCTGCCGTAACGTGCGAAACCTGCCGACCAGCCGCTGGAAGGATTCGACAGACTCGGCCGTGCGTGCCGAATCTGTTTGCAGAATTTCGACATTCAGGTGGGCGATGAAGAAGTCGGGGTTGGCGCTGCCGAACACCACCACCGTCACGTCATCGCGGTCGGCAAGCCAACGGGCCAGCCGGGACAGGCTCGACATGAGCGGCCCATCAAGAAGATTGAGCGGCCCATGGTCAATCTTGACCGTCAGCACACGGCGGTCGAGCTCACAACGCAGCCCGGTGAGTTCGGGCACCTCGGTGTTCATCGATTCGGGTCCATCAGAATGCGACAGAACCCGGCGGCAGGCCGAGCTCCACCCGCCCGTACAGCTCGTAGGCCGAATCCGTGTCGTACACAACGTGTGTGGACAACGTATTCACGTCGCGCAGATGACGCTGCAGGGGCGAATCCTCATACTGCGCGGAGGCACCGCACGCCTCGACCGCCTCACCGATGGCCTGTTTGCAGATCTCGACAACGTAGGCACAGTTGCGGCGCACGGCCACCCTGTCCTCCACCGTCAGCCCCTCACTGGAACGCAGCTTGTCCTCCACGTCGCGCACCGTCTGCAGAAGCAGGGTTCGGGCCGACTCTGCCTGTGCTGCAACGTGTCCCATCCGACGGTGTGCGGTGGCAAGCTTGGATTGCTGCTCCATCGAGTAGCGCAGCACACGGGTCTTGATCTTCTCGGTGAACAGGTCCACCGTGCCCAATGCCATGCCCACCGCGGGTGCGGCCGCGACATTGGACAGCGCGCAGAACAGCGGTATCCGATAGATGGCGGATCCGTGCAGATCCGCCGACGGCGACTGCCCCCGGGCCAGCGGACCGAACTCCTGCACCCGGTGCTCGGGAACGAAGACGTCGTTGACCGCAATGTCCATGCTGCCGGTGCCCCGCAGGCCGGAGGTGTACCAGGTGTCGATGACCTCGACATCGGACCTGGGGACCATGAAGGTGCGCATATCCGGGTATTTCCGCGGCCCATCATGTTGCACCACGGCAGCGACCGACGCCCAGGACGCGTGCCAGATACCACTGCCGAATTGCCAACGCCCCGTTATCTTGTAGCCCCCCTCAACGGGGGTGGCGATACCCGAAGGAGACCAGCTGCCAGGGAACAGCAAGGGAGACCCAGCGGGCACCGATCCGAACATCTCGTCCTGCAGCTTCTCCGGGAACAGTCCCGCCAGCCAGTTGTGGATGCCGTAGATGCACAAGGTCCATGCGGTGGAACCGCAGACCTTGCCGACTTCGATGACCGCGCCGACCAGACTTTCCAGGCTGGCCTCGTCTCCTCCGTACCTGCGCGGCGCCATCAGGCTGAACAGGCCGGACTCGGACAGCTCGGCGATGGTCTCGTCGGGCATCCGGCGCAGGCGCTCCGCGTCAAGCGCTCGCCCGGCGAAAGCCGGCGCCAGTTCACGGGCGCGCGCAGCCGCATCAACTTCGGTAGTGGAACTCGTCATCAAAACCTCGCAACCTGCGCAATCATGGTGAGATGACGCGCAATCGGATCGAAACTGAATCTAGATTCAGATTTAATGTAACCTTGGCAGGTGGCGATGTCTAGCGATTCAGCGATCCGGTCGGCGACTACCGAGGAACCGACGACACAACGTGGCCGGAGCACCCGTCGCGCCCTGATGGACGCCGCGCGCGAAGTGATCTCCAGAGTCGGATACGCCGAGGCGCGGGTTGTCGACATCACCACCGAGGCAGGAAAATCCGTCGGAGTCTTCTACAACTACTTCACCGACAAGTCCGAGTTGCTCCGCACCATGGTCGACGAGTTCCGCGATAAGGCCTACACCCGCGGTGACACCGTCGAGACCGGCGACCGAGAGCCTTATGACGTGATCCGGGACGTCACCGCGGTGTACTGGACCACCTATCGGGAGCACGCGCCGGTTCTCTCCGGGGTATTCCAGGCAGCACAGATCGACCCGACATTCGTCGAGTACTGGCGTGACTTACGCGCCCCGGCACGCACGATGATCGCCAAGAACATTCGCCGCCTGCAAGCACGCGGTTACTGCCCAGGGATGGATCCCGGTATCACCGCATCGGCGATCGGGGCGATGTTGGACTACTTCTGCTACGTCTGGCTGGTCGAGGGGGGTGAGGTCGGACGCAGCTCGGTCACCGACCAGGAGGCCATCGACACGTTGTCCCGCATCTGGTTCAACGCGCTGTGGTGGAAACCTGAAGGCGCGCATGACCCCACCTGAGTGGGTGGTGGCGCTTCTCGCCGGCGCCGGGCTCGCGCCGCTGGACGCGCAACCCCTGACCGGCGGAGTGTCCTCGGACGTATGGCGGGTACAACTGAGCTCCCGGGAATCGGTGGTGGTCAAACGTGCCGTCGAACGCCTTCGCGTCCAGTCACACTGGGTGGCACCGTTGGAACGCAATGCCTTTGAGGCACGCTATCTCGCGCTTGCGGCGAAAATCGTCCCCTCATTCACGCCACAGGTTGTAGTTGCCGACGACAGTCTGCACGCGTTCGCGATGACCGATCTGGGACCGCTCCCCTCGTGGCGTGATGATTTGGCGAGCGGGCGGGTTGATCCACGGGTCGGCTCTGCACTCGGTCAACGTCTCGCCTCAGTCCACGCCTGCACTGCCGATGATGCCGTGTTAGCAAGCGAATTCGCGTCCGACGAGCTGTTCGCGGCATTGCGCATAGAGCCCTACTTGCGATACACGGCACAGCGCCTCCCCGAACATGCTACGTTGCTATCACAACTGGCCGACGACCTCGCGACTACCCACATCGCACTCGTACACGGCGACGTAAGCCCCAAGAACGTCATTGTCACCGCCGATGGGCCGGTGCTGACCGATGCCGAATGCGCCTGGTACGGCGACCCGGCCTTCGATCTAGCGTTCTGCCTTAATCACCTGCTACTCAAGCGAATCTGGAAACCAGAGCACCGCGACCTACTGCGCGAGACGAGTGCACAACTCCTCACCGCATACCTGGACGGCGTGTCATGGGAATCACCAGAAGCCGTCGCCGACCGCGCC
Organism: Mycobacterium sp.; assembly: GCA_050701835.1. Classification (GTDB taxonomy): domain Bacteria; phylum Actinomycetota; class Actinomycetes; order Mycobacteriales; family Mycobacteriaceae; genus Mycobacterium. Next base: position 43,408 of record JBOGDC010000024.1, on the reverse strand, counting down.
GCACGGCTCCTGCCCGCTCTCGCGCTCGCCCGCGTTGACGGTCGGTCACCAGTGGACTACCTGTCGGCCCCCCAACGAGATTCGTTGCGTCTCTCCGCAGGGCGCGCCCTGCATGAATCGGCCACCGACCCGTTGGCCGTCGCACAACAGTTAGAAGGTTTATGACCGGGACACAGATCAGCGGTGTACACGCTCGACGGGTGTGGGATTCGCGGGGACGCCCGACCGTGGAGGCGGAATTGACCCTGCGCGACGGCAGCATCGGGCGTGCGATTGCCCCGGCCGGTGCCTCGCGCGGCAGCGGTGAGGCGACCGATCTACGCGACGGCGGGGCATCATTCGCCGGGTACGACATCACCGCGGCGGTGACCGCGGCCCGCGGGCTGGTGGAACATCTTGTCGGTGTTGATGCCGCCGATCAGGCCGCCGTCGACACGGCCCTCGCGACTGCGGACGGCTCGGCGTCGTTTGCGACTATCGGCGGCAACACCGCGGTGGCGATATCGATGGCCGCCGCGCACGCGGCCGCCGCGGCGTACGGAATCCCATTGTGGCGGTATCTGATCGGCGACAGAACAGCCTCAATGCCACTGCCGGAGATACAGGTGATCGGCGGAGGGGCCCACGCCGCCCGCCGCACCGATGTCCAGGATTTTATGGTGGTGCCTGCGGCCGCCGACAGCATCGAACAGGGGCTCAACTGGGTGGCCGAGATCCACCGTGCCTGCGGCACATTACTTTCCGAGCGTGGCAGGCTCGCCGGTGTCGCCGACGAGGGTGGATGGTGGCCCGTGGTGGATTCCAACGAGGACGCGCTGGGGTTACTCGTGGCCGCCATCGAGCGCGCGGGATTACATCCGGGTGAGCAAGTCACGATCGCGCTGGACATCGCGTCCAGCGAGTTCGGCAGCGGGGGGCGCTATCGACTGGGACTGGATGACACCGAACTGGACTCCGATGCGTGGACCGAAATTCTGATCGGCTGGATCGATAAGTATCCGATCGCCTCCATCGAAGATCCCCTGGCCGAGGATGATCCCGCGGCACTGGCCGCATTCACGCAGGCCGTGGGGCACCGCGTGCTGGTCGTCGGAGACGATTTCACGGTCACCAACGCCGACCGCGTACGCGGAGCAACCGAAATCGGCGCGTGTAACGGATTGCTGGTAAAGCCGAATCAGGCGGGAACCCTGAGCGCCGCGAAATCGGCACACGACACCGCTCACGACTGCGGATGGGACACCGTCGTCTCCGCACGATCCGGTGAGAGCGAGGACGTCACCATCGCGCATCTGGCGGTCGGCTGGGGTGCCGAGCAACTCAAGGTTGGTTCCATCACCAGATCCGAACGCACCGCGAAATGGAACGAGCTGCTCCGCATCGACGAACAGCTTGGCGGAGCGCCAATTCGATTGGGACGATTGACCCACCCCTAGTCCGCGCTAGTCACTCCTCCTCGATCTCGGGTGCGCCTCACCCCGAACCGGACTAGCGTGGGAATTGTGCCTATCGCATCGGGATCGGCGCACGCCGACGGAGTGAACCGGCTACTGCAGAGTTACCGGGCCATCCCCGCGATGGCGACTGTCCGTTTGGCTAAGCCCACGTCAAATCTGTTCCGCGCTAGGGCAAAGTCGACCGCACCGGGCCTGGACACCTCGGGCCTGACCGGTGTCCTCGGTGTGGACCCGGTCAACAGGACCGCCGATGTCGCCGGCATGTGCACGTATGAGGACCTGGTTGCCGCCACGCTCCCGTACGGGCTGTCACCATTGGTGGTGCCGCAACTCAAGACGATCACGCTGGGCGGGGCGGTGACCGGACTGGGCATCGAATCCGCATCCTTCCGCAACGGACTTCCCCACGAATCCGTCCTCGAAATGGACATCCTCACCGGCTCCGGCGAGATCCTCACCGCATCGCCCGACCGACACGCGGATTTGTACCGGGGATTCCCCAACTCGTACGGAACGTTGGGGTACTCGGTGCGTCTGCGCATCGAGCTCGAACCCGTCACACCGTTCGTTGCCCTGCGGCACATCCGATTCCACCGGCTCGACGAGCTGGTGACGGTCATGGAATCGATCGTGGAATCGGCGACGTTCCAGGGCGAACGCGTGGACTATCTGGACGGAGTTGTGTTCAGCACGCAGGAGTCCTACCTGTGTCTTGGCACCCAAACAGCGTCTCCGGGTCCGGCGAGTGATTACACGGGCCAGCAGATCTACTACCGATCGATCCAGCATGACAAGGGAACGGCCAACGATCGACTGACCATCCACGACTACCTATGGCGTTGGGACACTGACTGGTTCTGGTGCTCGCGTGCCTTCGGCGCGCAGAATCCGCGTATCCGCAGGTTGTGGCCGCGAAAGTACCGGCGGAGCAGCGTCTACTGGAAGATGATCGGTCTTGACCAGCGCTTCGACATCGCCGACCGCATCGAAAAGTTTAACGGGCGGCCAACCCGGGAACGTGTAGTGCAGGACGTCGAGGTGCCCCTGGGGAGCACGGCGGAATTCCTGCAGTGGTTTCTCGAGGAGGTTCCCATCGAGCCGGTATGGCTGTGCCCGTTGCGGTTACGCGGTTCCGATGGTTGGCCCCTCTATCCGATAGGGCCCGGACGGACCTACGTCAACATTGGCTTCTGGTCTTCGGTGCCCGTGGGCGCCACCGAGGGAGCCGCCAACCGCCTCATCGAACGCAAGGTCAGCGAGCTGGGCGGACACAAATCGTTGTACTCCGAATCCTTCTATTCACGTGAGGAATTCGAGGCGTTGTACGGCGGCGAACACTATCGGACTCTGAAGAAGACGTACGACCCCGATGACCGATTGCTGGATCTCTATGCGAAGGCGGTGCGGCGACAGTGACAACAACTCGGCCCAAGAACTCCGAACGGGACGAAAGCGGCAGGCTCTCGCTGGCCGCGATCTTGGAGATCGTGGCGGCAGGCGATCTGCCGCTGCGCTTCAGCGCCTACGACGGCAGCAAGGCCGGCCCCGAAGATGCCGAGCTGGGTCTCGACCTGCTGACGCCCCGCGGCACAACGTATTTAGCCACGGCACCGGGTGATCTGGGGCTGGCGCGGGCCTACGTTTCGGGCGATATCGAGATGCAAGGTGTACATCCGGGCGACCCCTACGACCTGCTGATGGCACTATCCGACAGGCTGGACTTCAAACGGCCTCCCGCACGCGTGCTGGCCAATATCGTCAGATCGATTGGCGTCGAGCATCTGCGGCCGATCGCACCGCCCCCGCAGGAGGCGCTACCCCGCTGGCGTCGGTTCGTCGAGGGCTTCCGGCACAGCAAGACACGTGACTCCGAAGCCATCCACCATCACTATGACGTGTCGAACACTTTCTACGAGTGGGTGCTTGGCCCGTCCATGACCTACACGTGCGCGTGCTATCCCCATACCGATGCCACTCTGGAAGAGGCACAAGAGAACAAATACCGCCTGGTGTTCGACAAGCTGGCACTCAAGCCGGGGGATCGGTTGCTCGATGTGGGCTGCGGCTGGGGTTCGATGGTCAGGTACGCGGCGCGGCGCGGCGTACAGACCATCGGAGTCACATTGTCGGCCGAGCAGGCCGCGTGGGCACAGAAAGCCATTGCCGATGAAGGTCTGTCGAACCTTGCCGAGGTTCGTCACGCCGACTACCGCGATATCACGGAACGCGAATTTGATGCGGTGTCGTCGATCGGGCTGACCGAACACATCGGCATTGCGAACTATCCCTCCTACTTTCGGTTTCTGCAGTCCAAACTAAAGACCGGCGGTCTGCTGCTCAACCATTGCATCACCCGTCCCGATAACCGAACCTCGCCCGTCGCAGGGTATTTCATCGATCGCTACGTGTTTCCGGATGGCGAGTTGACTGGGTCCGGCAAGATCATCACCGAGGTTCAGAACGTCGGGCTCGAGGTGCTCCACGAGGAGAATCTGCGACACCACTACGCGCTGACGCTCAAGGAGTGGTGCGCCAACCTGGTCGACCACTGGGATGAGGCGGTCGCCGAGGTGGGTGAAGCCACCGCGAAGGTGTGGGGTCTGTATATGGCTGGCTCACGACTGGGCTTCGAGCGCAACGTCGTTCAGCTGCACCAGGTGCTGGCCACGAAACTGGACGAGCGCGGCGGTTCCTCGCTGCCATTGCGCCCCTGGTGGCAGGCCTAGCTGGATTCGATCTTTCGGGCGCCCAGCTCGGTCTGAAGCAGTTCCAGCGCAACCTCTTCGGGATCGCGTCGTGGCCCGGCTTCGCTCTGCCCGGCCTCAGCGAGCATCTGCTCCTCGTCGTCTTCCGGGGACGACGGTTCCGGTTCCGGCTCCGGGGCCGGAACCGCCTCTGGCTCGGGCGCCGGACGGCTGGGCCTCGTCACCACCCGCGGGGCGGGCTTGTTCGGGCGAGCCGCCGGCGCCGCCGCGGCGGCCTCTCCACTGCCGACCTCGCAGCGGATCTCCCAGTCGACGCCGAGCGCATCCTTCAGGGCGTCCCGGATGACCTCTGCGTTTCGTGACTCGGTGATGCGCTTGGCCAACGGTGGCGAATCATGGGACAGCACAAGGGTTTTACCGTCGATGGCGCGCACTGTGGCACCCGAGAGCATGACCTCGGTGGTCCGACTACGGTCCCGGACCTTGGACCGGATCTCGGCCCAGGCGTTACGCACAGAGGTGGTGTCCAGTGCACCCGGCTGCCGCGGCTCGGGCACAGGATCCGGTTCAGGCGCCGGTTCGGGCGTAGGTTCTGGAGCCGGAGGCTCGGGTGCGGGCGGTTCGGGTGCCGGTTCGGGCGGCGCCGCGGGAGTCTCGGGTTGCGGCTGCTGCTCCGGTTCCGGTTCGGGTTGGACCGCCGGTTTCGGTTCCGGTTCCGGCTGTGGCGCTGGGGGTGCGGGCTCGGGCGTTGGGGGTGCCTGCTCAACCGGCGCGGTAGGCGCCTGTGACTTGCGCACGAATCGCTGTGCATCCGCCTCCGCATCCGCCTCCGGTACCGACATGTCGAGGCGCTTCTCAATGCGCTCGACGCGTTGCAGCACAGCCGATTCGGCATCTATGGCAGAAGGAAGCAGCAGCCTGGCGCAGACCACTTCAAGCAGCAGCCGAGGCGCCGTCGCACCACGCATCTCCCCCAGCCCGGCATGCAACACCTCGGCATATCGGGTCAACGTCGCCGGGCCGATGCGCTCGGCCTGTCCGCGCATGCGCTCGAGAACGTCCTCGGGTGCGTCGACCACGCCGCGCTCGGCGGCATCCGGAATGGCTTGCAAGACAATCAGATCGCGGAAGCGTTCAAGCAGGTCGGTGCCGAACCGGCGCGGGTCATGGCCGGCATCCATCACACCTTCGATGGCTCCGAACACCGCGGCGCCGTCACCGGCGGCCAGGGCGTCCACCGCATCGTCTATCAACGCGATATCGGTGACGCCGAGCAGCGCGAGGGCCCGCTGATAGGTGACGCGTTCCTCGTCCGCACCGGCGAGCAGCTGATCGAGCACCGACAGGGAGTCACGAGGGGAACCGCCGCCCGCGCGGATGACGAGCGGAAAGACTGGATCGTCGACGGCGACGTTCTCCTGCGCGCAGATGCCCTCAATAAGGGTCCGCATCGTCTTGGGCGCGAGCAGACGGAACGGATAGTGATGGGTGCGGGACCGGATGGTCGGCAGCACCTTCTCCGGTTCGGTGGTGGCGAAGACGAAGATCAGATGTTCGGGTGGCTCCTCGACGATCTTGAGCAGCGCGTTGAAACCCGCAGTGGTGACCATGTGCGCTTCGTCAATGATGAAGATGCGGTACCGCGACTGCGCCGGAGCGTAGAAGGCTCGGTCGCGTAGTTCACGGGTGTCGTCTACACCGCCGTGGCTTGCGGCATCGAGCTCGATGACGTCCACATTCCCCGAACCGTTCGGCGCGAGTGCGATGCAGGAGTCGCAGGTTCCGCACGGTGTCGACGTGGGGCCCTGTACACAGTTCAGCGAGCGGGCCAGGATGCGCGCGGAGGACGTCTTACCGCAGCCGCGAGGCCCCGAGAACAGATAGGCATGGTTGATCCGGCCGGCGTCCAGGGCAGTGGTCAACGGTCCGGTGACATGCTCCTGGCCGACAACCTCGGCGAAAGTCGCCGGGCGATACTTGCGGTACAGGGCCACGGAGAGCAAGGGTACCGGCGACCCCAGACGATCCCACCGGCCCGGTCTCGCGGAACCTCCTTGCGAACAACGCCCACCAGACGTGATCTTGTTCGCTAGAGTCCGCTCATGATGACACTTCGCGTTGATATGAACACTGTGTTGGCGGTTGGCGCGAGTGTCATTGCACTCGCATTCACCTCCGCTTGTTCCAAGGACTCGTCGAGCAATTCAACCGCCCCTGAAGCGAGTTCGCAGAAGACAGCCGAACCGGTCCAAAAGTTGCCCACCGGCCCAGCGACCAGCCTGTTGCTGACCCGAGAGGACTTCCCCGCCGGCAATGGCCAGTTTTCCGTCGCAGATAAGGCCGCGCTCGATAAAGAGGCGGCGGAGAAGTCCAAGCCAGAGAAGGTCACCCCGCCCGGATGCTACGAGTTCGTCACCGAGGGTGACGGCACGTACGACAGGGCGCGAGCCAAGTACGAATCAGACACCGTGACGGTAGAGAGCAGCGTCGGTCTCGGGACCAAGCAGTCATTCGATGACCTCGAGAAGCGAGCCAAGGAGTGCGCTTCGGTTCAGATGGAGGGTGACGGAGTGACGATGAAGGGGCAGGTCTCCGTGGCGGATCTGCCCGGTGCCGCCGCAGAGGCCAAATTGGTGAAGATCGCCGGCACCCTTGGACCCGAGGGAGATCAGGTGACGGTCGAGTCACATATCGCCGTCGCCCATCCCCGAGGAACCACCGTCAAGGTCGAAGCCGACGCATTCATGACCCCATGGACCGCCGACGACGACGCGCTGGTGTTGGATCTACTCAACAAGCAGATCGCCAAGGTGAATAAGGCGCCGTAAGCGAGTCCGCACATGACAGATGGGGGATATTCCGTGACTCGCATGCTGTCTGTCGGCGCCCTATCCCTGGCACTGATCTTCACGTCGGCGTGCACACACGTCATCGCGGGTGAACCGACTACCGACGGCTCACCCCGGCCACCCACGGGTGATCCCGCCAAACTCTTGCTGCCGCGTGCGGATTTTCCGGACGGCACGGGGACGTTCGAGGTTCTTGAGCGGCCGGGCGATGACGGCCCGAAGGTGTCTCCCGCCGCGTGCAATATGTTCGTCAACCACGACACGGTCCCCTTCCGCCAGGCCGCCGCGCAGTACGAGGACGGGCCGATCCGGGTGGACGTCGTGGTCGGCTTGGGTATCGCCGAGTCGTCCCAGTCGATCGAGGAGAAGGCCGGGCGATGCGGTTCGCTCACCCTGGATCTCGATGGGATCGACGGGACGGGCAGCGTCAAGGTGGAGAAGGTCGTCGGGGCCACAGTCGACGCGACGGCGACCGTCTTCAGCGGCAGCCTCGGCATGGACGGCGAACGATCAGTCGATATCACCATCAAAACGCTCACCGCATTTCCGCACGGTGCCACGGTGACCGTCAAGGTCCTGCATGCCATGGAGCCGTGGACTCCTGATAACGACAAGCTGGCACTGACGCTGCTCAACAAGCAGGTCGCCAAGGTGCAGAAGGCGCCCTAGGTACTAGCGCTCCAACAGCTTTTCGGTAGCGGCCAGCAGCACGCACGTCGCCAGCCCGTCGACTGCCGCCCCGACGGTCTCCAGCGACGGGAACGTCGGCGCAAGCCGAATATTCTTGTCGTGCGGGTCATTACGGTATGGGAATGTCGCTCCGGCCTCGGTGAGCGCGATGCCTGCCTCCTTGGCCAGCGCCACGGTGCGTTTGGCGGTGCCGTCGAGCACGTCGAGGCTGATGAAGTAGCCGCCCTTGGGCTCACTCCATGAGGCAACCTTGCTCTCGCTCAGTCGCTCGTCCAAGATCTCCAGTGCCAGTTGGAATTTAGGCGCGAGAATCTGCTGATGCTTCTGCATGTGCAGCTTGACACCCTCGGCATCACCGAAGAACCGCAAGTGCCGCAACTGGTTCACCTTATCGGGTCCGATGCTGCGCTTGCCGGCGTGCTGTAGGTACCACGCGATATTGGCCAACGATCCGCCCATGAAGCTCACGCCCGCGCCCGCGAAGGTGATCTTCGAGGTGGAGGCAAAGACCAAGGGGCGATTGGGGTGTCCGGAAGCTTCAGCGAGCCCCAGTAGATCGACGTTCCGGACGAAGTCGTGCGTGAGGGTGTGGACGGCGTAGGCGTTATCCCAGAACAAGCGGAAATCCGGTGCAGCCGTGTTCATCTGGGCCAGCCGGCGGATGACCTCCCAGGAGTAGACGGTGCCGGTCGGGTTAGAGAAGACGGGAACACTCCACATACCCTTGATGGCCGGGTCGGAGGCGACGAGTTCCTCGATGAGGTCGACGTCGGGGCCATCCTCACGCAGCGGTACTGGAATCATCTCGATGCCGAACGATTCGGTGATCGCGAAATGTCGGTCGTATCCGGGTGCCGGGCACAGGAACTTCAGCGTCGGCTCCTCTACCCAGGGTCGGGGCGAGTCGACGTTTCCATGCAGCAGCGAGTACACGATCACGTCGTGCATGAGCGACAGGCTGGCGTTGTTGGCGGCGATCAGATTGGGTGCTGGAATGCCGAGCAGCTCGCCAAAGATGGAGCGCAGCTCGGGCAGGCCGTTACCGCCGCCGTAGTTACGGGTGTCGGTGCCATTGCCGTCGAGAAAATCGCTGTCACCGGGCAAGGCGAGCAGACCGTTGGACAGATCTAGCTGCTCGGGCGCGGGCTTGCCGCGGGTGAGATCAAGGGAAAGGCCCTTGGCCGTGAGTTGGTCGTAATTCTCCTGCTGTAACCGATGCTGAGCTGCAAGTTCGTCGGGTCCGAGCGACAGGAATGACACGGCTTTCCCCTATTCGCCCCTGCGGGGCATCTGGAGGGCGCGATATTCGGAAAGGGGACCCCGCGCACCCGACAGAGCCCGTTGACCCTTGCTGCCTTCCAGCCCTGGGGGAGTTCACAGGATGGACGCCGCGCGGGGTCCGATGATCAGTCTAGTAGGACGGGGTCAGCTGTCTTTCCTCACCTAGCTTCAGTTGCGGTGGGGGTATCCATTCGGTGGTACCGTCGGTGTGTTTTCGGGTGCTCCAGCCGTGATCGAGGAGCCGGTGGTGGGGTCCGCAGGCGAAGGTCAGATTGTCGATGTCGGTCAGGCCGCCATCAGACCATTCCTGGACGTGGTGGACTTCGCAGAGGTATCCGGGCACCGTGCAGCCGGGGTGCGTGCAGCCACGGTCGTGGGCGTGCAGCACGATCCGCTGATCCGCCGAGGCGATGCGCTTCGAACGGCCAAGGTAGAGCGGGCGCCCGTCGTCGTCGAAGATGCCCAGGTATTGGTGGGCGTGGGTGGCCATGCGGATCAGATCCCGCATAGGCAGCCGGGTGCCTGCGCCGGTTGTGACGATGCCCCAACCGGACTCCAGCTCGGTCAAGGTGGTCGAGACCACGACGGTCACGGGCAGTCCGTGATGCGAGCCCAGCTCCCCGGAGGCCAATGTGGACCGCAGGGATACACGCAGGGCGTCGTGGTTGCGTTGCGCACCCGTGCGGGTATCCCGCTCGGCGGCCTCTGGTGGCGGTTCGCCGTCTACGAGCGGGGTTTGATCGTTCGGATTGCACATGCCAGGTGCAGCCCGTTTCGAGAACACCGCATCCAAATAGGCGCGGGTCTCCGGATCCAACAAACCGGATATCGGGGACATGCCGTCAAAACCTTGTTGTCCGATGGTCACACCCCGGCGCCGCGCTCGATCGATGTCGGAGAACTCCCCATCCGGATTCAACAGCGCCATCATGCGTTCGGCGCCCGTCCGCAACTGCTCGGGACGAAACCGTGCCGCCATTTTCGCGAGCTGGGCTTCGGCGGCCTCGCGGGTCGGCGCATCCACCACCGCGGGGAGCCTGTCGAAGAACTGCCGGATGATCCGCACATGTTCCTCACCAACATCGCCGCGCCCCAACGCCTTGGCGATGCATGGCAGCTGCGGTGCCAACTCCTCTCCGGTCAACGCCCGCCTGGGTGCCAACTGTTCGGCATCGCAGATCCGGCGCCGCGCCGCACCCTTGCTGATATGCAGCCGCCGCGACAACACATCCGCGTACGAGGTGCCGCCCAACTCCACCAGAGAGGCCTGGGCCGTCACCCTAGGAACCAAGCCCAATCCCCCAGAGGACAACCGGCGCTGCACTACTTCTAGGCGCGCCAAGACCGTCAACGCCTCGACGGCGGTGAGCACATCGCTCGACTCGACGCAGAAGGCATCAGCTGCCGCCTCCAACAATTCAATCGAACGCATGTGCGAATACTAACGACGCCCACCGACAAGTGGACCGCCCTGCTCTAGGGATTCGCCAGACCCAACAGCTCCGCTCCGTTGCGGTCCAGGATCAACGTCGCGTCCTCCGCCGACAGACCCTCCTGGATATATGTCGCGGAGCTGACGTATCTGGCACCGCCCTGATACGGGAAGTCCGATCCGAACACGAGCCGGTCGGCGCCCAGTGACGCGACGGCCGCCTGCAAGGCGGGGGTGTGGTCATGCCCCACGGTGTCGTACCAGATCCGACGAGCAGCATCCTTGGGCGCCTCCGGGCAATGCGTCGCCTCCCACTCGGTGACCTGCCGGTGCGCACGCTCCAGCACCATGGGTAACGCCCCGCCCAGATGACAGGTCACGATCTTCATGTCCGGGTATCGAGAGGGGATGCCGGCCACGATCAGGTGCATGATCGCAATGGTGTCCTCGATCGGCGCGCCGATGGACCAGGTGAGCGAGTGCTCTGTGATCAGCGGGGACTCCGCACCGCATCCCGCGGGGTGCACAAAAAGGATTGCCCCCCTGCGGTTTAGCTCCTCATACAGTGGATCGAAAATCGGGTCCGCGATGGACCGTCCGAGCACCGAGCTGGTGATGGCCGCACCGTGCATACCGAGATCATCGATCGCGCGATTCAGCTCCTCCAACGCGGCGGGGATATGGGGCAGCGGTAACGAGGCCAGCGCCCTGAATCGCCCCGGATACTCACTCGCGAGCTTCGCGTACTCGTCATTGACGAACCGCGCACATTCGACAGCCGCCCCTTCGTCCTCGAAATGAGGCGATGCAGGTGTCGCGGAAAGGATCTGCAGGTCGACACCCGCCTCATCCATCAACGCGAAACGGCCGTCCAGCTCGGCCCCCGCGGCGCCGGCTCCGAGACCGCGATGGACGTCGGTGCCGGCCCGTCCATGGCTGTCGAGTAGCGAGAGGTAGTCGTCCGACCACAGGTGGGCGTGGATGTCGATGCGCACACTTGTCATGCTAGTACCGGAACTCCCGTCGCCAGTGGTGTCAACAGTTCACTGAATATTCCTACCCCATCCCTGGTGAGGATGGACTCGGCGTGGAACTGGATGGACGCGAATCGCTTGGCACGCAATGCATGAACCTCACCCGTCACGGGGTCCGAGCTGATCTGCACCCGGCCCGCCGCAGTGTCCACCCACTCGCCGCCTGTCGTCGCCGCAAAGGTGTTGTAAAACCCGACGTGCCGCTCGGACCCGAACAGATCGATCCGCCGCTGCACACCCTGATTCGGTTGTGGCCTGCGCCGAACAGGCAGGCCCAACTGGCGGCACAACACCTGATGGCTCAGGCAGATCGACAGGAACGGAATACGCTGACTGAGCGCGGTCTTCGTCAATGCGGTGAGGGTGGCGATCTTCGGAACATCGGTCGCCGTCGGATCACCGGGACCGGGGCCGAGCACCAGGATGTCATGCGCCGCCGGATTGATGTCCTCGTCAAAACGACGGATATCTACCCGTAACCCCAAGGCCCGCAGCTGCAATCCGATCATCGAGGTGAAGGTGTCCTCAGCGTCGACGACCAGTGCGGTCCGACCGACGAGATTGACTGCCGTCTCGAGAGCGCCATGACCCAGCCAAAACGCCCCAATACCGGTGTTCCGGCTGGCGAGCGCCTCCGTCACCCGGGGATGGCTACGCAGTTCACGGCGGGTCGTCAACGCGGAGAGCAAACCCGCTGCCTTGCTACGTGTTTCGGCCGCTTCGCTCGCCGGGTTGGAGTGCCGAACGATGGTGGCGCCGGCGCCGGCTGTGAGTGCACCATCCGAAGTGATCTCTGCGGTACGGATCAAAATCGCCGAATCCAATTGCCGCACACCGGCTCCGTCTGTACTGATGAGCGCGGCGATCCCACTATAGTACCGACGACCGTTCGGCTCGTAGCGCGCAATAACGCGGCATGCGTTCTCCAACGGGCTACCGGTCACGGTGGGCGCGAACATCGTCTCGGCGAGGACATCGCGTGGATCTCGGTGCGTCACACCGGAGATCAGATACTCGGTATGCGCCAGCCGAGCCATCTCCTTGAGATACGGTCCCCGTACCTGCCCGCCGTCCGGGCAGATGCGGGCCATCATCTTCAATTCCTCATCGACCACCATGTACAGCTCATCGGATTCCTTGGTGTCGGCGAGAAACTCCATGACCGCATCCAGACTCGGACCGTTCGCGTCGTACCGGTAAGTTCCACTGATCGGATTCATCACCGCCAAGGAATCCTGCACGCTGATATGGCGTTCGGGTGTGGCGCCGACGAATACCTGCTCACCGGTGTTCACCAGGAACGTCCAGTACGCCCCCTTCTCCCGCTCTAATAGCCGTCGAAACAGGGTCAGGGCGGTGCTGATCGAGTAGTCGTGTAGCTGAACGAGTAGGTTGCGCTTGAGTACGAAGTTGGCTCCGGCGCCCTGGCCGATTTCCTCGGAGATGATTCCCGACGCCAGACGTGCGTATTCCTCATCATTGATGTCGAAATCGCTGTAGCCCACCACCACTGGGTGCTCAGGGATCCGTTCCAGCACCTCGGATAGCGGCATCGTGTCCTGCTCATCGATCGCCAACGCCAACAACGCAGCACCGTCGTCAGGAGCCACGAACCCCCGCTCGGCAATCTGCCGATACGGGACCAGCGCCAGCAGATCATGCCCAGTCCGTTTGTCACGTAACGGCAGGTCGGCGATCCGCTCCACGGAACTCACCTCACCCGTGAAGACATCGACAGAATCTGGTGCGCCGGACTCCGGCCGGAACAGCAGCGCGAAGGGGCCGGTCTCTCCGGCCAATACGCGCCCCAGCAGATCACTCATGTCAACACCTCGTCCGTGACGGTCAGCACGGCGCACCGTCGCGCCGCGTATTCCATTGCCATCCAGTGGGATTCCTCGTCAAAATCGGCGATCGCATCGGCGACCAGGAAGGTCTCGATGTCCTGGGTAAACGCGTCGACCGCCGTCATCAGCACTCCGACATGCGCATAGACGCCGCAGATCACCAACTGGTCCCGCCGGGCCGCATGCATGCGCTCCAGGAGTGCCGAACGATGGAAGGCGCTGTACCGCCATTTCGTGAAGACCCAGTCCCCCGGTTCGGGCGCAATCGGATCGACGATCTGACGATGCTCCTCGTCGACGCGCATCCCCGGCCCCCAGAAGTCCTTGAGCAGACCGCGTTGTTCCTCGGTCATGCTGCCGGGCTGCGCGGTGTAGGCAATCGGAATGCCTGCCTCCACACTCCGGGTCTGGATGGCGGCAACGTTGTTCACCAACTGCGTGCGCAACGAAACAGGCAGCGGTGCCAGGAAGTAGCGCTGCATATCGTGGATGAGAAGTACGGCCCGCGCAGGGTCGATCTGCCAGTTCGCCGTATTGGCTGGGAGCAGGTCGGCGGTGGGCAGATCGTACTCGGCAATGATCGGGATGCCGCGGGTAACAGTGGTCATTGATCAAACCCCTAGCGTCGCGCCGCCGTCGACCACCAACGTGTGCATGGTGATGTGGGCGGCTTGATCGGAAAGCAGGAAGGCCACGGCATCGGCGATGTGGCGTGGTTGGGCAACGCGCCCCAGGGGAATTCCCGGCTTGAAGTCATCGAGACTTCCGGCAATCAGACCCTCGTCGGAGGATTCCCCGAGCATGGCGCGCAGCATCGGCGTATCGGTGGATCCGGGAGCGACGACGTTACAACGGATTCCGTGCTCGGCGAGCTCCAATCCCAGGCTCTTGGTGAAGGCGTTGACGGCCGCCTTGGACGCGGCATAGGCCGTCATCCCCTTGCGGGCCACCAAGGCGGCATTCGAGGCAACCGTCACAATCGACCCCGCACGTCGCGGGATCATGTGCCGCGCGACCTCACGGCTCAGCACGAATGGCGCGCGCACATTGACGTCGAAGGTCAGCGTCCAGTCGGCATCGGAAAACTCGATAGCGGCACCGGTTCTCAGCACACCCGCGCCGTTGACCAACGAGGTGATCGGTCCGATGTGGGCCTCGATATCGGATATCCCTACGGCCACTGCGGTGTCATCGGTGATGTCCAGTACCTGCCCGATGACGTCCAGGCCCTCCTCGGCGGCGTATTCGACAAGCTGTTTGATGGCGACCTCGTCGACATCCACTGCGACCACAGTCTCGTCCCGGCGGGCCAGCGTGGCCACCACTCGGGAACCGACGCCCCCGCCCGCTCCGCTAACCACCGCTACCATGCCGACACCACCTCGGTCGCCTGCGCGGTGTTGAGCCGCGGGTCGCACAGCGTCGAATAACGCTGCCCCACTGCATGGTTCTGAGAGTCGTCGTATACGCACTCGACCACATCGTCCGGGGTAGCTTCCAGATGGAGTCCACCTGCGTGCACTCCGGCCTCATCGAGCACCTCGCGGAATCCACGCACCTCGTCGATTGCCGTCTGGACGTGGCGCGTCTTGTACCCCGACTCGGTGGCCACCGTGTTGGCGTGCAGCGGGTCGCACAGCCAGATCACCGGATGCCCGGATTCACGCACTGCCGCAACGAGCTCGGGCAGCTTGGCGTGCACTGCCGAGGCACCCAATCGCGCAATCAGCGTCAACCGCCCGCTTTCGTGCTCGGGGTCCAGCTTGTCGCACAATGCGAGTAGGTCGTCGGTCATCATCGACGGGCCCACCTTGCAGGCCACGGGATTTGCGATGCGGGAGAACAATTCGACATGCGGGCCGTCCGGATGCCGGGTGCGGTCTCCGATCCACGGAAAATGCGTGGACGTCAGCACCATGCGGCCCTCGCCGTCGCGGCGTAGCTGCGGTGCTTCATAGTCGAGGAGCAGCGCCTCATGCGACGTCCATACCGGCGGTTCGATCACCGACAGAGAGGACGGCACCCGCCAGCCGAGATGCCCCATCACCCGGTTCGCTGCCCAGTAGCCGGCCAACATCCGGTCCGGATTGGCACGACGGTGCACCGGGTGCGGCTGCGGACCATTGACGAGATGTCCTCGGAATGACGGCAATTCGACGCCGTCGATCATCTCAGTGGGCTTGGACCTCGGTTTGGCGTACTGCCCGCCGATGCGTCCGACGCGTAGCACCGGCCGGTGGGTTCTCATCCGCATGGTGCCTGCCAGCACATTCAACAAGGCGACCTTGCGCCCCACGTGGGCGTCGGTCGACTCCTGTGGATCCTCCGCGCAGTCACCCGCCTGAATGATGGCGGCCCGGCCCTGCGCAACCGTGCTCAGCAGGGTGCGCAGCGTCCTGATCTCATCGGCGCCGACCAACGCGGGCAGCTCACTGAGTTCCGCACGCACGCGTTCCACGTGGACGCGGTTCTCCCAGTTTGGCTGTTGGACAGCATGCCCGGTGTCGAACAAGAGCGTGGGCGTGGAACCTGTCATTTCGGTGAACTCCATTCGATTGATTTCCGATTCACTTGCCCCACTGGACGGCATCGAGAATGCCCAGCTGTCTGGTCTTTGCGGGTGGGGTGATGGTTCCGGAACCATCGCGCAGCACGAGCTGGCGTAGGTCTGGCCCGACCGGATCCCATTGGGGCAGTCGCGGGCTGGCCGGTGCGCGACCATGTGCAAACTCGGCCACCACATCCATGAAGGCGGCCGAGGTCTCCCGCTCCTTCGGCCCGTCACCGAACTTGGCCACATTCGCGGGATGCGCGTAGGTGCCGAAGAGGAGAGGCGATGTCGACTCGTGGGGCACACCGAAGTAGGGCGCGCGCACCGGATGGGCGTACTCCATCAGATACAGCGGCGCGCGCTGCTCGACCGCCCCACGACGCGTGAACGCGAGGACATCGTGGCGCACCAGAGCATCGCCCCACAACTCGGTCCACAGCCACAGTGGATCCGTCGGCCGTCCATCTTGTTTCGCCGAATCCGTATATACGGCAAGGGCATCGGTGACTGTCGACTCCGATAAGGACGACACCCCCTGCTCAAGGATGTCGCGAAAGGAAGCGCGTAGTGAGGCGGCATCGGTGGGCTGCGCTTGAGGGTCGGGCGCGTTGGGACCGGTGAAGAACGCTCCCTCCGTACTGGTGTAGACGGAGATAGCCGGGATATCTGGCATGGGTTGATAGCCGTCGAAGGCCGGAAGCAGCACCGGGTCGAGGACGGGTCCGCGGTACTGGCGCCCACTCGTGACCACACGCTGCGACCTCGGCAGGGCGAACTGTGCGACCCACCAGTCACGTATCCGGTCCGCCGGTACGTCTTTCAGATTCTTCACCGGCACCCCCTGGGCGGCGGCCAGGGCGTCGAACACCGTGGTGGCGTCGTCCGGCGTCAGGCTCAGGTAAGGGCTCCAGACATGTGCCGGGCTGATGCTGACTATCCGGCGCAGTAGCGGCCGCGTCCGCGGATGCAGGGCCAACTGCCAGGTGCTGGCCCCGCCGGCCGAGGTACCGATGAGCGTGATGTTCCCCGGATCACCACCAAAGGCCTTGGCGTTCTCACTAACCCAGCGCAACAGGGCGATTTGGTCCTGTAGACCCCAGTTGGTGTGCAGTCCGGTGTCGGGGTCTTGGAGGGCGGGATGACCACAAAAGCCGAAGGCACCCAGCCGGTAGTTGAAGTTGACCACGACGGCACCGGCATGTTCGGCGAGCGCGGCGCCGTCATAGACGGGAAGGCTGCCTGCCCCCCGAGACCATCCTCCGCCGTGGATGTACACGATCACCGGAAGCTTGGCGCCGACATCGACGGATGGTGTCCACACGTTGGCGTAGAGCGCATCCTCTTGACGTACCGGATCGCCCCCTGACGGCTGGATAAAGTCCGATCCGAATCTGTTGGTGTTCAGAGTGTTTCGCCACGGCTCCACGGGGCGCGGGGACCGGAAGCGATTCTCCCCGGTCGGCGGCTGCGCGTAAGGGATGCCGCGGAACACCTGCACCCTTCCAGCGGTTTCCCCGCGGATCGTGCCCCCGGTCACGGTCACTTGCGGGTCCGCCGCGTTGGCCCACGATCCGCAGCCGGCCAGCGCCGCCGCGCCAGCCAATGCCGCGGTCGTTCCTAGCAATGCGCGCCGGGTGATCACCCCTCTATCTTCGGGATGGGGCGTCACCCACCAAACAATCGCGAATTCAATTCGTCAGTTCGAAGGCAATCCGTCAAGTTGAACCCCCCGACACCCCATTGCGCCACCTAGACACTCAGGCTGCATATAACGATCTGCAGGTCACGGGGTTGTTCATGGACCGGCCACCCTGCATTAGTCCACCACGATGGGTGTCGCGGGGCACCCGGATAGTCCGTCACTTTGTGTGGCGCCAATACCTGGCCCCCAGCGCGTATCTCGCCCATTCTGGGGTCGACATCGAACATCCGCTAACTCATTGAGGTGCGACAGACATGACATCTGCGACCAAGACACAGGCCGCGACCGAATTGTTCGATACGCGCCCCCGCGTCAATGCCGTCGACGCCATGGCGTCCGTGGCCGCGCACGTGTGCCCTGACGTGCTGCGATCGCTGCCGCGTTGCGATCAGCGCGCCAAGGGGGAGGACTATGTCACCGGCCTGCTGAAGGTGCAAGGCCGCAAGTCGGCGCGGAACATGGCAGCGACCATGGGCCAGTCCATGGGCCGAGAAGTGAGCGAGCAGAACCTGCATCACTTCGTGAACAGCTCCACCTGGGACTGGTGGGCCGTGCGCCGAGACCTGACGGCCTATCTCACCAGCGCGTATCACGCGGCCGCGTGGGTGGTGACGCCGATGCTGATCCCCAAGGCCGGCGTGCACTCCGTGGGCGTGGATCGCCGATACTGCCCCCGCGCCGGGCGTGCGGTCAACGGCCAACTGGCCCTCAGCGTGTGGCTGGCGGCAGATGGCTTCGCGGTGCCGGTGAGCTGGCGACTGCATCTGTCGCAACCGTGGCTGGAATCCGCGACAAAGAAGACCAAGACCTCCATCCCCGAGAACTACCCGTTGGAGTCGGTCAGTGGATGCGCGCTCTCGGCGTTCCAGGAATTCGTCCGGGTGGCCCGCCCCTCCAAGGCGCCGGTGATCTTCGACCTCCTCGGGACCAACGGCCCGGATCTGACACAGGTCTTCGGGACCCTGGCCCACCAGGTCGCCACCACCCGCGTGCCCAGTGACATGCAGCTGCAGGTCGTCGACCCAGCATTCGCCGGCCACCAGGGACGTGTACTGCCTGCCGCACAGATCGTGCAGGCCACCAAGGGTTCACGGCGCACCGAGCAGTACGTCTACCAGGGCCGTCGTCACCTGATCAGCATCGCCAAGGTTCAGCTCGCCGATCCCTCAGCGGCGCGCTCGCGCACCCCGTTGACGCTTGTCGGGATGACTCCCCTGGACCATCCGCGTGCGCGTACCGAACTCTGGTTGACCAATGATCCCGAGTTCTCCACCTCGTCCCAGGCACACCAGGTGGCGCTGGCCGACCATGTGCAGCAGGGATACCTTCACCTGGCGAACCGCATGGGCATGCAGGACTTCGCGGGACGGTCATTCACCGGATGGCATCGTCACGCCACTCTGGTATCCATCGCCGCGGCGGTCGGATGCCTGGTGTCACCCGGTCTGGCGCGTGAGCAGCGAACCGCGAACTTTCCACAGCTTGATGGCGAGCTGCGTGTCCAGGAGCCGCTCGGCATCCTGCCATCCGTCGCCGAGTAGTTCGTTCACCCGATCCAGGCGACGTACCACCGTATTGGGGTGCGTATGCAAGATCTTCGCGGCCCGGGTGGGACTGGCGCCGACGCTGAAATACACGTCGAGCGTCTGGAGTAGATCGGTATCTCGGTCCTCGTCGTAGTCGATCACAGGTCCGACCATGGATCTGACGAACCCCTCCACGTCCTGTTGACGGGATAGCAGCACCCCAAGGAAGCCCAGTTCATTTGCGGCAGCGGCGGTTCCGAGCGCACCGAGTGCGCTCATCGCGTCCAGGCAACGCATTGCATCCTGGTACGTATCCTCAATCGACTCGACGCGGCTCGACGGTCCCGCCGACGACACCGTCACCGGCATACGCAGGTGCGCCGTCGTTTCGTCCCATACTGCCTGGGCCGTCCGCCCCGGATCCGATCCCGGAATGAGCAGCACCACCACCTCATCCTGCGTGGCACGCAGCCCACCTACTCGTGCGGCGAAGGAGGCCGACCACAGCGAGGCGCGATCCAATCCACCACGTTCGGGTCTGACGATGACCACGATATGTGGCTGGTTGAGATCCAAAGCCAGCCGGCGGGCATAGATCTGAACCAATCGACTGTCGCGCTGACGGTAGTCCAGCACATCGTGCAAGAGGTCATTGCGCAGCTGGGCCACCGATAACGACATCCTGTTGTCACCGCACATGACCACTGCGGCGGTGGTCGCAAGGTCCTGAATCTGCAACGGGTACAACGAGACTGGACCATCATCCAGGCTCGAGACGGACAATTCGCCGTGGAAGTCATCACCCACCGTCAGCGCAGTGGTCAAGACATTTTCCGGATCGGATTCCCATTTGTAGGAAGCGATCTCGGCGCCGTCATGCCCCGTCACCCGCATCGCGACGCCCAGCTGTTCCCCCGCCGTGAGGACGAAGCTATCCATACCACCGGGGCCGGCGCCGGTGTCGAGAAGCGTGGTCCGCAGCTCGATACGTCGCTCCAGCGCACTGATACGTGTTGCATTGGTGGAGAATTCGTCGGCGCGCGCCAGCGCGATACTCGCGAACGAACAGAGGCTGGCGAAGAGTGACCGCTCGGCGGCGGTAAAACTGCGCACCGTGCGCGAACCTACATACAGGTTCCCGAAGTGCCTCCCATCATGCTCCATCGGCATAATCATCAGGCTGTGCACACCCTCGGAGCGCATGGCGGCATCGCCATCGGTCGCACGCGTAAATCTGTTGTCGGACGGATAATCTGCGGTCCACACCGGGCCCTGGCCTGGTCGATACAGACTTACCAGGCCGATATCGTCGCCAATCGGGAAGTACAGACCATGGTTGATCGCGGTCGTGGGTCCGTCGACATAGCGAACGTGATGCCGAACCTCCGGCCCGGAACCATCGCGCACCGAGATGAACGCGAAGTCGGCGTCGAGCATGATCCGCACACGTTTGATGAGGGTGGTCGATGCCTCGTCGATATCGTGGCACCCGAGTAGCTCGGTACCCACGCCCACGAGGTTCGATAGCCGTGCCTCGCGCTGATTCTGTCCCTCGATGAGGCCGTAAATACGTTCGGCGTAGCCACGTGCGCGATGCAGATCGGCGGCACTCCACGGAGGCGAGGACTCGCGGGCCATCTCCTTGAGCCGCACCTCGAATGCGTCGGGCGCACTGCCGGACGCCAGCAACCGCAGCACCGATAGCGCTGAATTGCCGCCGCTAGGAACTCCTTCGCGCGCCCCGCCCACCTGAATGTCAGTCAATACCCACTGCCCATCTGCCGGTTGCGTGTGGCAACGCTAAGGACCCAAAGTTAAGGGCCAGGTATGGCAGCGTCAAGACTCTTGCGCGCGAACAGTTCGCAAAGAATCAAAGTGAGTGGAAGTTCGTGCAGGTGGCTACCGGGCGCTGTGCGAGATGGCCCCCTCAACAAGCTGATATGCCGCTCCCACATAGCTTGCCGGATCCAGTAATGCGCCGATATCGGTCTCGCTGAGCCATGCGGTGACCTCAGACCGGGCAATGAGAACGTCATACAGGCTCATACCGTGTGCGACCGCCTCGTCCACAACGGCTGATACCAAGGCCTTCGCTGGCCCCTTGCCCAGCTGTGGGGTGAGTGCCGCCGAAAGCCTTTCGGCAGAGGTCTGTCCGCCGAGCAGCGCCAGGTTGCCGGACATGCGATCAGCACGTACCTGCAGTCCTCGACTGAGCGCGACGGCTGTCTCTGCCGCACCGCCGGTGAGACGCAGACATTCACGCAAGGCCAACCACTCCGCGTGCCAGCCACCCGCCGATCGTTCGTCTTCGCTGAGTAAAGACTGCGTCAGAATAATGCTGAATGCCGGAACCTGTAGGGCTGCCGACCTAATCATGGTGGCCAGCACCGGATTTCGCTTATGCGGCATGGCCGAGGAAACTCCTCGGCCGGGTGGAGCCGGCTCTGCCACCTCCGCGATTTCGGTGCGAGTCAACGTCAGGACGTCGACGGCGAACTTACCGAGAGCGCCCGTCACAAACGCTGTGGTGCTGCCGATATCGGCGATAGGGGTGCGCAACGCGTGCCAGGGCAACCTGGAGGACGCCAGTCCCGTTCTCCGTGCAAATGCCGCGCTCAGTTTCTCAACGAATACCCCGGGATCCGCACCTGCCGGTCCCGAGTATTCGAGGTATCCCGCGAGCGTGCCCGCGGCGCCGCCGAGCGACACCGGGAGCCCTTCCGCCACCGCGAGTACGCGTGCCTGTGCCTCGATAACCAGCTCCCGCCAACCAGATACCTTGAGACCGAATGTCGTTGGAACGGCCTGCATGGCCAGGGTGCGGCCCGCCATGACTGTGCCCCGGTGCTCGGCGGCAAGCCCCGTCAGAGCCTCGGCCACCGAACTCAGATCAGTAGCGATCACCGCCAGCACCCGCTTGGCAAGGATCATCGCCCCGGTATCGAGGATGTCTTGGCTCGTCGACCCGCGATGCACGTAATCGGTGGCACCCGGATCAATCTCATGAACCACTCGCATCAGTTCGTTGATCAGGCCGACGACGGGATTGGCGGTCTCCCGTGCGGACAATGCCACCCCACGGACGTCGATATCGTGCGTGGCCGCGGCCTTGGCGATGACATCTGCTGCGCCCCTGGGCATGACTCCGATATCGGCCTGCGCGGCAGCAAGCGCGGCCTCCGCATCGAGCATCGCCTGCAGCCACGCCGCGTCGGTCAGATCGGCCTCCGCAACAGTGCCGGCACTAACCGGCGAGAGCAACCCGGTGTCCAGAAAGGCGCTCATAACAACACTCCGTGATCACCCATATCCGCAGCGAGATGGGGTGCGCTCGCCAACGCGGCCCGGGCGATGGCGTCGGCGTCGCCCAGGGTCACCGAATCAACCCCCGGCCTGATTCCCGCCGCAGTGACCCAATGCACCGATTCGGTGGGCACGCCGTAGGCAAACCGGCGTGGATGCGCCTTGCCGTCGCCGCCGATCAATCGGTACGGCCGCTCCGTGACGGCCAATCCCCTTGTTTGGTAGGCATTGTGGTCATCGGTGGGAATCTCGTACGGTCGACATTGACCTGTCTCCTGCAGGAAGACCAGTAGCGGGTCGCTGCTGCGGCGCAGATCGGGTTCATGCAATCGGGCCTCGATGAGGCTGCGCGTCCTGATGGCCGATCCCGGGACAAGTGGTGACTCCACGACAACGGCCGGGTCACGGGTGTCGAAACGCACCTGCACCCGCGGACCCACCAAGTGCATTACCCCGGCCTCCACCAACGCGATGATCTCCTCGATCCGCTGCGCCGGAGGGCCGATGGAAAGGAAGGCATTCAACGGCGTGTACCAGCCCTCTAGCTCGTCTCGATACGACTTCCCATCCAGGCCACCGTGATCCACCGCGACTCGGATCTCATTGCGCAGATCCCGCAACACGTCGAGCGCCGCCTTCACCGGACCGTCGACATTGCCCTCACGTGCCATAACCACATCCGCGCGGAGGTGTTCGAGGATCCACGCGGTGAAATCCGCAGGGCTGCTGAACTCGCGATCGCCCCACGGTCGGTCGAGATCGTCCCATTCCCAGGCGATTTCGCGCAGACCGTGATCCGATAGCACGGTGTGCAGGGTGCTCTCGCCGGCGTTGAGGTAGCTTGCGGCGAACTCCTCCGTTGGCGCGCCGCGCTGTGCCAAATGCCTTTCGTAGTAGACGCATTCCACTTCGCGCGCAATAAGCGGCCAGAGATCGCGCCGGAACTGCAGCAGTCCGCCGAGGTCATCGCGTATCTGCGAGATACGTTCCACCGTGAGCAGCCGCGGGAAGTAACGACCGGAGGATCCCTTCTGGTTCTCGCCGCGTGCGTGGTACGGGATGCCACGCCGGGAGCTCGCGTACAGAATGGGCTCCCGCCCCGAGGGGCGATACACCAGGCGCGCCCCTTCTTCTCCGGCATCCCGCTCGAACTTTCCGCCACGTCCGACCGTCAGTAAGGCCATGTAATCGAAGAAGTTCAGACCCAATCCCCGAACAGCGACGGGCTCACCGGGTTTGATGGCGGAGAGGTCGATATCGGCGGGATTCGCCGGCGTGACGTACGTGAGTCCGTGGATACGAGCAAGGGAGGCGGCGCGCGCCTCACCGGGGCGCAGACCTGCCGGCACATGCCCGACGGCAAGGATGACGGCGTTGAGATCGTGCAGCCGAGCCCCGTTCTCCAGCCGAACCCCCTGCGGCCCATCGATATCGCCATGAGTGTCGGCCAGCGCCACCGCCCGGGACCGATGAACGTGCACCGTCATATTGTCGGGAGCCCACCCAACGACGCGGGCGAAGCTGTCGCTGAGGTAGTGCCCATAGAGCGCGCGCGTCGGGTAGGAGTTCGATTGTAGGGCCCGCGCCTCGGCAATTGCCTTCTCTCCGCCGCGCGATGGGTCGCCCAACAGCGCAAGGCTTTGCGCCCACTCGTAGAGCGTCGGTCCGGGTTCGATGGGCCCATCGATGGCCACACTGTCATCGGTGAACACGGTGATCTGCGATGCCACGGTGTTCATCAGCAGATGCCACGACTGATCGGTGCGCCACACCGATCCCGCGCCGGGGGAATACGGATCGACGACGTGCACGATGATTCGTTCCGCGCTAGGTGCATGGCGTTCGTTGGCGCACAGCCGCTCCAGCACCGCTAGACCGCGGGGACCCGCGCCGATGATGCAGATCTGGTGAGCAGACATCTACCCCACCCCTGCGGTGGAAGTGATCGACACGAGCCCGAAGTCGGTGTCTCCGTGCATCCAGGCCAGTGCCTTATGTAGATCGTCATCAGTCATCGCGGCCAGCTTCTCGTTGCGTTCGACGGCAGCATCCCCTGCCGCGTGCCAGATGCGGATGCTGTCGCGCGCCGCAAGCGTCACGTCGGCGGTCCGGTCGCGCCGCGCCTCGACATACCTGGCGAATCGGCCGGGAATGCGCTCGGGATCGGCACCGACGACCGCGCCGAGCACCACCGCGTCTTCGAGTGCTTGACTGGCGCCCTGGGCCGCGTAGTGCAGCATGGGATGTGCCGCGTCACCGAGTAGCACGACCCTGCCGTCAGACCATCGCCGCACCGGGTCACGATCAACGAGCGCCCAGGATCTCCAGTCCGCGCCCAGTTCAAGCAGACTGCGTGCTGTCCCGCTCAACGGTGCCAATTCGGCGAGTACCCTTGCCGCGCTTGCCGATACTCCGGAAAATGCCCGCGCGACGCCGTCGGTCCGGCTCGCCGCCAGATTCAGCAGGGTGCCGCCCGCGATGGGGTACGTCACCAGATGGCATCCGGGCCCGGTCCACCAGGTGACCGAATTGGATTGCAGACTCTCGTCGACCTTGTCGATGGGCACAGTGGTGCGGTAGACCGTGATCCCCGCGACCCGTGGATCTCCGTCATCAAGGAGTGTCCGCCGGATCGCGGAGTTGATGCCATCAGCGCCGATGAGGCCATCACCTTCCACACTGGTGCCGTCGGCGAGCAGCGCTTGTACTCCCTTGGCATCCTGTCGGTATCCGAATACCTCACTGCGGCTGATCAGTTCGATGCGAGGGTCCGACGCGCACGCGTCAACGAGGATGCGATGCAGCTCGGCGCGATGCACCACCAGATAAGGTCTGTCGAACCGCCGCTGGTAGTCCGGGCCCAGGCTCATGGTGTTAATCAAGCTGTCGGCGGTGGCGTCGAAGAGACGCAACGAGTCCACCTGGACTCCGATTCTGCCGACCTTGCTGCCCACGCCGAGAAGGTCGAGAGCGTGTAATCCGTTGGGCGCCAGCTGTATACCTGCACCGATCTCGGCGAACTCACGCGCCCGCTCCAGCACCACGACCTCGTTACCGGATGACGCAGCGCTCAACGCGACGGCAAGTCCGCCGATGCCGCCGCCAACCACAATGAGCCGTGACATCAGATCGACCCCGCGCCGATCCGTGCCGACAGTTCGAGCCTCTTGATCTTCGTCGTGGCGGTCTGCGGTAGCTCCTCGAGGCGCAGCTGCAATGGCGCGGCCATCGGTGGCAACTGAGCTGCCGCGACATCCCAGGCGCTCAGATTCAGCGGTACATCGTTTTTCGTGCACACGACGGGCTGCGCGAGACCGTTCGGTCCGGCGACGATGATCACCTCTGTCAGCTCATCCACGGCCAGGAACAAGCGATCCTCGGCGGCCAGGGTACTGCCGAAACCGTCGATCAGATCCACCTCCCGGTCGAGCAGATGAATGCAGCCCCAGCGAGTGCGGTAGCCGACATCGCCCATCCGCCACCAGCCATCATCGAGCTGGTTGTCGTAGCGTTCCTGTTCTCCCAGGTAAGTGCGAATCCGGCCGTCGGTGCGCACTTCGATATAGCCGGGGTTCTCCGCTGACGGAGGCAGTCCATTGCGGGACGCGATCCGAACATCTGTCATCCCCGGGAACGGGTACCCGACGCAGCGTCCATCGGAGTCTGCCGACCGGAGACGGCTGAAGCCGCGAGCGACGATGGGCCCCACCTCACTCTGACCGTAGAGCTGTCCGAAGAGAGGGCGCCGGCGCCGCGAGGCCGCGAGCAGGGCGCGCACGGTGCGGGGATGAATGGCGTCGAAGGTGCTGCTGAAGTACTTGACCGAGGCCAATGGACCGCGCGGGTCCTCGGCCAGTATTTCCCAGTTGATGAATGTGTTCGGATGGGCCTCAAGGATTCCCGGCTTCACGCGCAGGAATATCTCCGCGGCATGCTCGGGCTCGTCGTCGACGAGCACCACGACGGGGAATCCACGCAGGATCGCGATTGCCAGGGCCGTCACCAGGCGCGAATGCACAAAGGACACGTGGATGACGACGGGTTCCCGGCGGCGTACCAGCGCGGCCACCGCCGCCTGCGGCCGATACCGGGCCTCGAACGTGAAGTTGGTGTGCACCGCCAGCTTGGGTACCCCGGTAGTGCCCGAGGTGTGGGTGATGAGCGCTGGGTCATGCGGGATGGGGATGACGGCAGGGGCGGGCGCCGCGGGAGTCAGATCCGACAGCGTCACGGCGTGCGGGTGGGCACCTTCGGCAAGCAAGATGCGCGAGGTGAGGTCGGCGATGGGCTGCCCGGCCAGGTCGCCGTCGAGTTTGGCGGCGTCGGTCAGCAGGGTCGGGTTGCCGACTCGTTCGATGAGTGTCGCTACCGTCGGGCCGTCCAGCTTGGGGGACAACAGAACTGGCACCGCACCGACGCGGGCTGCCGCACAGGCCGCCAGCGTGATATCGAAACCGTCGGACTTGTGAACGACCAGTTTGTCACCCGGTGCGACGCCGGCAGCCCGCAGCCGCCGGGCGATATCGTCCACGGCCGCGGCCACCTGAGCGATGGTCGACGTGCCCTCGAGCTGCGGGGCCAGCGAGGGCCGGTGGTCCAGGGTCAGCGTGTTGGAGGGGTGCCGACGTGCGGCCCGCTCGAAAAGTGTGCCGAGCTTGATCCCACGGTTTCCGAGGCGCTGCAGGATCATTGGGGAACTCCTGCTTCCTGGGTGATGCGCGCGATCGCGTCCACAGTGGCCTGCATATCGGCGCGGAGTTTGTCGCCCCATTCGCGGACAAACCGGGCCTTACCGTCGTCGTCGAGGCGGGACATGATTTCGGTGATGCCTTCGGTGGGCTCACCCATCCGGTAGTGGTGCCGCAGGATCGAGCCACCCTCGGCGGTGTCCACGAAGTAACTCCAGATGCTCTCCTGCCGTTCTCCGGAGCGGTTCAGGATGGACCAGCTGAACTGTTTCGGCGCTTCGGCGGCGACGATCTCGCTCTCCGTCTGCCAGCCCCCGCGCACCACCGGTGCCCAGGAGACGACATCGGTCGCGCGGTTGTTGTTGCCGCGGAAGACCGCGCCAACCTCGCCGGGATCACCTGATATCCACTGGCCACCAATGCATTCAGGGCTCCAGCGGCCACTCTCGGGAAGGTCGCTGACCAATGCGTACAGCTCGTCGGGGGATGCGATGGTGAAGGCGCTGGTTTCGATTTCGAAGAGGCTCACGCATCAAAGGCTGGCATCGGCACAGGGGAGCAGCGACGAATCCGCGGGAGGTCAGTCAAGTTGGTTTTCGGGTCCGTCAAGTCACTTCGCTCAGGCGGGCAGCAGCACGAGCCGGGTACCGCCCATGGACTCCGTCTCAATACGTCGATGTGCCCGCGCGGCTTCCGAAAACTGCATCACATCAATGGCATTCGGTATCAGTTCACCTGCAGCAAGCAATACCGCCGCGCGATGGGCGGCGTCGGCGAGCTGGCCGGTGGAGGCCCTGGACATGACAAATCCACGAATGGACCCGCTCTTGCGGTACAACGGGCCCAGCGGCACTGGCCGCTGAGTTTCCGAGGTGCCGTCCCCCGCCAACAGGATGATCCGGCCGTGCGGCGCAAGCAGACTTACCGCCGCGATGACGTCGTTGACACCGGAAGTATCCAGATAGACGTCGATGCTGTGCTTCCGTGCGACCAACGGAACCCAATCGGAGGCGTAGTCGTATACCTCGTGGGCGCCGAGTTCCCGGCATCTTTCCAGGCCTCGTTGAGAGGCCACCGCGATCACCGTCGCACCGGATCCAGCCGCGAACGCGACGGCCGCCGATCCCACATTCCCGGCGGCACCCACGATCAGCACCGTTTCTCCGGCTTTGGTTTCGCCGTATTCGACGGTCGCCAAGTATGCCGTCGAGGCAGGGTGAGCCACCGCGACGGCGGTCACCGGATCCACATCCGTCGGCAACTTGTAGAGACGATCCACCGGGACGGCCGCCAATTCCGCTGTGGCTCCCTGCCTCCCGTCATATCCGAGGCTGGTGCACCAGACGCGCTCGCCGGTGCCGAAGCCCGCCGCCCCCGCCACGACCGTCCCCACCAAGTCACGTCCCACCACGAACGGCAGGGGCATCGCGGTGGGGTACGAGCCCGAACGCACGAAGGTGTCCACCGGATTGACCGCCACCGCGTTCACCCGTACAAGCACCTCACCCGCCGTGGTGACGGGTTCGGGAAGCGAGCCGTACCGGATGTTCTCGGCTGGTCCCCGCTGCTCGATGTAGGCGGCGCGCATATGCACATCTTGCGTCACGCCCGTGCCCCTCACAACGTGACGGATTACGTTGTCAGAACTTGCGATTCACTGCCCGATGTCGGGTAGTGGCATCCGCACGATCCCCGGAGTGCCCAGCCTTCCGGCGATCCACGGAAACGCCTGCGCGAACGCCTCCTGGGCGTAAACCCAGTCGTGGTTGCCGGTGCGCTTCACCACCGCACAGTCGATCCCCGCCGACCTTCCGGCCTCGCAGAGTCGGCCGGCCGCCAGCGGCCCGGTGAGCTGCTCCTGCCCCGCCCGGATCTTCGCGGTTGTCGATACATCAAGCCATCCCGCGACATCCTGGTAATGACCATGCGTATGCAGGGCGGCCAAGGTGTCGAACAACGCCCATTGCCCTTCGTCACCGCCATAGAGCCGCTGCACTGTCTGTTCCTTGGTGCCCGCGTTGGGGGTGAGATCGCCGGCCATGTCGACGAAGGCGTGGAAGAACTCGGGATGGGTGATCGTCAGATCGACCGCGCATGTGCCGCCCATCGACCAGCCAACGACACCCCAATGGTCGGCACGCGGACTCGTCCCGAATTCCGAGTTCACGTAGGGAATAACCTCTTTGGTGATGTGGTCGGCCACATTTCCGCGCGGGCCGTTCACGCATTCGGTGTCGTTGTTGAACGCGCCTCCGGTATCGACGAACACCAGCACCGGCGTGACCCCGTCGTGAGACTGCGCATAGTGGTCCAGGGCTCCGGCAGCGTTGCCTTGGCGGATCCAGTCGGCAGGTGTCGACCACGCCCCGGAGATCATGACAACGACGGGAAGTTCCGGCGGCGCAGGCTGCGCAAACCATGCGGGCGGCAAATACACGTACTCGGTGCGATGGCGGAATCCCGAGATGTCCGCGGGAATCTCGACCGGGACCACACGCCCGGTTGCCTTGGCACCCTTGCCTTTCAGATCCTGGGCGTCCGCAAGGTCGGTCTCGTCAGGTAGCGGCCCGGCGCTCACCGCTGCCCATGCCAGACGCAGGGTGTCGTAGTAGTCGATCCATTGATTGAGCACCGTTGCAGCGGCGAGCAGGCACAGCGGTACGGCCAGCGCCGTCGCCGCCCGTCGTGCCCATCGTGTGTGCGTCCAACCCGCAATGAGTAGGACCAGTGCGGCTGCGGCAAAACCGATCCACACCCACAGCATGAGCGGAGGCGGGTTGTCTGCCATTCCCTGAGAGGTGATGTACCAGTACGTCACGGATCCGGTGCCTACACCGCACAGCGCGGCGCTGGGCAGCCACACCCGAAGCCAGCTGGACGATCTGCGGTAGACGCCTGCGACCAAGATCAGGGCCGCCACCACCTGAATGGCCACGGGAAGCCAGCCGTGGATGAGTGAAGGGCCCGCATAGAGCGGGTTGTTCCGCGCGTAGGCAGGCAGCTCTGCCAGTACCGATGTCCCCGACGGTGGCACGCTCCGATCATGGTGGTACTACCTGAAAGTGAGGTCCCCGGATTCTGGAGAATCCCTGGGAATCTATGCATTTCGGACGTGACGGACAATCTGGCCGTGCCTTGCCGCAAGGCGCGTGACCGGCCAATAGTGCAGCCATGGTGCGTGTAGCTCTGGTGGTGCTGTGCGCACTCCAAGTCACCATGCAGCTGTACGTCTGGATTCCCATCCACGATGCCGTCTCGGCGTCCTACGGCGGCCAGAACATGACGCCGGCACTGTCCGCGGCGCTCTTCGGTTATGCCGCGGGATTCCTGCTGTTCGGACCCATCACCGACCGCTTCGGGCGGCGGCGTGTGTTGCTCGCCGGAGTGTCCGCGATGGCCATTTTGACCCTGGTGGTGCCCTTCGCCCCGACACCCGCGCTCTTCGGGCTTCTCCGCGTGCTGCAAGGTTTCGCCGGCGGCGCCTTCTCGCCCTCCGCGCTCAGCCACCTTGGCGAGGCACTTCCCCGGCGAACAGCGACCACCGCGATCGGCGCGGTGTCCACTGCCTATCTCATGGCCGGAGTGCTCGGCCAGGTAATGGCTTCACTCATCACCCATACCTGGGGGTGGCAGTGGCTGTTCTGGATCAGTTCCGCCGGCCTCGTGCTCAATGTCGCGCTGCTGGCACCCGTCATGCGCGAGGAGCGCCACGGAGATCCGTCGACCCGGATCGTGAGCGGCTTCGCCGCACAGGCACGCCTGCTCACCCGACGCGATATCGCGGTGCCGCTGGCAGCCGTCTTCGTGCTGATGCTGTCCTTCGTCGCGATGTATACGAGGCTGGCGACTCAGCTCGTGGATGTGCTGCGTCTGCCGGAGTCCACGGTGACAACCATTCGGCTGGCGGGCATCCCCGGAATGCTGGTGGCGCCGTTCATCGGATCGTGGGTCGGCAGGGTCGGCACCGAACGGGGCGCCCTCACCGGTTATCTGCTGGCCGCAGTGGGCCTGGGAGTCGAGGCCGTCGGCGCCGGAACCGTTCCTGTCATCGTCGTCGGCAGCAATGTCTTCGTCGCCGGTATCGCCATCGCGTCGACGGCGATGGTCACCATGTTCGGCGATCGGGCGGCTCCCCGACGAGGTACCGGCACCGCCCTGTACGGGTTCACGGTTTTCCTGGGCGCCAGCTCTGCTCCGTACCTTGCGCATGCCCTCGGTTTCCGTCCGCTGCTGGCGGTGCTGGTGATCGCGTTGATCGGCGGGGCGGTGCTCGCGGCGGGCCCGCGACGTGCATCGGGCCGGTCACGGCGGCGGTGGACGTAGGCACCCAGCGCGGTCCGCTACGATGACCGACGGAGGATTCGCCTAGTGGCCTATGGCGCTCGCCTGGAACGCGGGTTGGGTTAATAGCCCTCAGGGGTTCAAATCCCCTATCCTCCGCCACTTGGGTTGGCTTTGAGCTGCCCGTTGGACCGCATCAAGGAGGGCAATGGCTGCCGGACGCCGCAAGGCGACCATCATCTTGACCAGCAGCCATGCCGCTCTCTCCTTGATAGCGGGACTGCTCTACTTCTTCTTCGTCCTACCCCGCTGGCCCGAGCTCAACGGTGCCATCAGCCACGGGCTGGGCACGGGGCTGCGCATCGTCACCGGCGTACTGCTGGGAGCCGCGGGCATTCCGGCCCTCGTCTCGTGGCGCCGGACCCGACGGCCCGAGTTCACGACACCTCAGCTGGCGCTCACGCTGCGCACCGCATCGTTCAGTGGTCATTTCCTGGCCGGCTTCCTGATCATCGGGACGGCGCTGGCCGAGATCTGGCTGGACCTGGATCGGTTCGGTCTCTGGGAGTTCGGGGTATACGGCGCCGCGGCGGCGATCGGACTCCTCGCGTTCGCTGCATATCACCTGGCGTTCGTGGCCGAGGTCCCCGAGAAGGAACGCACGCCGCGTCCGGCCAAGAAGAAGGCCGCCGAGGTTCAGGAGCCGGTCGAAGAGCCCCTGAACAGCCCCGCCGACGAAACGGACGCGGACGAGACTGCCGACGACAGCTCGGAAGACACATCGGATGGCGAGCCCGTGAAGAGCTCTACCGAAGAATCGGCGCGCGGTCTGCGTAACCGTCGCATCCGCAAGTCCTAGACCGGGTCCTTCCCCTGCGCGCTGAGGACGAGCACGGAACCGTCCTGCGGCACGAAGGCCTTAACGTCCCACCCGCCCTTGTTGGTTGTCGTGGACAGCATCCGATCAAGCTCGTCGCTACGTTCGAATTGTGCCGTCGACGGCACACCGGCGTCGAGCGTTTTCCACAGTCGTGGTCTGGTCGCGAGCACCATGCTGGACTGGAAGGGCGCCACGTACGCGGCCAACTGCTGTGGCGGCATTTCGATGATCGCGTCGACCCAATACGTGGTGTTCGGCCCCGGAAGGGGCGTGTCACTGAAGAACCCCTGCACCCATTCACCGGTCACCGGTTTCGGTAACTTCGGGAAACGCTGTTCCAGCGGATCGGAGTCGTAGCGAATCGGCGACGCCCCAGTCTGTTGCGGCATATAGGACGTTGGGGTGGAGTCCGCCTTATCCCATGACGAACAGCCGGCGACCGCAAGCAGCGCGACGGCAAAGGTTGCCGCCCAACGTTTCATTCCTGCACGGTACCGGCATCCCGGTTTTTGTTCGTGAGTACCCAGATCGCCACCACGAGGAACAGCAACGGGTAAAGGCCGGAGTCGAAGACCCTTTCCGCACGCGACATCTGCGCGATGACGGCGTCCCATGCGGTGACATAGAACTGGAAGTCGGGGTCGATCCGCCTGGCGCGCACATACAGCACCAGGTACCACCACATGGACACCGTCAGCGCGGTTACGGCCGTCGCGGCACCCCACCACCACCGGTGCGCGCCGCGGGTCGTCAGAATCTGATTGACCAACAACACCATCAGCGGCACCGTCCATACCCAGTGATGAGTCCAGGCCAGGGGAGTTACCACGCAGCCGACCATGCCGACGACGGTGACCGCGAGGAGCTCGTTACCCTCCCGATGCGACCGGAACGCGGCAGCGAATCCAATGATCGCCGCCGCACCCACAAGCAGAACCCACAGCCATGCCGGCATGGGTTGCGGCGCAAAGATATTCGACAGCGCACCACCGATGGACGAGTTAGCGGGATGGTCCAACGAGCCGATGCGATCGGTGGCTTGCACGGCGCCCAGCCAGTAGTTGGACGAATCCGAGGGCAGCACAATCCATCCCAGCGCCACTGTGACGACGGCCGCCGAGGTCGCGATCATCGCGGACCGCCACTGACGGGTAACCAGCAGGTAAGGAACGAAGACGATGGCGGTGAGCTTGACGCCCGAGGCGACCCCCACCGACCAGCCACGCCACCGCGCACCCTGGGCTCGCGTGAGATCCCAGATGATGATGGCGGCAAGGATGAGATTGACCTGACCTTGCCACAAGGTTCCATGGATGGGCTGAATATCAAAGGCCACCAAGGTCATTCCAGCGCACGCGATGGCAAGACGACTATCGGCCGCATATCCGAGGACTCGCCAGCATCGCCAGATGATGGCGAAGAGCGCCCCCGTGTTCACCAAAAACCAGAGCACCTTGGCTGCCCCCAGTGGGACGAAACCCAGTGGGGCGAACATCAGCCCGGCAAACGGCGTGTACGTGAACCATCCCGCGCCTGGAATTTCCGTGACATATAACGGCTCGCCATGCAGAACCCGCAGACCGCCGAGCCGGTAGACCATCAGATCGCCACCATTGCTGAACAACCCGAAGCTGTTTGGGGCATTCAGCGGTATCAGCCAGTGTTGTAACAGCACCGCGCCGATTCCCACCGCCAACCAAGCGCCCGCCGTCCGCCACGCCACACCGCGGACTGTCACTATTGCTTCCTGTCGGTATCCCGCGATGGCTGAACACGTTTCGGTTCTCCGGGCATCTTCGGGTAGTTCGGCGGATACGGCATATCGGCCAGTCCGTTCGCCTCGTCCCGTTCTACCATCTCAAGGAGCGGTTCGATCGATTGCACCGAATCATCCATATCAGCCATGGGATCCGGACGTTTCCGGAGCAGTTCGGGCACGGTGGCGATGGTGAAATCGTCGGGTTCGGCGTCGACCAGTTCGTCCCAGGTCAACGGCGTGGACACCGTCGCAATCGGTGTGCGCCGCACCGAGTAGGCCGACGCCATCGTCCGATCGCGTGCATTCTGGTTGAAGTCGATGAAGATGCGCTCTCCGCGTTCTTCTTTCCACCACGAGGTAGTTACCTGCTTGGGCGCGCGACGTTCCACCTCG
This sequence comes from Mycobacterium sp., assembly GCA_050701835.1. GTDB lineage: Bacteria > Actinomycetota > Actinomycetes > Mycobacteriales > Mycobacteriaceae > Mycobacterium. Next base: position 9,030 of record JBOGDC010000024.1, on the reverse strand, counting down.
CGGGCCAGTGCGATCCCCGCCCTGCGCACTTCGAGGAAATCCCAGCGGGTCTCGATGCGCAGATAGATGTGGATACCGCGACCCCCGGAGGTCTTCGGGTAGGCGACGAAGCCCAGCTCGTCGAGCACCGGGCGTAACACGTCGAGTGCCACCGACTTGGCCTCGTCGAATCCGGTGCCCGGCTGCGGATCCAGGTCGATGCGCAGCTCGTCGGGATGATCGAGGTCGGGATACCGCACCTGCCACGGATGCAACGTCACGGTGCCCATCTGCGCCGCCCAGACGATTGCCGCGGGTGTGGTGACCCGCAGTACCTCGGCCGTCCGACCGGAGGGGAAGGTCACCTCGCAGCTCTCGAGATAGTCGGGATAGTGCTTGGGCAGCCGCTTTTGGTAGATCTCTTCGCCGTCGATGCCGTCGGGGAATCGTTGCAAGTGCGTAGGCCGATCGCGTAGCGCGTTCATCATCGGGCCAAGGGCCACGGTGCGGTAGTACTCGGCGAGGTGGCGTTTGGTACCGCCCTCGGCACCCAGCCGCGGAAAGTAGACCTTGTCGGGGTTGCTTAGGCGGACGGCAATGCCGTCAACATCCAGTTCCTCAGCGGGCGTAGCCATTGACCTCATCTTGCAACACATCGAATCCATTACGGAACCCACCCGCCGAACCGCTGCAGAATTGTCTTCGCGCAGGCAAATCGTTCGTCACAAGGGGATCGCGTCCGATCGAATCGCAACCAGCAGGTGGTGCGGGACCGTGATCTCATCGAGAGTCCGCTGCGCCAGAAGGTCGAAACCCGCATTGCGCAGCGCCGCAGTCACCTCGGCGACGGGGCGCAGGATAAATCCGTACCGGGTGAACGGCAGCTGCGCCATCGCATCCGGGTCGCCGACGCCAACGACCAGCCGCCCGCCCGGACGCATGACGCGGACTAGCTCACGGCAGGCGCTGTCGAGGTCGGCGACGAAGTACAACGTGTTGACCGTGATGGCCGCGTCCAGAGAGCGGTCCTCAAGACCCGAGGCGGTCAACGTGCCGTGCACCAGTCGCAGCCGACCCGCGCCCTGCTCCCGGCTGTTCCGTGACCGCGCGCGGTCGAGCATCTCCCGAGAGAGCTCGATTCCGTAGACCACACCGTCGTCGCCGACGCGACCGAGCAAGAGCGACAGGCCTAGACCGCCTCCGAACCCGATGTCGGCCACGGTTTGACCGGGCGCTGCGACCGAGAGCTCCACAGCAGCGCACGTCGCGGGCCGGTTTCCGCGGTTGAGCGCCACGGCGACGACTCGGCTAAGGGGCCCATGCGGATGGCCGAGCTGCGCGGCGACAGCCGAGAACAGCTTCCTGCGCATGCCGACCGCTACCACGTCGGCCGCGCCCTTGGCGTCGGTGTCGGTCCCGATTCCCAGCAGTGAACCTTCATGGACGCCATGGTGCCGCAAGGCAATTACCGTGCGCATGCAAACGAGTCGACAGGGAACACGAGCCTCGACACCAGCAGGATCGTCTTCGCGCACGCGGCTCATCCGTGACAATGAGGTGGTGGACCTCCCCGTCATGCCACCCATTTCACCCATGCTCGCCAAACCCGTCGCGACGATCCCCGCTGACGCATCCTACGAGCCCAAATGGGATGGGTTCCGGTCGATCATCTTTCGCGACGGCGATGAGGTGGAGCTGGGCAGCCGCAACGAGAAACCGCTGACCCGATACTTCCCCGAGCTGGTCGCGGCGGTTCTCGCCGAGCTGCCAGAGCGGTGCGTGGTCGACGGGGAAATCGTGATCGCGACCGAGGCGGGGCTGGATTTCGAGGCGCTGCAACAGCGGATCCACCCTGCAGATTCACGGGTGCGGCTACTGGCCGAGCAGACACCCGCCTCGTTCATCGCCTTCGATCTGCTTGCGCTGGGCGACGAGGATTACACCGGGCGCCCATTCGTCGAGCGGCGCGCCGCGCTGACCGAGGCGCTGCCGGATACCGGCACATCGATTCATCTCACTCCTGCCACCACCGACCAGACCCTTGCGCAGCGCTGGTTTGAGGAGTTCGAGGGCGCCGGTACCGACGGGCTCATCGCGAAACCGTTGGCCATCGCGTATCAGCCCGATAAGCGCGTGATGTTCAAGATCAAACCCGAGCGCACCGCCGATTGTGTGGTCGCGGGATATCGCGTCCATAAATCGGGTGCCGATGCCATTGGATCACTGCTGCTGGGGCTGTATCAGGAAGACGGCGCACTGGCGTCGGTCGGCGTGATCGGGGCATTCCCGATGGCCGAACGCAAGCGCCTCTTTGTGGAATTGCAGCCCCTCGTCACTCCTATCGAAAACCATCCGTGGAATTGGGCCGCCCACGAGGCCGGCGAGCGCACGCCACAAAAGAACGCGGGGTCGCGCTGGAATGCCGGCAAGGACCTGTCCTTCGTGGCGCTGCGGCCCGAACGGGTCGTGGAGGTCCGCTATGACCACATGGAAGGTGTGCGGTTCCGCCATACCGCACAATTCAATCGTTGGCGCCCCGACCGTGATCCGCGTTCCTGCACCTACGAGCAGCTTGAACAGCCAGTTGCGTTCAACCTCAACGATATTGTTCCGGGCTTGGTGTGACGGGTGCGGGACGATTTGCCCCGAGCCCCTCGGGTGACCTGCACATAGGGAATCTGCGCACGGCACTGCTGGCGTGGCTGCTTGCGCGGTCGACCGGGCGCGGGTTCTTCATGCGCGTGGAGGATTTGGATACGCGCACCAACGCCAAGGTGGCGGAGCGCCAGCTGGCCGACCTTGCGGCGGTCGGGCTGGAATGGGATGAACCAGTGCTGTGGCAGTCCGACCGGACCGCCGCCTACGACGAGGTGCTCGCTTCGCTGGCTTCGCGTGACCTGTTATACGAATGCTATTGCAGCAGAAAAGATATCGCCCAGGCGCCGACGGCGCCGCACTCCCCACCCGGCGCCTATCCGGGCACCTGCCGCGGCTTACTCGAATCCGAACGTGCAGAGCACCGGTTCGAACGCGTGCCGGCGCTGCGGCTGCGCACCGAAAACTCCCCCTTCGCGGTGCGGGATGTGTTGCACGGCGCATACACCGGCATGGTCGACGATTTCGTGGTGCGCCGCGGCGACGGCGTGACCGCCTACAACGTCGCGGTGGTGATCGACGACCACGCACAGGACATCGATCAGGTGGTCCGCGGCGATGATCTGCTGGCCTCCGCGCCCCGACAGGCCTACCTGGCGGAGCTGCTCGGCTACTCGGTGCCGACGTACGCCCATGTCCCGTTGGTTCTCAATACCGCCGGAGCGCGGTTAGCCAAACGCGACGGGGCGGTCACCATTGCCGATCTAGGCACAGAGCGGGCATTCGAGTTGATCTGTGATTCCCTCGGGTACAAGGCCGCCGACGCTGCCGACCTGCTGAGGCAGTTCGATCCGCAACGCGTTCCGCGCGATCCGTGGATATACCCGCGCTGATCCGAAGACGCCTGGGAGACGTTCGAATCGTGTTAGCCTCCCGCGATGCTTCGCGCCATCACGCTTGCGCTTCTCGCGCTGGTGGCCGTAGCCGGTTGCGGCAGCCCGACACAGGAATCACTGCGGGTCGGCACCGAAGGCGTGTACGCGCCTTTCAGCTTTCACGACGAGCGGACCGGGGAGCTCACCGGCTATGACGTGGACGTGGCGCGTGCCGTCGGCGAGAAGCTTGGCCGCTCGGTGGAATTCGTCGAAATCCCGTGGGACGCGATCTTCGCCGGGCTGGACGCCGACCGGTTCGATGTCGTCGCCAATCAGGTAACGATCACACCGGAGCGCCAAGCAAAATACGACCTGTCGAAGCCATACGCCGTGGGCGAGGGGGTGATCGTCACTCGGGCAGACGACAACACCATTCGCAGCCTGGCCGATATCCGCGGCAAGGTGGCCGCCGAGAACGCGACGAGCAACTGGTCGCAGATCGCCCGCGATGCCGGAGCCCGCGTGGAGGCCGTCGAGGGCTTCACCCAGTCCATCACGCTGCTCAGCCAGGGCCGGGTCGACGTCGTCGTCAACGACAGCATCGCCGTCTACGCCTACCTGGCCGCCACCGGAGACCCCGCGGTCAAGATCGCCGGGAGCACCGGAGAACGCAGTGAACAAGGGTTCGCGGCCCGGAAGAACAGCGGTCTGTTGCCCGAGCTCAACAAGGCGTTGGATCAGCTGTCCGCTGATGGCACCCTGACCCGAATCTCCGAGAAGTACCTCAAGGCGGATGCCAGCGGGGCCACCAAAGACCAAGCGGCCCTGCAGAGTTCCAGCAAGGGACGGTCCGACACCCGACTGGTCCTGGACAACCTGTGGCCTATGGCGCGCGCCATGCTCACCGTCACCCTTCCGCTGACCGCCGTCAGCTTCGTGATCGGACTGGTGATCGCCCTCGGGGTGGCACTGGCGCGCATGTCCGATCGCCGGACGCTGCCCGGGCTTGCGCGGGTGTATATCTCAATCATCCGCGGTACCCCGTTGCTGCTTCAGCTGTTCCTGATCTTCTTCGCGTTACCCGAATTCGGCGTGAAGATCAGCCCGTTTCCCGCCGCGGTCATTGCATTCAGCCTCAACGTAGGCGGCTATGCCGCCGAGATCATCCGGTCGTCGATCCTGAGCGTCCCCCGCGGGCAGTGGGAGGCGGCCTCGAGCCTGGGCATGAGCTACAGCACCACGTTGTGGCGCATCGTTATTCCGCAAGCCAGCCGAATTGCGTTGCCGCCCTTGTCAAATACGTTGATATCGCTGGTGAAGGACACCTCATTAGCGTCGGCGATCTTGGTGACCGATGTGATGCGCACGGCGCAGGTCGCCGCGGCGCCCACGTTTCAGTTCTTCACCCTGTACATGACGGCAGGCGTGTACTACTGGATCGTCTGCATGGCGACGTCGGTGGTGCAGGACCGGCTTGAGCGGCGGCTAGAGAAGTCCGTCGCGCGCTGAAGGCTACGACGTGCTCACGGGGAGGTCGGCAAGACCGCGCAGCGTGACATTCGGTTTGTAGGTGGGCTCGCCGATCAGGCGCGCGTCGGGAAACCGCGCGGTGATCGAGCTCAGCGCCAGCTTGGCCTCCAGCCGCGCGAGCGGTGCGCCCAGGCAGAAGTGCGGTCCATGCCCAAAGGCCAGGTGCTTGACCTCGGCGCGATCGGGGTCGAAGACATCGAGATCGGGTCCGACCTCCGGATCACGTTGCGCCGCACCGAGCATCAGCAGCACCCACTCCTTGTCGGGCAACGTGAAGTCACGAATGACCATTTCTCCATCGGCAACACGGGCCACCATATGCACGGGCGGGTCATATCGCAGCGTCTCTTCGACGACGGCGAGGGCCCGATCACCATTCTGGGACAACAGCTTCCACTGCTTCGGTTCACGCAACATGGCCAGCGATGCGTTGGCGATCAGGTTGACGGTGGTCTCGTGTCCGGCGATGAGCAGCAGCGTGCAGGTGGAGATAATCTCTTCCTCGCTGAGCTGATCACCAGCTTCCTCCACTTGGATCAACGCGGACAGCAGATCGTCCCCGAGGTTGCGCCGTCGGGTGGCGATGAGATCGATGAAGTAGTCCCACATCCAGTGACTTGCCTTGATGCGCTCGTCCATATTCTCGGAAGCCTGTCCGGTAAGCGCAAACACCGGATCCAGCGACTGACCGAGAAGTGCTGAGGCGCGACTGAATTCGGGCTCGTCCTCTAACGGAACGCCCAGCATCCGGCAGATCACCGCCACGGGGAGTGGATAGGCGAAATCCGAGACCAGATTGAAGCTGCCGCGGCGGGCGATGTCATCCAGAAGCTGGTCGACAAGGGACTGGATATCAATAGCCATCGCGTTGATGACCTTGGGCGCGAATGCCTTTGATGCGAGCTTGCGCAGCCGCGTGTGATCGGGAGCGTCCAGACCGAGAAACGATGGCTTGGCCAGCCCCACGTTCGGGTACTTCTCGAGCTGCTGCTGGACAATGTTCGACTTGCGACGATCCGAGGAGGCCTGCGGGTGGCGCAGCACCGCGTTGCAGTCGGCGAAGGTGGCCAGCACGCTCACGGCGGTGCCCGGGGGATGCAACGGTCCGGACTGTGTCTGCTCGCGCAGCTGCCGGTACACGGGGTACGGGTTGGCGCGATTCGCCGGGTCGAGCACCTGAAGCAGCAGGGTGCCCGGATCGGTCGTAGTAGGCATGTGTTCAGTGTGCGCGCGGATACTGAGATCCGCCTGAGGTTGGTACTCAGCTGTAATAGCGGCCCAGGGTGTCCTCGCGCAGCTCATTGAAGGTGCCGTCCACGATGCTGGCACGAATGCGATCTACCAGGCCGATGGTGAATCGCATGTTGTGGATGGTGGCCAAGGTGGATGCCAGGATCTCCTTGGCCTTGAACAGGTGGTGCAGATAGGCCCGCGTGTAGTGCGTGCAGGTGTAGCAGTCGCATACGGCGTCGATGGGGGTGAAGTCTCGTCGATACTTCGCGCCCGTGATGTTCACCCGTCCGTCGCGGGTGTAGACGGCGGCGTTGCGCGCGACCCGCGACGGAGAGACGCAGTCGAATGTGTCGGCCCCGGCGGCCACCGCGGCGAAGAGGTCGTCAGGCTCACTGATGCCGAGCAGGTGGCGCGGTTTGTGTTCGGGCAGTTCGGATGTCACCCAGCCAACGATGGTGCCGAGGTTCTGTTTCTCTAGCGCACCGCCGATCCCATAGCCATCAAAGCCCCGACCTTCTTCGCTGGCAAGGGATTCCAGTCCGCGGGCGGCCTGTCGGCGTAGGTCCTCGTACTGCGCGCCCTGCACCACGCCGAACAGCGCCTGGTAAGGCTTACCGACGCGTTCTCGCGTCAGCTTCTCGTGTGCGTCGAGGCAGCGCTGCGCCCATTCGTGGGTGCGCTGCACCGAGTTCTCCTGATACTCGCGGGTGTTGATGAGGGTGGTGAGCTCGTCGAAGGCGAACATGATGTCAGCACCCAGCTGATGCTGGATCCGCATCGAGACCTCGGGGGTGAACCGGTGCGTCGATCCGTCCAAGTGCGAGATGAAGGTGACGCCGTCGTCGTCGACGTGGGCGAGCTTGTCCTTACCGGCGACCACGACATTGTCGGCGCGGGCCCGGTCGACCTCCATCGCCATGACCTTGCGAGCCCCCGAGCCGAGGGAAAGCACCTGGAACCCGCCGCTATCGGTGAACGTGGGGCCGGGCCAGTTCATGAAGGCACCCAGTCCCCCGGCCTCGTCCACGATGTCGGCGCCCGGTTGCAGGTACAGGTGGTAGGCGTTGGCAAGTACCGCCTGGGCACCGAGGGCCGCCATGGTTTCCGGTAGTACGGCCTTGACGGTTGCCTTGGTTCCGACAGCGATAAAGGCCGGCGTCTTGATGTCACCATGCGGGGTGTGGATGACACCGGCCCGGCCCGCGGTTCCCGGCAGGGTGGCGTCGATCGCGAAATACGGGTCATTCATCGCTCAATATTTTGCCTTGGCCGCGTCGCGCCTCCGGTCGTAGGCTCACGTCATGACATCGACGTCGGATCTTCTCGCGCTGGAGCATGGCACCACCACCCAGGAAGCACTGACCTTCTTCGACAACTTGGAGCCGGTGCGGGCCGAGGAGCTGGTCGGTCAACGATGGCATGGGGGCGAGGTGCCGACCGGGCATTCGATGGACGGCATCCTTACCGTCTCGGGCTGGTACGGCAAGCAGTTCGATGACCTGGACCATGTGCATCCGCTGCTGTTCAGCGATGGTGGGGGCGATATCTTCGCGGTCGATCCGATGCTGGCGCCGATGGGGCTGGCGGGCCGGATCAGCGGGTTGACCGAGTCCCCGATGGTCAAGCGGACGTCCCCGACCGCACTGTCCGCGCTCAAGCCGCTGATCAGGACACACAAGCACCGTGCGCGGTTGCGCAACATCGAGTACCGAGGCGCCGTCAGCGCTGCCATGGTCTACGACCACAAGGCGATCATCGACCACTTCCGGAAGGTCGACGACTCCACGCTGCTGGGCATCATGGACCTGCGCGATATGGAGCAGCCGTACTTCTTCACACTGCGCCGCGACTAGGACTCCCCCTAGGCTGCTCGGGTGAGGTCGCCGAAATGATCTTGTTCGAGCGGCCCTTCGCCCACACACCAATGCGGGTATGGCAGGTGATGGTCGACCCCGATCTGTGGTCCCTGCAGACAGACGGGTTCCGCCCGGAGGTCGGTTGTGAGTACCGCATCACCCATCCGGCCATCATGGGCACCCGACTACTCGGCACCGGCGAGTTGGCCATCGGCCCCGACGCGCTGGACGCGTTCCTGGACGCGCGCCTGGGCGTCGAGCCGCTGGGCCCCGACTTCACCGGCGCGGCGATGAAGGCCGCGGCCCGGGGGCGCAAGGCGCCGGTCAAGGCCTTCCTGCTTGACCAGCGGCGGATCGCCGGCGTGGGCAACATCTATGCCGACGAGGCGCTGTATCGCTCCCAGATCCACCCGTTGCGGCCGGTCGGCCAGCTCACGCGCCCGCAATGGGAGGCACTGGTCGGCGAGATCGTCGCGGTGCTGCAGGCGGGCATCGACGCGGGCGGCTCGACGATCGACGACTTCCGCCACACCGACGGCGTCTACGGCTCCTTCCAGCACCAGTTCCTGGTGCACAACCGCCTGGGCGAGCCCTGTCCGACCTGCGGGCGCGAGATCGTCAAGTTCGTGGCCGCCGGGCGGGGCACCTACGTGTGTGAGACGTGCCAGCCGCGTCCGCGAGGCGTCCGCACGCGCGCGATGACCCGGTGAGCCCCCGATAGGGTCCGGCCGCGATGGACATCGTTCTCGCCCTCGTCGCCGCGCTGTTCTTCGCCCTCGGCACCGTCCTGCAGCAGAAGGCCGGCCTGGACGACCCCGCCGAGGGCAGCTCGGCCGGCCTGCTCGTGCAGATGGCCCGTCGACCGGTCTGGCTGATCGGCATCTCCTGCGACGCGCTCGGCTTCGTCGCCCAGTTCGCGGCCTTGTCCATCGGCAGCCTCGCCGTGGTGCAGCCGCTGCTGA
>JBOGDC010000023.1:0-138595 GCA_050701835.1 Mycobacterium sp. | reverse complement strand
GCTGTCGGGGTGACAGGATTTGAACCTGCGACCCTCCGCTCCCAAAGCGGATGCGCTACCAAGCTGCGCTACACCCCGTCGGACCTGCGTCCACACTTCCGGCAAGACGAAGCGATCTTACGGCCTCGGCAAGTCACAGTGAGAATTGGATTTGATCCGCCCCGGCGCTGTACATTCTTCAACGCAAGCGGGACAACCTCGCACGCATGCGGGTGTAGCTCAATGGTAGAGCCCTAGTCTTCCAAACTAGCTACGCGGGTTCGATTCCCGTCACCCGCTCCAGTAGTTCAGCGATGTGCAGGTTCGCAGCTCGGTGCGTACAGGCCCTTGCCGGTGATCAGAGGCATATCCAGTGTGGTCCTGATTCCCGGCTGCGCGGCAATCACGCCGGGTATCGCGTTCACGATGCGGCCAGCTGCCGCCAGGATGGCTGCGTAGTTGTGGTCACCGAACCGGCTGGTCGGACAGACATCCATCACGTATGACGGTTCCCCGGTGATTTCGACGCGATAGGAGCCGCCTTCCTGCGCGGGCTGTGCCCAGTCGGGCCGCAGATCAGCACGCAGTCGGGTGATGTGCTCGACCACCACCACTGGCGCACCCTTGACCATTCCCTCGATCTGAAAACGCAGAGCGGCAACGGTGCCCTTGGCGATGCGCCCGACGGCGACATCGAAATCCTCCGGCGCCGGCTCCTGCTCGACCGAGTCCTTGATCTCATCGATATCGACGCCCAAGCCAGCGGCCAGCTGCCGGATGGCGGTGCCCCAGGCGATGCTGAGCACTCCGGGCTGAAACAGTATGGGGAAGTCACCGATCTGGTTGCCGAAGCCCATGACGTCGAACATCACCGTGGCACCGTCATAACTGGCATAGTCGGCGATCTCCATGGTCCGGATCTGCTGAATGGAACGGCAGGTACCTGCAAGCGCGAACGGCAGAAGATCGGTGGCGAAGCCCGGATCGACCCCGGTGATAAAGATCGTCGAAGCACCCTCGCGCGCGGACTCTTCCACACGCTGAATGTATTTGTCCGGCATGACCTGCCACGGGTACTGCAGCAGGCCGGGCGCTGAGCCCACCACGTTGATACCGGCCGCCAAAATGCGCCGCACGTCTGCCATGGCCTCGGGCAGGCGCGTGTCGCCCATCGCGCAGTACACGACGCAATCCGGCTTATCGGCAATGATCGCGTCGAGGTCGTTCGTGGCAGTAATGCCGACGTCGCCTTCCACTCCGGCAAGTTCGCGGGCGTCCTTGCCGACCTTCGCCTCTGACGACACCCAGATGCCGGTGAGGTCGAAACGCTGATCCTCGATGAGATGTCGCAGGGCGAGGCTGCCGCAGTTTCCGGTACCGATAAGCGCGACACGGATTGTCATGGATGTCTCCTCACAGGCGTCTTAGCAGTATGCACAGCCCGAGCCGCGAATTGGAACAAGTTCTAATTTTGACCCTCATATGGAGTAGCGTGATCCGCCATGGGACGAGTGGACGGAAAAGTAGCGCTGATCAGCGGCGGAGCACGGGGCATCGGGGCAGCGGATGCCCGCGCTCTGGTGGCCGAAGGGGCGAAGGTGGTGATCGGCGACGTCCTCGACGACGAGGGCGCAGCGCTGGCCGACAAGCTCGGCGACGCCGCACGCTACGTGCATCTGGACGTCACCGAGGCCGAGCAATGGGATGCGGCCGTCTCTACCGCAGTCGATGAGTTCGGCCTGCTCAACGTCCTCGTGAACAACGCCGGAATCGTGGCGGTAGGTCAGATTGGCAAATTCGACATGACCCAGTGGCAGAAAGTGATCGACGTCAACCTGACCGGCACGTTCCTGGGCATGCAGGCGTCCGTCGGGGCGATGAGATCGGCCGGCGGAGGTTCGATTATCAACGTCTCGTCTATCGAGGGCCTGCGTGGCGCCGCCCTGGTACATCCCTACGTGGCAAGCAAGTGGGCGGTGCGCGGTTTGTCGAAGTCGGCGGCAATTGAGTTGGGCCGGCATAACATTCGAGTCAACTCACTACATCCGGGCTTCATCCGCACCCCGATGACCGAACATTTCCCCGACGATTTAGTCACCGCACCGCTAGGGCGCCCAGGTCAACCGGAGGAAGTCGCCAACTGCGTCGTTTTCCTCGCCAGCGACGAATCCTCGTTCTCGACAGGTGCCGAGTTCATCGTGGACGGAGGCCTGGTCACCAGTGTCCCCCACAAGGATGTCCCCCGGCCGCGAACGTAAGAGTCCTCAGACATCTACTTCCCGAATATCCATCGCGGGTTCGATTCCCGTTGCCCGCTCCACCAGTCAGTACCGTGGGTGCCATGGAAATCATCCTGGGCCTCCTTCTCGTCGGCGTGATCGTCGGCGGCGCGATCATCTACACGCAGGGATCGAGCCGCCGCCGTGCCGAGCAGCTCGCCGACGCCAAGGCCGATGCCCGACGCATCACCGAGCGTCTCGGCGGCCAGGTACTGGGATTGGGCGGAACCGACGACGCCTCGCGTCAGGCACTCGCCGACGCGTCCGAGCGGTACACCGCCGCGTCCTCGGCCATCGAGCAGGCCACCACCCCCGCCCAGGCGACACTGGCCAAGGAAAGCGCCGTCGAGGGCCTGTACTACGTACGGGCCGCCCGCGTTGCGATGGGCATGGATCCCGGACCGGAACTCCCCTCGACCACCGGACAGAGCAAGGCCGGTTCGGTCACCGAGGAGCGTCGGATCAACTTCGAGGGCCGCGATATCGAGGCCTCCCCGGAGCCATCGGGCAGGACACCCAACTACTACCCCGGCGGCAACGTCGCGGGGCGTCCGGTTCCCGCCGGCTGGTACTCCGAGCCGTGGTGGAAGCCAGCGCTGGTGGCCGGCGCCTGGGGCGTGGGCTCGGCACTGTTGTTCAACTCGCTCTTCTCGGGGATGCACGGTGTGGGTTACGGCGCCCAGGGTTTCGAAAGCGGTTTCGGCCAGGGCTATTCGGACGGATATGAGGCCGGGGCGGCGTCAGACCAGGGCGGCTGGGATCAAGGTGGCGGGGCAGACCAAGCCGGGTGGGACCAGGGCGGTTCGAACTGGGATCAAGGCGGCGGCGGTGGCGGCGGCTGGGACGGCGGGGGCTGGGATGGCGGCGGTGGTGACTTCGGCGGCGATTTCGGGGACTTCTAGGGAAATCTAAGGTGCCGTGAACGGCACATTGGGCGTGAGCAGGATGGGTGCGAACGTCTCGCGCGCCAGCGCTCGCACCTCCTCGGTATTGCCGAGGTCAATGGTTGTGGCAGGCGCCGCAAGATATCCCAGCACCAAGTGGATCAAGACGTCGACCTGCCGTTGTGAATCGCCCGGCGGGATGCGCCCTTCCTCCCGCATCTGGTCGATCTGGGAGGTGAGATAGTGCCGCGCCAGTTCGATGGGCGCTGGATCGCCCTGCGTGATTGCCTCTATCGCCGTCATCCTGGCCACGAGCGAATCACCGCGCAGCAGAGGGTGATTCACTATCTCGATACAGACCGCAAAACCCTCGGCGACCCGCTCGCCAATATCGTCGAAACCGCCCGCACGTTCCTGTAGCTCGTCCAGGAATTTTCGCATTTCTTGGGCAAGCGCCCTCTCGAACAACTGGTCTTTGTTCGAGAAGCGTCGAAACACCGTGGCGCGGCCCACTTTTGCCCGCCGCGCCACCTCATCAATGGTGGCGGTCTGGGTGCCTCGCTCCGCCAGCACCTCGATAGCGGCGTCCAGTAGGCGGATCTCGAGGTCGTCGGGTTCCGGATGCGAGCCCAATCCGCGAACTGCGCGCGCCATGAGCTTCCCCAACGGTGCACCCGGTCGCGTCATGACGCCCCTCTCAGGTAATTGGTACTGGACGTCCCACCTAGGCGAGTCTAGCAACCAGCGGCGTCATCGCGGTTGACATCAGCGAATTTGACATGAGGGGCACCAGAACAGGTTTCGCGCATCCAGCACCGCGGTGAGGACGGGTGTGCCGCACACCCGGCAGGGTGAGCCTGAGCGCCGGTACACATAGGTGCGGGGGCGGTCCGGTGCGTAGGACGGGTCTCCGTGGTCGTGTTCGGGGCCGACGGTGACAATCTTGCCGACCCGTAATCCGATGCGCATACGATCGACAAGATCACCCCACAGGGCGGTGAGTTCGTCGGGATCCAACTGGCTGCCCTGCCGATACGGGTCGATCCGCAGACGGAACAACACCTCGCTGCGATACACATTTCCCACCCCGGCAATGATCTTCTGATCCATCAGGAGCGCACCGACGGGTCTGTGCGACTTCGCGATCCGCTCGAACGCCGTCGACGGATCCGAGCGCGGACGCAACGGGTCGGGGCCGAGGCGGGCCAGGATCGCGTCCACCTGTGGGGCGTCGATGAGCTCACACACCGTCGCGCCGCGCAGGTCGGTGCCGTACTCGGCCCCTTCGATGCGCATCCGCACCTGACCGACAGGAACACCCATGGGCCTCGGCAGCTCGGTGAAGGTGCCGTACAAACCCAAATGCACGTGCACCACGCCGACCGGGCCGTAGTCATGGAACAGGTGCTTACCCCAGGCATGCGCCTTGACGAGGGTGCGACCGTTGACGGCCGAGGCGCCTTCGACAAACCGCCCCTGCGGGCTGCTCACCCGCACCGCGGCTCCGGCGAACCGGCGTTGATGCAACCGGGCCAGCCGATGCAGGGTATGCCCCTCCGGCATAGGCGTTAAGAGTTGGCGCCCGGAACCGGCGGGGCCTCGCCGGTGGCCTCGTACTCGGCCAGGATGTCGATGCGGCGCTGGTGGCGCGGCTCCTCGGACCACTTCGCAGTAAGGAAGGCGTCCACGATGGCGAGCGCCTCCGGCACGGTATGCATGCGGCCGCCGATTCCGATCAGCTGGGCGTTGTTGTGCTCGCGGGCCAGCACCGCCGTCTCCAGGCTCCATGCCAGCGCGCAGCGAGCACCCTTTACCTTGTTCGCCGCGATCTGCTCACCGTTACCCGAACCCCCGAGCACGATGCCAAGGCTGCCGGGGTCGGCGACGGTGCGCTCGGCTGCGGCGATGCAGAACGCGGGATAGTCGTCCTGCGGGTCCAGCTCATAGGCACCGCAATCGACCGGATCGTGGCCACGGCCGCGAAGGTGCTCGATGATCTTTTGCTTCAACTCGTAGCCGGCGTGATCCGCTCCCACATAGACGCGCATGCCGCTGATTGTGTCAGGTTGCCCCGCGGTCGGTTACCGTGGCGCGCATGTACCCGGTTGGACTGCCTCAGTACACCTATCCCCCGCGCCGGCATCCGTGGGAGATAGGGCTGCTCGTTGTCGTCATCCTGTTCACGGTGCTGCTCTACGTCGGCGCGTTGTTCGGCATCATCGGGTTCCTGGCCGACCCCGAGCACGTCCAACTGAACATCATCATCGTTGCGCTGGCCGCCACTCCCCTCACTCTGTACCTGGGACGAGGCATTCTCTACGGGCAGCAGCGGGTGAACGGCGTGAAGATGTCGCCTACCCAGTTCCCCGAGGGGTACGCGATGGTGGTCGAGGCGGCGCAACGCTTCGGTCTGCGCGAGATACCCGACGCCTACGTCGTGCTCGGCAACGGCCAGATCAACGCCTTCGCAAGCGGTCACGGCTTCCGGCGATTCGTCGTCGTCTACAGCGACCTGTTCGAGATCGGCGGCGAATCGCGTGATCCGCACGCGCTTGCCTTCATCATCGGCCATGAGGTCGGCCATATCGCCGCCGGGCACGCGTCGTATTGGCGCCAGTTCGCACAGACGGCGATGAACTTCGTCCCGTTCGTGGGCACCTCGCTGTCACGGTCCATGGAGTACACCGCCGACAACCACGGATACGCCATGCGCCCCACCGGGATTCAGGGGGCAATCGGCGTGATGGCGGCCGGCAAGTACCTGCTCAAGCGAGTCGAGTTCGACACCCTGGCCAACCGCGCCACCCTGGAGACGGGTTTCTTCGTGTGGCTGGTCAACATGCTGTCCGGTCATCCCGTGCACACCTGGCGCGCGGCCGCGCTTCGGAATCGGCAGCAGGCCGGATCGTTGTTCTTCCGACCCAAGCTGCTGCCGCCGACTCCCATTCCGCCGGTGCCTCCGGTGCTACCGCCCGCACCGCCTCCAATACCGCACGGATATATGCCGTATCAGCAGCCGTACACGTTCGACAATCCGCCGCCGCGCTACTAGTCGAAGGTCGGCGCCTCGGTGCGCGTGCGCTTGAGCTCGAAGAAGTACGGGTAGGACGCGAAGATCACCGACGCGTCCCACAGCTTTCCGGCCTCCTCGCCCCGCGGGATCCTGGAGATCACCGGGCCGAAGAAAGCGACACCGTTGACGTGGATTGTCGGGGTGCCCACATCGGGCCCCACCTTGTCCATACCGGCGTGGTGGCTGACGCGCAGCGCCTCGTCGTAGTCGGTGGACTCGGCGGCTTCGGCCAGCTCAGCGGGCAGACCCACTTCGGCCAGCGACTCGGCGATTACCGCAGGCAGGTCCTTGTTGTCCTGGTTGTGGATCCGCGTACCCAATGCGGTGTACAGCGGCTCCAGGATCTCCGGTCCCTTTGCCTGTTCGGCGGCGATTGCCACGCGCACCGGGCCCCAGGCGCTCTTCATGAGTTCCTGATAGCGCTCCGGTAGGTCCTCACGTCCCTCGTTGAGGACAGCCAGGCTCATTACGCGGAATTTCACGTCGATATCGCGAACCTTCTGGACCTCGAGAATCCACCGGGAGGTGATCCAGCACCACGGACACAGCGGATCGAACCAGAACTCGGCGAGGTCCTTCTTGCCTTCAGACATAACGCGCCTTTCGGATGTGAGTTGGCCAACGTCTTACCCAACTCTCGATCCCGCCACCGTGTTCCCGCCGTGGCTACCGGCTACGTTGGATACGTGGCACTCCCCAACCTCACCCGTGACCAGGCCGCGGCCCGCGCCGCAGCGATCGACGTCGAGCATTACGCGATCACCCTCGACCTCACCGACGGCGCCGGTGGCCCGAGCGAAGAGACCTTCCACTCCTCGACCACCGTCACCTTTACCGCACAACCGGGGGCATCGACCGTCATCGATATCGCCGCCCGCACCGTGCGCCGCGTCGAGCTCAACGGCTCCGAGATAGACGTCAGCGGATATGACGAAGAAGAGGGCATCGCCCTGTCCGGGCTCTTGGCGGCGAACACCGTTGTGGTGGAGGCGGATTTCGAGTACTCACACACCGGTGAGGGCCTGCATCGCTTCGTCGATCCGGTCGATGATGAGGTGTATCTGTACTCGCAGTTCGAAACTGCCGACGCCAAGCGGATGTTCGCCTGCTTCGATCAGCCCGACCTGAAGGCTTCCTTCGACGTCACGGTGACCGCCCCCGCACATTGGCAGGTGATCTCCAACGGTGCGCCCCTGTCAGTGGCCGACGGTGTGCACACCTTCGCGACCACCCCGAAGATGAGCACCTATCTGGTGGCGCTGATCGCCGGACCGTACGCGCGGTGGAACGACGAGTACTCAGACGATCACGGCAGCATCGATCTGGGCATCTACTGCCGCGCCTCGCTGGCCGAGTTCATGGACGCCGAACGACTGTTCACCGAGACCAAGCAGGGATTCGGTTTTTACCACAAGAACTTTGGCATCCCGTATGCATTCGGCAAGTACGACCAGCTGTTCGTCCCCGAATTCAACGCCGGTGCCATGGAGAACGCCGGCGCGGTGACGTTCCTGGAGGACTACGTCTTCCGCAGCAAGGTCACCAAGTACTCCTATGAACGTCGCGCCGAGACGGTGCTGCACGAGATGGCGCATATGTGGTTCGGCGACCTGGTCACCATGCGTTGGTGGGATGACCTGTGGCTCAACGAATCCTTCGCGACCTTCGCCTCGGTGCTGTGCCAGGCGGAAGCCACCGAGTACACCGAGGCCTGGACCACCTTCGCCAACGTCGAGAAGTCGTGGGCGTATCGGCAAGACCAGCTGCCGTCGACGCACCCGGTGGCCGCCGATATCCCGGACCTAGCCGCGGTCGAGGTGAACTTCGACGGCATCACCTACGCCAAGGGCGCCAGCGTGCTCAAACAGCTTGTGGCGTATGTCGGTTTGGAGAACTTCCTGTCAGGCCTGCGCGCCTACTTCACGGCGCACGCCTTCGGCAACGCAACGTTCGATGACCTTCTGGGTGCGCTGGAGGAGGCTTCGGGACGCGACCTGTCGGACTGGGGTACGCAGTGGCTCAAGACGACCGGCCTTAACACCCTCTCCCCCGATTTCGAGGTGGACGACGACGGGAAGTTCACGCGTTTCGCGGTTCGGCAATCCGGCGCGGCGCCGGGTGCCGGCGAGACGCGCGTACATCGGCTGGCCGTTGGCATCTACGACGACGTGGACGGGAAGTTGGTTAGGGTCCATCGCGAGGAAATCGACGTCGAAGGCGAGTTGACGGATGTGCCCGCATTGCAGGGTGTTTCCCGCGGAAAGCTAATCCTGGTCAACGATGACGACCTGACGTACTGCTCCCTGCGTCTGGATGACGAGTCGCTTGAGACTGTGCTGTCGCGGGTCGCCGATGTCGCCGAACCGCTGCCGCGCACGTTGTCGTGGTCGGCGGCCTGGGAGATGACCCGTGAGGCGGAGCTGCGGGCACGCGACTTCGTGGCCCTGGTGACCTCGGGGGTGCGCGCCGAGTCGGAAGTCGGTGTGGCACAACGTCTGCTGGTGCAGGCGCAGACCGCGTTGAGCTCATATACAGAACCTGGGTGGGCCAAGGAGCATGGCTGGCCTGCCTTCGCCGACCGGCTGCTGGAATTGGCCCGCGCCGCGGCGCCGGGTTCGGATCACCAACTCGCATTCGTGAATGCCTTCACCAACTCGGTGTTGTCGGCGGGGCACACCGTGGTGCTGCAGGCACTGCTGGACTCCGATCCGGCGTCACTCGACCTGCCGGGCCTGACGGTGGACACCGACCTGCGATGGCGAATCGTGAACGCGCTGGCCGCTTCCGGCGCTCTGGAGCCGGACGCTTCGGTGTTCATCGATGCCGCACTGGAGCGTGACCCCACGGCGGCGGGTAAGCGTCAGGCCGCACAGGCCCGGGCGGCCCGTCCGGTCGCCGAGGTCAAGGAGTCCGCATGGAAGCAGGTCATCGAGGATGACGCGCTCCCGAATATCACGGCACGATCGGTGATCGCTGGAATCGTCCAGCCGGGGCAGGCCGAGGTGCTGGCACCGTTCGCGGGACGCTACTTCGACGTCATCGAGGAGGTGTGGGCCCGCCGTTCCAGCGAAGTCGCTCAGACCGTGGTGATCGGCTTGTATCCCTCCTGGGACATCTCGCCGGAAGCCATCGAACTGGCCGACGGCTTCTTGGCCAAGGAGCTCCCGTCGGCTCTGTACCGCCTGGTGTCCGAGGGCCGCGCCGGCATCGTCAGGTCACTGAAGGCCCGCGAGTTCGATTCGCAGTAACCCTCTTGCGCCGAATGTGAAACCTGGGCGGAATTTCGGCCGATTTCCCGCCCAGGTTTCACACTGGGCGTCGTGTCAGAGTGCAGGCGGAGACTGCGGCCATGGGGGAGCCTTTCATAGGTAGCGAGTCACTTCGATCCGGGCGGCTCACCCGGCATTCGCTGCGCACCCGACATCACCCGATGTACCCGGATGTCTTCCTCGAACGCGATGCCGAGATAACGGCCGCGATACGTGCGAAGGCATGCTGGCTGTGGACTGAGCGACGAGGAGTTATCGCGGGCTACTCGGCGTCTGCCATGCACGGCGCTCGCTGGATCGATCCAGCCGGCGATGCGCAGATCCTCCACGAGAACCGACACTGCCCGCCCGGGATCACCGTATGGTCCGACAGGATTGCAGATGCCGAAATCTGCATGATCGCTGGTATGAAGGTGACCACTCCCGCACGCACCGCCCTCGACATCGCGCGCCGATATCCGACGAATCAGGCGGTCGCCGCCGTCGATGCACTCTGCCGCCCGACGGAGCTCAAGACGGTCGACGTCTTGGAGTTGGCGGCACGGCACAAAGGTCGGCGCGGTATCAGAAGAGCACGGACGGCACTTGAATTGGTTGACCCCGGTGCGCAATCTCCGAAGGAGACTTGGCTGCGCCTACTGCTCCACAGCGCCGGGCTTCCCCGCCTGACCACGCAGATCCTGGTGCACAACGGCGATTACGTCCCGTTGGCCTATATCGATATGGGTTGGGAAGACGTGCTGGTGGGCATCGAGTACGACGGCGACCAGCACCGCAGTGACAGACGCCAATACATCAAGGACATCAAACGCCTCGAGATGCTTGAGGGGCTCGGGTGGCTGATCGTCAGGGTGGTCGCCGAGGACCACCCCGATGACATCATCCGGCGAGTCCGCGAAGCGCTTATGCGCCGAGCGTGAAACTGTGGCGGGATTTCAGCGGATTTACCGCCAAGGTTTCACACCTCGGCGAAAGGATGCGCGGGGAACGCGCGCGAGAACTCGCTAGGACTAGGGCCGGGCGATCGCGGCGCTCATCACGCGCACCGCGCTGATGATCCCGTCGAGCAGATTGCCTTCCTTGAACGACGCCACGGCTGCGGCGACGCCCAGATCGGCTGCCGACTCGACGCCACGTCCCTTGAGTGCCTCGCCGTAGACGACCTCCACGACATGCTGGTCGGGCGAAACGGCAATCAGCACTGACTCTTCGGGGGTCGGCACCTTCAGGAAGACTTCTCGCGCACCAGACGAAGTATTTGACCCTAGGTCGCCGATGTACACCGCGAACCGCGCCTTGGACGAGCGGCTGCCGTACGTAAGGGCGTCATCCAGTGTCGCCAGCTCGTAGCTGGGGAACGGGTAGTGGACCGACAGCGCGCCCGGCTCGGTAACGCCCGATAGGCGTCCGCTTACGGTCTCGGCCCATCCCCTTGGGAGTGCGCCAGCCTGCTTTGTCGCGACCGCATCACCACTTGCCATGTGCGGACCCTCCAATCGCCTGCGCCGCTCCGTGCGCGTGCCCATCATCGTGGCCATGCCCATGGGCATCACCAATGTTCTCGTCAACCGCAGCCCACAAGACGGGGGCGTGTGTCCAACCATCGTTCATGTTGAATGTCTCAGGGTGCGGCCCCTTCTTGCGCATGGTCCACAGACCGACGAGCGCGAAGAAGATCGGCGCGATCAGGGCTACCCAGACCGGCATCCCGATGTATGTGGGGCTGTTGAGGAAGCTCACAGTGCAAACCGTAGCCGAGCACTCTGGTCTTCGCGCAAGCGGCTCATCCGTGGTGTCACGCGGCACCTTCGCCCAGGTATCGCACCCACGCCGGGTCGAGTTCTTTGACCGACGACAGCAGCCGCCAGTGCTGGCCCTTCGGCGGCAGCGGTGTGGTGTGCAACGTCCACCCCAGCTCGGCCAACAGCCGGTCTGCCTTGCGGTGGTTACAGCTGGAGCAGCAGGCCACGCAGTTCTCCCACGAGTGCGCACCGCCCTTGCTCCGGGGAATCACGTGGTCGATGGTGTCGGCGCGGCCACCGCAGTACGCGCAGCGGAACCGGTCGCGATGCATAAGCGCCGCGCGTGTCATCGGAACCCGGGCCCGGTACGGCACCCGCACAAATGTGCGGAGTCTGATCACCGAGGGAACTGCGACCGATGTCGTCGCGGAGTGGATGACGGGAGCGCCCGGGTCGTCGTGCACCACGTCGGCCTTGCCGCAAAGCAACATGATGACGGCGCGGCGCATCGGCAGCGCGGTGAGCGGCTCATATGTGGAGTTCAGTAATAACACGCGACGCCGGCCCCATAGGGAACCGGCGTCGTTGGACTGCTGCGGGGTGATGGCCCCTGGGATCCTGGTCCCTGGGACGCTGTGCAGTATTCGGGCCGACCCGTTTTGGGTCGGCCCCGCGCTGGCACTGCTATGCCGGTGCCCGCGGCTTTTCTTGTGTTGCGCCATTAGAACCAGTGCACCACGATTTCCCGGTCTTCGCACGACAATTTATGACGTGTTCGCAGGTCAATCCAATGAACATCGCGTGACCGGCCCTGCTGGTCCCCCTCCGCGGCGGGGACACGGCTACCGGCACAATGGCTTACGTGAGCGCGCCTGCACCTGAGACCTTCTATGACGCCGTCGGTGGCGCTGCGACGTTTCATGCCATCGTGGCCCGGTTCTACCAGCTGGTTGCCGACGATGAGGTGCTGCGCCCGCTGTATCCGGAGGAGGACCTGACCGGCGCCGAGGACCGTCTCCGGATGTTTCTCGAACAGTATTGGGGTGGTCCTCGCACCTATTCGGACCAGCGCGGACACCCACGCTTGCGGATGCGTCATGCCCCATTCCGCATCGGTCCGATCGAACGGGATGCGTGGTTGCGATGCATGCGAACCGCTGTCGATTCGATCGACCGGAACACCCTCGATGACGAGCATCGCGCCCAGCTGTGGAGCTACCTCGAGATGGCGGCACAGTCGATGGTCAACTCACCGTTCTGATCCGCGGATCTTGGTTCAGACATGCCGATGCCATAGTGCAGAATGATCAACCGTGAGTGCCGACTACTTGGGCCAACCTGACGATCCATGGTGGTCGCGCGCGGTCTTTTATCAGGTCTACCCGAGGTCGTTCGGTGACAGCGACGGCGACGGTGTCGGCGACCTCGATGGCATTTCAGCAAAGCTTGGTTACCTTGACCTCCTCGGCGTCCAAGGAATCTGGTTAAATCCCGTTACCAGATCTCCGATGGCCGACCACGGCTATGACGTGTCCAACCCGCGGGACATTGACCCCTTGTTCGGCGGGTTGACCGCGATGCACCGGCTCATCGCCTCGGCGCACCGCCACGACATCAAGGTCATCATGGATCTGGTACCCAACCACACCAGCTCCGAGCACCCCTGGTTCCTGGAAGCGGTTACGAGCCCACCAGGCAGCGACGCCCGCTCGCGGTACATCTTCCGTGACGGCAAGGGCGCCAATGGCGAACTGCCGCCTAACAATTGGCCTTCCGTGTTCGGTGGCCCCGCCTGGTCGCGCGTCACCGAAGCCGACGGCACACCCGGTCAGTGGTACCTGCATCTGTTCGCCCCCGAACAGCCTGATGTCAACTGGGACAACCCGGAGGTGTTCGACGATTTCGCCGACACCCTGCGCTTCTGGCTCGACCGTGGCATCGACGGGTTCCGTCTCGATGTCGCGCATGGCATGGCCAAGCCGCCGGGGCTGCCCGATCTCGAGGACACCGACACCTCGATGCTGCATATCTCCGACGACGATCCGCGGTTCAACAACGAAGGCGTGCACGAGTACCACCGCAAGATCCGCAAGGTGCTCGACCAGTACCGGGATGTGGTCGCCGTCGGCGAGATCTGGGTGAACGACAACACCCGCTTCGCCGAATACGTCAGGCCCGACGAGCTGCATCTCGGGTTCAACTTCAAACTGGTCGAGGCAGATTTTGAGGCCGACAAGATCCGTGGGGCCATCGAAAACTCGCTAGCTGCAGTGGATTCGGTCGGCGCGACGCCCACATGGACCTTGTCCAACCATGATGTGGAACGCGAGGTAACGCGCTACGGCGGAGGTTCAATCGGCCAGTGGCGCGCCCGTGCAATGGCTATGGTGATGCTGGCGTTGCCGGGAACGGCGTTCATATACAACGGCTCCGAGCTGGGCCTTCCGAATGTGGATCTGCCCGACGACGCATTGCAGGATCCGGTCTGGGAGCGCTCCGGCCATACCGAGCGGGGCCGCGACGGGTGCCGGGTGCCAATCCCCTGGGAAGGCACCGACCCCCCGTATGGCTTCTCGACCAATGACCAAACCTGGTTGCCGATGCCGCATGGCTGGGCCGAATTCACGGTGGAAAGCCAGCTGGAGCGCACCGATTCGATGCTGTCGCTATACCGACGTGCCATCGAATTGCGCCGGAGCCGAGAGGAATTCAACGGCACGAGCCTGGAATGGTATGGCAGCCCGCCGGGGGCTCTTGCGTTCCGAGTGAAGGGCGGCGGGCTCACCTGCGCCTTGAACGTAAGCAGCGAGTTGGTGAATCTTCCTGCCGGCGAAGTCATCCTGACCAGCGGGCCACTCTTCAACGGCAAGCTGCCGCCGAACACCGCAGCCTGGGTCGTCTAGCGCACCGACAGCGAAAGGCCGGTGCGGTGGCGATACACCGAGCCGTACCGCGCGTCCAACCGCAACCACGCCGGCAAGGCCCGCACCCGTACCGGTTCATCCTCTGTGGGACTCATCGGAATGAATCCCATTGCGGTCAAGGCGAACAAGCATCGCATCGGTACGTCAATCCGGTGGCCATCGGCTCCGTCGATGGTGACAACCGGCTGGTCCAACAATGACACGGGCGGACCGTGGGCGCTGCCGTGTTCGCGGGCCAGCTCTCCCCCACGCTGCGCGAGTTCGAGGACCGACCGTGCGGGGATGTCGTCGAGATACTCGAATCCATTATCGGCGGGCAGCGCTCCCCGCCACACCGAGTCCATGGGGAACCCGGTGTTCACGTAGCCGTCTGCATCCGCCGACTCCACGCCGCGCAGCAGCTCGTCGGCGGCGGCGGTGATATCGGGGGTACCTAGCTCGCCGCCTATCACGCGGCAGGCCAGCACGTCGAATTGTGTTGCGGCCCAGACGACCACCCGTCCGTCATCGCGCGCACGCAGCCTCACCACGGCCGCATCGTCGATGCGAAGCGTGCGCGTGAGGAAGGTCGCCAGATCCGTGCGATCGAGGGCGTCGGGCACGCGCAGCGGAGCCTCGCTCACGGTCGTGACCAACGCCGTAGGTATTCGCGGTGGGTGTCGGTGAGACGCAGCAGCGTTTGACTGTCGAGATGGAAGGTCACCAGCTGGGTATCCGCGATCACCGCGGGCTTGGAGTCGGGCGCCGCATCCACCGAGCGCACCTCGTAATTGATCGTGAAGTCCACTGCCCGAATCTTCGACACCCACATGGTGACCTGCAGCGGTGAGTCCGCGAGCCGCACCTGCCCCTTGTATTTGACGTGGACGTCGGCGATGAGCAGGCCCGTGGTGGTGATCTCGGCGCCAAAAACGTCACGCAGGAAGGGCACTCGCGCCTCTTCCAGGAGTGTCACCATCGTCGCGTGATTGACGTGCTGGTACATATCGATATCGGACCAACGAACCGGCACCGCCGCGACATAACCGGGCTTCTCAGAACTCATGGCTCCATCATGCAGGACCGGTGATGCTGCTCCTGATCATCCCTCTGATCTGGCGCGCTGCCACCGACAGCGTCGCCAAGTCCGGTTCGCCCGAGGCGAAGATCTCCGCGAGCGTGCTGCGAGCCCGCTCCAGACGCGACGCGTTGGTGAACTCCCACTCGGCAATCTTCTGCTCACCCGTCTCATCGGGTTCGCCGACGGAGAGTACGTCCATGGTGAGCGCCCGCAACGAGGAGTAGATATCGTCGCGGATCGCCAACCGGGCCAAGGCATGCCACCGGTCATCGCGTTCCAGCTGGGAAACCGCGGTCAGCAGATCGTCCACCCGCAGGTCGTCCATCAGGGTGAAGTACAGGTCGGCGACCTCCGCACCGTCCCGGTCCGCGATATCTGCGATGTCGATGATGTCCAGCAGGCTGAATCCGTAGAGGCAGCCGGCGACATCGCTGGCCAGATCGGCCGGAACACCCAGCGTCATCAAGTCTTCGGTCTGTCGGGTGACGATCTCCAGGTCGTGACCGCGCAGCCAGGTGGTGAGTTGCGGGGTCAGCTCTGCGAGGCCTTCCGCGAATCGGTTGATCTCGGCACCGACCGCCAGCGGTTGCGGCCGGTAACTGATGAGCCACCGGGATGCCCGATCCAGCAGACGGCGCATGTCCAGGGTCAGCCGGTCCGAAACCGCCACCGGCACATCGGCGTGGCGGATGCGGTCCCACAACGAACGCAGCCCGAAGATGGCCTCCACCGCCACATAAGTCTTAAGTCCGTCCACCGAACCTGTCCCGGCGTCTTCGAACAGCCGGTACACGTAGGTGATTCCGCCGCAGTCAACCACCGCGTTCACCAACATGGTGGCGTAGATTTCCTTACGCAGCGGGTGCTGACGGATTTCCGCGTCGAAACGTTCCCGCAGCTGGTTGGGGAAGTAGTGCACCATGCGGCGCAGCGTGACCTCTTGTTCCGGCGCATCACTGGCCAGCAGGTCCGCCTTGAGCGCCAGCTTCACGTGCGCCATCAGCGTCGACAACTCCGGTGACGTCAATCCGATTCCGAGCGCGAGGCGACGGTCGATCTCCTTCTCGGACGGCAACGCCTCCAGCTCGCGGTCCAGTCCACGATCGGCCACCAGATGGGCGATCTGGCGCGCGTGCACGGACAACAGCGAGGCCGCATTAGCGCGGCTCGTGCCCATAAGGTTGTTCTGGGATTCGTTGTCGGCCAGGACAAGTGCGGCGACATCGTCGGTCATGGACTCCAAGAGTTCGGTGCGCTCGGAGGCCTTGACCTTGCCTGCGCTGACCAGCGAGTCGACCAGAATCTTGATGTTGACCTCGTGGTCCGAGCAGTCCACTCCGGCAGAGTTATCCAGCGCGTCGGTATTGACCCGGCCACCGTTGAGCTCGAATTCGATACGCCCCAGCGAGGTAAGGCCAAGATTGCCACCTTCGCCGATCACCCTCGCGCGTACCTGATTTCCATTGACCCGGACCGCGTCGTTGGCTTTGTCCCCCACCTCGGCTTGCGATTCACTCTCGGCCTTGATGTAGGTGCCGATGCCGCCGTTGAAGAACAGGTCGACCGGGGCGAGCAAGATCGCCCGGACAAGCTGCGGAGGTGTCATCTCATGGGCATCGCCATCGATTCCGAGCGCCTCGCGAACCTCGGGGCTGATCGGTATCGACTTCTGTTCCCTGCTGTAGACACCGCCACCGGCGCTGATGAGGGACGCGTTGTAGTCGGCCCAGCTGGAACGCTCCAACGCGAACATCCGCTTGCGTTCCGCCCATGAGGACGCCGGATCGGGGTTGGGGTCCAGGAAGATGTGCCGGTGATCGAAGGCGGCCACCAGCTTGATGTGCTGAGACAGCAGCATGCCGTTGCCGAACACGTCCCCGCTCATATCGCCGACCCCGGCGACCGTGAAATCCTCTGTCTGGGTGTCGATTCCCAATTCCAGGAAGTGACGCTTGACGCTCTCCCAGGCGCCGCGGGCAGTGATGCCCATGGCCTTGTGGTCGTAGCCAACGGAGCCACCGGAGGCGAATGCGTCGCCCAGCCAGAATCCGTACGACTTGGCGACATCGTTGGCGATATCGGAGAACGTCGCGGTGCCCTTGTCCGCTGCCACCACCAAGTAGGTGTCGTCGCCGTCGCGGCGGCGCACCCCGGGAGGCGGGATGACGGCCTTGGTGGCAGTGTCCAAGTTGTCGGTGAGGTCGAGCAGTCCCCCGATGAATCGTCGGTAGCACTCGACACCCTCGGCGCGGAACGCGTCCCGGTCGACCGCTGCGTCGCCCGTGGCCTGCGGCGGCTGTTTGACGACGAATCCGCCCTTGGCGCCGACGGGGACGATGACGGCATTCTTCACTGCCTGCGCCTTGACCAGACCCAGGATCTCCGTCCGGAAGTCCTCGCGGCGATCCGACCAACGCAACCCGCCACGGGCGACCGCCCCGAATCGCAGGTGCACACCCTCAACACGCGGTGAGTACACAAAGATCTCGAAACGCGGCTTGGGCTCGGGCAGCTCCTCGATCTCACGCGGGTTGAGCTTGAAGGCGAGCACCCCCTTCGCCCGAGCCGAGTCGGCGTCCTCCACAAAGTAGTTGGTGCGCAGAGTGGCCTGGATCAGAGCGAAGAACGCGCGCAACACCCGGTCGGTGTCGAGGCTGACAACCTTTTCAATCTCGGCCAGAACCTCTTCGGCCTTGGTATCGGCCACAGTGTGGTCGGTGATGGCCGGATCGAAGCGAGCCTCGAAGAGCTCCACGAAATCGCGTGCGGTGGCGGAGTTGTCGGCGAGCACTGTCTCGATATGCGCCTGGCTGTAAGGGAAGCCGGCCTGGCGAAGATATTTGGCATATCCACGCAGGATGGTGATCTGGCCGGCGGTGAGCCCGGCGCGCAGCACCAGCTCGTTGAATCTGTCGGTCTCTACCCGGCCGTTCCACACATCGTCGATGGCGTCCGTGAAGAGCTTCGCGCGGTGTTCCACACCTGCGGCGTCGAAGGTCCGCGCGATCGCCGGATGCACCACGATGCGGAATGCGTACAGCGAGACGGCGAGCCCGTCGGGGCGGGTGAAATGGTAAGGGCGCTCCTCCATCACGTCGACGCCCATGCTGTGCAGAACCGGTAACACCTGGCTCAGCGATGCCGAGCGGCCGCCCAGGTACATGCTGAGCACGCCGGTGGCGGGCTCTTCGGCGGCGTCGTAGGCGAGGTCCAGCGAGTCGTCCTGGAGTCCTTCGATTCTCGCGATGTCGTCGATGGCATCCACGGGTGTGACGTTCTGCTTGAAGACCTCGGGCAGGATGACTGAGTAGCGTTCCGCGCAGGCGCGGTCGATCGGCGAGTCGGGACGCACCGCGCTCACCAGGCGGTCGCTCCAGGTGCGGCTGGTCTGAGTAAGCAGGCCCTGCAATCGAATTCGATTAGCTTCGGAGGTGTCGACGCTCGTGGACACATTGTCCCCGGGCATCCGGATTGTGAAATGGACTAACGCCCAAGGGGATTCGCTGACACGCGCGGTGTAGTCGATACCGGTGCCACCGAGTTCGCGCACCAGGGTCTCCTGCATTGCCAGCCGCACGGTGGTGGTGTAGCGGTCGCGCGGCAGATACACCAGAGCGGTCACGAAGTTTCCGAGCTCGTCCGCTCGCAGGAACAGCAGCGAACCCGGATGCGCCCCAATGTTTCTCACGGCGGTGATGATGTTTTGCAGCTGGTCCACGCCGATTGCGAAAAGCTCCGCGCGGGGCAGGTTCTGCATGATGTCGATGAGCATGTGCCCAGCGAGCGAGTCCTGGTTAGCGTCCGAGCGCGCGAGCACCTGGTGCACCCGGTCGGCGATCACCGGGATATCCAGAACGTCGGCGTTCATGGCCGCGACGGTGAACACGCCGACGAGGCGATGCTCGATGGCGGGACCCTTGCCGTCGTCCTGTCGGATCACCACGATGTTCGGGTAGATGGCGTACCGCAGATAAGTCGGCACGGTGGCCTGTGCCAGGACCAGCAGCTCGTCGTTGTGGGTGAGCTGCGGAAGTACCTCTTCACGCCGCTTCAGCAGGCCGAGTCGGCTCGATTCGTCGACGGTGGCCCGCCCGTCTTCGACGGTGCATCGTTGATACCCCAGCACGGTGAAGTTGCCTTCGACGAGCCAGCGCAGCAGGTTGGCTACCTCGGTGAGTTCGGCGGACGAGAACCTGGCGGTGCCGGCCGAGGCATCCAAGTCGCCGGCCAGTTCGATGACGGCGTCGCGCATGGCGGCGGTGTCTGCGGCGACATGGCTGCCGTCTTCGAGGGTGTGCGGCAGCTGGGTCTCGATGAAGGCCAGCCGCTCCGCGTCGATGGACGGCGGCAGCTGCAGGTGGATCCAGCATTCGGCGCCAGCGAAGTTATCGCTGTGCGGGTTGTCGACCGGTACTGCCGAGAGCAGGGCTCCGTCGGCGGAGCGTTCGACGGTGAACACCGGATCCATCAAGTCCACGATCGCGACGCCCAAACGTCGCAACAGCACGGTGATGGACTCGGTGAGCAGCGGCGTGTAATCGGTGACCAATTGCAGCGCGGTACCAAGACCCGCGTCGTCTCCGTTGCGGTACACGGCCATCGAAATTGCATGCGGCCGGCGTGCTGATGCCAAGCGCAGCAGCGCGCGCATGAGCGCCTCCCGTACGGGCGGCGTGGCATGGCCGTCGACGTCGACGGATTCGCCCCATTCCTGATCACCCAAGAAGCGTGCGTGGCTGAAGGCATCCGATAAGACATCGATCGTCGGAACGCCAGATCCATTGGCAGATGGCGTGTTTTCGGAAGTTGTGGTCCCTGTGTTCACCGTCACGCAGAACGCTCCTGGCCGAGTTTGCGTGCCGGGCATTGGCACGCAACGCCCACCCTAGTCGCGTGTCAGGCGGCGGTGGGTCACTCTGTGAGGTCTGGCAGCATCGATACCCAAACGTTCAACTTTGTTATCTTCGTACGCCTGGAAGTTGCCTTCGAACCAGAACCACGAGGCGGGATTGTCGTCGGATCCCTCCCACGCCAGGATGTGCGTGCAGGTGCGGTCCAGGAACCACCGGTCGTGCGAGATGACGACCGCGCAGCCCGGGAACTGTTCGAGCGCATTCTCCAGCGAGCTCAGGGTTTCGACGTCGAGGTCGTTGGTCGGCTCGTCGAGCAGGATCAGGTTGCCGCCCTGTTTGAGGGTGAGTGCCAGGTTAAGGCGGTTGCGCTCACCACCGGAAAGCACCCCGGCCGGCTTCTGCTGGTCCGGACCTTTAAACCCGAATGCGGAAACGTATGCACGCGAAGGCACTTCGTTCTGGCCGACCTCGATGTAGTCCAGCCCGTCGGAGACGACCTCCCAGACGTTCTTCTTGGGGTCGATACCGGCGCGGCTCTGGTCGACGTAACTCAGTTTGACGGTCTCGCCGACCTTGACCTCACCGCTGTCGGCCTCTTCCAACCCCACGATGGTCTTGAACAGCGTGGTCTTACCGACACCGTTGGGGCCGATGACGCCGATGATGCCGTTACGGGGCAGCGTGAATGACAGGTCCTTGATGAGGGTGCGTCCCTCGAACCCCTTGTCGAGATGCCCCACCTCGACCACCACATTGCCCAGGCGCGGGCCGGTAGGGATCTGGATCTCCTCGAAGTCGAGCTTCCGCGTCTTCTCCGCCTCGGCAGCCATCTCCTCGTATCGCCCGAGCCGTGCCTTGTTCTTGGCCTGGCGCGCCTTGGCTCCCGAGCGCACCCAGGCGAGTTCCTCCTGTAGGCGCTTGTGCAGCTTGGCATCCTTGCGGCCCTGCACGGCGATGCGGTCGGCCTTCTTCTCCAGGTAGGTGGAGTAGTTGCCCTCATAGGGGTATGCCCGGCCTCGGTCGAGCTCCAGGATCCATTCGGCCACGTTGTCCAGGAAGTACCGGTCGTGGGTCACGGCCAAGATGGCGCCCGGGTAGCTGGCCAAGTGCTGCTCGAGCCACAGCACGCTTTCGGCGTCGAGGTGGTTGGTGGGCTCGTCGAGCAGCAGCAGATCCGGCTTCGACAGCAGCAGCTTGCATAGCGCGACGCGTCGACGCTCACCACCGGACAGATGCGTCACCAGCTCCTCCGGCGGCGGGCAGCGCAGCGCGTCCATCGCCTGCTCCAGCTGCGAGTCGATGTCCCAGGCGTCGGCGGCGTCCAGCTCTTCCTGAAGCTTGCCCATCTCGTCCATGAGCTCGTCGGTGTAATCGGTGGCCATCAATTCGGCGACCTCGTTGTACCGATTGAGCTTGCCCTTAAGGGCCACGCCCGCCTCGACGTTCTCGCGCACCGTCTTCGTCTCGTCCAGCTGCGGCTCCTGCATCAGGATCCCGACGCTGGCCCCGTTCGCCAGGAACGCCTCGCCGTTGTTCGGTGTGTCCAGCCCGGCCATGATCTTCAGCACGCTGGATTTACCCGCACCGTTGGGGCCGACGACACCGATCTTGGCCCCGGGCAGGAAGCTCAGGGTGACATCGTCGAGGATGACCTTGTCGCCATGCGCCTTGCGGACTTTCATCATCGTGTAGATGTACTCAGCCATTGCCGCGCTGTCGCCTCTCCTCTAAGTTCTTTCGCCGCAGCTCACGACCGTTCTGGTGAGCTGCCCGCACCATCCTAGGTGAGACGCGACCGCGCGGTCGCCGGTGTCAGCCCAGGATCAGGCGCTCAACGGCAGGTTTACTGACTCCTCCCCGGTCTCGTCCGTCTCCGTCGGCTCCGTCGTCGATTTCTCGGCACCGGGATTCGGTTGCTCCCCTGCCGCAGCCTCCTCATGCCTGCCGGTGTATCCGGTCTTCTCTATCCGAGCGATGGTCCGCGACAGGTCGGGCCCCACGGCGATCGCCTTCATCTCGGTGACCTGCCGGCGATTACCGTCCTTATCCTCGAACTCGCTGGTGTGCAGATAACCGTGCGCGATCACTGGAGCTCCCTTCCCCAACGCGGCACCGACCCCGGTGACCAACCGCCCCCAGCAGGTGACGTTGATGAAAAGGGAATTCGAAGTCACCCAGCTGCCGTCTTCACGCCGTCGGCGAGCATTACTGGCTACCCGGAACTTGATCACCTCGTCGGAGCCGACCTGGCGCCGCTTCATGTCGCCGACGATGGTGCCGATAACAGTGACTGGAGTTTCAAACATTGTCCGTGCCTTTCCATATTTCATCTGTGCACCACCGAGTCGGGTGCCCTTCGTGGCTCCAGTAACCCGTCGCATACCGACACCGCGGCCCGACAGATGGGCGGGCACGCCGTACTGCTGTGGATGAATGCCGGATTGGGGACAACTGGCCGATAGGTCCGACCACCCGTACCTTGCTTGACATGACGGTTTGGATCATGCGCCGCCCGGAAGACGAAATCGCCACCGAATTGGCAGGTTCCTCGGGCGCGTTGGCAGGTGTACGCCTCGCGGTCAAGGACAACGTGGACGTGGGCGGTGTGCCCACCACCGCCGCCTGCCCGGAGTACGCGTACATCCCCGAGCAGGACGCGCCGGCGGTCGCGGCACTGCGTGCGGCGGGCGCCGTCGTCATCGGTAAGACGAACCTGGATCAATTCGCGACGGGACTCGTAGGCACCCGCTCTCCGTACGGCGCGGTACCCGATTCTCGCCGTCCTGAATACATCAGCGGCGGTTCAAGTTCGGGGTCGGCGGTGGCCGTCGCGTCCGGTGAGGTCGATATCGCGATCGGCACCGATACCGCGGGATCCGGACGGGTGCCCGCCGGGCTGCAGGGCATCGTCGGGATCAAGCCGACCGTCGGCGTCATTTCCACCGAGGGCGTGGTGCCGGCCTGCGAATCCTACGACTGCGTAACAATTTTCGCACAGACGCTGGCCGTCGCCAATACCGCGATGGCCGCCATGGGAAGCGCGGCAGGGCCCCGTTCCTGGCCCGCTAATACGCGACTTGCCGCTCCCCCGCAGCCCACTGTTGCCGTTCCTCGTGAGCTACCCGCACTGGACGAGCTGTGGCGCAATGCCTTTCATGCAGCAGTCGAGCGTCTGCGCGCCGCGGGAGCAACGATCGTAGAGATAGACCTGACTGCCTTCCTCGCGGCCGCGAAACTCCTGTACGACGGTGCGCTGGTCAGCGAACGCTATGCGGCGGTGGGCGATTTCATCGACAAGCATCCCGAAGCCGCGCTGGATCCGACTGTCACGAAGATCATCTCGGGTGCACGCAATATCCCCGCGCACCGCCTGGTTCACGACCGCGCCGAGGTGCAACGCCTACGCGAGAAGGCCATGACCACACTCGCAGGTGCCGATGCGCTGCTCGTTCCCACCGCGCCACTACATCCGACGATTGAACAGGTCGCCGCCGACCCGATAGGCGCCAACGCGACCATGGGCACCTATACCAACTTCTGCAATCTCTTCGATATGTGTGGTGTGTCAATACCCGCCGGAACCGCGGGCGAGGCCCAGTTCGGGGTGACCGTCCTGGCCCGCGCCTTCGACGACGCAGTTGCCATGGATATCGCCGCGACGGTCACCGGAGATGTTGCGAGACCCGATGTTTGGCCGACGACGATCACCTTGTCCTACGAGCTTGCCGTATTCGGCGCGCACCTCAAGGGTGGCCCGCTGGAATTCCAGCTCACCGACCTGGGGGCACGCTGGGTCGGCCCGGTCCGCACCGCACCGCGGTATCGGATGGCGGCGCTGCGCACCACCCCACCCAAACCCGGTCTTACCCGTTCCGAGGAGGATGGGGTGAGCATCGGCGGCGAGATCTGGCGGCTATCCCCCGCCGCCTTAGGCACCTTCCTGGCGCAGCTGCCCGAACCGATGCTGCTGGGCAAGGTCGAATGCGACGATGGCGTGTGGCGCACCGGCTTCGGCTGTGACGGCGCCGCCGCGCAGGCTGGTATCGATATCAGCGAGCACGGCAGCTGGCCCGCGGCCATCGCTGCGGGTGCGGTCTAGCCGCGCGATTTCTCGTCGTGCTGGGCCATTTTGGTCAGCATCGCGTTGTAGGCGGCCAGGTCGGCGTCGTCATCGCGGTCGGCGGCACGGTCCTGCCTGCGGGCCAGCCGGTCGTCCGAGCGTGACCACTGGATGACCAGGGCGATCATCACGACCAGCAGCGGCAGCTCCCCCGCCGCCCAGGTGATGGCGCCGCCCATGTGTTGGTCGGCGGCCAGGTCGATGCGCCATGGCAACGCGAGATTGCCGTAAAACTTTTCGCCGAGAATGGATTTCGTGCCCATCAGGATCACGCCGAAGAAGGCGTGCAAGGGCAACGACACCAGCACGATGCCCAGCTTGGCGACCGGAGGCAGCCGACGCGGTGACGGGTCGATTCCGATGACCACCCAATAGAACAGATACCCGCTCACCAGGAAGTGCAGATTCATCGCCAGATGCGCGGCATGCACGTTGACGGCGGCGTCGAAGAGTCCGCTGAGGTATAGGCCGTAGAACCCGCCGATGAACAACGATGTCGCCACCAGCGGATGCGTCATGAAGCGAGAGAACTTGCTGTGCAACGCGATCTGCACCCACTCGCGGAGCCCCGGTGGATCGTCGCGGCCCGCAGCGGGCAGCACCCGCAGTAGCAGCGTGATGGGCCCACCGAGCACGAGCAGCACCGGAACCAGCATCGAGAGTGTCATGTGCGCAATCATGTGCATGCTGAACATGGCAGGCATGTACCGGCCGACGCCCGACGATGTGGCGATCAGTAGGCACGAGCAGCCAGATACCCAGGAGATGGTGCGCCCCACCGGCCATTCGTCCCCGCGAAGTTTCAACCGCCGCACACCCACCAAGTAGGCGAGGGCGAAAACGATGGCGGCCGTTCCGAAGATCAGATCGAAGCGCCAGTCGAATATCAGTCGCTCTGGCGTCGGCGGACCGGCGAGCGGGTAACCGATGGCGACCTCGACGGGTGAAGGATTCAGGTTCACCGGCGGGGGCGGCGGGGTGCGCCCCAACCCGACCGCGATGCCGAAGGTGACGGCGAAGATGACGGCTTCCACTCCCGCGAGCCGAATAAACGGCCGCCGGTTCTGCGGTTTCTCCGTCAATGCCGTGATGGCCGAACGCCGTTGCAGGTAGCCGAGCACGCCGAGGGTCAGCAGCGCGGTGGCCTTGCCCACTAGCAGCCAGCCATATCGGGTGGTGAACACGTCCGAAAGCTGCACCCGGATAAGGGCGTTGATGATCCCGCTGAGCCCGATAGCGACATAGCACCACAGCGCAAGCATCGAGAACCGCCGCGCGGCCACATCGAGGTGGCCGCCGCCGCGCAGTCCGTGGATCAGCAGCGCGATCAGTCCGCCGGCCCACAGCGCGGCAGAGACCAGGTGGATGATGAGGCTGTTGGTGCCCAGGTCATGCGCACCGCCGGCCGCCGAATGCCCCACCAGCGCTAGCGGCATCAGGGAGGCCACCGATCCGAGCACCAGCAGCGGCGTCCATGACCAACGCAGCACCAGACGGCTGGCGATCGCGACGCCGCCGGCGATGAACGCCATCCAGCGCCACGCGTTCACCGTGTCGATTTCACCTGCGAGGGTCCACAACTCACCGGGGTTCAGGAAGGTGCTCACCGACTGGCCCGATATGTCCGATACCGACAGCGGCACCATGACCGCCGAGAGCACCGCAAGTGCGGCCGATGCCATCGTGCCCACACGCAGCGAGCGGTAGCCGTCCACGTCGAGCACGCCGCTGGACTGCGGGGGCACGAAGAAGGCCGTAAGCAGGAATGCGCCGACAGCAACGACGGCGGTAATTTCGGCGGCAGCGCGGACGAAAGGCAGACCATAGGAGGTCACCGGTCCGGGATTGGGTAGCCCGGTCGCGAACAGGGCGTCGGTGAGCGAGAGAGCACCGATGGTGGCCGCGACCAGGCCCGCCAAGACGGCGGCACCGACGACGACCGTCCAGATCGGCGATTCGGTCTGCCGGGCGGTGGAGGTCGTCGTCACCAGTCAAGGGTATGGCGAGATGTGATCGGGGCGGCCACCGGTTCGATAGACTCCGGTCCGGCTAGCGCCGCATGCCTCCGTAGCTCAGTCGGATAGAGCAAGGGCCTTCTAATCCCTAGGTCGCAGGTTCGATTCCTGCCGGGGGCGCTGGTAGAACAGCGCAGGAGCGCTTTCAAGCGCTTGCCGACGAGTACTTCCCTTCTGCTCGGTACATGGTCGGTTATTCCGACGCTTTCAGTGGTCCTAGATGGTTCGCAATCGCACGACGAGCGGCAGAGTCGGGTCGCATCGCACATCATCGAGATCAGTTGCTAACAATCCTGCGTAGTGATCCAGGAGGCAGCGTACGAAGCGGGTGCCAGCATCCGGGCGCTGGCGGCCACCAATGGCAACTCGTTCGGGTAATCCGCGACACCCCCACTGAAAAAGGTACCCAGCTGCGCGGGCGTGGTGGGGCCTAACAACCTCAACCAGGTCCCCATCCCACCCGAAAATGCCCTCGACACCGCGGCTCGCGTGCTGTCTCGAATAAGTAGCCAAGCCGGCATTACAGCTGCACTCTCCGTTCGGCGTCGAAGCCGCGGTCACCATATTGCTAAATGGCTGCAGGTTACTCATCATTCAGCAACCAATACCCGACTGATCGATTCCCTCAGCAAACGTTATCGCGCGCCCCCTCCTCTGGACATATCCAGAGATTTTCTGCCATGATCCTTACAGCAGCTGCGCGCGCACGGAACACGCAGCAAG
Organism: Mycobacterium sp.; assembly: GCA_050701835.1. Taxonomy (GTDB): domain Bacteria; phylum Actinomycetota; class Actinomycetes; order Mycobacteriales; family Mycobacteriaceae; genus Mycobacterium. The sequence goes on along the minus strand of JBOGDC010000023.1, from coordinate 111,674 downwards.
GTATGGGGAGGGCACCTACTCGTGGGCATGAGGGATCATCGGCGCATGTCGCCGGGTTTGCGTAGAGCGTCGGCGGTCGTGGCTATTGCGACTCTCGCCGTCGGCGGGGCGAAGGTCGCCAGCGACCACACCATGCCCGGCAATGGCTTTTCGACTGTCCAGACTGCCGCTGCGGACCCGACGGGGCCACCGGGACCCACTGGCGGCATGACCGACGGCGGCGGATCCCAATTCCAACCTCCCGGGCAACCATCGTCCATTCCCGATTATCAGGGCGGCAATCAGCCACCGCTAGATCAATCGAACGGGGTTTCGATCTACAATTCCGGCGCCCCACGGGCCGGACAACAACCCGGCCAGCAAGGTGCCCAGCAGCCTCAACAAGGTGCGCAGCAACCCCAGCACGGCAGGCAAATCCCCGACTACCAAACCGCCACCCCCCTACACCGAAGGACCAGGGCGCGCTAACCCTGACTACCAAGCGCCGCAACAAAACTCGCCACAACAATCCCAGCAGGGCCAACAGCAACAGCCGTCGCAACCGCCAAGTCAGCATCCGAGCCAGGCGCCTACACAGACCCAGCGGCCAGAGCAGAACAACCAGCAACAAGAGGACAACCGCAAGGAATGTGACAGTCCCACAACAAACACCAGTGCCGTCAAAGATGGCCAAGTGCTCTATGACTCGTCTAGTAAGTACGCCAAAGAGATTTCTGCAGCAGCAGATTCGTGGAACAAACTCGGACAGCTGAAGATTTCGCCGTCCGCTAGTGGCTCGGCCCCTACGGTGACCGTCAACGACGTGAACGACCCCAGCGTCTCTTGGCGGGGGCAATACGTTGCCCCAAATAGTGGTCAGCCTGCAGAAATTACTATCAACATGGCGTACTTGCAGAATGCCCCGGCTGAATTGATTCAGAGCCTGATTGCCCATGAGCTTGGACACGCGCTAGGGCTGGGCGACTCGGCTTCACCGGGCAGCTTGATGAATAGCCTGTCGTCGGGTCCTAGTCCGACCGCTCTTGACTCGGCCGCTCTGTCACAGGTGGATTCATCGGGAGCGGTGTGCGGGCAAAACCTACCCCCGGTTCAGCATGACCCATTTTGTGAGAACCCCAACGAATGCGACTTCATCACGCCGATGGAAGTGAACATGGAGGCATGCGAGAAGAACTGGATGAAGGACGGCGAGTTTGTTGGACGTTGGTTGACCAACCCAACTATCTATTTGAGTTGCGGGGATTATTTTCATATTTATCGCCAACGTTTCCAGGAAAATGTTACCCTGAAAGACCGGAGGAATTTCAACGGATGCGTTGGTATGGCCTTAGCGTTCGGGGAGCCGTACGTAGAAGCAAATAGAGCCGGCCGACAGTGGACGAACCCAGACACTGGCGTGACTGTGAAAGTCCCTCTCGATTTCAATGTCAAGTACAGTTATTGGTATGTAAAGTCGGCATACGCTGGCGACGATGGCAAGAATTGGGGAGGTTGCGTGAGCCAATGAGAATAAACCTGGCCGATAAGCTCATCTGCCCGACACCGAGAAGGCGTCGCCACCTGGCTAGATACCTTAGGGAACAATCATGAAATTGCTTTTAAAATTTGGAATACTATTCACGAGTTTAATAGCGGCTACCGTTTCTGGCTGCGGTAATGACTCGCAAGACGGGTCAACGTCTCATAAATTCACGGTGCCACCTTCGGTATATGGCACTGGAATATCCAGTAGTAAGAATGTTATTTGGATAAAGGCAAGTTATGCAACAGACGTCAGCGATCCTCGACGACTTGCCGGGTTCGCTGATGCGATATTCACTGGGCGCATTCAGGACTCTTCAGCGGTATCAGAGCGTTACGGAACACCGTGGCAGAAGCTGACTGTTGAGGTGGTCGAATCGCTTAAGGGCACCGCCCAGGGGTCTGTCACCGTCGAACAACAGGGCGGTTTCAATAAAGACGGACAGTTGGTCCTAGTGGAAAACGACAAGTTGGTCGAATACGGGCAGACTTACCTGTTCGCCACCCGCAAATCTGACCGTGGTTCCTACGTCGCCATACCGGTCTATGGAGACGTGGGCCTAGGGCCCGATCCTATTCCGGCGTTGAACGCGATGCGCAAAGCCATCACAGAGCAGATCCCTTTCCTCTAAAGGCTTACCGCTTGGCGCGATCCAGGACCCCCGTCTACCAAGTAACGCTGGTTATCTGCAGATGGGTGTGTTTCACACCTCGTCGCAAAGTTCGGCCGGTAGTGGCGATGCGGGGTATGTGGCCCCGCTGGCGCGGATCGGTCCGCATACTCTTGAGCCCTTCGTGCAGGGCCGCGAAGCGCAGGATCTTGGAAATCAGCCGTGATGATCGAGAGCGCCACAGCCCAGTAAACCTGCCCGGCGGAGTCAGAACCGATCGGCTATGGTTAACATGCCGGTAATCTTGCCGGCCCTCAGGGCAGACCACTCGCTGAACGTTGGGCTTACCCGCCCCGCCGCGATCCCGTCGCCTTCTCTGAGACTTCTCAGAGGATCTTATGTCTTCGCTTACTAGCGGTACCCCTTTTCTCGACGCGCCCGAACAGCGCGAGTCCATCCTTCCGGCAGCTCCCTTCCCGCTGCCTGTCGGTTCCACGGCGATCGTCTACTGCGAGGGCCAGTTCGGCGAGCAGGATGGCAAGACCGCCAACGGCCTGGTCCGGCACTCGGAGAAGTACGAGATCCTTAGTGTCATCGACAGTCTCCGGGCCGGAGTCGACGCCGGGAAGTTCCTCGACGGCGTCGCGAACGGCATCCCGGTGCTGGCGTCGCTGGCCGAGTCCATCTCGCACGCCGGCCGCGTACCTGACTACCTGATCTGTGGGTTGGCGCCTGCCGACGGCTTGCTGTCGATCGAACAGCGGGTCGTGCTGCTCGACGGCATCGCGCGCGGGATGCACATCATCAACGGCCTGCACGAGTTCCTCAACGACGACGCCGAGTTCGCGGCGGCAGCCGTGATTGCCGGTGTCACCATCACCGATGTACGCCGACCGAAGGCCAAGCGCGACCTGCACCTGTTCTCTGGCCGGATCTTCGACGTGACATGCCCCAGGATCGCGATCCTGGGTACGGACGGGGCGATCGGGAAACGGACCACCGCCACCTTGCTGGTCCAGGCGCTGAACGCGCGCGGCATCAAGGCGGTCATGGTCGGCACCGGTCAGACCACCTTGATCCAGGGCGGGAAGTACGGCGTCGCGCTGGATGCGCTGGTCCCCCAGTTCTGCTCGGGCGAGGTCGAGCACCAGGTCGTCGCCGCGTTCGAGGGCGAGGATCCTGACGTGATTGTGGTCGAGGGCCAGGGCGCGCTCAGCCACCCCGCCTACATCACGTCGGCTCACATCCTGCGCGGCAGCCGCCCGGCCGGCGTGATCGTGCAGCACGCACCGAAGCGCAAGGTGCTCGGCGACTTCCCGATGGTGCCGATGCCGACCGCAGCTAGTGAGATCGCGTTGATCGAGGCGTTCGCCGACACCCGCGTCATCGGGGTCACGATCAACCACGAAGAAATGACCGACGATGAGCTGAATAACGCCATCTCCGAACATCATTCGCAGCTCGGCCTCCCGGTCACCGACCCTCTGACGCGCCCCGCGTCGGATTTGGTCGACATGGTGCTGACGGCCTTCCCCGCGCTCGCGGTGGTGGCCGACACGATCACCCCCGTGTGACGCTTCGGATCGAGACCGATCTCGACAAGGTCGAGCAGAACACGCGAATCCTGGTTGACCGGCTTGCCTTAACGGGCATCGGAGTCACCGGGATCACCAAGGCGGTGTTGGGCTCGCCGGGAGTCGGCGCGGCGATGCTGCGCGGCGGCGCCCGCGGTCTCGGTGACTCCCGAGTGTCCAACCTCTCTCGGCTGGCCGGGCTCGACCGATCACCGGTACGCACGTTGATCCGCTCACCCATGCTCAGCCAGGTGGCACGGGTCGTGGACGTCGCCGACGTCAGTCTGAACACCGAGGCCGTCGTGCTGGCGGCGCTCGATCAGGCTGCGTCCCAACAGAAGCGGATGCACGCCGTCGTGCTCATGGTCGAGCTGGGTGACCTACGCGAGGGCATCGCGGTCGACGACGCCCCGGAGGCCGTGCGGGCCGTCCTCGCTCACTCCTCCCTTCGGCTCATCGGGCTCGGCGCCAACCTCGCGTGTCAGAACGGTGTCGTGCCCGACGACCGGAACATGGGCATCCTCACCGGGCTCGCGGAGGACATCGAGGCACTGCATGGGATTTCGCTCGATGTCGTCTCAGGCGGCAACTCGGCGAACCTGAATTGGGCTCTGCACACCCGTGACGTCGGCCGGATCGACGAGCTCCGACTCGGCGAAGCCATCCTTGTAGGCGTCGATCCGCTGTACCGGATACCGATTCCCGGCCTCCACACAGACGTCTTCACCTTGACTGCCGAGGTCATCGAGGTCGCCATGAAACCGGCTCTGCCCTGGGGAGATCGCGCTCAGGCGGCCTTCGGCGAGGCACCAGTCCGCACCGGCAGCGGAACCGTGCACCAAGCAATCCTGGCCCTCGGTCGCCAGGACGTGGACCCGGACGGTCTGCAGCCACCCGAGGGCATCACGATCCTCGGAATGAGTAGCGACCACCTGATGGTCGACCTCGGCGATCACCCCGCATCGGTCGGCGACGAGATCGACTTCGGTGTCGCCTACGGCGCACTGGTGCGGGCGATGACGTCGCCCTTCGTCACCAAGATCGAGCACCTTGGCCGCTCCATTGCACTTGGGGCGACCCAGGTGCCCACACCGATCCGGATCTCGCCCCCCCGCTCAGTGCCGAACGCCGATGCTGGTGGCGACCTGCCTTCCGCATCTTGAGTGCCTGCTCCGCACAGTCCATCTCGGCACGCCAGCCTGCACCGTTCGAACAGGGGCGCTCTAAACGGCGGCACTCTGTTGCTTTCTCTCCGCAACGGCCTGCCCGTGCGTAGATTGCTGCCATGACCGGAAGTTGGGGCTCTCTCCTAACTGCGCTCATCCCATTCGGGTTGGTGATCGCGCTCTCGCCGATCACCATCATCCCGGCTGTGCTGGTCTTGCAGGCGCCGCGACCGCGGCCGTGCGGTCTCGCTTTCCTGGCGGGCTGGCTGTCCGGCCTCGCCGCGCTGACAGCACTCTGTGTCGCAGCGTCGGGGCTGCTTGGCGGATTGCACAAGTCGCCGCCCGCGTGGAGTTCCTGGCTACGTGTGGTCATGGGGTCGGCGCTCATCCTGTACGGCATCTTTCAGTGGGTGACCCGCCATCGCCGCGCTGAATCGCCCGCCTGGATGCGGTCGTTCGCGACAATCACGCCGGCCCGTGCGGCGATGACTGCCACTGCCCTGGTGGTGATACGACCTGATGTGCTGTTTATCTGCGTTCCAGCGGGATTGGCGATCGGCGGCAGCGGGCTGGATGTCGCCGATAGCTGGACGGCCGCCGCGTTTTTCGTTGTCATCGCTGCGTCCACCGTCGCCATCCCCGTCCTGGGCTACGCAGCCGCGGGTCATCGCCTCGACGATCTAATGGGCCGGGTCAAAGACTGGATGGAGAAGAACAACGCCGCCTTGATGGCGGGAATTCTGATTGTGTTGGGTCTGATGGTGCTGCACAACGGAATTCAGGCGTTGTAGCGCGCGTTTCGGGACGGCGATGGCCTTGACCCCTAGCCAGCGTCCACGAATACTTGCAGGACTTGGCCTGTTGATTGTCAGTGTGAGCACAGGTTCGAAGCGCAGACTGATTCGGTGAGTCCCCTTGGACGACATAGGTAATGGGTGCGATGCGATACCGACTGAGAGTTACGACGACGCTGGGCGCGCTGGCGAAGCTATCGGCGATGGGGGCCATCGCGGCCATGGTCACTCTGGGGTTGAGCGCCCCGTCAGGCACGTACGCCTACGAGGCGACCAGCAGGATTGCTGATCCCGACTCCCCTGACTGCGCCGAGGACCCATTCGGCGCTACATGCCCGCCGGTCGGCCCCAACGATGCCAAATGTCTGAGCGCGGCCTGGCATGACACGGCGATATGCAAGGGCGGAATATACGATCCGGCGATCACCGCGCCGCCGGATCCGCCGTGCGTACCGTCAATCCCGGGGTGCCCTGGGTGGATGCCCGAGGTCCCGACAAATCCGCCCACGAGTCGCACCGGACCGCCTACTCATACCCATACGGTTTTGCCGACCCCGCCGCCTTCCGCGCCGGTGGAGCCTCCGCCGCAGCGAATTCCTCCGAGCGAGGGGCACGGGTCACCGCTACCGTCAGCAGCGGTGCCGCTCCCGACGGTAGCGTCTCCGCCAATCGCGTCCGCGGCTCCAGTGGCGCCAGCGCCTGTCGCACCTGCACCGGTTGTCGTCGCGCCCGCCGCTCCCGAGGTGCCAGCACCCGTCGCACCTGCGCCAGTGGTCGAGGTGCCGGCACCTGCGGCGCCACCACCTGTTGCGATATCGGCCGGACATTAGTGACTGCCGCCCGAATTTTGCCGCACTGAGGCACTTAGATCCACGGGCAGTGCACGTTCGCCAATGTCATGCGCGGCCGCGCACCGAGCGGCAATAATGCTGTCGGCTGGAAGGAAGCAACGATGCACAAGTTCGGCAGCAGAATCTTCGTCGGGGTCGCCGCCTCCGGGCTGGCAATCGGTGGCCTGTTCGGCGGCACCGGGACGGCGCACGCCAATGACCACACGTTCCTCGATAGCCTCCGGAATGCCGGCGTATTCATCCACAAGGACGCTGAGCCGTACGTGATTCAGGCGGGGCACCGCGCATGCCGTGAGCTGCACGACGGGGTTCCGCCCGAAGAGGTGGGATCGCAGTTCCCGGTGGGCTCGGGAGTCGCCCCCGCCCCGGCCCCGCAGGTTTACCTGGACATTCTCCAAAGCGAACTGTGCCCGAATGCGCTGAATCCCGCACCACCGCCGGGATGAACCGCTGTGGTTGGCGTCAGCATTTGACGGCGTTCCACGCGGCCTCGCCAAGGACCGAAGCCGCGGCGAGCATGTCGAAATCCATGGGACGCGCCAGCCACAGCCGTGCGTATTCGACGCAGGGCCCCATCCACAGTGCCTGGCACAACCTGGGTGGCAACGGCTTGATGCGCCCCTTCTCCACATGCGGTTGCAACCACGTACTGGCTTGTCCGTAGAACTCCTCGTTGAGGGCATCGATCGCGGGTCGAGATTCCTCGATGATTTCGTATTCGCGGCAATGAAACAGAAACCGTGCCCGTAGCTCGTTGTCGGCCACCCACTCCAGGTGGGTAAGTACCGAGCCTTCAATCCCGCCGCGAGCACTCGAACTGCTTTGTAGCGCAGCAAGATAGGTGTCGAAGTAATCGCGCCGCGTGTCGACATACAACTCGGCGGCCACCCCTTCCTTGCTTCCAAAGAAGTGGTAAATGCTGCCCACGCTGGCCCCGGACTCGCGGTGCAATGCCTCAACGGTGGTGCCCGCAACCCCACTCCTGAGGAACACGGTGAGTGCCGCATCGAGGATGGCGCGCCGACGCGCGACGCCTGCGGTGGACGGGGTGGACACCACCAAACAATACTGAACGCCCGCTTGACTAGAGAAATATTCTAGAATATTTTTCTAGTCGTAAGACGGCGTCCGACGGAAGGATCTGTGACGAATGAGCACGAGCACCCCCGACCGCACGAGTGATAAAGCGCGACGGGCGAATCCGATTGACGTAGCCCTAGGCGTCGCCTGCGTGGCGTGGGTGGTGATGACCCTGTGGTCGGGAATTCAGACGGGTGGCGCCGGGCTACCAGTTGTCGCGCAGACGATCACTTCGCTGGCATTAGTGGTGGCGGTGTTTGGGCACATGCTCAAACACCTCGGCGTGAAACTCGCCACCGCGTACTTCCTCGTCGCGTGCGCGGTCGAGTGGGCATTCGAGCAGGCCAACATCATGTTCGGCGGATTCGTGTGGGGCGACCTCCGGTACGGCAATCTGCCAATGATGGGCCCGCATATCGGCAGCGTTCCCTTGATGGTTCCCGTCGGGATGGTCGCATTACTGTGGCCGGTCTATGTGATCATCAACGTGATCCTCGACCAACGGATCGTGGTGAACCCCCGCACACTTCGACCTTGGCAGGTCGTATGGCATTGCGCGCTGTACGGGATGCTGCATGCCTGGATCGCGTTCCTTGCCAACGGCTATTGCACAAGGTTCGGCATCTACGACTGGGTCGGCAAATCCAAGGCGCTACCCCCCGAAGACTCGTTCTTTGGCGATCCCGCACTGCCGATCGGTTGGGCGATCTGGGCCTTCCTCATCACCCTCGTCATTTCCTTCGTCCTCCTCCCACTCCTGGGCAAGGACGCGCTCGACCGGGCGGAAACGCGTCGACTCAGCTGGGTCGACGCCGCACCCATCGTGGTCATCGGTGCCTACGCGTTCGGGATCTTTCTCAACCCGGTGAACGAGTCGGTGGGCAGCGTCATCCTGTTCATGTTTGGGTTCATCTCATTGCTTGCTCTCTACCGCTTCACCGAGACTTTGGTGGAGCAACATGATCGCGCCGAATCGGCGCAAGACTCACACGCCTCCGATAAAGCCTGAACATCGCCTGTGATGTAGCTGGCAATCGCTGAGCATGGCCTTTGTCCAGGCTGGTTCGCCAAGGCAACGTTTGGCGAAATCCGAGCGCCGATGTTCATGCGTTTGGCAACTGATAGCTCCTGGCCGTCGGTAGGTTGTCGGCGTTCGATCCATAGATTCGTCAACGACGAAAGGACATCGTGATGAAAAGAATGGCGACTGTTGCCGCAGTGGGTGCGGCCCTGTTGTTCGGTAGCTACGTGCCGACCGCGATCGCAGATCCCAGCACGCCCAGCCCCGCGCCAAGCTCCACGGCGAGCGCAGGAAAGTTCTGCGCCAAGGACATGGAAGACAAGACCGGCAAGGCCAGCGACGGCTCAGTCCTCACCTGTACCAAGGGTGACGATGGCAAGGACCGCTGGACGGCGTCGACCGATTCCGCTGGCGTCGATAAGGCAAGTGCAGGAAAGTTCTGCGCCAAAGATGTGGAAGGCAAGACCGGCAAGGCCAGCGACGGAACCGTCCTCACCTGCACCAAGGGCGACGACGGCAAGGACCGCTGGACCAAGAAGTAAGTCCTCGCTCGTCCTGTTCCCGAGTCGACGGCCCGGGAACAGGACAGCCAGGAAGATCCGGCCAACACACCAGACACGCACGGGGTGGGCCCAGTCCGTCCCCGGCATTCGGTAGGGTCCCTCGGCGTGACTCAGAGCGCGACCGTGAAATCTGTAAATGCCCGCCTAGCTGCGGAACTAGACGTACTAGAGGCCCAGGTGGCGGCCGCCGTGCGGCTGCTGGACGAGGGTTCAACGGTTCCGTTTATCGCGCGCTACCGCAAGGAGGTCACCGGCAGCCTCGATGACGGCCAGTTGCGCACCCTGGAGGAGCGGCTGCGGTACCTGCGGGAACTCGATGAACGTCGCGCCGCGGTGCTGGCCTCCATTGAGGAGCAGGGCAAGCTCACCGACGAACTCTCGGCGACGCTGCTCTCGGCCGATACCAAGGCACGCGTCGAGGACATCTACCTGCCGTACAAGCCCAAGCGGCGTACCAAGGCGCAGATCGCCCGCGAAGCCGGCCTGGTGCCGCTCGCAGACAGGCTGCTCGCGGACCCGACGCTGGTTCCCGACGAGGTGGCCGCCGAGTTCCTGACCGAGTGTGTCGCCGACGCCACCGCCGCACTCGACGGGGCCCGGCACATCCTCATCGAACGGGCCTCTGAGGATGCCGAGCTCGTCGGTGCCACCCGCACCAAATTCTGGGCAGACGGAGCTCTTCGGACCGCGCCGTGGTCTGAAGAGTCGGCGAAAAGTGATGCAGCGCAGAAGTATCGCGATTATTTCGAGTTCTCCGAATCGTTGGAGACCATGCCCTCGCACCGGGTGCTTGCCGTCATGCGCGGCGAGAAGGAACAGGTGCTCGCCCTCAACTTCGACGGCGGAGATGACGCGCCGTATGAGGTAATGGTCGCGCAATCGCTCGGGGTCAACCTCACCGCGAAGACGCCCGCGACCACGTGGTTGGCCGGTACCGTCCGGGTGGCGTGGCGTGCAAAGCTCATGTTCTCCGCATCCGTCGACGCCCGCATAAAACTGCGCCAACGTGCCGAGGAGGAGGCCGTCGCGGTCTTCGCCCGCAACCTCAAGGATCTCTTGCTTGCCGCACCCGCCGGCACCCGCGCCACCCTCGGCCTCGACCCCGGCTTCCGGAGCGGCGTCAAGGTGGCCGTCGTGGACAGCACCGGCAAGGTGCTGGACACCTGTGCGGTCTACCCACATCAGCCGCAGAAGAAGTGGGACGAGGCCAAGGCGACCCTGGCGGCGTTCGTCGCCCGCCACGGTGTCGAGTTGATCGCCGTCGGCAACGGAACCGCGTCACGCGAAACCGACGCCCTCGCAGCCGAACTCATCGCCGACATCAAGGCCGCCGGCGCCAAGGCGCCCACGAAGGCAATGGTGAGCGAGGCGGGCGCGTCGGTCTACTCGGCATCGGCATACGCCGCACACGAAATGCCCGACCTCGATGTGACGCTGCGCGGCGCCGTGTCGATTGCGCGACGGCTGCAGGATCCGCTGGCCGAGTTGGTGAAGATCGAACCCAAGTCGATTGGCGTCGGCCAGTACCAACACGATGTCACCCCCGGCACACTGGCCCGCAGCCTGAACGCGGTCGTCGAAGACGCCGTGAATGCCGTCGGAGTTGACCTGAACACCGCATCGGTACCGCTGCTCGCCCGCGTATCCGGAGTCACCGAATCGCTGGCCGAATCCATCATCGCGCATCGCGAGAAGGTCGGCGCGTTCCGTAGCCGCAAGGGGCTGCTCGCGGTTCCCCGTTTGGGCCCCAAGGCCTTTGAACAATGCGCCGGATTCATGCGTATCCGCGGCGGGGACGATCCGCTCGACGCATCCGGCGTACATCCCGAGTCCTACCCGGTCGTACGCAAGATCCTGGACCGGTCGGGCATCACCCTTGCCGAGCTGATCGGCAACGAACGCTCGCTGCGATCACTGAAACCGGCCGAGTTCGCCGACGACCGGTTCGGAATCCCCACGGTGACAGACATTCTGGGTGAGTTGGAGAAGCCGGGGCGTGATCCGCGGCCCGCATTCACGACGGCAACCTTCGCCTCCGGCGTCGAGAAGGTGACGGATCTGAAGGTCGGCATGGTGCTTGAGGGCGTCGTGACCAACGTCGCCGCCTTCGGCGCCTTCGTCGATGTCGGCGTGCACCAGGACGGCCTCGTGCACGTCTCCGCGATGGCAGATCGATTCATCTCCGACCCGCATGAGGTGGTCAAGTCCGGCCAGGTGGTGCGGGTCAAGGTCACCGACGTCGACATCCCACGTCAGCGGATCGGTCTGAGCCTGCGCCTCAACGACGAGCCGCAGCGCACCGAGGGCAAGCGCCCCGAACGAACTAACGAACCCCGCCGCGACGACCGAAACCAGGATCGGCGAAACCAGAACCGCGGCAAGAATTCCGGGCGCCGAGAAGAAAGCAAGCCGGGAGGGTCCATGGCGGACGCATTGCGCAACGCCGGCTTCGGTCGGTAGCTGTTCATTCGGCTCGCAGCGCAGGGAACTGTGTGGCAGCACGTCCTACCGCATTATCGTTACGGCCATGACTGCTGCGACCACTTCCCTCAACGCGATCACCAACGCCACCCGATCGGCGGTCGCGGAGAATCCGGCAACGGCGACGGTGGTCTTCACGGCCTCGGCCGAGCCGGAGGGCACCGTAGGCAGCGAGATCAAGCTGGGGAAATACCGCGTCCACGTTGACGAACCTGCCAGCCTCGGCGGTGAAAACAGCGCGCCCAACCCCGTTGAGTACTACCTTGCTGCGCTGTTGTCGTGTCAGGTGGTCACCTACCGCTTCTGGGCGGAACGACTGTGTGTGCGCGTGGATTCACTGAGCGCCACAGCCGAGGGCGATCTGGATGTACGCGGTTTCTTCGGCCTCGATGACACCACCCGGCCCGGTTTTCAGCAGATACGAGTCACCGTCACCGTGTCCGGACCAGAGACGGAAAGCAAATATCGTGAGCTCCAGGCGGCGGTGGATGCCCACTGCCCCGTCCTCGACCTCACCACCGCCGCGACGCCGGTGCACACTCAATTGATCACGCAGCTGCGCCGCACCGACACTCAGTAGCCGCCAAGACGCCACGTGTCGGTGCCCCTGGCTAATCTGGCGCCGTGCTGACCACCGTCGCCATTCGGGGATACCGATCGCTGCGTGATCTCGTGCTGCCGCTTCGCCAACTCACCGTCGTCACCGGCGCGAACGGCACCGGCAAGTCCTCGCTGTACCGGGCACTGCAGCTACTGGCCGACTGCGGTCGCGGCGAGATCATCGGCTCGCTGGCACGTCAGGGCGGGTTGCAGTCGGCGATGTGGGCCGGACCGGAGAACCTCAAAGGCGCACGGCGCACCGGCGCCGCCCAGGGCACGGTCCGCACCCGAGCCGTTTCGATCGAGTTAGGTTATGCATCAACAGATTTTGGCTACTTAGTGGATCTTGGGCTCCCAGTACCAATAAAGGACTCGGCCTTCAACCGCGACCCCGAGATCAAGCACGAGGCCGTGTTCACCGGGCCCGCATTGCGCCCGGGCTCGACCCTCGTGCGGCGGACCCGCCCCGTCGTAGAAGCCCGTTCCGATTCCGGTCGTGGATTCGAGGGCTTCAGCCGTTCATTGCCCACGTATCGCAGCGTGCTGTCCGAATTCCCTGGCAGGTTCCCGGAATTGGGTGCGGTCCGGGACACGCTCCGCCGCTGGCGGTTCTACGACGGGTTTCGCGTGGACACGCTCGCGCCCGCTCGTCAGCCGCAGATCGGCACCCGCACAACAGTACTCGCCGACGACGGGAGCGACCTCGCTGCCGCCATCCAGACCATCATCGAGACAGCCGATGACACCTTGGACAAGGCTGTCGCCGCCGCCTTCGACGGCGCGGCGGTGGCGGTCGCCGTGCACGAGGGGATCTTCGATCTTCAAGTTCAACAGTCCGGCCTGCTTCGCCCGCTGTGCGCGGCGGAACTGTCCGATGGCACCCTGCGATTCCTGTTGTGGGCCGCCGCCCTCTTGAGCCCCGAGCCGCCGTCGCTGATGGTGCTCAACGAACCGGAGACCTCGCTTCATCCTGATCTCATCGCTCCGCTCGCGACGCTCATCCGTGCGGCGGCCGCGAAAACCCAAGTGGTGGTGATCACCCATGCAAACGCTCTCGTCGACCACCTTGCCGCGCGACCGCTGCGCGAGATCATCGCCGACGACGAGGACCGATTCGACGACGCCGGCGCGGCGGTCCGGCTCGAACTCGTCAAGGACTGGGGCGAGACGCAGATCGCGGGGCTCGACATGCTCAGGGCACCGCCGTGGCATTGGGGTTCCCGCTGAGACATAGTTGCTCTCGGTGAGCTGAAGGGTTGCCAGGCTCCGAAGGCACACTGTTGGGTGGATCGTCGGACCTCAGGAAGGGAGCGAAGTGACCGAAGCGTCACGGGACAACGTTCTGATCGTGCACTGGCACGACCTTGGCCGCTATCTCGGTGTCTACGGACATCCCGACGTGTCCAGCCCACGCCTCGACCAACTCGCCGCCGAGGGCATCCTCTTCACCCGCGCGCACGCCACCGCACCGCTGTGCTCACCATCCCGCGGTTCGCTTTTCACCGGCCGGTACCCGCAGAGCAACGGCCTCATCGGACTGGCCCACCACGGCTGGGAATACCGGGCCGGTGTCCGCACCCTCCCTCATATTCTCGCCGGATCAGGCTGGCACACAGCTCTGTTCGGAATGCAGCACGAATCGGCATATCCGGCCACCCTGGGATTCGACGAATACGACGTGTCGAATTCGTATTGCGAATACGTGGTGGAACGCGCGGCCCGCTGGCTGCGCAATGCACCCCAAAAGCCGTTCCTGCTCACGGCGGGATTCTTCGAGACGCATCGCCCCTTTCCGCGCGAGCGCTATGAACCATCCGATGCCGAGGCGGTCAACGTCCCCGACTATCTGCCCGACACCCCGGGAGTGCGTGCCGACCTCGCCGAGTTCTACGGTTCCATTGCGGTGGCCGATGCCAAAGTCGGCGAGCTGCTCGACGTGTTGACTGAGACGGGCCTCGACGAGAACACCTGGGTCGTCTTCATGACCGACCATGGCCCAGCGCTGCCGCGGGCCAAGTCCACTCTGTACGACGCCGGCACCGGTATCGCGTTGATCGTGCGGCCTCCGCGTGGCCGAGATGCCGAATCCCTCCGGTACGAAGAGCTCTTCAGCGGTGTCGATCTCCTACCCACCCTGGTGGAGCTACTCGGAGTGGAAATTCCCAATGAGGTGCAGGGAGTTTCACACGCCAGCAATATCGTGAAACCGTCGAGCGAAATACAGCAGGTCCGCTCCGAAGTATTCACCGCGAAGACTTATCACGATTCCTTTGATCCCATACGCGCCATTCGAACAAAGAATTACAGCTATATAGAGAATTACGCGCCGCGGCCAATCCTGGATCTACCGTGGGATATTGCCGATAGTCCGCCCGGCCGAGCCGTCGCCCCTCACATCACCAATCCCCGCCCGCACCGAGAGCTGTACAACCTTATCGCCGATCCGACAGAGTCCCACAACCTGCTGGGAATCGATGCCAATGAGGAGATTGAAGCCATCGCCGACGACCTGGCACTGCGCCTTAACGACTGGCGTGAGGAGACGCTGGACGTCATACCCTCCAATTTTGCGGGCACGCGTATTTCCGCACGCTATACCGAGACATTCCTGCGCATCCATGGCCGGCCCGGCGCCAACCGTTCCGCCATTGCCGATGAACGGGGCATCGAGCAATAGTTTTATTCGCGGTGAGCACAATTCAGAGCGAACCCAATTAGGCGAATAGAAAACAATTGCGGTTAGGCTACTGCGCATGCCCGACCATCCGACCGCATATCTGGTGCTCGCCTCGCAGCGCAGTGGCAGCACCTTGCTGGTGGAATCCCTGCGCGCGACCGGTGTGGCCGGTGAACCTCAGGAGTTTTTCCAATACCTCCCGAAAACGAGCCAGTCCCCACAGCCACGGGAATGGTTCGCCGACGCCCACGACGAGTCGATCCTGCGCCTGCTGGATCCACTGGATGAAGGCAAGCCCGACCTCGCGCCCGCGACCATCTGGCGCGATTACATCCGCACCGTCGGCCGCACTCCCAACGGGATCTGGGGCGGCAAGCTCATGTGGAACCAGACATCGCTGCTACGCAGCCGTGCCGAAGATCTCCCCGACCGCTCCGGCGACGGGCTGCTCGCCGCCATCCGCGACGTCGTCGGCAGCGACCCGGTCCTCGTGCACGTCTACCGCCCCGATGTTGTGTCTCAGGCAGTTTCGTTCTGGCGTGCGGTGCAAACCCGGGTCTGGCGCGGACGGCCCGATCCCGAGCGCGATGCGCGTGCCGAGTACCACGCCGGGGCAATCGCCCACGTCATCACGATGTTGCAGGCGCAAGAGGCAGGGTGGCGGCGCTGGTTCGCCGAGGAGAACATCCAACCCATCGACGTCTCGTACCCATACCTGTGGCGCAACCTGACCCAAGTGGTCGCCACCGTCCTGGAGGCGCTGGGGCAAGACCCACGGCTCGCGCCGCGGCCAGTGCTGGAACGACAGGCAGATCAGCGATCCGACGAATGGGTGGACCGATACCGGGCCGATGCGGAAAGAGAGGGACTGCCGCTGTGAGTGACACCGCGACGACACCAGATTTATTGCAGGTCAACGAGCTTCGACTCCTGGAGGCCGAAGCCGTGCACATCATCCGTGAGGTGGTGGCCGAGCTGCAGCGCCCGGTGCTGCTGTTCTCGGCGGGCAAGGACTCGATCGTCCTGCTGAGATTGGCGGAGAAAGCCTTTCGGCCCACATCACTGCCGTTCCCGGTGCTGCATGTCGACACCGGGCACAACTTCCCCGAGGTCGTAGAGTTCCGTGATCGCCGCACCACCGGACACGGCCACAAGCTGATCGTTGCCTCGGTGCAGGAAACCATTGACGCCGGAAGGGTCGCCGACCCGGGCCCGGGCGCCTCGCGTAACCGCCAACAGATCCGAACCCTGTTGGATGCCTTGGAGGCCGGCGGTTTCGACGCCGCGTTCGGCGGTGCCCGCCGCGACGAGGAACGCGCCCGTGCCAAGGAGCGGATCCTAAGCTTCCGCGACGAGTTCGGGCAGTGGGATCCCCGGGCCCAGCGGCCCGAACCGTGGTCGCTGTACAACGGCCGCATCCGCAAGGGTGAACAGGTCCGCGTCTTTCCGCTGAGCAACTGGACCGAACTGGATATCTGGCGCTATATCCAGCTGGAAAACCTTGAGTTGCCGTCTATTTACTACGCCCATCAACGTGAAGTGTTCGAGCGCGATGGCATCCTGCTGGCCACCTCCGAGTACACCACTCCGCGTGGCGGGGAGGTGGCCGCCACCGAATGGGTCCGCTACCGCACCGTCGGCGATATGACCATCACCGGCGCTGTCCGCTCCCAGGCCACCGAAATTGAAGAGGTGATTGCGGAGATCTCCGCAGCCACCGTCTCCGAGCGTGGCGAAACGCGCGCCGACGACCGTACATCCGTTGCCGCGATGGAAGATCGGAAACGAGAGGGCTACTTCTGATGAGCACACAAACGAGCGAAGCAACGGGGGAAGTAACACCGACTGCGGTGGACACCCGCCAATTACTCCGCATTGCCACCGCGGGTTCGGTGGACGACGGCAAGAGCACGCTCATCGGGCGGTTGCTTCACGACACCGACAGCCTGCCTGTCGATCACCTCGAAGCCGTCACCGATGACGAGGGCGTGGCCGATCTCGCCGCACTCTCCGATGGCCTGCGCGCAGAACGCGAACAGGGCATCACCATCGACGTCGCCTACCGCTTCTTCTCCACCGAAAAGCGCAGCTACATCTTGGCCGACACCCCCGGCCATGAGCGCTACACCCGCAACATGTTCACCGGCGCCTCCAACGCGCATGTCGCGATCCTGCTCGTCGACGCACGGGCCGGGGTGCTGCGCCAGACTCGCCGGCACGCCCGCATCGCAAAGCTGTTGGGTATCAAGCATTTCGTGGCGGCGGTGAACAAGATCGACCTGGTCGACTTCGACGCACAACGGTTCACCGAGGTGGAACGCGAGCTGCGTCTGCTGGCGGATCGGCTCGGCAAGGTGGACATCACAGTCATCCCGATTGCGGCCAAGCACGGCGACAACGTAGTGCATCGCTCCGAGAAGACCCCCTGGTACTCCGGACCGACGCTGCTCGAATACCTCGAAGGCGTTCAGCTTTCACCCCCACAGCCGGAGCCGACCAAGCTGCGCCTGCCGGTGCAGTGGGTCTCGCGGCCCACCGCCGATCAGCGTCGCCGGTACACGGGCCGGCTGGCAGCGGGCACGCTCAGCGTCGGCGATACGGTGGTGAATCTGCCGTCGGGCGCGCGATCCACGGTGACGGTAGTCGACACTCTTGACGAAAACCGTTCCACCGGTGTCGCTCCGCTATCGGTGTCGATCGAATTGGCCGACGATATCGACGTGGGCCGCGGCGATGTGCTGGTGAGCGGCGCCGAGGACGCGTTGCTGCCGGTGCTGGCCCGGGAACTGGATGCCACGGTCTGCTGGTTCACCAACGGCCCCCTGCGCGCCGGTGACAGGCTCGCCCTCAAACAGGGCACCCGGACGGTGCGGGCCACAGTTCAGGCGCTGCATACCCGACTGGACCCGGAGACGCTCGACGAGCTCGACGGACCGGTTGAGCTGGCGCTCAACGACATCGGTGCGGTGACCCTGCGCACCAGCTCCGTGGTGGTGGCCGATTCTTACACCGAGAGCAGGGACAGTGGCGCGTTCATCCTGATCGACGAGGGCTCCAACGACACCGTCGGCGCCGGAACCATCATCGAGGCCCGAGAGGTCAAACCGGAGACGCACTCGCGCACCGATATCCGCTGGCACCCCTCGGCGCTGGATCGCGAATACCGTTGGGACAGCACCACTCAGCGCGGTGCGATCATCTGGTTTACCGGTCTACCCGCATCCGGCAAGTCGACCATCGCGGTGGCCGTCGAGCGCGCACTGGTGGAATCCGGACAGGTGGCCTATCTACTCGACGGTGACAACCTGCGTCATGGCTTGTCCGATGACCTCGGGTTCTCCCCTGGCGACCGCGCCGAGAACATCCGTCGGGTATCGCACCTGACACGGTTGTTCGCCGACGCTGGAGTGGTCGCGCTGGCCTCGCTGGTGTCACCGCTGCGTTCCGACCGGGAAACCGCGCGCAGCATCAACGCGGCAGCCAAGCTGCCGTTCATCGAGGTGTACATCTCCACACCGCTGGCCGAATGCGAAAAGCGGGACCCGAAGGGTCTGTATGCGCGGGCACGCGCGGGAGAACTGAAGGGTTTGACGGGCGTGGAGGCACCCTATGAGGCGCCGGAAGACCCCGAACTTGTCCTCGACACCACCGGCGCCGATATCGACGAACTGGTCGCCCAGGTGCTCGAAATCCTCCACCGCGCTCGCTGAGCGCGGTGGAGAACTAGCCGAATCAGGTGTGGCTGGCCGCGCGCTCTAGGACTGGCCGCTGTTCCGGGCAGTACTCATCGATGGAAGCAGACAGGAACTGCCACTTCTGCTCGGTACTGGACTTCCGATCGAGGTTCTTGGCCAGGAACTCGGTGGACTGGTATGCGTCCTTGTCCAGGCCAGTGTCCAGCCGGTGGCAGGCAATCTTGCCGAGGTACGCGGTCTTGTCCGGCGGCGCGTAGATGCCGTACGAGTGCAGCGTCTCGTTGAAGCTGACGTCATCGGCGTGAGCCGGGGAGGCCATGGCGATCGCGGCGGCTCCCGCTCCCATGGCGATCATCGCAGTAAGACTGAGTGCCTTCATGCGACGGAGTCTACATCCGTTGACCTCGCGGGACATAGGTTCGCCGATGTCATCGTGATTGACACCACTCTGATGCCCCGGCGACCAGCACTCCGGACACCTCAAGATGTCGCTAAGAACCCCTAAATTCGCAGCTTCGGGGTCTACTCTCCCCCGGTGGTTTCTTCCCCTGCCCGGCCGCAGCGTATTGCCGATCCGCGCCTGCGACGTGTCCTCAAGGACGACGCCCACAAACTGACCTCGGTCGGCGGTCTCGCCGCGCTGTCCCTTGACGCGCTGTCCTCGGTGGCCTACGGCCCGGAGGCCATCGTGCTCGCCCTGATCGCCGGTGGAGCCGGTGCCATCGCCTTCACCCTGCCGGTGGCCATCGCAATCACGGTGCTGCTCATCGTGCTCGTCTTCTCCTACCGGCAGGTGATCGCGGTACACCCCGAAGGCGGGGGCTCGTATGCCGTCGCCAAGAAAGATCTCGGCCGTGGAGCGAGCCTGGTGGCGGCCGCGAGCCTGGTCGTCGACTACGTGCTGACCGTCGCGGTGAGCCTGTCGGCAGGGGCGGCAAGCCTGGCGAGCGCCTTCCCTAACCTGGCCCCGCATCTGCTGTCCATCACGCTGATCGGCCTGGCGATCCTCACGTGTCTCAACCTGATCGGCGTCAGCGAATCGGCCAAGGTGCTGATGCTTCCGACATTCGTTTTCATCGTCTGCATCCTGGCGGTCATCGTCTTCGGGCTGGCGCACTCCACCCCGGTCGCCGTCATCGGTAAGGACCTCGGCCCCATCGAACCGATCAGCGCGCTAGGAATCATCCTGGTTCTCAAGGCATTCGCAGCCGGGTGTTCGTCGCTGACGGGTGTGGAAGCCATCGCCAACGGCGTCCCCGCATTCAGGACGCCCGCCATCAAGCGGGCCCAGCGCACCGAGGTTGCCCTCGGAGTCCTGCTGGGCGCCATGTTGATCGGACTCAGCATCCTCATCAAGTCTCACCATGTGGTTCCCCGCGGCGACGTCACCATCCTTGCGCAGCTTTCCGCGGCGGCCTTTGGCACCGGACTGCCCTTCTACATCACGAATGTGACCGTGGCGCTGATTCTCGGGTTCGCCGCCAACACCAGTTTCGGTGGACTGCCGGTGCTGATGAGCCTGCTCGCCAAGGACGACCGGATGCCCCACCTGTTCGGGCTGCGCGCGGAGAAGCCGGTCTACCGATACGGTGTCGCAGCACTGGCGGCGTTCTCGGCCTTGATTCTCATCGCGAGTGATGCCGATACCCACCGATTGTTACCGCTGTTTGCGATCGGCGTGTTCATTGGATTCACCATCTGTCAAACCGGTTTGGTCAAACATTGGTTCGGCGCACGCACTGCCGGCTGGCACTGGAAGGCCGCCCTCAACGGATTCGGCGCCGCGTTGTCGGCCGTGGCGATGGTGGTCTTCTTCGCCAGCAAGTTCACTGAGGGCGCCTGGCTGTTGCTGATCGTTATCCCGCTGTTGATTCTGGTGTTTGGACGGACCGAAAACTACTATCTAGGTGTCAAACGTGAACTGGCGCTGGATGAATTACCTACGCTTACCCCCAATCCCCCCGATCAGACCCCCCTGGTGATCGTGCCGATCGACGACATCAACAAGCGGACGGTCCAGCTGTTGGAGGCGGCCCTACACATGGGTGGCGAGGTGGTCCCCGTCATCATCAGCCGCACCGATCAGAAGGCCGAGGCAATTACCAAACGCTGGGATCAATGGAATCCGGGGCTCGAGCTCGTCGTCCTACCCACCAAGCACCGGTCCCTGGTGACCCCGCTGGTCGAGTATGTCAAGAAGCGGCAGTGCGACGGCCGCCAGGTGACAGTGCTCATCACGGAGATCAAGACCCGGCGACGCTGGCACCAGATCCTGCACAATCAGACCGGTATCGTGCTGACGGCCAGCCTCATTGACCGCACCGACGCAATCGTCGCCAACTTCCCGTACCGGATGAACTGACGCGCTACGCGGCCATCGCGGAGGGCCCGGCGAGCTGATTCAGCTGACCGATGGCATGCCAGATCGGGACCGGTCCGTCCTCCCAGAGGGGTTCATCGTGATAGTGGCCGTGGGCCCCGGTCACGAGGAACTCATTCACCGCCGCAATGGTGTTGGCGGTCTTGCGTCCGATGCTGAAGTATGTGGCCGGATGGGTGATTCGCCACCACCAGCTGTCGGGGTGCAGGTCCAGCTGCCGCAGCAGCTCGCCAGAGGTCACCACCTCCGCCAACCTGCCGGCCAACTCCCACGGGTTGTGAAGCTGCAGATCGGTCAGCACGTCGTATCCGAATCGCAGGAAACTTTCCGGGTTCGCGTTGCCATACATATCCGCCGGGAAGCAGTAGTCCCACCACTGCACCGGCGCGGTCAATCCACCACCGGGCTCGTCGTTTCCGATGCCCTCATAGGCGAGCGTCGGCTGCCACTGAATTTCACGGCCCTTGGCACGGCGGGGGTTTCCGAAAGTCACCACAGCATGCAGGTCATTGGCTCGGGTGGCCAAGCGACCATTGACGAATTCCTGCGCTAGCCGTGCCGCGAGCTCGGCGCCCTGGTTATAGCCACCCACGACCAGCGGGCCCGGCGTCCGGTTGACGACATCCACCGCGTAGTCGAGGCCTGCCTCGATCGACTCCTGATAGGACAGCCCCTCAAAGTTCGGCGGTTTGCCGCCACCCGGTATCGGACCGAACGAACCGGTGTATCCCGGGGGAACGAGAACCTTGAAGCTCCAACGATTCTGATCGAGCCGGTCAGGAAATCGCCAATCCACCAGCCACAATCCCAGCCCGAACGCTCGGTCCTCAGCCGGGTTCTCCCCGGCGGTATCGGCGGCATCGGCTTCCCAGGTGCCCGGCGCCCAGATCAATGTCGTCTTCGTCAGTACATTGAGCGTATTCATTACGCCTCCTGCGTCATTCGGCAATCGCGGTTGGTCGCCGATGGCGTTCCCCAGGGGTCATGCACACCTGAGTGACTGACCCAATAACCAACTGAGGTAACGAATCTGACCTGGCGAACTCCTATCGACTACCTCTATCCAGCATGCCACTGCTGGCCGTGATGTGCACGTGAGGAGAAGGTCGATCTCAGATTGACGCCTGGCTAGATACCTTTTCGGCGGGCTCCTCCACCGCGTGATCGTCGAGCATGGTGGTCTCATCGAACGGATCGGCACCCGAGAGCACCGTCTTGATCCGGTCTGGATCCGTCGTCTTGGTCCACGTGCCGACGAGCAGTGTGGCCACCGCATTACCGGAGAAGTTGGTCAGGGCACGCGCCTCGGACATGAACCGGTCGATGCCGACGATGATGCCTACCCCGTCGAGCAGCTCGGGGCGATGGCTTTGCAATCCACCTGCCAGCGTGGCCATTCCAGCACCGGTCACCCCGGCCGCACCCTTGGAGGCAATGATCATGAACGCCAGCAGCGAGATCTGCTCCCCGATCGCCAGCGGCTTACCCATCGCGTCGGCGACGAACAAAGAGGCCATCGTCAGATAGATCGCCGTTCCGTCCAGGTTGAACGAGTACCCGGTCGGGACAACGATTCCCACCGTCGACTTCTCGACCCCGAGGTGGGTCATCTTCGCGATCAACCGTGGCAGAGCCGACTCGGAGGACGAGGTTGAGACGATCAGCAGGTACTCGCGGGCCAGGTACCGCACCAGCTTGAAGATCGATACCCGCGCTACCGCCCAGAGCAGCGAGCCCAGCACACCGAAGATGAAGATCACGCATGTCGCATAGAAGCCGAGCATGAGCGTGCCGAGCTGGGTCACGGCTTCCCAGCCCGTCTGGCCCACCACATTGGCGATGGCACCGAAAGCGCCGATGGGCGCCAGCCAGAGCACCATGATGAGGACCTTGAAGACCAGCTTCTGCAGCATTCCGATACCGCGCACGATCGACTCGCCGGTGGATCCGAGAGCCTGCACCGCGAACCCGACCAGCAACGCGATGAACAATGTTTGCAGCACGCTGCCGGAGGTCAGCGCCGAGAACATGGTCTCCGGCACAATCGATTTGATGAAATGCCAGGTTCCACCGGCCGCATGGGCCTGGTCGGCGTACTTGGCACCCGCTCCTTGATTCGCCCCGGAGATATGCAGGCCCGTACCGGGCGCTAGCAGGTTGCCCACGACCAGACCGATGGCCAAGGCCACGGTCGACATCGCCAGGAAATACACGAAGGCCAACCCGCCGACGCGTCCCACACTGGCCGCCTTGCGCACCGAACCGATGCCCAGCACGATCGTGCAGAAGATCACCGGGCTGATCATCATCTTGATGAGGCTCACAAAGATCTCGCCGAGCACACCCACCGATTTCCCGAACCCCGGCCACAGCATGCCGACGATCACACCGAGTACCACGGCGACGATAACCGCGATATACAGCCAGTGCGTTCTGTCCTTCTTGGGCTTCGGCGGCGACTCGGGCGTGGCGGGCGAGGTGGTCACCGTCAGACTTTAGCGTGCCTCAGAGTGATCGGGATCACAGTCGATTTTCACCATTCGCCGACGTTCCGCGACGAACCGCCGAAAACACATCTGACCGGCTTTCACCTGCATTGATGGCTTGACGGGTACCCTTGCGGCCATGGACAGCAACCGCCGCACCGGTGCGGCCGCCTCGGGCGGCTCCGGCTCATACGGTTCGTGGTCGCAGTCCTCGCAGCCGGTGGATTACCCCGATGATCCGGCGTACGCCTCACAAGCATTCGAGTACCCCGCGCTCGCCAGCAGCTCCCAGCCGAACCCAACGGCGGTGCTGCCACAGCAGTACGGTTCGTACGGTCCTCCGCCCCAGAATCCTGAGCCGCCGCGGCGGTCGAACACCTTTTGGCTGTGGGTAGTCGGCATCGGCGCATTGGTCGTCATCATCGCGCTAATCATCACGCTGTTCGTCCTGATTCAACGCGAAGACGACAGGCCGCCAACGGTCGTCGCCACTCCGTCCACCCGGACGCAGACGACGACCGCCCCCACGATGCCGAGCCTTCCGTCGATACCGAGCTTCACCATCCCGCCGATTCCGGTGAACCCACCCAACAACGGCAGCCAGGCCGCGACGGAGACGGTCGTCTACGAGGTGGGGGGCACGGGGTACGCCTTCAACATCACCTACTTCGACGCCACCGGGTCGCTGCAGACGGAGTTCAACGTCAAGCTACCCTGGCGCAAGGAAGTCAAGATGAGCATCCAGCAGGTGCAGACCGCGATGGTGATCGGCAGCGACCTGTCTCACGAGGTGTCGTGCAGCCTGATGATCAACGGCACCAAGAAAAGCACCACTTCGGGGAAAATGGCCACCTGCAGCGGCACGGGCTAGCTTGCGCCGCTGACGTTCTCACCCGTGGCCGGATGGTAGCGGGGCACCTGCACGAACATCAGCGCCACCATGCCCAATCCGATCATCAACACCAGCCCCGCAATACCCGCACGGGTGGCCTGAAATACCAGTGCAAAAGTGGCGAATAGCCATGGACCGACGAATGAGACGGCTCGACCGGTCATCGTGTACAGGCCGAAGACGAACGCTTCCCGACCCGCCGGCGCCATCCGCAAGACCTGTGTTCGGGCTGCCGACTGAGGTGGCCCGACAAAGGCTGCGATAGCCAGCCCGCAGATCCAGAATGCGGACGGACCTGTCATACCGATCATCGCTGTGCCGAGCGCGACGATCGCGGCCAGCGACCCGATGATGATCCGTTTGGAACCGAATCGAGTGTCGAGCAATCCGCCCACGACCGCTCCGAATGCCGCCATCACGTTCCCGGCGACCCCGAACAACGTGATATCGGCACCGGACAAGTGGAATACGGCGTTGGCGATCACCGGGGTCAGTGCGAACATCGCCACCAACCCATCGCGGAAGATCGCGCTCGCGATCAGGAAGTAAATGATTCGCCGATCCAGATGCCACTGCTCGACGAGGTCACGCCACAGCTCCCGGTACACCCCGAGGACACCGGGCGAACTGGGCGGCGGGGCCTCCAGGTCGACAACCGGCCGGCTGAGCACCAGCGGCAGGGCGAACACTGCGAACCACACGGCCGCCAGCACAGCGGATACGCGCACGTCGAATCCGTCGGCGGCCGGTATCTGAAACAGGCCACGGGTCGGCCCGTCCCCCGAGATGAAGCACACGTAGCAGATGAGCAGGACGACGACACCGCCGATATAGGCGGCGGCCATACCGAATCCGGAGACGCGTGAGGCATTCGCCGGTGTGGTGAGCTGATGCAAAATCGCGTTATAGGGGACCTGGGCCAGCTCGTTGAACACCGAACCCGCGCAATACAACCCGAGGCCCAGCCAGAGGTAGCGGTTGTCTTCGCGCACCAGGCTCATCGAGGTGGCAATCACCACGACCATGGCAGTGAGCGTCGCCAGCGCGGTGCGGCGCCGTTGTGGCGTATCCGCCCATACCCCGGTCACCGGGGCGAGCAGGAAGACCAGTACCCCAGCCACACCCATCATCCAACCGAGTAGGCCCTGCGGTACACCGTCGGGCATCCCGGCGCCGACCCGACCGGTGAGGTACGGCGTGAAGATGAACATCACGATGACGGTGTTGAAGGCCGCCGAGCCCCAGTCGAACAATGCCCAGGCAACTATCCGACTACGTGAGGACGCAGGGTCCAATTCTCGATCGCTGCCCGGGTCTTGACGTCCCATCGGCTCATCGACGCCAGGCATGCTCATCACCGACCAGAGTAGCTTGGCGACCGATCGGCAACCTTTACGATTGCGCCATGCCAATACCCGCACCCAGTCCCGATGCCCGCGCTGTCGTCACCGGAGCCTCCCAAGGGATCGGAGCGGCGCTCGCCGAAGAGCTTGCCACCCGCGGACACAGCCTCATCATCACCGCCCGCCGCGGCGAGATCCTCAATGACCTTGCGAACACCCTGACCGAAAAAACCGGGGTGATCGTCGAGGTACGTGCGGTGGACCTCGCGGACACCGGGGCCCGCGACGCTCTGTGCAAGGAGCTGTCCGAACGCAATATCTCGATCCTGTGCAATAACGCCGGGACGGCGACGTTCGGACCGATCCGCGACCTGGACCCCGAGGGCGAGCGCAAGCAGGTGCAGCTCAACGCTATTGCGGTGCATGACCTCACGCTGGCCGTGCTGCCCGGCATGCTCAAGCGCGGCGCCGGCGGCATTCTGACCTCGGGTTCGGCGGCCGGTAACTCCCCCATCCCCAACAACGCCACCTACGCGGCAACCAAGGCATTCGCGAACACCTTCTCCGAGTCGCTGCGCGGTGAACTCAAGGGCACCGGCGTGCATGTCACGCTGCTGGCGCCCGGACCGGTGCGCACCGTCGAACCCGACCCCTCGGAGGCGTCGATCGTCGACAAGGTGGTTCCTGACTTCTTGTGGATCAACGGGGAGTACACCGCACGGATATCTCTGAATGCCTTGGAACGCAACAAGATGCGCGTCGTCCCCGGTATCACGTCCAAGGTGATGTCGATAGCCGCGGGTTACGCCCCACGCGCCATCGTCGCGCCGATCGTGGGGAGCTTCTACAAGAAGCTCGGCGACTAACCGTCGCCCCGCAAGTCGAGCAGTGCGGCCCGGGCAGTCTCGAGCTTTCCGGTGTCAAGCGCTTGATCCGGATCCACAATGACGCCCTTCGACCGCAGGAACACGTCGACCGAAGCTCCCAACGTCTCGGCGAGGCGCTCCCTGACGGCCTCACCCGGTGTGGCGGCCTGAGCCACCCGCCACAACGCCGTCGTGGCTGCTGTGCCGACCAACGCGGCGGCCAGCTGATCGGCACCGGCCGGGTGCACGTTGACACGTTCCAGTAACGACGAGATCGCCGCCGCGAGTTCGGCAACAGCGCCATCTTCCCGAAGAGCCGGGGCAAGCTTGCCGCGCACACTCACCATCTGATGCTCGAAGAGAAAGCGCGTTGACTGCGGGAACTGCTCCACCAGATCGATGAAACGGCATGCGACGCGTTGCGCGGACTCACGCGGCGGAACACGAATATCGGCGGCCGCAGTCAGCTGGCGCCGAATAGCCGCCACCATGGCGTGCGCGACCGAGTCGAAGAGATCGGTGCGGTCCTCAAAATGCCTGTACAGCTTGGGTTTAGCGGAGTGCGCCGCGCGGACGACATCATCCACGGTGGCCGACGGGCCCTTCTCCTCTATTGCGGCCAGCGCGGCGACGACGAACTTCCTGCGCACTCGGACCTTGTGTTGCGTCCAGCGATCACGCCGGGCATCACCGTTGACTGACATGCCGTTGACGATACTAGAAGTACCCGGTACTTTTCAGTACTACATACAATATGGCGGGTAGCCGGCCACCGAACAGCGGGAGGCATGTCATGTCAGAGACGTCCAACGCCCTGAACGAATCGCCCATCGAGCGCACGGCCGTCCGACTCCTGCGCTCCTCGGTCGAGCGCTCGTATCACC
This sequence comes from Mycobacterium sp., assembly GCA_050701835.1. Taxonomy (GTDB): domain Bacteria; phylum Actinomycetota; class Actinomycetes; order Mycobacteriales; family Mycobacteriaceae; genus Mycobacterium. Next base: position 84,189 of record JBOGDC010000023.1, on the reverse strand, counting down.
CGGAAGTGGATATCGACTGGGATGCGCCCGACGTTCCCGGCCTGCGCTATGTACCCGATAAGTACATCACCCTGTACGGCACGAAGATCTTCGACAAGCTCACCGAGGAAGAGAAGATACGGCTCGGACGCCTGGAGGCATCAGCCCTGTCCAGCTGGGGCATCCTCGCCGAGAGCGCGTTGATGCATCCCATGCTCAAGCTGGCCTCGGTGAGCGATCCCCGCAGCGCCACAGCGCAATACGCACTGACCGAGGTCGCCGACGAGTGCCGTCACTCGGTGATGTTCGGCCGCCAGATCAGCACACTCAGCGATCGCAGCTATGACCCGCCCATGATCGCCCGGGCGTTGGTGGGCATCACCGCGCTCGCGCCGCTGTCCGCGACGATCTTCTCGATGATGCTCATGGTCGAGGAAATACTGGACCGGTTGCAGCGCCAGACCATGAACGACGAGACGCTCCAGCCACGTACCCGGGCGATTGCCAAGATCCACGTCATCGAGGAAGCGCGGCATATCAGCTACGCCCGCACGGCTCTGAACGGTGCCGTCGAAAGAACCGGCCGCACCCGAATGGCCGTGGAGCGCTTGATCGTTGCCGCCGGCGCCGCAGTGGTTCCACTGGTCATGGTGCAGCCCGCGGTGTACCGCGACGCGGGTCTTCCACCCCTGCGTGCAGCGTGGGCAGCGCTACGCAATCCGCACTATCACGCGAACCTCAGGTTCTTCGGCGAGCGCCTCGTCCGAGCCATGGACGAGGCCAACATGATCGAAGGCCGACTGGTCCAGCGACTCTGGCGGCGATCACTCATGCTGCCCAAGGACTTTGTCCCACAATCGGTCAGGGCGGCGGGCGCCTAGGTCTCAGCGGCGATTATGCGCGATCTATCGCGACAATCCGCCCCTGGACGCACAGTCAACGACCTACTTAACGACGCTTACCCATATTGCGGATAAGTTGCTTGCCCAGAGCGCTGAGGAAGCTCTGAAAGCTCCTGTTGCTGAGCACGCGCCGCCACCAGCTGTCCTTCTCAGGTGCGGGCTTGCCGCTCCTCTTCGCAGGAGCCTCCTCGACGGGGGCGTCCTGCGCTGCCTGAGCTGCCTTCTCGGCGAGGATCTCGAAGGCAGATCGCGAATCGGCAGTCTGGCCGTACTTGGATTGCAGGGGGCTGGACGCGGCGGCAGCCTTGATGGCGTCGTCACCGATGGCGGCCATCAGCGAACGCGGCGCGCGCATCCGAGTCCACGCCACCGGCGTCGGCGCACCCCTCTCGGAGAGCACCGTGACGATTGCCTCGCCGATGCCCAGCGACGTCAGTGCCGTGCTCATGTCGTACACATCCGTCTTGGGGTATGTCTTGACGGTCTTGGCAAGGGCCTGCTGGTCCTCGGGAGTGAAGGCGCGTAGCGCGTGCTGAACGCGCGCACCCAACTGCGACAGCACATTGTTGGGCACGTCGGTGGGCAGCTGGGTGCAGAAGAACACGCCGACACCCTTGGACCGGATGAGCTTGACGGTCTGCTCCACCTGCTCCAGGAACGCTTTCGACGCGTCGGCGAATAGCAGGTGCGCCTCGTCGAAGATGAAGACCAGCTTGGGCTTGTCGACATCGCCGACCTCGGGCAGCCTCGTGAACAGGTTGGACAGAATCCACATCAGGAAGGTGGAGAACAGAACCGGTCGCGCGGCCTGCGCCCCCAGCTCGACAAGCGTAATGACGCCCTGGTCTCCGGATGTACGCATCAGATCGTTCGGATCGATTTCGGGCTCGCCGAAGAACGTGTCGCCGCCGTCGGCCTCCAGGTTGATCAGCGCTCGCAGGATCACGCCGGCAGTCGCCGCCGAGACACCACCGAGGTTTTTCAGGTCCGCCTTGCCCTCATCGCTGGTCAGGTGAGTGATGACCGCGCGTAGATCCTTCAGGTCCTGCAACGGAAGCTGCTGCTGGTCGGCCCAGTGGAAGATCAGCCCCAGCGTGGATTCCTGGGTTGCATTGAGCCCCAGTACCTTTGAGAGCAGGATCGGCCCGAAGCTCCGGATGGTGGCGCGGACCGGCACACCGATCCCGTTGGTGCCCAGGGACACGAACTCGACCGGGAAGCCCGTCGGAGCCCAGTCGTCGCCGGTGTCCTTGGCCCGCTGGGCCGACTTGTCGTTGGCCTCACCCGGCTTGGACAGTCCAGATAGGTCGCCCTTGACGTCGGCCATCACGACGGGAACTCCCGCGGCGCTGAGCTGTTCGGCGATCACCTGGAGGGTCTTGGTCTTACCGGTACCGGTAGCCCCGGCGATCAGGCCGTGCCGGTTGAGCGTCGCCAACGGAATGCGGATGCGCGCGGATGGATCCACGGTGCCGTCAACGACGACCGACCCCAGTTCCAGTGCTTGACCCGTGGTGGCGTATCCGGCGGCGATCTGCTGTGCGGGCGTGGATCCCGCGGTGGTCTGCTCGGCCATGGCCACGACCCTAATGCCCCGTGGGCGCGCCGTCATCGCCGAGTGCGATGGTGTGCGGCTACTGTGGTCAGACTGTGAGTGCCCCACGCGATGAACTGGTCTGGATCGACTGCGAAATGACCGGGCTTGAGCTCGGCTCGGACAAACTGATCGAGATCGCCGCCCTCGTCACAGACGGCGATCTCAACATCCTCGGCGAGGGCGTTGACCTCGTCATTCACGCCGACGACGCGGCCTTGGCCGCGATGCCTCTCGTGGTGGCGAACATGCACGCCAAGTCTGGACTTACCAACGAGGTCCGCAAGTCGACAGTCAGCCTCGAGGAAGCCGAGGCGCTGGTGCTCGCCTACATCCGCGAGCATGTGCCGTCGGCCAAGACCGCCCCCCTGGCCGGGAACTCCATCGCCACCGATCGCGGATTCATCGCCCGGGACATGCCGCAGCTCGACGACTACCTGCATTACCGAATGATCGATGTCAGCTCCATCAAGGAGCTCTGCCGCCGCTGGTATCCACGGATCTACTTCGGACAGCCGGACAAGGGCTTGGCTCACCGGGCCCTCGCCGATATCAAGGAGTCGATCCGCGAGTTGCGCTATTACCGTCGCGCGGCCTTCGTCCCCGATCCTGGGCCCTCCACCAGTGACATTGTCGCCATAGTGGCAGGCCTGGATACCGATTCGGCCGAAGGCACCATTACCGGTTAAGATCTTTCACGCCGCGTCACGCGGTAATGGTGGCTGTAGTTCAGCTGGTAGAGCACCAGGTTGTGATCCTGGATGTCGCGGGTTCGAGCCCCGTCAGCCACCCCAGCACCAGAAACGCCGTCTACTCAGGTAGACGGCGTTTCTGTTTGTCATGGCGCCTTGTCCCCCGCCGCGATCGAGTAGTGCTCACCCTCGCTACCTGGCATTACGCAATCAAGATCAATTTCAGGAAACGTCGGCTATAGCCCATACGGTTCGCGACTCCATCCACGGCAAACTGGCCGACCTGAAAAACACAGATCGACAGTGACTGTTGTCAGAAATCTCAAGCAAACCGAAACAAGACGACGTGCCTTCAACGGGGAACTTCGGCCACACATGCTGAGGCCCTTCCCTCGCTGTCCGCTTAGGCGATGCCAGCCCTATGACCTGGCATGTCGACCTAGACCAATCTGGGTACACCGCGTTCCACTGTTTACCAACATCTATGTACGGGAACTGGTGACGCGTGCCATACTCTCGGCGGGCTAATGCCTTCCCACTTCCGCACCTGTTTCGAGGGGTACCCGTGACTGCATCCACTATCAATGAGTCCACTCGGAACTTCACCCGGACCCGTAACGGCTATGACCCGATTGAGGTCAACGAATACATCAGCCGACTGACGATCATGCACCAGTCCGGGCTGAACGACGTGGAGACCCTCAAGAGCCGGCTCGAGGACACCACCAAGCAGATCACGTCGCTCAAGGACGAGGTGTCCACGCTCAATGACACCTCACCGTCCGCGCATGCGATGACCGATCGGATGGCCAAGATGCTCCGCATCGCCGTCGATGAAGTCACCGAGATGCAGCGCGAGGCGCGCACCGAGTCGGCCGCCCTGGTCGCCGCCGCCAAGTCTGACGCCGAAGTCATGCGTACCAAGCACAAGGAAATGCTGGCAGAGATGGCGGTCCGGCAGAGCGCGCTGGAGACCGAATACACCGATTTAATGGCGCGCGCCCGCGAGGAAGCCAATCAGATTGTCGCCCAGGCAGTGAGCGAGTCCGAGCGGCTACGCGCCGCGGAGGCCAAGCGACGCGAGAAGGCCGAGACGGAGCTGGACGAAGAGCTGACCAAATTACGCACCGACACACAGGCGGCCGTCGACGAGCAGCGGCGCGGCCTCCAGGCCGAGTGCGAGAAGAGGCTCGCAGACACCAGGGATGAGGCCGACCACCGCTTGCGGCTGGCTGACGAGCAGATTGAACGGCGCCTTGAGCAGGCCCGCCGGTCCGTGGAAGAGGTTGGTCAGCAGCGCATCTCAATCCTGGAGCAGCTGATGGGCGTGCACGGCAAGCTCGAAAGTATCCCGTCGATCCTGGAGTCAGCTTACCGCGACCGCGACAATTCGAAATCGATCGTCGGCTCAGCGGGGTAGTTCGACATCACGAAAGCGGCTATGCCCGGGCGTTTCCGGCTTTCCACTCCGACCACGGGATGTTCCAGTCGCCCAGGCCCTCAGTGCCGGATAGCACCGGGCCGACGGTATTGGACACGATCACGATATCGCCGCGTTTAGTGTTCTCGTAGAACCACTTTGCGTTCGCGGTGCTGACATTCAGGCAGCCGTGGCTGGTGTTCGTGCGGCCCTGCGCGCCGACCGACCACGGGGCGGCGTGTACGTAGATCCCGCTGTACGACATCTGGGTGGCGTATTGCACCTTGGTGCGGTATCCATCGGGCGAGTTGACCGCGACGCCATAGGTCGACGAGTCCATGATCAGATCCTTGAATCGCTCGCCGATGATGTAGGTGCCGTTACTGGTGGGCGCCTTGTCCTTGCCCATGGACGTCGGCATGGTCTTGATGATCTCGCCATTGCGCTCGATGTTGACAACCTTGTTGGTGTCGTCCACGCGGCTGATCACGGCGTCGCCGATGGAGAAGCGTGAGGTCACGTTGTCCTGGCCGAAGACGCCGTTACCCAGGTCTACCCCATAGGTGTTGACGTTGATATCGACAGTCGTCCCCGAAGTCCAGAATGTCTCAGGGCGCCAACGTACTTCGCGGCTGTTCAGCCAGTAGAACGCGCCTTCGACGGGCGGGTTGGTGGTGATCTTGATGACCTTCTCGGCCGCGGCCCGGTTCGGGATGCTCTCGTCGAACCGGATGGCCACAGTCTGACCGACGCCGACCACTTCGCCGTCTCCCGGCACGACGTAGGGCATGGTCATGTTGTCCGGCGAATGGGTGCGGAATGTCGCATTGGCGCGGGCCACACCGCCAAGCCCGCGGGCATCGGCGCTGATCGTGTACTGCTTGTCGTAACCGAGCGGCTCGGTGGTCGACCACGTGACGCCGTCGGGGCCAACTGCGCCGGTAATCTCTTTGCCATCGGAGTTGACCATGGCGACGCTCCCGAGCACACCTTCGCCTGCGGTCACGGTGACCGGCGCATCGACCGGCACGCCGACGGCTCCGTCCTTGACCGACATCGCTAATTTGGGCACCAGCAGATCCGCGTAAGGCGTTGCCTTGTCAATGACTTTCGGTGATTCCTGGGTCGTGGCGCCGGCGCATCCGGCCAGCACAGTCATCGCCAGGACAGGGAGAACAAGCGCGGCAGCCCACCGTCGGCGCGCGCCAACAAGCAGGCGGGGACGACCCTGGGTCATGCTTTGCTCCCTATGAATCTTGATGCATGCAATTCAGCAATGATTGTACGGGTTCTCGGTGGTTGACGACGACCTCAATCGACGCGATCGGGCTATCGTGCGGTTCACAATTTTCGTTACGGGCACCGGGGCTGCTAAGGTCGTCCACGCACGTTAACGCGCCGTTAGCTCAGTTGGTAGAGCAGCTGACTCTTAATCAGCGGGTCCGGGGTTCGAGCCCCTGACGGCGCACCACAGAAACGCCTCGTTCCCAGAGATTGGGTGCGGGGCGTTTCGTTTTAGCGGAGGTGGTCGGGAATACTCGGCGTCGCCTCGTGTTGCGTTGACCGTGACGGAAGCCCAAGAAGTCCCGAATGTGACCCTCAACGCCGGTACTACGATTCCCCAGCTCGGCTTCGGCGTCTGGCAGGTGCCCAGTGACGGCGCAGCGGCGGCCGTTGCCACCGCTCTGCAGGTCGGATATCGCAGCATCGACACCGCGAAGGTGTACGAGAACGAGGAGGGCACCGGCCGCGCCATCGCGGAGTCCGGCCTTGCTCGGGGGGATGTCTTCCTGACTACCAAGCTGTGGAACTCCGATCAGGGATACGACAGCACCCTGCGCGCGTTTGACGCGTCCCTGGCACGGCTGGGCACCGATTACGTGGACCTGTACCTCATCCACTGGCCGGTACCCGAGCTCAACGAGTACGTAGCGAGCTTCAAGGCTTTACAGCGGATCCAGGCCGACGGTCGCGCCAAGGCCATCGGGGTCAGCAACTTCACTTTGTCGGACCTGGCCCGGTTGATCGACGAGACCGGAGAAGTCCCCGCCCTCAACCAGATCGAGCTGCATCCTCGACTCACCCAACCCGAGCTGCGTGCCTTCCACGCGGAGTACGGCATCGTTACCGAGGCGTGGTCTCCGCTTGGTCAAGGCACCATTCTGGATGACCCGACGATCGGCGCCATCGCCCAAGCCCACGACGTGACTCCCGCCCAGGTGATCCTGCGCTGGCACCTTCAGCTGGGCAACGTCGTCATCCCGAAATCAGTGACGCCGGAACGTATTGCGGCCAACTTCGACGTGTTCGGATTCGAGCTCGGTGAGGACGAGGTACAGCGCATCACCGCACTCGACGCATCCGACGGCCGTATCGGCCCGGACCCGGCGACGTTCAACCTGCGCTAGCGCGCATCACTGCACGATGTAGTGACTCTCCTCGGGAGATTCGAGCATGCGCTCCATGGTCTTCCGATCGAATGGCCACAGGTCGACCGATCCGTCATCCGTGAGGTACCACGAGTTGCAGCCTGTGGCCCATACCGTGGGCTTCATCGCCTCGCGGGCTTGGTCATTGAACTCATCGGTGGCCTCGCGGGTCACCTCGACCGTGGTGATCTCGCCGCGAGCGAAACGGTGCAGCCAGCCGATGATGTACTCGGCGGTGCGTTCTGCCGTGTGCTGAAGCCAGATCGACCCGGTCGGCGAGTTGGGGCCGAGCACGGTGAAGAAGTTCGGGAAACCGGGGATGGCGGTCATCCGGTAGGCCTTGGGCCCCTTCTCCCATGCCTCGTCGATGGAATATCCGTCTTTTCCAACCAGATTCATGGGACGCATATAGTTGTGTGCCGCGAAGCCAGTGGCCAGCGCAATCACATCGAAGTGGCGCTCGACGCCGTCAACGGTCACGATTCCGGTCGGGGTAACTCGGTCGATACGGTCGGTGACGATCTCGACGTTCGGCTTCTGTACTGCACGGTGGAATGACCCGGATAGCACCTGCCGTTTACACAGTGGCTCATAATCCGGAGTGAGCTTGTGGCGCAACTCTTTATCGCGGATCAAATACAGACAGGCCCGCGCGTACTGCTGCGCCAGCCTCCGCCGCCACGTCGGCCTGATCACGAGGTCTACCAACAGGTCGGTGCCACGCTGCCCGCCGAATCGCAGTAAACGTTCGGTGGAGGACAACGCTTCCAGCGCCTTGGTGACGAGCTTCGGTTGCCTCAACCCCATCGGCGCCCACAGGACCCATTGCGGAGTTCGGATGAAGGATGTCACCTGGCCGACAATGGGTTGCAATGCCGAAACCAATTGCACGCCAGTCGACCCGGTACCGATGGCCGCGACACGCTTACCTTCGAGCGCCAGCGAGTCGTCCCAGCGCGCGGTGTGCACGACCTCCCCCTCGAAGCTGTCCAGCCCAGGGATGTCGGGGATGTTCGGGTGATGCAGCACACCGGTGGCGGCAATCAGAAAATCGCATTTGAGGGTCTCCCCCGTGGCGGTGGTGACCCGCCACCCCGATCCGGTGAACTCAGCTGCCGTCACTTCCTGCCCACACCGGATATGCGGCATCACGCCCAGATCCTCGGCCGACTTGCGGTGATATGCCTGAATCTCACTTCCAGTGGAGAAGACCCGAGCCCAGTCGGATTTGGGCGCAAAGGGGTACTGATACATCTGGGAGGGCACATCACATGTGAGCCCAGGGTAGTGATTCCAGTACCAGACGCCGCCGACGTCATCACCTTTCTCCAGGATGGTGAAGTCGGCGAATCCTGCTTGTTTGAGCTTGTGCCCCATGGCGATTCCGGCCATACCTGCGCCGACGACGATGACTTTCGGGCTACATTCGTCGCTCGCGTGGCTCATTTCTGGTGATCCTTGCTCTGCCGCTCGATCCGTTCGATGTAGGCGCCTCGGGCGTCCAGGTCGAGTGAGGTCAAGGCGCGACGGTCGTCGATGAGCCGGCGGGCAAGGCGCTCAACCGGTTCGGGCACAAACAGGTCTACCAGCGCCCAACCGAATGCCAGCCAACCCGGGACCGAGATCTGCGCGCGGCGGGTCTCCACGCTGCGCACGATGGCGTCGGCGACATCCTCGGGGTCGACCGTCGGCATGCCCTTGCCCAGCGGAGCGCCGGACGCGAGTTCGGTCCGGACCGCGCTCGGCATCACACAACTGATGCTGACGCCGGAGTCTCCGTACTCCCTGCGCAGCGCCAGTGACAGCCCAACCGCACCGAACTTAGAGGCGTTGTAAGTCACCATGCCGGGGACTACGAGCTTGCCGGCCATCGAAGCGACGTTCACCAGGTGGCCTCGCCCCCGGGCGACCATGTCCGGCAGCGCAGCACGAGCGCCGTTAAGCGGGCCACGTATGTTCACGTCGATTATCAAGTCCGTCGTGCGCTCGTTTTCTTCGACGAATCCGCCCAGCGGCATGACTCCGGCGTTGTTGATCAAGATGTCGATCGGTCCGGACTGGGCGCGCACCTGCACCAGGAACTCGGCCCAGGAATCGGGCTTGGTGACATCGAGGGCGCCGGAATGGGCACGCGGGATGAGGTCCGCGGTCTCCTTGGCGACAACATCGTCGACGTCACCGATCCAGACGTCGGCTCCTCTATCCGCAAAGAGGCGTGCGGTGGCCGCACCGATTCCCCGGGCTCCGCCCGTAATGACGACAACAGCGCCCTGCAACTCGATCTTCGGATAACGGCTCATGTCAAACCTCCAACGGAATGGCGTGTCAGCTTTGGAATGATATGTCATTCTTGATGAGTGTCAAGGTCGGTAGGATCGCTGCCTATGTCGTCCACACTCAGCCGCGCCGAGCGCAAGAAGCTTGAGCTGCGACAGGAGATTCTGGACGCGGCCTTCGCTTGTTTTTCCGAGCAGGGCTATCACGCCACGGGCGTCGCGGATATCGCCGGACGGATCGGGATCGGTCATGGGACCTTCTACCGGTACTTCAAGAGCAAGCGGGACATCATCGAGGATGTCATCGATAACGTCACGGGACGGATCTTTGAGGCGATCAGCGCCGAAAACGCCGCGGGACTCGCCGACGACATCGACCAATACCGGGAACAGTCGGTGCGCATCGGCGCCGCTCTTGCACGCCTGTTCCGCGAGAACCCTCAGCTGCCGCTGCTGCTCCTGGAGGCCGGGTCTGTCGACAGCGAGTTACGCGAGCGCGTATTCGCGATGCTGGAGGCCAGCGACCATCTCACCGCGGCCTATCTACGCCATGGTGTCGAGAAGGGTTACTTACGTGCCGATCTCGATACCGAGAACACCGCTCGCGCGGTGACCGGGATGATCCTCGCCAATGGATTGCACGCATCGCGGGGCGGTGAGGTGCAGGACACCGATCGATTCTCTGATGCCGTCATCGCGCTGATGTACGGCGGAATCGGCGCCTAAACCGGCCGATTCGCGACGCCGGGGGAAAGCCATCGGGTTTCACCCCCTAATCTTGCTGTCATGGCCGCAGTGAGCAAGGTGTTCGCAGCCAGGCTCTCAGGCCTGGTCGTTCTCGGCCCGGACGGCGAATCGATCGGCCGGGTCCGTGATGTCGTGATCGGCATCGCCCTGACCCGAAAACAGCCACGCGTCATCGGCCTCGTCGTCGAAATGCTCACGCGCCGAAGAATCTTCGTGCCCATGCTGCGCGTCACCGCTATCGAGCCCGGGTCGGTGACGCTGAACACCGGAAACGTGTCACTACGTCGCTTTGCCCAGCGTCCCGGGGAGGCGTTGGTGCTCGGGCAGGTTCTCGACACCGTCGTGCGCACCGACGATCCCGAGCTCGAACAGCTCGGAAATCTGGACGTCACCGTCATGGACCTAGGCCTCGAGCAGACACGCACCCGGGACTGGGTGGTTACCCGGGTGGCCGTGCGGAGCCCGCGGCGGCTGGGACGGCGAACCGGCGTCCAGGTCACCGATTGGCACCACATCCAGGGGTTGACACCGTCCTCGCTGAACCTGCCGGGGCAGGGCGTCACCCAGTTGATGCTGCAGTTCGAGGGTATGCGGCCCGTCGAAATCGCCGATGCCATCCGGGAGCTCCCGACCAAGCGCCGCGATGAGGTGCTGGCGGCCTTCGACGACGAGCGGCTGGCCGACGTGCTGCAGGAGCTACCCGAGGATGATCAGGCCGCAGTGCTTACCAAGCTGGAAGACGAGCGTGCCGCGGACGTCCTGGAAGCTATGGATCCCGATGACGCTGCCGACCTGCTGGGCGAGCTGCCGCCAGCCGAGGCTGAATCGCTTCTGGCACTGATGGATCCGGAGGACTCCGAACCCGTCCGCCGGCTGCTCACACACTCCCCCAACACCGCCGGCGGCATGATGACGCCGGAGCCAGTGATCCTGAGCCCCAACACCACCGTCGCCGAAGCTCTTGCCCGTGTGCGTGATCCGGACCTGACACCGGCGCTTGCCTCGCTGGTTTTCGTGGCCCGGCCACCCACGGCGACTCCCACCGGCCGCTATCTCGGATGTGTGCACCTGCAACGGCTGCTGCGCGAACCCCCCTACGCGATGGTCGGCGGCATCCTCGATACCGACCTGCCCTATCTGGATGCCGAGGCGCCGTTGGCCGAGGTGACCCGTTACTTCGCCGCTTACAACCTGGTGTGCGGCCCGGTAATCGACAGGGATGGTCACTTGCTCGGAGCCGTCACAGTCGACGACGTACTGGATCACCTGATGCCCGATGGCTGGCGCGCCGAAGAACCCGAGGCCGTGTCAGGGGGTGACCGCTGATGAGTGAGGCGTCGGCACGGCAGCGGCTCGACACGCCGCGGTCCTCGCGCAGGCTGTCCCTAAATCTCGATGTCGAGGCGGTCGGCAGGGTCGGCGAGAACGTCGCGCGATTCCTCGGCACCGGGCGATACCTCGCCATGCAGACGGTGTTCGTCATCGTGTGGATTATCTTGAACCTCTTCGCGATACAGATGCAATGGGATCCATACCCGTTCATCCTGCTTAACCTCGCGTTCTCTACCCAGGCCGCCTATGCCGCACCACTGATCTTGCTGGCCCAGAACCGCCAGGAGAACCGCGACCGGGTGTCGCTGGAAGAGGACCGGCGCCGGGCCGAACAAACTAAGGCTGATACCGAATACCTGGCGCGGGAGCTAGCGGCCCTCCGGCTGGCGGTTGGCGAGGTCGCCACCCGCGACTATCTGCGGCGCGAGCTTGAAGAGCTCCACGAGGCCATTGCGGCGCTTCGCGAGAAGTAAACCCAGTAAACCTATTTGGGCGTCACGATGCCATGGTCGTAGGCGTACACAATGGCCGCGGCCCGGTCTCGCAGATCGAGTTTAACGAAAATGCGTCCGATATGGCTCTTGACCGTCACCTCGGATATGACTAGCTGCTGGGCGATTTCGGAGTTGGTTGCGCCGGATGCGATGAGCGCCAACACATCCAGCTCCCGCGGGGTCAGCTTTTCCTGCGCATGCCCAGTGGCGGCGGCTGGCGCCCGCCGGTAGGCGCTGAGGACCCGCGACGTCACCGACGGATCCAGATACGCCTCACCGCGTGCCACGGCATGCACGGCACGCACCAACTCCTCGGCAGGAGAGTCCTTGAGGATGAACCCCGCGGCGCCGGCGCGCAGAGCACCGGAAAGCAATTCATCGTCGTCAAATGTAGTGAGCGCCAATGCGGGTGGTCCTTCGGAGGCACGCAGCAGCCGAATCGCGTCAATACCGCTCATACGTTTCATCCGCAGATCCATCACCACTACGTCGGGCCGTGTCTGAGTGACCGCTGCCGCCACCTCGCTGCCGTCGGCGCACTCCCCGACGATCGCGAATCCGTCCTTGCGGCGCAGAATCCGACGCAACCCCGTGCGTACCAGCTCCTGGTCATCGACCAGCAGCACGCCCACCTCGCTCTCAGCCATGGCGCCACAACACCTTTCGCCGCTGACGGCACGGCGACCCGGTGGACTCCAGCGGCACGGTCGCCGAGACGGTCCATCCTTCCCGCTCCGGCCCGGCGCGAAACTCGCCGCCGAGCACCTCGACCCGCTGGCGCATGCCGGACAGTCCACGGCCGGCACATATGTCCGTACGGACTCCGGAGATCAGGTCATTGCGCACGGTTAGGCTCACCGCGGCCCCGCTAATATCAAGGCGCACCGCCGCCAATGATTCCGGAGAATGTTTTGCGATATTGGCCAGGGACTCCTGTGTGACCCGGTAGAGCGCTAAACCCACACCGGCACTTACAGACTCGGTGGGGCCGTCGACAAGGGATTCCACTGACATCCCAGCGGCCGTGAAGTCGGCCACGAGATCAGGGATATCGGCGATACCGGGTTCGGGGGCCAGCCGCATCGGCTCCACACCGCCCGGTCCCGTGCTCAGCAGACCTACGGTGCCACGAATATCCGACATTGCCTGCCGCCCAAGGCGTTCTGCATCGACCAATCCGGCGACGGCGTCTTCCACATCGCGATCCTCCTGGAGCGCACGTCGCGCCCCGGTCAAATGCAGCATTGTTACCGAGAGGGAATGGGCTATCACGTCGTGGATTTCGCGCGCAATGCGCCGTCGTTCATCGGAGGCAGCCTGTTCCTGCATGCGGGTCTGCTGCGCGCGTTCCTGCAGCAGAAGCCGTTGTTGCAGCTGCATGATGCGGCCGATCATCCACCCGCACAACAGGAAAAACACCATGAACAGCGAGAACGTCCCCAGGTGATGCAGCTGCTCGGCCACTACCAGCAGCGCCACGCATGCGCTCGCCGCAAGTAGACCAGCACGCACCGACGCTAGTGCGCCAATCTCCCCCAAAGTAAACATCAGCAGGAATGGGGCGGCGTCCATGACATTCTCAGACCACGTCAGGAAGAGAGCCACTCCCACAATGCTGCAGGCGGCGCTCCAGAAGGCATTCAGCTTGTACCCGGCGATGATGAAGGTGAGTATCGGGGCCAGTGCCAGCAGACTCGCCGACGTCAGCAGCCAGGGATGGGTGAAGCCTCGCTGGATCACGGCACAGCCCACGATGAGCAATGTGCTCGTGTACATCACGACGGGCACGGTCCACGGGAACTCGTACGGCACCAAGGCGCGGCGTCGGTACGCCCATTCCCGGAACCGATCCATAGTCCCAGCGTAGAGGCGGTAACCCCATCGCACATCATGCTCGGCGTGGATCCGCGTGTCCTACCACGGTAGGAGACGAAGTCTCGCCCGCAGCACGACGACGGCGCTGCAACCTCTCCGTAACTTCAACGGTTATGTGGGACTCCATCGCAAGGTTCTGTAGCCGCTACGCGATTTTCGTCATCGGGCTCTGGATACTCGCCGCAGCTGCCGGAAATCTCCTTGTGCCGCAGGTGGAAAGCACAGCACACAATCACGCCCGCGGCTTCCTGCCACAGAGCGCACCGGTCAATACCGCAGGCGCCGCCATGGGCAAACAGTTCCAGGACGGCGACGGCGGAAACCTCAACTACCTGGTCTTGGAAAGCGACCACAAAATGGGTCCCGTCGAGCATCAGTATCACGATCGCCTGCTGACAAAACTGCGTGCCGATACCGCCCATCTGGACTCCGCGATGGACCTGTGGGCTGATCCGCTGACAGCCGAGGGTGCAATCAGCCCCGACGGCAAGGCGGTGTACACGATGCTGCGGGTGACGGGCGAGCTCGGCGGCGCACAGGCCAATGCTTCCCTGGATGCCGTCCGGCGGATCACCGCCGATGAGCCCGCTCCTACAGGCATGCATGCCTGGGTTACCGGGCCCGGAGCCACCATCGCCGATGAGCTCACCTCCATTGACACACAGATGCTCATGATCACCGGTGTCACTGTCGTGCTCATCGCGGCGCTGCTGCTTGTTGTGTACCGGTCTGCGATCACCGCTGCGATCCCGTTGATGACCGTGGGCGTGGGCCTGGCCGTTGCACGCTCGATCGTGGCCTTCTTTGGGGAACGTAACGTCATCGAAGTTTCCATCTTCTCGGTCGCGCTGCTGGCGGCCCTGGTCCTCGGCGCGACGACCGATTACGGCATCTTCTTGCTCGGGCGCTACCACGAACAGCGACGTTCGGGGGTGGAGCATGAACAGGCACTCGGTATTGCCAACCGCAGCGTGGCGCCGGTCATAGCGGCATCGGGGCTGACCATCGCCGCCGCGCTGTCTTGTCTCACGTTCGCACAGGTGGGCATGCTGCGCAGCGCCGGATTACCTTGTGCCATAGGGATCCTCACCGGAATGGCGGCCTCGCTGACCCTGCTGCCCGCGCTCATCGGATTGGCTGGCCGCCGCGGGCTGGCTCAGCCGCGCCCGCTGCGCGGGCAACCGGGACAGCGCTGGCGCCGGGTAGGCACCATGGTCGCCCGCTGGCCGGGCCCGGTGCTGGTCGGCTCTGCCCTGGTGCTTATTGTGTGCGCCATTCCCCTCGCTGGCCTGCGCCTTGGTTTCGACGAGCTTGCCGCCCAGCCGCTTTCCACCCAAGCCAACCAGGGTTATCAGGCCATGGATAGGCATTTCCCGCCGAACCGGCTGCTACCGGAGATCGTCTCGATCGAAACGGACCACGATCTACGCAACCCTGCCGGAGTCATCGCTATCGAGCGAGTCACCAAGAAGCTCATGGAGATTCCCGGGATCCGGATGGTGCAGTCGGCCTCGCGTCCGGCAGGTTCCATTCCCGAACAAGCGGCGCTCACCGAGCAGGCCGGGATCATCGCCGATCAGCTCGACGACGGCACGACCCAGATGAGCCGTCGTTTGGGAGCGGTCGATCAGCTGTCGACGACGCTCAAACAATTCTCCGCGGCCATCTCCCAGTTGCAAAAGGGACTCGCTGGTGGCGTGAGCGGGATAGGCGACCTCAACTCCGGTATCGGCGTCATGCATTCAGGGATGAAAACTCTGCAGGACAACGTGTCTCAGGTTTCGGAGTACATGGATCCGCTGCGCGACTTCACCAAGGGCAATCCCAACTGCGCCAATGACGCGATCTGCTCGCTGGTGCTCAAGGCAGTCGAACCAATGGACTCGATGTTGGCGGCCACCGCCTCGCTCACCGACAGCACCGCCACATTCGGTGCCGGTACACAGGGCATGCAGAAATCTTTCTCGGGCGCGGTCACCTCGGTGCAGAGTATGAAAGGAACAGTGGCGCAGTTGAGCTCGATCACCGAACAGCTCACCAACGCCGTCGGCGAGACACGCACCATGTTCTCCGGGCTCACCGAGTATCTGCGGGCCATGCGTGAGGACTTCCGCAGCAGCGGTGAAGGCGGTTTTTATCTGCCCCAGCGCGCCTGGCTGGATCCGCGCTTCCAGCGGGCCGCCGGGCTTTACTTCGCCCCCGACGGCCGCTCCACCCGCATGCTGGTATTCGGGGACGGCAAGGTGTTTGGCGCGGACGGCGCACATCGATCTCCACAAATCACGCTCGCGGTGAGCGAAGCCACCAAGGAGGGCACTCTCGCGGGCAGCACGATGAATATCGCCGGATTCGGTACCGGTACCGCCGAATTGCGCGGATACGTCAGCGACGACTTCTTGCTCTTGGCTGCGGTGGCTCTGGGTCTCGTGTTCCTGATCGTGCTGGTAATGCTGCGCAGCCCGGTAGCGGCCGCCGTGGTGATCGGAACCGTCGTAGCCTCCTACGCGTCCGCACTCGGGATCACCACCCTGATCTGGCACGACCTACTCGGACAGGATCTGCACTGGTCGGTCCCATCGATCGCCCTTATTGCGCTGATCGCGGTGGGCGCCGACTACAACCTGCTGTTCACCATGCGCATGCGCGAAGAGATATTCCTGGATGGCGCCGGCTTGCGCACCGGGATGATTCGCGCCTTCGGGGGTACCGGCGGCGTAGTCACTACGGCCGGGATCGTCTTCGGGATCACCATGTTCGCCATGCTGTCCAGCGACGTCCTAAGTATCGAGCAGGTCGGTACGGCCATCGGTGTCGGATTGATCATCGACACGCTGATCGTCCGGACATTCGTGGTACCCGCGATGGCGGGATTACTCGGCGCGTGGTTCTGGTGGTCGCCGGCTCCGCTGATGCGCGGGCTGCTGTTGAGGTGGTCCAAGACTCAGTCGCCCCGCACGGCAGGGGTGCTCACGTACCTGTTGACGCGGCCATCGCGGTTGGAGAGAACCGGGGCCTAGATATCCGAGGCCGAGTCCCTGTCGATGAGGTGGGGCGGAAACGCCAGGATCCCGGCCACTGAGAGCAACCACGCAAGCAGGCGCGCGACGCCGATTCCGATGCTCGGCGCCAGGGAATGATCGATAACCCAGGTCGACCAAGCGTCGAGGAAGAAGGCGATGACCAGTCCCACCGAGATCGCGATCGCGATTCGGTCGAACTTCACGCGCTCCGGCCAGTAGTGCAGGGCGGTCGCTGCAATGCTGATGAAAAAAACCACGGCAAGTCGCACGCTATCCACGCCGGAGAAGACCGCGAACGCGAATCCGACGATATAGAGCATCATTGCCGATGCTTTGACAGCGCTCGCGTCCACCCGCAAACCAGCGACGATAATCATCGGAGTTCAACCTGTGCGCGGGAACTTGGCACGGGCTCAGAGTACCCCCGTGATGGCATAATTGCGACGCTACAGCGAAGGTTCTGAATTAGAGGCTGGCTACCCCATCCTGCGCGCGAGGTCCTCCCGTGCAGAATTTGCCTGTTCGAGGCTCAACAGCGGGTTGGCATAAACGTCGACGAGCGTCGCCGCCATTTTCAAATCACCCTCGGGCGAATCGACGGCCACCCCGAGCCCGCGCGAGACATGTTGCTGAAGTAGGGGCACCGCCAAGGCCATGGCGGTGATGACGGTCGCGCGGGACGTGATGTCGATATCGGCCGGGTACACGCGGTACCGGTCCGCACTGGCCAACCAGCCTTCGGTCATCGCGACCATCTCGTCGAAGATCTGCCCCGCCGAGCCGTCGACTAGCGCTCTAGTGATGTAATCCTGGTACTGGCCGATGGGGATGCGTGCCGAAACGTAGTGCACGTCACCGCGTTCCACATTCGCTTGGACCTGCTCGTTGTGGTTCCTTATCGTCTTGATGAGGTAGTCCTCGCATGCGTCCCGCAACTCCTGTTTGGACCCGAAGTGGTGGCGCAACAGCCCCGAGGACACACCCGCCCGAGCGGCGATCCCCCGGATGGTGGCGCCGTCGTATCCCTTCTCGCCGAACTCATGCAGGGCCGCATCCCGAATCCGGGCGCGGGCGGTGAGGTCGTCAGGATCGGCGGTCGACATCGCCATATGCTACACGGCTGGACAATTGACTACACGCTTGTATAGTCGAGTGCATGGGCATAGACACCAGCGGCATCACTCCCGAGGAAGAGACCGCCTTCCTCACCGTGAAAGCTCGAGCCATCAACAACGGTTGGGAGCGACCGATCCTGCCGGACCCGGGCGCGGTGTCCGCCGTCGCCAAGATCGACTACAACTTCGACGCGCTCGGGCTGATCAGCCCAGTGGTATGCCAATCATCTTTGCGCGCAAAACTTCTCGATGATCGCGTGCGGGCATTTGTCGCCGAGCACCCCAATGCGGTGGTGGTCGACCTCGGCGCCGGCCTCGATGACGGCTATCGGCGCGTGCAGCCACCCGCGACCGTCGATTGGTACAGCGTCGACCTGCCCGGGATGTCGGCGTTACGCGATGAGGTCATGCCCCCTGGTGCGGGTGAGCACACCATCGGGGTGTCCGTCACCGACCCGGAGTGGATCACGGGAATCCCATCGGATCGCCCGACGATGGTCGTCGCCGACGGCTTCTTCGCCTTCCTCACCAAGGAACAGATCATCGCCACGATGCGGGCCGTCACCGACCACTTCCCCACCGGGCAGCTGGCGTTCAACGACTACGGCCGCAATGTCGTAGGCGTATGGATCTCGAAGCTGTTCCCGCAGAAGATGTTCAAGAAAGTCAATCAGCTACGCGGGTTTGAAGGCTACAACGATCCGCACACCCCGGAGCAGTGGAATCCTCGGCTCAAATTCGTGGAGGAGTTCAGCTTGGTGGACTCGCCGGAGGTGGAGCTGTTTCCGACCTGGGTGCGGATCTCGTCGCGGATGGCGCGGTACAGCAAATCGATGAGGCGGTCAGCGCGCATCCTGCGGTTCGAGTTCTAGAGCTGCGCCGTGGCGTTGCCTGACGCGGGCCAGATCAATCCTGACGGAACTTGCCGAGGACCTTCCGTACCACCAGCACCGCAACCACGGCACCGAAGCCAAGGATGGTGAACTTCACGGCTGGCTTGTTCAGAGTCGCGAGCACCGATGCCTTGGCGTCCTCGGCCAGACGCTGCGGGTTGGCGCGGTCGCTCAGGTTGTCGACTGTCGCCGCGAGCTGATCGCGGGCCTTGTCGATATCGGCCTTGATTGCCTCGGGATCCCTGGCCACGCACACTCCTCCACGTCTGTGGTTGACACTCAAGCAACTACCCTAGGGCAACAACTGTACGGGTCTACAGAAAGGCATCGACCATGGCGGAGACTGAACGGCTCGAAGTTGGCGATAAGGCCCCGGCGTTCACCCTGCTCGACGCCGACGGCAACAAGGTGTCCCTGTCCTCCTACAAGGGCCGCAAGGTGATCGTCTACTTCTATCCGGCTGCCATGACGCCCGGCTGCACCAAACAGGCCTGCGACTTCCGCGACAGTCTCGCCGAACTCAATGGCGCGGGTCTCGATGTCATCGGCATCTCCCCCGACAAGCCCGAGAAGCTCGCCAAGTTCCGCGAGCGCGACGGCGTGAACTTCCCGCTGCTGTCTGATCCGGAGAAGACCACCTTGACCGCGTATGGCGCGTTCGGCGAGAAGAAGCTGTACGGGAAGATCGTCGTGGGCGTCATCCGATCGACCTTCGTCGTGGATGAGAAGGGCAAAATTGAGGTGGCGCAGTACAACGTGAAGGCCACCGGACACGTCGCCAAACTGCGCCGCGACATATCCGTCTAAACCGCCGAGGAGAGCGAATGCCCGACATTCTCGTAGAGGTCAGGGGTTCATGGCTCGAGGGAAAACAGTCCAAGTTCCTTGATGCGGTGCATCGCGGCGTGGTCGAGGCACTCACCACACCGGCCGACGAGCCGCTAGCACGCCTCATCGAACACTCTCCGAGCAACTATGCGATTCCGCATGCCGCCGGTGAGCGGTTCACACGGATCGAAATTGTGCTGTTCCAGGGACGCTCACTACAGGCGAAACGCGACCTGTATCAAGCCATCGTGCGAAACCTTGAAGTGTTCGACGTACCTCCGGGCGATATCAAGGTCGTACTGATCGAAATCCCGTCCGAAAATGTCGGATTCAGGGGCGGCAAGGCTGCCTGCGATGTCGACCTCGGATACTCGCTGAAGGTCTGAGATTTTGCCACTGATTGACGTGACCTGCGGTCCGCGGGTTACCGACGCTGCCCGCGTCAAGCTGGCCGAGGCCCTCCCGCACGCCGTCTCCTTGGCGGTGCAGTGCGACGACGAGCCATATGACGAGCACCTACAGCCCGGCGACGTGCTGATCCGGTTCCACGATGTCGGGCCGTTCGACCGTTTCGATATCGACGTGCTCGTCGAGGTGAAGTCGAAGTGGTTCGGCGACCGTGCCGAGAACCGTCAGCACCGCGCCCAGGAGATCCACCAAGCGGTACGGAACGCCATCGACGACGGACAGACTGCCGGTGTGTACCTGACCTTGCCCATCGCGGCGTGGGATCAGAATGACTGCGCAGCCCCTAGCCGTTGAGGACTCCCATGCCAGATACCGCCCGCAAGTGGCTGGGCTTGGCCGCCATCGCGTTAGGCGTGGCGCTGATCGTCGTAGACACGACGATCGTCAACGTCATCATCCCCTCGATCGTGCGCGACCTCGGCGTCACATCGGTACAGGCGCAGTGGGTGCAGGAGTCGTACGCGATTGTCTTCGCGGCACTGCTGTTGCTCGTCGGACGTGTCTCTGACATCCTCGGTGCCCGCCGCGTCTTCCTCACCGGCGTAGTGGTTTTCGGTGCGACGAGCCTCTTGGCCGGTATGGCCGCGACCGGGAGTTGGTTGATACTGGCCCGCTTTCTGCAAGGTGCCGGGGCCGCGCTCATCCTGCCCACCTCGCTTGCGCTACTCAATGCGCAATTCACCGGCAAAGCGCGGGGCCAGGCGTTTGCCGTCTGGGGGTCGACCATCGGCGCCGCGACGGCCCTGGGCCCCCTGCTCGGCGGGTGGCTGTCCGAACATGTCTCGTGGCGTTGGGCTTTCGGTATCAACATCCCACTCGTCGCAGTGATCTGCATCGGTGCGATGGTGTTCATCCCCCGCTCACCGCGTACTCAGGCGCGAGTGGATGTTGCCGGCGCCGTATTCTCGATCCTCGGTCTGGGATTGCTTGCCTTCGGGCTGATCGACGGCCGCACCTACGGCTGGATCCGCAGCACGGAGCCCTTCGCGTTGTTCGGCATACGCTGGACGCTCGAGCTGTCACCGGTGTTCGTCGCACTTGTCCTGGCAGTGCTGGCCCTCATCGCCTTTGTCATCCGCCAGGTCACCTTGACCCGCGACATCGATCCAGCGCAGCCGACCACGGCATTGATGGACGTGCGACTCTTCTCCATCGGCTCGTTCCGCAACGGCAATATCGCAACACTGATCATCGGGATGGGCGAGTTCGGGATCGTGGCCGTGCTCCCCCTCTGGCTGCAATTCGCGTTGGGGTACAGCGCGGTTGAGGCGGGCTTGGCGTTGGTGCCCGTGGCACTCGGCAGCTTCGCGGCCAGCGGCGCCAGTTTCGGTATGACGTCACGAATCTCGGCCCTGGGACTGGTCCGCATCGGCCTGGCGCTCGAGGCAGTGGGGCTAGCGGCGCTCGGCTACGTCGCCAGGCCGGACAGCACGTGGTGGGCCATCGCGGCGGTGCTTTTCGTCTATGGGCTCGGTGTCGGCTTCGCCACCGCCCAGGTCACCAACGTGGTACTCGCCGACGTTCCCGAGCGCAGCTCAGGCCAGGGGTCCGGCATGCAGAGCGTTTTCCGGCAGCTCGGCTCGGCCCTCGGGATCGCCGTGCTGACCACGGCATTCTTCAGCGCTATCAGCACACGGCTCAGCAACACCCTCGCGGCCGCGGGTGTCCCACCCGGACAATCCGAGGCGCTCACCCGAGCCGTTGTCCGCAGCGCAGGCGCCGCCATCGACGAGTTTGCCCGTCAACCACAGACTGCAGGAGTCGCCGAAGCCGCCCGTCAGGCGATGGCTCATGGTATCGAGTTGGGCAGTTACTTGGCAGCGGCATTTCTCGTGGCGGGCCTTGCCGCGACATTTCTCATCTCGCCAGCCGCGGCAACCGAATCAATACAACTGCGCTAGTCCCGCGAATCGGTGATATCGAAAACCGTACCGGCACTGCCGGTGCCGGCCGCAAGTTCTATTCGTCGCCGCATGTCCGCGGACATATCCGGCATGGCGGCAATGTCGAACCACTGCGCGGCGTCATTCTCGCCATCCGCGGGAAAGGGCACTCCCGCAAGCCAGTCCATTCGGAATACGTGGTCCAAGTACTGGGCGTGGTCACCATTGGCATGAACAATCGGGCTGGTCACGTGCACCCACGCCAATCGACGGGGCATCGCGCGAACACCGGACTCTTCCAACACCTCGCGCACGGCACAGTCCGCTGGATTCTCGCCGGGATCAACGATTCCGGTGACCGCAGTCCACGCACCATTGTCGGCACGCTGGACGAGCAGTACTTGCTCATCGCGAATGACCACACCGGTCACGCCCGACAACCACAGGGGCGCATGCCCGATATGTCGACGTAGCTCGACGACGAATTCCGGAATCGACATAGGCACTTCTTAACAGACCGCGCTATCTCCCGCCGCGGGCCGGACACACCGAAAAGGCTAGGACTGTACTTCGCCCTCTTGCTCCAGCACGACGAATGCCGCCGCGGTGTCGCCGTCATGGGTCAGCGTCACGTGCACCGTCATATCCGCCAGATATTCGGCGATCCCGCCGGAAAGCCGGATGCGCGGGCGACCCCACGTGTCCGTCACCACCTCGATATCGCGGTGGATGTTCTCCGGCAACACCGGGCGTTGCGAATACCGCGACCCCGACCACGCCTTGATGACGGCCTCCTTGGCCGCCCAGCGAGCCGCCAGGTAGCGCGCCTCGCCACCGGTCTTCGAGGCCGCGTCACGCCGCTCCCCTGGCGTGAACGCAGACCCGAAAGCCGTTCCGGGACTGGCCAACTGTTCCCCGAACTCGGAGATGGTGACCAGGTCTATCCCGATACCGACAACGGTCACCGGTGGTAGACCTCGTCCTCACTCAGGCGCGCGCCCGGATCCAGCAGCATCGACGCTTCCTGACGCTTCTCCGACTCGTCGTGATCGTGGTCGAAGCGGCGCCCGTCCGGCTTCTCGTACATTGGCCGACCGCCTGCCATCGCCGAGGCGAGACGACGCTGCCCCTTGAGGACGCGCTCACGCGAACGCTTCTCGTAATCCTCGCGGTCCTCCGGACGCAGCGAGGCGATGAACGCCTGCGGATGCACCAGCGCGACCAGACCGGACACGTGACCGAATCCGAGGCTCGTGACCAGCCCTGCCTTCAGCGGCAGCTTCTCCTTCAGTGGCAACGACTCGCGCAGCCATACGAAGTGCTGGCTGGTGGCCAGCTCGTCATCGACACAGTCCAGGCTGCGGTTCGGCGGAATAATGCCGTCGCGTAGCACCTGGCACAGACCCAGCATCTGGAACACCGCCGCACCGCCCTTGGCGTGTCCCGTCAGGTTCTTCTGCGAGATGATGAACAGCGGCGCGCCGTCCGAACGCCCCAGCGAGGCCGCCAGCCGTTCGTGCAGCTCGGTCTCGTTGGGATCGTTGGCGAGCGTGGACGTGTCGTGCTTGGAGATGACGGCGATGTCGTCGGCCGTGACGCCCAGCTTATTCAGCGAGCGCGCCAGATCCGAATCTTTGCCACCACGTCCCGCGGCCAACGCACCCAGCCCCGGGGCCGGGATGGAGGTGTGCACACCATCGCCGAACGACTGGGCATAGCCCACCACCGCCAGCACCGGAAGACCCATCTTGAGCGCCAGATCACCGCGCGCCAGCAGCACGCTGCCACCACCCTGCGCCTCGACAAAGCCGAGGCGACGACGGTCGTTGGCACGCGAGAACCGCTTATCCGCAATGCCCTTGGCCCTCATCATCTCGGTGTCGGCGGTCGCGGCCATGTCACCGAAGCCGATGATGGCCTCCAGCGTCAGGTCGTCGAAACCACCGGCCAGCGCCAGATGCGCCTTGCCGAGCCGGATCTTGTCGACACCCTCCTCGACCGATACCGCCGCGGTGGCACAAGCTGCCACCGGGTGGATCATCGAGCCGTAGGAACCGACGTACGACTGAACCACGTGCGCGGCAACAACGTTCGGCAGCACTTCCTGCAGGATGTCGTTCGGCTTGTTACGGCCCAGCAGGTTTCCGTGGTACATGGTCTGCATCGAGGTCATGCCGCCCATACCGGTGCCCTGGGTGTTGGCCACCAGGCTCGGGTGCACCCAACGCATCAGCTCCGTTGGGGTGAAGCCCGCCGAGAGGAACGCATCCACCGTGGCAACCATGTTCCACAACGCAACCCGGTCGATGGAGCTCACCATGTCCGGGGTGATGCCCCACACGGTTGGATCGAATCCGGTCGGGATCTGAGCACCGACGGTCCGCGACAGCTTGGTCTTGCGCGGAACCCGAACCTCGGTGCCCGACTTGCGCGTCACCTGCCAGTCGCTGCCCTCAGCCACGGGCTGGATCACTGTGTGCTCGGGATCCCACTTCAGGAACTCGCGCGCCTCGGCCTCGTTGGAGACCACAAAGGTGAAGTCCTTGTCCAGGAAGACCGAAACCAGCAGCGGCGAGGCGTGATCGGGATCGACCGCGCCGTCGTCGACGAACTCGCGGACACCGATATTGCCGACCACCTTGTCGTGGTAGCGCTCCACCAGCTCCGATTCCGGCACTAGATCGCCGGATTCGGTGTCATACCAACCAGCCTCGGGGTCGTTCTCCCACTTGATCAATCCGGTGGTCCAGGCCAATTCGAGTACGCCGGCCGCCGACAGCTCATCGGCAACCTCCATCTCGTAGCGGGTGCGCGACGAGCCCAGCGGCCCGAGCTCACCACCGCCGACGATGACCACCAGATCGGCCGGGTCGACGTCGAGGTCAGCCCATTCCGGCGGCAGGGTCGAGGTGTACCCGCGCGGCGGCGACGGCAGTGCCGCAATGATGCGTGGGTCTTCCGCTCCCTCTTCTAGGGAGTCCGCGGCGGCCTCGGCCTTCGCCTTGGCCTCCATGTCCTCGCGGGCCTTGGCGGCCAGCTCAGCCATATCGAGTTGGACCTCGGCCAGGCCACCGGTGAGATCCTTCTCGACCGGTGCCTGCGCGGCCTGCACCCTTGCCTCCGGGGCGCACAGCGCCAGCAGCATCGACGCCATGTCCGCAGTGGAGTACGTGGTGACTCCCGCTTCCTCGACGGCGGTGACGATGGCGTCGTTGTGACCCATCAGCCCGGTGCCGCGGGTCCAGCCGATCAGCGCGTGCGCCAGGCTGACTCGCGACGCCCAGGACGTCTCGGCCTTCCAGCGGGTGACCAGTGCGTCGAGAGCCGCCTTCGACTCGCCGTACGCCCCGTCACCGCCGAACATGCCGCGGTTCGGCGAACCGGGCAGCACCACGTGCAGACGCGAGGCGATATCACGCTCGGCACCGATCGCCGACAGACCGCCGATGAGCCGCTGCACGGCCCACAACAGCACCTTCATCTCCATCTCGGCACGCGAACCGGCCTCCGACAGGTCCCCGACCACCTTCGGTGCGGCGAACGGGAACAGCAGCGTCGGGGTCTGCGCGTCCTTGAGGTGAATCGACATCGGCCCAAGGCTTTCCGACTGCTCGGTACCCACCCACTGCACCAATGCGTCGATATCGGCGTACGAGGCCATGTTGGCCGGCACCACCCAGAGCTTGGCGCTGAAACGGGCGCTCTCCCGGTACAGGTTGCGGTAGAACGCCAACCGGTCCTCGTCGAGACGTGAGGTGGTGGCGACAACCGTCGCGCCACCGGACAGCAGCTCGGCCGCTACCGATGCGGCGATCGAGCCCTTGGAGGCACCGGTCACCACCGCGACCTCACCGCCCCACCTGCCCTCCTCGGGGCTTTCGGCACCAGCGGCGATGCGTCCGAACAGCGAGGCGTGGACGTTGCGGCCCTGCGCCAGTGACTTGCCCTGCCACCAATTCGCCTGCGCGGCAACAGCGTGCCCGGCGCCCTCGAAGCCGGCAGCCAATGTAAGCCACTCGCTGTCGATCTCGCCTTCCTCGGTGATCCACAACCGGGCCAGATCCTCACGAGCGCTGGCCCAACGGTCGTCGAACACCACGGCCTTCTTGGCGTCGAAGGTCGGTGCCACCAAGCGCGGCCAGTCCGAACCAAGTTCGGCGGAAACCAGCTCGACGAGCTCCGTATCGGCGGCACCGTCCGGGGTGATGACCGGCGCCGAGAGACCCAACTGATCGAGCACCAGACGGGCGGCCGAGGCGAGAACGCCCTCGCGGCCGGTGATCTGGTCGGTGAACTCGCTCAGCGCGGCGGCATCGATCGTCGCTCCGGCCGCACCGCCCGCCGATGGCAGGGATACCCCAACACCGCGACGTGCGGCCACCGCGGAAACGGCGGCGTCGATCGCCGCGTCCACCGCGTTGCCGTCCGCCAGCGTGCTGGCCGCCAGGCCACCAAGATCGCCGCCGCGGACGCTGGTGCCCTCACGGGTGCCCAGCGACAGCTCGACGGTGACGTGCTTGACCCAGCCCGGGCCGAGTTCCCAAGTCTTGGTGACCCGCTCGCCGATGGCGGCGGGACGCTTGCCCGACGGCCCGAAGACCGCCTTGAGCTGATCGTTGATCGAGTCCGAGAGCACGGGCCCGAACGGCTTGTACGTGCGCGCCAATTTGGTGACCTGCGTACGCAACCCGGACAGATCCGCCTCTGCGGCTCCGTCGATGGCGCTCAGGTTCAGCTCCGACCCCAGGTCGACGAGCAACTGATTACGCCGCGAGGACGCGCCGTCGGTGAGGCTCTCGATGGAGTCCACCGGCTCGATCTGGTCCATGCGCATCTTGGTCGACAAGGCAATCAGCGCCAACGTCGCATCCGAGGCGTCGAATCCGATGTCGTCCGGACGGGGACCACCGCTGGGTGCCGCGGGAGCGGCCGCGGCAGCCGGGGCGCTCGCAGTCGGTGCGGCGGCCGAATCCGACGGTGTCGCAGCCTCTTCTGGTTCGGGGTCGGGCTCCGGATCGGTATCCGTGCCGAACAGCACAGCGTGGTCGCGCTCGACGTTG
Organism: Mycobacterium sp.; assembly: GCA_050701835.1. Lineage (GTDB taxonomy): Bacteria > Actinomycetota > Actinomycetes > Mycobacteriales > Mycobacteriaceae > Mycobacterium. The sequence goes on along the minus strand of JBOGDC010000023.1, from coordinate 57,182 downwards.
AGCACCTCCACCGAGCTATGGCTGAACTCGGGCAACTTCAGGGTGTTGTTGGCCAGGCCGGCGACGGTCGGCATCGACTTCACGCCCACCTCGACGAACCGCTCCACACCGAGACCGCCGGCGGCCTCCTCGGTGAACAGCAGATCCTGGGTCTCAATCCATCGCACCGGGCTGGCGAACTGCCATGCCAGCAGTTCGATAAGCACCTTGCGGCACAACAACACCGGCTTCTCGTTGCGCCATGTGTCGTAATCGGCGAGGACCTCGTCGAGCGGTTCGGCGGGAACCAGATCGCGAATCTCCTGGATGAATTCACGGTCCAGGGTGAATGGCTTGGGCACCAGGTTGGGGATGTACTTGCCGATGATCAGGTTCGGGTCGCCGTCCATGGGCAGCACCCGCTCGAGGGAACGGCGGAATTCGGCGACACCGACCCGCAGTACCTCGGAGTGGAACGGCACGTCGATACCGGGCACCATGATGAAGGAGCGACGGCCACCGGCTGCCTCGCGGCGCCTTTCGACCTCGGCCTCAAGAAGCTCCAGACCGCGCACCGTGCCGGCGATGGCGTACTGCGAACCGCGCAGGTTGAAGTTCACGATCTGCAGGAACTCACCGCTACGCTCGGCGATCTCCGCGACGAACGCGTCGACGTCAGCGTCCTCCAAACCGATCTGCGACGGGCGGATGGCGGCCAGACGGTAGTTACTGCGCCCCTGCTCATCTCGCGGCACAATGTCGTGCATCGCCGACCCGCGGTGGAATACCACCTCGAGCAGGCCATCCTGCGGGATAACGCCGCTGACGGTGGCCAGCGCGGTGTACTCACCGACGGAGTGACCGCAGGTAATGGCGTCCTCGACGAACGACCCGGATTCCTTCATCTCAGCGATCTGAGCAGTGGCCAAGGTGGCCATGGCCACCTGGGTGAACTGCGTCAGGTACAGGACGCCTTCGGGGTGCTGGTAGTGCACACCGCCGGCGATAAGGCTGGTGGGGTTGTCCTTCACGACGTGCAGCACCGAGAAGCCGAGACGCTCACGGGTGAACTTGTCGGCGTTGTCCCAGACCTTGCGGGCGGCCTTGGAACGTGAACGCACGTCCATGCCCATGCCCTTGTGCTGAATACCTTGGCCCGGGAATGCGTAGACCGTCTTGGGGGCCGCGAGCCGGGCGGTGGCGGACATCACCAGATCGCTACCGACCTTGGCCTGAATCTCCACAACCTCTGCGCCGGAATCGATTCCGACGCGGTCGACGCGCACGTCGATCTCGTCGCCGGGCTGCACCATGCCCAGGAAACGGGAGGTCCAGCCGACCAGCGTGCGCGGCGGGGTGCTGGAGGCGTCGGCTGAGGTGACCACGTGCTGCGCGGCGGCCGAGAGCCACATGCCGTGCACGATGGGCGATCCCAGCCCTGCCAAGAGGGCAGCCGACTTATCCGTGTGGATCGGGTTGTAATCACCCGAGACCACCGCGAACGCCCGCATATCGGTGGGAGCAAAGATCTTGGCGTCACGTCGGCGACGCCGAGTGGTGTCCGCCTCGTGCTCGGACAGCGCACCACCGGCGCGCACCGGGTCGGACAGCTCGGCCGCCCCGTTACGACCCAGGATTGCGAAACGTTCCTGCAGGGTGGCCAGCACGGTGCCGTCCGCCGCCGCGACGGTGACGTCGACCGGGACTACCCGGCCGACCTCGGTGTCGGTGGCCGCGGAAGCCGTTGCGGTGACGGTCAGTTCGGCGCTCTCGGCGGGCAGTGCAGAGATCAGATGCGCTGCGTGATCCAGGTGTACCAGCGAGAGCAGCCCCTCGATGACACCGATGCCGTCTTCGGTCTTGGTCTCGCCGATGGCTGCGAACACTGCCGGCCAGCAGAGGCCGACGAGTGCGTCCGGCACGGTCGACGTCCCGGGCGCCAGCGGCGCCGGAAGCACCGCGGTAACGCCGCTGTGGTCGGCGACGCGCTCCGGGTCCCATTGCGCGACAACACGTACCGCGCCGTTCTCGACCTTCGGAAGGCCCTCGGGCCCCTCGGCACCGGCAGCTACCGCGAGAACGGTGCGCATGGCGGCGGCAGCGGCTTCAGTGGTCACCACGGGGGTGCCGCCGTCACGCGTGGTGACGGGCAGTGTCAGGTCGATGTCGACCCAGGTACCCGAGAGCGGCACGCTCAGGCGCACGCTGTCATCGCCGGTGACCTCAAGGCGGGCGCCGGTCGACGGGTGCGAGGCGGTCCGGTCCTCGAAGACCTGCCAGGCACCATCGGGGGCGATCCGATGCACCGGGTTGACGGCAATGCGCCCGGACCACAACACATCCGGCGCGTCCAGGACGGTGGCCAACGGGCCCTCGACATCCCAGCGGCGACGCAAACGCGAGCGCACCGGTAGCGGCTCCACACCGGCGGCGACAACCTCGTCGATAGCGGTCTGCTCGAACCGGTCGAGCAGCTCGCCCACCGGCTCATCGGCGCGGGTGATCCCGGCGACGGCGGCCGTACCGGGGATGATGCAGACCTGCTCGGCGGTGTAACGGGCATCGTGGGCCTGCCACAGCGAGTCGCTGCGCCACCAGCGGCGCACATCCTGGTCGATGACGGGTACGAAGTTGACGGGCTTGCCCAAGCTCTTGCACAACGCGACGAAGTAGGGCACGTCGGCCGGGTGCAGCTTGATGGTCTCGGCGTCGGGGTAACGCTGCAGCAGGGCGGCGATGGCGTCGGCCGGCCGGTCCAGCAGGGCCTCGTCGACGAACAGGGTCTCGACGGGACCGAAGTCCTTGGGGTGCAATCGGGCCTCGGCACGCTTGAGCATCTGCTCGAAGCGGTCCCGCCAGGTATCAGCCAACCAGAGCGAGCCATCCACTTTGCTGTCTGCGGTGCTGTCGCCATCTCCGATGGACAATTCCGCATAGCGGTGGAGCCACTGCGCGTACGTCATCTCGGTGACATCGCCGAAGTACCGCTTGGCGGTCAACTCCATCGCAGCGATGATCTCGTCGCGGCGCTTCGCGACGGCATCGGCGTCACCGGCGACCTCGTCGAGCAGACGGCCGCAGCGCGAGGCCGCGTTGTCGATCTCGTGGATATCGGCACCCAGCTGGCTGCGCCCGGAGGCCATGCCGCCCTGCGCCTTTCCGGCGGGAACCCACTCGGAGGTGCCCTGGGTTTCGACCAGCATCTGCTTCACCGACGGCGAGGTGGTGGCCTCCAACGTAGCCATCGCCGCGGTACCAACCAGGATGCCGTCGACCGGCATCAGCGGGAATCCGAACTTCAATGCCCAACGGCCGCTGAGGTATTCGGCAGCCTGCTCGGGCGTGCCGATACCGCCACCGACACAGACGGTGATATTGGAACGTGAACGCAGCTCCGAGTAGGTGGCCAGGAGCAGGTCGTCGAGGTCCTCCCAGGAGTGGTGTCCGCCGGCGCGGCCGCCCTCGACGTGCATGATGATCGGGCGGGTGGGAACCTCTGCGGCGATACGCACGACGGAGCGGATCTGCTCGACGGTTCCCGGCTTGAACACGATGTGGCTGAAACCGATTTCGGTGAGCTCGTCGATGAGCGCAACGGCCTCTTCCAGTTCGGGAATGCCGGCGGTCACCACAACACCGTCGATCGGCGCGCCGGCCTGGCGGGCCTTCTGCACCAACCGCTTGGAGCCCAACTGCAGCTTCCACAGGTACGGGTCCAGGAACAGCGAGTTGAATTGGATCTGACGGCCCGGCTCCAGCAGGCCGGTGAGTTCCTTCATGCGGCTGCTGAAGATCTCTTCAGTGACCTGCCCACCACCGGCGAGCTCGGACCAGTGACCCGCGTTGGCCGCGGCCGCGACGATTTTCGAATCGACGGTGGTTGGCGTCATACCCGCCAACAGGATGGGCGAGCGCCCGGTGAGCCGGGTGAACTTGGTGGACAGCTTGACCGAGCCGTCGGGTAGCGACACCACGGTCGGCGCGAAAGTGGTCCAGGCACGGGCAACCTCTGGCACAGCGCCGTGAGTAAACAGGTTGCGCTGCCCGCCGCGGGTGGCGGTGGGCACGATTCCGATCCCCAGGCCGCGGATGACGGGTGCGGTCAGACGGGTAAGGAGGTCACCCGGACCCAGATCGAGAATCCAGCGGGCACCGGCGTCGGCGACATGGCTCACCTCGTTCACCCAGTCGACCGGGGTGACCAGGATAGCCTCGGTCAGAGCCTTGGTCAGCTCCACATCGAGGCCCGCGGCCGCGGCCCAGCGGCCGGCGATCTCGACACCATCGACAAGACGCGGAGTGTGGAAGCCCACCTCGACATTGACCGGATCGAAGACCGGGCTGAACACGGAGCCCCCGCGCACCTTGTCCTTGCGCTCGGCAGTTTCGCGGTCGGCGATCTGCTCGCAGTACAGCTCGAAACGCGACAACTGTTCGGGGGTACCGGTGATGACCACGGAGCGGCGTCCGTTGCGAATGGACAGCGCGGGCGGCTCCACGGTGCGAACATCCTGCGCGAACTCATCGAGCAGATCCTTGATGCGATCGGGGTCGACATTGGTCACCGACACCATGGGGGTGCGGTTACCGCGCACCACGATGCCGCGTCGCCGAGCGACCAGGGTGGCGGCGGCGCCCACCAGCTGAGCAATGGCGAGCAGCTCGACATCCCGAGTGCCGTGGGCCTTGAGCGCCTCGACGGCCAGCACGCCCTGTGAGTGTCCGACGACGGCCACGGGTGGCAGCTGAGCGACATCCAGGCCCTGGATCTTCAGTGCACGGACAGCGGCCAACTGGGCCAGCAGTACGCCGGGCATGGAGACGGCAGCGGAGGTCAGCTGCGCGACCGCGGGTACGGGCTCTTCGGCGGTCAGTGCCCGCACCCAGGTGAGCGGCGTGAAGCCGACTGGGCGCACCACTACGAGTTCCTTGGCGACGGGCTCCAGCATCAGCTCGGCTTCACCGGCGAGGGTCGCCAGCTCCGATTCGATACCGGCGGAGGCCGCCAGCTCGGCGAGTGACTCCAGCCAGTCGCTACCCTGGCCGCCAAAGGCCACCGCGTAGGGCTCACCGGACTCGAGACGATCGATCAGCGCGGGACCCGCGCTGGGACCGGGATCGACCGCTCCGTTCGCGTCGGGGTCCTCAGAGCTGGTCACCTTGTCGTATTCGTTGATCGTCACGTCTCCGTCTACCCGTCTTTTTGTCAATCGTGAATCCAGCCGCTACCCGTGTCGTCGTCACTGTCGCTCGGGGGCGATCCAGGCTTGGTCCTCAGCGCCATTACCGCAGGTCTGGATTTAAGAGTGTCATAAGAGGGGTTGCCATTTCTTCTGGCGTAATAGTTACTGCCGAGTTCTACGCGGGAGTAACCACCGCTTACGTAACGGCAGGCCAGGCGCTGGCAACTAACCGCCCAATCAAACGCGCTGCATGCAGGTGGTTACGGTCGAGTAGGCATAACATCGCAGATCAGACATTGATTGTTACCGAATCGTTATGTTGGTTTTCCGTAGCATTGACCGCGTTCGCGCGTGTCGCACTCGGCACCTCCAACACTGCCATCCGCGCCGGGAAAATTCAGAAGATGTGTCGGGAATTTGCTGACGCGGAAGCGCGGCTCACATTCGTGTTACGGGTGTGGCTAGTGATGTTTGACTAGCTACAGATGCGGACACCGGAACGCCATTACCGTCCGACCACCCGCGAGATCGTGAAACCCCTCGACCTGCCTCCCTGATGGACGGCTCAACCCACAGGCCGAGTGCTGCACCCGGCGCCCCTGCACCGGGGCAACCTGCACGGTTGGGGGCGGCGCAAGCGGTGGGCGTACTGGGCGTCGTCGACCGACTGTGCGGGCGTGCAGGTCGCCTACGTGCTCGACCGGAGGATGGTGCCGAAACATCAAGAAACGCAGCCATCCCCGTCGCTCGCGGTACCAAGTTCCTGGAGGTCAGCGGCCTCGACCGGGCTGAGGCGGGAGGCCTTGGCATCACAGTTCGCACCGACCAGCGGCCGGACGGGACGACTATCCAGGCGCGAGCCCGTGATGTCCAGGTCGACCTCGATGCGCCTCGTCCCATGATCGCGTGTCACTCGACGTGGCGGCCCCCTGTCCTCCCCGGCTTCGGTACACGGTCATGGAGGTCTGCCTTCCGGCGCGCGGCGCGCTACGGCGGGGCGGCACAACCGACGAGCTCACCGCCGCGTTCGCTGTGCCCGATATGGCCGGGGTAACTGGCCGTGTTGGATGGTACCGAGGAGGCGCCTCTACGCTGGTGAGGTTTGCGCTACGACCCTGTATCAGACCCACTGCCCGAAACCGGGCTTGAGGATGTCATTGAGGTCGACACCGATTCCGCCGACCTGACGCTTATCGATCTCGAACTGATGCAGGTGAGCCTCGGGATGGACGAAGCCCTTGGGGCTGCCCCAATTGTGCTGCCAAAAATAGGAGCACAACCCGTCCTGCAGGGCCCAATCGATGGTCTTGGAGTTCCCGTACAGCCCGGTGCGCGCGTGCCCCACCACCGACTCCCAGGCCTTCAGGTACGGCGCCACCTGATTCTTGTACTGATCGGGCGACGGATCGTCGTCAACCGAGACGTAGATCGGCACGTTGTATGAGCCGCCGGCGGCGACGTGCAACTGCCATCCACGCTGAGCGTGCTTGATGCCGGCGTCGTGGCCGCCGAGCCAGTCCGCGGTGTCCTGCTTGCCGTACTGGTAGTTGGAGACAATCTTCAAACCGGCGCGATACAGGTCACGTGCTTCGGCGAGTTTGATGGGCTTACCCGCCGACAATCCCTTGCTACGCGGGTCGGACACGTACCGGATGGCACCCAAGTGTCCGGCGGCCTTGATCGACTCGGGACTCGGCACGCCGCCGGCGTAATCGATGAGTGTCCCGAGTGAGGCGGCATTGGCCGGTGGAGCCGAGATAGCGGCCATGGACGCGGCAGAGCCCAGCGCTACGGCCGCCGGCATGGCAGCGGCGTATCTGAGGAGACCCCGACGCGATACCGACACCACTACCTCACAGAAGCCGTCACTGAACTTGCGTCTCAGATTATGACAACCACCTCAAGAAGCACGGTAGCCACGCTAGTCACTTACGACACAGTGGTGTCTAGACCGGCGCCTCAGCGTCCGCAATCCGAAACACCTCGTCGACGATCAATCGCGGCTCGGTGAGGACGATCTGATGCCCGGATTTGCGCGCAAGAACATGGCGCGCCCCGAGCCGATGCGCCGTCACCTGATGGGCAGTATTGAGCTCGGACCGGGTCTCCTCGTTCAGCAGCTCCGCATGGGCCCCCGATATGACCGTGACGGGGATGCCATCGAACATCGGCGGATTCTCGCGCAGCCCGGTCATCCCGGCGACAAAACACCGGTCCTCCTCGTCGGCGCCACGCCCGCCCCGCCTGGTGAAGTCCTCGGCGATCATGTCGTCGACGACGTCCTGCGGCATCTTCGGCATAGTCCACCGGGCCAATTGCGGCATGAGACCCAGCCATCCCACCGTGGACAGCGCCGCACGATTGGCCACACCCACCACCCGCATCACCTGCGATGCCGGACGGAAATAGGTATCCAGGTTCTCGTCGGAGTGGTCGACGAGAACAATGCCCGCGATACGTGCCGGGTCGGCCGCCGTCGACGCCAGCGCGATGGTTCCGCCATAGCTGTGGCCCACCAGGATGTACGGCCCCGCACCGAGCGCCGTCAGCAGAGTCCCCAGATCATCTGTGATCCGTTCCAGCGTGCGTGGCTGCGGATCGTCGACACTACGGCCCAAGTTCGCCCGGTCATAGACCACCGACCGAAAGCGTTGGGCGACAAGGGGTTGCACAAGACCCCAGGCCGACCGCGAGAAACCCATTCCCGACTCGAAGACCACGGTCGGTCCACCGTCCCCGGCGACCATGTAGTGCAATGCACGCCCGTCGGAGGTGGTCACATAGTTACTCGAACCCAGGGTGTGGCTCACCCAGCCACCGTACGGAACGCCGGGCCCACTACTCCCCCGAGCGCAGCAGCGGTCGCAATCGTTCCGTCTTCTCCGGTGTCCAGCCCGGTGGCTGCAAAATGGCAGCCCACGCATCGGCCACGGCTTTGACGTAGATGTGGCCATGGCCGTCGGGTACGTCGACCGCAACCGCCATATCGGCGGACACCTGCAGGAACGTCACGAAGGGAATCCACTCCATGCTCGGCAGGACGTCGTAGCCGCGAGGTTCACGCAGCCAGTCGGGCTTACTCAGGATGAGATCGGGATTCCACCACGCGATCGGATCCGACGCGTGCTGCAGATAGACGATTCGCGGATGGTCCCACGGACCGGCGGGCCGCTTGAGATCCTCTGGGCGCGAGGCGAACCGGACATTCTGACCCTTGTCGTAGATGGGCAGCACCTGCGGTGAACCGTCATCGCGGTTGTAGGTGGCTTCGCTCCACATGCTGTTGTTGAATGTTGGGCCCGAGAACAGCGCACCATCGGTGCGGGCCACGATGTTGTTCACCGACAGGAACGGTGCCTCACCTCCGAACGAACCGAGACTCTCGCCGAACACGACGAGCTTGGGGCGCAGGCCTTCGGGCATGGCGCGGACCCGCGCGGACACCGCCTCGAACAGTGCCTGTCCCGCCTGACGTGCGTTCTCCTTGTCCACCAGGAAGGAGATCCAGCTGGGCAGGAACGAATACTGCATGCTGACGATCGCCGTGTCGCCGTTGTACATGTATTCGAGCGCGTCAGCCTCCGCCTGGTTGATCCAGCCGGTACCCGTCGTGGTGGCCACCGCCACCACCTTGCGGTGAAGGCCGCCTTCACGTTCCAGTTCGCTGGCGGCGAGCTCGGCCGTCGCCTTGATTCCAGGCGCGGATTCCAGACCGGCATAGGCCCGGATCGGCTCGGTGGCCGAAGTCCCGTTGAACGCCGAAAGCTGTTGCGTGGTGGGGCCCCCCGAGATGAAAACGCGACCCTGATTACCCAGCGAAGCCCACGAGGTCAGCGAACCCGGCCCGCCTGAACGCAGCGATGTGGTGGGCGCCGGATTGTCCGGGCTCTCCTCGTTGTTCACCGCAGAGAACGTGTTGTTCAGGGCATGCATGGTGAACCGCACGACCACGCCGTTGATGAGTGCGATCGCAAGAACCACCACCAGCGTGACGGCGACCACCGTGGAAACCCGTTTGGGAGCGACGCGGTTAAGCCGTTCTCCGAGGAAAAGGACCAACCGCCGAATCAGCTGGCCGATCTCCACCAGTACGAACAAGACAATGACCGACATCACGGCGGTCTGCGGGTGTGCCCAGAATCCCAGTCGTGGTACCCCCATGAGATCGCGCACACGGTCCTGCCAGAGGTGGAACCACACGATCATCAAGGCAGTGCCGACGATCCCGAGCACAATCAGGACGTACCACGCGATGCGCGGCGCCCGCGGACTCGATTCCTTCGACCGCATGTACCGCACCAGCCATACGGCCAGGACGCCAAGCCCGTATCCGATGGCACCGGAGCCCCCGCTCACCAGCGCCTGGAACAGCGGGCCGCGCGGAAGCAATGACGGGGTCATCGACAGCCAGAGGAAGACCAAGCCCACCGCGGTGCCGGTGAAGGTGTATTCCCTTACCCACCATGCGGTTTTCCCGGACCCCGATGGGGCGGCAGGGTCACCGACCGGGTTCTGGTCGGCGTCCTTCCCTGAGTCCTTATCGATGTCCCTGTCGATTGCCATTGCCACACCCTTCTCGATGCCGCCAGCCTGAACCACCAATTGGTGGAGTCAATGGTGCCGTGCATGCCACGCACTCCACAGGAGTATCACCAGATCAAGATTCGTCCGCGCGCTGAGCCGGCTATCGAGCGGACACATCTGCAATCCCGACGCGCAAAGTCACGAGGATCACCGGAATCCACCAACGCAGCGAACTAAACGGGGCGGGGAGCCGACCGATCTCCCAGTTCTCTGCGGTATTCTGCCAACTTGCTTGGAACGTGGGACGGGGACAGATCGACGCGACGGGGGCACGACAGGATTAGATATGCGAGATGCCGGTGCTGGCCGTGAGGTCAGGACGACCAGCGCACAAGGCCCGAAAAGGGAGCGGCGGCGCCGTGGCTCCATTACCGCCGAGGACATCATCGTCGGGGCATTTGAGCTCGCTGAAGAAATCGGTATCTGCGGGCTGAGCATGCCCCTGCTAGCGAAGCATCTTGACGTCGGCGTCACGAGTATCTACTGGTACTTCCGCAAAAAGGGCGAGCTCCTCGATGCGATGACCGACCGCGCCACTAAGCAGTACCACTTTGCCGCGCCCTTCATCGGTGACGAAACCTGGCAGGACGCTCTGCGCAGCCATACCCGCCGGATGCGACAGACATTTCGGGAACGTCCGGTACTGGTTGAGCTCATCCTGATGCGGACGAGTGAGCTGAGCACAGAAGCGCTACACGCGAGCATTCAGAGCCTGGAGTCGCTCGTCCAGACTCTGATCGGCGTGGGGTTCAGCCCGGACAACGCCATCGACGTGTATTACTCTCTGTCCCTGCATATTCGGGGCATCGTGGTGCTTGAGCACATGGATACCGTCATGCCGACATCCGGCGAGGCCCGCGACCTGGTGCCCAGCGTCAGCGTGGCACCCACCCTGCATGAGCTCGCATCACGCGGTCATTCGATCGCGACGATCTCGGATGCCAACTTCGACTTCACCGTCGACGCCATCATCGAACGAGCGGAGTACCTGCTTGCCCAGGACATCGCGGCACGCGAATCGTCCTGACGGTGGTCACACCTTGGCGTTGAGCAGCTCGTCGATCTTCTTGAGCCGCGCGTCCGACAAGACCTGATTGTTGATCGAGCGGTCCGCCGAACAGGTGACCACCTGCGATATCACGTTGGCCTTGGCGATCATGGTGAACTCGCAAATCCATTGATCGGCACTGAGGTTCGTAGACCAACGCACCATATCCGGCGAACCGGGGGTCACCGGAGTGGGCGTGACCGTATGACGTTTTCCGTCATCGCCCCATGCGGCCACCGGAAACTGACATGCGGCAACCTTGTTGCGTACCGAATCCAGAAACTTCGCTGCCTGGAATCCACCGGGGTAGGTGGCCGACGCCTCTAAGAGTTGATGCTGGTTGCTCTGATTGTCGATCTGTGTTCGCGCCTCACGCCCGGTGTAATCCGTAGGGAAGAGCGGGTAGCGGCCGTATCCAACGACGCCTTGGCATTCGGCGGGATCAGAGCCGATCCACAGGATCGACTGCATGTCCGTCTCGAACAGCGGCTTTCCCGGTGTAACCGTTAGCGACAATGACGGAGTGAGGAGCTGGTCGAGTTGGGCGGGCTGGATGGGCCCCGCCGAATCGAGTCTTCTATCCGCCGTCGCCTCCCCGTCCACTCCCCGTTGGCAGCCCGTTACCGCGAGCGGTAACGCGAGCAGCAGCGGTAACAGCCACCTCATGTCGGCAAACATTACCCGTACCCACATCGCTCCCGTGGATTTCGGCATTGTCCCGTGGCGGGCATGAGAACTCAGGTATGAAGGGTCCAGTTGATCTTGCGACCCCGGTAATGCGATCAGGCACCACGACTGGAGAAGGAGCGCGCGGTATGTCCACCAAGCTGGCGACACCACAGGAGCTACTGTCCCTGGGCAGAGTCGAATTGGGCACCAGCAGTTGGGTTCAGATTACCCAGGAACAGGTCAACGAGTTCGCGGATGCGACCGGTGACCGCCAGTGGATTCACACCGACACCGAACGCGCCAAGGTCGGCCCGTTCGGCGGGACCATCGTGCACGGATACCTCACGCTCGCTCTTGCCCCGGCGTTCCTGGACGAGGTTCTCGAAATCAAGTCGTACGACGCGGTGCTCAACTACGGCGTCAACAAGGTGCGGTTCCCCGCACCGCTGCACGTGGGTGCGCGGGTTCGCGGACACATCACGCTGCTGTCCGCCAAGCTGCGCGATAAGGGCACCGTCGAGGCGACCTACGGGATCAAGTACGAGACCGAGGGCAAGGACCGGCCGCCCTGCGCGGCCGAGAGTGTGTACCTGTACCAGTAGCCACGCCTCATCCAGCGCGGAAAAGCAGTTCCTGCGCCAGCACCTGAATGGCCGCCGCGATCGGAATCGCCACCAGCACGCCCACAATGCCCACCGGTATCAGATTTCTTTTTAAGTGTACGTTGTGCGTACACTTAAAGCATGGTTCCCCGGGGCGAGGCACGCAGCGCCGCAATACTCGATACCGCGCTACAGGTATTAATACGCGAAGGATATGACCGGTTCTCCATGGATTCCGTTGCGGCGCAGGCACATGCCAGCAAGACGACGATCTATCGGAGGTGGAGGAACAAGGCCGAGCTAGTGGAGGCCGCCCTGAACGCCCACGATGCGAGCTTCAACGAGGAAGTCCCTGACACAGGAACTCTGCGCGGGGATCTCCTTGCGACGCTGGGCATGCTGCGCCGCAAGACCCAAGCGATTCCGCCGACCCTGTATGCCGATCTCCTCCGCGCGATGGGACACGACGAGACGCTCGCCGAAGCGATCAATCGTCATCTCGCCGATCCTGGCCTCTCGCCATTCGACGCTCCGCTGTCCCGCGCGATCTCACGGGGTGAGGTATCTCCCGACGTCGACCGCAAGCTCATTCACGATGTCGCTGAAGCGATGCTCACTCACCGGCTGACTCTGGACGCCCCGATCGACGATGTATTCATCGATCGGCTCGTTGACGATGTGCTGATCGTACTTATCCGAGAACAGGTCTCATGACTGTGCTGATCGCCGGCGCCGGTCCGACCGGCCTGACGCTGGCATGCGAATTGGCACGACGCGGTGTGACATGCCGGGTGCTGGACAAGGCCCCCGGACTGTTTCCGGGTTCTCGCGGCAAGGGTCTATCACCGCGGACCCAGGAAGTATTCGACGATCTAGGGGTCGCCGATGCGATCCAGGCGGGTGGCATGGCGATGCCGTCCTTCCGTATCTACGCCGGGCAAGAGATCGTCGGCGAACGCACTCTGGCCGAGATGGTGGGTTCCGATGGCCCTTCGGGCCCCGGTGTGCCCTATCCGAGCTTCTGGATGGTGCCGCAGTGGCGTACCGACGAGATTCTGTTGCACCGGTTAAGCGAACTGGGCGGTGATGTTGAATTCGACTGCGAAGTGACCGGTTTCGAGCAGGACACCGAGGGGGTGACGGTTACGGCGCTTCGCGGCGGCGCTCCGGAGCGGATACGGGCCTCGTATCTCGTCGGCACCGATGGCGGCCGCAGCATCGTCCGGAAGACCCTCACGGTGGGATTCGCCGGGGAGACATTCGAGAGCGAACGAACGTTGATCGGCGATGTCCGCGCGGACGGTCTGGATGGCACGTTCTGTCATGTGCTGACACGCGGCGGACAGGTTTCGAAACGGTTTTCGTTGTGGAATCTCCCGAGCAGTGACCATTATCAGTTCGTCGCGAGCATGGCCACCGACGATGTTCCTCCGTTGACACTTGAGGCGGTGCAGGGTCTACTCGACGAGCGCTCCGGACGAAATGACATTGTGTTGCACGACCTTCGGTGGATATCGCTGTATCGGGTCAACGCGCGGATGGTGGACCGGTTCCGAGTAGGCCGGGTGTTCCTGGCCGGGGATGCCGCCCACGTGCATTCGTCGGCAGGCGGACAAGGTCTGAATACCAGTGTGCAGGATGCCTATAACCTGGGATGGAAGCTGGCGGCAGCCATATCGGGTGCCTCCGATGAGCTGCTGGACACTTACGAAGAGGAACGCATGCCCGTCGCGGCCTCAGTTCTGGGGCTGAGCACCGACATGCATCGCCGCAACTTCGGGCCGTCGAATGACCCAGCACCGCAATTGCATCAGCTCGACATCGCATACCGCGGAAGCTCCCTGGCCGTCGACGATCGCTCGTCCCCCGGAAAGCTCCGCGCCGGGGACCGAGCACCCGACGCCGGGCTGCAGGACGGCCGTCGTCTATTTGAGGTTTTGCGTGGCACGCACTTCACCTTGCTCACATTCGGGGACCGTGCGGTGAACATCGCCGGGGTACGTAGACAGCGGCTTGCGCCGTCACCCGATTACGACGTCTCGGAAGCGACGCTCGCACTCGTGCGCCCCGACGGGTACATCGGCGCCATCACCGAATCCGAGGAGAGTGTGCGGCAGTATCTCGCTCGCGTGCGTTAGACCCTCACCACAAGAGGCTCGATGCGCGCCGGCACGTGTTTGTGCCATGGGGTGCCGGCATATTCGTCACGCCAGGCCGATGAGGTAAGTGCGTTCGGGGCGACACCTGGCACGTGCTTCTCACCGGATTCGTCGGTGTAGTCCAGCCCGTATCCGTTCGGCAGCGAGGCGTGACCGCGCTGCATCATGTCGCTGATCTCGACGGTGGCCTCGGCGCTGCCCGCCGCGGTAGCGATACGTACCCGGTCACCGTCGGCGATACCAAGCTGTTGCGCGTCCTCCACGCTGATTCGCAGCGCACCCTGCTGGTCACGCTTACGCCAGGACGGGTCTCGTAGGATGTCGTTGGCGGTATACGCCCGCCGCTCACCGGCGGACAACACGATCGGAAACTCCGGAGTGGTCAGCTGAGCCGGACGAGAGGCCAAACCTTTGAGCTCATCCAGCATTTCGGGGATGGCGAGCGCAATCTTGCGATCCGTATGCGTAATGAGCGCGAAATCGTCTTCGTACTCGTGGACGGTGAAGGTGACTCCGGAGGGGCTGTTCAGTATGGCGTCGAACAGCGCGTTGCCATCGCGGTGACCGGCCCGTGTCACAGCCTGTGGGTAGGTCATCATCGCCTTCTGCGCCAGGCCCCAGAGCGCGGCGGCACCCTCCAACCCTGTGGGCAGGGTCGGGCCGAGCGTCTCGTACAGAACAAAGGGAGCCAGCGGCGCAAGGACGGGATTGGCCATCGTCGTGAAGAACGCCTGAAGATATGCATCGCGGCCTTGTGTGGCGGCCTCGCGCAAGGGCCGCAGCTCCGCATCGTCGACGACCCCCAGCGCCCGAACCAGCCGCGCCCAGATTTCGGGTTCAGGCAGAGTGCCCGGCGCCGGATCGAACAGCGGGTGCCTGAGCTGGAATGTGTTGTGCGGGAACTCCAGATTGAAGAAGGTCGACTCCACCTTCTCGAACTGCGTGGCGGCCGGCAATACGTAATGGGCGAGGCGCGCGGTCTCCGTCATCGCCACGTCGACGACAACGAGCAATTCCAATGCCGCGAAGGCCTCCTTGCATCTGGCCGAATCTGCCAGGGAGTGTGCGGGATTGCTGCTCTCCACGATCATCGCGCGGAATCGGTCGGGATGATCGGTCAGGATCTCGTCGGGAATGACGTTGGAGGGCACCAGGCCGCCGATGATCCGGGCGCCCGTCACCGGGGTATTGCCGAAGAACCCGCCCATGAGCGGGGCCATCCACGAATGCAGATGCTGACCACCGCGTTTCGCGAAACTTCCGGTGAGTATCCACAGCATCTTGTTGAGGTATGAGCTCAGCGTGCTGTTGGGAGCCTGCTGAATCCCGAGGTCTTCGAAGACCGCCACGCTCTCGGCGGCAGCTATCCGTTGGGCCGCCCGCCGAATGAGATCCTCGGCGACGCCGGAGCGCCGCGCGTAGTCGGCGATCGGTATGTGACGCAGCGCCTCGCGGACCTCCTCGGTGCCAGTAACGTGCTCGGCGAGAAATACTTCGTCGCAGAGGTTCTCCTGGACCAGTACCGCGGCCAGCGCCGCCAGACACCAGGCGTCCGCGCCGGGGCGCACCCGCAGGTGGAAGTCGGCCATCTTGGCGGTGTCGGTGATCACCGGGTCGATGACGATCATCGCGCGCTGCGGATCCTTGGCGATCTCGTTGAGCACCACACGTGCCCGCGGAAAGCTCTGTGACATCCACGGGTTCTTCCCGACGAAGACCGACACCTCGGCATGCTCGAACTCCCCGCGGGTGTGCCCGCCGTAGAGGTTCTTGTCGATCCAGGCCTCCCCCGTCTTTTCCTGGGCGAGGGCGTTAGAGCGGTACTTGGACCCGATGGCTTTGAGGAATGCGCCGCTGTATGCACCACCCAGATGGTTCCCCTGCCCGCCACCGCCGTAATAGAAAATCTTGTCTCCGCCGTGGGTGTCGCGGATATGCTTGAAACCTTCGGCGATCTCCACGATCGCGGTGTCCCAATCGATTTCCTCGTACGTGCCGTCGAGTCGGCGACGCATCGGCGAGGTCAGCCGGTTGGCGTTGTTCTGATAGTGATCCAGGCGCAATGCCTTGTTGCAGGTGTATCCCTTGGAGGCCGGATGTTCTTTATCGCCGCGGATCTTCGCCAACGTGCGGCCCTCGGTTTGTACGACGATGCCGCAGTTGCACTCACACAGAATGCAGGCCGTGGGCAGCCACTCGGTGGTAGTCATGGCAGAGCCTCCTCGATCAACGTGCGTAGTTGCTTGTGCACCACATCGATTGGTGCGATGTCCCGGGTCGACCGCGCCACGATAATGGCCCCTTCCAGCGAGGTCATCGCCAGCATTGCGAGCTCGTCGGCACGCTTCCGGGCGACACCGGCGGCCACCAGCTTGTCGGCAATGAGGCCGATCCAGCGCCGAAAGACGTCCGCCGACCGCTCGATGAGCCGCTGGTTACTGGCTGGACTTTCCGGATCCCCGGCTTCGACGGCCACCGCGACCACCGGGCACCCCGCCCGGAAATCACTGCGCATCAACTGCTTCCGATAGGACGCGACGAGCATGTCCAGACCGTCCGCGACCGAAGGCTTCGACTCGATCATTGCGGCGATGTAGTCCCCAGCCAGATCCACCGCCTCGCTGAGCAATTGGGTACGCCCACCGGGAAAGTAGTGATATGCCGAGCCGCGCGGCGCGCCACTGTGTTCGAGAACGTCGGAAATGGCCGTCGCGTGTGCGCCGCGCTCGCGGATCAGCAGGGCCGCCGATACGACCATTCGTTCACGCGGGGTGCTCACTCGTCGTCCTTCCCGAGCCATAACAGGCTATGTATGATGCTCTACATAATCCGCGACCGAGACGGAGAAGTCAATGACCGAGTACGAAACCCTGAGCATCCGGCGTGAGGGATACGTCCTGGTGATCGGCCTGAACCGGCCCGCCAAGCGCAATGCCTTCGACAAGACGATGCTCCAGGAGCTGTCGCTGGCATTCGGCGAATTCGAGGCGGATGGGGACCTACGCGCCGCGGTGTTGTACGGCGAGGGGCCGATGTTCACCGCCGGCCTCGACCTGGCGAGCGTGGCCGCCGAAATTCAAGGCGGTGCATCGTTGACTCCCGAGGATGGGATCAACCCGTGGCAGGTCGACGGTAAGCACCTGTCCAAGCCACTGGTCGTCGCCGTGCACGGGAAGGTACTCACACTGGGTATCGAGCTGGCGCTCGCCGGAGATATCGTGGTCGCAGACGAGACCGCCACCTTTGCCCAGCTCGAAATCAACCGTGGCATATACCCGTTCGGCGGTGCCACGATCCGCTTCCCGCGTACCGCCGGTTGGGGCAACGCCATGCGGTGGATGCTGACGGCCGAAACCTTCGATGCCACTGAGGCACATCGCATCGGGATCGTGCAGGAGGTGGTGCCCGCCGGCGAGCATGTCGACAAGGCGATCACCATCGCCCAGACCATCGCCCGTCAGGCGCCACTCGGCGTGCAAGCCACATTGCGCAACGCCCGGCTTGCCGTGCGTGACGGGGAAGTCGCGGCCGAGGCACAGCTGGTTCCCACCGTCCGAGAGCTGTTCACCACCGAGGATGCCGCCCTGGGAGTGCAGGCATTCCTCTCGCGCACCACCGCAGAGTTCGTGGGTCGTTAGCGGGCGCTGACGGCCCTTCGGACGTCGCCGAGCTCGCCGATCGGCACCGTGCGTGTCGATGCCACCGGGCGCACATTCGGACCGTCCGGCTTCGACACCATCACCACACTGTCGATGTAGGGCTGGATAGTGGTCGTGTTCTGCACGGTGGCAACGATCACCAGCTGGAATCCGAACTTGCGGAAGGCCGACAGCGCCTGCTGCGCGAACTGTGGGTCGGACTTCGAGAACGCCTCGTCAAGCATCAGCTGCGCGAACACCGGCCGGTTGTCTCCCGTGTCGGGATTGGCCAGGTTGAAGCTCAGCGCACCGGCGAGGCAGAAAGCCATCAGCTTCTCTTGTTCCCCACCGGAATTCGCACCCGCATTACTGTAGGTGCGGATCACCTCACCGGTGGTGGCGTCGCGCTCTTCGCAGTACAGCACGAACCGGTTGCGCACATCCAACGCGTCACGCGTCCACTGTCGGGCCTCGGGTGTTTCGGCCGCCAGCAGGTTCCGCAGTTGCAGAATCTCCTGATACTGGTCGTGAATGGCCTTCTCGTCCCCCATCGAAACCGCGACCGCACGCCCAGAGATGCGCCGGGCGCGTTCGTTGAGTTCGCCGGCCGCTTCGAGCGCCTTGGGCTCGGCTCGCAAGGTCAGCCGTGTTCCCCGGTTGAACTCCACCGATCCCAAACCGCTATTCACGCGGTCGATCTGGTCGGTGATGCGGTGCGCTTCCTCCTCAGCGAGCTGGTGCAACCGCAGCACCGCGGTGGGTGCCTGCTCGGTGATGAGCCGCAGCATCCGCTCGTAGGCGGTGGGCAGATCGCGCTCGTCGATCCGGCGGCACAATGCGACATAGTCGTGGATCTTCTCGTCGAAGTTCTCGCTGTCGTTGGGAATCGAGTCCGGGAAGTCCCGGTCGTAGGCATTGAGGATTCTGTTGAGCTCATTGCGTGAGCGGCTCACGCTTTCCCTCAGTACCGACTGGTCCTTCTCGATCTGACGCCACAGCTCCAGCCGGTAGGTATCGGGTTCCAGCACGTCGAGGCTGGACGACAATTGCGGAACATAGACCTCGATACCGGAGCGAGTGTGGCCGCCCACTTCGCGCGGGTTGAGGTTGTCCATCAGATCCAGCAGCCGCGTGCGGCGCGAATCATGCTCGGATTCCTGCCTTCTCAGTGCACCGATGCGCTCCGAGAGCTTCTTGATCTCATCGAGGTAGGAGTCGGCCTGCCGCTGCAGACCCGTCAGGTCGGGATTGGCTTCCAGCATCGCGTCGTACTGATCCTGTAACCGTCCCACGGCAGCATCGGCCGATTCGGTGTCGATCTGGCTCCAGTACTCGTACTGGCTATGCAGTTTGGACCACCGCACCACCTCGGAGCGCAGCTCCTCACGCTTAGTGTCCATTTCGCCGATGAACTTCTCGGCGTCACCGACGGCCTGTTGCGCCTCGACCACGTCATCGGAGAGCGCGGCGCGTTTGTCACCGGCATTGCCTTGGTAGATGTATTGCGAGGCACGCAGTTCACGTCGGTCGTCCTTGACCGCCCGACGGTCCCCGTCCTTGCGCAGCCCCTGATCGGTGACGGCCCGCCGATGCTTGCTGAACTCGTCCGGGGTGTCTACCAGCGCGTAGTCACCCACGCCGGCAACGAGATTCATGGCAGCGCTGGCGCATTCGTGGTTGGGATTGGTGAGGCGCAGGCAGTCCGCCAGAGTGCCGGGTTCGGCGCGGCGCGGCGCGCCCGACGGGATCACCCGTTCCATCTGCAGGTAACCGCGCATCGGGTTTTCGTTGACGTACCGCAGCACCTGTCGGTGATGTTGGTCGGGAACCAGCAAGCACAGCCCGGTCGACCGGAGCACCTTCTCCACCGACCTGCGCCAGCGTTCCTGGCCCGGGCGCAGGTCCATCAGCTCGCACACGTAGGGCAGGTCTTTGACGGTGAGCCCCAGCGCCGCAGCGATTTCCCCGCGCATGCGGTCCTCGTCGGGCGGTACCGAGGTGCCCACATGCTCGACGCGCTTCAGTTCGGATGAGGCAGCCCGCAGTTGGTCACGCGCCGTCGACAAGGCGCCGGCCGCCATGACATAGGCGTCGTGCCCAGCTTCGAGCTCCGCATTAATCCGGGTGACCGCCCGCAGGCTCTCCACCCGCATCGACTCGAATTCTTCGGCCGACTCGATGTCCTCGCCATGTCCAAGGTCCCAGAGCGCGCTCTCATAGGCCGTACGACGACGCGACACTTCCTCGCCACGGGCGCGCGCATGCGCCAGCTCGCTCTTGAGCGGGGCCAGGTTGCTATCGGCGGCGGTGATCCGGCCCAGCAGCTTGTCGCGCTCGCCGGTGAGAATGTCCTGGCGCGACTGGATTTCGTCGCATTCGCCGCCGAGACGCGTGATCTCGGTGTCCAGCAAGTCGATCTCCGGACCGGCCAGCGCGAGGCGCTGTTGGTCGACGTAGTCGCGCACGGTGTGGTGGTCCACGACGTCGACGGTGGCCAGCTGGGCCGCATCGCTGGCATAGGTCTGCTGGATCTGTTCGATATCGCCCAGGGTCTGCCGCTGGCGCTGCGCGACAGCGAGCGCGGCGCGGGCGTCGACCAGCGGGGTGATCTGGCCCAGCGCTTCGGAGATCGCGGCCATGGACTCGGGTTCGTCGAGCATGTATTCGCGCACGAACTGCTCAAGGCCACCAACGCTCTTGAGCGACTTCGCCTTGCCCAGCAGCTGCTGGGCGGCCGAGGAACCCTGGATGCCGACGGCGGCGTACAGCTGTTCCAGGTACCAGCGTTCGCTCTTATGGCCACGCCATCCGGCGCCATCGAAGACCGATCCCGCGTATCCCTTGCTGGCCCAAGAATTGCACAGGTCGCGGATATCGGCGTCCGAGTCAGTCAGGTAGTAGCGGCTCGATGAGTCCGAATCGGAGCCCGGAGCAAGCCATTTGAGTACGAGCCCGGTGATCACGCGGCTGTCGGTACCTGTGTAGGTGACCGCAATCGCCGACCATGCCCCGCCCTTGCCGCGCAGGAACATCTGCTGGGGCCGCTCCCCCGGGTTCTTCAGTTCGCCCCACAGCCCGCGTATGTACTTGTCGACGGTCCGCTTGCCCATGCTGGAGCCGGCGGCGGTGGTGTCACTCGAGGCGTTGAAGTTGCGGCGGCTCGAGGACAGAAACGCCAGCGAAATCGCATCCAACAGAGAGGATTTACCGCTACCAGAGGAGCCGGTGATCAGCGTGCCGCGACGGCTGAAATCGATACTGTGGTACCCATCGAATACACCCCAGTTGATGACCTGCAGCCGCGACAGCCAGAACTGCTGGGTGGCTGCGTCAGTAGGACTGCCGTTCAGCCCCTCAGTCATCGTCATCGGTATCGCCATCTTCTTCGTCGGTGGAATCCTCCGGGGCCGTACCGCCGCGTTGCAGCTGCTCGTATTGGCGTTGCAACGCTTCGATCATCTGCGCGGACATCAACGCGTTGATCACCGGGCTGATGGTGTAGCTGTGCTCGTCGTCGCGGGTGCGTAGCAGGATCTCCGCCTTGGCCAGGCGTTTGATGGCTTCGTCGACGCGGTCACGCAGCATCGCCTCGTCACGGTCGATATCGTGGCTGACATTGGCGAACAGCTCGTGGATATCGTCGCGGCTCACCAGCACGTGCTCGTCGTGCGCGGTCCGCGCGATCTTGGCCAGGTGTAAGGCGACGATCGACGCGTAGGTGCCCAAAGGTTCCCGGCGCAGTACCCGGGCGCCGTACGGGCTGGGGTTCTCCAAGGATGCCGGCTCGGCGTACGCGACCTCGAGGTCGTCGAAAACCCTTAGCCGTAAATCTAATTCGGAGAGTCGCGAGGCCAGCACCTTGCGATGCTCGATCATGGTCGCCCACAGTTCGGCCTGGCCGTCCTTGCTCAGGTAACGGCGGGCCACCAGGTTCTGCAGCGCCCAGCACGCCTTGTCGGGAAGCTCGCTGATATCGCCGTCGAATCGCGGCCCCTTGAGCTGTCTAGGCGCCGACGCATCGGGCTCAACCCCCGGGAGGTCGTCAAAGTTGATATTCCCCAAGGCTTTTTCCGATGTCGTCATAGTTCTTCCTCGGCCATCACCAGCACGGGTTCGTGAAACATCAGCTGGGGTACCTCCATCACCCGGTCCTGTCCATCGAGGGACCGGAAACTCACTCGTGCCAGTTCGTGGTCGGCGGCGCTGTCCTGTTTAAGCGCTAGGGACCACAGCACGATCACATCACCCAAGTAGGGCGCCTCGACCGCAGAGATCATGTCGGGCAGCGACACCGGCCCGTTGACGATGGCCTCATTGACCGTGTGAGCGAGCGAGGTCATGTCGACCTGGGTGACCAGCGCTGAAAACCCACTCAGATCCAGCGAGCCCGACGGCGCGTTCTGCGCAAGCACCGGCGGCGCCGTGTCCTTGATGGTGAACGACAGCGCGCCAATGGAGGCGGCGGCCGAACGTCCCAACGGCAACTCGGCGTCGATCGGTGAGTCCGCCGTGGACACCTTGAGCAGCGCATGCCCCGCGGCCAGTGCGTCGTTGAGCTGTCGCGCGCGGCCGCGCGCCTGCTCGGTGGTGCCGGCCGCGAAGAATCGTCGGATGCGCTGTGCGCAGCGCTGTTCGATGCGGGAGACCTCGGCGATCTGCTGGGACACCAGTTTGAAGAAGTTCTTCATGACATCGCGCAGACCCGGATCGAGCTCAGGTAATCCCGCTGCGACACAGGAAATGTCGTTGCGCAGGGCGGCGCGCTGATCAGGATCCTGGATGGTGCGGGTGAAGGCCGCGAAGGAGGCCCGTTCGCGCGAGTCGAAGAGGGCGTCGTAATCGGCGAACATCCGGCGTGCTCGGTCGCGAAACCCCGAATCGGAGTCTTCGGCAGCGTCGATGAGCCCGGCGGTGATCTCGTTCTGCATGCTGCCGTACCGAACGATGTCGGTGATCACCTGCTCCATCTGGTAGGCAATGGCGCGGGTCTCGTCCTCGAGGTCCACGATGTTCGGTTCGGGCCGGTATCCGTCGTCGATGGCGTTCAGCTGAATCTGCAGCTCGGCAATCTGGGCCTCGATATCGGCGCGCAGGCGGGAGGGGTCGCCGTCGAGCTCCGTGGCCACCCGTTTGAGGCCCGCCGCGATACCGGCGATGGACCCACCGGTGGCCACCGTGTCGGCTCGGCGCAGACGACGGACGAAGGCCAGCGCGCTGCGGGCGTCCTCCGTCAACGAGCAGACATTCTCGGCGTCGGGGCCGTTTCCGTCGGACACCCGGTGCAGCCAGCCGTCACTGGCCCAGCTCTTAAGGAGGGCCAGGCCGGACTGTTCACCGAGGCCGACAGCGGTCACCTCTCTGTCCAGCTTCGCAACGAGTTCTGGCTCGGAAACCTTCGCGCTGCGGTCCAGGTGGCGTTCCATGAGCGTGATGTAGGGCGCAAGGTTCTTAGCGGCCAGTAGTCGCACCGCGCGGGATTTCTGCACGTCGTCGTTGTGCACGAACAGCTCTTCTACCGTCAGATCATTCATCGCACACCTCCGTCACGTTGCTCGCGGCTTGTTCCCCGGGCCGCGCGACTGTCATAGCCACCGGCCCGGAAAACCTACCGGGCTGACGAGCAAGGGGCGAATGGGCACGCTGACATGGGACAAATGAGGCAAATGGGGTGTTAGTGATCGCCAAGGTACTGACTGCGACAGGCCTGACGTGCGAGTTTTCCGCTGGTGGTGCGCGGTATGCCTCCGGCCGGGGTCAGGCGCACATCGAAGGGCTCGAGGCCGTACTCGGTTTCGACTGCTGCCCGGATCGCGTCGATGACTTCCTGCGGGTCGGCCTTGGCCGTACGCGAGGCGCGCTCCGCGACGATGACCAGTCCGTCATCGACGGTAAACGCGGTGACGTATCCGCGCCGGACAACCGGCGAGGCATCGGCGACGGTGGCCTCGATGTCCTGTGGGTAGTGACTGTGCCCGTCGACGGTGATGTGGTCGGCGAGACGACCGGTGACGTACAGCTCACCGTCGAGATAGAGGCCCATATCGCCGGTGCGCAGCCAGTTGCCGCCGATATTGGCCTTGGCCGCATGGCTACCCGCCGCCAACGTCCGACCCAACCTGGCGTGGAATACCCGCCGGGTATCGTCGGGGCGACCCCAGTACCCGCGTCCAACATTGTTGCCTTGCAACCAAATTTCACCGACACGTCCGTCCTGTATTTCATCTCCGGTGCCGGGATCGACGATGACGCCCCACAGGCTGCGGGCCAGCTGACCGCACGACACATGGGCCGCCGCGTTCGGAGTGTCGGCGGCCGTGGGCACCGCACGCCCGGCGGCAAGTTCGTCGCGGTCGAGATAGATGACGGACGGTTCGGCATCGGGCGCAATGTTCGAGATGAACAGGGTCGCCTCGGCGATTCCGTACGATGGCTTGAACGCGGTGGACGGTAATCCAAAGGGCGCGAAGGCTTTTTCCACTGTGCGGATGGCGTCGATACTCACCGGTTCGGAGCCGATGATCATCACCACCTTGCCAAGGTCGATATCCGCGCCGTCCTTGGGCACGCCGCGCTGAGCGGTGTACTCGTACGCGAAGTTCGGCGCCGCGGTGATCACGCGGCCTTCCTTGCAGCCGTCGGAGAGCGCCTTGATCCAGCGCTGGGGCCGGCGAATGAATGCCGTCGGCGACATGAGGGTGGAGTGGCCGCCGTAGACGGTCGGAAAACCGATCATCGAAAGGCCCATATCGTGGTAGAGCGGTAACCAGCTGCAGCCGTGAGTGTTTCGGTCCGTCAGGCCGATAGACAGGATCATCTGGGTGAGATTGACACCGACCGCGCGGTGCGTGATCTCGACACCCACCGGCGGGCGGGTAGCTCCCGAGGTGTACTGCAGGTGCGAGACGTCATCATCGACGAGGTGGACGTATTCGAACGTCTCCCCTGCTTCATCGGGAATCTCGTCGATGACGACGATCGTTGGCTTCTCGATGTCGGCGCTGTCGAGGAACTGCTGGACAGCATCGCGCACAGCAGCCGTCGTCAGCACCACCGTCGGCTCGCAGTCACGCAGGGCGGTATCGAGACGCTCCGCGTGGCCCGGCAGTTCGGGCGCGAACAGCGGCACCGCGATGGCGCCGGCCTTGATCGCCGAGAAGAAGCCGACGATGTAGTCGAGCCCCGGCGGGGCCAGAACGGCCACGCGCTCGCCGCGTTCGATATGGCGCTGCAGCTCCGCGGCCACCGCCTGCAGACGCACCCCAAGCTCGGACCAGGTGAGCTCGATGCGGGTTCCGTCTTCGGAGCTGGTGAAGTCGAGATAGCGGTACGCGACGGTGTCGCCGACGTTCCTGATGTTCCGCTCGATGAGGGCTATCAGCGTGGTGCCGGGTGGGAGGTTGATATTGCCGTCCGCGTCCAAGCAATCCTCGAGCTGAAGCAAACCGTCAGGGACAGGTGAAATTTGCGCCGATTCGTCAACCACTCTGTTCAGTCTAGGGGCGGTTGAGAGCGGTACCAGTGAGCGTCAACTCGCCACTGGCGGCATTGGTGCGGGCGGAGGGACTCGAACCCACACGTTCTTTCGAACACGGGCACCTAAAGCCCGCATGTCTGCCAGTTTCATCACGCCCGCATAGCTGTCGCAATCCTACCGTCCGACTTGTCGGCCGGCCCGCATAGGTTCGATTCCAAGCGGGAGGGCACGTGACATGGCTATACCAGGAATTCGAAGAAGTCCGGCACCTCGTCGGCGCAGGACGGTATGCCAGTGGCGCCGTGACCCCATTCCCAAACAGGTCGCGCGTGCAGCCGATTGCGCCGGGCATGATTTCAGTGGCCTTCCCGCGGGTCCGTACGCCTACCTGCTCGGCATGTATCTCGGTGACGGATACATCTCACGCTCTCCTCGAACATGGCGCCTCCGAATTACCTGCGACACGAAGTATCCAGACATAATCACCGAGTGCCGCAAAGTAATTGACACACTGATGCCTAGACAGCACGCGTCGGTCGTCGAGCGGAAAGGTGGCTGCGTCGACGTTTCCCAGTACTCCAAGCACTGGCCCTGCCTTTTCCCTCAACACGGCCCCGGCCGCAAGCACTCACGCAAAATCGCTCTCGAACCGTGGCAGCAAGATCTCGTCGGCCAGGCGACCGAAGCCTTGGTCCGAGGCCTCATCCACAGTGACGGCTGCCGTGTCGTCGCCAACGATCGTGGTGTGGCCAGCATCCGCTACCACTTCTCGAACCGGTCCGAGGACATCCTTGGTCTCTTCACCGCCGCCCTCGGCAAACTCGAAATCCCCTGGACTCGGTCGACCAAGTATATCGTCTCGATCTACCGCAAGGCGGCTACCGCCCGTCTCGACGAGTTCATCGGTCCGAAGCGCTGACCAGGGGCGTTGCCGTCCCCTCAACCCTCACGCGGTACCGTCAGGAGATGTCCACTACACGGCGTCGGAGACCTGCACTCATCGTGCTGGTTACCGTCAGCGTGGTGGCCTTCCTGGGCCTGGCGTGGTGGCAGTTCCAACGCTTCGAGTCGGTGACCGGCGACGGCCAAAACCTGGGTTACGCCTTGCAATGGCCACTCTTCGCAGGGTTCGTGATCTGGGCCTATCGCCGCTTCGTTCAGTACGAGGACGAGGGCCTGCCCCCGCCACCCCCCGACCGAGTCACCGAGATCCCCGTGGGCCTGCTTCCCGAACGCCCCGCCGCCGCGCAACCAGACCCCGCCGACCGCACGCTTACCGAATACAACGCCTACCTCGCCGCCCTGGCCGAACAAGATAGGAAGCCCGCCCCGTGACCGAGCAAGAAGCCAGACCCGACACACCCGCCGTGACCACACCGGTCGACAAGATCCGCGGCGCGCTGTGGCGCTATCGCATCCTGGCGTGGACCACCGGTGTCTGGCTGATCGCCCTCTGCTGGGAGATGTGGCTCAAATACATTGAGCACGTGCCGCATCCGCCCAGCTGGATTGGCATCGTGCATGGCTGGATCTATTTCGTGTACCTGATCTTCACCACCGATCTGGCTATCAAGGTGCGCTGGCCCTGGCTTCGCACCGTCGGCACGCTGCTGGCGGGCACCATCCCGCTGCTGGGATTCATCGTTGAGCATTACCGCACAAAGCAGGTCAAGGAGCAGTTCAGCCTCTAGGCCGCCGGTCCCAAAAAAACGCGCCTTGTCAGGAATACTGACATCAGGGTGCGACTTGCATACCGGTATGACCACCACACGTGCAGTTGTAGCGACAACATATGGCGGCCTTGACGCCTTGGAGCTTCAGGACATCCCGACCGCAAGCCCCGGGGAAGGCCAGATCCTCGTCGATGTCAAGGCCGCCGGCGTCAATCCGATTGACTGGAAGCTCTATTCGGGCGCCTTCGGCACCGACCCCAACAATCTCCCCATGCGCCTTGGTCTCGAAGTCTCGGGAACGGTCGCTGCCGTCGGCCCGGGTGTCGAGGGGCTCAAACCGGGCGATGATGTTATCGCCGCCGGACAAATCGGTGGCTATGCCGACCAGATCGTCGCCGCCGCGGACCAGGTATTCAAGAAGCCCGCACGCTTGTCCTTCCCCGAGGCCGCAGGATTCCTCCTCACCGGACAGACCGCGGTCCACCTCCTGGAAGCCACAAGTGTCACCGAAGGCGATACCGTCCTCATCCACGGCGCTGCGGGCGGCGTAGGACTGCTCGCCATTCAACTCGCGAAGGCCCGCGGCGCCACGGTGATCGCCACCGCCAGCGCGGCACGCCACGACCAGCTGCGCGGTTATGGCGCGATCCCTGTCGAGTACGGCCCCGGTCTCCAGGAGCGTGTCAGCGCCATCGGATCCGTCGACGCGGCTCTCGATCTCGTCGGCACCGACGAGGCCGCCGACGTCTCGCTGGCACTCGTTGCCGACAAGGACCGCATCGCCACTATTGCCGGATTCGGCCGTGCCGCAAGTGATGGTTTCAAAGCACTGGGTGGCGGTCCCGGTGCCGACCCGGGCACCGAAGTCCGTCTCGCCGCCCGGCCGGAGCTGATCCGTCTCGCCGGCAATGGCGACCTGGAAGTCACCGTCGACCGCACCTTCTCGTTGACCGAGGCGCGTCAGGCGCACGAGTACGGGCAGACGGGCCACGCCCGCGGAAAGATCGTGCTGCTCCCGTAGGGCTTAACCCGCGAGTAGGAGGTCTAGGGCGCTGTGCGGCCGAGGTTCACCAGGTTGCGCAACATCGGCAGCAGGGCCGCCAGCGCCCGCCCGCGGTGCGATACCGCATCCTTCTCCTCGGGCGTCATCTCCGCAGCGGTCCGAAAACCGCTGCGCGGCACGAAAATAGGGTCGTATCCGAAGCCGTTCTCGCCCGCCGGCTCCCGCGCGATGGACCCTTTCCAGCGTCCCTCGACGACGACCTCTTCGCCCTCCGGCGTCACGAGGGCGCACGCGGATACGAAGGCCGCGCCACGCCGCTCGTCGGGCACGTCGGAAAGCTGGGCAAGCAACAACGCAGTGTTGGCAGCATCATCACCGTGCCTGCCAGACCACCGCGCCGACAGCACTCCCGGCATCCAGTTCAGTGCGTCCACCGCAAGCCCGGAATCATCGGCAACACAGGCCAATCCGGTCCGTAGCACACCCTCGCGCGCCTTGATCAGCGCATTGTCCTCGAAACTCACACCGGTCTCGGGCACTTCCTCGTAGTCCGCCACATCGGCCAGCGATACGAGCTCGACACCGGAAACCCCCGATGACTCAAGTACCCGATGCAACTCCGCGAGTTTCTTTGGGTTACGACTTGCGACAAGTATTTTCATGGCCCCCGCCTATTTCGAACCGAATGCCTTTTTCTGTGGTGCGTCGGGCAGCGTCCCCGGGTAGGGCAACGCCAGCGCTTCCTTCTGTAGCACGAACAGCTGCTCGGCAGCACCCACCGCCGCGTCGAGTAGCTTGTCCAGCGTCGACCGTGGGAACGTGGCACCTTCGCCGGTGCCTTGCACCTCCACGAGCGTACCTGTGTCGGTGGCCACCACGTTCATGTCTACCTCGGCGCGCGAATCCTCTTCGTACGGAAGGTCGACGCGCACACGGCCGTCCACCACACCGACGCTCACCGCCGCGATCGCACACGACAGCGGCTCTTCATCGGCCAGCTTGCCGTGTGCGGCCAGGTATGTGACCGCATCGGCCAGCGCCACGTAGGCGCCGGTGATCGCCGCGGTACGGGTACCACCGTCGGCTTGCAACACATCGCAGTCGATGGCAATAGTGTTCTCCCCCAATGCCGACAGATCGATACACGCACGCAGTGACCGACCGATCAGGCGGCTGATCTCCTGGGTGCGACCACCCACGCGACCCTTGACTGATTCACGGTCGTTGCGCGTGTGCGTCGACGCCGGCAACATCGCGTATTCGGCTGTCAGCCAACCAAGTCCAGAACCCTTGCGCCAGCGCGGCACCCCCTCGGTGGCGCTGGCGGTGCACATCACCCGCGTCTGGCCGAACTCGATGAGCACCGAACCAGCCGGGTGCGAGGTGAATCCGCGCGTGATGGTCACCGGGCGCAGTTCGTCGTCTTGTCTGCCGTCTTCTCGTCTGGACACGCCTTCGAGCCTATCGTCTCGCCCGGACACGCCGACCAATGTGGCGAATTACAGCTCGATGGTCTCTCCGGCGACCACGGCCCGCACTGGCCCGTCGAACGCCGACTTCGCCTCGCTGATCACATCCTCACGCGAGGTCCATGGCGGGATATGGGTCAGCAGCAGTTCCTTGACTCCGGCCCGTGCCGCGATCTGCCCGGCCTCGACACCCGATAGGTGGAGATCCGGCGGACGGTGTCCGGGCATATGCGTCCACGACGCCTCGCACAAGAACACATCGGCATCGCGCGCCACCTCGACCACGGCATCGCATATGCCGGTGTCCCCGCTGTAGGCCATCACAGCACCCGAGGCGTCCACCACGCGCAGCCCATACGACTCCGGTGGATGCGCTACCCGGATGGGGGTGACGGTGAGAGACCCGAACTCGACGGGCTCGCCCTCGGCCCACGGGAAGATGTCGAAGATGTCGGTGAAATCATCGACCTCACCCCCGATCTCGGCGGAGGCAGCGCCCACCCGAACCAGTGTGTCCGCCGGCCCGTACATAATCGCCTTGCCCTTGGGCGGATTCGGGTGATAGCGGCGCCACACGAACAGACCAGGCAGGTCCAGACAGTGGTCGGCGTGAAGGTGCGACAGCAGAACAGACACCGATCCGGGATCGGCGAAACGTTGCAGAGAGCCCAAGACACCACCACCGAAGTCGATGACCAACGGTGGCGCATCCGGTGCCGTCAGGAGGTAACCAGACGCCGGTGAATCCGGTCCGGTGACACTGCCTGAGCAGCCGAGCACGGTGACTCGCACAGCCCTAGCTTGCCACGCCTGGCAAGCGTCTCGGCAGAGGGTGGCAAGGGTGTCTAAAGGGACCGCGCAATTTCGGTGTAACCGAGAACACCGCTAGCCCGAGTTTGCACTGTCGTCACAGCCGGGCCGAGGAATCGGGCCGCCAAGGTGCGGAACGCATCGGGCTCGCCGGTTGCCTCAAAAACGCGGTTCGCCGCCCGGGCACCGGGTTCATCCGGGTGCGGCCGCAGCAGATCCCGGTCCGATAGCAGGCGTACCAGGTCTTTGGCGGTTTCCTCGGCGCTGGAGACCAACGTGACGTCCTCGCCCATGGCGAGCTGAATCAAACCGGACAGCAACGGATAGTGGGTGCACCCCAGTACCACGGTGTCCACCTGAGCTCGCTGCAGCGGCTCCAGGTATCCCTCGGCCAGCTGCAGCACCTGCCGCCCGCTAGTGATGCCGCGCTCAACGAAATCGACAAACCGCGGACACGCCACCGCCGTGATTTCGGTGTCTCGCGCGGCGGCGAACGCATCCTGGTACGCACCCGAGGCGATGGTCGCCTCGGTGCCAATGACACCGATCTTGTTGTTGTGCGTGGTGTGCACGGCTCGGCGCACCGCAGGCAACACCACCTCGATCACCGGCACGGGCATATAGCGTTCACGGGCGTCTCGCAGGCACGCCGCCGATGCCGTATTGCAGGCGATAACCAGGGCTTTGACTCCACGCCCGACGAGGTCGTCGCCAATGGCCAACGCGTGCTTGCGAATCTCCGGGATAGTCAGCGGACCGTACGGCCCGTTGCCGGTGTCACCGACGTAAACGATGTCCTCATCGGGCAGCTGATCGATGATGGCCCGGGCGACGGTCAATCCGCCGACACCGGAATCGAAGACTCCAATGGGCGAGCTCGCCCCTGTCACGTCTGCAGCCTCGGCTGCGAACCTTCCCGCGCCTTACGTTCCCTGCCGGACAGCCAGTAGGCCGCCAGCACGCCAGCGATGGCACCGCTCAGGTGACCCTGCCAGGACACTCCGAACTGTCCCGGCAGCACACCCCACAACACCCCGCCGTACACGATGATCACGACGGCACCGATGAGGATCTGCCCCGCGCGTCGGTTGAAGAATCCCCTGACGATCACATAGGTGAGCCAGCCGAAGATCAGCCCCGACGCCCCGATGTGGTTGGTCTCGTACGGTGAGCCGAGATTCCCGATGAACCACGTCCCCACTCCACCGAGCACCCAGATGATGGCGGTTGCCAGCAGAAAGCGTCCAAGCCCGGCCGCTGCGGCCAGGAAACCCAGCACGAGCGCGGGCACCGTATTGGCAGCCAGGTGCCCCCAGTTGGCGTGCAGCAGCGGCGCGAAGAGGATGCCGTCGAGGCCGTCGGCCTCCAAAGGCCGAATGCCGTTCTCGTCGAGACGGTGTCCGGTAACCGAGTCGATGCCCTCGACGACGTAGAGCAGGGCCACGAAGGCAGCCACCAGGACTCCCCCGGTGACCCATTGCGGACGTCCGGGCCGCTCGGGACGAGAGGAAGCCGCCGGCCCCTCTCCATATCCCGTCATGCCCACAACTGTCCTTCCAGCGCATCCTCCGCGTCATCCACGGTACCGGCGTACGCCCCGGTCGACAGATACTTCCACCCTGCGTCGGCCACCACGAACGCGATATCTGCCCGTTCCCCCGCCTTGACGGCCTTGACGGCCATACCCAGTGCGGCATGCAGGATCGCGCCGGACGAGATGCCCGCAAAGATGCCTTCAACCTGCACCAGCTCACGAGTCCGGCGCACCGCGTCGAACGACCCGACGGAGAAGCGGGTGGTCAATACCTCGGGGTCGTACAGCTCAGGTATGAAACCCTCGTCGATATTGCGCAGCGCGTAGACACCCTCGCCGTATCTGGGTTCTGCGGCGACAATCTGCACGCCCGGCACGTTCTCGCGCAGGAACCGCCCGGTCCCCATCAGGGTGCCGGTGGTGCCCAGCCCGGCGACGAAGTGGGTGATCTCGGGCAGATCCGCAAGGATCTCGGGTCCAGTGCCGTGGTAGTGCGCATCGGCATTGGCGGGGTTGCCGTACTGATACAGCATCACCCACGAAGGATTCTGTGCGGCAAGCTCTTTGGCCATCGCGACGGCCGTATTGGAGCCACCCTCGGCCGGGGAAAAGATGATCCGGGCACCGTAAAGTTCGAGCAGCTGCCGCCGCTCGATGGAGGTGTTCTCCGGCATGACGCAGATCATCGTGTAGCCCTTGAGCAGCGCGGCCATCGCCATCGAGATACCGGTGTTACCGCTAGTCGGTTCCAGGATGGTGGCACCCGGCTCCAGCAGCCCGTCTTGCTCGGCCTGTTCGATCATTCGCAACGCGGGCCGGTCCTTGATGGATCCGGTCGGGTTCCGGTCCTCCAGCTTGGCCCAGAGCCGCACATGCGGATCGCCATCCCAGGCCGGAGACAGGTTCTGCAGCCCCACCAACGGGGTGTTTCCGAGTGCCTGGAGCAGCGAGTCGTAGCGGGTCATGCGCCGCTAGCCACCCGCCACGGCAGGCAGGATGGTGACCGAATCGCCGTCGGCGATCTCGGTGGCCAGCCCACCCGAGAACCGCACGTCCTCGTCGTTGACGTAGATGTTGACGAACCGGTGCAACTTGCCGTCGTCAACGAGACGATCGGAGATCCCCGAGTAGTTGGAATCCAGATCTGCGATAACCGCTTGCAGGGTGGAACCCGTTGCGGCGACCCGCTTCTCGCCACCCGTGTGGGTGCGCAGGATCGTGGGGATCGATACCTCGACGGACATGTTCAGCCTCTCTTAATTCTGCTCGACGTAATGGTCCACGACGGAAATTTCCTCTTCGGCGACAACCCCGTCGACGATTCGGTAGCTGCGCAGCTCATGCTGCTCGGGGTCGCGGGTGGACACCAGGACGTAATGGGCATCGGGCTCGGCGGCCAGGTTGATATCGGTGCGGCTGGGATAGGCCTCGGTCGCGGTATGCGAGTGATAGATCACCACCGGCACCTCGTCGGCGTCGTCCATTGCCCGCCAAACCCGAAGCTGCTCACCAGAATCAAAGCGATAGAAAGTCGGCGAGCGCTCGGCATTGACCATGGCTACATGCCGCTCCGGCCGATCCGACCCCTCTGGGCCCGCCAATACGCCACACGCCTCGTCGGGATGGTCGACGCGGGCATGCTTGACCATGGCGTCGACCAGGTCGGCACGGATTACCAGCACTCGACTATCCCTTCCTCAAGAAAACGCTCCAGGCAACACGTCACGATATGCGGGTATTCCAGCGACGCTCGCGGCGCCCACCACAGCACGCGCCACCGCCCGCTCGACGCAGTCGGCGGCGGCGATCCCTACCGAGACCGTGAGGGCATCGGCATTACCCGTCCCGGTCCCGGTCGCGAGCACGTACAACGTGTCCCCGTCCATCGGGGTATGCGCGGGCCGGATGGCCCGGGCCAAGCCGTCGTGGGCCGCGATCGCGACACGGCGGCACTGGGCCTTGCTCAGCGGAGCATTGGTCGCCACCACGCCAATGGTTGTGTTCAACGACACCGACTTATCGGGTAGGCCGCGCAGCTTCGCGATCTCCGCGGCCGCGGGGGCGTTCAGCTCGGGCGTGACATCGGGATTCCAGGGCAGCCCGGTCGCCGGATTTATGACCAGTCCAACAGGATTCACAACAACGGCGGCACCGACCACGATACCGCTGCCCAAGTCCATACTCGCCGATCCGACACCGCCCTTGAGGTTTCCGGCACGGGCACCGGCGCCGGCGCCCACCGCGCCCCATTCCGGTTTGTCGATCGCGAGTTCTGCTGCACGGTAGCCGAATTCGTCGTCAGGACGGTTCTTCCAAGCACCCACCGGCAGATCGAAGATGACGGCGCCCGGCACGATGGGCACAGTGCCGCCGGGCAGCGCCACTCCCCTGCCGCGTTCTTCCAGCCAGCGCATCACCCCGTCGGCGGCGGCCAACCCGTAAGCACTTCCCCCGGTGAGCACGATGGCGTCGACCGTCGAGACCGTGTTGGCCGGGTCGAGCAGATCGGATTCACGGGTTCCCGGAGCTCCCCCTCGCACGTCGACGGCGCCCGTGGTTCCGGGCGGCGTCAGCACCACCGTGGTGCCGGTGGCCCAACCCGATCCGAGCGTGACATCGGCGTCCACCCGCTCGTAGTGCCCGACGGTGATGCCCGGAACGTCGGTGATGTCCCCGGAGAAAACGCTCATACCGCTGATTTCCCCATGAGCGCAAGTACCAGCAACTCCTGCATAACGGTGAGCCACTGATAGATGTCC
This sequence comes from Mycobacterium sp., assembly GCA_050701835.1. Taxonomy (GTDB): domain Bacteria; phylum Actinomycetota; class Actinomycetes; order Mycobacteriales; family Mycobacteriaceae; genus Mycobacterium. The sequence continues at coordinate 22,598 of JBOGDC010000023.1, read as the reverse complement.
ATGTGCCCAGCCATCGGATCCTCGGACGGCAGCTCCCGAGGCCCGTCCCCGTCGATTCCCAGCATCGCCCCCAACGCCAGCCGAACGTCATTCAAGGCGGCCAGCCAGGCTTGCGCGTCGTCCACCGAGAGGTCGAACCGGCCCCCCTCAGCCGGAAGCGTCCGCAGCAACCGTTGCCCGGCCTCGCGTTTAGCGTCGATGATCTCCGGCTCGTAGAGGCTGCGCAGCGCGCTGTTGAGTCCCGTAACAGCCTCGATGCTGCTGGTGCCGTCCTGGTCGGGCCGATGAAAGTCCGGAAGCAGTCGTCCCAGAGTGACATCGGTGGGCGCACTGGAGTTTCCCGTGCGAATACCGGTCATCTGCGCCAACTCGTCGCTGGAACCCGAGGATTCGCGTTCGTCCAGCATCGCCAACATGGACGTCACCATGGACTGTAAGAGCGCCGCCTCGTGCGGCTCAATTTCTGAACGCAGCCGAATACCATCGGAGGCGTTGATGCGCTTCCACTTTCGCACGGATCTATCCCGCCATTGCCTCTTCGCGCATGCGGCTCATCGGCACCATTTCCTCTTCGCGCATGCGGCTCATCGGTCCTGCTGCAGGGTGGCCCACAGGCCCGCGGCGTGCAACTTGCTGACGTCGACCTCCATTGACTCGCGAGCACCACACGACACGACAGCCTTGCCCTCGTGATGTACCTGCAGCATCAGATTGGTGGCCTCGCTCTCGCTGTAGCCAAACAGCTGTTGGAACACGTAAGCGACATAGTTCATCAGGTTTACCGGGTCATCCCAGACAATGGTGACCCACGGCGACTGGGTCTCGTCGACATGTTCGACGGACCGCTCCGCAGTAGTCCCTGGCAAGGCTCGCGCCGGCGCACCCATGGCCCCAGAATACCGGGGCCCCCGAGTATGTCAGCACGAAGTTCGGAGTTTCCGGCTCATGCTCCAGCCACCCAGGAGCCGGTCATGCCCCCAGATATCCCGCTAACGTTGCGCCTATGACGCACTCTTCTACGTCATTGCTCACCGACAAGTACGAGCTCACCATGCTCGCTGCGGCCCTGCGTGACGGCACCGCCGGACGTCGAGCCACCTTCGAAGTGTTCGCCAGAAGGCTTCCCAACGGCCGTCGGTACGGTGTGGTCGCGGGCACCGGCCGGTTGCTCGAGGCGCTCGGCGAATTCCGATTCGGATCCCAAGAACTGGAAGCACTATCCGACTTTCTGGACGGCGAGGCACTCGAACACCTCGCCGCGTATCGATTCGGCGGCGATATCGACGGCTACCCCGAGGGCGAGCTCTACTTCCCCGGATCCCCGGTGCTGACGGTGCAGGGGTCCTTCGCTGAATGCGTCATTCTCGAGACCCTGACGTTGTCGATCTTGAATCACGACAGCGCGGTCGCCGCGGCGGCCGCGCGGATGGTGTCGGCGGCCGCGGGCCGTCCGCTCATCGAGATGGGGTCGCGCCGCACCCACGAGCGTGCGGCGGTGGCCTGTGCCCGCGCGGCCTATCTCGCGGGGTTCGAATCCTCCTCCAACCTGGAGGCGCAGCGCCGATACGGGGTACCCGCGCGCGGCACCGCCGCACATGCCTTCACCCTCTTGTACGCCAAGGACGGCATGAGCTCCAGCGAGGCTGAACGCGAAGCCTTTCGCGCACAGGTGCAGGCACTCGGGGTCTCGACCACGCTGCTGGTGGACACCTACGACATCACCGCGGGTGTCGAGAATGCCATCGCAATTGCGGGGCCCGATCTTGGGGCAGTGCGTATCGATTCGGGCGATCTGGGCGTGCTGGCCCGCCAGGTGCGGGCCCAACTCGATGGATTGGGTGCGCACCGAACCCGGATCGTCGTCTCCGGAGATCTCGATGAGTACTCCATCGCCGCACTGCGCGCCGAACCTGTCGATATCTACGGGGTGGGCACGTCGGTGGTGACCGGCTCGGGAGTACCGACGGCCGGCATGGTCTACAAGCTCGTCGAGATCGACGGGATTCCCGTGGCAAAGCGCAGCAGTAACAAGGAATCTCATGGCGGCCACAAATGCGCCCTGCGTACAGCCAAGCCGACCGGCACCATTACCGAGGAGCTGGTGTATCGCGCGGCCACGGGCCAACCGGTGGTGAACGAGCCGCACCGGGCACTGACCATTCCACTCGTGCGCGGCGGCACGCGCGTCGCGACAGACACACTCGAAGATGCCAGGAGTCGCGTACGCGCCGGACTGTTGAGCCTTCCGTGGGAGGGTTTAGGTCTTTCTCACGGGGATCCTGCGATCACTACCCGGCTGGTGGGATAATTCCGGGCCGGAGGACATATGGCAGCCAGAAGGCAATGGGCGGGAACCACTCCCGAGGAGCGTCGGGCGACGCGTCGACGCGCGCTGCTCGATGCGGGTATCGCGGCGCTCGGCGCCATCGACGGCCCGGCGCTGACCATCCGCACGGTGTGCCGATCTTCCGGTGTTTCCGAACGCAATTTCTACGAGGAGTTCAGCGACCGCGACGACTTCGTCCGCGCGGTATACCAGGACGTACTCGAGTCTGTTATGCGAGTTGTCACCGAATTCACTGTGGACGGTGACGATCTGGAGACCCGCGCGGTGGAGACGTTCATCGGGGCGACAGTCGACAACCCGGTGTATGGACGCATCCTGATGATCGCTCCGTTCACCGAGCCCACGCTCGGCAGCGCCGGGTTCGCGGGCTCGCTGGCGTTCGCCTCGCTCGCCGAAAAGGCACTCGTCGACGTCGATGATCCGGGGCGCCGCCGGTTCCTCTCGGTATCGCTTGTCGGGGCCGCTTCGGGCGCCATCATCGACTATTTACGCGGTGATCTCGCGATCACCCGCGATGAGCTCATCGACTACATCTCGCGCCTGGGCCGCCACGTGTCCGACATCTTCGATTGAGCACCGGCCGGGGTAGCGTCAGGGCCATGGGCAGGGCACTTATCGTCGTCGACGTGCAGAACGACTTCTGCGAAGGCGGCACGTTGGCGGTACCAGGTGGCGCCGCGCTGGCCCGGACGCTCAACGGTCTCATCAACTCCGCTGTGTATGACGCTGTGGTGGCCACTCGCGACTTTCACGTCGATCCCGGCGGCCACTTCTCCGAGGAACCGGACTTCGCGACGAGCTGGCCTCCGCACTGCCGGGTCGGCTCACCAGGCGCCGATTTTCATCCCAACCTTGACCTCGCACCCCTGGCCGAGGTGTTCTCCAAAGGTGCATATGCCGCCGCGTATTCAGGCTTTGAAGGTACCGCCGCGGATGGCATCTCGCTGGCGGCGTGGCTACGCTCCCGGGACCTGGACAATGTGGACGTGGTGGGTATCGCCACCGATTATTGTGTGGCCGCAACCGCTCGCGACGCCGCTGGCGAGGGCCTGCAGACTCGCGTGCTCACCGCGTATTCCGTTGGGATTAACGAAGAATCGGTGGGTCGCGTCCTGGATGAGCTCCGGGATGCCGGCGTCGAGGTGATCAGCTGAACGGCTCATCCACTGGCCTGCTGGCCAGCGCTGTCGCCGCGCTCGGCGGCACCGAACGCACCGGCCAGGTCACCATGGCCACCGCCGTCGAACACTCCCTGCACAGCGGCGAGCACCTGGTGGTGCAGGCCGGCACCGGCACCGGCAAATCCCTGGCATACCTGGTGCCGGCCCTTGCCCACGCCATCGAAGAGTCATCCCCTGTCGTGATCTCGACAGCCACCATTGCGCTACAACGCCAGCTCGTCGATCGAGATCTGCCCCGGCTGGCAGAAGCGTTGACGCCTTTCCTGCCCCGCAAGCCCAGGTTCGCAATCCTCAAGGGGCGGGGAAACTACCTGTGCCTCAACAAATTGCACAACGGCAGTCCATCCGACCAGGAGGCACCTGACACATTGTTCGAGCCCTTCGCGGCCAGCGCGATGGGCCGCGATGTGCAACGGCTGAACACGTGGGCAGACACCACCAAGACCGGAGACCGGGACGAACTCAAACCCGGCGTCCCCGATCGCTCCTGGTCACAGGTCAGCGTGTCGGCACGCGAATGCCTGGGCGCCACCCGATGCCCGTTCGGTACAGAGTGCTTCGCCGAGCTGGCCCGGCTCGAAGCCGGACAGTCGGATGTGGTGGTCACCAACCACGCGCTGCTGGCCATCGATGCCATTGCCGATATAAACATCCTGCCCGAGCACGACGCGGTCATTGTGGACGAGGCGCACGATCTCGTCGACCGGGTGACAAGCGTTGCCACCCAAGAGCTTTCCGCCGTCGGGCTCACCGTCACCATCCGCCGCATCGGCCGGCTGGTTTCGCCGGAGACCGCCAGCCGCTTCGAGGCAAGCTCGGCGACATTCTCCTCGCTGATCCACGACAGCAGGCCGGGAACAATCGATCGCGCGGACGAGGAGACCGTCACCTATCTGACCGCGCTGCGCGATGCCGCCGCCGCCGGGCGCACGGAGATACCCACCGGCCAATCCACCGACCCCGCCACCGCGGCGGCACGCTCCGAAGCGGTTGCGGCTCTGGACGATATCGTCGACACTGCATCGCGCGTGCTGGCCTGTTGGGCCGAAACGGAGATCACCGCGCGTGGAGAAGTCGTGTGGCTCGACCACGAGGACAATCGCGGTTCGATAAGGCCCGTGCTGCGGATCGCCCCGCTGTCGGTGGCAGGGCTGCTACGCACCCGCCTCTTCGGCCAGCGCACAGTCGTCCTTACGTCGGCCACCCTCGCCCTCGGCGGAAAATTCGACACCATGGCCGCCTCGTGGGGATTGCCCGCCAGGGACCCCGCCAAGAACACGGACGCCGAACCCGATAAAGAGATGGCCAAGACCATCTGGCATGGCATCGACGTCGGATCACCTTTCCAACACGAGAAGTCCGCGATCCTCTATCTGGCGAAGCATCTTCCGGCCCCCGGCCGCGACGGAATGGGTGCGGCGACACTCGACGAGATCGAAACCCTGGTCCGCGCGGCGGGGGGGCGCACCCTGGGACTGTTCTCCTCGATGCGTGCCGCCAAGGAAACCTCCGAGGAGATGCGCAGCCGCCTGGACACCCCGGTACTGTGCCAGGGCGACGACGCGACATCCGTTCTGGTCGAACAATTCGCCGCCGACCCCGAGGCCTCGCTGTTCGGCACCCTCTCGCTGTGGCAGGGCGTCGACGTGCCCGGGCCATCGCTGTCACTTGTTCTCATCGACCGGATCCCGTTCCCGCGCCCGGACGATCCACTCCGAGCGGCCCGGCAGCGTGCGATCAGTGCGCGCGGCGGCAACGGCTTCATGGCGGTGGCGGGCACGCAGGCTGCGCTGCTGCTGGCACAGGGCACCGGGCGTCTGCTGCGCAGCGCTCAGGACAGAGGCGTTGTCGCGGTGCTCGATTCACGAATGGCGACGGCCGGTTATGGCGGATTTCTACGCGCATCGCTCCCGCCGTTCTGGACCACACACGATTTGTCGGTGGTGACCGCGGCGTTGCAACGCCTGATGATCAAGCACACCGCGAATTATGCTGGGGACGGCTCCCGCTCCCGGGGATAGCCACTACAGAGAGATGGCCATGCCGATTCCGGTCAGGTGGTACCAGAGGCCGACGGTCATCCTCGCTTGCTGCGCCCTTACGCTCTCGGCGTGCTCGAATTCGGTTGAGGGAAAACCGGTTTCACAGCTCGGCAACCCCTACCAAGTCGCCGGACTTCCCGCCGTCGACGGTCCGTCGGGTCTGCGTCCGAATCCCAAACCGACCGTGAGAACTGTGCGCGGTACCGATGGCGGCGAGATAGACCGGCTCGCTGCCACCGCGGTCGCCGATATCGAGGACTTCTGGCAGGAGTCGTATCCGAAGACCTTCTGGGCCAAGTTCCATCCGGTCGAATCGTTGATGTCATGGAACAGCGCGGGTCCCGAGTCGACGGAATTCTGCGGCAACACCACGATCGGCTTCGACAATGCCGGGTACTGCATCAGCCAGAACATTCTCGGCTGGGACCGCGGCATGCTGCTGCCCAAGCTGGAGCGGATGTTTGGGCCCATGGCGGTGCCCATGACACTGGCCCACGAGTACGGGCACGCCGTCGCGCACCAATCGGAGATGGTGGATTCCAAGACGCAGACGTTGGTCGGCGAGCAGATGGCCGACTGCCTAGCCGGAACCTACCTGCGGTGGGTGGCACAGGGCAGCTCGCCGCGCTTCACCCTGAGCACCGGCAACGGCCTCAACAACGTCATCGCGGCGCTCATCGCCTTCAGGGATGATCCGATCGAGGCCGGAGATGCCATCGACGCGCACGGATCCGCGTTCGAGCGGGTATCGGCATTCCAGCGGGGATTCGTCGACGGCGCGGCGGAATGCACCCGGATCGACATGGCCGAGATCACCAAGCGGCGCGGCGGGCTCCCGACCGGCCTGCCATCCGGCGACTCGCGAGACATGCCCATCACCGTCGATACGTTGCGGACACTGATGACGGTGGTTAAGGCAATATTCTCGCCCTCCGGAAATGATGCGCCGCCCAGACTTTCGGTATCGGGGGCCGCGTGTGACGAGCCCAGTCATCGCGTGGAGTCGCCTGCGGCGGTCTACTGTCCGCATTCCAATACGGTGGCTCTCGATCTGCCGCAACTGGCCAAACTGGCACAGCCGACCCATGATCGGGGACAGATAACCGGCGACTTCACCGCCTACTCGATGGTCATCTCCCGCTATGCGTTGGCGATCGAGAATCAGCATGGGCTGCCGCTCGACAACGGGCAGAGTGCATTGCGCACTGCCTGCCTGACCGGTGTCGCGTCCGCGGCGATGTCCAAGGCCACCACGCCCACCGGCGAGCCGAATCCGATGGTGCTCGCCGCTGGGGACCTTGACGAGGCGGTATCCGGACTGTTGACCAACGGCGTTGTGGCCAGCGATGTAAACGGAACCACTATCCCGGCAGGCTTCTCCCGAATCGATGCGTTCCGCGACGGCGTGGCCGGTTCGACCGACCGCTGCCTCCAGCGCTACGCGTCCTAGTGCTCCAGGTCGCTGGCGGCCAGTACAGCCAAGCCCAGCTCGCTATCGCCCGCCAACAGTGGGTGATGCGGCAGCACCCGCACTGTGTACCCCACGGACCCCGATACCGGCAACGAAGCGGTGGTGGAGAAGGTCTCCACCCCGCCCCCTCGGCTGCCCGTGTGCGTCATCGGGACGATCACCGAGTCGGAGAGCTTGTCGTCCAAGTCAACTCGTCCGATCACGGCCTGCACGGCGACCTCCGACGGGGCCAGCCCGGACAGCTGAACCGACGCGGTGAGCGTCAGCTGCGATCCCAGCAGCGGAGTGTCCGGCAGACCTGAACTGTCGACCTCGGTGATGACCAGCGACGGCCACACCTGCTGCACCCGTTCCCGATAGCGCGCCAGCTCCTTGGCCGGTCCAAACGAATGGTCGGCCCCGATCGTGACGCGCGACGACCTTGCCGCTGGGGCGTAGTAGCCAACGGTGTAGTCGCGAACCATTCTGGACGCCAATACCTTTGGACCCAGCTTCTCCAGAGTGTGTCGAACCATCTCGACCCACCGCTGAGGCGTGCCGTGCTCATCGCGTTCATAGAACTTGGGCGCCACCTTCTGCGCCAGCAGCTCGTACAGCGCCGCGGCCTCCAGGTCGTCGCGACGTGAGTCGTCGGTGACACCCTCGGCCGTCGGTATCTCCCAGCCGTTTTCGCCGTCGTACCATTCGTCCCACCAGCCGTCGCGGATGGACAGGTTGAGCCCGCCGTTGAGGGCGCTCTTCATCCCCGAGGTACCGCAGGCCTCCAATGGGCGCAGCGGATTGTTGAGCCACACATCGCAACCGAAATACAGATAGCGCGCCATCGACATGTCGTAGTCGGGCAGGAAGGTGATGCGATGCCGAACATCGGACTGATCGGCGAACTTGACGATCTGCTGGATGAGTCCCTTGCCGCCGTCATCGGCGGGATGCGACTTGCCGGCCACGATCAGCTGCACGGGGTGCTTCTCGTCGAGTAACAACTCCCGGAGTCGTTCCGGGTCGCGCAGCATCAACGTGAGCCGCTTGTATGTGGGTACCCGGCGCGCGAACCCAATGGTCAGCACTCCCGGGTCAAAAGCACTGTCCACCCAACCTAATTCGGCCTCGGCCGCACCGCGCTGCAGCCATGAGGCACGTATCCGCCGGCGCACGTCGTCGATCAACTGTGCACGCAGCTGCGACCGAATCCACCAGATGTGGCCCGGATCCACCTCGTGGATACGCTCCCATCCGGTGGCATCATCGAACGCCTCGGCTCCGACGAGCTGTTGCCCCAGCTCCAACCACTGCGGAGCCGCCCAGGTGGGCGCGTGCACTCCGTTGGTGATCGATCCGATCGGCACCTCAGAGGCATCGAACGACGGCCACAGCCCGTTGAACATCGACCGGCTCACCTGGCCGTGCAGCAGCGATACGCCATTGGCGCGCTGCGCAAGTCGCAGCCCCATATGGGCCATGTTGAAGGTGGACGGGTCGTCCTCGGCTCCCAGGGCGATGATGCGATCCACCGGTACGCCGGGCAGCATTGTGGAATCGCCGGACTCACCGAAGTATCGGCGCACCAAATCGACGGGGAACCGGTCGATACCGGCGGGAACCGGCGTGTGGGTGGTGAACACGGTGCTGGACCGCACCACCGTGAGCGCCGTTTCGACGTCCAGCCCGTGCTGGCCCATGTATTCCCGGATGCGCTCCAGGCCCAGGAAGCCCGCATGACCTTCGTTGGTGTGGAACACCTCCGGGCTGGCCACGCCCTGCTCGGAGGCGACATAGGCACGGATGGCACGCACACCGCCGATACCGGCCAGGATTTCCTGCTTGATCCGGTGATCCTGATCGCCGCCGTACAGCCGGTCGGTGACGTAACGCAGTTCTCGATCGTTCTCGGCGATATCGGAATCCAAGAGCAGCAGTGGAATCCGGCCCACCTGGGCAACCCAGATGCGGGCCGAGAGTACCCGGTCCTGCGGCATCGCCACAGTGATCAGGATCGGGGTGCCGTCCTCGTGCGCCAGCAGCCGCAACGGCAGACCGGCCGGGTCGATCAGCGGGTACTGCTCGGTCTGCCATCCATCGGCGGTCAACGATTGCCGGAAATACCCCGACCGGTAGTGCAGTCCCACCGCGATGAGCGGCAGCCCCAGATCGGAGGCGGCCTTGAGGTGGTCGCCGGCCAGGATGCCCAAACCACCCGAGTAGTTGGGCAGCACCTCGGAGACTCCGAACTCCATCGAGAAGTAGGCGATCGCCGCGGGAAGAACGAAGTCCTCGTCTGCGTCTTCAGCGCGCTCCAGCTGACGCTGGTACCACATGGGGCGGTTCAGATAGTCGTGCAGATCGCCGGCGAGAGCCGCCACCCTGTCCACGAAGCCGTCATCGGCCGCCAGTTCATCGAGCCGTTGGGCCGGGACCGATCCCATCAGCGCGACCGGATCGTGATCGGTCTGCTCCCATAGCCGGTGGTCGATATCGGCGAAAAGATCCCGGGTGGGCTGGTGCCAGGACCAGCGCAGGTTGTTCGACAACTCGCCCAGCGCCGCTAATCGCTCCGGTAGATGGGCACGAACCGTGAATCGACGAAGGGCTTTCACCCTTCAGAACCTTACTGAGATTTCGGTTGTGCGCATGCCCGGCCGTCATTCCACGCCGACACGCCGTGTTGCGGCGGCTTCGTACCGCGCGCCGTCGCCAAGACTCGGCGCGTCGGCGGTGCTTTCCGGCCAACGCTCGAACACCGCGTCTACTACGGTGGACGTGGTGACCGGACGCATAGGCATCGACGATGTCGCCCCCGTGATCGCGGGTGGACGCTATCCGGCCAAGGCCGCCGTGGGCGAGGTCGTGCCCGTCGCGGCAACCATCTGGCGGGAAGGCCACGAGGCCGTCGCCGCGACCCTGGTGGTGCGCTGCCTTGGTCCTCACTACCCGCAGCTCGCCGAGGGCCCATTACGCCGGATCTCGGCGCCTCGCGACAAGGACAAGAGCACGACGCGAATCAAACCGCTACACGTCCCCATGCGGCCTGGAGGGGCACTCGATCGTTTTCACGCCAGCTTCGTCCCGGACCGGGAGGGACTCTGGACCTTCCGGGTCGACGGGTGGGGCGACCCCATCGGAACCTGGCGTCACAACGTCCAGGCTAAGCTCGAGGCCGGGCAAGGTGCTGGCGAATTGGCCAACGACCTGGAGATCGGCGCTCGGCTGTTCGAACGCGCGGCGGCCGGGTTGCCCCGCAAGCATCGTCCGCCGCTTCTGGATGCCGCGGAAGCACTGCGCACCCAAGACGATCCCGGTGCACGTTTCCACCATGCACTCTCTAGTGAGGTGCAATCGCTGCTCGCCGAATTCCCGCTGCGCGACCTACTCACCCGCGGCACCCAATACGGGATCTGGGTGGACCGCCCACGTGCCTTGTATGGGTCGTGGTACGAGCTGTTTCCCCGTTCGACGGGAGGAGTCGGACCGGACGGACGACCGATGCACGGCACCCTCGCGACAGCCGCCGCCGATCTCGCCCGGGTCGCCGCAATGGGATTCGATGTGGTCTATCTGCCGCCAATTCATCCGATCGGTGAGGTAAACCGCAAGGGCCGTAATAACAATCCGATCGCCGAGCCAGGCGAGGTCGGCTCGCCGTGGGCCATCGGCAGCGCGGCCGGCGGCCATGACGCCATCCACCCCGACCTCGGAACCCTCGGGGATTTCGATCGGTTCGTGGCCACCGCAGGCAAGCTCGGCCTGGAGGTGGCGCTGGACTTGGCTTTGCAATGCGCGCCGGACCATCCATGGGTGGGCGCGCATCCCGAATGGTTCACCGAACTTCCCGACGGCACCATCGCCTACGCGGAGAATCCTCCGAAGAAGTACCAGGACATCTACCCGATCAATTTCGATACCGATCCGGCGGGCCTGTACACCGAGGTACTGCGCGTCGTGCAACATTGGGTTGCCCACGGCGTCAAGATATTCCGGGTCGACAATCCGCACACCAAACCGCCCGATTTCTGGCAGTGGCTCATCACTGAAGTCAAGGCGGCCGATCCCGACGTCCTGTTCCTCTCCGAGGCATTCACCCGACCCGCCCGGCTCTACGGTCTGGCTCAACTGGGTTTCACCCAGTCGTACACCTACTTCACTTGGCGCACCGGCAAATCCGAAATCGCCGACTTCGGCAGAGAGATCGCCGCCAAGGCTGATGTGGCGCGCCCCAACCTATTCGTCAACACGCCAGACATCCTGCATGCCAGCCTGCAGCACGGCGGCCCCGGCATGTTCGCCATCCGCGCCGTGCTGGCCGGCACGCTGAGTCCAACCTGGGGCGTGTACTCCGGATACGAACTCTACGAACATGTTCCGGTACGCGAAGACAGCGAGGAATACCTGGACTCGGAGAAGTACCAGCTACGCCCCCGCGATTACAAGGGGGCCGCGGCGCGCGGTGAATCACTTGAACCGTTTATCACTGCGCTCAACGAAATCCGCAGGCTGCATCCGGCCCTGCACCAGCTGCGCAACATCACCTTCCACCACGTCGAGAACGACGCCTTGCTGGCGTATTCCAAGTTCGACCCGGTGACCGGTGACGCGGTGCTGGTCGTGGTGAATCTCAACCCGTACGGGCCCGAGGACGGCACGATCTGGCTGGATCTCCCCGCGCTCGGTCTCGATTGGCACGAGACCTTCTGGGTACGTGACGAACTCACCGGAGAGCAGTATCGATGGGGGCAGGCGAATTACGTGCGGCTCGACCCACCCAAGGGCGTGGCCCACATCCTCAACCTGCCGCAGGTCCGCGAGCCTGCCCGAACCCATCTGGTGCACCGCCCATGACGGCCCTCGCGACATTCCTGAAACCGGACGCCGCCGATATCGCCACACTGGTGGCGGGTACCCATCACGATCCGCATTCAATCCTTGGTGCGCACGAGTACCCGAATCCGGCCGGTAAGGGGCACACCGTCATTCGGGCGTTCAAGCCCGGCGCCGACGCAGTTGCCGCGGTGGTGGGCGCGGAAATACATCCGATGGCAGATCTCGGGTCGGGACTGTTCGCCGTGGCATTGCCCTTCCTGAACCTCCTCGACTACCGCCTCGACGTCGATTACGGCGGCGAGTCCCTGGTGATCGCCGATGCCTATCGATTCCTGCCCACGCTCGGCGAGGTGGATCTGCACCTGTTCAACGAGGGCCGCCACGAGCGTCTATGGGAGATCCTCGGAGCGCATCCGCGGGCTTTCGTCACCACCGACGGCGAGGTCAGCGGCATCTCCTTTGCGGTGTGGGCACCCAACGCGCGCGGCGTCTCGGTGATCGGGGATTTCAATGGATGGAACGGCAATGACGCGCCCATGCGCACCTTGGGATCATCCGGAGTCTGGGAGCTGTTCTGGCCGGGTATGGCGCTCGGCGCGCTGTATAAATTCCGCGTGCACGGCGCCGACGGATCGGTAACCGATCGCGCAGATCCCTTCGCCTTCGCCACCGAACTGCCACCGGCCACCGCATCACGAGCCACCACCTCGTCCTATTCCTGGGAAGACGAGGAATGGATGTCCCGACGAGCCGCGGGAAATCCGGTATACGAGCCGATGAGTACCTACGAGGTGCATCTGGCGTCGTGGAGACCAGGTCTCTCCTACCGCGAGCTGGCCCGCGAACTCACGGAATACGTGCTGACGCAAGGGTTCACCCACGTCGAACTGCTGCCGGTGGCCGAGCATCCCTTCGGCGGCTCCTGGGGTTACCAGGTGACCTCGTACTACGCCCCCACGTCGCGGCTCGGCACCCCCGACGATTTCCGGTATCTAGTCGATGCCCTGCACCGAGCCGGTATCGGCGTCCTCGTCGACTGGGTGCCTGCGCACTTCCCCAAGGATGCGTGGGCGTTGGCCCGCTTCGATGGGACTCCCCTCTACGAGCATGCCGACCCGCACCGTGCCGAGCAGCTGGACTGGGGCACATATGTTTTCGACTTCGGGCGCCCCGAGGTCCGGAACTTCCTGGTCGCCAACGCACTGTTCTGGCTCGACCAGTTCCATATCGACGGGCTGCGGGTGGATGCCGTCGCATCCATGCTGTACCTGGATTACTCGCGCCCCGAGGGTGGCTGGACACCCAATATCAATGGCGGGCGGGAGAACCTCGAAGCGGTTCAGTTCCTGCAGGAGATGAACGCCACGGTGCACAAATTGCATCCCGGCATCGTGACGGTGGCCGAGGAGTCCACGTCGTGGCCCGGTGTCACCCGCGCGACCAACCTTGGCGGCCTTGGGTTTTCCATGAAATGGAACATGGGGTGGATGCACGACACCCTGGGCTATCTGGGACGCGACCCCATCCACCGCAGTTTCCACCATCACGAGATGACCTTCTCGATGCTGTACGCGTTCAGCGAGAACTTCGTGCTGCCCATCAGCCATGACGAGGTCGTGCATGGCAAGGGCACACTGTGGACTCGCATCCCGGGTGACGACCATGCCAAGGCGGCCGGGCTGCGCTGCCTGCTGGCGTACATGTGGGCGCACCCGGGCAAGCAACTGCTGTTCATGGGACAAGAATTTGGCCAACGTGCCGAATGGTCCGACGAGCGCGGTGTCGATTGGTTCCAGCTGGGCGAGGACGGGTACTCACCGGGAGTCGCGGCGCTGGTCGCCGACCTGAATTCCGCCTACCAGCGCCGCCGCGCATTGTGGTCACAAGACACGGCGCCCCAAGGCTATTCGTGGATCGATGCCAATGACTCGGCCAATAACGTGATGAGCTTCCTACGCTTCGGTGACGATGGCTCGGTGCTTGCGTGCATATTCAATTTCGCGGGCGTCGAACATGGCAGCTATCGGGTGGGATTGCCGCTCACGGGACGGTGGCGCGAGGTGATCAACACCGATGCGGTGCAATATCGCGGGAGTGGCGTCGGGAATCTCGGTGAGGTCATCGCATCGGCGAATCCGTGGCACGGCCGCCCGGCTTCGGCCACACTGGCGCTGCCGCCGGCCGCGGCCATCTGGCTAGAACCTGTCTCGGAGGACTTGTAGAAAACCATAGGATGCGCTGAACGCAGAGACGCGTATCGAGGGGGTGGCGTGATGTCCAAACGCTGGATGGCAGTGCTCGTGGGGCTCGTGTTGGTAGTCACCTCGTGTGGCCGCCCGCTCGGTGGGCAACCGCAGTCGATCTACGCCGATCCACTGCGTGTGGCGGGTATGCCTGCGGTGGACGGCCCGTCGGGCATGAAGCCCGGAGTGCAAGTACCCAAGCGCGAGATCGAGAACACCGACAACGGCGAGATCGACAATTACGTCAGGGTCTCCCTCGCTGATATCGAGGACTTCTGGACACAGTTCTACGGCGATTCCTTCGCCGACTTCCGTCCCGTGTCCAAGCTCATCTCAGTCGACTCGCGCAAAGACAACACCAACATCAAGTTCTGCACGGGCAACCTGAACGACTTCATCAACGCCGCATTCTGCTTCGTTGACAACTCCTTCGCCTGGGATCGTGGTCAGCTATTCCCCTACCTGCGCAAACAGATGGGCGATATGGCCATGAACACCGTCATGGCCCACGAGTACGGGCACTCGATCCAATACCACGCGCAGCTCATCACCCCGATCGATGATCCGAAGATGAGCAAGGACCAGGTCGAGTACCTCACGTACCTGAACCAGGAGCAGCAAGCAGACTGCTTCGCCGGGGCCTATCTGCACTGGGTCACCGCGGGCGATTCGCCGCGGTTCACCCTGAACACGGCCGATGGGCTGAACAAGGTGATGGCCGCGATGATCGCGATCCGCGACAACGACACCAGCAAGAAGTGGGCCATCCACGGTTCGGCATTCGAGCGGGTGTCGGCCTTCCAGTTCGGATTCACCGACGGCCCCATGGCCTGCAAGCGCATCGACGCCCGCGAGATCCTCAAGCGCCGCGGTGAGCTTCCCCGTGGCCTGGGTGTGGGCCCCAACGGTGACAACTGGCCCGTCGATGCCGACCACATCGACGCCGTATTGTCGGCCGCCGCTCAGGTCTTCCCGATGGACAACCCGCCCAAGGCGGTCTACGGGGACGGCAAGTGCTCCGATGGTTCCGGTACGGCACCAGCCTCGTATTGCCCCAAGGACAACACGATTTCCATGGATCCCAAGGCGCTGCAGAAGATGGCGACACCCACAACGGACCGCGCACTGTTTTCCGCACAAGTGAATGGTGACTATTCGGCGTTCAGTGTGATCGTCTCGCGATATGCCCTGGCGGCCCAGAACGCCGCGGGGCTGGAGACCGAGGGCATCATGACGGGGCTGCGCACCGCGTGTCTGACGGGTTATTTCACCTCGCGCGCCGCAGGTAGGGGCATCGTCACTCCGCGGTCGCCGGTCATCCTGTCCGGTGGCGACATCGACGAGGCTATCTCCGAGTTACTTTCCAGCGGTAGGGCTTCCAGCGATATAAAGGGCCGAACCGCGCCGGCTGGCTTCTCCCGGATCGACGCCTACCGGATCGGGGTGCTGGGCAATGACCAGACCTGCGCCAAGCGCTTCCCCTAGGCAGGAATCAGAACAGGGCGTTGGCGAGCTTACGCCGCCCGGCGACCACCGACGGATCGGCGGGATCGAACAGCTCGAATAGCTCCACAAGCCGGGCGCGAATCTGGGCACGATCATCGCCACTGGTGATGCGAATGAGCGCGACCAGCCGGTCGAATGCCGAATCCGGCTGCTGGGAAAGCACTTCCACGTCGGCGGCAGCCAGTCCGGCATCGATGTCAGTCGGCGCGGCATCGGCAACGAGCACCGCATCTTGGCGCTGCGCGGTCGCACGGCTCAGGAACTCGATTTGCCGCACCGATGCCGTTGCCTCGGCTGCCACCGCGCCCGTGGCGCCGTCGTCCAACAGGCCCTGGTACGCGGCACGAGCCGCGTCGAAATCCCCCGAGTCGAGGGCATCACGTGCGGCGGCGAGTGCCGGGTCTGTGTCCTCTACCTGCTCGCCGACATCCTCGCCTTCCGGGGGCTGGGCATCGGGCAGCTTGTCGGCGACCGCATCGAGAATCGAATCGATCCACCGCCGAAGCTGATCGGCAGGCTGGGGTCCAGAGAAGCTGGTGACGGGTCGCCCGGCTGCCACCGCCACCACGGTCGGCACTGCCTGCACACCGAAGACCTGTGCGATCTGCGGATTGGTGTCGACGTGGACCGTCGCGAGGGTCCACTTGCCACGGTCCTCAGCGACCAGGTCGCCCAGGGTGGCAGCGAGCGCGGCCGAGGCCTCGCTGCGCGGCGACCACAGCAGCACGATGACCGGAACGCGGTTGGACTGGGCGAGCACCTCGGCTTCGAGATTCGCCTCGGTCACGTCAACGGTCCAGTCACTACCGGCCGCAGGTTCACGGGGCGTGGTGGGCTCCTGCGCGCGTTGTTTCAGGGCAGAGAGGTCGACGGCTCCGGACATGGCCGCAGCCATCGCGGGACGTGGTCGGGTCACGCCCACCAGTCTGTCACGGCTCGAGGCCCGCGTACTACGGCGCCGCGTCACCAGCCACGGCTGGCCCGCCGACAGGCAATTTACCTGCCCTATCAGCCCATATGACGAAGATCACACTGCACAACGGGGCAACCCCAGCTAACAAAGCGAGCAACCAAGTGAGCGGTTTCCAGCGGTATTCGCGCCCCGCGAGAAAGCCAATCACCAGGTAAGCGATGAAGACGATGCCGTGGATCCAACCGAAGATCTTCACGCCGATCTCGTTACCCGGATCCGGCACGTACTTGAAGAACATCCCGGTAAGCAGGCCCGCCCAGCTGACGGCCTCAAGCAACGCGATCGTCCGGAACCTGCTGGCGGTGCTCCGCAGGTCGAAAAGCTGTGTCATGCCCTCATTGTGCCCGACACGGCGCCGATCTACTACGTAGCGTCGTTGTCCGTCGCGAAACCCGACCTACACCCGCACGATCAGGGCATCACCTTGACCGCCGCCACCACAGAGCGCCACCACACCAATTCCTCCGCCACGGCGCTTGAGCTCCTGCGCCAGATGCAGGGTGATCCGGGCGCCGGACATACCGATGGGATGCCCGATCGCGATGGCCCCGCCGTTGACATTGACCTTGGCCGGGTCGATACCCA
Organism: Mycobacterium sp.; assembly: GCA_050701835.1. Classification (GTDB taxonomy): domain Bacteria; phylum Actinomycetota; class Actinomycetes; order Mycobacteriales; family Mycobacteriaceae; genus Mycobacterium. The sequence continues at coordinate 5,435 of JBOGDC010000023.1, read as the reverse complement.
GGTCCTTAACCGAGGCCAGGCCCACCAGTGCGAAGGCCTCGTTGATCTCGACCAGATCCAACTGCTCGGGGGAAATCCCTTCCCGCTCACAGGCCTTCCGGATCGCGTTGGCCGGCTGCAGCTGCAGGCTGGAATCAGGGCCGGCCACCACACTGTGCGCGCCGATCTCGGCGATCCATTCCAGACCCTCACGCTCCGCACGGTCTTTACTCATCACCACAACAGCACAGGCGCCGTCGGAAATCGGCGAGGAAGACCCCGCGGTGATGGTGCCGTTCTTGCTGAACGCGGGACGCAGGCCGGCCAGCGAGGCAGCGGTGGTGTCCGCACGAATGCCCTCGTCCTCGGAAAACTCGATCGGATCGCCCTTGCGCTGTGGGATCTGCACCGTCACCACTTCGTCGGCGAAGACGCCGTCCTTCCAGGCCCGGGCGGCATTCTGGTGCGATCGTGCCGAAAACTCGTCCTGCTCCTCGCGGCTGAACGTGTCGGTGGCATTGCGCTGTTCGGTGAGGATGCCCATCGCCTGATCGGTGAAGGCATCGTGCAGACCGTCGAAGGCCATGTGATCGACGAGCGTGACGTCGCCGTACTTGAACCCGAACCGGCTCTTGGGCAGCAGATGCGGGGCGTTGGTCATGGATTCCTGGCCACCTGCGACGACGACCTCGAACTCGCCGGCCCGAATCAGCTGGTCAGCAAGCGCAATGGCGTCCACACCGGACAGGCACACCTTGTTGATGGTGAGCGCCGGGACGTCCATGCCGATCCCACCGGCAACCGCGGCCTGGCGCGCCGGGATCTGGCCGGCTCCGGCGGTGAGCACCTGGCCCATGATCACGTAGTCCACTGCAGAAGGCGCGACTTTCGCCTTCTCCAGGGCGCCCTTGATGGCGATTCCACCCAATTCAGCGCCCGAGAAGTCCTTCAAAGACCCCTGGAACCGGCCAACCGGCGTACGCGCTCCAGCAACAATCACGGACCTGGTCATGGAGTCTCCCTAATAACTGTTCGATTGGACGCCGTTTTCTGGAACGCGTTACCGTTGCGTTATGACGACTTCGTCTCCTCTTGATGTACCCGCGATTCTATCGACCGGGTTGGTGACCGCGATCGACCACGTGGGTATCGCGGTGGCTGATCTCGATGTGGCCATCGAGTGGTATCACGAGCACCTGGGCATGATCCTGGTGCACGAGGAGATCAACGAGGGGCAGGGCGTCCGTGAAGCGATGCTGTCCTTCCCCGGGGCAGAGCCCCGCAGCCCGCAGCTTCAGCTGATGGCCCCGCTCAACGAGGCCTCCCCTATCGCCAAGTTCCTGAACACGAAGGGCCCCGGGCTGCAGCAGCTGGCCTACCGAGTCACCGATATCGACGCCCTGACTGATCAGCTGCGTGCCGCGGGAGTGCGCGTGCTCTACGCGGAGCCGCGCATCGGCACCGCCAACTCGCGGATCAACTTCCTGCACCCCAAAGACACCGGCGGCGTGCTCATCGAGCTCGTCGAGCCGAGTCAGTCCCACTAACTCCACTTACGCGTTGGACCGCGATTGCCCCGGTTGGTCCAACACGACGAATGCCAGTGTCGCCGATCATCTACTCCATCGCCTGACGCATCGGCAGGCCAGACCACCACGTGCGCAACCCCCACCGCGATCTCGTGATCGCATCCCGGGCAGCGGTATATCTTGATCGCCCGCGCACCCGAGATGCGGCGCACCCGATAGTCGTAGCCATCGGGACCCTGTTCCACCTGGTCACCGCCGATCGACAGCGCCGGCGGAACATCGGGCTGGCGGTGCGGACGACGCCGCCTTCCCTGACGACCCATCTCAGAACAGCCGGAACTCTTTCGAGTCCATTCCCCGCATCGCGTCATAGTCCAGTGTGAGACAACGGATTCCGCGATCCTCGGCAAGGGTGCGGGCTTGTGGCTTGATCTGTTGCGCCGCGAAGACACCGGCGACCGGCGCGAGTGTGGTGTCCCGGTTGAGCAGTTCGAGGTAACGGGTCAGCTGCTCAACACCGTCGATCTCGCCACGGCGTTTGATCTCTACCGCAACCGATGCACCGACAGCATCCCGGCACAGCAGGTCGACCGGCCCGATCGGCGTCATGTACTCGCGGCGTACCAGGGTGTAGCCGTCGCCGAGTAACGCGACATGCTCGGCGAGCAACTCCTGCAGGTGCGCCTCGACGCCGTCCTTCACCAACCCGGGGTCCACCCCGAGCTCGTGCACGGAGACATGCTCGATGTTCTCGATGGTGATCCGCAGCTGCTCGCCGGCCTTGTTCTCCACCACCCAGACGGTGGCGTCTCCCGACTCTTCGGTCAGCCAGCAGGGCGGGCTCATCCAGTTGAGCGGCTTATAAGCGCGGTCGTCGGCGTGCACGCTGACCGAGCCGTCGGCCTTGATGAGCAGGAGGCGCTTCGCGGAAGGGAGGTGGGCGGTCAGCCGGCCGACATAATCGACCGTGCACTGAGCTACGACGAGACGCACCGGCCCACTGTATAGGGCGTTAGGCTGACCACAACTATGGCTAATTCCGGGGCAAGGGATTCGATTCGCGCAGTGTCGCGGCGAGTGGGCGCAGCGCTTGCCGCGGTAACCGGTCAGACCGGCCGGCTCGAGGCCGGCGACGGGTACGGCTCGTGGCTGCTGGGTCGTTACGACGAGAGCACGCTCATCCAGCGGATCCGCATCCAGCTGATCCTCACGGTATTCGTGGTGGCTGCCAATCTGATCGGTATCGGTGTCGTCATCTTGTTGGTGTTGGTCGCGATACCCGACCCCAACGTGTTCGATGCCCCGTGGTGGATCAATTTCGTCGTAGTGCCGGTCTACATAACGCTCGCGGTCCTGATCGGCGCTTATTGGGGGACTCGGCGGATCTTCAAGGTCGTGCGCTGGGCCATCGAGGAGCGGCCGCCGACGAAAGCAGAGCAGCGCGCCACCTTCGCGGTGCCCTGGCGGCTCACCGTCGTCGAGGCAATTCTCTGGGCGGGCGGCACCGCGGTGTTCACTACCCTCTACGGGCTGCAGGACCCGATGTACATCCCGAAGATTTTCTTCGCGGTGGGATTCAGCGGAATCGTGGTGTGCGCCGCCAATTACCTGTTCACCGAATTCGCCATGCGACCCGTGGCGGCCCGCGCTCTCGAGGCGGGTCCTCGCAAACGCCGACTCGTCTCGGGGATCATGATGCGCACCATGCTGGCGTGGATGCTGGGCTCGGGGGTTCCCGCGGCCGGCATCATGCTCGCCGCTTTAGGCGCATTGATCTTTCGGAACTTCACCCTGGACCAGTTCGCGGTCGCGGTCATCATCCTGTCGTCGTTCCCTGTGCTCTTCGGCCTCATTCTCATGTGGATCGCATCCTGGATGACGGCCACCCCGGTCAAGGAGGTACAGGCCGCGCTTAAACGCGTCGAACAGAACGACCTGGACGTCAACCTTGTCGTCTACGACGGCACCGAACTCGGCGAGCTACAGGCGGGCTTCAACACCATGGTGCAGGGCCTTCGCGAACGCGAACGGGTCAGAGACCTCTTCGGTAAGCATGTGGGACGTGAGGTCGCCGCGGCGGCCGAGCAGCAACAACCAGAACTCGGCGGTGAAGAGCGCCATGTCGCAGTGCTTTTCGCCGATATCGTCGGCTCCACCAAGCTGGCAGCGACCCGCCCCGCCATCGAGGTGGTCGCGCTGCTGAACCGGTTTTTCGCCGTCGTCGTCGAAGAGATCGACCGATACGAGGGCATGGTCAACAAATTCGAAGGTGATGCGACTCTCGCGGTGTTTGGAGCGCCGGTCCGGCAGAACAGTCCCGAGAGTCAGGCACTCGCGGCCGCGCGGGCCATCGCACGCCGGCTACGTGCCGAGGTTCCCGAATGTCAGGCGGGCATCGGAGTCGCCTCAGGGCAGGCGGTCGCCGGAAACATCGGCGCCCACGACAGATTCGAGTACACCGTGATCGGCGATCCGGTCAACGAGGCAGCCAGGCTTTGCGAGCTGTCAAAGACCGTGCCGGGGCATCTAGTCGCCTCCCTCGACACCGTCCTTCGTGCCAATCATCGAGAGGCCCTGCACTGGCGCTCCGGCGATACCGTCACCCTGCGCGGCCGCACCGAGTCCACCGAGCTCGCCGTACCGGTGTAAAAAGGCGCACCGCCATCTAGTCTGACTGCTTCCACCAAGCCTCGACGTAGAGAACCATCGCCACGACCAGAGCGATAAGAACCCACAGCACGAGGGCCTGGTCTATCCAGGCTCCGGGAGGCGGAGCCCCCGGCAAGATGTTTCGCAGGGGCACTATCGCGAACAGCATCGTGCCGAACCATGTTGTCAGCGGGGGATGGAATCTCTTCACACCCCTTACGGTTTCGATAGCCACGAACAGCGCCATCGCCGGCAGAGTCACCAACACCAGACAAATACCTACATCGAAAGCCAGTGTGCCGCGGGCTCGCTTGAGCGTCACCACGGTCTCCTCATGTCCGCCCGAAGCGGCCGATACCTCGCGAGAGACGCTCCACCCGCCCAGGCTGCCAATCACTTCGATGCGAGCTGGGACACGATGACGCTCGGGACCGGTCCCTGCCGTGACTTCCGCTTGCAGATGTCCGGTGGTGTACACATCGAATGGCCAGATCTGCGCATCACCCGATGCAACCAAGGTGTCGTCGGTCGCGGCGGGCACGGTACCCCGTGCAAAATGCCGTTCCCCGAAATCCAACGAGGACACCAATCGCACCGTTATGTCGGAACGGAGCAGGCCATCCTCGTCGACCATGGACTCCGCGGGGAGCACCACAACCTCAGCGTCCAGTCGGTTGTTCACGGTTCGGAGTTCCTGCAGGTCGATCAAGACAACCGTTTCGCTTTGCCTCGACAGGTCCGCGTCCGGGTACGGCGGCGTCGACTGGTTGAGCAATCGATACACCACAAGAAATCCGACATAGATCACCAGCACCAACACCACGGTGCCGACAATGGTTGCGGCAGGTTTTAATCGCAGGCGACCGTTGAACACCTGGGAAATCTAACAGTAGATATGAAAATGCCCCCCAGTTTCCTGGGGGGCATTTCCAATTTATGTTCGGCGGTGTCCTACTCTTCCGTTCTGTGTGAAGAACAGTACCATCGGCGCTGAGAGGCTTAGCTTCCGGGTTCGGAATGGGACCGGGCGTTTCCCTCTCGCTGTGGCCGCCGTAACTCTGTTGTGTGGTTAACACACAAGTTATCTGGTGGTGGAGTGTGGTCGTCAAAATGACGACGAATAGTGGTTGCGGTTTTATTAGTAAGTTTTCGGCCGATTAGTGCCAGTTCCCTGAACGTATTACTACGCTTACAGGTCTGGCCTATTGAACCCATAGTCTGTGGGTGGCCTTATCCCTCTAAAAGGGTGAGAAATCTGGTCTTGGAATAGGTTTCCCG
>JBOGDC010000022.1:0-156519 GCA_050701835.1 Mycobacterium sp. | reverse complement strand
ACGAATAAAGTACAAATCAGCCCGGCGAGGCGGGGCAAAACCCCTGTTGACGTAGGGCGGGCGGGGCTCGAACCCGCGACCAATGGATTATGAGTCCACGGCTCTAACCAACTGAGCTACCGCCCCTTCGCAGCTCAGGGCCAATTTCCAGACCAAATCCTAAGCCAACTGTAGCCAAGACTGTAGCCAATCGGTTTTCGCTCCGAGCCCTGAGAGCATACCGACGCCCTAACCACGCCAACGAATCCCGTTGCTGTGGTCTAACGTGGTCTGGCGTCATCTGTAGTTACATCCCATACGAATTGGTGGGTTATGGTCACACCCGAGACCACTTCGGGGAGGTTGCCATGACGGGGCATTCAGCGCAGAGACCAGCGAGATGCTGGCGGTATCGGACCTTGCCGCGGATGCTGCCACCGATCTGAAGAATGAGCTGGATCAGCTATCGCGGGTGTGGGAAGACCTCTCGAGTACCTGGGAGGGCCGGGCGGCCAGTGCCTTCCGCCCCGAGTGGGATGAGTGGGCCGAAGGCGCCGGGAAGGTCATCGCGGCATTGGATGGGAGCGCCAAGCTATTGGCGCAGCACGCTTATCAGTTCACCGACACCGACACCGCCAGCGGCGGAAGCATCTCCTCGGTAGGGCTGTGATGGCGGCCGAAGAACATCGGTACCGCGTAGACCTAGATGCCTTGGAGCACTTCGCCGACCAGCTCGCAGCGTTTGACCGGGCCGCCGAGAAGCGCACCAGCGAGGTGGACAAGCGGATCCGCGACCTTCACACCACCTGGTCCGGCGCCGATGCGGCAGCGCAGGCCAAGTATCACCAGGAATGGCTGGAGGGCATCGCCCAGATGCGCAAGGTCGAAGAAGAACTCGAGGACGGCGCGCGCAAGTCGCACCACCAGTACAACCAGGCGATTGCGCACAACCGGAAGATGTGGCCCCCGGCGTGACGATCATCTTCGATGTCGGCGTCGTCAAGGACGCGGCCTGGAAGTTCGGGAACATGGGCGGCCTGTTCAAGGGGAAGGTCAACGCCGCCGGCGAGCGCCTGGCCGACTCCGCAGGTATGGCCGGCACTGACACTGCTGGGCAGAAGTTCGCCAAGGACTACGACGCCTGCGCCAAGGATGCGTTCGCGCTGGGGGCCACCGCGGTCAACGCCGTACTGAAAGCCGCCGACCTTCTGGACGCGACGGCCCACAACCACGGGGCGGCCGACTCGCCAACGGTGGTACCCGACAAGTACAAGCACCTGTTTCCACCGGGGTGGAATCCCCCGCCGCAGAACAGATCGCCTATGCAGACGCCGACGGCGCCGGCTTCACTCGGCGCCAAGTCACCGCCGAGCTGGTGGGAGAGCATCAAGGATCACGTCGAGGGTGCAGCGTGGCCCAACGGCGATCCCGAGAAACTGAAGAACGCGTCGAACACCTGGAACACGCTGGCCAACGAGATCAGTGACCTCGCATTTCAAGTCGATGCCCCCGGCTACGGCCAGGCCGCCGGTGACGGGCCCATGGGGCAGGTCAATTCGCAGGTCTCACCCGAGATCCCGGATGTGATGGCCAACCTGCAGAAGTCCCGCGACGGGTTGGACGACACCGTTACCGCGTTCCACGCCGCGGGTATGGCGTGCATGCACTACGCGCAGAACGTCGACGATATCCACAACAAGATCTCGAATGAGATCATCATGCTGGCGGCCACCGTCGCCGTAGCCGAAGTCACCGCAGCCATTCTTGTGCCCCTGACCGTGGGCGCCAGTGAGGCTGTTTCCAAAGTCGTCGACCTGGAGAGGCTCGAAGAGACCGGGCGGAAGATCGCCGTGATGATCCGCGAGTTCATCACCCTCGCTGAAGGTTCGACAATGCCCACCGTCGCCGCGGCGGCACAGGCTGTCACAGCTGCCGCGAGAGTGGCACCCCTTGCGAGCGCCAATATTTCGCTACTGGCCGCCGAGGAAGCTGGCCTGCTCAGCGGTGAAGTAACCGGCAGTCTGGATTGGCTGTACCCACGCCCGTACCTAAGGGTCGGCACCAAAAGGGCCGTCGAGGATGCCACTCGAAAGACGGGCGATGGCAAGTATTACGTCGTTAAATCGGACGACACCGTGCGTGTACTTGTTGATCGCGACGCCACCTACGGATCAGATATTCTTAGTCTGCCCAAGACGGCCGACGGCAGCTACTACATCGATGCCAACGGAATCAAATATCCCGTGCAGTCAAAGTACGACTTCGGGCACGTCTACGGTGACGAGTTCAAAGTCCTGCAGGAGCAGGCGAACAGCGAACACTGGAGTAGGCAGCGCTGGAATGATGCGATGAACAACTCCAACCTGTATGAAATCCAAGACATTCCAGGGAACCGTAGCCACCGATACGAGAGGCCGAGATGATCCGCGGAGATATGTCGGACGCGCACGCCCGTGACGATTACGGCCGTACCCCGCTGCACTACGCGGTGCTCGACGGGCCGGAAGGGTCAGAGAACGATTGGAAGCTGACCGACCCGACCGAGCGTGAAGAGGCGCGCAAGCGCACGGCTGACTACAAGGTCGCCAACGTCGAGCGCCTGATCGCCAGCGGCGCGGACGTCAACGCCACCGAAGAGCAGGACTGGACGCCCCTGCATTTCGCTGCACGCGAAGACAGCCCGGAGGTTGTGCGGCTGCTGTTGAACTCCGGTGCCAACGTCAACGTCGTCAACGGGCGGGGACAGACACCTATCAGCATCGCAGTCGGCAACACGACATCGAAGGGCACCGAGATCCTGCAACTTCTCCGCGATCACGGTGCGGATCCATTCTTGAAGGGCGACGGCGCGATGAGCGCCATTCAATACGCCAAGACGATCGATGACGAGAAGGTCAATTCCGTCTTCGCTGACCTTCTTTGACGTGACTGTTAACCCATCTCACTTCGCGCCGTGGACGAAAGGCCGTCTGTTCCGCAATGTCGAGCTTGACCGGCTCAGTGTGCCATCGGGGCGGCTGGCGATGAGAGATGTCCACTACTTGGACGGCCCAAGCGTAGAGCTGACCGTGCCGCCCGGCGATCACCGTGTGTGGTCCACGGAGTTCGACATCCGCTCGATCCTCAAACGTGGTGATCCCCTGTTTCGGCCCGCGTACCTGTCGGCGCAAGTATCGGACGCGACTCCTGTCCGAGTAGGCGTTGCAGATAGCCTGTGCTACAAGCCTTCTGATCCATCCGGCGCCGCAACTGTTGATGTCGATCTAGGAATGATCCTCCTGAATGATGCTGGCGCAGCCTCCGTGGCGGACCTGGAGTCCCTGGATGCGAGCTGGGAAGCGGCATGGGAAAGCGCCGAAAACTACTCTGAGGCCCACACCGCCGACGGGACCAGGATTGTGACCTGCAAGACGGTGTTTGAGAGAACAAGCTTTACGATACTGGCCACCTACGACGCCGACGACCGACCTGTCGCTATCCACGTCGACTTCGGTGTCCTCGGCGCTGCTCAAGCTGCAATCCGTGACTCCCCAAGGCGTGTGCATCGATGGGCCTCCGTCGCGGGACGGATGTTCCCATGGCTTTTCAGGCCGCGGTAGAACGACGAAAACGCCCCCACCAGTGGCGATTTCCACGGGTCGTTGCAACAACTATCTATTTTTGGACGCACCTGATGGTCTTATTTGACCCATCTCCGGACTTTGCGCCCCGGCCAGAGATAGTTACCTTACTATCTGCGCATGTACGTAGATAGTAGAGCTGGGTTGGGGCGATGGCGACTAGATGAGACGTTGGTGGGCGCGTGAGTCGCGGATATAGGTTGGCGTATCGACTAGGGATCACACCTTGGGAAAGCCCCGGACCGACATCTGGCTACGGCACGCAGGTGGGCGCACTGCTGGACCGGGAGCGCGCGGCAAGGGCCCAACCGTTGCGCGCGCTTGACATGGGTTGTGGCACTGGGGATCACAGCATCGAAATGGTCGCCCGTGGCTGGCGGGTGACTGGAGTGGACGCGGTCACTGCGGCGATCAACAAAGCACGAGCTAAAGCACGGGCCGCCGGAGTTGAGGCGACGTTCATCGTCGGCGATGTCACTCGGCTGCCCGATTCGGTCGGGACCGGCTATCAAATGGTGCTCGATGTCGGCTGCTTCCATGGGCTCACTAGCCAGGCACGCATCGCCTATGCGCACCAAGTCACCGCGATCACAGATCCAGGCGCGTGCTTGCTGATGTTCGCGTTCAGTCCGGGCATTCGAGGTCCGCTACCACGTGGGGCCAGCGCGGATGACATCGAGCGCACCTTTACTCAGTGGCACCTGACATCACACGAGGCGGCGGACACAGACGGTCTGGCCGCGCCTATCAAGACTGCGAACCCCCGCTGGTTCCGCCTTGCCCGCGCCTAGGCGGCGTTGCCGAGATGTGTCGTAAGGCGTTGTGCGGGGGCTGGTTATCCACGTCATGCCCCATCGGTTCGGACGGAAGTAGAAGGGTGAGCACCATGAGTGGCAAGGAAGAGCCGATCATCATCGACGAGGACATTGACCTTGACGCCGAGGTGGTCAAGGTCGACGGCCAGCGACTCACCAACGCCGACGCCGATGCGCTGGCCGATGAGGCTGCGCGCGTCAGCCGTGAGCGGTCGAACGCCAACCTGATTCCTGGCCGCAAGTCGCTATCCGGCGAGGGCTTGCATTCGCCGACCGTCCAGACGCGGGTACCGCAATGGGTCAAGGATGAGCTGGTGGCCGAGGCCGCCGAGCTCGGCTACTCGCGTGGCAATTCGGCCGGCGACGGGAAGCTGGTGCAGAAGATCCTCACCGAGCACGCCGAGCAGCGGCGCACTGCCGGGTGACAATCGCCGGAATAACTTTCACGCCTATGTCACATCGCCGCGCTGGTCGTCCTCATAGGCTGATCCGGGCGCGCTGCGCGTGCGGCATTCGTCGCCGAGCTTAGGCGCGTAGGTGACGGCCCCACACTCGCACGTCCAAGTCATGTGCCGTTGCCCGCAGTCGCATGCCCCGCCGCGTACCGAGACTCGCCCCGGTGTCGTTGGGTGCCCGCTCGGGCAGTAGTCGGGCGCGACGATGGACCACGTGCCGTGCTCGTTGCGCACGAGGTCACCGACGTTCGCGTTGGGGAACTTCTCGCGTGGTGGTCGTGCCATGCGCCAGTTCTACGCCGGGGGACCTACACCGACCGGTGATGCGATCAGGGCGGCGAGGCTGGCGAATGCGTCCGGTTCTGCCTGCGGGGTCACGGCCTGGGTGGTCCGAGGTTGCTCAAGAGTTCTGGCGCCGATGGTGTGAGGGCACGCGTTGCCTACCAGGGCCGATGGGATGGTGTGGATCTTGTGGCTAACTCATTGTCTGCGGTTTTATCGACATGGCAACCATGTGTGTGTAATGATCTGTCGACGCGCGCGTTGAGCGTCGGCGGAAAGGGGCGGCTGCATTCATGGTCATGAAGGATCGTTGGACGATGCCTGCAGGTTTGCGGCGGGCATCGGCGCTAGTGGCGATTATCGCCCTGGCTGTCGCCGGAGCGAAGGTTGTAGACGAGAACACCGTCCCCGGTAGCGGATTCTCGGCGGTCGCGACCGTAGCCGCAGACCCTACTGGACCTCCGGGGCCAACTGGGGGCATGACGGACGGTGGGGGCTCACAATTTCAGCCACCGCAAATGCCCAGCTCAATGCCCGATTACCAGGGCGGCAACAATCAGCCGCCACTGGACCAGAACTCCGGTATTAGCATCTACAACAGCGGCAATCAGCAAGCGCCACAACAGGTTTCAGGCCAACAAGCCGGGCAGCAGCCCCAGCAGGGACAGCAGCCCCTGCACGGCACACAAATTCCCGACTATCAGACCGCGACGCCGTACACCCAAGGGCCGGGCAAAGCGAATCCGGATTACCAGGCGCCGCAGCAGGCCCAGCCCCAGCAGCAGCCATCTTCGGCTAGCCAGGGTCAGTCGGGAACCAACTCAGCTACCCAGAACGGGCAGAGCTCGGGCGCCAATCAAGGCGCTAACCAGAATGCGCCTCAGAACAGCGACTCGTCCCAGACTCAGAACATGAGTCGCGAACAGCTGACTCAACGACAAGCGTCCCTTGATCAACAGATCAATCAGTGGAGCCAGCAACAGCAGCAGGTCAACGACCAGTACGACATGCTGGACAAAGAGCAGCAGACGCTGGACCAAAATCAGCAGCTCAGCTCGCAAGAGCGCACAACGCAGCAGCAGCAGTTGGACCAGCGGCGTTACGAGCTTGACAGCAAGCAGTCCGATCTAGACGACCAAGAACAGCAGCTCTCCGAACAACAGCGCCAGCTTCAAGAGCAGGAACAGCAGCAGGGTCAGCAACAGCAGCAAGACAAGAAGGACGAGTGCAAGCCGAATGAGTTCGTCTTGCCGAAAACGCCCCCGATACCGCCTGGAGCGGAAAAGGACGCTTTCAAAAAATTTGCGGATAAAGCACGCAGGGGCGCACGGAAACTTCTTGGATCCAAGTCAGGTCACGGAGTTGACCACATTGTCCCCCTGAGCCGGTTGTGGGATCTATTCAAGAAATATGGGATCACTGATATCAACCAGCAAGTTGGTATCGCGAATGTTCTCGACAACCTTGACCATCTGAACACTCCCTGGAACTCGTCAAAGTTCGACAACCTGGCATCGGAATGGACTCCGAGCTCCACTCTGACCCCGCAGCCGTCCCCAGAAGACATAGCAGCTATGTGTGGGCAAGAACAAGCAGCTACCGCCGCCATACAGAAGGCTATCGCCGAGCAGACCGCAAATCAGCCGTCACAGGTTCCGAAGCAGACAAGCATCGAGCCAGCTCAACCTAAGGTTCCCGCACAGGTGCCACAGGCGCCTCAGGCTCCAACGGCACCTCAAGCTCCGCAGGCACCTCAAGCTCCAGAAACGCCGGCGCCGGTTACTGTGCCCGCTCAACCCCCCGCACCCGCGACCGTCGCACCGCCGCAGACTGCAACGCCCGCGCAAGAGCCACAGCCCGGCTGGTTTGAACGAAACGCCGCCAACATAGCCTTCGGGGTCGGCATCGGAGTCACTGTGGTCACCTGCATACTCGACTGTGTGGTGAGCGTCGGCACCGCAGCACCGGCTGACGCGGAAGCTGGCGTTGGAGCTGCAGCAGGAACAGAAGCCCTCATACTGGCGCTGGTGAAATAGGAGGTTTGTTGTGGTGAAACTTCCGACAAGCAAACTGGGTCGGGCCTCGCTCGCAGTGGGGTGCGTTGCGCTCGCAGCAGCGATCGGTGCTGCCGCAGTCTATTCGCTCTACAAACCAGCGGACCCAGGTATCGACAGTGCCCGCATCCCTCAAATCCGTCAGAGCTTCCCTGACGGATTTGAGTTCCGGGAAGGGCAGCGGACCGTCAATTTAGCTACGATCGAGTCAATGAACAAACCTCCCGAGGGGCAGGTCCGCCCGGTCGCGTGCGCTGCACAGCAAGCCGAGGGAAACGACATACTTCTCGGCGCAACTGTGCACGGCGTCAACGCGTACGGCCACGGATTGCTTTATGTCATCTCCGCGCAGGACCTCCCGCCAACCAGTAAGCCTCATCAGAATGCTCCCGTGGACTGCTCATATACGAACACCACGTTTCCGGACGGATACGCAATTACCACTCCTGCAGAATCACCGGACGTCTCAGGCCTAAAGGTGGAAGGTTTCCACACTGTCACCAAGCGCTCGGGAACCGTGACCGACACCTATCAATACAAGACATGGATCGACGGGCATCACGCTGTAACGCTGATCGTCAATTCCGACCCGGCAGCTAACCCGCCGTCTAATCCCGTTGACCCGACACTTGCCAAACAACTCTTCGCAGAATCAGTTGCTCTAGTGCGGGGCCGCTGATCACATGACCCGAGATGAACTTGCAGCCGATGCCGCGACACGTTTCGACGCTACGGTGCTGGCGATCTCCAACAGCGAAGACCTTTCGGATGAGGAAAAACTCCAGATTCCGGCGTGGTGGCTTGAGCTCATCGACTCCGATAGTTCCGAATCGATTCAACTGGCCCTTCGCGCATGGGACGTGACGCTACCGGGAGTCATGAGGCGATTCCGGCAGGTCATGCAAGAACATGGCGTGGACGTCTCGTTGGTGCGGATGAGCACTGCCGAGCACACCGGCCTCGCGCTGCAATATACCTTCGATCCACCTGAGGGACGTGAATTCTTATTTGGCTACCCGCCCGATGCAACTGCGTCGCCCATCGTCACCAGCCTGCCCACCAGCGTCCAGAATTTCTATGCAGGCCTTCACAATGGGCTGCACAACGAACCTGTATCTGAACCAGTTGGAATTTACAAAGCCGACAAGCTAACCGTCTGGGAATACTGGCTCGGTGAAAGTGAACTCCACTATCTCTCAGTGCCTCCCGAGGACCCACCTCTCGCCAAGAACCTAGTCATGTTCTTCACCGACGGTGCGGGCGGATACATCGTTATCAACACCGACCCACACGGCACAGAAGCTTGGAACGTAGGAGCAGGACTTTTCGATGATCATCCGCCAGGACTGTGGGACATTGTCGACGATTGGCTAGCCCTCACACTCACAGGCGACTTCGTCGAGTAATCACAACACTTTTCACCCACGCGCCGTGCGGCTTTCGCGCTGGCGGTGAGTGACCTTCTCCCACTCCGTCTCGCTGAGCCTGGCTAAGACCTCATCGTCGGCGTAGAGCTCTTTGCGCAGCGGGGGTATAAGCAGGCGCAGCGCCGGCTCACGGTGTGTAAGGAGACACAGCAGTAGCCTGTCGTTCGTGGCTGATGGTGTAGGTCAGCGGCGTTGGTCCGCGGATGAGTTGGCGGTGGCGTTGGATCGATCGCTGTCATGCGCCCAGGCCAGTGAGAGGTTGGGCCGAACTCGGGTGCAGGTGGAGAAGGCCCGAAAACGGTATCGGGGACGCGATATTGAGCAGCTCCTCGCGCAGAAACGCAGCGGTGCCGTCGAGCTGGCGCAGATAGCGCAGACCGATGTTGCCTGCTATGGGGCATGGACGCCCGAGGAGATCGCTATCGCCTTGGATCGGTCGATTTCTCGTAGCGAAGCGGCCCGCTGGTTGGGGCGTTCGGTTCGAGGAATCAAGCGCCTTCGAGATCAGCAGCGCCAAAAGGCATTTGGGCTGCTCCCGTCTGTTCGGGAGGCGCGCAATGAGCCGATACGGCAGCGCCTCTGGACCGAGGAAGAGATCGCCGTCCTCACCGACGAGTCCCGCACACCCACTCAGGTCGCTCATGCATTGGAGCGTTCGGTCAATTCCGTGAGCGTGGCTCGCGCGCGGCGGCTGGGTCGCCTCCAGGGCAAGGTCCCCGAACATCTTCACGGCACCTACACAGCCGTGAGCCGATACGGATGCCTGTGCCCGCGATGCCGGGACGCGGCAGAGGCAGAGCGGCTACGACGCCAAGAGGTCACCCGGCCCACGGCGGTCAACCACAAGCAGCCCTGGACCGACCGCGATACCGAGATCGCGCTCGATCGCACTCTGACTGTGATCGAAGCTGCCCAGCGGGTGGGGCGCACCCATACATCCGTGCGCGCATTACGCCACAAGTACCGCGACACCTGATTGCCTTGGGCACGAGATCACCGACGTGCGTGTTGAGGAACTTTTCGCGTGGTGGGCGGGCCATTGGCCAGTTCTACGCCGGGGGGCCGACAACTCAAGGCAACAATCCGGCCCCGGCAAGGCCAGCATCTCTGGGCGCCCTCGTTACGGCCGGCTGTCAAGACGCTCCAGCGTTTCGAGCAACGAGGACTCGGCAGTCCCGGGGCTCTGTAGGAATCCAGTTATCGTCCTGTGCTGCACTCCTAAAGAACGTTCAAGGTCGTCCAAAGCCCTGTATGGATCGCATTTCGGGTCGCGCGGTCGCGAACGGCTCAGAAAGTTGATCCCGTAACCAAGATCTGTTGAATACTCACTTGGAGGTAGTTCAATCTCGGACTCCGAGATATAAAGGGAAGTATCTGCGATTGTTTCAACTAGGCGCGCCCGGGATTGCGCTTTAGGTGTATCCTCATCCTCGCTCGCGATTGCGATTTTCGAGTACTTAGTTGATTTTCCCAGTCCGCTAGGATCGGCGTATCTTACGTAGAACATATCCCATGCTGCGGCCCACGCCTTATTAGCCATCTCCTCTGGCGCTTCCTTTCCGCCAAGATGGAAGATCCCTTGTGCTTCCTGCCGTGAATTACCATCACCCTCCAAAAGGGCGTGTTTCGCCAGCGCCGTCTCGTACGCAATGCAGTATCCGAAATCATCCATCATCCACGCGACGAAATTGTTAAACGCCCACACTCTGCCCTGTTTTCCGCCGCGTCGGCTTGCCTCTTTGAAAAGGCTGCATAACTTCAACATGGGCCCGTAGTGCAATATCAAGTAGTACAGCGGGTGGATTGTCTTTGCCGGAATAGGAAGGAGGTTTTTCTTCCATATCTTATCGCGTTCACATGGTGGACGACGTTGAGCGAATTCAAAATGAATCCGCTCCGGATCCCAGTTTAGCATTTGTTGTATAGCCCACTGGAACGATCGCTTCTTCACATCATGATATTCGCCAGTGCGTTCCCAGGAGTATTCTTCTATTGCCCATCCACTATTGATATGGGTTCGCGACTTGTACGGAGAGAACGGGAACGTAAGTAGGAGCTTCTTGAGGTCTTCATTACGTGCGTTACTTTTTCCGAAATAGAACCCATCAATATGGATACAAACATTCTGATCCAAACATATTTGATCGGGTACCGACTCGCGGTCATCGCCTGTGCCGGAAATGTAATAGCAGCCTATGCGAGGCATCGCCGACTGCGTTCGTAGTTCATGGTTGTGAACTATAGGCAGTAGACGCTGTCCGTCAACCGAATTTAGTCAATCGGGATTCGATCGACAGGCTCATCCCCGCACCCTCGCGGCACCCTCGCGTTCCTGGGTCGCTGCTCTCGGACTGCGCGCACGTCGCCAATGCGAACCATCTGGCAACCCTGCGCGTCCTGGCCGCGCACCGGTACCCATCCGCGTCTAATCCAGCGCTCGATGGTCGACTGCGGTACGTGCTCGTCGAGGCGCGGAAGCAGCACGTCGACCAGTTCGCGCACGGTGGCGTTGCGGTCGTCGAGCTCGCCGAGGTTGTGCGCCAGCACGTCGGCCACCACGTGCACGCTCTCGCACTGCGGGCAGACGATCGAGCCGCTGTGGTGCGGCGCCATGAGCGCGTAGCCGCAGCGAATCGTGTTGCCACCCTTCTCGGCTCGATCCTTGAGTACCTCGTCAGGCGCCGGGTTCGTGATACATGGCCCGATGGTCATCGGCTCCGGTGGGCGGTTGACGATGCGAACGATGTTGCGGCAGACGCGTTCCATCCTGTTCCCTCGCTGACCTTCGCGAACACGAAGCTGAAACCCTCACGCTGCACCGCAGCGAGGTCGACGACCCCGTTGTTGTTGGAGATATCAGTTCCCCACAAGGTCATACCTCCAATCTACGCGGAGTTGAATTGTGCTGATGGCCAGCAAAAGCCCACACACGGCACGGCGATCGACTTAGGATCTGCCCGTGCCGAGCTCAGTGAACCGACGAGGGTGATCCCCAATGCAGTTCCTTTATGACCTCGGCGAGGACCTCGCCACCCATTGGGTGATCTACCTGTCCATGCCGTTCATCGCGGCGGCCATCGGCTATATCACCAAGCTTGTGGCCGTCGAGATGATGTTCCGCCCTTTGGAATTCGCCGGCATACCGCCCTATCTCGGATGGCAGGGCATCATCCCCCGCAACGCCGCCCGGATGGCGCAGAGCGCGGTCGGTCTGCTGATGGATCGCCTGATCGACCCCAAGGAACTCATCGAGGAGCTCAACGTCGACGATCTCGTCGACAACATGGGTGATCCCCTCAACGAGATCATCGAGCAGATCACCCGCGACCTCATGAAGTCCCTGGCCCCCAACCTGTGGGTCTCGCTGCCCGAGGCCGCACAGAACATGGTGCTCAATCGAGTCAAGGAATCCGTGCCCGGTCTCCTCGCACAGTTCAAGGGAGAACTCAAGGACAATCTCGACGCCGTCGTCAATCTGCGCACGGTCGCCGTCAACGCCCTAGTCCGCGATAAGTCGATGACGGTCAAGATGATCCGCACGGTCGGGCAGAAGGAAATGCAGTTCATCGTCCGCATCGGCATCCCGTTCGGCTTCTTCCTCGGCATCATCCAGGCCGCCACCTGGGCGCTGACCCACTCTCCCTGGATCATGCCGCTGTTCGGCGCGTTCACCGGGTTGTTCACCGACTGGCTCGCACTGCAGATGATCTTTCGGCCCAAACGGCCACACAAGTACTTCGGATTCCTCAAGTGGCAGGGGCTGTTTCACAAACGGCGCGACGAAGTCACCCGCGACTACACGCAGCTCATCTCCAACGAGATCCTCACCCCGGCCAATCTCATCGAAGACATGCTGACGGGCCCCCGCTCGGACCGGTTCATCTCCCTGCTCACGCACCAGATCCAGACCGCGGTCGACACCGCGACGGGTATCGCGAAACCCTTCGTGGCGTTCGCCATCGGTTCGGAGAAGTACGCGGCCGTCAAACACGAGATCGCCGATGCGGTTCTGCATTTGATGCGTACCCGAACCGATGAGCTCGGCTCGGCAGCGGCGGACGCCATGCAGTTGCCCGCGCTGTTGGAAAGCAAGATGAAACTGATGACCGACGACGAGTTCGAAGGTCTGCTGCGCCCCGCCTTCAAACAGGACGAATGGAAACTCGTCACCGTTGGTGCGGTGCTCGGCTACCTAATCGGCGAGTTGCAGGTCCTGTTACTGCTGGAGTAGGTCTTCCGGACGTGCTCGCGGCTCACGTTGTACTCGTACCACGGCGCGCTCATCCGTAGTTGGTCGGCGATCGAGCGCTCCACGCACTGTCGCACATCCTCGGGTAGCGACTGCACCGCCGAGAACGCATCCGAGGACAGGTTGCCCATGTACCACTGGTCGAGCTTCCCGGTCTGCTGGAAGTACTGCACGTTGCGCTGTGCCACATAACCTTCAGGATTCACGATCGCCAGCCCCAGCATCCCGAACGCGCCGACGGCAACCACCGCAGTGGGCAACCATTGGGCGCTCATCCGGATACCCGCGATAAGGATCATCACCAGCACCAGGCCCAGGCCGAGCTCGATCCAGCGCACCAGCAGCCGCTCCACGCTGTATCCGTAGGCGCGCTCATACAACGACATCCGGTGAATGGCCGAGGCCACGATGACCAGCGTGGTCACGCACAGCCCACCAACCAGCACCCGCAGATACAGCCGATCACGCGCATCGCTGCGCCCAGCGACTCGGATCGCCACCGCGATCACTCCCAGCACCAACAGTGTGACAAAGAGCAGCTGCCAGAAACCTTGCCGCGCAAACTCGGCGTAGGTCAACCCCTCGGTGAACTGCACATGCTCATCCCCTCCAAATAGCACCGAGATCTGCACCGCCACAAAGACGATGAACAGCAGATTCACAGCAGCCAACGGAATGGTCCACTCCCAGCGCGGCAGCTTCTTGACCTCGGTCGGTGCCAACTTGTCGAACGTCGGCGGCTTGGACAGCACGTAGATGGCGCCTAACGCGAACGCCCCGACGAACACTCCAACCACGATGCGTCCGAGGACATCGCCGAAGGAGACAAACGGCATGATCCCGTTGATCAGCGCGTTGAACCGCGCATCGGCATCAGCCAGCAGCGCGCCAAATGCCACCACCAGGCCCACGGTGATCAGCCCGACGATGGCCATCCGGTTGGGGTTCACCTTGCGGCTCCGGGACATTTTGCGCATCCCACGCCGCGCCCATCCCACCACCCGCAGAGGCGCCCTCAGCATGACGAACTGCCCATAGGCCAGTCCCGTCCAAGTGCGTGCCGGGGCCAGCGCATAGAAGGACAATGCCAATGACGTCAGGACACACAGCGCGACAAGCCATCCCGCGTCGCGCACGGTCGGCACCACCGCCAGGCACAACCCCACCAACAGTGCACCCACGCGTGTAGAGGTCCACTGCACCCCCTGTGTCGCGAAGGCCGCGAGGGCTACCGCGAACGCCGTCAGCGTCCAGCCCAGACCCGGCAGCGAGGAGCGCCAGCACAGCGCCGCCACCAATCCGGCCCCCACACCGCTCAGCAGCGCGCCCTGCGTCATCTTCGAACGGATGTCCCGCGGCCACGCCGTCATGAACCGCGCCGGCGGCCCAAAGATCGGCACCGGCGGTCGCGGCACCGCTGGCGTCGGCGGAACCGATTGCCCCGGAATCGGATACGGGTACGGCGGTGTCGTGGTCATGATCTCCCCTCCGGTGCATCAGAATCAAACTGCGGCAAGGTGACGCGAACCCGGCAGCCGGGTGCGTCCAAGATTTCGATGCGCCCGCCGTGCAGATCGACGGCCCATTGCGCGATGGCCAGCCCCAACCCGGTTCCACCGTCGCGAGACCCACCGTGGGTGAATCGCTCAAACACTCTTGATCTTTCGTGCGGGGCAACACCCGGCCCGTTATCGGCCACTTCAAGCAGCAGAGCGTCCTCTTCGGCTTTCGCGAACACCGAGACCTGTCCCCCGGGTGGACTGTGCCGTGAGGCGTTGTCGAGCAGGTTGGCCACCACCTGGTGCAGCCGGGCGGTATCGGCAACCGCCGTCAGATCGAACGGCTCGACCGTTACGTGATAGCGCACCGGCCGTCCCGTCGTCTTCGCCTCGGCGACCGCCCCGTCCACGAAATCACGGACGGTGAACGGTTCGCGTTGGACCGGAACCGATCCGTTCTCCAGCCGTGACAGATCCAGCAGATCATCGACCAGCCGGCCCAGTCGTTCGGTCTGCGCCAGTGCGGTTTTCAGCGTCTGCGGGTCCGGTGAGGACACCCCGTCGACGATGTTCTCCAGCACCGCCTGTAGCGCCGTGATCGGTGTGCGCAGCTCATGCGAGACGTTCCCCACGAGCTCACGCCGGTATCGTTCGGCCGATTGCAGCTCGGCGGCCATGTGGTTGAAAGCCGTTGCCAACTGGCCTACTTCATCACGGGAGGTCGACCGGATTCGCCGCGAGTAGTCGCCCTGCGCCATCGACCGGGCCGCCGCCGTCATATCCCGTAGCGGAGACGTCATGCCGTGCGCCAGGAACCACGTGACCCCGAATGACACCATCAGCGCGAGCGAGAGCGCATACCGCAGCTTCCATTCGGCCGTGATCCAGAGAAGACAGGTGGCAATCAGCAGCGCCACCCCCACCAGCACCGCCGTCTTGAATTTGAAGGAACGCAACGGATCCAGCGGTCGGGGCAGATGATCGAGCAGTTGGTTCATCGCGGTACCTCCAACGCATATCCGATGCCGTGCACGGTGCGGATCAACTCCTGGCCGAGCTTGCGGCGCAACGCCTTGATGTGACTGTCCACGGTGCGCCCCCCCGACGGCAGCCCGTCACTCCACCCCCACACCTGATCGAGCAGGCGCTCGCGGCTGATCGCCACCCGTGGGTTATCGGCCAGATAGGCCAGCAGATCGAACTCGGTGCGGGTCAGGTGCACCTCGTCGTCCTTGTGGTAGACGCGGCGCTCGGAGATGTCGATCCGCACGTGCCCGATCCGTACATCGGTGCGCGGCGGTGCTACCCGATCGGTCCGGCGCAACAACGCCGCCACCCGGGCGACCAACACCCGCATGCTGAACGGCTTGGACAGATAGTCGTCGGCACCCACGCCCAGTCCCACCAACATGTCCGTTTCGGTGCCGCGCGCGGTCAGCATCAGCACCGGGATCGGCGTGTGCGCCTGGATCTGCCGGCACACCTCCAGACCGTCGATACCCGGCAGCATGATGTCCAGGACCACCAGATCAGGCACGTTCTCGCGGCAATGCCGCACCGCGTCGAGACCGTTGTCCTCGTTATCGACGGCATACCCCTCGGCGCGAAGCCGTGCGGAAATAGACGCGGAAATAGTGGGCTCGTCGTCGACTACCAGAATTCGTCGCTGGCTGGGCACATGACCAGGGTATTTGATGCCTGTGGTGATCGCTGTGAGGTTTTGTGAAGGTTCCGTGGAGGACCGCTCTTCCCTTTTGTACGACCTTATCGATACTGTCAGTAGTAGATACTTTTAGTACCGGTAGTACCGATGGGAGAACGCATGACCAGCACGATCGACGCCGACGCATCCGCCGTCACCGAGACCAACGTGATCACCGAGCACTCGGTGCGCAATGGGGACATCGAGGTGGCCTACTTCGTGCAGGGCAATCCCACCGGCGAGACCATTCTGCTCTTACACGGCTGGCCCGACTCGCATCATCTCTGGGACGGTGTGACACCGCTACTGCGTGATCGGTTCCGGTTGGTAGCCATCGACAATCGCGGCGCGGGAAAGACGACCAATCCCAAGAGCTTTCGCGACTTCCGGCTCACCGCAATGGCCAGTGACTATGTGGCCGTTGCCAATGCCGTCAGCCCCGACAAACCGGTGCATGTCCTGGCCCACGATTGGGGCAGCGTCGCCGCATGGGAGGCCATCTGCGATCCGGATCTGCAGCACCGCTTCGCCTCCTTCACCTCGGTATCGGGCCCGTCGGCCAGCCATATGAGCAAGTGGATGCGCGCCCGCCTATCGCGCCCGACGCCTCGCAACGCCGCGCTCGCGCTCGGGCAGGCCGGGTCGCTGCTGTACATGCTGGCGTCCATGACGCCCGTGATACCCAACCTCGCCCTCAAGCTGACGATGTCCGAAGACCGTTGGCGTGCTGGGCTTTCTACCGCCGAAGGCGCACCGCGTGAACAGATCCACCTCGGACCGACCTTCATGTCCGATATCACCAAGACGCTGCGGGTCTACCGCGCCAACGCCCTTCCTGCCGTCATCCATCCCGAAGAGAGGCACACAAGCGTCCCGGTGCAGGTCATCATCGGGCGACGCGATCCCGCGGTACGCCAATCCTGTTACGACGACGAGCTGCTCTGGAACGAGCGGACCTGGCGGCGCGTCGTCGACGGCGGCCACTGGCTCCCGTTCTCACATCCACAGCTGCTGGCCGCGTCGACCACCGAACTGATCGACGCGCTCTCCGGCGCCACACCGACGCGCACCCTCAGACGCGCGGAAATGGGCAAGAGCCGCAAGCTCTTCGAGGACCAACTGGTGGTCATAAGCGGCGCCGGCAGCGGTATCGGCCGTGCCACCGCACGGGCCTTCGCCCGTCGGGGTGCCGAGGTGGTGCTCTCCGATATCAACCTGCACAGCGCGAACGAGACCGTGGAGCTCATCAAACAGGACGGCGGCATCGCCCACGCCTATCAACTCAACGTGGCCGACGAAGCGGCGATCAACGCCCACGCCGATGAGGTGATCACCCAACACGGTGTACCCGACGTACTGGTCAACAACGCCGGCGTCGGCGCAGCGGGTGGGTTCCTGGAGACACCCTCCGAAGAGTTCCGCCGCGTCCTCGACATCAACCTGTACGGGGTGGTGAACAGCAGCCGCGCCTTTGGCACCAAGATGGCCGAGCGCCGTCTCGGCGGACACATCGTCAACCTGTCCAGCATGGCGGCGTACTCACCGCAGCAGAAATTCTCGGCGTACTCGACAAGCAAGTCGGCCGTCTTCATGTTCTCCGACTGCCTGCGGGCCGACCTGGATAAGCACGGCATCGGGGTGAGCACCATCTGCCCCGGCATCGTGCACACCAATATCGTTGCCACGAGCAAGATCTCCGGGGTGAGCACCGAGGAAGAACACCGCATGCAGCAGGCCGGCGATAAGGCCTACGCGATGCGCCGCTATGGCCCCGAGAAGGTGGCCGAGCAGATCGTCGATGCCGTCCTGAAGAACAAGCAGGTTGTCCCGGTGACCCCGGAGGCGCGCCTGCAATACCTCAACAACCGCATCGCGCCCGGCATCGGCCGCTACTTCGCCGCCAAAGGCGGCATGACCGACCTGATGAAGCTCTTCCCTACTGGGCGGCGCTAACCGACGACATGTGAAAGTCCGGGATCCGCAACGCGGGCATCGCCTGACGCGTCGCGTAATCGCTCCACTCGCGGGGCAACGTGTACTCGGTGGCACCCACCTCGCTGACCCGCCGCAGCAGATCAATCGGGCTCTCGTTGAACCGAAAGTTATTGACGGCGCCCGTGATTTTCCCGTCACGCACCAGGTACACGCCGTCGCGGGTGAGCCCGGTGAGCAGCAGCACCGTCGGATCGACCTCACGGATGTACCACAGCGTGGTCAGCAGCAGACCGTTCTCGGTGGCGGCGATCATCTCCTCCAGGGTGGAGGTGCCTGCGCCGGTCATGATCAGGTTGTCGGCGCCCACCGTTGGGGCGGAACCGAATTCGGCCGCATCGGCGCGCGAATAGCTCAGCGCGTTGATCACGCCGTCACGCACCCAGTCGACGCGCTCGATACCCACACCGTTGTCGAAGACCGACAGTGATTCCCGGGAAATGGGCGTCGCCACGAACGGGCTGCTCTGCAGACCCGGGTACGACGGATCGGAGTACACCGTGACCGGCAGCTCGGTGAGGCGTTCACCGATGCGAGTGCCGCCCGGCCCCGCGAAGGCATTGCGGCCCTCGTGGGCGCCGCGCCCGCCCATCGTCCACACCAGGTACTGCATGAGGTCACCGGTGGCCGATGGCGGCAGCAGCGTCTCGTAGCGCCCCGCCGGAAGCTCGATCTGATTCTGTGCGGCCGTCAACCGCTCCGAAAGCTGTTGCAGCAGCGATTCGGTGGGCACATCCACGAATTCGGGCGTGCACACCCCGGCCCAGGCGCTACCCACACCGCGTTTGGCGTTGATCTCCACCTGGCCCGTCGGCTGGGTGAACCGACGGCGCAGCCCGGTGGAGGAGGCCAGGAAGGTGGTCTGCCGTTCGTGGCGGGCGTATCCGTACAAGGTGTCGGGGCCGTCGAATCCCGTCGACAGGTCGGCAGCCAACGACCCGAACACGTCAGCGCCGGTACGAAAGATCTCCGCGTCCCACGCCTCCCCCGCGGTCTCACCGGGACCCAGCAGCGGCATGGCGTCCCGTGACGGAGGTGCGGAGGCGGCCTCGGCCTGGCTTGCCGCGACCAGATCGGCGAGTGCGGCCGGGGCGGCATCCTCGGTGAGCACCGAACCGACGCGGGTCTGTTCCCCCTGCCGGACAATGGATATCACCGCGATACCGCGCTTGACGGACTCGCCGTTGGTGGTCATCGAACTGCCCGCCCAGCGCAGCGACGCCTCGCTGCTGTCCTGGATCAGGACGATGGTGTCATCGGCGCCACCGCGCCGCGCGGCCTCGGCCAGAACATCCTCGGCGACCTGCTGTGCGGGAATCACGCGGCTCCGCCTTCCTGCTTGGTGTTGAGCACGTTGACCTGGCGGAATAGCGCCGACGGGCAGCCGTGGCTCACCGCCGCCACCTGTCCGGGCTGAGCCTTACCGCAGTTGAACGCCCCGCCGAGGCGCCAGGTGGACTGTCCACCAACGGCTTCCATCGACCCCCAGAAGTCGGTGGTGGTGGCCTGGTAGGCGACATCGCGCAGCTGGCCTTCCAGCTTTCCGCCCCGGATGCGGTAGAACCGTTGCCCGGTGAACTGGAAGTTGTAGCGCTGCATATCGATTGACCACGACTTGTCGCCGACGACGTAGATCCCGTCCTCAACACCGGAGATCAGATCCTCGGTGCTGCGCTCATCCGGGGACGCCTGCAGCGACACGTTGGCCATACGTTGGATGGGCACGTGGTGCGGCGAGTCGGCGTACGAGCAGCCATTGGAACGCTCCTGCCCGAGCCGGGGCGCGAACACGCGGTCCAGCTGGTAACCGACGAAGACGCCGTCGCGCACCAGATCCCAGCGCTGCGAGGCCACGCCCTCGTCGTCGTAGCCGACCGAGGCGAGCCCGTGGCGTTCGTCGCGGTCGGCAGTCACATTCATGACCGGCGAGCCGTACTGCATGGTGCCGAGCTTGTCGGGGGTGGCGAAGGAAGTACCCGCATAGGCGGCCTCGTAGCCGATGGCCCTGTCGTATTCGGTGGCGTGCCCAATGGATTCGTGGATGGTGAGCCACAGATTAGTCGGGTCGATCACCAGGTCGGTGGGGCCGGCAATGACGCCGGGGGCCTTCACCTTCTCGGTGAGCAGCTCCGGAATCTCACGCAGCTCCGTGCTCCAGTCCCACACACCGTCACCGCCGATGGCCTCCCAGCCACGACCCATCGGCGGGGCCAGGGTGCGCATGGTCTCGAAAGAACCGGTGGCGGCATCGACGGCAATGGCGTCCAGCTGCGACATGACGCGGACCCGCTGCTGGGTGATCGACGACCCGAAGGTGTCGGCGTAGAAGGTCTGCTCCTTGACCGCGGTGAGCGTCGCGGAGGCATGGTCCACACCGTCGGAGGCCAACAGCCGCCCCGCATACTCCTGCAGCACCGCGATCTTGTCGGCCTGCGCCACCGCGAACGGATCGATCTCGTAGTCCGACACCCACTGGACGTCGGCGTAGACGGGTTCGGCCGCCAGCTCGACGCGCTCGCGGTTCAGGCTCTGCAGACCGCGTGCGACGGCCACGGCCCGGCGTGCCGTCTCGGCGGCGGCCGTGGTGTCGAGCTGCACGTGGGAGGCGAATCCCCAGGTGCCGTCGACGATCACCCGCACCGCCAAACCGATGGTGCGGCCGGAGACGGCGGTCTCCACCTGCTCATCGCGCAACACCAGCTCTTCGTTGATAAGCCGATGGATGCGCAGGTCCGCATAGCTAGCCCCGGCGGCGCGGGCCGCGTTCAGGGCAGCATCGGCGAATTCGGCGCGCGGAAGCGCCAGGAAATCGGGATCTACGGACCGAGTCACGCGCTCAACCGTACCTACGCCGTCCACGGTTTAATGTTCCCGTGAGTCGGTCCCGGCAGACAGCCCTGGCGTACGGGCTGCTGGCCCCGAGCCTGTTCGGGGTGGCGGCGTTTCTGCTGCTGCCCATCCTGGTGGTGCTATGGCTGAGCCTGTGCCGTTGGGATCTGTTGGGCCCCATCGAGTTCGTTGGCCTGGACAACTGGCGTTCGGTGCTCGCCGACGGCGCCTTTGGCCACTCGTTGTTGGTGACGCTGATCTTCGTCGCGTTGGTAATACCGGTGCAGACCGCCCTGGGACTGGCGGCAGCGACGCTATTGGTGCGTGGCCTGCCCGGCACCGTGCTCTTCCGGACCATCTACGTGATCCCGTGGATCTGCGCGCCGTTGGCCATCGGCGTGCTGTGGCATTGGATGCTGGCGCCCACCGATGGCGCGGTCAATGCGCTTCTGGGACAACGCATCGAATGGCTTACCGATCCCTCTCTGGCGCTGCCCGTGGTGGCGGCGGTGAGCGTATGGACGAACGTCGGCTACGTAGCGCTGTTCTTCATGGCGGGCCTGCTGGCCATTCCCGGCGATGTGCACAACGCGGCCCGGGTGGACGGTGCGACGGCCTGGCAGCGGTTCCGCCGCATCACCCTGCCGATGCTGCGGCCCACATTCTTTTTCGTTCTCGTCACCGGCGTAGTGAGCGCGGTGCAGACCTTCGACACCGTCTATGCGTTGACGAGCGGCGGCCCGCAGAACCGCACCGATTTGGCGGCGCACCGCGTATACGCCGAGGCATTCGAGTCGGCCCACGTCGGCCGCTCGGCCGCCATGTCGCTGATCCTGTTTCTGATCCTGGTCGTCATCACGCTGATTCAGCACCGCTACTTCCGCTCCAGGGTCAGCTACGACCTGGTATAGCCGGTTGGACGGTTTGCTGCATCTCCGGTAGTTCCCCACTGGCGCCACGGGCGGAACTATCGGGAAAATTTCCGGGAACTTTTCTGCCCGATCGCTCGACCAATGAGCGTGTTCGGAAAATGCGGTGTTACCAGGATCTTAGGGGTTCCTGTGAGTGACTGCGGCAGTCGGCGTTGACGGCGCCCCTCTGGATGGCGCTGCCGCCCGAGGTGCACTCCACACTCCTCAGTAGCGGCCCAGGTCCGGGCGCGCTCCTTGCCGCCGCAGCCCAGTGGACATCCCTGGGAGCCGAGTACGCCTCCGCTGCCAGCGAACTCACAGGAATGCTTGCGGCGGTTCAAACCGGGGTGTGGCAGGGCCCGAGCGCAGACCAGTACGCGACCGCCCACGGCCCGTATCTCGGCTGGCTGCTCGATAGCGGCGTGAAGAGCACGTTTGCGGCCGCACTGCACGAGACGGCCGCTGGCGCCTATACCGCCGCACTCGCCGCAATGCCCTCCCTGGCCGAGCTCGCCGCCAACCACGCGCTCCACACGGCGTTGGCGGCGACAAATTTCTTCGGGGTCAACACCATCCCCATCGCGGTGAACGAAGCCGACTACATCCGCATGTGGGTCCAGGCCGCCGAGACCATGACCGTCTATCAGGCCGTCGCCGAATCGGCCCTGACCGCCGTTCCGACCACGAGCCCGGCGCCGGCGATCTTGGCTCCCGGCGGGGAGGCCAGCGCGACGGCTGCCACCGTGCAGAGTGCCGCGGCCGCCCCCGCGGCGCAGGCAGGAAGCAGTCTCGACCAGGCCGATGCCACCGCGGACGCACAGACCACCACCTCGTGGCAGGACCAGCTGGCCGCACTGATCCAGCAGTACACCAGCAATTTCGCATGGCCGGTGTCCAAGGACCTCAACCCGGGAGGGTGGCCCATCCCGTCGGGACCGTTCACATCCGGTCTGGTCAACCTGTTCTCGAATATCCCCGGGATGACCCCGGCGCTCGCCAGTGCGCTCGCCTGGGCGACCTTCCATACGTTGATGATCTTCTGGCCGATTGGGCAGACCGTTATTCAAGCGGCGGTCATCGGTGCGGCCGTCGCGGCCGTACCCGCCGCCGTCGCCGCGACCGGCTCACTGGGTGCCCTCGGGGCGCTCGGTGCCGTCGGTGCCGGAGCCCCCGCGCCAGTGCCGGCCCCGGCATTGGCCACATCGGTCGGCGGCGCCCCTGCGATGACCACATCGACGCCCGCACCAGCGCCAACCGGCATGCCCACACATACCGCGAGCACGCCGGTCCCCTCCCCGTCTCCCTCCTCGATCGGCGGCGGACCGGCCGGAGGCGGCCCAGGCCCGGGCGTCGGGCCGACGACATCCAACCCACTCGGCACGGGCATGGGCGACTCGTTCTATGCCGTGAGCGCCTCCGGATTGGGGACGGGCAGCACCCTCGCCGAACGTCGCGCGCGTCGCCGCGGCCGGGACTTCGATCTTGATGCGGCGGGCGACGATGAAGCCGTGCTACCGGAAGCGGAACTGGCCCGCGAGCGTGCGCGGGCACAGGCCCACCTGCGCGGCCGCGGTCACGAGTACATGGATCTGGAGGATGAGGTTTCCGCCAGCAGCCGAGGGATCGGATCGCTGGGCCTGGGCGCCGTGCCACCCGCGGCCGGGAAGGTGTCCGTCACGCGCGACACCCTCGGGGGCACCCGGACTGTCCCCATGATGCCGAGCAGCTGGGACCCCGACGGCGCCGGGTAACGTTCCCGCACCGTTGATCCCGCCCACTACTGTCATCTCATGCCGGATCACGCGGGCGTTGGGGCCCGGACCACGAACCTCGCGGTCTATCTGCTGCTGATTGTCGGCGTGGCCCTCACCCTGGGCCCGTTCCTGCTGGCCCTGTCGGCCTCGCTGAAATCGACACGGCAGTTCGCCACCGACTCCCCGCTGGCCGCGCCGAATCCGTTCACGGTCGCCAACTACACCGGGCTGGCCGACGCCGGGTTCGGCCGTGCCGCGTTGGTGACGGTATTGATGACGGCGATCATCGTGATAGGCCAGCTGACCTTCTCGGTGCTGGCCGCGTATGCCTTTGCGCGGCTGCAATTCCCGGGCCGCGACGGGCTGTTCTGGGTGTATCTGGCCACGCTGATGATTCCGGCGACGGTGACGGTGGTGCCGATGTATCTGATGCTGACACAGGTGGGTCTGCGGAACACGTTCTGGGCGTTGGTCATCCCGTTCATGTTCGGTTCACCGTATGCGATCTTCCTGCTGCGCGAGCATTTCCGCACCATTCCTGACGATCTGATTCGCGCCGCTCGCCTGGACGGGGCCAACACGCTGGACGTGCTGTGGCATGTGGTGCTGCCGGTGAGCCGCCCCATTCTCATCACGCTGACACTCATCACCGTGGTGTCGCAGTGGAATAACTTCATGTGGCCGTTGGTGATCACCAGCGGCGGCAACTGGCGCGTGCTTACTGTCGCGACCGCCGGCCTGCAATCTCAGTTCAACGCGCAGTGGCCCATCGTGATGGCGGCGACCACCGTGGCGATCGTGCCGTTGGTGATCCTCTTCGTGGGATTCCAGAAGTACATCGTCCGCTCCATCACCCTGAGCGGACTCAAGTGATGAAGTCCTCGACCCGCGCCGCCGTCACACTGGGACTGGTTGCACTGCTGCTGTTCGGAATTGCGGGATGGCTCGGCATTCCGAAGACACCGCACGGGAAAACGGTTGTCACCGTGCGGGTGTGGGATGAGCAGGTGGCCGATGCCTACCGCAGCTCGTTCAACGAGTTCAATCGGCGCAACCCGGACATCACGGTGGCGACCACGGTGACCTCCTATGCGAGTTACTTCAACACCCTGCGCACCGATGTGGCTGGGCATGGCGCCGACGACATCTTCTGGCTCAGCAACGCCTACCTGTCCGACTACGCCGATACCGGCAACCTGGCCCCGGTCGCCCCGCACGCCGACTGGGACCCATCCGTCGTCGCTCAATTCACCCGCGACGGCAAGCTGTGGGGTGTACCTCAGCTCAGCGATGCCGGGATCGCGCTGTACTACAACAAGAATCTGCTGGAGGCCGCGCAAGTCGACCCTGCCGAGCTGGCGGATCTGCGCTGGGACGCCGATCCTGTCGTCGATACCCTGCGCCCAATGCTGCAGCGGCTCACCGGACCCGGGCACTGGGCATACAACGCCGCCAACGATTTACAGGGCATCTACCTCAACTACCTCGGTTCGGCGGGCGCCTTGTTTCAGCACGACGATAAGTTCGCGTTCGCGAACCCGCGAGCCGAGATGGCCTTTCAGTACCTTGTCGACCTCATCAACGTCGACAAGGTCGCACCGTCGGCCGCCGACACCAACGCCAACAACGACTTCTCCCGCAACCAGTTCCTGCAGGGACGGATGGCGCTGTTCCAGTCGGGCACCTACAACCTGGCGCAGATCCAGCAGAACGCAACCTTCCCGTGGGGCGTGGCGATGATGCCGGCGGGACCAGATGGTCGCGTCAGCGTCACCAACGGCATTGTGGCCGCCGCGAATGCGTCATCGACTCACCCCGAGGCCGTGCAGCGGGTGCTGGCCTGGATGGGCAGCGCCCAAGGAAACGCCTTCCTGGGCCGCAGCGGCTCGGCGATACCCGCGGTCCTGACCGCACGTGAGCCGTATTTCCAGCACTGGACCGCTAAGGGCGTGGATGTGGCGCCCTTCTTCGAGGTGTTGAACGGTCAACAGATCGCCGCGCCGGGCGGGCAAGGATTCGGGGCCGGATTCGCCGCGCTGAAACCGTATTTCGCCGAGATGTTCCTGGGGCGCCTCGATGTTCACACCGCGCTGCAACAGGCGCAGCAAGCGGCGAACAAGGCGATCGAGCGGTAGCTCCGTGCTACAGCACCTCGAACAATACGACTGTGGTTCCGACCGCGATGATGATCAGCAGCGCAATCGCATCCCGCAAGCCCGGTCGAGTCGGATGTGCCGCGATCTGCCCGGTGCCGCCGCGCGCGGTGATGGCATCCCCCATCTCGGAGGCACGTCGCAAGGCGACGGTGATTGCCGCGGTCAGCATGTCAACCACCTCGGCCACCCACCGCAACCCGCGTCTGCCCTCGCGCACCTGAGGCGGGCGTAGCCTGCGAGCCGCGATGAGCACCCGGAACTCGTCGGACAGCATGGGGAACGAACGCAGCGCGAGCGCCAGGGTGGCCGCGCGCTCGTCGACCGGTATCCCGAAGGCCTTCAACGGGCGCCCCAGCAGCGCCACGGCGGGCGCGATCTCAGAGACATTCGTGGTCCACGACACCATGGCGCCCGTGCCAAGCAGCACAATCGCCACCGCGGTGGTGCGTGCCACCGCGAGCACACCGTGAAATCCGATGGTGAGCCCACCGATATGCCAAAACGGTGGTCCGCCGCTAAAGAACACCGTGAGGCTGCCACCAATCACCAAGGCCAGCATCCAGATCGGGATGGTAGGCAACGCACCGCGCGGGATATGGGCCAACCACGCGGTAAGGATCACCAGCGCCGCCACCGCGCCGATTGCCGTCCAGGTGGGGAACAACGTCAGCAGCACCGAAATAAGGAAGACCGCAATAAGTTTGGTTCCGGCCCACAGCTCGTGGATTGGGGAGGTACCGGGGACGGGCCGCAGCAGAACCACCGGGCGGCGCGGTGCACGTGTCGTCGTCATGAGCGATTCCCCGACCCCACCGTTTCGGCCAGCAGCACCCCGGATTGCAGATGCACGGTTCGCGGACACAGTTCCTGCATGCCATCGAAGTCATGCGAGATGACCACGATAGTGAGCCTTTCGCGCTCCCGCACCTGCGTGAGCAGCCGCAGCAGACCGGCCTGCGACTCGGCGTCCAGGCCCGCCAGCGGCTCATCGAGAATGAGGGCGCGCGGTGAACGCGCCAGCAGCCCGGCCAACACGATGCGGCGCATCTGGCCTCCGCTGAGCTGATCGATAGGACGCTTGAGCAGGTCAGCATCGAGCCCGACACTGGCGAGGGCATGTACCACACGGTCGGTATCGCGGACGGAAAACCCTGCCGCCGAGGCTATTTCATAGTCCACGCGGCTGCGCAGCAGCTGCAAACGGGCCGCCTGGAAACTGATGGCCACCGACCCCACCTGATCGGACACCGGCTTGCCGTCCAGAAGGCACTGCCCGGAGGTTGGTTTGGTGAGCCCCGCGGCGATCCAGGCCAGCGTCGACTTGCCCGATCCGTTACCGCCATGGATCAGCACACCATCGCCCTCGTGCACCGCCAGCGACACGTCGTGCAACGCCGTTTTCGCCCAGGGAGTTCCGCTGGCGTACTGGTGGGCCACGGAATCGAACTCGAGGACGACGGGCGACTCGACATCGGGTCGCGCCGCCGTAGTGGTGGGCACCGGCACGGTCTGTATCGCCGTGCGGGCCGTCTGGCCGTTGATCGCGCGCAGGGAGATCTCACGGTCCGCGGCAGCGGCCTCGGACTGGAAATGAGTGATGTGCACCACCGACATCCGGTGCTGATGAGTGAGCCTGGACAGCACGCCCAGCAGATCCTCGCGCCCCTTCGGGTCGACCATGCTGGTGATCTCGTCGGCCACCAACAGCGCTGGGTCACGCGCCAGCGCCGAGGCCACCGCCAGACGTTGCAGCTCGCCACCCGAGAGTGAGGAGGTGCTGTGCTGGCCCATCCCCTCCAGGCCGACCTCGCGCAGTAGCCCCTCGATGTCGACGTCGTGATCGGCAGGCAGACCCCACACCACGTCGTCGGCGACCTTGGTGCCCAGCACCTGACTTTCGGGGTGCTGCATGACGATAGCGGTGCCGCCGACGGCGCCGAGCCCCACCGAACCCGGCCGCTCGATCTCCCCGGATGTGGGTTCACGCCCGGCCAGGATGCGCATCAGGGTGCTCTTACCCGAACCGTTGGGGCCGGTGATCGCGACATGCTCGCCGACCTCGATGCTCATCGAAAGCGGTGCCAGCGCATCGGATTCACCGCGCGGATAGCGGAATCGCACATCGCGCAGGCGTGCGGGCACCGGACCCACCGCACCCGCTGGCGTCGGCGGATCGAGCTGGTGCACATCGGGAATTACGGCCAAGCGCTGGATCACGCGCGAGAGCACCCACCAGCCAAACAGCGCGTTAAACAGCACAAAGACGAAGACGATGCCACCGATGAACCACACCCAGTTACGTATCGCGAAGTCAATGGCGCTCGTGGCGTTCACACCGACGGCTTCCAAGTGCGGGAGGTGGCCGATCATCTTGAACAGGCCCTCCAGCGAGGCGCGCAGTGCATCGAAGAGCAGGTTGCGCATGCGGTCCAGCAGGGCCAGCGCACCGACCGCCATCGCCGCAATGATCGCGCTGCAGATGACCCCGAGCACCGTCAGCAGGGGCATGCCGTGTCCGCGTCGGCGCACTACGCCGGTGAGGCCACCAATGTAGACGCAATTCGCCATGGCGATGAGGCCGCCGAGCCCCGCAAGCAGGAAGGCGATGACACTGCCGGCCACGGCGGCGGCCAGCAGCACTCGGACGCGGTAGCGATATCCCAGCAGACCCATGGGTACGGCACCGAGTAGCTGCACGGCACCCAAAATCGGCAGGGCGACCCCCACGATGACCATGGCGGCGGTGAGTGCAGCCATGACGGCCGCCTGAGCCAGCTCGTCGGGTTTCAGGGGCACCCTGGCGAAGTTCACTTCACAATTCTGCCAGCTGGCTCCCCCACTCTCAGGGCCTTCTCAGGTTGGCCGCGACATCGCGGTGCCGTACCCCCGCTGGGTGTTAACTGCGGATGCTCGGGGCAATCGGCGCATCTGTGCCGAAATTTCTGTCCGAAAGGATCAACTTGACGTCCTCATCGGACATTCAAAAGTCAACCGTCAACCATTAATGTTTGCCGATGAAGCGCCGAAACGCAGTCCTAGGCAGTTCGCCCCCTGTACCGCGGCCGTCGGGTGCCCGGTCACGATGCAGTGACCAAATCAACAGAACGGGGAAGGCGTACAGCAATCACGGAAGATATGAGGCGAAATGCGCGACTCGAACGAGAGAACCAGGCGCTAGAAGAAGCCGAACGACTTGTGCCGCATGCTACTGCAATTCATGACTACGAATGGCTCTTGGTCACGGAGCAGTTTGCCCTGAAGGTCATGCTCAACCGATACCTGGACCTGGTCGGCGAGAAGTCAGAAGACGATGCGGCACTCCACTATCTGTGGCGGCATACTCGGCAAATAAGACAGCTGCTTGAACGCCATCATGCTCACCTCAGCAGCATTCATGAGATACCGAGGGCCTGACACGCCACTCTCCAAAGGGCCGTTCGCCTGCGAAATCACACTTTTGTGCTGCCGCCGCAGGCCTCTGAAACATCTTCTTAGGGACAAACTTTGATATTTTCGGGCACATGGCGGTAACTCCATGCTGGGACTACAGAAGAGTCACCGCCGCTACCCACATCTTGATAGAGGTTGCGACCGAAAGGGGCCTTGACCGCCGCGATTGCCTGCGGGGAACATCGATCACCGTCGAAGATCTCACCGACACCACCACAGAGATCGAAGCATCGGAAGAGCTGGCGGTAATCCGGAATATCCTGGCGCGCCTAGGCGACCATCCTGGCTTCGGCATGGAAGTTGGTAGCAAGTTCGCCCTGGGAAATTACGGACTTTTTGGTTTTGCAATGCTGTCCAGCCCGACACTGCGTGCGGCCATCGAGTTCGGCTGCCGCCACATTCAGTTGGCCAATGTGTTTTCGAATATCACATTCGATGAGTCCGGCGAGCAGGGACTGATCCGTTTCGATTCCTCCGATACACCTCCGGACGTGCATGATTTCCTCGTAGAACGCGAGATAGCCACCATCCGGGCTATCGTGCCCAGTCTCTTCAACAAGGTGACGGATGAGCTCTTGACCCAGTGCCAGTTCGACCTGGTGCTCAGCAAGGAGCGCGGCAGCCGAGTTCGCCTGCCAGCGGCGTTGCCCTTGAAGTATGACCAGGCGGACACGGTGCTCAGATTCCCCCGCTGGGTGCTCGACAGTCGCCCACCCCAGGCACACGCGCCTACCGCTGAACTCTTGGAGGCGCAATGCCAAGACTTGTTGCGCGCTCGCACTCGGCGGCGTGGACTGGCTGACCAGGTTCGGTCTCGGCTGATGCGTGATCCTGGCCGAATACCGTCAATGGCCGAGGTTGCGACGGAGCTCCACGTCGATCCCCGAACGTTGCGGCGCCGGCTCCGCAACGAGGGCACCTCCTTTCGCGCCCTCACGGAGGAGGCACGTGCGGCACTGTCACCCGGACTGCTTGAAATCGGCCTGCGCGTGGAAGAAGTCGCCAGACGGCTGGGATACACCGAGGCATCAAGCTTTTCACGGGCTTTCACCCGTTGGCATGGCACTCCGCCGAGCCAGTATGTGCGGCCGCAAGGCTTCCAGTACGACCCGTGCTAAGACTAACGGCGATCTCTGTAGCGTCGGCGCACTGTTTCGACGGCGTCGGCAGAACGGCCAAGTAACTCGGCGACGTCGTACACAGAAATTGACGTATCAAGCGCGAGCTCAATGTCCAGTTGGCTCCACCGCACCTGTTCGTTGGACGGCCGTGTTTCCCTATCGTCTTGGACCCTCCGGCCCCAGTGCCGGTCGGCACGTTCGTTGATCCGCGCCCACCGGGAGGCTTCGGACCGCCCTATCCTTCGCATTCTGCCGGACTCTGCCGAAAAGCAATCATCACAACGGCAACCCGACTGAAATCCGGCCAATCCATGCCCAATGTTTGGATCGACACCCTCCATTGGCCCTCCAAAAATTTTGTGCGAGTGAACGTCCCGCAGGTACGGCAACGCACCGAGCGAGATGGGGCACACCGCGCGCTCCAATGGCAAAACGTTAGCGGCTAACTGCTTGCCACTGAATGTCCGATGCGGACAGCATGTTGATTATTTCGGCCAGATTCGCTGAAACATGTTCCTATTGTTGCCATCACGCAAGTGAGCATCCAGATCAGGTCAGCCCACCGCTGCACCGATCAAATGTCCGATGAGAAAGGTGGCACCGATGGCGATGGCGCCAAACGCTAACTGCCGCAAGGCACTCAGCCACGGGGCCCGTGCCGTAAAGCCTCCGGCAACCCATCCGGCGATCAGTAGACCCACGCCGCCGCAGACCAGACCGGCCAGTAATGAAGCGAAACCCAGCAGGAACGGGAGCAGCGGCACCACGGCTCCCACCGAAAACGTCAGGAACGACGAGATTGCCGCCACCCACGGCGACGGGGTGTCGTTGGGGTTGATCCCCAGCTCGCGGGTGAGGTGAATCGTCACCGCCGTGTTCTCGTCCTGGTGGATCTCCTCGACCGCCGCGGCCGCCGTCTGCGGCGAGAGCCCGATATCGCCGAGCATGACGAGGAGCTCCTGCTTCTCGGCGTCGGGGTGCAGCTGGATGGCACGACGTTCCACGCTCGCCTCATGCTCGATCTGCGAGTTGGACGTCGACACCGAGGTGAACTCGCCCAAGGCCATCGAGAATGCGCCCGCCACCAGACTGGCCGCACCGGTCAACACGATCGCGTGGCTGTCCAGCCCGCTGGCACCCACACCCGCAATCAAAGCCGTGTTCGTCACGAGGCCGTCCATGGCGCCGAACGTGGCCGCACGCAACCATCCCCCGGACACATCCGGGTGCGTGTGGTCAAATTCATGCGGTAGTTCGGCAGATCCCGTAGAACCGTCGATCGCCACGAATGTGAATCTACTTCCAGGTCGCAGTCCACGCACTGCACAAGAGGGGACTTACCCGCATGAATCGCTCACTGACCGTTTTCGGCACTGTCGTGCTGACCGGCGGAATGCTGCTGGCCTGTTCGAACAGCGACAAGAAGGACGAGTCCGCAGGCTCCTCGGCAAGCAGCGCCACCAGCACGACGGCGGCCGCAAGCAGCTTCGACATCGCCAAGATCGAAACCATCAAGGACCAGTTCCCCGCCGGGTACACCGTCGAGGTGCAGCCCAAGACCACCGTGACCCAGCAGATGCTGGACCAGATGAAGGGCGTCTTCGAGCAGGCCACCTTCACGCCCAAGGACTGCGCCGACAAGATGCTGGGCGCGATGCCCAAGGTCACCGGAACCACGATGCAGGGCATCACGGGCACC
This sequence comes from Mycobacterium sp., assembly GCA_050701835.1. GTDB lineage: Bacteria > Actinomycetota > Actinomycetes > Mycobacteriales > Mycobacteriaceae > Mycobacterium. The sequence goes on along the minus strand of JBOGDC010000022.1, from coordinate 124,525 downwards.
AAGGCCGGCGAGGCGGGCAACCCGATGTCGAAGACGATGATCGTCGCGGCCGCCATCGAGACGATCAACCCGATTCCCGAGGACACCAGCAACGGACAGTGCGACAAGTTCTCCCTGTCACTGGCCGGTATGGCCGAGGGCACCGGCGAGAAGATCGACGCACCCGCCGTCGATGGAGTGAAGACGACAGGTACAGCCACCTCCATCAAGGTCAGCGCGCCCGGTATGGAGCAGACGATGGAGCAGACGACCTACTCGGCGCAGCTGGACGACCACCATGCCGTGACGGTGTCAGGCATGGGTGACGTCGACCGCAACAATCTGTCGGATATTTTCGTGAAGGCCGTCAACGCCATCAAGGGATAGGTCGAGTCGGGATGCCCGCCCCCGCGAAGGGCGGGTATCCGGGCGCACCCCAGTACGAACCGGGCGGGTAGTAGCCGTAGCCGTATCCGGCCATGCTCGGCACACCCCCGCATCTGGTGGTGAATCCGGCAGAGGCGCACACGGTTGCCTGAGCCGTGCCAGTCTCGTGATTCGGCATCATCAATGGCGCTGAAGCCAGAGCCCCGGCAATGAACACGGAGCAGAGAATTCGCGCCACATTATGTGGTCGCTTCATATCTCCACGGTACGTCTCGGATCAGGCTTGTGGTTCCAACTCAGCAAGCTCTTCCAACGACCGAAGATCGACCACGAGCGGGTCGATCACACGCAGCGGCATCGACTCACGCTGGCCGCCGCTCACCGGCTCCACCTCGGCATAGTGGACCGGCGCCCAACGCACGGCCTTGACGACATACATGGTGCGGGGGCCTCCACGAGCCGCTCGACCGTACTCGCCTGAACGACAGCCATTAGCCCGCTCCTCGCCTGATCCACCCGCCGCTTGGATGCTCGAAAGTCGGATACCCACAGCGCTTACGAAATAGACCTGCGTCGCATCCAGATGATGCTCTTCCCGGCCGGAGAACGCAAAACTCCGCCTCCAGAAGGAGACGGAGCGTGGGCGTGAAACCTGAACTGCTCCCCCGCTTGGACTCGAACCAAGAACCGTCCGATTAACAGTCGGAAGCTCTGCCAATTGAGCTACAGGGGACTACTTGCTCGCGAGTGGTTGTGCCACGAGCCGAGGCATGACTCTAGCCTACGAGCCGGGGTGAAAGCCAAGTCAGTTCCCCTCGGTGCGCCTGGTCACGTCGACGCATATGTCTCAGGTGCCCGGCTACGAGCGACAAAGCCGGAGCGCATTGCGTGTTGTCGCTCAGAGGCGGGCCCTTGGAGGTGTCCTGACTCTGCCGTTCACAGGTGCATCAGGCAGGATAGGGAGAACTTCGTTCGTCGTGGAGGGTTCGTGATTCGGGTTTTGTTGGTGCTGGCAGCCGGTTATGTGCTGGGCGCGAAGGCTGGCCGTCGGCGATACGAGCAGATCGTCAACGGGTATCAGGCGGTCACCGCCAGCCCCGCGACCAAAAAACTGATCGAGATCAGCCGCCGACGTCTGGCCCACAGCCTGTCTCCGGACCCACACATGGTGGAGCTCACACCGATCGACGAGACGACCATGATCCTGGAGCCCGAGCCTCAGCTCGACACCAAGTAAGGCTCACGCCGAGACGTCGTCCCCGCTGACTTGCTCCAGCAGACTGCGCCGATACGCCTCCAGCGCCACCAGATCACCGAACAGCGCGTGGTACTCGTCGGCATTGTCCACCGGTGACATCCGCTGCAGCTTCGACTTCACCTCGGCCACCTGCCGGCCGACCCACACTTCTTGCAGCCTGGCCAACACCGCCCCGATGTACCGGGGCAGCTGCTCGTCACTGTCGACTTGGATGGCATCGGCGGTCAGCGCGTTGATCAGCATCACCTGATTCTGGGACGACGCACTCTGACGCACCTTTTCAGTCCATTCCGCACCGACGATTCCGGCGGCGGTGCCCCCGGCCGCGTCAATCGCGGCGTGCACCGCCATGTACCCGGGATGGGTGAAGCTATCGGCGGGCAGTGCATCGAACACCGGTCCGGCCAAGGCGGGGAACTGTAGTGCCGCCTTGAGGGCTTCCCGCTGCGGAGACAGGGTGGGGTCCTTGGGGTTGGGCATGGCAACCTTGGGCGCCGCGGCGGTTTCGGGGCTGCGGGGACGACGGTCGTGCGATACGGAACCGCCCTTCGCCGCCTTGCCGGCCTCCTCACGCACTCGCGCGAGAACCTGGGCCACGTCGTCCCAGCCGACCCATCCCGCCAGCTGCCTGGCGTACTCGTCGCGCAGCGTCGGGTCCTTGATCTTGGCCACCATCGGCACACACCGTCGCAGCGCGTCGACACGCCCCTCGGCGATCTCCAGATCCGACTCCGTCAACGCCGTGCGGATCGCAAAAGCGAAGAGCGGGATACGCCGCGCGACCAGATCACTCAACGCCCCCTCCCCCGACTTGAGCCGCAGATCGCAGGGGTCCATGCCATCCGGAGCCACCGCCACAAACGACTGGCCCGCCAGGTTTTGTTCTCCCTCAAAGGCTTTCAGGGCGGCCGCCTGGCCGGCAGCGTCACCGTCGAACACGTAGATGAGCTCACCACGGAAGTAGGAGTCGTCCATCATCAGACGCCGCAGCATCGACAGGTGCTCGTCGCCGAACGCGGTACCGCAGGACGCCACCGCCGTGGTCACACCCGCCAGATGCATGGCCATGACATCGGTATAGCCCTCGACGACCACGGCCTGATGCCCCTTGGCGATATCGCGTTTGGCCAGATCCAAACCGAACAACACCGAAGACTTCTTGTACAGCATGGTTTCCGGGGTATTGACGTACTTGCCCGGCATGGTGTCGTCATCGAAGATCTTGCGGGCCCCGAAGCCGATCACCTCGCCACTGCTCGCCCGAATCGGCCACAGCAGCCGCCGATGGAAGCGGTCCATCGGGCCGCGACGCCCCTCACGCGACAAACCCGCGGCCTCGAGCTCCTTGAACTCGAATCCCTTGCGCATCAAATGCTTTGTCAGGGTGTCCCACCCGGCGGGCGCGAATCCGCAACCGTAATGTTTGGCCGCGGCCCCATCGAAATTGCGCTCGGTCAGATACTGACGTGCCGGTGCCGCCTCCGGTGAATCCAGTGCGGCGGCATAGAACTCCTGCGCCGCTGCGTTGGCGGCGATAAGCCGCGCCCGGGTACCACGGTCACGCTGCGTGGCGGTGCCGCCACCCTCGTAATTGATGCTGTAGTTGATCCGGTCGGCCAGCCGCTCGACGGCCTCCACGAAGGTGACGTGCTCGATCTTCTGGATGAAGGTGTAGGCGTCGCCGCCCTCACCGCAGCCAAAGCAGTGGAAGTGGCCGTGATTGGGCCGCACGTGAAAGGACGGCGACTTCTCGTCGTGGAATGGGCACAGGCCTTTGAGTGAGTCGGCACCCGCACGCTTGAGCTGGACGTAGTCACCGACGATGTCTTCGATCCGGGTGCGCTCACGGATCGCCGCGATATCGCGATCAGGAATCCGGCCGGCCACTCGGTCAGCTTAGTCAACCCGGGCGTCAGGCCCAGCTGGCTTGCACACCCTGGCTATCGCGGTCCACCCGTTCGAGCCGGCTTTCGGTGTACGAGGCGATCTGATCCACCACCACCCGCGTACGGGCCGCGTCGTCTGCGGCGGCCTCGAACGCGGGTAGGAACACCGGATCCAGGGTGGCCGGGGCGCCCGCCGCCAGCCACTGCGCCACCCGGTGGATGCGTTCACGCTGACGAGCCTGCACCGCGATATGCCGCGGGTCGGACATGATGAATTGCAGCGCAAGCATTTTCAGCACCGCCACCTCGGCGGCTACCACCTCGGGCACGGTCAGCTCGGCCTCGAACCGGATCAGCGGCCCCTCCCCGGCCACCGACCGAGTGGCCCCGATCGCGGCCGAGGCGAACCGGCCCACCAATTCGCTGGTCAGCCGCTTGAGATTCGTCGAGGCGAGCAAGGTGCCGTCATACGGTCCGATGGCCGCCACCGCCGGCAGCGTCGCCAACCGGGCGGCCGCTTCCTCCAGCGCGCCCTGCTCCAGGCCGCCGAAGGACTTCACGCCCAGCTCGGCCAGCACCTGAGCCTCCCCCGGCGAGGCCAGCACCCGCAGATCGATGCGCCCAGAGATCACCCCGTCCTCGACATCGTGCACCGAATAAGCGACGTCGTCAGACCAGTCCATAATCTGCGCCTCAAGGCAGCGCCGCCGCGGCGGCGCCCCGGCACGCACCCAATCCAGAGCCGTCGCATCCTCGACATAAGCTCCGAACTTTCCCCCACCCGATGGACGCAGCCACGGATACTTCGTCGCCGAATCCAGGGCCGCCCGCGTCAGATTCAGCCCCGCGCTGTTGCCTTCTGCGTCAACGATCTTGGGCTCCAGCAGGGTGAGGATGCGCAAGTTCTGGGCGTTACCCTCGAACCCGCCGCAGTCGACGGCCACCTCATCCAGAGCCCGTTCCCCGTTGTGCCCGTACGGCGGGTGGCCGATATCGTGCGCCAGCCCGGCCAGATCCACCAGATCCGGATCGGCGCCCAGCCCAGTAGCGATACCCCGCCCGATCTGCGCCACCTCGACCGAATGCGTCAGCCGTGTGCGCGGCGTATCACCCTCGCGCGGGCCCACCACCTGTGTCTTGTCGGCCAGACGGCGGAACGCGGCGCTGTGCAGCACCCGAGCGCGGTCACGTGCGAAATCGGTCCGGTAGTCCGACGAAGACCCAGACGGCACGGTCAGGCCAGCGACGGCCGCCGTCTTCGGTGTTTCGGTGACGACGCGTTCACGGTCGGAATCGTTATAGGCGTCCTTACTCATGACCATCGTCAGCACAGTCTGCCAGGACGGGTCCGTGCGCCTCGCGAGGCATTAGATTGGCGATCATGCGTCTGCCTGCTCTGACACGGAGCCTGCTGGGAGCCCTCATCGCGGTGCTCACGGTGTTTGCCCCGGCCCTGCTGATGGCACCGGCGGCGACCGCCGATCCGCCCTTCCGGGTACCCGGCTATGTCACCGACCGGGCAAAGGTACTCAAAAACCCGGCCCGGGTGCGCGCCGCGATCGACCAGCTTTACAACAAGCAGAAGGTGCGGCTATGGGTGGTGTACGTCGACAGCTTCGACGGCACCGATCCGCAGACATGGGCGGACAGAACCACCAAGGCAAGCGGATTGGGTGCTCGTGACGCCTTACTGGCGGTGGCAACCGAGGAGCGCAGCTATGCGTTTGTGGTCGCCTCGGATATCACGAAGGTCAGCGACTCCGAGATCGAAAACCTGCGTACCAACACGATCGAACCCGCGCTGCGTAAATCGGATTGGGATGGCGCAGCCATCAACACCGCCAACGGCCTCGACTCCGCCGTCTCCTCGTCGTTCTCTCTCCCCTGGAAGGGGATTCTCGTCGCGTTGGCATTCGGTGCTGTCATCGTCGGCGCGTTCATGCTGTTCTCCTGGTTCAGGACCCGAGCACGACGTCGCGCGGAGATCGAGACCGCCAAGGGAATCGACCCCTCCGATGCCAACGCGCTGGCCGCGCAGTCGGTCGATGCACTCGACGGTCTCTCGAAATCCATTGTGGTGAACGTCGACAACGCGGTCCGCACCAGCGAGGCCGAGCTTGCGCTGGCGGTCGAGGAGTTTGGCGCCGAGCAGACCACACCGTTCCGCGAGGCCGTCGATTCGGCGAAAGCGACCTTGGCGCAGTCATTCTCTGTCCGTAAACAGCTTGACGACGCGATCCCGGAAACGCCCACGGAGCAGCGCCGTCTGCTCATCGACGTCATCACCTCCGCCACCCGGGCCGACCGGACGCTCGATGAACAATCCTCCGCCTTCGACGCGCTCCGCAATTTGGTGATCAACGCCCCCGAACGGCTGGACTCGCTCACTCAGCAGATCGTGGCAATCACCGCTCGAGTTCCCGAGTCGGCGCGGATTCTCACGCAGCTGCGCACCGAATTCGACGGCGCCGCACTGGCGTTGATCGTCGACAACATCACCGAGGCCAACGAGCGCGTCAGCTTCGCCGATTCCCGGATCACGCACGGCCGGGAACTGGCCTCCCGGGCGGTGGAGGGCCAGCAGATGAGCCTCGTCGACGCGATTCGTGGCGCCGAGTCGGCACTGACACAGGCCGGTGCACTGCTGGACGCGGTGGACAACGCCGCCAACAACATCCGGCGCGCTACCGACTCACTGCCCGCGTCGATCGCCGACACAAAATCGGGTATTGCGCACGCCGAAGAACTCCAGAAACAGGGAACAGTCCCGTATGCCGCCGAACTGACCCAGGCGCACGACTCGGCAGTATCCGCGGTGGCCGATGCCGAGCGTGTCGGATCGTCCGACCCGTTGACCGCCTTCACCCATCTTGCGAAGGCAGACGCCGAATTGGACAAGCTTCTCAAGGCGGTACAGGAGGAGACGGAAGCCGCGGAACGCCGGGCCCGCGCGCTGGATCAGGCCATCACCGCCGCCCGCCAGCGGGTGAGTTCGGCCAGCCAATACATCGGTCTACACCGCGGAGCCGTCGGAGCGGCGGCGCGAGGACAGATCGCCGAGGCAGAACGGAGCATCGCGTCGGCCGAGGCCAGCCGCGCCTCGAAGCCGTCGGATGCCATTCTGTGGGCCAATCGCGCCGCCGAACTGGCAGCGCAAGCCGAACGCGGTGCAATACAAGACGCGAATGCGGCTCGCTCCTACTACGGCAACGGGTCCGGCGGATACAGCGTCGCCGGCGACGTGGCCGGCAATGTCGCGGGCGCCGTGATCGGCGGGATCCTGCGCGGCATGCTCAGCGGCGGATCGGGCCGCAGCTCATGGTCGGGATCCGGGTCGTCGTCGTACGGCGGCTCGTCCCGATCCTCGGGCACCAGCTTCCGCGGTGGCGGCGGCCGCTTCTAGCTCGCGTACCCGTCCGCGACGTTCAACGCCTCGTCGATGATCGACAGCCCGCGCCGCAGATCCTCCTCGCTGATGATCAGCGGAGGCGCCACATGCGTGCGGTTGAAGTGCGTGAACGGCCACAGGCCGTCCTTCTTGCAGGCCGCCGCGAACGCATTCATGGGTCCTGCCGCCTCACCACTGGCATTGAACGGCACCAGCGGCTCACGAGTTTCCTTGTTACGCACCAGCTCCACGGCCCAGAACAGGCCACGGCCGCGGATCTCGCCGACGCTCGGATGGGTGTCCACCCACCGTTCCAGCTCCGGACGCACCACGCGCTCACCGAGATCGCGCACCCGCTCCAGGATCTTGTCGTCCTCGAAGACGCGAATGGTTTCCACGCCCACCGCGCATGCCAGCGGGTGACCGGAATACGTCAACCCACCCGGGTACGGACGGTGATCGAAGCTGGTCGCGATGGCATCGGAAATCACCACGCCGCCCAGCGGCACATAACCGGAGTTGATGCCCTTGGCGAAGGTGATCAGGTCGGGAGCGACGTCAAAGGCGTTGATGGCGAACCATTCCCCGAATCGCCCGAACCCGACCATCACCTCGTCGGCAATGAACACCAGGCCGTACCGGTCGCAGATCTCCCGCACCCCGGCCAGGTAGCCCGGCGGCGGCACGAGCACGCCGTTGGTGCCGACCACCGATTCCAGGATGATCGCGGCGATGGTGGGCGGACCCTCCAACTGGATGGTCTGCTCCAGATGCTCCAGCGCCCGTTGGGTTTCCTCTTCGGGAGAGGTGGAGTGGAACGCCGACCGGTAGGCGTAGGGGCCGAAGAATCGCACCACCGAGTTGTCGCCCGGATCATTGGCCCAGCGTCGCGGCTCACCCGTCAACGACATCGAGGTGGTGGTGCCACCGTGGTAGCTGCGGTATGCGGCAAGCACTTTGCGACGCCCGGTGTGGTGGCGCGCCATGCGCACCGCGTGCTCCACGGCCTCGGTGCCACCATTGGTGAAGAACACCTTGTTGAGGGTGCCGGGGGCACGCTCGGCGACCAGGCGGGCGAGCTCACCGCGCACGTCGTTAGCGAAGGCGGGGGCGATGGTGGCCAGCCGACCGGCCTGGCGCTGGATGGCCTCGATCAGGCGCGGATGCTGGTGTCCCAGATTGAGATTGACCAGCTGCGAGCTGAAGTCCAGGTATTCCTTGCCGGTGTAATCCCAGAACGTCGCACCCGATCCGCCGGCGATGGGCAGCGGGTCGATAACCGCTTGCGCGGACCACGAATGGAACACATGGCCGCGGTCATCGGCGCGCACCTGTGCCTCCGCCGCGGGCGCGGCGACAGGCTCGCTGGCAGGGTCGATTCCGATATCGGTCTGCACGTCAGTCATTTCCGCTCCTCGGCTAACAGCCCTTGAGAGTTTTCGCGAGATGATCGGCCACGCCGCCGATCGGAATGCGCTGCTGGGTCATCTCGTCGCGGTCGCGAACGGTGACCGAGTCGTCTTCGAGCGAGTCGAAATCGACTGTGACGCAGAACGGGGTACCGATCTCGTCCTGTCGACGATACCTGCGACCGATGGCACCGGCATCGTCGAAGTCGACGTTCCAGTACTGGCGCAGCTCGGCGGCCAGCGCCTTGGCGCGCGGGCTCAGGTCGGTGTTGCGCGATAGCGGCAGCACCGCGACCTTGACCGGTGCCAGGCGCGGATCCAGGCGCAGCACGGTGCGCTTGTCCACGCCGCCCTTGGCATTCGGGGCCTCGTCCTCGTGATACGCGTCGACCAGGAAGGCCATGAAGGATCGGGTAAGTCCGGCCGCGGGCTCGATCACGTAGGGGGTGTAACGACGATCTTCGGCCTGGTCGTAGTACGACAGGTCTTCACCGGAATGCTTTGTGTGGGTAGATAAGTCGAAGTCGGTGCGGTTGGCCACACCCTCCAGCTCGCCCCACGGGTTGCCGCTGAAACCGAACTTGTACTCGATGTCGACGGTGCCGTCCGAGTAGTGCGACAGCTTCTCCTTGGGGTGGTCGTACAGCCGCAGGTTTTCCGGGTCGATGCCCAGGTCGATGTACCACTGCAGCCGCGCGTCGATCCAGTACTTGTGCCACTCCGGCGCCGTCGACGGCTCGACGAAGAATTCCATCTCCATCTGCTCGAACTCGCGCGTGCGGAAGATGAAGTTGCCGGGGGTGATTTCGTTGCGGAAGATCTTGCCGATCTGGCCGATGCCGAACGGCGGCTTCTGACGTGAGGTGGTCACCACGTTCTTGAAGTTCACGAAGATGCCCTGCGCCGTCTCGGGGCGCAAGAAATGCAGACCCTCCTCGGTCTCGATCGGACCGAGGTAGGTCTTGAGCATCATGTTGAAGTCGCGCGGCTCGGTCCACTGACCCTTGGTGCCACAGTCGGGGCACACGATGTCGGTCATCTGCACCGACTCGGGATCGATGGGCTCCCCGCCCTTGGGCGACTTTTTCTCCGCGTATCCCTCCTGGAGGTGATCCTGGCGGTGACGCTTGTGACAGTTGAGGCACTCGACCAGCGGGTCGTTGAAGACCTCGACGTGACCGGACGCAACCCAGACCTGGCGCGGCAGGATCACCGAGGAGTCCAAGCCCACGACATCGTCGCGGCTGGTGACGACAGAACGCCACCACTGCTTCTTGATGTTCTCCTTGAGCTCCACACCGAGCGGGCCGTAATCCCACGCCGACTTGGTGCCGCCGTAGATCTCGCCGCACGGGTACACCAGCCCCCGGCGCTTGGCGAGGTTGACGACGGCCTCGATCTTCTTACCGGCGACGTTCGGCTTGGCGGCCACGATCTGCTCAGGCTCCTATGTAGTCCAACAAAGGTAACTATCCAGAACAGCGTAAGGGTCTGGCGAAAGTGCTTTTTACCTCGGTGGCCGCCGCAACTACTTCAGATGGTCCAGCAGGATCCCGTCGGGACCGAAGTATTCGTCACGCCATTTCTCCAGCAGAGGGCCGTGGTCGACGTCGTCGGGGTGGAATCCGGTCCGCAGGTAGCCCCGGATCTTGACACCGAGCCCTTTGAAGAGCGGTGTGCGCGGCAGGGTCACGACGCTACGCAGGGTTCGGACAGGATGGCGCCACGCCCACGGATCGGTGGCGATCGATGCCAGCAGGAGCACCACCCGACTAAGGAATAGCGCGAGAGTCACGACCATGGCCGTGATCCGCATTCGCTCGCCGCCTCCGATATGCCGGTAGACGTCGAACGCGACGGCTTTGTGTTCCATCTCCTCGATGGCATGCCAGTTCAGCATCGCCCGTACCTCAGGATCGGTGAGCTGTCGTTGCACCCACGGGGTATCCAATACCTGCTCGCCCAAGATGGCGGTGATGTGCTCCACAGCGGCAGTGACCGCCAGCGCGGATCTGCCGACCGGATCCGGCAGCCGATCCCGATGCTGTTTCATGCGCGTGACGAGCCGTGAGCCCATCGCATCCATCAACCCGGTGGCCCAGTAGCCCTTGAGTTGCAGCTGTTTGTTGAGCTCGCGGTGTTGTATTCCGTGGGTCATTTCCTGCCCGATGAACCCGGCGACCTGCTTCTTGAGGACGGCATCGTTGATCTGGCCGTCGTAACGGCGCACCGACTGGATGAAGAACTCCTCCCCCGAGGGAAAGAAGCCCGACAACAGCGCGACCAGATGACTCATCGCGATATCCCCCGCCACGAAATGTCGTCTCGACGGTGATGACCGGTCGAACGTGAACGCGATCCGACGGGTATTCACCGCACGTCCAGCGGCCGACGCGGGACGACCGTGCGAATTATTGACCGGCATCATCACCTCGGGGGCTCAAGAGGCAGGGCCGGGCCACCGTATGGCGTCGGGATGGTGAATCGGCCCGGCGGCGTCGGATCGGAAGTGGCACTCAGATCCGCGCCGGCCGGCGGTCCGGCCGTGTCGTCCCCTGCGGGACGCGGAGCGTTCTTGGCGCCACGGACAAGGGCGGCGGGATCGTCGTCGCGGCAGTACGTGTACAGGTTTGGTTCCGGGTAGTCGGCCGAGGATGGCGGGTGCCGTGGCGTGCCGTAATCACAGGCGTATCGCGGGTACAGGTCGGCGGTCACCCACAGTCCGTGTTCGTGCATAGTGCTGATGAATGCTTCGAGTGCGGAGCCGCGGTAGTCGGGGAACAGCGCGTGGAGCGCCGGCACCCGCACGTACGCGAGCCGGGCGTTGGTGGCCAGATTGGCCAGCAGCTGCACCATGGTGTCGGAGTTGTCGGTGAAGAGGTTGTCGGCGCCCGCCAGCGCCCGCGGGGCTTGGTCGACCAGCTTCCGGTAGCCGCCGTCCATCGCGTTGATGCCGACGAGGGTGCCGCGCAGGTTGCGTGAGGTCGCCGCGATGCCGCCGTTGACATCGACCGCCGCGGACAGCACGGTCCGGCTGTTCCGGATGGCGCTCACCGTCTCGGGCAATACCGAATCCAGGGTGGCCAGCAGGAACACTCCGCCGTCGACAATCGACGTGAGCTTGTGCGGCCCTTCCCCGCTCAGGCTCAGCTCCTTCTTGATGCGCGCGATCGTGGCCGGGTCCGCCTGGGCGAGCACACCGTCGGCGTGGGCCAGCAGCTGTGCCGGGGTGACCGGGATGGCGGTGCGATCCCGGGTGATCACATCACCGGCAGACAGGTACGGTCCCGCATCGGTACCGGCCGAAAAATCGAGATACTGCTCTCCGGCCGGGGACAACCCGGACACCCGCACTGTGCTGGAGGACGGGACGCGGACGCCGTCATCGACACGCACCGTCGCGTTCACACCCTGCGCGGTGAAGGTCAGTGAGTCGACGCGGCCTATCCGTACCCCGTGCAGTGTCACGTCCTGGTTGGGCAGCAGACCGCCGGACTCGGCCAGCTGGATGGTCACCGGGTAGCTCAAGGCCAGCGGCCGGACATGCAGCACACCAACGAGGAGGTAGGTGACCGAGATCGTCAGCGTGACAACGAGTGCCAGACCGCTCACCCAGGCGCGGCTCACCGCGAAGGCTCCTGGCCCGCGGCCTGTGCGACGGGGCCCTGCCCGACGACGCGCTCTTGAAGCCGCCACAGCGAGAATTTGAGGGTGCCGATGAACTTGTTCCAGTCGTAGCGCTTGGGCCCGTGGAAGCCGGGGTCGCCCCCAAATCCGGCATCGGGTATCGAGCCCAGCACGATCCTGTCGATACCGGCACTGCCCGAAATAGCCGACCCCGCAGTAATTTTGATGAACGGCGCATACAACCGGTTGAGTGCGAGCAGGCTGGTCTCCGGGTCCTGCACCACGTCATTCCAGGACCGGGAGATGGCGTTGGCATCGGCGACCACGCTGCGCCCACTGGAATCGGCACCCGCGATCGACGGAAACTTGTCCAGTTCGCGCGCGGTGTCGCCCAACAGCAGCACAAGATCGGAGATCTGTACGGCGTTGCCCTCCAGCGTCGCGGTGGCCGGCGCCGCCGCGCGCAGCACATCGCTCAGTTCCTGCTTCTTACCTTCGAGTGCATCAGCCAACCGGGCCGTCTCGGTCATCGCGGTGTCCAGCTGCCCGGAGCGCGCATTGATCTTGCCCAGCAGCTGATTCGACTTGTCGATCATCCGCCCGAACGCCTGACCGTCCGGACCTGCGGCCCTGCCCATACCGTTCACGACATTGGTGAGGTTGTGCACCGCGCCGCCGTTGACGAGGATCGCCGCCGAGCTGAGCACCGATTCGACGGTCGCGGCCGCCCCCGTCTTGTCGATCGCGATCGTGTCGCCGTCCGCGAGCACGCGGTCATCCGAACTCTCCGGGGAGGCAATGGCCACGAATACGTCGCCGAGCGGTGTGGCGGTGCGCAACTGTGCAGTACTGCCGACCGGCAGCCGAACGTCGTCCCTAATGCGCAATGTGGTCACCGCACTGAAATCTCGGGCCACCATATCCTGCACCTCGCCGATATCGGCACCGACGAGTTTCACCTTCGCGTGCTCGGGGAGGTTCAGTGCGTTCGCGAAGACGGCCGTCAGGCGATACCCCCCGCCACCGCCCAATCCGGGCGCAGGCAGCGGCAGATCGGCCAGGCCGTTGGTCGCACAGCCGGCCGTCATGAGCGCGATGGCGGTGGTCGCTAAGATATTGCGCGCCATCACTTCTGCCCCATCGCCGCGAGACCGTCGAGCATGTAGGTGAGCCCGAAATCCGGCCCGTAGTCCTGCAATGTCCCTGTGCTACAACCGAGTTGACGCAGGCCCAACAGATTGCAGACCTCCTTGGCCATCTGCCCGTCGAACACCATCCGGTCGGCCAGGAAATGCGCACGTATCGCGCCATTGCGCTGGTCGATGGCGTTGTAGAGGTTGTCGGCCATCACGGGCAAGACGTCGAAGAACTCGGCGACCTCCCGCTGACGGTCGTACACCGTCTGAATGCTCTTGTTGCCATTGGCGATACCACGGCGAACCGCATCCCGATTGGCCTGCAGAATATTCCCCGTCTGCTCGATCACCTGGTTGAACGTGTGGCCGGTGCTCCCCGAACCAAAGCTCTCGCGCGCCAGGATGTCGCTGAGCTGGCGCACCGTCGAACCGAACTGCCGCAGGCTGGAATCGTTGCGGGCAGCCGCATCCAGCAAGGAGCTGACATTCTTGATAATCGTGGTCGTCTGTTCGCGGGTGTGTGCTCCGCCGTCCGCGCCTAGGCGCAGTGCCCGGGACAGCTCATCGAGTGCCGTCTTGATCCTGTCACCGTTACCGGCCGCTATACCGTCGCCGGCGTTGAGTACCGTCGCGATGGGGCCACCGCCCGCCCCGTCACCGTGCAACGATCCGGACAACTTGTCGAGCATGCCTAGCACCCTGTCGAATTCGACGGGGGTCTTGGTCCGCTGCAGGCCAATGGTGTCGTGATTGTGCAGCATCGGGCCACCTCGATACGGCGGGGACAGCTCGATCTGTCGGTCAGTGAGGATGGAGGTGGACAGGGTGACCGCTTGTACGTCGGCCGGGACCTTGACCTCTTTGTCGACGGTGAACTCGACCTCCGCGTAGCCGCCCTTGGCGCTGATCCGGGAGATCTCCCCCACCGGCATACCCAGGACGGCAACGACGTTGCCCGGATACAGACCAGCGGCACTGTCGAATTGTGCTGTCACGGTGATGGTTCCGCCGCCGCCCTCAGTGAACGACCACGCCGCCCCAACCGTCGTCGCGGTGACGGCGAGTAACCCCAGCCCGATCACCAGCAGCTTACGAATCTTGGTCACTGGCAGTCCTTGACGTATTGGATCATTCCGAATTGCTTGGCGCGGCCACTGATCGCACACATCCACGAGTCGATGAGGGCGCCACCGGGCGGGTTACTCTCGATCGAGTTGCCGAATCCGGTGGCGTTGGCGATCTCCCGAATGGGCACGGGAGCGATCTGGAGCAGGTTGCGCAACAAGGCATCCTGTTCGGCGAGCTTGCCACTGAGCTCATCCATGGTGTGGATGACATCGTCCAGCGCGCGGTGATCCTGCACCACGATGCTGTGCAGCGAGTTCACGATGCTCTGCAGCGATCGCATCATCGCGTGAAAGGCGACCGACCGTGCCACGAACTCCCCGACCAATTCCTGGCCCTGGTGGATGAATGTGCCGATATCGGACTGCTGGCGGCGCAGCATGCTGGTGACGTTCTCGGTGCTCGTCAGCAATGTGCCCAACTGCTCGCGCCGCTGTGCGATGACGGAAGACAACGCCCGCACGTTCTCCATCGCCTGCGGGACCACGGCCGGTAGGCCATCGAGCTGGGCGCCCAAGACGTCGAGCGAGGAGGCGATCCGATCAGCATCCACCTGTTCGAACGTCCGGGTGGAGTCGGCGAGCGCCGCCTGCAGATCGTAGGGAACATCGGTGTGTTGCAGGTCGATTCGCCGATCCGCCGGGATGCCCGCGCCTGCCGGACGCAGGTCGACATAGCGGGAGCCGAATAGCGTCGTGATCTTGATGGCAGCCCGTGACTCATGCCCCACCGGAATGTTGTCGCGGACCCGGAACCGCGCCTCTACTCGGTCACCGACCAGCCGTATGCCGGTGACCGACCCGACCTGCACCCCCGCGACGGTAACGATGTTCCCCGGCCGCAGCGCCGCAGCTTGCAAGAACTCGGCGGTGAACTGTCGATACCCGATTCCGAGCTGCTTCACCAGAAGCAGGGTGCCGATCAGCGCGGCGACAACGCCGACCGCGATGACGCCGAGCCAGGTCTTGTTATAAGAGTCCAGCGGTCGAAGCATGCGCGGCCTAGCCATCGGCAGCATTCCTGCACCGCGCGGTGTGCTTCGCCTTGCCACCCGGGGTGGCCGCGTCGACGATGATCGGGACGACGTCGTTGAGCCCAGGGAAGAACCCGTAGATATTCACATCGCACGCATAGGCGTTCATGTAGGCGCCCTCACCGAATATGCGCGCCAACCCTTTCAGGAATAGTGGGGTGTTCAGACCCGTGTAGGCGATCTGCGGCTCGATATCGAGCATGTGCTGCGCAAACCCAGGCTCGCGGGTAAGCAGATCGTGCAGCGACGGATCCACGTCGCGGGCGACCCGAGATAGGTTCTTGACCACCTCGGTCATCTTCCCCATCGAGGACACCAATTCAGGCCTGCGACTGTCGAATTGATCGACCACCCGGCGGGTCGCCACGATGGCATTCTCGAAATCCTGGTTCTGCTCCGCGAGGCTGCCCACCACCCGGTCCAAGCCGGTGATTACGTGGTCCAGGGCATCGTCTCGTCCGGCGAATGTCTTTGTCAGTGTCGATGTCTGGTCCACAAGAGTCGTGAAGGCCGCGCTGTCTCCCTGCAACGACCCGATGACCGCCTGGGTGAGGTTGTTGACCTGGGCCGGGTCCAGCACCGCGAACAGTGGCTCGTATCCGTTGAGCAGGGTGCCGATATCGAAGGAGGGCTCGGTACGTCCGAGCGGGATGACACCTCCCGGTGGGAGCAGTCCCGCGGGGCCGGAGTGGCCCTGTGCCAGTGCGAGATAACGCTGACCGACGATGTTTTGGTAGGTGACCGATGCGCCGGTGCTGCCCGGGAGCCGCTGGCCATCCTGAACGGCGAAATTCACCTTCGCCAGCGTGCCGTTGAGCTCAATGCGCTGCACGCGACCCACCCGCACTCCCGCGATGCGCACATCATCGCCCTCGCGTAATCCGAAGACATCGGTGAACACCGCGGCATAGGACGTTGTCGAGCCCTTGACGTCGCGCCGAAGAGTCACGTAGACCAGCCACGTCAGCACGGTGGTGACCACCAGGAAGACGGCCAGGCCAATGGCGGGACCGCGCGTGCTCTGGGTTGTCGTACGTCTCATCGGGCACTTTCCCGCACGGGGCTCACGGTGGTGCCGCGGGCGATGGGGCCGAGCATGAGCTGGGTTGCGGCGGTTGCGGGCTGCCCCAGAATCCGGCCCAGCTGTTCGCGTTCGTACGCTCCGCCGACAGGACCGACGTTGCCGCCGAACGATGCTGGCGCGGTGCCGGTGTGACCGGGGTCGGCGCTACCGGGTACCGGCGGCGCCGGGATCAGCCAGGGCGGCATCGGCGGGTTGGGGTCGTTCAGGTTCGGATTGGGGTTGACCAGCGGTGGCCCAACTGCGACGAGATTGCCGTTATTGCCGACCACGGTGCCCGGGGGCGGCGCCAAACTGGTTGGTGGCTGGTAGTTCTGCGGCAACAGCACCGCGGGTAGATCCGGCCGCACCGCGATCTCGGGTGCGGTGAAACAGCTGGGCCCCTTAAGTTCTCCATAGCGCGGGCAGTCGGCGCGGGTGTAGGTATATGAGGGTGTGAACGACAGGTTGACCCGGCCGCGTGCGGTGGCCAGCTCCGGGTCCCACACTTCCTGGAAGAACGTGTCGGCGAACTTGGTGATGCGCTGGGTGATGGGCACGAAATGCTGGTCATTTTCGGCCAGCACACCGAGCACCGGGGTCAGATCGGTGGTGATCTGGATGAGCTGATCGGTGTGATTACGCAACGACTCCACGGTGGTGCCCGTCGTGTGTACCCCGGCACCAATGAACGCAGTCAATTGCTCACGTTTTTCCGCGAGGGTGCGCATGGGACCAACGGCCTGGTGCAGGGCGTCCACCAGATCCGGTGCGGTCTGCGAGAGCCCGCGTGCCGCCTCCACCAATGCGGACACGGTCGAGGGCCCCTGATCAGTGGCCACGATGGTGTTGAGCTGATCCACGATGCGGTCGAGTTGCGCTGCACTGGTGAGTAGTTCGGTGCGGCGATGGCTGGTGGCGGCGCCGACCGCCGCGAGAATGCCGACGGTGTTGTCCTCACGGCCGCGGCCCGCCGCGGCCAGGATGTCCCGCAGCTTGTTCACCGTTGTCTGGAACAAGACGGTCGGCAGCCGGGTGTCCTCCCCGACGTGCTCGCCCTCACGAATGGGCGCACCGGGCCCGTGGTCGACGAGCTGCAGCGCGGAGACCGCGAAGACATTGCTCGGCACCACGCGGGCAGTGACAGTCGCGGGAATTGAGCGGGCGTAGCCGGGATTCAGCCGCACACGCACCCGATTGGGCAGTCCATGGGCGGCCGGGGTAACGCCGTCTACGGCACCGACGAGTACGCCGCGGTATTTCACATCGGACCGCGACGGCAGGCCGTCACCGACGTTGCGGAGCTCGGCGACGACGTGGACGTACCGGTCGAGCACACCGGTCGACTTGACCAAGAGCGCCGATATCAGGAACACCACGACCACCAGCGCGGCTCCCCCGCGCACCAGCAACTGACGGCGCGAGAAAAAGACCCCGTCGAGATTCTGGTGAGTGCCCTGGGTATTCGTCATGTCATCCCCCGAACCTGGCACCGGAGTCGATACTCCACAGCGCCATCGTGAGCAGCATGTTGACGACGATCACCGCGGTGATGCTGGCGCGCATCGCATGCCCAGCCGCGATGCCAACGCCCTCGGGCCCGCCCTCGGCGCAGAAACCGTAATAACACTGCACCGCCGAGGCGATCCATACGAAGACGATGGCCTTGAGAATCGAGTAAACGATGTCGGTTCCGTT
This sequence comes from Mycobacterium sp., assembly GCA_050701835.1. GTDB lineage: Bacteria > Actinomycetota > Actinomycetes > Mycobacteriales > Mycobacteriaceae > Mycobacterium. The sequence continues at coordinate 106,539 of JBOGDC010000022.1, read as the reverse complement.
GATCAACAGTGTGAAGTAGTGCAGGTAAGGCCCCATTGAGCCGCCACTGACGATGCTCACCATGACCTGGCAGGACAGGTAGCTGATGGTCAGGCATGCCACGTACAGCGGGATGATGGCGACCACGGAGGCCAGCAGGCGCGTGGTCACCAGATACGGAATCGGCCGGATGGCAAGGGAATCCATCGCGTCCACCTCTTCGGCGATCCTCATCGAGCCGAGTTGGGTGGTAAAGCGGCACCCTGCCTGCACCGAGAACGCCAGTGCCGCCATGATCGGGGCGAGCTCGCGTGTAGTCACCAAGGAGGAGATGACACCCGTGGCCGGGCCGAGACCCATCAGTTCCAGGAAGTTGTAGCCCTCGATCGCCACCAGGGCCCCGGTGGTGATACCGAGAACCAGCACCACGCCGGCCGTTCCCCCGCCAACGACAATCGACCCATTGCCCCAGGTGATATCGGAAAGCAGCCGCAAGAATTCGCGCCGATAGCGGCGCAGCGCAATGGGTATCGCCAGGAAGGCGTGCAGAAAGAAGGTGACCATATGGCCGAACCGCGCGAGCGGCCCCATGGCCGCCTCCCGCGTGAAAGCCACGGGGCGAAAAGAGGCACGACGGGCCTCCAGCGTCGCGGTCACAGAACCGCCCTCGGGAACAGCATGGTGTAAACCTGGCTGACCACGACGTTGACGATCATGAGCAACAGCACCGATTCCACGACGGCCGCATTGACCGAATTGGCCACACCGGTCGGGCCGCCGTGGGCGGCAAGCCCCTTCTGGCAGGCGATCACCGCCACGATTGCCCCATACACCGCGGCCTTCAGCAGGGCCAGTACCAGATCACCGGTGGTCGCGAACGAGGCGAACGTGGCGACGAAACTGCCTGGGGCACCACCCTGTACGTACACGTTGAACAGATAACTGGCCAGGAATCCTACGAAACAGACCACACCGGTGAGTGCGACTCCGATGATGATCGCGGCCGCGAATCGCGGCACCACCAGACGCCGCACCACCGAGACGCCCATGACTTCCATGGCCGCGGTCTCCTCACGCATGGTCCGACAGCCGAGATCGGCAGTCATCGCCGACCCCACCGCCGAGGCCAGCAGCATCGCCGCCACCAATGAGGCGGCCTGCCGCACCACGGCCAGGCCACTGGCCGCTCCGGCCAGCGACGTTGCCCCCACTTGGCCTGCGAGCAAGGCGAATTGAATCGAAAGGGTCACCCCGATCGGCAGGGCCACCAACACTGTCGGCATCACCGCGGTGCCCGCCATGAACGAGGCCTGCCGCACAAACTCTGCCCACTGGAAGCGGCCCGTCACGAGATCGACCAGCAAGAACCGCAGGGTGTGCACACCGAGGACGAACTGTTCGCCCACCGTGGTGAGCGCGGCAGTCGGATGGTGCCGCAGGTATCCCGCGCCGCGATCACCCAGTGTGCGAAGCCCTTCGGGCATCCAGGTGCGGACACTGTGTCCAGCCGCCTGCAATCGGTCCCGTGTCGTCATCGCGCCGGTTCACACCTCGTCAGCCGTTTGGAGGTCTCCCGCCGCCGCAGCTTCCCCGAGGATGTCTTGGGGATCCATCCCGCCGGCACCACGTACACATCGCGCGGGCTCACCCCCAGTGAGCGGTACACACGATCGGCGACCTCGGCCCGGATGCGTGCGCTCTCGGCGGTATCGGCGTGCAGCACCGATTCGGCCACTATCGCGAATCCCTCGCCGGACGCCGCCGTGGACAGGCGTACCGCCGCGACGCCGCCGGAACGGACTCCCGCCACTCCGGCGACGGACCGCTCGATATCTTCGGGGTGCACATTGCGACCCGAGATGATCAGGATGTCCTTCTTGCGGCCGCAGATCACCGGCTGTCCATCTTCGGTGAGGTAGCCGATATCGCCGGTGGACAGCCACCCCTGCGCGTCGAGCATCGGCTCGAATCCGGCCGCGGTGCGATACCCCGCAGTAACGTTCTCGCCGCGGATCTCCAACTCGCCGATTGCCTCGGCGGGCAGCACCGAGCGGTCCTCGGCCACGACCCGCACCTCGCAGCCCGGCAACGGAAGGCCCAGTGCGACACGAGGGCTCGCTTCCGCTCCTTGGGCGGCCACGAGATCGGGGTGCGGTGGGCACACCCGATACCCCTCATCGCGGCGCACGAAGGAGACCGCCAAAGTGGCCTCAGCCATGCCGTAGGCGGGGACGATGGCGTCCGGCCGCATACCGAACCGGGCGCCCTCGGTAGCGAAACGTTCCAGGGTCGCGACGTCGATGGCCTCGGCACCACTCAACGCGAACCGCAGCGAGGACAGATCGTAGGCGCCATCGGGCGCCTTACGCAGTCGCCGGGCTAGCAATGAGTACGCGAAGTTGGGCCCGGCGGTCATGCTGCCGCGGTATGTACTGATCAGCTCCGCCCACAGCAGCGGGTTACCCAGGAAGTCCATCGGGGTCACGCTGACGGTGTTGAGGCCCTGGCACATCGGGACGATCAGGTAGCCCATCATGCCCATGTCATGAAACAGCGGGAGCCAGCTCACCACCACATCGGACTCGGGATTGACGCCGGAAGCGCTGACCATCGCCCTCAGGTTGGCCTCGATATTGCGGTAGGTGATGCTGACAGCCTTTGGTGTACCGGTGGACCCGGATGTCAACTGCAAGAAGGCAATGGCGTCTTGATCAGTCTCGACGACCTCTACCGGCGCACCGACCAGCAGACCCAGCAACTCCAGGGCGCGGGCGCCGATGGCTGCGAACTGCGGGGCAGCCGCCAGGAACGGGTCACCCACCACCACGGTCAGGGCGCCCACCGCGGTCAGTGCCCGGCCGGTGTCCTCGATCCACACCTGCATATCGGACCGGTGCGTCGGCTGGTGCAGCATCGTGACGGAGGCGCCGGACATCCAGATGCCCTGCACCAAGGGTGCAATTTCCCCTGGTGCACCGGCCAATACGGCCACCGCGTCGCCGGGCTGCACCCCCGCTGCCTGCAGGGCACCCGCGATGCAGAGGCCCTGCCGATATACGTCCGCCCACGGCGTCATGCGCAGCTCATCCAGCCGCGATGTGCCGTCGAAACCGACCGGCGCCGAGGTGAGCCCACGCTCGGTGACGTGCGCACTGTCGCGCAGCCTGGAGATGATCGGGTTGGTCATCGTCACAAGCGGCTCTCCACCAGGTCGATGAGCGCACCCAACGTCTTGCATTCGAAGACATCATCCTTGGTGAGCTGGATACCGAAGCGACCCTTGATCTCCGAGACCCCTACCGCGAATGACAGCGAGTCGAACCCGAGATCTCCGACCAGTTCGGAGAAGTCGTTGACATCGCTCGTGGGCATTTCAAGCTCCTCGGCGATGAACTCGATAAGGAACTCGCGGACTTCTGAAACAGTTTCCATTTCTTTCTAAGCCTTCTACTTGCCAATTTTCCGGCGGATCACCAGATGGATGGGGATTTGCAGCAGGGCGAACATGCCGATGGCCACCAAGGCACCCTTGACCACGAGCATCGCGTCGAAATCCCCGTACATGATGGTGGAGGCAGCGGACACGATGTGCGAGAAGGGATTCGCATTGATGCTGATCCTGAGCCAGTCGGACAGGAATACCGAGGGCATGAGTGCCTGGCTGACGAACAGCACCGGCAACGCCAGCGGCAGCATCGCCACCGGGGCCTGCGGATTGAGAGTGCGCAAGGCCACCAGATAGAACAGCGAGCTGTACGCGGCCGACCACAAGAACATCACCAGAACCAGGAAGACCCCGGTCAACAGGCCCGCCCGCAGCGGCGCATCCAGGAAAGCGAGCAGCCCGATGACGATGACCGCCGCCGGGAGGATGCGGAACATCTCGAAGCCGATCTTGGCGGCCATGATCTGGCCGGTGGAAACACCGTAGAGACGCAGCCGGTCGGTGAAACCCGATCTGATCTCGTCGATCAGCGTCCCGGCGCCGTATCCGGCACCGAGCATCGGGATGAGCATGATGAGCCCGGGCGCGATGTACGCGGTGTACGAAGACAGCGGGAAGCCAGGGAGGTCGGCAACACGCTGGAACATCGATCGCACGAAGATGACCAGGACCACCGGGAAGACGATCGGGAAGATGAACCCGAACACCGGCTGCCGCAGTCCCACTACGACATAGCGGCGGAACAGCCGTGCGGTATTGGACAAGGCATTCACTGGGTCACCTCCAGGAATGCGTCGCGCAGTGAGGTGGACCGCACTTCGATATTGGCCCTGCCCAGACCCATGCGTTCGAGCTGAGCGCTCAACGCCGCGAGGTCCAAAGCCGAGGCGGATTCCAGAGTTCCGGACAGCGCGCCGGAATCCTTGCGCTGCACGGTGTAGCCGGCGTCCGCCAATTCCCCTGCCGCATCCTCGGATATCTCGTCATCGGCAGAGATTTCGACCGCGAAGCCGTGGCTACGGGTGAACTCCTGGGTGGATCCCGAAGCAACGAGCCGGCCGCTCTTGACGATGCCGACCTCGTCGGCCAGCGACACCGCCTCGTCCATATCGTGAGTGGTCAGCACGACGGTGCGCCCTTCGGAACGCAGCAGCCGGATGGCATTCCAAACCTCCTGTTTACCTTCGATATCCAGTCCGCTGGATGGTTCGTCGAGGAACAACATCTGCGGGTTGTGCGTAACCGCCAGCGCGACGTCGACACGGCGCCGCATGCCACCGGACAGTGCACCGACCTTTCGGTGCAGGTAGCCGCCGAGGCCGAACTGTGCCACCAGTTCTTCCTCGCGCGCTTTCCGTTTGGCTTTGGGCCAGCCGGCAATCGCCAGGCTCATCCGAATCTGCTCGACCGGCGACATCCACAGGTCGAGTGCGACTTCCTGCAGCGCGACACCGATCAGCGGACGCAGCTCCTTGGTTTTGTCGACGGGCACGCCGAGCACCTCAAGGTCCCCGCTGCTGGGCGCCAGCAGAGTGGTCGCCATGCGGATGGTGGTGGTCTTACCGGCGCCGTTCCTGCCGAGCAGGCAGTAGACGATCCCGCGCGGGATCGTCAGGCTCAGTCCGTCGACGGCCCGCACATCACTTCCCGGATAGGACTTCACCAGATCATGGGCACGAAGTGCGGGAGATTCTGTAAGCGAAGACATTTCGTATCAGCCCTTCACCTTGGGGAGGACATGGCGTTCCAGCTTCTCGGTGAGGCTGATGCCCTGTGCGGTCATGCTCACGTCGATCGCGGTGAACAGGGGGAAGCTGCCGGCTGTGCTATCCCTGGGCACCTCGTTCACCTGGTGGATCTGACCACTACTCGAACCGGAGATGGTGAGATCCACGACGGTGCGGACGAGTTCGACGGGCTTATCGCGCCAGGTCGCTCGACGGCTGCCATCGGCCTTCACATGTCCATGCGCTGTCGCGCCCCCGCCACAGGTTCCAGTGAGCTCACGCTCACCCTCGATGCCCGCCAGAGCGATTCCCCCGTCGACAGCGCATTGCAATGTCACCCGAGAATCGAGTGGGTTCACGATGGTGATGGCGTCCAGGGTGCTGGGCTTGCCGTCACCGCCGGAGACGATTCCCGTCTCGTACGGGAATCGGTCGCCCTGGTAGTACTGCTCGATCTTCAGCTCGCCTCGCCGGGGCCCCGGCCCAACGGTCATCACACCCGCACCGGGCAGCGCGGTGGTCTCACCGAGATAGGTCACCGAACCCGACACCTCCAGCGCGTAGTCGCCGAAGGGAGATCCGCCGCGTGGTTCTGCCACCGGATCCGACTGTACAGCAGGATATTTCAGAAGTTGAAAGGCGTGCCCGACGGGCTTGCCGGCTTCCTCGTTCACCGGCGCGCATGCGGCGGCCACGGCCGCCGACAGCACGACGGCACCCACGCCCACGCGTCTCATCGCGAAACTCCGGTGACCGACAGGGTGCGGCTCAGCCGCCGGTGCCGGTGTGCGAAAAAAGCGGACAGCACCTTGGTCATCAGCTTGCCCCATCCAGGGATCAGACCCATCGGCGCTTGGGGGGCGAGGGTGATCTCGTCGGTCACAATTGTCTTGTCCCCCAACGGTTCCAGGGTGCGATGGTGCACCCAGATGCGCATCCCGGTCATCAGGGATTCCTCACGGAACATCCGGCCGGGCTCGATCCTGGCGACCGTGATGTCGTCGTATCCGAAGGGAACCAGACCGAAGAGCAGCAGGAAGCTCTTGCCGATGCGGGTGCCGGGGCTGACCTCGGCGATGGACCTGCCCCGGAACTGTTTGGGCATGGTCATTTTCATGTACGGGCCCATCTCATCGTTGATGCCCTCTTGAGTGGTGACCCGCTCCCAGACCTTGTCGACCGGACAGTCGATCTCGCTGACCTTGCGGAACACATGCTCTTCGGTATGTATCGATCTCATCTGCTTCTTCCTTCATCCATGGACGGGAACGCGGTACTGGTGGTGACGGCCAACAACGACCCTGCGCCGCGGCGCAGGCCGTCGGCGGAATCGGGAACGAAGGACCCGTTGATATCGAGGACCGCAGGCACGCTGTCGGCACCGATGTAATTGGGCAGGATGTCGCCGATCTGGTGGAGCCGGTCCGGGAGTAGGTGGTGGTACCAGTCGAAGAGCGGGACAACGAGCGCCACCGTCACGAATTGGACGCCCTCGGCCATCAGACTGCCGAAGAACTCCTGCCAGATCTGCTCGATCATGCCGGCGCGACGGTGCTTCTTGCGTACTCCCTGAGTGGCTAGCTCGGCGATCCGTTCCGGCGCCACGCCATCGAAGAACGAATCCCACCGCGGATACAGGTAGTTACGCGCCGGCCCCCCAGCGGGCCGATAGTTCCGGGCGTCCCGCAAGGTGCTGAAGCTATCGAAGCCCAGCTCCGGATCGGAACGTAGCGAACGCAATACACCGACTGGAACCTCGGACGACAGTGCAGAGAAGCCCACGTAGATCTCCGACGAACGCTCCCATGCGCGGTAGTGCACCATCTCGCCCGCAGCGATATCTGCGTTGTCGGCGAAGTCGTTCTCGAGCCCGAATATCGAGTACTCCACATCCTTCGCCCACGGGAAGCGGGCATCGGATGCCCGGATGCGCTCGACACGTACCAACGGGTTGCTCATACCGCACTGACCTCCGGCGTGCGGGCGCGCAAGATACAGTTGCCGTGCACGCCAATGTCCGAGACCATCGCGGCCGCAATCGAGGTCGTGACCAGCGGGTTGACGAAGGTCAGCTTGATTGCCTGCCCACCGGCGGCACTGGAGCGGCCCACGATTGCCCGGCCGGAGTGGGCCAGCTCCGCACGGATCGCGTCATTGATGCCATCGCATTCCTCGGGTGTGAGCCCTACGTGATGCCAGCGCAGCACCACGGTGTTGGTGCACACCGGAACTGCCAATTCCAGATCTGGGTGTTCGGTCACCGCATGCGCTGCAGTAGCGGCCGCCGCACAGGTGGCGTCGATCATCGCCGCGATATGCCGTTGGCCCATTGCCCGCAGGGTCACCAGCACCTTCAGCGCATCGAATCGGCGGGTGGTCTGTAGGGACTTGTCCACCAGGTTGAGCACGTCGTGGTCGGCATCGCTGGCTGGGTTGAGGTAATCGGCGTGCGCGGCAAGAACATCGAAGCTCTCCGCCGTGCGCACCAGCAGGGCACTGCAGCTGATCGCCTGAAACAGCAACTTGTGGAAGTCGAGGGCGACCGAGTCGGCCAGCTCGATACCGCGCAGCAGATGCCGGTGCTTCGGGCTGAATATCAAGCAGCCGCCGGCGCAGGCGTCCACGTGCGTCCAGACCCCCCGTTCGCGGGCCAGCGCGATGGGGCCTTCCAGCGGGTCGATCGCACCGAAATCGGTTGTCCCGGCGGTGAGCACGAGCGCGAACACCGGCGTGCCCGCCTGGGCCGCCGCGTCCAGGACCCCCGCGAGCGCCCCTTCCCGCAGCCGCCCGGCTGCATCGGTGGGTACCTCGATGACGGAGCCTGTGCCCAGACCCAGCAGCCGGAGCGCCTGCTGTACCGAGAAATGCGTCTGCCGGGTGCACAGCACGCGCCAGGAACTGGCCTGCGGCGGCAGCCCCCGTGACGCGATATTCCAGCCGTAGGTGTTGCGGGCGAACAGGTCCCGGGCCAACAGCAGGGCCTGCAGGTTCGATTGGGTGCCACCGCTGGTAAAGGTGCCGTCGGCACCGGAACCGTATCCGATTTTGCTGCACAGGTATTCGATGACCTGTTGTTCGATCGCAGTAGCCGCAGGCGCCTGGTCGAAGGAATCCATCGACTGGTTGAACGCGCTGACCAAGACCTCGGCGGCCAGTGAGGGTAACGCGGGCGGGCAGTGCAGGTGTGCCAGGTACGCAGGGTGCGTGACCACCACGGACTTCTCGGCGAGCAGTCCGGCCGCTTCATCCAATGCCAGGCTCAGTCCCACGCCGTCCGGGTCGTCGAGATCGACTCGTCCGACACTGTCTTTCAGCGTCGCGTAGCCATCCACCAGCCCCGGCATGTCAGACCGACCCAGCGCGACTGCGGCCCGATCGGCCGCCAGCGCGATGGCTTCGCGATACGTGTTTTCGCTATTCCCCGTGAGGAAATCACTCACGAAGGGACCCGGGTCATGTTTCACCGTGACTCCATCAGTGCCGGTTCGGCGGCCGCCCGACGGCTCTGCACCGCGTCGAGGGCAGCACCAAATGCGTTCAATGCCGCTGCGATATCAACCTCTTCGATGGTCAGCGGCGGCAGGAAGCGCACGACATTGCCGTACTGCCCACCAGTCTCGACGATGAGGCCGTGCTGAAGGCAAGCCTGCTGAATTCGCTCGGCAAGTTCAGGTGCGGGTGCGCCGGCTTCTCCCGGCCAGTCCCCGTCCGGGTCCACGATTTCCACACCGAGCATGAGCCCGGCGCCGCGTACGTCACCCACCATATTCGATTGGGCCGCAATGGCATTCAGCCCATCCAGGAATACCTGTCCCCGGATGCTCACCTGCCCGGACAGATCGTTCTCCCGCGCAAAACGGATCACTGCGCTCGCGGCAGCGTAGGCCATCGCGTTCCCGCGGAAGGTCCCCGTGAACGCACCGGGCTCCCACACGTCGAACTGCTTGCGCACCACCAGAACCGCGATGGGCACACCGGAGCCGAGGCCCTTGGAGATCACGACCATGTCGGGTTCAATGCCACAGCGCTCGAATGCCCACGCCGGCCCGGTACGGAACACACCGGCCTGCACTTCGTCGGCGATCAGCGGCACACCCAACGTGGTCGCGGCGTCTCGTAAGGCCCGCCCCCAACGTGGCGGGGCGGGTATCACGCCGCCCTCGCCCAGGACGAACTCGGTGATGATCGACGCCGCTGCCGTCACCCCGCTGTGGGGGCGCACCAGCCCGTCGACCGCGGCTATCGCCAGGTCCACTCCGGCTTCGCCGCCCACACCGAACGGGCTGCGATAGTCCTGCGGGTAGGGCAGGAAGCTGGCGTGCGGTGCGAGCACCACCGGCTGCTGTCGCAGTCCGCCGCCCGAGCTGGCGGACCGAGCGGCACGGGTGCAGCCATGGAAACCTCCTTGCACACCAATGTGTTCGCGCCCCCCGGTGGCCACCTCGGCAAGCATCAGGGCGGCCTCCACGGCGCTGGCCCCGCTGGGTGAGCACAGGTGGATGTTGGCATCGGAGGCCAGCCCCGGCGGGAGGATAGAAATCAGGTCATCGACGAAACGGTCCCGCGCGGGTGTGTGGAAGTCGAGAGAAAGCCAGGGCTCCCCCGAGACGATCGTCTTCATCACGGCCTCGCTGACGACGGGATGATTCCAGCCCAGGGACATCGCTCCCGCCGCGGCCAGACAGTCGACGTACCAGCGACCATCGTCGGCACGCACCCGGGCTCCCCGAGCCTCAACCGGCCGTATGGGCAGACGCCGCGAATACGTTGCAGCCCTGGATTCGTGTGTTGCAGAGGCGAATTGCCCGGAAATCATGTCTCTTCCTTACGCGGGTGAGCGAGCAGTCGTCGCAGTGATGCGCTGAGCGAGCGATCCTCGGTTGACCAGTAACCGGCCTCCGGCGGGATGGCGGCGACGAGTCGTCGGCGAGCCTCGCCGAGCCGGTGGTACGGCAGTTTGGGAAAGAAGTGGTGCACCGCATGGAATCGCAGACCCAGCGGCGCCCACAGCGCACCCAGGATGGGCAGTGACGGGTGGTCGATGGAGTCGAGCACCTGCTCCGGGAAGGTCATGCGTTCGTTACCGCTCTCGTACCGGTGCGCCGCCAGCACCCGCAGCCAGTTGACGAACAGCACCAGAACGATCACCACATATGCCTCGAGCAGTCTCTTTGGCGAGTACATGCCCAGCAGCAGCAGGGTGAGCAGGCCCACTGTGTAAGCGAAACAAGCGAATTCCTGCACTAACCAGGAGCGCAGTACGCGGGCCGGCGGCAAGGGACGCTCGAAGTCGGCGTCGATCACGAGCGATGATGCCCGGGTGAGCACGAAGGGCCTGATCGCGGGAATCACCCAGCTCAGCGGTGCGAGGACCAGAAACCGGAACACGAACGCAATCGGGCCGAACAATGCCGTGAACGGCAATGCGATGATGCGCCAACGCGGCTCGTTGGTATAGGCCACATACTCGCCGTCATCGGCGGTGCCGAAGGTGCGCGACGCGTGGTGCTCATGGTGAAACTCAAAGGTGAATTTTGGTACCAGCAGCGGGATTCCGCACACCACGTGCCAAATCACCGAGAACCAGTGCAGCTCGTCCTCGCCGTGCACGATCTCATGGACGAACAGCACGGCACGGTAGAAGGCGAAGGCCGCCACCACAATGCAGGCCATGGCCGGAAGCGATAACAGATTGTCGGCCGGGCACAGCAGGAACGCCGTGTATCCGATCACCGCGGTGACGGTCAGATCGAGCCAGTATATCCACTGGCGACGTGGCGCAAGGTCTGCTACCAGCGCACGCGCATCAACCATCGCTATGCCGAGCGCTTCCTTGGAACCGCGCTGTCCTTGCGGCGATTTCGTCTCGACGCTCACTGCACAAACTCCGCTATCAACTCGTGGGTGGATACCTTCGGAATCCCCAGCTCTCGCACCGCTCTATCGGGCGCGTAGTACAGCTCGCGGGCCATCAGCTCAACGTTCTCGGGAACCAGTGCATCGTCGGCAGCGAAGCGTCCGGACAGATCGCGCAGCAGGCTGTTTCCCCTGCCCGCTGTCCGGAACAGCCCCATGGGCGCACACCGCACCGGATGCTCGCGCCCCACCGCCGCCACCAGTAGTTCGCCGATATGCCGGTAGGACAAGTTCGCGGTGCTCAGGATGTAGCGGCGCCCCTTGTCCCCCTTGGCCATTGCCGCCGTAATGCCCGCAACGAAATCGCGCGCCGAACAGACTGCGGTGCCGCCCGGCGGCACCACCCGCAACAGGCCCTTACGCGCGGCGACCAGTAGTCCCTGCCAAGACCGCACCGGGCCCTTCCCCGGCGCAAATACCGCGGCCGGGTTCACGACGACAACGTCCAATCCGTGATCGGCGAAGTCCAGCATCAGCCGCTCGCCCGCCCGTTTGGTCGCGGAGTACACGTTGTCGAGCACCGAGTCCCGTGGATCAAAGTCTTCGTCGGCCACCACGCCGTTGGCCGGATACCCGATGGCCGCGGTCGACGACACGTGGACCACGCGCTGCACCTCGTGCCGCACCGCGGCGCGCGCCACGTTGTATGTGCCGAGCACATTGGTCTGCCAAATCGTGTGACCCAGGCGGGAATTCGGTGAGGCGATACCGGCCAGGTGATAGACGTGGGACACTCCCCGCATCGCATCGTCGATACTCTGCCCGTCGGCGATATCGGCAGAGACGATGTCGACCCGCGAGTACAGCGCATCGCTCAGACTGCCCGGATCGTGGGGGTTCGTCAGGATCGTGACACGCTCACCGCCATCCACCAACGATTCGAGGAGCGCGGAACCCAGGTACCCCGTGGCCCCCGTGACCAATGTCCGGTCGGCCATTACAGCGCCTTCTGATAGACGCGATGGATCTTCTCCGGGTCTGTTTTCATTTGAGCGGTCAGCGAATTCGACCACACGTTGTCCTCGTGCACCCAGGTGGTCGCGACCGAGGAATACCCGCTGGTGGTGATCGTCCGGATAATTTCGCCGGCCAGGATCCTGCCGATCCCCGCCCCGAATTGGGTCTGCACCGCGCCGATGAGCACCACGACGGCGGTGCCGATCCCGCGGATGCGTCCGTCGTGGCGGGCCGCCAGCCGCGCCAGCAGCGCGGGCGTGAGCCGGCCTGAGCGTGTGGCGATCTCGTTGACGTCCGGCAGCATGAAGAGGAATCCCACTGGGGTGCCCTCGGATTCGACGATCCTGATGATGTTCGGATCAATCAGCGGCCGCATCTCCGCGGCCATACCGGAAAACACCTCACGGCTGAGCGGAACATTCTCGGGGTGGTGGGCGAACGAGTCGTTGTAGAGACCGCGCAGCATCTCGAGCTCATGGGCGTAATCGCGCATTCGCACCGTACGCACGGTTACGCTCTGGTCTCGCATTACCGCGTCGGCCCGCTTGAGCAGACGCTGCCGAACCTCCTGGCTGCCGTCGATATGCCAGCGGTAGGAGGCGGTGTCGAACTTCTTGCGGTATCCGGCCGCCTCCACGAGCGCCGGGTAGTAACGGGGGCTGTACGGCTGCATGATGGTCGGCGGCCTGTCGTATCCGGACACCAGGAGCCCGACCTCTTCGCGCGAGGTGTAGCTGAACGGGCCGACTATCTTCGCGACGTCCCGCCGGGCCGCCCACTGCTCGGCCGCACCAAGCAGTGCGCCGGCGACCTCCTCGTCGTCCTCGCTCTCGAAGAACCCGAAGAACGCACAGTCGCCGTACCGTTCGACATACGCCGAGTCGATGCTGGCGGAGATGCGCCCGACGGGACTGCCGTGCCGATAGGCGACGAAGTTCTCGATCTGCACCTCCCGGTGCAGCGGGTTGTGCTTCGAGTCCATCTTCGCGCGCACGACGCGGCGCAGCGTGGGCCGCCAGTTGGGGTCGCCCCCATAGATCCGCCACGGCAGTCCAATGAACTGCTTGGCTTCGTCACGAGATCCGACCTTGCGCACGGACACCGACGGGCGGCCAGGGTGCTTACTCGACTGCTTGATCAGATCCCTATCCAGCACGAACAATCCCTAGGTCATAGGCCAGTTCGGGGTTGCCCTTGCTCTTCCACAGCGCGCCGTCCATGTAGAAGTGATGCAGCACGAAGGTGAGCGGAACCGCGAAGATGATCGTGTCGAGCTGCCCAGCGAGAATGCCGAGTCCCGCGAAGAACCCGATGTAGAGCGGTAGTGCCTTACGCGTGGACAGCCGCGCCAACAGCAGCTTCTTCTCGCCTGGGTCCTCGGTGCGGGCGAAACGAGTGTTGTTCCGCGTCCAGTTGATCAGGTGGTATTGCAGGCTGTGCGTCGTGGTCGCGATGAGGATGAGCGCGAACAGGTCCGAGACCAGCAGGTAGGACAGGTTGTAGGACAGCGCCGCGATCACGAACGTGGCCACCGACATTGCCGGCAGTGCGCGCTGCCCGGCCCGCTTCAGCTGGACCTGTTCCCAGACCGCCACACCTAAAAAGACTGCGGCGCAGACGAATCCACCGATGACCAGGAATCCGGGGATGGGAGGCACCGGCACACTCAGGTTCGAGAACGGCAGCCGGTGACCGAAGACCACATACTCGGAGAAGTGGAGACCGTGGCTCGCCCGGTACAGCACCGGGGCCAAGCAGACGGCGTACAGCGCGTATTTGATCCGGTTGCGCGGACCCTTGTAGCCATTCTTCGCCGCGTAGATGTTGATGATGCCGAAGTGCTGCTTCAGGACGTGGAACACCTGCCAATACGCCCAAACGGCCAGCAGCGGGACGAGCCAGCCGCCGAACCACAGCGTGGCGACAATCGCACCGACCACGATGAAGCTGATCACGTAGTGCGCCCAGAACCGGGACCGTTCCCGAGGATCCATCCAGACCCGTGCCGTCGTGGTTAGCACGTGCGGGAGATCGGAGAGCAGCGAGAAACCCACGGCCGCTACCAAGAAGATCCCCTTGTGGCCGTCGGCCGCGAAAAGAACCGCCGACAACAGAGCGCCCAGGCCGAAGACGAAGAGGATGTCGACGCGTCTGCTGACGAACCACCCCGGCCGATTCGCACCGGCGGTGTTCTTCAGCTCATTGGTATCGGTAGCAAAGCTGGCCATTGCAACCTTCCTCGGCTAGGCGCCACATTATTTATTGAAAACGATTATCGTTTGCATAAACGTAGGGATGCCGCGCCCACATGTCAACGCAGGAACCTGTGAGCGCCCTGTGACCCTGATCACGCACAACGGCCCAGCATGCAATGAGAATTTGTTTGACGCCTGGGACCGCAAACCGACCACAACGGCCGGGACGAACCCGGCATCGTCGCCCCCATTTCCCGAGGAGCAGCGCCTCTCGCAGGGCATTTCGGGCGGCGGGCCGCCCAGACCGCATGGCAATCGGGACTGCTACAGCAAAGATCATGTGACGAGTTCTCGACACCCGCCTCAGCGCGGTCCATACCGAGGGATGACCGCCACGATTGCGCACTGACACCGATAACCTCGATCGGCTACTACCCTCAATAGACGGGTCCGGTTTGCCTACGGACCCGACAGCAGGTCTCCGGCCAGACCGGGGCTCGATTTGGGTTGAGGTACACGCAGTGATGGACTCAGTGGCGGACACGGCTCCGCATCCGGTCGATGCGGACTTGCCACACGCTCCGCTGACGCCGCCAGGGCCGCTGCCCTCTCGCGAGATCCTCGAACTGTCCGGCGAGCTACTGCGCGCGTTGGCCGCACCTGTGCGCATCGCGATCGTGCTGCAGCTGCGCGAGTCGCAGCGCTGTGTCCATGAGTTGGTCGACGCGGTCGGTGTCGCTCAACCGCTCATCAGCCAGCACCTGCGCGTCCTCAAGGCCGCCGGAGTGGTCGCGGGTGAACGTCAGGGCCGCGAGGTCATGTACCGCCTCGTCGACGACCATCTCTCGCACATCGTGGTCGACGCCGTCGCGCACGCCGAGGAACAGCGATGAGCAGCGTGCGCGAAGAACCAAAGACACCGATGAGCCGCGTGCGCGAAGAAGCGCGCCCCGGCACCGTGCGTTCGACGCGCCAGCGCGCGGCCATCTCCGCCCTGCTTAACCGGACCGACGAATTCAGGTCCGCACAGGAGCTGCACGACGAACTCAAGCGCTTGGGCGAAGGTATCGGCCTGACCACCGTCTACCGCACCCTGCAGACGATGTCACTGTCGGGTGACGTCGACGTGCTGCGTAACGACACCGGGGAATCGGTCTACCGCCGCTGTTCCGACGGGCACCACCACCACCTGGTATGCCAGAACTGCGGTTTCGCTGTCGAGGTGCAGGCGGGTGCAGTGGAGGCGTGGGCGGCCGACATCGCCGACGAACACGGGTTCACCAACGTCACTCACACCGTCGAGGTGTTCGGCGACTGCAGCAAGTGCACGAAGGCCATCCGCCCCTAGTTCCCCAGCTCCTTACGTGCGTCAGCACCGGTCGAGAACACCATCAGTAGCAGCGTCACCAGCGCCTCATCGGAAATGCCAGTGGCGGGAAAGTTGTAGCGCAGCAACACATCTGCCTTGCGCCCCTTCGCCATCAGCAGAATATTCCCGAAGAGGGACTTTTGCGCGAGCCCGTCCACCAGCTGCCGCGATTTTGCGTTGACGGCTACGTCCCAGGCCAGCACCTGCGACAGCGACACCACATCCAAACCCGCCGCGATGGTGACCGCACGGATCGAGCTCAGCGTGCCCTCGTAATTGGCGGTCAGCGCGCCATCGGATTCCTTGGTCACCGGCAGCACCGGGTGCAGTACCCGATACACCCGGTCGAGCACGTCGTCTGCGTCGTCAGGCATTACGCCGACCCGAATCGCCGGTCGCGCTGGGCGTATTCCAGGCAGGCCGCCCACAGGTCGCGGCGGTCAAAGTCGGGGTACATCTTCTCCTGAAACACGAACTCGGCATATGCCGACTGCCACATCATGAAGTTGCTCGACCGGAACTCACCGGACGGACGCAAGAACATGTCGACATCGGGCATATCCGGCTCATCGAGGTACTTGGCGATGGTCTCCTCGGTGATGCGGTCCGGCTTGAGCTGCCCGGACTCCACCAACCGGGCGATTCTCCGCGTCGCTTCGGCAATTTCGGCCCGGCCGCCGTAGTTGATGCAGGTGGTCAGCGTCAGTGTGCTGTTGTTCTTGGTGAGCTCTTCGGTGATCTCAAGCTCCTTGTAGACGCTGCTCCACAGCCGCGTCTTCTGGCCGGCCCAGCGGAACCTCACGCCCATGTTGTTCAGATCATGTCGGCGCCGCTTCACCACGTCACGGTTGAAGCCCATAAGGAAGCGCACCTCGTCCGCGGGGCGGCGCCAGTTCTCCGTCGAGAAGGCGTAGGTGGTGAGCCACGGGATGCCCATCTCGATGGCACCGCAGACCATGTCCATCATGGTGGCCTCGCCCATCTTGTGGCCCTCGGTGCGCGGCAGCCCGCGGGCGCGCGCCCAGCGGCCGTTGCCATCCATCACCACCGCGACGTGCCGGGGAACCAGCTCCTTGGGGATGGCCGGCGGTACGGCGCCAGACGGATGCTTCGGCGCAGGATGCGGGCGGGTGCCACCGGGGCCGACGCCGGGCAGCAGTTTGGGGAACACGGCCGGGAACACCGTCTTGTCCGGGAACGTCGGGACGTAGCCAGTCGGGACGTCTGCCCAATCCGTGTAGTACTTATCCTGCTGCGGATCGGGCGGGCTGCTCTTCACCATGGCTCATATTTAACCTGCTGCCGCGCTCGACGAGCGGAAGTGTCCGCAGCTTGCGTTCCAAGTGCCACTGCAAATGCGCCGCGATCAGTCCACTGGCCTGGGTGCGCTGCGCCTGCGGCACGTCATCGGTGGCCGCCCAATCACCGTCATGCAGTGCGGCCATGAGTTCCAGCACACCCTGCGGCGGGGTAGCCGCGCCCGCCGGACGACAGTGCACGCAGACGCTGCCACCCGCCGCCACATGGAATGCACGGTGCGGGCCGGGAGCTGCGCAGCGCGCGCACTCGATGATGGCAGGCGCCCACCCGGCAATGCTCATGGCGCGCAACAGGTATGCGTCGAGGACTAGTTCCCGGGAGCGCTGCTGGTCGGCGATGGCCCTCAAGGCGCCGACCGTCAACCGGTGCAGGGCAAGGGCCGGCGCGCGCTCTTCACCGGCGATCCGCTCGGCGGTCTCCAGGACGGCGCAGGCGGTGGTATATCGGCCGTAGTCACTGACGATGTCCACCGCGAAGGCGTCGATGGCCTGTACCTGGGTGACGATGTCGAGATTGCGTCCCGGATGCAGCTGCACGTCGATATGCGCGAATGGTTCCAGCCGTGACCCAAACTTGCTGCGGGTGCGGCGGACTCCCTTGGCGACCGCCCGCACCAGGCCATGTTGGCGGGTCAGCAGGGTCACGATGCGGTCGGCCTCGCCGAGCTTGTGCTGCCGCAGCACGACAGCACGATCCCGATAAAGCCGCATTCGGACAGTTTCCCATCTGGTACCGACGATTCCCCGTATTGACGCACTATTTCGACCGCTTACCCTTCTCCTCATGTCGGGCTTTCCCACGCTGACGTCCCAGGCTGCCGCGCTAGCAGACGGTTCGGTCAGCTCCATTTCATTGACGCTCAGCGCACTGAACGCGATCAAAGCCAGCCAGCCGACGCTCAACGCGTTCCGGGTGGTGTGCACCAAGAGCGCCCTCGCTGACGCCACGGCTGCCGACCAACGGTTAACCAGGGGCGAGCGGCAGCCGTTGCTCGGGGTGCCCATTGCCATCAAGGACGACACCGACTTGGCAGGCACACCAACCGCATTCGGTACGGCCGGGGCGGTCGGCTCGGAGTCCGAGGACGCCGAGGTGGTGCGACGGCTGCGGGCAGCGGGCGCGGTGATCGTCGGGAAGACCAATACCTGTGAGCTCGGCCAGTGGGCATTCACCAGCGGGCCCGGCTTCGGGCATACCCGCAATCCGTGGAGCCGCGGACATACCCCCGGCGGATCGTCGGGCGGTAGCGCCGCAGCGGTTGCCGCGGGGCTGGTCACGGCCGCCATGGGCTCCGATGGTGCTGGGAGCGTGCGAATTCCGGCCGCATGGACGCATTTGATCGGCATCAAGCCGCAGCGTGGCCGCATCTCCACGTGGCCACTTGCCGAGGCGTTCAACGGGATAACGGTCAACGGGCCCCTGGCCCGCACGGTTGCCGATGCCGCCCTGCTGTTGGATGCGGCCGCGGGCAACGCTCCAGGAGACCTGCATAAGCCTCCACAGGTTCGGGCCATCGACGCCGTCGGCGAAGACCCGGGTCAGCTTCGAATCGCACTGTCGCTCAAGGTTCCGTTCTCGGGTTTCTCGGCGCGCATCCATCCGACGATCGAAGCCGCCACCCGCTATGTGGGCCACCAGCTGCGTTCACTCGGGCACATGATGTCCGAGGGCGATCCGGATTACGGAATCGGACTCGGCCTGAACTTCCTGCCGCGAGCGACCGCCGGGCTGCTGCCGTGGCTGGACCGCCTCGATGCCGGGGCACATTGGGACCAGCGCACCGTGGCGAATATGCGGGTGGGTCGGCGTCTCGGCGGTGTGGCATTGCGTCGGGCGCGAGCGGCGGAGCCTCGGTTGCAGGCGCGCGTCGGCACGATCTTCGGCAGCTTCAATGTCGTGTTGGCGCCCACGACCGCCCAACCACCCACGGGTATCTACGATTTCGACGATATCGGCAGTATCGCGACGGATCGCGGGCAGATCGGCGCCTGCCCCATGACATGGCCGTGGAATGTGCTTGGCTGGCCGTCGATCAATGTGCCCGCGGGTTTCACCGAGGACGGGCTGCCGATCGGTGTGCAGCTCATGGGACCGGCGAACAGCGAGCCGCTGCTGATTTCCCTTGCCGCGCAGCTGGAGTCGATCAATAACTGGGCATCGGAAACCCCCGACCCCTGGTGGTGACGCGGGCCTTCGCGCCGACACGCCGTGTTTTGCGTCGGCTACTCGCGAAATGCGTCGAAAACCGTAGTTTCGATTATCTAGGCTGCACGCTGGCCGGCGGCCAGCGCGGCGCGGACACGTGCGATGACTGCACCCGGCTGTTGCGTCAGCTGGTCTCGGCTCACCCGCACAAGCCTCCAGCCCACCGAAGCGATGAACTCCTGCCGCTCGATGTCACGGCGATGCTGCACAGAGTCGCCCCAATGTTGCGCGCCATCGAACTCGGCGGCGACGCGTTGTTCCCGCCAGCCCATGTCGAGCCGAATCACTCGACCGTCGGGCCCACGCAGCTCGATCTGTGTCTCAGGTTCCGGTAATCCGGCGTCAACAATGCAGAGACGCAGCCGCGTCTCCTGCACCGACTCGGCCCCAGGATCGGTCAATGCCAACACCCGCTCCAGCTGCCTCAGGCCCCGTGCACCGCGATGCTGACCGGCGACGCCGATCACCGAATCCACGGTGCACAAGCGGAGGAGCACATCTGCGAGTTCGATCGCTCGACCTAGCCGCACTCGGCGACCGATATCAAAAACGGTGCGGGCTGGCGTAGTCACCGCAATCCCCTGCACGGTCATCTGTTCCCCGGGTAGCAACGTGTCGTCGTGAATGACTATGCCTGCTGGGGAATCATGTCGCCGCCGGATCAACTCTGCCGGCCGACCAGCCGATATCCACAGATTGCCGTGCAACGAGGCCGCCGATACACCGCACACCACTGCCTTACGTCCTGACCACAAGAACGCCGCTTCCGCGCGCAGTGCGGACGTCGGCTCGATACACCGTCGACGGTGCACGTTTTGGAACACCTTCACGTAATCCTTGCGCAGTTCTTGCGGCGTGAGAATCCCCGACGCCAGTGCCTCGCTTGCAACGATGAGCCCACCCATGACAGGACCGTTGCACGCCCCACCGACAAGTTGCCGAAACTACGGTTTTCGACGCATTTCGCGAGTAGCCGACGCAAAACACGGCGTGTCGGCAGGAGGGATGGGAATCAGAAGCCGAGCTTGCCGAGCTGCTTGGGGTCGCGCTGCCAGTTCTTGGCGACCTTGACGCGCAGATCCAGGAACACCTTGGTGCCCAGCAGATTCTCAATCTGCTTGCGCGCGTTGGTCCCTACTTCACGCAGCCGCGAACCGCCCTTGCCGATGACGATGCCTTTTTGGCTGTCACGCTCGACGTACAGAATCGCGTGCACGTCGATCAGCTCGGATCCCTCGGCACGCCCTTCGCGCTCGTTCACCTCGTCGATCACCACCGCCAGCGAGTGCGGCAGTTCGTCGCGCACCCCTTCGAGTGCCGCCTCACGGATCAGCTCGGCCATGAGCACCTCTTCGGGCTCATCGGTCAGCTCGCCATCCGGATAGAACGCCGGACCGGGCTGCAGCTTCGACGCCAAAACCTCTGTGAGCAGCTCAACTTGGGCACCGGAAACCGCCGACACCGGCACGATGTCAACATCAGGACCGACGAGCTCGGACACCGCGAGCAGCTGTTCGGCGACCTGTTCCTTGCTCACCTTGTCGATCTTGGTGACGACGGCGACGAGCGTCGTGCGCGGCGAGACAAGCTTGATCTGCTCGTAGATCCACTTGTCCCCCGGGCCAATTCGCTCATCGGCCGGGATGCACAACCCGATCACGTCGACCTCGGAATATGTATCGCGTACAAGGTCGTTGAGCCGCTTGCCCAACAGCGTGCGCGGCCGATGCAAACCCGGAGTGTCGACGAGCACGATCTGGAAGTTCTCACGGTGCACAATCCCGCGAATCGTGTGCCGGGTGGTCTGCGGCCGGCTGGAGGTGATCGCTACCTTCTGGCCCACCAAGGCATTGGTCAGCGTCGACTTGCCGGTATTGGGCCGCCCGATGAAACAGATGAATCCGGACCTGAACGCCGGAGAGGACTCGCTCACAGCTGCCCCGTGCGCAGGCCCGTGCGGTCGGTCACGATGACGTTCGCCGACGGCGACAACTCCCGCACCGCCTCGATACCCACGTCTTCGTGAGAACCCCCGACGAGCACAGCAGCCTCGATGGCCGACGCGCCACTGGACACCGCCGCAGCCACGGCGGCTTGCAGCGCCGTCAGCGACAGCGCCGAAAGTGCTACCGGCGCACCCGCATAGGTACGGCCGTCGCCGTCGCGCACCGCGGCACCCGACGTGGCCTCTGCGCGGCCCATGGCCCCACGGGCCAGCACGACCAGCTTGTTGTCCTCAGCGTCTGAGTCACTCATTGCGTTCCTTCGCTTCCTCGTCCTGCGATGCTTCCGGATCAGGCTTTATCAGAATGGTGCCGATGCGTACCCGGCCACGTGCATCCGGGCCGCCCTCGGCCTCTAACAGCAGTCCATGTGAGCCGATCTTGGCGCCCGGCAGCGGAACACGACCCAGCTCAAGGGCCAGTAGCCCACCCACGGTCTCGACGTCCAGGTCCTCGTCGAATTCGATGCCATACAGCTCACCCAGGTCCTCGATGGGCAACCTGGCGGAGACACGAAATATCTTGTTACCCAATTCCTCCACCGGAGCGACCTCGTCGTGGTCGTACTCGTCGGCGATCTCGCCGACGATCTCCTCCAGCACGTCCTCGATGGTCACCAACCCGGCAATCGCCCCGTACTCGTCGACGAGCAGCGCCATATGCTTACGGTGCAACTGCATCTCCCGAAGCAGCGCATCCAACGGCTTGGAGTCAGGGATGAACACCGCCGGCTGCATCACCTGCGCCACGTTGACGTCCTGCCCACCGTTCATCGAGTAGTACGTCTGCTGCACAAGGTCTTTGAGGAAGACGACGCCGACCACGTCGTCGACGTTCTCCCCGACCACCGGGATGCGTGAATGCCCGCTGCGCACCGCCAGTGACGTCGCCTGCCCGGCCGTCTTGTCGCTCTCGATCCACACCATTTCGGTGCGCGGCACCATCACCTCGCGGGCGGGAGTATCGCCCAGCTCGAACACCGACTGGATCATCCGGCGCTCGTTGTCGGCCACCACGCCACGCTGCTGGGCCATATCGACCACCTCGCGCAGCTCGATCTCGGAGGAGAACGGACCGTTACGGAATCCACGCCCGGGGGTGACCGCATTACCGAGCACGATGAGCAGCCGCGAAATGGGCCCCAGCAGCACCGAAATCACCTGCAACGGAACAGCAGCACCCAACGCGATCGAATATGCATGTTGACGGCCCAAGGTGCGCGGACCCACCCCGATCGCCACGAAGCTCGTCACCACCATGACGATCGCCGAAATCATCAGCGCGGCAACCAGGCTCACGCGTGCCGTCAGGTATCCAACCAGAAACACCGTCGAGAGAATCTCGCACACCGTGCGCAGCAGTACCACCAGGTTCACGTAGCGCGGGCGCTCCCGGATGACCACGGAAAGCCTTACCGCACCCGGTC
This sequence comes from Mycobacterium sp., assembly GCA_050701835.1. Lineage (GTDB taxonomy): Bacteria > Actinomycetota > Actinomycetes > Mycobacteriales > Mycobacteriaceae > Mycobacterium. Next base: position 83,997 of record JBOGDC010000022.1, on the reverse strand, counting down.
TTTCCTCACGAACCAGCTCGTCGACGCGCGCCGACGATACCGTGTTGATGGCCGCGTCAATAGCCGCGAACGCACCGCCGAGGCCGACGAGCACGATCGCCGCCAGCAGCAGCCCTATGCCGGCCATTCAGTATCCGGACCGTTAGACGAGACGCTCACTGGTCGAAGTGCCGCGACTTGTCGAGCAGACGGCTATCGCGATACAGCTGAGCCTGCTGCTCGTACCAGTCCTGCAGCAGCTGATTCTGCAGCGCGAACATCTCGCGCTCTTCCTCGGGTTCGGCGTGGTCGTACCCCAACAGGTGCAGCACCCCGTGCACGGTCAGCAGCGCCAGCTCGTGAGCAAGCGAATGCCCGGCCGCCTCAGCCTGTTCCGCTGCGAACGGCGGGCACAGCACAATGTCTCCGAGCATCGACGGCCCAGGCTCGGGCGAGTCGGGCCGCCCGCCGGGCTCCAGCTCGTCCATCGGGAAGGACATCACGTCGGTGGGCCCGGGCAGGTCCATCCATCGCATGTGTAAGTCGGCCATCGCCGCCAAGTCGACGAGCATCATCGAAAGTTCCGCAGCAGGATGCACATCCATTGCCGCGATGGTGAACCGTGCGACGCTGACCAGCTCGCCCTCGGCGACGTCGACGCCCGACTCGTTGACAACCTCTATGCTCATCGCTGCCTACCCCGGTTCCCCGACGCGCGCCGCTGCTGGCGATTGCCTGGCACGTCCGATTCTTCGAACCGCGCGTACGCGTCCACGATCTCCGACACCAGCCGGTGGCGCACTACATCGGCACTGGTCAACTCCGAGAAGTGAATACCCCCGATATTGTCCAGAATGTCCATGGCCGCGCGCAGACCCGAACGAGCGCTGCCCGGCAAGTCGACCTGCGTGATGTCGCCGGTCACCACGATCTTGGAGCCGAACCCCAGCCGGGTGAGGAACATCTTCATCTGCTCGGCGGTGGTGTTCTGCGCCTCGTCGAGAATGATGAACGCGTCGTTGATCGTTCGTCCGCGCATGTAGGCCAGCGGGGCGACCTCGATGACACCGGCGTCCATCAACTTGGGAATCAGCTCGGGGTCCATCATGTCGTGCAGCGCGTCGTACAACGGCCGCAGATACGGGTCGATCTTCTCACTGAGCGTGCCGGGCAAGAATCCCAGCCGCTCCCCCGCCTCGACCGCCGGGCGGGTCAGGATGATGCGGGACACCTGCTTGCTCTGTAACGCGTTGACCGCCTTGGCCATTGCCAGATACGTCTTGCCGGTACCGGCCGGGCCGATACCGAAGACGATGGTGTTGGCGTCAATCGCGTCCACATAGTGCTTCTGGTTCAACGTCTTTGGCCGGATGGTCTTACCGCGCCGCGACAGGATGTCCAGGCTCAGCACCTCGGCGGGCGACTCGCCTCCGTCACCGGTCAGCATCGCCACGGTATGCCGAACCGTCGAGGGCGTCAGCTGCTGACCGCGATGCGCGATCTCGATCAGCTCGGAGACCACCCGCTCGGCCAACGCCACATCGGCGGGTTCGCCGGTGAAGGTGATGGTGTTTCCGCGGGCGTGCACATCGGCGGAAAGGACGTCCTCGAGCTCACGCAGGTTTTCATCAGCTGAACCCAGCAGGCCCATGATGAGATCGTTCGGAATCTCGACGCTGCTACGTACGTCCGCAGCAGCGTCTTGTTCTCGGCTCGTCACGTGCTTTTCGATGCCTACTCTCTGGGTTTGGTGACCTCTAAGTTTACCGCTCTGCGTCGCCAGGCTCCACGCCTTTGTGCTCCAGCGGGGCGCCGGCCCACCGATTCGTCAGCACCCCGAGTGCCCCCAGCGCAACGGCCGCCGCGGTAGACGTCCGCAACACCGTCGGCCCCAGTCGCACCGGAACGGCACCCGCCCCCGCCAAAACCGCCAGTTCCTCGTCCGTGACACCGCCCTCGGGCCCCACGATCAGCACCACCGAGGGCGCCAAAGACAGCTGTTCGCGCATCAAGCGCAGCGCCGCGGTGGCCGATTCATGCAGCACCAGCGCGACGGCACCGCCGGCGACCCGCCGACGCACCAGTTCGGCCAGGTCAACCGTGCCGACCGGTGCCCCAACCACAGGCACGAATGCCCGTCGGGACTGCCGTGACGCCGCACGCGCGACGGCCTCCCAACGCCGCTGCCCCTTATCTGCCCTCTGCTCATCCCAGCGCGACACGCATCGCTGCGCCTGCCAGGGGACGATTTCGTCGGCACCGGCCTCAACCGCCAGCTCTACGGCCAGCTCGGAACGCTCCGATTTGGGAAGTGCCTGCACCACAGTCACTTTGGGATCTGCCGGGCTAACACTCCAACGCCGCGTCACCTCGACCGACAGTCCCGCACGGTCAACGGAGGCCACGACGCCGTCACCTACCTCGCCCGCGCCGTCGCACACCATGACGGATTCACCGACCCGCATGCGCAGCACCCGTGTCGCGTGATGCCCCTCATCGCCATCAAGGACCGCCTGCTCACCCTCGGAGGGGACCCGCTCGACGTAGAAGATGGTGGCAGCCGCCATCGGTGACTACTACCGACCCGTGAACGCCTCGCGCAGCCGCGAGAACACCCCGCCCGACGCCGAATCCGCCCACACCACCTCGGCGGCTTCCTTATGCCGGGTCTTCTTGAAGTCCTTCAGCAGCTCGCGTTCCTTGGTGTCCATCCGCGTCGGCACCACCACATCCAGGTGCGCATGCAGATTCCCGCGGACACCGGTGCGCAGATGCGGCATGCCCTTACCGCGCAGCGTCACCACCGAACCCGGCTGCGAACCCGGGTCCACCTTGATGACCGTGGACCCGTCGATGATGGCGTCGACGGACACGCTGGTGCCCAACGCCGCCTCGACCATCGGGACGCGGACCGTGAAGTGCAGGTCATCGCCATCGCGAATGAACACATCGTGCGGCTTCTCGTGCACCTCGACATACAGGTCACCCGCCGGGCCACCGCCGGGGCCGACCTCGCCCTGAGCGGCGAGCCGCACCCGCATCCCGTCGCCGACACCGGCCGGAATCTTGACCGCGATCTCACGCCGCGCACGCACGCGGCCGTCGCCACCGCATTTGTGGCACGGATCGGTGATGACCTCACCGGCCCCCTGACAGGTCGGGCAGGGCCGTGACGTCAACACCTGGCCGAGCAGCGAGCGCTGCACGGTCTGCACCTCACCGCGCCCACCACAGGTCTCACAGGCACTCGGCGCCGAATCTCCGTGGGTGCCCTTGCCCGTACATCCGTCGCACAGGATCGCGGTGTCGACCGTCACCTGCTTGCTGACACCGGTCGCACATTCCAAGAGATCGAGCCGCATCCGCAGCAGCGAGTCGGATCCGGGCTGAACCCTTCCGCGGGGACCGCGCGATCCTCCGGCCGATCCGCCGAAAAACGCCTCGAAAACGTCGCCAAGACCACCGAACCCGGAACCGAAGCCGCCGCCGAAACCGTTGCCACCGCCACCGTTCTCCAGCGGGTCACCACCGAGGTCGACGATGCGCCGCTTCTCGGGATCGGTCAGCACCTCGTAGGCGACGCTGACCTCCTTGAACCGGGCCTGAGCCTGCTCATCGGGGTTGATATCGGGGTGCAGCTCGCGAGCCAGCTTGCGGTATGCCCGCTTCAGCTCGCCGTCGCTGGCACCCTTGACGACCCCGAGGATGCCGTAGTAATCACGCGCCACTGTGTTGGTCTCGCTCCGTCTTGTTGTCTCTGTCTAATTCACATACTGCTAGCGATTGGCTAGCACTTCGCCGATATACATGGCAACCGCCGCGACGTTCGCGATGGTTCCTGGGTAGTCCATCCGTGTGGGTCCCAGCACACCCATTCCGCCGAATACCGCTCCGCCCGCACCATACGGGGTGGAGACGACGGAAGTGCCCACCATCTGCTCAGCAGCGGTTTCGTGACCGATGTGCACGGTGACCCGACCGGCCTCCTGCTGTGCGGCGAGCAAGCGCAACACCACCACCTGCTCCTCCAGCGCTTCCAGGACGGTGCGCAGCTGGCCACCGAAATCGGCGGCGTTGCGGGTCAGGTTGGCCGTTCCGCCGAGCAGTAGGCGCTCCTCGTGATGCTCGACGAGGGTCTCCACCAAGACCGTCGCGGCGCGCGTGAGAACGTCGCGCAGCTCGTCAGGCGCCTGATCTGCCAGCTCGGCGACGGCCACCGAAGCCGCCGACAGTTTCTTACCGTCCAATGCCGCACCCAGCAGCACGCGCAGCCGACCGAGTTTGTCGTCGTTGATGACGTCACCGAGCTCCACAATCCGCTGGTCGACCCGTCCGTTGTCGGTGATGACGACCAACAGCAGCCTGGCCGGGGTCAGCGACACCACCTCCAGATGGCGCACGCTGGACGAGGACAACGTCGGATACTGCACGATGGCGACCTGGCGGGTCATCTGTGCCAGCAGCCGCACCGCGCGGCGCAGCACGTCATCGAGGTCGACGCCGCCCTCCAGGAAGTTGAGGATGGCCTTGCGCTCGGCACCCGAGAGCGGTTTGACGTCCTCGAGCCGGTTCACGAATTCGCGGTAGCCCTTTTCCGTCGGAATCCGCCCTGAGCTGGTGTGTGGTTGGGCGATGTATCCCTCGGACTCCAGGACGGCCATATCGTTGCGGACCGTGGCGCTGGAAACTCCGAGGCCATGCCTGTCGACGAGGGCCTTGGAGCCGATCGGCTCCTTGGTGGTGACATAGTCGGCGACGATGGCGCGCAGCACCTCGAATCGCCGGTCGTCGGCACTGGCCATGGTCACCTCCTAGGGCGTGGTTTGCCAATCATTTTACGGGGCCACGCTGGGCCAACTCTGCGGCCGGGCCGTTCACGCTAACCTCAGATGTTATGACGGCCGAGACGGCAGGCACGCGCGGATGATTTTTAAGGGTGTTCGCGAGGGAAAGCCTTATCCGGAACACGGGCTCTCATCCCGGGATTGGTCACGCATCCCGCCCCGACAGATCCGCCTCAACGAGCTCGTCACCACCACCACGGTGCTCGCCCTGGACCGGCTGCTCAGTGAGGACTCCACGTTTTACGGCGACCTGTTTCCACACGCCGTGCAGTGGCAGGGCGTCATCTACTTGGAGGACGGACTGCACCGGGCCGTGCGGGCCGCGCTACGCAACCGGGTTGTGCTGCACGCCAGGGTTTTCGACATGGATGCACTGCACTAATCCAGAATCGTGCGCACCACACCGTCGGCGAGCAGTCGTCCCCGATCGGTGAGCACCAGCCGATCGCCCAGCACCTGACCCAGTCCGCCCGCGACCACTGCGGGTACTCGGCTGCGCTCGTCGACAGTCAAGTCCGCCAACGCGATTCCGGTGTTCAACCGCACCGCCAGCAATACCTCTTCGGTATGCCGCTCTGCGGGGCTGAGAATCTCGTGCCCGCCTACTGGGAGCCGCCCCTCCCCGAGGTGCTTCGCATAGGTGTTGGGATGCTTGACATTCCACCACCGCACCCCGCTGACATGTCCGTGAGCGCCGGGCCCGGCGCCCCACCAATCACCGCCGGCCCAGTACCCCATGTTGTGGCGGCAGTGCCCGCCCGGTCGGGCCCAGTTGGAGACCTCGTACCAGCCCAGTCCCGCCTGCGAGAGTGCGGTATCGAGAAGTTGGTAGCGGTCAGCCAGGGCGTCCTCGTCCGGACTCGGCAGCTCTCCGCGACGAACACGTCGCGCGAGCGCGGTGCCCTCCTCGACGACCAGCGCGTACGCCGATACATGGTCGACCCCGGCGTCGAGCACCGCGTCGATGGACCGGCGCAGGTCGTCATCGGTCTCCCCGGGGGTGCCATAGATCAGGTCGAGGTTGACATGCCCGAGACCGGCCGCACGCGCCTCCTGCGCGGCGGCCACCGCCCGGCCCGGTGCGTGCACCCGGTCCAGCGTGGCCAGCACATGCGGGGCGGCGGACTGCATGCCCAAGGAGACCCGGGTGTATCCGGCGGCACGGATCGCCTCAAAGAACGCTGGTGAGGTGGATTCGGGGTTCGCTTCCGTGGTCACCTCGGCGCCCGGAGCGAGCGTGAAATGGGCGCGGATCGCGTCGAGTACCTCGGTGAGCCCGGAACCGCCCAGCATTGACGGGGTGCCGCCGCCCACGAACACGGTCTCCACTGACGGGGCTCGATCGAGGGCCTGAGCGGCCAGCTCCAGCTCAGCGCGCAACGCCTCCAGCCAACCGCCGGGCGAGGTACCGTCTCCGAGCTCGTCGGCGGTATAGGTGTTGAAGTCGCAGTATCCGCAGCGTGTGGCACAGAACGGCACATGCACGTAGATCCCGAACGGACGCCCCTCCGCCGGCACCAAGGGCGGCAGAATCGCGATCGTCTCGGGCTTCACGGGTCAAGTGTGTGCCAGGGCCCGACGGAGAAAAAAATCTGGATGGTTCCTGGCGGGAATCCCCCACACCAAATAGGGGTTTTGCTCATAATGAGCAGAATTACGACCCGGTCGCGCGGGGTGCCCGCTTTACATGGCACAATTGGCCGGGTGAGCACACATCAGGTCCCCCTTGTCGCGCGGCGGCATATCGACCTGAAGCGTGTCTGTAGCGCGTGTTGTCTCCCCTAGCGACGTAATCCTGCCCGTCTGCCATCCCAACGGTCGTGAGGATTTGCGCCTCCGGTCAGCCCCCGGTGTGTCGCCCACGACCGTGCCTGCTTTTTGAGGAGCACCATGACCACCAGCGAGACACAGCCCGCTCGCACAGCTCGTCCCAAACCACCGCGCAGCGAAGGCCAGTGGGCCCTCGGTGACCACGAACCGCTCAACTCCAACGAGCAGGTGAAGAAGGACGACCACCCGCTCAATGTGCGCGAGCGCATCGAAACCATCTATGCCAAGCAGGGATTCGACAGCATCGACAAAACCGACCTGCGTGGCCGGTTCCGGTGGTGGGGCCTGTACACCCAGCGCAAGCAGGGTTACGACGGCACATGGACCGGTGACGACAACACCGACATGCTTGAGGACGACCACTTCATGCTGCGCGTGCGCTCCGATGGCGGCGCGTTGTCAGTCAACGCACTGCGCACCCTGGGCGACCTCTCGACCACGTACGCACGTGACACCGCCGATCTGTCCGATCGGGAAAACGTGCAGTACCACTGGATTCGGGTCGAGGACATGCCGGAGATCTGGCGTCGTCTCGACGAGGTCGGCCTGTACACCACACAGGCCTGCGGCGACTGCCCCCGCGTGATCCTCGGATCCCCGGTGGCGGGTGAGTCCCTCGACGAGGTGCTCGATCCGACGCCGGCGATGGACGAGATCGTGCGCCGGTACATCGGGAAGAAGGAGTACGCCAACCTTCCCCGCAAGTTCAAGACGGCCATCTCCGGCCTGCAAGACGTGGTCCACGAGATCAATGACGTGGCGTTCATCGGTGTGGTGCACCCCGAGCACGGGCCCGGCCTGGATGTCTGGGTCGGCGGTGGCCTGTCCACTAACCCCATGCTGGCCCAGCGCCTCGGCGTATGGGTGCCCTTGGAGGACGTGCCCGACGTCTGGGAGGGCGTCGTCAGCATCTTCCGCGACTACGGGTACCGACGCCTCCGGGCCAAGGCGCGACTGAAGTTCCTGGTCAAGGACTGGGGAGTGGAAAAGTTCCGGGAAGTGCTCGAAACCGAGTACCTCAAGCGGCCACTAATCGACGGACCCGCCCCCGTACAAGCGACGCGGCCGATCGACCATGTCGGCGTGCAGCGACTTAAGAACGGGCTCAACGCCGTTGGCGTTTCCCCGATCGCGGGGCGAGTGTCCGGAACCATCCTGTCGGCGGTCGCCGACCTCGCCGAGAAGGCCGGATCGGACCGGGTCAGGTTCACGCCGTACCAGAAGCTGATCATCCTCGACGTCCCCGATGACAAGCTCGGCGAACTCACCGCAGGGCTTGACGCGCTGGGGCTCCCGTCACGGCCCTCGCATTGGCGCAAGAACCTGATGGCCTGCACCGGTATCGAGTACTGCAAACTGTCGTTCACCGAGACCCGCAAGCGTGCACAGGATCTGGTGCCAGAGCTTGAGCAACGCCTGGTCGACCTGAACGCTCAGCTCGACACCCCCGTCACGATCAACATCAACGGCTGCCCGAACTCCTGCGCGCGGTCACAGGTCGCCGATATCGGCTTCAAGGGTCAGATGGTTGATGACGGCGACGGGAACAGCGTCGAGGGCTTCCAGGTGCACCTGGGCGGAAGCCTGGGCCTCGACAGCGGTTTTGGCCGCAAGCTGCGCCAGCACAAGGTCACCAGCACCGAGCTCGGCGACTACATCGACCGGGTGGCACGTAACTTCGTGAAGCAGCGCACCGATGGGGAACGCTTCGCGCAGTGGGCGGTTCGGGCCGAAGAGGCAGATTTACGATGAGTACCGACACGAGTACCAAGGACGTCGAGCAGCTCCGGGAGCTGGCCGCCCGGGGTGCCGCCGAGCTACAGAATGCCTCCGCCGAAGAGCTGCTGCGGTGGACCGACGAGAACTTCCGCGACGCCCCCGGCGGGTACGTGGTCGCGTCCAATATGCAGGACGCGGTGCTCGTTGACCTTGCCGTACAGGTGCGTCCGGGCGTTGACGTGTTGTTCCTGGACACCGGGTATCACTTCGCCGAGACGATGGGCACGCGCGACGCCGTCGAATCGGTGTACGACATTCACATTGTGAACGTGGCCCCCGAACAGACGGTGGCGCAGCAGGACGAGCTGGTGGGCAAGGACCTGTTCGCCAGCGATCCCGCCGAATGCTGCCGGCTGCGCAAGGTGGTGCCGCTACGCAAGTCGCTCGCCGGATACTCGGCCTGGGTAACCGGGCTGCGCCGGGTCGACGCACCAACCCGCGCCAACGCGCCGCTCATCAGTTTCGACGAGGCGTTCGGGCTGGTGAAGATCAACGCGATCGCGGCCTGGACTGACGACGATATGCAGAAGTACGCCGATGAGCATGGCGTGCTGGTGAATCCGCTTGTGGACGAGGGGTATCCGTCGATCGGCTGTGCCCCGTGCACGGCCAAGCCGGCACTCGGCGGCGATGCCCGCAGCGGACGCTGGCAGGGCCTGTCCAAGACAGAATGTGGGTTGCACGCCTCATGACGACCGTGAAGAGCGAGATGGATTCCGTGTTGAATCAGACCGGGTTGAATCAGACCGAAACCCTTACCGACCTCGAATCCGAGTCCATCCACATCATCCGCGAGGTGGCCGGCGAGTTCGAGCGCCCGGTGCTGCTGTTCTCGGGCGGCAAGGATTCGACGGTGCTGCTGCACACTGCACTCAAGGCCTTTTGGCCCGCGCCGCTTCCCTTCTCGCTGCTACATGTGGACACCGGGCACAACCTCCCCGAGGTGCTCGATTTCCGCGATGAGATCGTCGAACGACACAATCTGCGTCTGGTGGTCGCCAAGGTGGAGGATTACCTCGCCGATGGCCGCCTGACCGAGCGGCCCGACGGCATCCGTAACCCGTTGCAGACCATTCCGCTGCTTGAGGCCATCACCGACAACAAGTTTGACGCCGTACTGGGCGGTGGACGTCGTGATGAGGAACGCTCACGCGCCAAGGAGCGAATCTTCAGCCTGCGCAATTCATTCGGACAATGGGACCCCAAGAAGCAGCGCCCCGAGCTGTGGAGCCTGTACAACGGCCGACACTCTCCGGGCGAACACGTCCGGGTCTTCCCGATCAGCAACTGGACAGAGCTGGACGTCTGGCGTTACATCGCCCGCGAAAACGTACAGCTGGCCAACCTCTACTACGCGCATGAGCGCGAGGTGTTCAACCGGGACGGCATGCTGCTGACCCCCGGGCCGTGGGGTGGGCCGCGTGACGGCGAAGAGCTACAAACGCTTTCGGTGCGCTACCGCACCGTGGGCGACGGTTCGACAACCGGCGCCGTGCTCTCGGATGCCACTGACGTGCAGGCGGTGCTTGCCGAGGTGGCGTCGTCGCGGATCACCGAGCGCGGCGCGACACGCGGCGACGACCGAGTGTCCGAGGCGGCGATGGAAGACCGCAAGCGAGAGGGCTATTTCTGATGAGGGCTTACACGAAGAAGCAGGAGCACAGCTGATGAGCGATCTTCTGCGCATTGCCACCGCCGGCAGTGTCGACGACGGTAAGTCCACCCTGGTGGGCCGGCTCCTGTACGACACCAAGTCGGTGCTCATCGACCAATTCGAAGCCGTCACAAAGGCCTCCGAGTCGCGCGGGCTCGACACCCCCGACCTGTCGCTGCTGGTCGACGGCCTGCGCGCCGAACGCGAGCAGGGCATCACGATCGACGTGGCATATCGGTACTTCGCCACCCCCAAGCGCTCCTTCATCCTCGCCGACACCCCGGGCCACGTGCAGTACACCCGAAACACGGTGTCGGGAGCCTCGACTGCGCAACTGGTGATCCTGCTTGTCGACGCCCGCAAGGGCGTTATCGAGCAGACTCGTCGCCACGCGGCGGTGCTGGCGCTGCTGGGCGTGCCGCGGTTGGTGTTGGCGGTCAACAAGATCGACCTGGTGCCCGACAGCGCGCGTATCTTCGAGGCGATCAGCGCCGAGTTCAACGAGCTGACCACCTCATTGGGTTGGAAGCCCGAGAATGTCGTGGAGATACCGGTATCGGCACTGCACGGCGATAACGTCGCCAACCGCAGTGAGCGGACCGGGTTCTACGACGGACCCACCCTCATCGAGTACCTGGAATCAGTTCCGGCACACGAGGAGTCAAGCTCGGTGGGGCTGCGTTTCCCCGTCCAGTACGTGATCCGCCCGCGCACCGCCGAGTACCCCGATTACCGCGGCTACGCCGGCCAGGTGGCCGCAGGCACCGTGCGGGTGGGTGACGAGGTAGTGATCTCTCCTGCCGGGCGTCGCACCACGGTGGCGGGTATCGATACCGCCGACGGGCCTCTTGAGGTCGCCAAGGCGGGTCGCAGTGTGACGCTCATCCTCGCCGACGATGTGGATGCCTCGCGTGGCGATCTGATCGCCTCGCCTGATGTCCCCGAACCAGTTTCGGAGATCGACGGCACGGTGTGCTGGCTGGCCGACAAGCCGTTGAAGGCCGGAGCGCGCCTGCTACTCAAGCATGGAACCCGCACCGTCCCTGCGATTGTCGCAGAGCTGGTGGAGCGTTTCGACGAGCAGAACCTTTCGGCTGAACCTCAGCCGGAATCCTTGGAACTCAACGATATTGGGCAGATCAGTGTTCGTCTCGCCGAGGCGATCAGTGTCGACGAGTACGCCGACGACCGCACAGCGGGAAGCTTCCTGCTGATCGACCCGTCGAGCGGTAACACGCTGGCGGCAGGGCTGGTCGGCGATGCCCTGCGCGCCGTCGAACTCAACCGTGCGTAGTCCGACACTGCTTGCCGTCGCACACGGGAGCCGCGACGCGCGGTTCGCGGAGAACGCGCGCCGGTTGGTGGTGCAGGTAGGTACGCTCCGACCGGATCTGGATATCCGATTGGCGTTTCTCGAGCTGTCGGGGCCGAATCTCGTTGATGTGCTGGCTGAATTGACCGGCGACGCCATTGCGGTACCCCTGCTGCTGTCGGATGCCTATCACGCGCGTATCGACCTACCGACGCTGCTGTCAGACCATGCGCCGCGGGCGCTGCGGGTGACTCAGGCCCCGGTGCTGGGTGCCGATGATCGACTATTGCGGCTGGCCCGAAGACGAGTAGCCGAGCTCGGCGTCGACAACCCCGGAGTCATTCTCACCGCGGTTGGTTCCTCGGACCCCGCCGCCAACATTCGCACCCGCACCCTTGCCGCGCAGTGGGCGATCTCGACCACCGTCTTCGCGACCGGAGACTCCGCCACCATCGCCGAAGCCGCCGACTCACTACGGGACCGTGGCGCTACGAAAATCATTGTCGCACCGTGGTTCCTGTCCCCCGGACTGTTACTGGACCAGGTTCGTACCGAAGCCGCGCGTGTCGATATCGGGGTAGCCGAACCACTAGGTGCGGATCCGTTGGTGGCACGCGTCGTGCTTGACCGTTATGAGTCGACCGTACGTGCGCCTCAAGACCGCTCCCCTTTCTGCCCAGCCACATAGCGACACATTGTTGTATGCGCATGTGTGGTCTAGTGTCGGGGTTATGACGAGCACCGAGCACGAGACGCACAGCCATCCCGATCATGTTCACGGCCCCGACTGCGGCCACGAGGCCGTCACCCACGACGACCATGTGGATTACGTTCACGACGGGCACCGTCACGCCCCGCATGGTGATCACTACGACGAGCACTGAGCCTTGAAGTAACGATGGCCTCCGGATAACACCGGGGGCCATTTCTTTGTCAGAAGCACTCTTCGTTGTGCCCGGCTACGAGCGACAACAACACCTTCTCTCGCTGAAGCATGCGCTGCTCGGTCCCGCGCGGTATCCACCTCGGGCCATAACACCCCCGATCGACATGGCTCAGGCGGCCGCGACGAACTTCCCAACGCAGCGCATCGGATACCGCCTTCGACAACCGACCGTCGGTATCGAACCCCTTGCGGTCCAACATCACCACGAGCTCAGCCACAGTCGACCTACCGAACCGATGCACGTACAACGTCAGCAGATACCGCAGCTCAATCCCGCGGACCCGTCTCTTCGCCGTCATCTCCGCACGATGGCACCGGACACCGACACACCCGGCATTTGTCGCTCATAGCCGGGCACTTGCGGGTGTACTCCGAAAACGCCTCCGGGCGAGGCGAGGGCGGCTATGGGGTGGGGATGGCGTTATCGATGAGGACGGCTGCGATGGCGCCAGCGGTGGCGAAGGTTTCGGAATTGAGGACTCGGTTGCGGGCCGAGGCGCCATCCAGGAGCAGCGCCAGTTGTTCGCCCAGCTGTTCGGGATTGGTGGCGCCTGCCTCGCGGGCGGTTTCGGTGAGCCGCGCGGCAAAGGCCATCTTGTAGTCGCGGGCGCGTAGGCGTGCCGGGTGGTCCGGGTCGTTGATTTCGACGGCCGCCGCGATGAACGGGCAGAGAGGCCCGTGGATATCGAAGATGGCAAGGAGCCGTTCGCGGGGGGTGAGGTCGCTGCGGTCGAACACCTCGGGCAGCAGGTCGGGATCCAGTCGGCGTAGGTGTTCGGCGATCAGCGCGTCCTTGCCGGTGAAGTGCTGGTAAAACGTGCGCTTGGACACCTGGGCCACCGCGCAGAGCTGGTCCATACCGGTGCAGTTGATGCCCTGATCGCGGAACAGCTGCCGTGAAGCGCTGAGGATGCGCTCTTGTGCGCCCCTGCCACGACGCAAGCCTCGTGGCCCCTTCTCTAACCCCGTCATGCACCCAGCGTAGCCCAGTTGGGTAACGATCGGTGTGCATAGCTTGCGACCCGCGCGACCTTCCGATACGTTAAGAACACAGATCGGTGTACATAGCAGCGGCACTTTCGAATGATTTGGAGTGATCATGGGAAAACTCGATGGCAAGGTCGCGGTGATCACCGGCGCGACAAGTGGTTTGGCGCTGGCCGGCGCCAAACTGTTCGTTGACGAAGGAGCTCATGTCTTCATCTCGGGCCGACGGCAGGACGCGCTGGACCAGGCCGCCGAGATGATCGGCCGGAACGTAACCGGCGTGCAAGGCGATTCGGCCAACCTCGACGATCTGGATCGTTTGTTCGACACGGTCAAGCGGGAAAAGGGCGCGATCGACGTGTTGTGGGCAAGTGCCGGAACGGGCACGCAGAGCAGGCTCGGCGAGATCACCGAGGACCACTTCGATGCCGCCTTCCGGCTGAACGCGCGCGGCACGCTGTTCACGGTCCAGAAGGCGCTGCCGCTGTTCAACGATGGAGGCTCGATCTTCATGACCGGGTCCACCGCTTCTCTCAAGGGTTACCCCGAGTGGAGTGTGTACGCAGCGAGCAAGGCCGTGCTACCCGCCTACGCCCGGGTGTGGGTGTCCGAGTTGAAGGACAGGAAGATCCGGGTAAACGTGCTAACCCCCGGCCAGGTCGCGACGCCGAAGCAGGAGGAATTGTTCGACGAGGAGACGAAAGCGCAGTTCGAATCCCTGATCCCGCGAGGGAAGATGGGCCGCCCTGAGGAGATCGCGTCGGCCGCGTTGTTCCTCGCTTCGGACGACTCGAGCTATGTCAACGGCATGGAGTTGGTTGTCGACGGCGGCACCTCAGCGATCTAGTGAGACACCGCGCGGCGAGGCCCTAGGACGCGACCTCGGCCAGCTCGCCCACATCGGGAACCCGCGTCACCCTGACGTACACCGGGTCGCCCTCGTGCAGCCCGAGCGCCTCGGCGTCGCCGCGCGTGATCTGTGCGCTGAACTGCTCGCCCGTCGCCGCGCTAGTTAGCTCGACGCGCACCTCGAACCCGAGATACACCACGCGATCGACGGTCGCCTTGGTCACCCCGGTGGTCTCCCCCGTGCCCTCGGCGGCCGCGCGAGACAAGTCTGCATTGCGTCCCACGCGAATATCGTGCGGGCGCACCAGGATTCCGTTGAGCTTGGCCACCGGCCCCAGGAACGACATCACGAAACTGTTGGCCGGGCGGTCATACACATCCTCCGGAGAACCGACCTGCTCGATCCGCCCCTTGTTGAGCACCGCGATCCGGTCGGCAACATCCAAGGCCTCGGCCTGATCGTGCGTCACCAGCACCGTGGTCACATGCACCTCGTCATGGAGACGACGCAGCCACGTACGCAGATCCTCACGCACTTTGGCGTCCAGCGCACCGAACGGCTCGTCCAGCAGCAGCACCTGCGGGTCAACCGCCAACGCGCGCGCCAGCGCCATGCGCTGCCGCTGACCGCCCGACAGCTGTGCGGGGTAACGGGTGTGGAATCCGCTGAGCCCCACCACCCCTAATAGGTCGTCGACCTTCTTCTTGATCTCTGCCTTCGGCTTCTTGCGGATCTTGAGTCCGAAAGCGACGTTCTCCCATACGGTCAAGTGCTTGAATGCGGCATAGTGCTGGAACACGAAACCGATATCGCGACGCTGCGGCGGCACCCCGGTGACGTCGCGGCCGTTGATGGTGATGGTTCCGGTATCGGGATGATCGAGCCCGGCGA
The DNA here is from genome assembly GCA_050701835.1 of Mycobacterium sp. Classification (GTDB taxonomy): domain Bacteria; phylum Actinomycetota; class Actinomycetes; order Mycobacteriales; family Mycobacteriaceae; genus Mycobacterium. Next base: position 68,925 of record JBOGDC010000022.1, on the reverse strand, counting down.
TCGAGCGCAGTAGCGTCGACTTACCGGAACCCGACGGACCCAGCAGCGCGGTCAACGACCCGCTGGGCACATCGAAATCGATGTTGTCGAGGGCCGCGAAATCGCCGTAATGCTTGTTGGCGCCGCGGACGGTGATGGTGTTCTCTGATGAGACAGTCATGATTCCTTCTTGGGTCTATTTCGAGGTCTTGGCACGGTTACGGTCGAGCACCACCTGTACGACGAGGACGATGAGCGCCGCCCCCATCAACACGACGGATAGCGCATACGCCCCGTATTCGTCGCCTCTCAGATGACGATCGGACACGAGCAGTGTCAGCGTTTGCGACTGACCGGGCAGCCCGGAAGACACCATGATCACCGCGCCGTACTCACCGAGTGTGCGGGCGACCGTCAGCACAATGCCGTAGGTGAGACCCCATCGGATGGACGGCAAGGTGATGCGCCAGAACGTCTGCCACGGATTCGCGCCGAGGGTCGCGGCGGCCTGTTCCTGGTCATCGCCGATCTCGTGAAGCACCGGTTCCACCTCGCGGATCACGAACGGCAGCGTCACGAAAATGCTCGCAAGCACGATGCCTGGCAGCCCGAAGATAATCTTGAACTTCCAGTCGTTCTCCACGAATCCGAGCAGACCCGACGAGCCCCACAGCACGATCAAGGCCACACCGACGATGACCGGCGACACCGCGAACGGCAGATCGATGACGGCCTGCAGGATGCCCTTACCGCGGAACTTGTTGCGGGCCAACACCAATGCCGTCGGCACCCCGAAGAGCACGTTGAGCGGCACCACGATCGCCACCACCAGCAGCGACAGGTTGAATGCGGAGATTGCGGCTGGTGTCGAGATGTACTGCCAGAACTGGTACAGACCCGGCTCAAATGCACGCCACAGAATCAACCCCAGCGGCACGATCAGCAGCACCGCGACGTACAGCAGCGCGATCACGCGCAACGCGTACTTGACCGCCGGTGAGAGTGTCATCGGTCAAGTTCCTCTCGCTTGGCCGCACGCGAGCCCAGCCCGCGCAGGACGAACAGCACCACGAATGAAATAGCGAGCAGCACAATGGAGATGGCGGCCGCGCCGGTTCGGTCATCGTTCTCGATGAGAGTCCGGATCCACTGTGAGGAGACCTCGGTCTCGCCGGGTACCGCACCACCGATGAGCACCACGGAACCGAATTCGCCAATGGCCCTGGAGAATGCAAGCCCCACACCCGACAGCAGCGCAGGCAGCAGTGCCGGCAGGATCACCTTGCTGAAGATCACCGGGTTACTGGCGCCCAACGAGGCCGCGGCCTCCTCCACCTCCCGTTCAAGCTCAAGCAGCACCGGCTGCACGGCCCGCACCACGAAGGGCAGGGTCACGAACAGCAGGGCAATCCCGACACCCCATTGGGTGTGCTGAAGGTGCACATCGATCGGGCTGCTCGGGCCGTACAAGGCGAGCAGCACGATGCTGGCCACGATGGTCGGCAGCGCGAACGGCAGATCGATCAACGTATCGACGATCCGCTTGCCGGGGAAGTTGTCACGCACCAGAACCCAGGCCACCAACAGACCGAAGATTCCGTTGAGGACAGCCACCACGATCGAGATCAGCAGTGTCACCTTGAACGAGGCCAACGCGGAGTTGGAGGTGACCGCACTGGCGAACGCGGTCCACCCTCCCTCGGCCGACTGCCAGACGATGGCGGCCAACGGCAGCAGCACGATGACCGACAGCCAGATACCGGCCACGCCGATGCGCAGCGGATCGTCACTGAAGCGCTTACCGGACCGGCCCGGGGCCGCGTCGGACTTGCCAGTCGTTGGCACCTCGTCCTCCGAACCCTCTTGCGAAGTGGGATTTTCGATCACGGTACTCATCCGGTCGCCTCTTTGTAGATCTTGGTGATGGATCCGTCGGTCTTGTCGAACAATTCCTTGTCGACGCTCTTCCACCCACCCAGGTCCTTGATGGTCCACAACTTGGACGGCACCGGGAACGAGGAGGCGAACTCCGCAGCCACCCCCGGGTCGACCGGCCGGAAACCCGTCTTGGCCCAGATGCGCTGCGCCTCAGGGGTGTACAGGAAGTTCTTGAACTCAGTGGCCTTCTTGATGTGCAGGCTCTCCGACACCACAGCCACCGGGTTCTCGATCTTGAACGTGATCGGCAGGTTGACATGCTCGATCGGCTTTCCGAGGCTCTCGGTAAAGATGGCCTCGTTCTCGTAGCTGATCAATACGTCGCCACTGCCCTGCACGAAGACCTCGGTGGCTTCCCGACCCGAGCCCGGGCGCATCTTGACGTGCTCGCGCACCAGCTTGGATACGAAATCCAGTCCGGCTTGCGGGTTCTTGCCGCCCTCACTCTTCGCGGCGTAGGGAGCCAGCAGGTTCCACTTGGCCGATCCCGAGCTCAGCGGGCTGGGGCTGATGACCTCAAGACCGGGCTGCAGCAGGTCGTCCCAGTCCTTGATGTGCTTCGGATTACCCTTGCGGACAACCACAGTCACCACCGATCCGAATGGGACACCGCCGAAGGCGTCCTTGTCCCAGTCGGCAGAAACCTTCTTGGCCTTCACCAAACGAGTGACATCGGGCTCCACCGAGAAGTTGACGATGTCCGCCGGCTTGCCGCCCTCGACACCACGCGACTGATCGCCGGAGGCGCCATAGGACTGGGTGACCTGAATGCCCTTACCCGCGTCGGTGGCGTTGAAGGCGGGAATGATCTCCCGGAATCCCGGCTCGGGAACCGCGTAGGCCACCAGCGTGAGGGTCGTGTCGGCGTCGCCGCCTCGCCCACTACCGGGGACGTCGCTGGGTCCGCCCTGGCAGGCGGCGGTCACTGCCGCTACGACGACTAGTGCACCTAGCCGGCGCATCGACGACTTACTGGGGATCAAGACAACCCTTTCCGTGGCTGGGACTTGAGTGAAGGAAACCTAGAAGGAATCTCACGACCCGGCCACGGAATGCGGTTGTCGGCTCAGCAGGAGATCGGATAGACCCTGTCGGATCTTGCTGAGCCAGGACGGCGCACGCGGACGGGCGAAACCGTCAGCGACAACAGGCGACGTCGACAACCGGACCCACAGCAATGAGCGCCAACTGATGGCGCGGCTGGTATCCGGAAAGCATGGCGGGAAGCCTAGCAGAGGTTCTTGATGCCGTCTTTACGGTCGAACACCAGGTAGAAGCGCTATTGCCTCAACGAGCAGTCGCTAGCGACTCAACAGCCAGGCGACTATTACCAGGACTGCCAATGCGATCAGGGCCAACGTCACGCGCGACTGCGGCAGGCCACTCATGACGGGTCCACCGGAACTACCGACGCTTCGATGGGGTGGCGGCGCGCCGGGTCCGACCATCCGAACCGATTCATCACGCTGAGCAGGACAAACAAGATCTTGTCGCCAGCCACGGCCACCGCGTACGCCAACGCTAGAACCACTGGCATCACGATGATCGTTTGCAAGATGAACCCCCGCCCGCTGAGCCACAGCTCCACACCGTCCCACCAACTCAGGAGGCCGATCACGCTGTCGCTGTTCACCTCGCCAGTTTAGGCGGACCATCGCACGCACCTATCGGGGCAGGGCAGACTGGATCACGATGAGCCGCATCCGCGAGATATGCCTGTTCCTGGTGCTCGCATTTTTGGCATTGTTGGGCGCTGCCCCGGCGGCGAGGGCAGATTCCGCGGCGGCAGGCGCCGATGTGCAGGTCGCGCAGACTCTCGGCGGCCGCGAGCTCACCGTGGTGGCACGTCGGGTGACCAGCATTCCCGGACCGCTGCGCGTCGATGTCATCACTCACCAGGGCACTGCATCGGGACCACTTCGGCTGCAACTCATACCTACCGGCGCCAGCACCGACGAGCACCAACCCACTCCGGGTGCCCCCACGTCCACGGCCATAGTGGTCCTCGGCGAGAAGCCCGGACCGTACGGCGCGACGCTGGACGTCGACCGCACCGGCCCCACCGATCTCACTCTCAGCGACGGCGTGCACATTGCCCGAATTCCGTTAGTCCTCATGGGTCAGGCGATATCACCGCCCGAACGGGTGGCCTATGTGGGCCTGGCCGCCACCGGATTACTCATGGTGGTCTCCCTCGTCGTGGCCACCCGGGTACGTCGCGGGCTGTGGATCGCGCTGCCAGTGACCGCCACCGTGACGGCGCTCGCGGTCGCCATTACCGGTGCGGTGCTGTCCACCTCGGCACCGCCGCCGCCCGAACCGGGACCCCAGCGAGATCCCACCGTCGACAACGCCGCCAACCCCTACCTGCTCGACCGCCCCGCGGTCACCGACTACTCGCGGCCTTCGGCCATGCTCATCGCCGAGCAGCCGGTGCTCGATTCTGGGGGCACACCAGATATCTACTTCTCACTCGTCGACACCGCGACCGGACTACCGGCCGACGATCTGGTCATCCACGACAGCGCGCTCATCCACCTGCTGGTGGTGGCTCCGGACGGACGACTATCGCATCTGCATCCGATAAGGGTTTCGCCGGGCCGCTATTCGGTGCCGCTATCGCCCGCGGTGGCGGGCCGGTACGCGGTATCGGCAGAGTTCGTGCGGCGCGGCGGCGGGGTGCAGACGGTACGACTCCCCGGTGGTCTCAGCTGGCGCGGTGGGCAGCCCGCCGCACCCACACCGTTCGACGGGCCCGGTATGCGCGTGATCGACGGGGTGCATGTGCACGTGACCGCCACCGGCCTTCGCGCCGGCCGACCCACCACACTCTCCGCCTCGGTTGGCTCCGAAGCCGTCCTCCAGCCGTGGCTGGGCATGCTCGGTCACCTGGTGATCGCCGGCCCGATCCCGCGCGATGCCCCCGCAGGCGATCTCGGTACCGCGGTACAGGATTCGGCGGTCTGGGCGCATGCACACTCAATGGGCCACGGCGGCGCCGAAATGCCCGGTATGGAGCACGGCACCCATCATCAGCCCACGCAATCAGACTCAATGCCGCCCATGGTCGGAGCTCCACCCCTCAACGGGGACAGCTCACCCGACGAGACGGTGGCCGCGTTCGGTCCGGATGTGCCGTTCACCTTCACCTTTCCCAGGCCCGGCCGGTATCTCGCCTGGATTCAGGCACAGCGCGACTACCGGGTGCTGACGATCCCGATACGGCTGGACATCGCATGACAGCGCGCGTATGGGCGGGCCTCGCGGCGATAGTCGCCGCGGTACTGGCGCTGACCTGGATTGCCTGGCCCAGTCGTCCACAGGCCGTCACCCTGTATTCCGGCACCGAGCACTACGCCATCACCGTGACGGTCGACGATCCGCACGTGGGGGTGACCGCACTGGAGGTCGCGATTACCAATCGGGAAGACAATGACCTCCCCGAATCCGAGCCGGTCACAGTCGAATTGGTGATGCCACTGATGGGTCACGCCATGCCACCGCTACGGGAAGTCGTGTCGGGACGCACCAAGTTCGACCAGGTGATGCTGTCCATGGCCGGACCGTGGGACATCATCGTGACCGTCACCCCGCCATCGGGTGATCCCGATGAACGCGCGACGATGCCAGTATGGGTACGTGGAGGTTGAGATGAGCCCCGAAATAAGCACCGCAAGCGCCAGCACGCAACAGTCGACACGAATCACCCGCGCCACCATCGAGAAATACGCGCCGCTCGGCGCATTCGGGGTGCTGTTGGGCAGCGTGGTCGGTTCCACCGGAACAACCTGGGATGTGCAGTGGCACAGCGACGTGGGGCCCGATACGTTCTTTACGTTGCCGCACCTGTTTCTGTATTCGGGCAGTGCTATCAGCGGGATCGTCAGCCTCTCCATGGTTTTGATGATCACTGCCGCCCAGCGCGCAGGCGAAGAGGTACCGCGCTGGATAGGTGGTGTTCCGGTCCGCGTGTTCGGCGGCAAGTTCACCGCTCCCCTGGGATTCCTGCTGTCCGGGTGCGGGGCCGCCGCCTTCCTTCTGTACGGGCTGCTGGATCTGTGGTGGCACACCGTGTACGGATTCGATGCGGTCCTGTCGTCTCCTCCTCATTTCGCACTGTTTGTGTCCGGCACCGTCACCGATCTCGGCAGCGTCGTCACCTTCGCCGCGGCGCGCCGATTCCGTTGGGGTGTTGTCGGTTTGATGGCGCAGTCCTCGCTGGTGGCGGCGATGACGGCGATTCCTTTCACCGCGCTGTACGCCTTCAAGTTCGACTTCAACCCACTCGCGCTGGGCTCGGCATTCATCGTCCCCCTCGTCCTGCTGATCGTCGCGGGGATACTGCGGTCGCCGCTGGCGCCCCTCGGTGTGGCGATATTCATGGGCGCGATACAAGCGATTTTCTGGTGGTTTTCGCCGTGGGCCGCACGTGAATACGCTGCAGCGGTGGGACTGCCGTTACGCGATGATCTGTGGGGCGGCCCGCCCGCGATACCGGGAATGATGCCGACGTTCCTCGGCATTTTCGCCGTGGTCGCGGCGGGGCTGCTGTATCTCGCCAAGGATCGCCAATGGGAGCGCTGGCCGATGACACTTGTCGGCGCCATCCTTGGTGCGCTCGCGGGTGTCGGATATCTGCTGCAGGGTTCGATGCTGTACCACGAAAGGGTTGAGGTTGACCCATTGAGCAGTCACATCACCGTCGGGCTCGCCGGGCTGGTGCTGGGTGCAATCGCTGGGTTCTTGGCGCAGCGCATCGCACTCATGCTTCGGGTGCCCGGCAACGACACCCCGGTGGAGACTCACGCGTGAGGCTCACCCGAATCCTGCTGTCGCTCTTCGCCGTCGTTGGCCTGGCACTCGGAACCTGTGCTCCCGCGAATGCCTATGCACCCGTGAACGTGGTGCACACCGAACAGGTGGCTATCGGCCCCTACCCGTTGACCGTGGGATTCTCTAGCTGGCCGCTGCGGGCCATGCAATCTCTGGACTTCACCTTCATTCCCGCCGACGGGATTGAAGGAGAGTCGGGCACCCTCACCATCGCGCCGCCCGACGACCGGTATCGGCGCACCGAACCCCTGGCGCGTCATCCGCGCAAGCGCGATGTCTGGGGTCTGGACATCCGGGCATTGCAGGAGGAAGGGCGCTACCAGTTCATCTTCGACATCGACGGACCACGTGGACCAGCTACGGGCACCCTGAATCTGGAGGTGCTCGCCCAGCCCGGACCGCCATTGGCGTTGAGTTGGACTATCTCCTTGATACCCCTGTTCGCGTTGATGGGAGTCTTGATCGTGGCCTGGAGGAGAACTCGTGACGAAAACTGATCGGCCACAGGGCACCACCTGCGCGATCGCCGGGGGTGGACCCGCCGGGATGATGTTGGCGCTACTGCTCGCGCGCGGCGGCGTCAACGTCACCGTGCTCGAGAAACACCCCGATTTCCTGCGGGACTTCCGCGGTGACACCGTGCACGCCAGCACCCTGAATCTGCTCGACGAGTTGGGGCTCGGCCCGAATTTCGCGGCCATACCGCACAACCTGGTTCAGCAGGTGACGGTGGACCTCGGTGAGCAGACGTTCCGGCTGGGCGATCTCAACCGACTTCCCGGACCGCACAAGCACATCGCGATGGCACCCCAATGGGACTTCTTAGAAATGCTGGCCAGCGCCGCCGAGACAGAACCCTCCTTCCGCCTGCTCCGCAGCACAGAAGTCACCGGGCTCCTACGATCGGGTGATCGTATCACCGGAGTCGAATATCGCACTGCCGCAGGAGAAACCGGAAGCCTCAAGGCGGATCTCACGGTTGCCTGCGATGGACGTGGCTCGGTGCTGCGCGCCGCGGCGGGAATGCGACCTCGGTCGTTCGGGGTTCCGATCGATGTCTGGTGGTTCCGCCTTCCCAAGCATCCCGGCGACCCGCAAGGGCCGCGCGCACGGGTCGGCGCCAACAGATTCATGGTGATGCTCGATCGCGGCGATTATTTCCAGTGCGGATATCTCATCGGCAAGGGCACCGACTCGCAGATGCGCAGCGGCGACGTACAAGCGCTGCGTGATCGGATCATCGAAATGGTGCCGTGGCTGGCCGATCGCACCGACGCCATTACCAGCTGGGACGACGTGAAATTGCTTGATGTGCAGCTGAATCGGCTCCGCAAGTGGTACCGAGACGGCCTCCTGTTCATCGGCGATGCAGCTCATGCCATGTCTCCCGTCGGCGGAGTCGGTATCAACCTGGCGATTGCCGACGCGGTGGCCACCGCGCGCATCCTCGCCGAGCCGCTGCGCAACGGAACGCTCACCACTGCCGACCTTCGGAAGGTGCAGTTACGCCGGTGGGTCCCGACGGCCTTGATCCAGCGCGTGCAGCGGGCTGCACACAGGCGGGTGTTCTCCGCGGTGGATTCGACAACCTCGATAACACCGAGCACCAAGATTGCTTCGGTGTTGTCCATTGCCACCAAATATCCATGGTTGCAGGCAATTCCGGCCTACGGCGTGGCGATTGGGCCGCTACCCGAGCATGCACCGGATTTCGCGCGCCGCTGAACCAGCCCCTCACCAGTTCCACTACTGGCTGAGCACCTGCTGCATGCTGGGAGCCGCGACCGGTGGCTGTGTAGCCCACCACGTCAATGCGGCTATAACGATCTGCGCGGGGATTCGGGCGATAACGAGTTTGGGATCCACTCCGAGCTCGCGCATCTGATCCGGATGACGGGCCTGTCCGATCGCCGCGGGCAGGGTGGGGATGAGCATCGCCAGATTCGTCCAGCGCGCCAGTAACCGCAGCCGCGGAATGAACATGCTGATGCCCCCGACGAACTGGATCACCGCGGTGACCGCGCTGATCGGTTTGCGCCACCGCGCCAGGGACCCGGGGACGAGTTGTTCGAACCACTGATGCTTGACGACGTGGGCTATGCCGGCGCCGGTGAAGGCCGCGCCGAGCAGGATTCGGGCGCTACGTTTCGGATTGGACGTGGTCACGAGGCTCTCCTTATGTTGCGCCGCGGATTTGGTGATGTACCCGCGGCGCGCACGAACGTTTCGGTGAAGATGTCACAGACGGTGTCGACATCGGGCAGTTCCATCCCAGGGATCTGTGGCATCGCCGGGCGCAGCAGCATGTGCATCACGACGGGCGCCAGCAGCTGCTGGATCAGCAGCGGCAGCGGCAGATCCCGGATGCGCCCGGCCTTGACTTCGGCAGTCAACCAAGCCCCGATACTCGCCAGCATGCGGGGCGCATTGTGCCCCAACAAGTTCTGTATAGCGGGACTATCGGGTCGGGCTAGCGCTTCGGCCAGGACCGCCGGGGCAACGCGGGGCTCACGCCCCAAGGTCCGCGTGATCAGTCCGTAAAGCTGGCGCACTATCGACGACAATTCCCCGTCGATGGAGTCGGTGAAATCCTCGATATCCAATAGGGGGCTGTGCCGATCGAAGACCGCGCGCAGCAGGTCGTCGCGGCCCCCGAATACCGCATGGAGGCTGTGCACCGAGCACTGCGCATGGGCGGCGATAGCCTCCAGGGTCGCCGAGGCCAGCCCGGTGGTGCTGATCAAGGCGGCCGCAGCATCCAGTGCGCGGATACGCACCGGGGCCTGCCCGCCCGGATCGACACCGGCTGCGCGCACGGCCTCGTCAAGGGCCACGCGGGCACCGCCGAGCCGACGGAGCAAGGTGCTACGCGAAATCCCGGCCTCTCGGGCAATTGCGATCACCGGCACATCGGCAACATCCTTGCCCAAGTTGCTTGCGGCCCGTAGCGCCGCTTGCACCAGGTCCTCGCCCACACCCTCGGATGTGATGTCGATACCCACGGGATAGTCCTTTCAGCGGAGACTCTGTGCGCCGTCGACCACGAGGTTGGCACCGTTGACGTAACTGCCCAGATCCGAGGCCAGGAACAGGACAGCTTTGGCAATCTCGTCGGGCCAGCCCGGACGTCCGAGCGGCATCATCGTAGTGAGCTGCTGTGCGATCGATCCAGACTTGATTGCGGCCTGGAGGTGCTCACGGGTCGCGGCCGCTCCCTCGGGCACCTGCCCCGAGGCGAATGTTCCCTGACGGAACAGGGCCAGGCGTTCCTCGGTGATCGTTGCACCCGGGGTGATGGCATTGACGAGAATCTGGTGCGGCGCTAGTTCTTTGGCCAGATTCTGGGTTGCCGCCCACAGCCCGGCCTTAGCCGAAGCGTACGCAGCCAAGATCCCCATCGGCCGAAACGCATCTACGGACAGCAGATTGATGATCCGACCTCCGCCACCGGCGGCGATCATGGCCTTGGCGGCGTACTGGGCCATGAAGAACGCGCCTTTGAGGTCGGCGTCAACAACACTGTCGAACAACTCCTCGCTGGTGTCCAGCGCGAGCGACGGCGTGTAGAGAGCGGCATTGTTGACCAGAATGTCTACCCGCCCAAAGCGTTCCACCGCCAGGTCGATGACCTTCTGCGAATCCTCCAAGCGGGCGATATCGGCTTGCACACCGACCGCCGAGGCGCCGGTCCCGGCGACTTGCTCCTTGACGCGATGCAGCGCATCAGCACCGCGGCCCGTAAACACCACCGACGCGCCGGCAGCGGTGAGCCGGCGCACTGTCGCCTCACCCAGTCCGCGACTACCGCCGGTCACCACCGCACATTCACCCGACAAAGATAACAAGTCTTCCTGCGGGGTCGGCTCAGGAATGGTCAACAGCGGCGCAGTCATTATGTGGCTTCCTTCGTGAACACGTTTGTCCTGCAGTGGAATCAAGAACATCTCGCGCTTGACACTCTACATAATGTAATCTGCATACGTGTTTCACGCAAGTGGTTCGGCGAAAGCCACTGGAACGCTGATGCGCAATGTTCCCTTCTTCCACGGTCATGGCACCGTCAAACCGCTAATCATCCTGACCTGCTACCTCATTGCGGGGGTGGCGCTGTATGCAATCGCCGTGCAGCGGGCGCATCGCTCCGGCACAATCGACGTCGATCGTGTCGAGTTCGAATTCGGCCACCAGCCCGGGCAGAGGCACGATGACTGGCCCAATAGGATTCACACCCGCTACTGACTGAGCACCTGCTGCATGCCGGGAGCCACGAGATCGCGAATCCGTGCCCACGGCACGGTAACCGGAACATAGTCCCCCGCGACGTGTGGAACGGAGATATAGAAGGTCAATCCTGTGGGCGCCGGCAACCATTGCAGAAACTGCTCAGACTTCATATCTCCTGCCGCCTTCATCTGGTCCGACGGACCGAGCTCCTGAGTCAATTTCCGCAAGTGTTCCCGAGCCTGCTCCTGGTTGGGGAAGACATCGCCGAACATGACCGGCTGAGCAGTGTCGCAGTTGATGGTGATGGTCGCCACCGTGTGACTGGGATACGGGCCACCGCTATTCGTGAGGAACACCGCGAGCCCAGCCACCACATGCGGGCCAATAGCGGAGACCCGACTCGATTCCCGTGCCAGCAGCTGCCCGTCACCCACCGTCACCGGCGTCGTGAGCTTCGGATCCTCGAAGCTCCGGACGATGTCGTTCAGCGCCGTACGCATGCCCTCGTTGAATCTGTCCCGGGCAGCCGCCTTATCGCCGGTCACTTGAGGCAGCAGGACCTTGTAATCCACCCGCCCCTGCTTGCCGCTCACCGACTCCAACGTAGGGGTGAAGCCGAACGCCGGCTTCGCGGTCGGCGGTGTCGGCGCTGGGGTAAGCGACACCGCAGGTTTCGATGTCGTTGTCGCAGTGGTGGACTGGGAGACACGTGACGGTGGCGACGGCTTTCGATCCCGTCCGCCCGTCGGAATACACGCGGTTGCGCAGATCAGCACCGCAGCGAACGCAACTCCACCCCTGGCGATCATTCTGTCGAGGCTAACGGACCACAATCGTCACGTGGGCGCGTTTGCGGGCTGGAAGGTGCCGCTCACGTCGGCCTCCTCCTCGGCACGGATGACGTGCACCACCGCGTTGATCAACGCCAGATGCGTGAACGCCTGCGGGAAATTGCCCAGGTGCCGTCCGGTGCGCGGGTCGATCTCCTCGGCGAAGAGCTGCAGCGGGCTGGCGAAGGAGAGCAGCCGCTCACACAGATGCCGCGCCCGGCGCACCTCGCCAATCTCCACCAGGGCCGACACCAACCAGAACGAACAGATCGTGAAGGTGCCTTCCTCGCCGCTCAGCCCGTCATCGGTCTCTTCCACCCGATAGCGCAGCACCAGACCTTCATGGGTCAGCTCATCGGCGATCGCCAGCACCGTCGCACGGATCCGCGGATCGTCAGGCGGCAGAAAGCGGTTGAGCACCGCGAGTAGCAGCGAGGCATCCAAAGCCGTTGAACCGTAACGCTGCACCAACACCCCGCGGTTGTCCACACCGTGTTCGAGGATGTCGTCCTTGATTTCGTCGGCGACACCGCGCCACTGCTGCGCATAGCTCTTCTCGCCGTGCATCTCGGCGAGTTTGGCGCCACGGTCCATCGCAACCCAGCACATGATCTTGGAGGAGGTGAAGTGCTGCGGTTCTCCTCGCACCTCCCAGATGCCACGGTCGGGTTCACGCCAGTGCTTCGCGGCCTCTTCGGCCTGATTCTTCAGAATGGGCCACAGCGTCGCCGGAATCTGTTCCCGCGACTTGGCATGCACATAGACCGAATCCAGCATGGTGCCCCAGATATCGTGCTGGATCTGATCGAACGCACCGTTGCCGATCCGTACCGGCCGCGCCCCGTCATATCCCGACAGATGGGGTAGCTCCCCCTCGGTCAACGTGCGCTCGCCGCCGACGCCATACATCACCTGCAACGGATGCCTCTCCCCGTTATTGGCGCCCGACGCGTCGGCGATGAACGAGAAGAAGTCGTCCGCCTCCCGGTCCAGCCCAAGGGTGTACAGACCCCACAAGGCGAACGTCGAGTCCCGCACCCAGGAGTATCGATAGTCCCAGTTGCGCATTCCCCCAGGCGTTTCCGGAAGCGACGTGGTCGATGCAGCCAGCAGCGCTCCAGTCGGCGAGTACGCCAATCCCTTGAGGACCAGCGCGCTGCTCTGCAGGTATGACCGCCACGGATGGTCGGGGAATTCGCCGATGTTGATCCACTGCCGCCAGGCTTCGGCGGTCTTCCACATCTTGTCCGCGGCCTCGGCATATGTCTGCGGCACAGGGTGTTTCGACCAACTCAACGCGACAAACGCATTGTCACCCTCGGTAAGACGAGTACGGGCGCGCGCTTCCCTGCCCTCCAGGCCGAGCCGAAGATTGGTGGTGATTTTGAGGGTCGGATTGGCATCGGGGTTCTTGGCCGCCCGGGCCGTCGCCTCTCCGTATCCATCGCCGGTGTACTCCCACGTCGCACCGTCCCGGTGGTAGTCGAAGGCGGGCTCACAGTTCATCAGCACCTCGACGGTCCCGCTGACACAACGCACGGTGCGCAGCAGGATGTGCTCGGCATCCCAGTCGGTCGGGGTGCGCCGATGCGTCTTGGAGCGCGAATCCACGTCATGCCAGGGACCCAGCACCAGTGCGTCGCGGACGGTAAGCCACCCGGTCTTGGTCTGCCAGGTGGTCTCCACCATCAGGCTGCCCGGCAGATAGCGCCGCGAGGCCGGGACATTGTGACCGTACGGCGCGATCCGGAAATGGCCGGCACTGCGGTCCAGGATGGCCCCGAAGATACTTGGCGAGTCCGGCCGCGGCACGCACATCCATTCCACCGACCCGTTGGACGCGATCAGGCAGGTGTTCTCCCAGTCCGACAGGAATGCGTAATCGGCAATCGGCGGGAAGGGGCCGCGACGCTGGACCGGGGACTGATTGGAGATCAATCCATCTAGCGACAGCTCGGGATCGAGAGAGGACACCATCGGACCATCGTAGGTGCGTCCGGGCGGACTCACCGTCCCATCTAGCGTCGGCGACGAAGGTAGATCCCGAGCCCGACGAAAAGGATCAGATTGAACATCATGAGCGCCGCCAGCGCACCGGCCGAACCTCCACTGTGCGGACTCGCCATATAGATCATCGCGTCAAGGCCGATCAACACGCATGCGGCGCCGACCATGATCCAGAACAAAGCGAGCGGCCTCATATCAACGACCCGCCGCTTTGAGTTCTGCCGCCAGTGTGGCCATCAATTCCGCCACCGGCAAGGCGCGCGCGCGGTGATGTTCGGTTCCCGCCCACAGCGACATCACATCCGGGTCGCCACTGGCTCGCAGCGTCTTGGTCGCCGAATTCAACGCCGGAAAACTCACCGGGGCAACCGACTCCATATCGCGCTGGAACGCGTTCGAGATGCCCCGCGCCGGTCTGCCGGAGAACACCCGAGTCACCACCGTTTCGGCCGGCCGCAACAGGGCGTCCTTGTAGACCTGTTTGGCTGCCGACTCATCGGTCACCACCAGCGCGGTACCGAGCTGCGCCGCCGCGACCCCGGCAGCAAGCACCCGGGCGATATCGGCCCCGTCCATGATGCCCCCGGCGGCGACCAACGGTAGCGCGGTCACCGCCCGCACGTTCGCGATCAGGTCCAGCAGCGGCTCCTCCGGAGCGCCCGCATCGAAGCTGCTGCGATGCCCGCCGGCCTCGGGACCCTGCACCACCAGTGCATCTGCGCCGATCCCCTCGGCGATAGTGGCCTCGACTGCACTGGTGACGGTGATCCACACCTCGGATCCGGCGTCGCGCAGCCTGCGCGCATCCACGGCCGACGGCACCCCAAACGTGAAGGACACCACCGGCACCGGATTCGCGATCAAGTATTCGATCTTGTCGGCGTACACATCGTCATGCCAGACCGGGTCGCCGGGAGTGACCTCGAGTTTGTCGGCCCAAACCTTCAGCCGGTCCAGAAACTCACTGAGGTCAGCGCCCTGATCAGGGGTGGGGACGAACACGTTGAAACCGAACGGAAGGCCGCCCATCTCCTCCCGGTCCTGCTGCAGCTGCGCGACGGTGCGATACCCGGCAGGCATCAGGCCGAAGCCGCCCGCTGCGCTCACGCCACGCGTCAGCGCGGCCGTGGTGATACCACCGGCCATCGGGGCACCAACCACTGGAAGACGAAGCCCGGCAAGCACGGTACTCATGTGCCTCAGCGTATCGACGCGATGATTTTTCAGACCGGGGTGGGTCGGTATGGATATGACAACCTCACCCGCCCATCCCGACGTCGTCACCCGCGAAGACTGGCTGAGGGCCCGAAAGAAGCTGCTTGCCCGCGAGCGGGAGGCCACACACCTGCGCGACGCGGTCAATGCCGAACGTCGACGGCTGCCCATGGTGCAGGTCGAGAAGGATTACGTGTTCGAGGGTCCCGACGGCACGGCGCGGCTCATCGACATGTTCGAGGGACGGCACACCCTGTACATCCACCACTTCATGTGGATCGATGCCACTAACCGCGGATGCCCGAGCTGTACCGGGGCGGCCGATATGACGTTCACCGAGCGGGACCGCAAGCTCTTGACCGACAAGGGCGTCACCATGGCGTGCGTATCCCGTGCGCCGTACCCGAGCATCGCGCGATACCGCGACGAACACGGATGGACCTTCCCCTGGTACTCCACCAACGATGGCGACTTCAGTTACGACTTCCACGTGACGCTCGACCCCTCGCGCGCCCCCGTCGAGTACAACTACAAGTCCCTCGACGAGCTGCGCGCCGACGGGTTTAGTGATGAGGACCTACACGGAGACTGGCCGGGCGCGAGCGTCTTCTTGCGCCGGGGTAACGACGTCTTTCATACCTACTCGGCGTTCGCCCGCGGACTGGACCATTCCGCGGTCGGGTATCCGTTCCTGGATCTGACACCGTATGGACGCCAAGAACCCTGGGAGGACTCGCCGGTCGGCTGGCCGCAGGGCGGAGCCATCGTCGGCATGCCGAGCCAGTGCTGCGAAGACTGAGCGGGAGCTACTACTTCTTCGACTTGTCCGCCGCGGAATCGGTGGACAGCGCGGCAACGAACGCCTCCTGCGGCACCTCGACCCGCCCGATGGTCTTCATGCGCTTCTTGCCTTCCTTCTGCTTTTCCAGCAGCTTGCGCTTACGGGTGATGTCACCGCCGTAGCACTTGGAAAGCACATCCTTCCGAATGGCCCGAATGTTTTCGCGGGCAATGATTCTCGACCCGACAGCGGCCTGAATCGGCACCTCGAACTGCTGGCGCGGGATGAGCTCCTTGAGCTTTCCGGTCATCTTGTTGCCGTACGCCTCGGCACCGTCCTTGTGCACGATGGCACTGAACGCGTCGACCGCCTCACCCTGTAGCAGGATATCGACCTTGACCAGGTCGGCCTCCTGCTCGCCGGACTCTTCGTAGTCCAAGCTGGCGTAGCCGCGGGTACGCGACTTCAACGAGTCGAAGAAGTCGAAGATGATCTCCCCCAACGGCATTGTGTAGCGCAGCTCGACGCGCTCCGGCGACAGGTAGTCCATACCGCCGAGCTCACCGCGCCGCGACTGGCACAGCTCCATGATTGAACCGATGAACTCGCTCGGCGAGATGACCGTGCACTTGACTACAGGTTCGTAGACGGCACGGATCTTGCCCTCGGGCCAGATGGACGGGTTGGTGACGACCAACCCTGGATCACCGGAGGGCGTCGCCTCGGTAATCACCCGGTAGACAACGTTCGGCGCCGTGGAAATCAGGTCGAGATTGAACTCGCGCTCGAGCCGCTCACGGGTGATCTCCATGTGCAGCAATCCGAGGAAGCCGCAACGGAATCCGAAGCCCAGGGCCACCGAGGTCTCCGGCTCATAGGTG
Organism: Mycobacterium sp.; assembly: GCA_050701835.1. Taxonomy (GTDB): domain Bacteria; phylum Actinomycetota; class Actinomycetes; order Mycobacteriales; family Mycobacteriaceae; genus Mycobacterium. The sequence continues at coordinate 52,237 of JBOGDC010000022.1, read as the reverse complement.
AGTGCGGCGTCGTTGAGCTGAAGCTTGTCGAGCGCTTCACGCAGATTCGGATAGTCGGATCCGTCGACCGGGTACAAGCCGGAGTACACCATCGGCCTCGGTTCGCGGTATCCGGTCAGCGCCTCGGTTGCACCCTTGCGCGCGGAGGTGACGGTGTCGCCGACCTTCGATTGGCGGACATCCTTCACACCCGTGATCAGATAGCCCACTTCGCCTACCCCAAGGCCCACAGAGGGTTTGGGGTCCGGTGAGACGATGCCCACCTCCAGCAGCTCATGGGTGGCGCCGGTCGACATCATCGCGATCTTCTCGCGCGGGGTGATCTTCCCGTCGACAACACGGACGTAGGTCACGACTCCGCGGTAGATGTCGTACACCGAATCGAAGATCATCGCGCGCGCCGGGGCATCCGGATCACCTTGGGGCGCAGGGATGAGCCGCACCACCTCGTCAAGCAGCGCCTCGACTCCCTCGCCGGTCTTTCCGGATACCCGCAGTACATCGGAGGGCTCGCAGCCGATGATGTGCGCGATCTCTTGCGCGTAACGGTCGGGGTCGGCGGCGGGCAGGTCGATCTTGTTGAGGACCGGGATGATCGTCAGGTTCTTATCCAGTGCCAGGTACAGATTGGCCAACGTCTGCGCCTCGATACCCTGCGCCGCATCGACCAGCAGCACTGCACCCTCACAGGCCTCCAGCGCGCGGGACACCTCGTAGGTGAAGTCGACGTGTCCGGGCGTATCGATGAGATGCAAAACGATATCTTCGGTCTGCCCAGCTGCGTTTTTCACCTGCCACGGCAGCCGTACATTCTGTGCCTTAATGGTGATGCCGCGCTCACGCTCGATGTCCATCCGGTCCAGGTACTGAGCACGCATGGACCGCGCGTCGACCACACCGGTCAGCTGCAGCATCCGGTCGGCCAGTGTCGACTTCCCGTGGTCGATGTGGGCGATGATGCAGAAGTTACGGATGAGCGCCGGGTCCGTGAACGTCGTGTCGGCAAAACTTGGCACGGCACCATGCTCCCATGCCACGACACGTGCTCCTGACACAAGCGGCCCGCAAGGAGACTCGTCAGTATGCTCGCACCATGGCGTCACAGTGGCAGACGCTCGGGCGGACGCTCGGGAAGATCGCGGAAATAATCGTGTTCCGGGAAGGCCCCAAGGTGCTGCGGCAACTACAAGGGTCGGAGTTCGTCCAGCGCGGACTTCAACGCGGCCTCGAGGCGATCGGTGTCGTAGAGCCCGAACAGCAGACCGCCATTCCCGGCCGCCCGGTGACCAACCGCAGCGTGCCCACGGCCCATCGGGCCCGCCGAATCGAGTACACGCCCGATCTGGACGGCCGCGCCGACCCCGGGGAGATCGTGTGGACGTGGGTGGTCTACGAGGACGACCCCACGCAAGGGAAGGACCGTCCCGTGCTGGTGGTGGGTCGGGACGGCACCGTACTGCTTGGGCTCATGCTGTCGAGCCAGGAGCGGCACCACACCGACCCCGATTGGGTGGCACTCGGCAGTGGAAGCTGGGACTACGACGGACGCCCCAGCTGGGTACGGCTCGACCGGGTGCTGGACGTCCCGGAAGAAGGAATCCGGCGCGAGGGCGCGATTCTGGACGTGGAGCGATTCGACATCATCGCGGCACATCTGCGCGCACACTTCTCCTGGAGCTGATCCACGCGATCAGCGCAGGTGCAGCCGTTTAGCGCTCGACGGAGTTGTGCACCGGCGACGGCGTGAACATGGCCTGGTCAACGAACTGAGCGGTGTATTCGGCCAGTTCCTCACGCTCCAGACGCAGTCTTCCGTCGAGCCATGCGAGCACGGTGCCGGCGACTCCCGCGGCCAGCGCCTCTGCCTGTACCGCCGTGTAGTTCGGGTCGGCGTCCGGGTCGAACTCGGCGCGCGCGGCGCCCAGCATCAACGCCATGTAGTGCGTCAACCGCATCCGGCGACGGGTGAGCCGTTGGCTGCCCATTGCCTCGGTGGCGATCACACGCGCGCGCCGGGGGTCAGCGGTCAGTGCGGTCACCGCGCCCACGACACCGGCGTGCACCTGCGAGCGGGAGTCTTTCCCGGCGGCAGCCATCGCCGAACCTGCCGTGGCGATGCTGTCTTCGATGATCCAGTCGAACACCGCGACAAGCAGCTCGTCGAGGCCGTCGAAGCACTCATAGAAGTAGCGCGTGTTCAGTCCGGCCGTCTTGCAGATCTCCCGGACCGTCGTCGCAGCCCAGCCTGAGCTGGCCATGACCTCGAGCCCCGCTTCAAGGAGGCGATGCCTCCGTTCCGCGCGGCGCTCATCCGCCGTTCGTCCGCCGTACAGCCCGGTCGCTTGTTTGGTCACCATGGTCTACGCATTATTACTCCTCTTGCCGGACACCTGTGCAATAACTGCGTTTTCCGGCACCTTTAGGCAAGCCTTGTGACTTCGACCACAACATCCAAATCTGTGGAGCCACCCCCCGAATAGATACCTTTGAGTGGGCTGACATCCGAATAGTCTCGGCCCACGCCGATGGTGACGTACTGCTCGTTGATTTCGCTGTCATTCGTGGGGTCGTAGTCCCACCAACTGCCGGCCCAGGCTTGGATCCAGGCGTGGCTTTGTCCATCCACCGTTTCGCCCACCGCCGCCTCGCGGTTGGGGTGCAGATAGCCCGACACATAGCGCGCCGGGATGCCCATGCTGCGCAGCAGAACCAGGGTCAAGTGTGCGTAGTCCTGACAGACACCCTTGCGCTCGCGGAGTGCATCGAGCGCCGACGAGTGCACGCCGGTAGTCCCGGGCACATAGTCGAGTTCCGAGTGCACCCACTTCGCCGCGGCGACTATGGCCTCGGCGGGAGTGGAATCCTTGGAGATCCTCTTGCCCACCGACTGCACCTTCTTGCTGTGCGGGACATATGCGCTGGGCGAAAGGTACTCGTCGAACCGGTCGATCACCGCCGTGGTGTGGACCTCGCTCCAGTCCACGGATTCCTCAGGTTTTTCGGCGATATCGGTCTCCACCACCGACATGCCGGTCACTTCCAGCTCGGTGTGCGGTGCATGCAGATCGAAAGTCGTTACCGCAGTGCCCCAATAGTCGACGTACCGATACGAGCGCGTGGCCGGGACTGTCTCGACGCGATTCAGGATGACGTTCTGGCGGCCGTCGCTACGCGGGGTGAGCCGTGCCTCGTTATAGGAGGCGGTCACCGGCGTCTTATACGCGTACCCGGTGGCGTGAACGATGCGCAAGCGCCACATCAGACTTCCCCCTCTTCAATGGGTTGCAGGTCATCGGCTCCACCGGCATCGGACCACGCCACCCACGGCGCAGCATGGAAATACTGCAGCGCCACCGCCTCACCCAACTCTCGGCAAGTTTGTTGCAGTCCGGCCAACCGCGTCGGCAGATCCTCGAGCAGCACACCGGGACTCATGAACTCCAGCTCACTGCGGGCACGGCCCAGCAGCCGTTGCGCCTCGGCACGCGCGCCAACCCGGCTGTGCGGCCGGTGATCCAACTCATCCAGGCTCAGCTCGGCCTGGCGCAATGAATGGAATACAGACCGGGGGAACAACCGATCCAGCAGCATGAATTCGACCACCCGATTGGCGTCCAGCACGCCGCGATAGGTGCGCAGATAGGTGTCGTGGGCGCCCGCGCTACGCAGCAGGGTCACCCAGGCGGGCGATGACGCCCGGTCTCCGACACGCGAAAGTAGCAGCCGCACAGTCATATCCACGCGCTCGATGGACCTGCCCAACACCAGGAACCGGTAGCCGTCATCGCGGCTCAGCGTGGAGTCGGCGAGCCCCGCAAACTGAGCGGCACGCCCCTCCACATAGGCGAAGAACTCGTGCGGACCGAGCCTGCGCGCGGCTCGCTCGCGTTCCGGCAGTGCGTTGAACGTGGTGTTGAGACATTCCCACATCTCGGTGGAAGTCACTTCGCGTGCGCCACGCGCGTTTTCGCGGGCCTCCGAGATGGAGTCGACGATCGATCCGCCCTGCACTCCCCTGCTGAACGCGACCAGCTCGGTGACCGACCACACGTCGAGCTCAACGTCCGGCGCGTCGATCCCCAGCACCCGCAGCAGCACTCGGGAAGCGTGGTCGGGATCCACACTGGCGTCCTCAAGCAGTTGATGCACCGTGACATCGAGGATGCGTGCCGTGTCGTCGGCACGTTCCACGTAGCGGCCAATCCAGTACAAGGACTCCGCGTTTCGGGCCAGCATCAGCGCATCCGTCCTTGCTGCTGTTGTTGCTGCTGCAACTGGTGCTGCTGCAATCCCGCAGTGGCCACCTCGGGTCCCTGCTCAACCTCCGAGGCCTCCGGCAGCTCCGACACCAGCTCGGCGCCCGCGAGCTCACGCTCGGCAACGGATGCCCGCGAGGCCAGCACCCAGGTGTCCTTGGATCCGCCGCCCTGGCTGGAGTTCACCACCAGCGAACCCTCGGGCAGTGCCACCCGGGTGAGCCCGCCGGGAAGCACCCACACGTCGCTGCCGTCGTTGACCGCGAACGGGCGTAGATCCACGTGACGCGGCACCAACTGGTCGCCGATCTTCGTGGGCACCGTGGACAACTGGACCACCGGTTGGGCGACCCATCCGCGCGGATCCGCCTTGATCTTCTTAGCGATTGCGGCACGCTCCTTCTCGGAAGCGTCGGGCCCGAAAACGATGCCGTATCCACCGGACCCTTCGACGGGCTTGATGACGAGGGCATCGATGCGGTCCAGCACCTCCTCGCGCTCCTCGGCGAGCCAACATCGGTAGGTATCCACGTTCGCCACAATGGGTTTCTCGCCTAGGTAGTACTCGATGATGGTCGGCACGTAGGTGTAGACGAGCTTGTCGTCCCCCACCCCATTGCCGACGGCACTGGAGATGACGACGTTTCCGGCCCGGGCGGAGTTGAGCAACCCGGCGACCCCCAGCACTGAATCGGGGCGGAACTGCATGGGGTCCAGGTAGGTGTCGTCGATACGGCGGTAGATCACGTCGACCTGCCGCTCGCCTTCTGTAGTGCGCATGTAGACCTGGTTGTCGCGACAGAACAGGTCACGACCCTCGACAAGCTCGACACCCATCTGACGGGCCAGCAGCGAGTGTTCGAAGTACGCGGAATTCGCAACACCCGGGGTCAGGACAACTACCGTCGGGTCGGCCTCGTTGGTGGCCGCCGACATGCGTAGCGCACGCAGTAGATGCGAGGAGTAGTCGTCCACGGCACGCACCCGGTGGGAGGCGAAGAGGTCGGGGAAGACGCGCGCCATGGTGCGGCGGTTCTCCATCACGTAGGACACGCCCGAGGGGGACCTCAGGTTGTCTTCGAGCACCCGGAAAGTGCCCTGGGCATCGCGAACCAGATCGATACCTGCGACGTGGATTCGCACGCCATTGGGCGGGTTGATCCCGACGGCCTCGCGGTGGAAATGCTCACACGAGGTGACCAGGCTGCGCGGGATGACCCCGTCACGCAAGATCTCCTGATCGCCGTAGATGTCGGCCAGATACATCTCGAGCGCCCTGACCCGCTGGGCGATACCCCGCTCCAGCCGTGACCACTCGGCGGCGGCGATGACGCGCGGCACCAGATCCAGGGGGAACGGACGTTCCTGGCCCGAGAGCGAAAAGGTGATTCCCTGATCGACGAACGCCCTGCCCAGGGCGTCGGAGCGCGCAGCCAGGTCGGCGGCATCGGTGGGCGCGAGCTCCGCGTAGATCCCCTTGTAGGGGCCTCGCACGTTGCCCTCGGCGTCGAACATTTCGTCGAACGCCCTGGAATAGGCCCCTTTCTCGGACACCAGTGCTCGGTATCCGCCGAAGATCTGGTCATCGCGCCGGGTTAACCGGGACGATGTCGCCGTGCGTGTCGGGCGCCCCGAGTTCGGCATCACTGTTCGCAAGCTCACGACCAATATGCTGCACCAGTTCGCGGGATTCGGCAGGGCGTGCGGGCGTATCCCCGATACTTGCTGGCAACCTGCCGGTCACCAGACCGATGGCGGAGCCCCCAGAGTTTCAGGTTTCCGAGGGTGGCCTGGTAGTCTCTTCCCTTGCGGCGCTGATCAGCTGCCCCAGATCCAAAGACGCTGGGCCTGCACTACAGGGCCCGCTCCCCAGAACTAGACGATTGACGAAGGAACTGACGCGTGGCCAACATTAAGTCGCAGGAAAAGCGCATCCTCACCAACGAGCGTGCCCGGTTGCGCAACCAGGCGACCAGGTCGTCCCTGCGTACGGCCATCCGCGGTTTCCGCGAAGCCCTCGCCGGAGGCGACAAGGGCAAGGCGGGCGAGCTACTCGTTGCGGCCAGCCGCAAGCTGGACAAGGCCGTCAGCAAGGGTGTCATCCACAAGAACCAGGCCGCCAACAAGAAGTCGGCGCTGGCCGTGGCGCTGAACAAGCTCTGACCTAAGTTTTCGATCAACGCCGAGTGCCCGAGCGCACTCGGCGTTTTTCGCGTCTTGAGGCAGCCCCGACGGGTCAGGTGTTCACCAGTTGGGCCACCCGGCGCACCGCTGATTCCAGGGCGTAGTCGGCATCAGCCGCCGCGCCCTTCACATCGGCGTTGAGCGCCACTACTACCCGCACGGCCTCGGCCACCGCGTCACGCGACCACCGGCGCGCCTGTTTCTGCGCCTTCTCGATGCGCCAGGGCGGCATGCCCAGCTCGGATGCCGCCGCGTAGGCGTTCTGTTTGATCGGCCCCACCCGCGCGATGGTGTGCACCGCCTCGGCGAGAGCATCGGCCAGCAGCACGTGCGGCACTCCCCGCTGCATCGCCCAGCGCAGCGCCTCCGTCGAGCCGGCGACATCGCCTACCACCGCCTTGTCGGCGATGTCGAACCCGGAAACCTCCGCACGTCCGGAGTGGTAGCGGCGCACCGCGGCCTCATCCACATTGCCGTCGGTATCCGATACCAATTGCGAGCAGGCGGCCGCTAACTCGCGGATATCGGAGCCGACGGCGTCGATCACGATCGCAACGACGTCGGCATCCACCTTTTGCCCGAGGCGGCGAAATTCCTTGTGCACGAAGTCGGCCCGCTCGGCGGCCTTGGCGATACGCACGCAGTTGTGCACCTTGGCGCCGAGATTCTGCAACGTGGTCGCCAATGCCTTGGCTCGGCCTCCCCCCGAATGCTGCACGAGCAGAAAGGTTCCCGGCGGCAGGTCGGCGGCGGCCTGCTCGATCAACGTCACCGCATCCTTGCCCGCCTCAGCGGCAGCTTCGACGACGATCACCCTCTCGTCCGCGAACAGCGACGGACTCAGCAGCTCGGCCATTTCGGCGACATCGACCTGACCCGCGCGCAGCTTGTTCACCGGGATATCCGTGCCCGCCTTGCCACGGACCGCGTGGAGCACCGAGGTCACCGCCCGCTCGACCAATAGTTCTTCGTCTCCCAGGATCAGGTGCAGCGCATCGGTCACCCGACGATCGTCCCATGTGGTGGCGACAACTCGTGCGCCCAGACAGGACGGCACAGATACACAAATCTAAGGTTTTTCTAAGAAATTAAGAGAAGTGTAAGAGTAGGGTGCATCGAGACGAAAGGAACAGCGATGACACCTGAAAAGCGGGAACGCAGAGACCACGCAGTAGTCCTCGGGGCCGGGATCGCGGGATTACTGGCAGCCAGAGTGCTCTCGGAGTCCTACGAATCGGTCACCGTGGTCGAGCGTGACGAGTTGAGCGCGAACGCCACCCCGCGCAACGGCGTGCGGCAAGGACAGCACATCCACATGTTCATGAGCTCAGGCACCGAAGCGTTGGAACAGCTGTTCCCCGGAATTCTCGGCGAGCTCCGGGCAGCCGGAGCCACCGTCTGCGACGAAGGTGACCTCTCGCGCATCAGGATGCTGATCGGATCACGTGAGATGTTCAACCGGTCCGGGAAATTCAATGACCGGGGGACTTTCAAGCTCTATCTCGCAACCCGCCCGTTCCTGGAATCTCATGTACGGCAACATGTTCAACTGATCGACAATGTCAAATTCCTCGATGGACACGATGTCATCGAGCCCATGACCGAGGAATTCCGCGTCACCGGCGTTCGTGTGGCGCGACGATCCACGGGTCTGGTGACGACGCTCATCGCGGACCTGGTGGTTGACGCCACCGGACGATCTCCGCGCACGCAGACGTTCTTGGATCGGCTCGGGTGCGAAAGGCCCGCGGAGGTCCGGATGGCTTCGCCCGTCACCTACGCGAGTCAACTGTTGCACGTGTCCGATGACGTCGACTTGGACAAGCTGACGTTCATGAACCCGGCACCAGGTCATCCGTATGGCGGAGCGATCGCCCGCTGCGAGAACGGCACCGTGATGATGACGCTGGGCAGGTTCAATCTCGATGAACCGCCCACCACCTTCACCGAAATGATTTCATTCGCAGAACAATTCGTACCAACCGAGGTGTTGGATACCATCCAGTCGGCGGTAACGATTGGCGACATGCACACCTACCGGTATCGCGAAGCCGTGTGGCGACGCTATGACCAGATTCGGCAGTTCCCGCAGGGTCTGCTGGTGATCGGAGATGCGATCTGCAGCCTTGATCCCATCAAGGGCCAAGGGATGACGATGGCTCTTGTAGAGGCATTGACATTGCGCGACTCCCTCATGGCTGGCGATTCCGAGCTGGCCCGCCGGTACTTCGACGCCGTCGGGCGACGCATCGGCGCAGTATGGCAACAGAACAAGATCGCGGCGCCTCTGTTCACCGCAACGCCCGCGAATGCTTCTGCCGCGCAACGTATCGCCTGGAGTCTGACGGCGTGGTGGACGGGCAAGATGATGATCGCCGCGCGCGAGGACATTCGCATCACCGAAACGATCCTGCGGGTCAGCCATCTTCACGATTCCCCGTCTCTGATGCGACGGCCCACGTTCATGCTGCGGGTACTGCGCCACAGTTGGCGGCGGCACGACACACCCGTGCAAGCGCCTAGACGACAACTCGCCGTTTCCGGGCCACTCTCCTAGCTCACCAGTCTCGCCGAGATCACCAGCGCGAGAACGCATAATGCCCCGCTACACGCCACCCCGCGGAACCACCACCGGCGCCACAGCCATACCGAAAGACCAAGCGTGACAGCCACAACGACGAAACCGAGGACACCCGAAGGCACCGGAATGGCGGTCGAACCACCAGCGGCTGAATAGTCGGCGACTCTCAGCAGCCACCACAGTTCCGGGCCGCAGAACCTCATCAGAAGGCCCGCGGCTACCGGTGAGATGACGGCAAGTCCCGCTGCCGCGGTACCGAGGAGGGTGATAGGCGCGATGACCAGGCCCGCGACCAGGTTCGCGGCGACGGAAGCCACACTGACGCTTCCCGAGATCGCGGCGATCAGTGGCGCGGTCACGAGCTGGGCCGCCACGGCAATACATAACGCGTCGGCGAGTGGCTTGGGCCACCCGCGCGAAGTCAGGACCGCCGACCAGCGGGGGGCCAACACCACCAACGCCGCCGTGGCGACCACGGACAGTGCAAACCCGATATCGACGGCTAAACCGGGTGACACGGTGAGCAGCACCACAGTCGTTGCCGCCAAGGCCGGTACGGCTTGACGACGACGCGCGGTCAACACACCAAGCAGACCGATCGCGCCCATCACAGCGGCTCTCAGCACGCTCGGCGAGGGTCTGACGAGGATGACGAACCCGACGAGAACCAGCATTGCCAACACCACCGCGGCTCGCGGCCCGATCAGCCGACCCAGTAGTAGAACCGCACCGCAGACGATCGACACGTTGGCCCCGGACACCGCCATCAGGTGCGTGAGCCCCGAGGTCCGAAACATGCCGATGGTGTCAGCATCGAGTCCGCTGGTATCGCCCAGAACGAGCCCCGGCAGCAGCGCGGCTTGATCCGGCGGTAGCGCGCTGCGCGCAACGTCGGCAAATCGATCACGAATACCGTTGGCTGCGCCGTAAATTGGCGAGCGCCCGATAACCCTGGGTTCCCCCGTGGCGGTGAGCGTGACGACCACCAGGTCACGGCGCATGGGATGCGTGACTGCCGCACGCAGCTGCACGTTGTCGCCCACCGCAACGGTGCCCAGCAGCGATGATGACCCGAAGACGACGACGGAGCCGGCGCTCGGCCGTGCGGGATCACCCATCGCCACGAGGTCGGCGCGCAGCATCGCACGACCACCGGCGATGGAGCGCGGGTCATCGGTAACCCGCAGCTGCACCGTGACGACTTGTCCCATATAGGTGCGCAACGGGTGGTTCTGTATCCCGTGATATCGCATTGCCGCGGCCACCGAAAAACCGATACCGGCAATGAGGACCGCAAGTACCCCGGTGGTGATGGCTTTTGTGAGCCGCGAACGAAACAGCGGCACCGCCATCGCTGCGAACCCTAACGCCACTGCGGTGAAATAACCTACTGGCCAAAGGATTCCACTGGCAGTCGCCGCCCAGGCGGCAAGCGTGGGCGGTACCAGCCGCAGATCAAGAACAGAGTCATCTGCCCCGACCGGCTCACAAGACGACGAGGACACGCAGCTTATCCAGCCGCGCGGGACCGATTCCGTCCACCTCCGACAGCTGGTCGATACCGGTGAACTTCCCATGCTCGGACCGCCATCGCACAATGGCCGCCGCCATGACCGGCCCAACGCCCGGTAGCGAATCAAGCTCGGATTCTGTTGCCGTGTTGAGGTTTACCCGCCCCGGCGGAACCGGAACCGACCCCTTCACACCGGCACTAACAGGCGGCGCCTGCCCGGCGGCGACAATCGAGCTCGCCATTCCGACGGGCTGCCCGGCCACCGACGCCAGGCCGACCACTATCTGATCACCATCGGCAACCGGTCGCGCCATATTCAGGGTGACAACATCGGCGCCGTCGACCGCTCCCCCGGCCGCCGTGACCGCATCGGCCACTCGGGCACCACCGGACAACGTGACCAGACCAGGTTGTTTGACCAGTCCGACAACGCTAATGACCAACGAACTGGGCGCGGACACCGAGCTCGATGCAACCGGTTGCACCGGAGGCAGATTCGCACTTACCGGTGGCGGTGGCTGACGCATCACGGTGAAGACGGTGACCAGTACCGCCAGCACACCCACCGCGCCAAGCGCGACCAGGCCCGCACGACCGGGGTCGGTGCGAACGGACTCCAGCCAGCCCCGCGCGCCGCCCGTCGTCAATGAATCCGGGAGCCAGCGCAACGCTGACTCCGACTCCGACCCAGCCGCCGTCCCCGTATCGTCATCGTCATCAAGCTCGTGCCCGGGCGACGCCAGGCGTCGGTGCAGTAGCTCGGATTCCATGTCTCGACGCTAGAAGGCAGCGGCATATCCGGCCAGCCGCCAATCGGCAACTGTGGATCAATCCAGAACTGTGGAGAACCCCAACCGTCCCTACGTCATTCCACGGGTTCGGCGCACACTCCGACGGCACCAGGACCAACATGCACGGCCAATACCGGACCCATCTCCGAGATGATCGGATCATGAGCGGTGATCAGCCGTGAGCACACCAGCTCGTTCACCTTCTCGGCGGTCTCGGCGTTGTCTACGTGGTGAATGGTCACCGAGACACGACGCTCGCCCACGAAATCGACAATGTTGTCGACCATCGCCCCGATTGCCTTGGTCGCGGTGCGGACCCGCTGCGCGAGAACAAGTTTGCCGTCATCGTCGATCTGCAACACGGGCTTGAGAGCCAGCGCGGTACCGAGCCAGGACGAGGTGGCACTGATGCGTCCGCTGCGCCGCAGATGGTCCAGCTTGTGCACCACCATGACACACCGACTGCGCCCTACCGCATCCCGCGCGGACTGGTACGCGGCACTCAGATCGGCACCCGCGGCCGCGGCCCGCGCGGCGGCCAGCGCGACGAACCCACTGCCCATCGCCGCGGACCGCGAGTCCACGACGTGTATCAGATCGCCACACTCCCGGGCCGCCTGCTCAGCGGCGTCGAACGTGCTAGACAGCCTTCCGGACAAATGCACCGCGACCACACCGTCGCCGCCACTATCGGCGAGGGCCCGCTGGTACACCTCGATGAGTTCGGCCGGCGACGCGCCGGCCGTGGTGGCGCGGCCCTTCTCGTAGACCGAGGCGGGAATGGGATCCACACCATCGCGCAGGTCCTGATCGCCTACTAGTACATGCAACGGCACCAGCCGGATGCCGAGCATCTCGGCATCGTGCGGCTGCAGTCGCGCTCCCGTGTCCGTCACCACCACAACCGGCACGCAATCACCCGACCCTGAGTTCGGGCATCGCGGTCTGCAGTGCTTCGATCATCAACTCGGCAACGCGCTCATGGGCGACGAAGTTCCAGTGGATCCCGTCGGGGTTTCCGCGGCCCGCGAAGATCTCTTCGCCGACGGCTTCCTTGAGGTCCACCACGGGCACCTTGTGTTCGGACGCCCATGACTCGATTGCCGTCGCGGTGGCCTCTCGGCCATGGTGCGCGCACCCGTAGGACTCGGCGATGTGAACCGACGGCAACGAGGCGATCATGGGCAGCCCCGGACGATTGAAATCCAGCGCACCGCGTGTCTTTTCGAGATATTCCACGGTGAGCTTGGGTGGCAGCGCGTTACGGGCGATCGGCGACAGCCGAGGCTGTAGCCAGCCGTAACCGTCGCGAATCCAGGTACGTAGCCGGGCCGGGCGAACCAGCCGAATCGATTCCCGCAATGCCGTCGGCAACGGCGACGGCAGCGAGTCCATACCGGCGGTCGCGAAGATCACCGCTCCCGCGCTGGGCACCGCGGCCCACGCTCGTGGGTCCTGTATCGCTGCCCACCAGACGTCGCGGCAGGTCCAGCCGATCCGCGCGATCAGTTCCACGTCCCAATCAAGTTTTTGCGCAACGATATTGGGCCATATGCGAGGGTCGTCTGCGGGCAGGCCACCGGTAGGCCCGTAGTAGGACAGCGAGTCGGCGAAGACCAGTAGCGTCTTGCGCTGGTCAGAGGACGTCATTGGTCACCTGCGCCGAGGCGTTCCATACGTCCAGGCGCCACCGGATGTCATCGAATCCGGCTCCATCGGCGGAATGTCCGCCAAGCTGAACCCAGCTCGCATTTCCCATTCCGCCGAGCACCGGCCAGCTGCTCACGTCCAACCGCAACAGTTCGGCGGTGAGTGCCGCGATCAATCCACCATGCGCAACCAGGACCACCGGGTGGTCCCGTTCGTCAGTTCCCCATTCCTTCACCGCGTCAACGAGTTCCGCGACCACGGGCACGCTGCGGTTGGCCACGTCGATGCGGCTCTCCCCACCGTGCGGCGCCAGGGTCGCGTCATCGCGCCACTCCGCTCTGGCGCCCGGGGCGATGGCATCGACCTCGTGGTGCGTCAGTCCCTGCCAATCGCCAAGATGGGTCTCCCTCAGTCGCTCGTCTACCGACACCCCGACATGGCAGCGATCCGCCAGCGCCGTCGCGGTGTCGTAGGCCCGCTGCAAATCCGAGGAGACGATCGCCAGCGGTAGCCGCTTGGCCAATACCTCTGCCGCGGCAACGGCCTGTGCCCTTCCGAGGTCCGACAGCCCCGTATCCAGCTGTCCCTGCATGCGACTGTCGGCGTTGAAGGTCGTCTGCCCGTGCCGCAGCAGCACCAACCGCCGGATCATGCGCCGTCCTCCGCGTCAGAATCGGGCAGCGCGTCAGCCGAATCGTCCACGGGCAGCGCGTCCAGATCCACCGGGATCGTGGGGCAGTCACGCCAAAGGCGCTCCAGCGCATAGTAGTTGCGTTCATCCTCGTGCTGAACATGCACGACGACGTCCACGTAATCCAGCAGCGTCCAGCGCCCCTCGCGGCCGCCTTCCCTCCGCACCGGCTTATGGCCGGATCGACGCAGCTTCTCCTCCACCTCGTCGACAACCGCGTTCACCTGGCGCTCGTTGGCAGCCGTGGCGATGACGAAGCAGTCGGTGATCACCAGCTGCTCGGATACGTCGATGACGACGACGTTGGTGGCAAGCTTGGACGCGGCGGCCTGCGCGGCCAGCGTTGCCAGCTCGACGGCTTCTGCGGTGGCGGTCATGCGGCATCCCCTCGATTTTCGCTATAGAGCTGGTGTTTGGCGACATACTGCACCACGCCATCCGGTACCAGGTACCAGATGGGCCGATCCTGACCCGCCCGGACGCGGCAGTCGGTCGACGAGATGGCGAGCGCCGGCACTTCGACCAGCGTGAGCCCGTCCGGGGGCAGCTCGGCGTGCGCGATGTGATCGGAACTCAGTTCGTATCCGGGTCGGCTGACCCCTATGAACTTGGCCAAAGTGAACAGCTGCTCCCAGTTCTCCCACGACAGGATCGATGCCAGCGCGTCCGCGCCGGTGATGAAGTACAAGTCGGCATCCGGATGCGCGTCTCGCAGGTCGGTGAGGGTATCGGCGGTGTAGGTCGGGCCCTCACGGTCGATATCTGCACGGCTCACGGTGAATCGCGGATTGGACGCGGTCGCGATGACAGTCATCAGATACCGATGCTCGGCGGCGCTGACCTTGCGTCCCTGTTTCTGCCATGGGTGGCCGGTGGGCACGAAGATGACCTCATCGAGCCCAAACCGGTCGGCGACCTCGCTGGCGGCAACCAAGTGACCGTTGTGGATGGGGTCGAATGTCCCGCCCATCACTCCGAGCCGGCGGCGGACCGATGAGCCGCTTGCGCCAAGACCGGATGTCGCCGGCTCCGCGGCTCCGAGACGAGACGGGTCAGATTGCACGAATTGCCAGCTTACTGGAGTGATGGCCGGCGCTAGACGGGCAGCAGGTTGTCGATCACCGCGGCGAGCTGCTTGGCCGATCGGCATTCATGCATGGTGATGGCGTCCTGGTACCGATTGGCTGCCGAATCACCCGTTCCCCAGTGGTTCTTGGGCTCGGGATTGAGCCAGTGCGCGTGGCGGCTGGACGACACCATCGATTGGAGGACGTCGACTGCCGGGTTGCGGTAGTTGGTGCGTGCGTCGCCCAGGATGAGCAACGCGCTGCGCGGCGACAACACCGTCGGGAACTTCTCGACGAACGTCTTGAAGGCGTGTCCGTAGTCGCTGTGCCCGTCGCCGGTGAACACCTGCGCTTCCCGGGTAATCCGCACGATGGCCTCGGCCAGATCGGTGTCCGGCGCGAACAGGTTTGTCACCTCGTCCGTGGTGTCGATGAACGCGAAGACGCGCACCCGCGAAAACTGCTGCCGCAACGCATGCACCAACAGCAGGGTGAAATGCGAGAACCCGGCCACCGATCCCGACACATCGCAGAACACCACCAGCTCGGGCCGTGCCGGGCGCGGTTTCTTCTGCACGACGTCGATGGGGACACCTCCGGTGGACATCGACTTGCGCAGGGTGCGGCGCAGATCGATCTGGCCGGTGTGCGCGCGCCGGCGCCGGGCCGCCAACCGGCTGGCCAGCGTCCGTGCCAGCGGCTGTACAACTCGGCGCATATTGCGCAGTTGCTCTCCCGAGGCGCGCAGGAACTCCACGTTCTCCGCGAGTTGGGGCACCCCGTACGCGGTCACGCGTTCGCGCCCCAACTGTTCGGCGGTGCGACGCTTGGTCTCCGCCTCGACGAGCTGCCGCACCTTCGAGATACGTTGTTTCGCAACTGCTTTCGCAACAGCCTCATCTGTGGGAGACGCCGGGGAGTCGGCGTCTCCTCCGCCCAGTAAGCCCAACAGCAGCTTGGCCTCGATCTGATCCAGGGACAGCGACTTCATGGCCTGGTAAGCCGAGTACGAGGTACCTCGTGTCGAGTTGTACTTCCCGTAAACCTCCACGATCTGGGCGATCAGAGAGTTGAGGGGCTGATCGCCGATATCGGATGCCAGCAGGTCCACCAGCTGATCGCGCACCTGCTCGATGTCCTGAATATCGAGCGGCTGGTCCGCATCGATATCGACGAAACGGGCCCCGAGCGCGGGCGGGAACCACAGATCGAACAGCACATCGAAGGTTGGCCGGTGATCGGCGCGTCGCAATACCGCGCAGGCCAGCCCCTCCCGGAGTTCGGTACGACTTTGTAGCCCCAGCACCGCCATGACCCGGCCTGCATCCACCGTCTCCGACGGACCCACCGAAATGCCTTGTTCGCGCAGCGCTTCCACGAAGCCCACCAGATGACCCGGCAGGCCGTGCGGTGCCAGGGGCAGCACCGCCTTGGGGGGCTTGCGCGGGGGCATTAGTTCAGCCTCAACTCTCCCGCGGCACGCTGCTGATCGGAATGGTGTTTGAGGATCACGCCGAGCGTCGACGCGATGACGGCGTCATCGATGGTGTCGAGTCCGAGAGCCAGGATGGTGCGCCCCCAGTCGATGGTCTCGGCGACCGAGGGGACCTTCTTCAGCTGCATATTGCGCAGCACGCCGATGATGCGCACCAGCTCCTCGGCAAGCGCTGCCGGCAGCTCCGGAACACGCTTGAGCAGGATGCGGCGCTCGAGCTCGGCATCGGGGAAATCGATGTGCAGGAACAGGCAGCGCCGCTTGAGCGCCTCGGACAGCTCACGCGTGGCATTGGAGGTCAGCAGCACGAAGGGCTTACGGGTCGCCGTGATGGTGCCCAGCTCGGGGACGGTGACCGCGAAATCGCTGAGCACCTCCAGCAGCAGGCCCTCGATCTCGATATCGGCCTTATCGGTCTCGTCGATGAGGAGCACGGTGGGGTCCTCACGGCGGATCGCGGTGAGAAGCGGGCGCGACAGCAGGAATTCCTCGGCGAAGACGTCGGTCTTGGTTTCGTCCCAGTCTGCGTCTTTGTCGGAACCGGCCTGGATGCGCAGGATCTGCTTGGCGTGATTCCACTCGTACAGTGCGCGCGCCTCATCGACCCCCTCGTAGCACTGCAGGCGCACCAGTTCTGACCCGGTGGTTTGCGCTACCGCCCTGGCCAATTCGGTCTTGCCGACACCTGCGGGCCCCTCCACCAACAGCGGCTTACCCAGCCGGTCGGCCAGGAATACCGCTGTCGCGGTGGCGGTATCGGCAAGGTAGCCAGTCTCGGCGAGCCGTGCAACGACATCGTCGATGCTCGTGAACAGCGGCGCGGTCTGGATTCGAGACTGCGATGAGCCGCTCGGGCGAAGAGGGTCAGACACGGTTCTCCAGGTGTTAGACGGGACGGATCTGACCGTCACCGTGGACGATCCACTTAGTGGTGGTCAGTTCGGACAGCCCCATGGGGCCACGTGCGTGCAGCTTCTGGGTGGAGATGCCGATCTCGGCGCCGAACCCGAACTGCTCGCCATCGGTGAACGCGGTGGAGGCGTTGACCATGACGGCCGCACTATCGACGCGATCGGTGAACTCCTGGGCCGCAACGAGATTCCCGGTAACGATGGCATCAGTGTGCCCACTGGAGTACTCCTCGATATGGCGTACCGCGGCATCGAGATCGTCGACGACTGCGGCCGCGATGTCCAAGGACAAATATTCGGTGCCGTAGTCCTCCTCGGTCAGCGGGACCACACCCGGCACCGAGAGATCGCCATGCACGGTGACCCCGGCCGCCTGCAACGCGCCGACCAATCGAGACATCCCCGACTCCCCCAGGGCCCGGTCGATGAGCAGTGTTTCGGCGGCGTTGCACACGCTGGGCCGACGGGTCTTGGAGTTCAACAGGATCCGCTCGGCCAGGTCGAGGTCGGCATCGGCATGCACGTACACGTGGCAGTTACCGACCCCGGTTTCGATGGTGGGCACCTGCGCGTCGCGAACCACGGCGTCGATCAGACCGGCGCCACCGCGCGGGATGACCACGTCGACAAGTCCGCGTGCCTGAATGAGATGGGTGACGGTGACCCGGTCCTGGCTGTCCAGCAGCTGGACGGTGTCGGCGAGCAGACCACTGGCCGCCAGCGATTCGCGCAGCACCCGCACGAGCTCGGCATTGGAGGTTGCGGCCGAGGAACTGCCGCGCAACAGCACCGCGTTGCCCGATTTGAGGGTCAACCCGAATGCGTCGACCGTGACGTTCGGTCGCCCCTCGTACACCATGCCGACGACTCCGAGCGGCACCCTGAGCTGGCGCAGCCGCAGTCCGTTGGGTCGCGTGGAGCCTCGCAGGATCTCACCGACCGGGTCGGGCAGGCCGGCGACCTGGCGTAACCCGTCCGCTATCCCGGCGACTCTCTGCTGGTCGAGGGCCAGGCGGTCGAGCATGGCCTTACCGATACCGGCGTCCCGTGCTCGCCGCAGGTCATCCGCATTGGCCGCGATGATGGAGTCGGCGGCGGCGACGAGGGCATCGGCAGCCGCGAGGAGCGCGCTGTTCTTCGTGTCGGCAGTCAACCGGGCCAGATCGCGTGCGGCGACCCGCGCCCGCCGCGCGGCGGCGTGAACGGCGCCACGCAGATCGGGTGTCCCCGGCCCTGCGGTTCCGGGGTCCGCAGGGGCACCAGAAACGCCCGTCGCGGGCTCAGAGCACGATGTCGCCGGCCCCGCGGCTCCGCGAGCCAACTCGTTGGTTGAAACGCTCATCGTGTCAGGGTATCCGGGTGCCCGAAATGTAGCTGCGTCAGGACTAGCCTAGGCGGGTGACTGAGTTAGCCACGGTATGCGTCCTCGGTAGCGTCAATATGGATCTGACGTTGCGGGTAGACGAGCTGCCCGCCCCCGGGGCAACGGTGCTGGCGACGTCGGCTCGCCCCGCCCCCGGCGGTAAGGGCGCCAATCAAGCAGTTGCCGCCGCGCGCGCGGGCGCCTCGGTGCAGTTCATCGGAGCGGTGGGCACCGACGGCGCCGCGCCGATGCTGCGAGATCATTTGCAGAACAACAACGTTGGACTGGACGGGCTGGTCGAGGTCGACGGCCCTAGCGGTATGGCCACCATCACCGTGGAGGACTCCGGCGAGAACTGCATAGTGGTGGCGCCGGGCGCCAACGGCTCCTTCGCGCTGGACGAGAAGGTGCACAAGGACATCATCTGCTCTCACGATGTGCTGCTATGCCAGCTGGAGATTCCCGTTCACGTGGCACTCACCGCAGCGCGGTGGGCCGCGGAGGCCGGAAAACAGTTCGTGCTCAATGCTTCCCCGGTACCGGAACGCTCACCCGATCTCGCGGAACTTGCCTTCCGCGCCAGCGTGGTCGTCGTCAACGAGACCGAAGCCAGATCCTGGCTGTATCCGTCACGACACCTGGTGACCACCCTGGGCCATGAAGGATCTCGTTATCGGAGCCCACAGGGCGAGATCACGGTTCCTTCGTATCCGGTGCGCCCCATCGATACGACCGGTGCCGGTGATGTATTCGCGGGCGTGCTTGCCGCATGGTGGCCGCAGGGAGCCCAGATCGCCCTACGGCATGCCAACGTGGCCGGCGCGCTCGCCACACTGCGCTCGGGAGCCGGGAACTGCGCCCCGACGGGTGCCAGGATCGAGCTGTCCCTCAAGGGCGCCTGAGTTATCAGGCCTACGGGAATCAAGCCCTGACGGTGGGCACCGGGTTGCAGTAGCGCCACGCATCGCGTTCGTAGACCAGGTACCAATCGGAGGTGGTGGACTTGGGCTTGTCGTTGCCCCACACCGACTCCGTGGTCACCGTCACCGTCGCATTCTTGGCCTCGATGACGTTGACCTTGTCGATATTGGTGACGGTCAGATGCGCGTTCTCCCGAAGCACCTGAACGGAAGCGTCGCGGAAGGCGATCGCGTCCTTACGTTTGGCGGCATCGAGCAATTTGTCCAGGGTCTCTTGGGAGAGCTTCGGAAACTTGGCGTAGAGGTCGCTGGTCTTGGTGAAATCGTCCCACGTCGGGATCCGGGATTCGCTGTTCGCCATCTCGCGGTCACGGACCTTATCGCAGCTCAGATCGCCGATCTTGTTGGTATCGACATCGTTGTATGCCTTTTCCCAGGCCCTCACGTGTTCCGTCACCGCGTCCCGATTGGGCGCGGCGTGAACGACCGGGACCCCGATAGCCGCCAACACGACAACCGCCGCGGCGACGACAAGCGCTTGCTTCACGGTTCCCTCCCCTGGTTGGCAGTACTTCATGACGTTATCGCCCGAGGACGCCGGGGCCGTTACGCGCGGTTAGGCCCCGCCCGACGGCGGGGCACAGTCGAGCCACTTGCCGCCTTCCTTGACGTATTGGACGGTCTGCTGCTCGTGGCTCGCCGGCTTGTCCCCCGACGTGGTGGTGATCGTGAGGTCTGCGGTGGCCTTGTCGCCCTTGATTTCGATGTTCTGCACATCGGTCACCTTTACGGTGATCAGCGACTTCAGCAGGTTGCGCATCGCCGCCTGATATGCCTGATCATCTTGTGCGACGAGGCTGTCCACCACGGCATTGATGACGTCCGGCGGCACGGTCGAGAACTTCTGGCTCAACAAACCCCGCAGTGCATCGGCAGCACCGGGCACCGTGGCGATCTCGGGCGGCGCGATTTCGTTCATCGGGGGGATGGGCGGCCCGCTTTGAGCGGTGGCGTCCTTATATTTGGCGCACTTGGTCTCGGCAAGCTTGGCGAAATCGAAATTCGCGGTGTACGTGTTCTGCTGCTCGATCAGTGCCTTGATCTGATTCTCGCCATGCGCCGTCGCGAGCGCCTCCGCATTGGGCTGGCCGTCGCCCCCGACGGTTTGCGTGCAACCCACACCGCCCAGCAACAGCGCCCCCAGCAGCACCGCGCTCGCCCATCTCCGGCAAACCATGACAACCCTCGCTCGTATCGACCACTCGTCTCCGAGCTAATTTCTATCAGTGAAGATCAGCTCGTGCCACCCTCACTGAGCAAACCTACCAGTCAGCGAGGCGCCGAAACCGCGCTCACCAGCCTGTTGGGCGCGGTTGCGGGCACCACCGTCACGGCAGCCAACGCTCCGGTGAAGCGCTTCATTCCGCAGCACCTTGTGCCGCCCGGTCCCCGTCGCCGATCTCACCGAGAAGTCCCTGGTGCGCGTCATCCTTCAAGGTCGGTGTTGACGAATCAGACCCCGTCGGGGGCGGCGTGCAGTCCTTCCAGTCGCCGCTCTCGCGGGTGAACTGCCACGTCGCCGTGCCCGATTTCGTGCCCAGCTTGGCCTGTACCGTCACGTCGGCCTCGTCTCCGGCGACCGCTACCTCGCGCACGCGATACGCGTAGTGCGAGAACTCCTCCCGCAGAATGCCCACCCACGCCCTGCCGTATGAATCGCGATCGCCTTCCGCGACGGCATCGACGAACGCCTTGATGGCGGTATCCGAGACCGTCGGGAAGGTCTTGTGTAACGCCGTGGTCAGTCGCTTCGTATTCGCGTTCGCAAGATCCTCGAAGGGTGGCGGTGTGATGTTGCGCCGCAGCCACGCCTCGTAGGCGTCGCGGTACTCCTCACAGAAGCTCTGGGCGTAGGCAGAGGGGTCCAGCGCCTGCAGCGCGGTCAGTTCGGTGGAGACGGCATTGCGGATCTGGCTTTCGTCGGTCGGCGCCGCAGCGGCCACTGCCGACGAGGCAATGGTCCCGAGCGCGATCGCCACCGCGCTTACCCATCCGATCAGTCTGCCCGACATCGATACCCCCAAGCTGTGAACCAGCTGCCAATTCGTATCAGGCACCGTTGCGATGCGCGACGCTTTCGGGCAAATGTGCGTAGCGCTCAGGTGACGAGGTCGTCAGCGTGCACGGCGGGACGCCGCAGATCCTCCGGCAGCTCGCTCGTGGAACGGCCCAGCATGGTCGCCAGTTCTGCCACGTCATAGGCCACCACACCCCGGCCGACCATGACACCTTCGACATCGCGGAGTTCGACAACATCGCCTCCGTGGAACCGTCCGGAGACTTCCGTGATCCCGGCCGGCAGCAACGAACGCCGCGCTGTCACCACCGCCCGCACCGCCCCGGCATCCAGAGTCAGCGAACCGGTCGCCTCAGCGGCATAGCGCACCCAGAACTTGCGGGCGGACATGCGTTGTGGCCGTGCCGCGAAAACCGTTCCACACGATCCGTCCCCCAACGCCGCCTCGGCCTCGGCCGCCGAGGCCAGCAGTACCGGAACGCCGGCATCTGCGGCCAAGAGGGCCGAGGACAGTTTCGAGGCCATTCCGCCGGTGCCACGTGAACCGCCCGGCCCGGCGATCACACCATCCAGAACCTCCGGTCCACTCACCTCTGGGATCAGGCGTGCAGGGTTATCGAGGGACGCCTTTCGGGGATCGGAGTCGTAGAGTCCGTCGATATCAGAGAGCAGTACCAGCGCGTCGGCACCCACGAGGTGGGCGACAAGCGCCGACAGCCGATCGTTATCGCCAAAGCGAATCTCATTGGTGGCCACGGTGTCGTTCTCGTTCACGATGGCAACCGCATGCAACGCCCGCAGCCTGTCGAGTGTGCGTTGGGCGTTGGTGTGGTGCGCACGCACAGAGATGTCATGAGCGGTGAGCAGCACCTGGCCCACGGTGCGCTGATAGCGCGCAAAGGCCGCACTCCAGGCACCGATAAGGGCGACCTGGCCCGCACTCGCCGCAGCCTGCTTGGTAGCCAAATCCGTTGGGCGCTTGGTCAATCCAAGCGGAACCAGCCCCGCGGCGATCGCCCCCGAGGACACGATCACCACATCGGATCCGGCCTTCATCCGGCGTTCGATGGCCTCGACCAAGTACTCCATGCGGTCAGCGCTGAACGTTCCCGTCGCGTCGGTCAGGGCCGCGGTGCCCACCTTCACAACGACGGTACGTGCCGCCTGAATAGCCTGGCGTCCTTGGACACCCGCGCTCATTCCGGCTCGACCTGCCCACGACGTACTCGCCGGGCCTGGCGGCGCTCGGTGGCACCGACACGATCCGTCTGGTCTATGCGCGAGTCGGTGCCACGACCGCTGAGGGTCACATCGACACCCGCCGGAGTCTGCGGCTGCCAATCGAAGGTCACCGCGCCGATGGTGACCGCGCAGCCGGGTTGGGCACCCAGCTTGTGCAGCTTCTCTTCGACACCCAAGCGTGCCAGCCGGTCGCCTAGATAGCCGACGGCCTCGTCGTTCTGGAAATTGGTCTGATGGATCCAGCGCTCGGGGCGCACACCGCGCACCACAAAACCGCCGGGCGTCGCCGGGTCGGGGGCCACCGTGAATCCACTCTCGTCGACCGGGATGGGCCTGATTACCGGTCGGGTTTTCACCTGCGCCGGTTGCGCAGCACGTGCAGCCTCGATCATCTCCCACAGCGCGAAGGTCAACGGCCGCAGCCCATCACGGGTCAGGGTCGACACCGCGAAGACCGGCCAGCCACGCTTGGAGACCTCCTCGGTGACGAAGTCGGCGAGTTCGGCGGCCTCGGGCACATCGACCTTGTTGAGTACCACCGCGCGAGGTCGGTCGGCCAGATCACCCAGCACCGAATCGGCTAGCAACGTGGGCTCATATCGCGCCAACTCATTTTCCAGCGCATCGATATCGGAAACCGGATCGCGACCCGGTTCCAGGGTCGCGCAGTCGACAACATGGACGAGCACCGCGCAGCGCTCGATATGACGCAGGAATTCCAGCCCCAGCCCGCGCCCCTCGGCGGCACCGGGAATCAAACCAGGGACATCCGCCATCACAAAGGACTGCTCGCCGACCGACACCACGCCGAGGTTGGGTACCAGTGTGGTGAACGGATAGTCGGCGATCTTCGGCTTCGCGGCCGAAAGCACCGAGACCAGAGAGGATTTGCCCGCCGACGGGAATCCGACCAGCCCGACATCGGCGACGGTTTTGAGCTCGAGAGTGAGTTCGGCGTCAGCGCCGACCTCACCGAGCAATGCAAATCCAGGAGCCTTGCGGGCGCGAGATGCCAACGCGGCGTTGCCTAATCCCCCACGGCCACCGGCGGCCGCGTCGAAACGCGCACCGGCGCCAACCATATCGGTCAGAATCCGGCCCGCACTGTCGAGCACGACAGTGCCATCAGGCACCCTGAGGACCAAGTCGTCGCCGTTGGCGCCGTTGCGATGGTCGCCCATGCCCTGCTTGCCGTGCGGAGCCTGTAGGTGGGGGTGGAAGTGGAAGTCCAGCAGGGTGTGCACCTGTGGATCCACTTCGAGGATCACACTGCCGCCACGACCGCCGTTGCCGCCATCGGGACCGCCGAGCGGCTTGAACTTCTCACGATGCACAGACGCGCAGCCGTGCCCACCGGTACCAGCCTTGGCGTGGATGACAACATGGTCAACAAAACGAGGCATCGAGGCCTCCTTTCAACCGCCGATTGTGACGCTATCGCGGGACTCTCTTCGAGAACCTCGCGCCTGCGTCACATTCGCGTGAAAGTCCTCGCCTGTTAGGCGTCGACGGTTTCGACCGCGGCCGGGACGATGTTGATGACTCGGCGACCGCGCTTGGCGCCGAACTCGACGTGGCCTGCAGAGGTTGCGAACAGGGTGTCGTCACCGCCACGACCGACGTTCACGCCGGGGTGGAAGTGGGTGCCGCGCTGGCGAACCAGGATCTCTCCGGCCTTGACGAGCTGACCACCGAAACGCTTGACTCCGAGCCGCTGCGCGTTGGAATCACGACCGTTGCGCGAGCTAGACGCGCCCTTCTTGTGTGCCATGAGTCAAATCCTCTACTTGATCCCGGTGACCTTGAGCACGGTCAACGGTTGACGGTGACCCTGCCGCTTGTGGTAGCCGGTCTTGTTCTTGAACTTGTGGATGCGGATCTTCGGGCCCTTGATGTGCTCAAGGATCTCACCGGTCACCGCGACCTTGGCCAGCTTGTCTGCATCGGTGGTGACGGAGGCGCCATCCACGACCAGGGCGACTGGCAGCTTGACCGAGGAGCCGGGCTCCGATTCGATCTTCTCGACCTTCAGCACGTCACCGACGGCAACCTTGTATTGCTTGCCACCGGTCTTGACGATTGCGTACGTCGCCATCGTTGCGTCTACCTCTGCTCTGCTCTTCGGACGCGCGCAACCAAGTCGGCTGACGCATCTGGATCGTGGGTGGGCCGCTCGGCTCTGAACCAAGGGACCGTGTCGCGGGACACTGCTTTTACCAGGCTTACCGCCCAGCCTCGCGACAACTGCTCAAGGCTACGTGACCAGCGGGCTAAGGGTCAAACCGGCTCGCGGCCTACTGGTCGACCGGTGGTCCCGCCGCACGAGCGGCCGAACGCCTCCGACGAGGTCGCTTGGGCGCCTCAGCGGCAGGTTCAGGGCTAGCTTCCGCCGCCTCGGGTTCGTCGACAGTCACCTCAGGCACACTTTCTGCCGCGGTTTCCTGTGCGACGCCACCGTCTGCGGCCCCGGTCACGGAGTCCTCGGCATCGTCGCTGGGCTGTGAAATATCCTCGGCGGCGGCCTCGGTGGTGTCCTCCACGACATCCTCCGAGATGATCTCTAACTCATCGCCGTCGAGCTCGTCCTCCGGGTGGCCATTGGCAGCTGCCATCGCCCTGAACATCGGATGTTCGCCCTGCGGATGAGACGGTGTGTGGGCGACTTCCACATCCGGTTCTTCTGCCTTGCCCTTGCGGGAGCGCTTCGCGCGGCGACCGGCCTCGGGCTTCTTGGAACCAGCGGGCGCGGTGCCTCCATTGTCGACCGGATCGACGTGCAGCACGAGGCCGCGCCCCACGCAGTGCGTGCAGGTCGACGAGAATGCCTCGATCAGGCCCGTCCCGAGCTTCTTGCGGGTCAACTGCACCAGACCCAGCGACGTCACCTCAGACACCTGGTGGCGCGTGCGATCACGCCCCAGCGCTTCGGTGAGGCGACGCAGCACCAGATCCCGGTTCGACTCCAACACCATGTCGATGAAGTCGATGACGATGATCCCGCCGACATCACGCAGCCGGAGCTGCCGCACGGTTTCCTCGGCCGCTTCCAGGTTGTTGCGGGTAACGGTCTCTTCCAGGTTGCCGCCGGCACCGGTGAACTTTCCGGTATTGACGTCGACAACCGTCATTGCCTCGGTGCGATCGATGACGAGGGTGCCACCGGAGGGCAGCCACACCTTGCGATCCAGCGCCTTGGCCAGTTGCTCGTCGATGCGGTGCACGGAGAACACGTCCGGGCCGGCGCCCTCATACCGTTCGATACGGGGAAGCAGGTCTGGGGCAACGGCTTTCACATACTCATCAATGGTGCTCCAGGCGGCTTCACCCTCGATGATGAGCTTGCCGAAATCCTCGTTGAACAGGTCCCGGACCACCTTGACCAGCACGTCGGGTTCCTCGTAAAGAGCGACTGCGGCACCGGCTGACTTCGCGGTGAGGTCGGTGGAAAGCTTTTCGATCTCCTGCCACTGCTCCTGCAGCCGCTCTACATCGGCGCGGATTTCCTCTTCCCGCACACCTTCCGAGGCGGTGCGGATGATGACACCGGCGTCCGAGGGGACGATATCGCGCAGAATCTCCTTGAGACGCTGACGTTCGGTATCAGGGAGCTTGCGGCTGATTCCTGTCGACGACGCACCCGGCACATAGACCAGGTAGCGGCCCGCCAACGAGATCTGGGTGGTGAGCCGGGCGCCCTTGTGTCCCACTGGGTCCTTGCTGACCTGGACGAGAACGAAGTCGCCGGACTTGAGAGCCTGTTCGATCTTGCGGTTCGAGCCGCCGAGACCCGCGGCTTCCCAGTTGACTTCACCGGCGTACAACACACCGTTGCGACCACGACCGATATCGACGAATGCCGCCTCCATCGAGGGCAGCACGTTCTGCACGACGCCGAGGTAGATGTTCCCCACCAGCGATGCCGAAGCCGCACTGGTCACGAAATGCTCGACGAGCACCCCGTCCTCCAGGACCGCGATCTGCGTGTATCGGGCGCCTTCGTGCGGCGACTCGGTGCGGGTCTTATCCCGCACCACCATCACCCGGTCAACGGCCTCGCGGCGGGCCAGGAACTCGGCCTCGGTGAGGATCGGCGGGCGCCGCCGTCCGGCGTCGCGTCCGTCGCGACGGCGTTGACGCTTGGCCTCCAGCCGGGTCGACCCGGAGATGCCCTGAATTTCGTCGCTCTTGGCGGCACGCGGTTTGCGCTCGTGCACGACGGTGTTCGGCGGATCATCCTCCGACGCCACGTCGCCGTCATCACCAGTTCCGGACTTGCGCCGGCGGCGGCGACGACGGCGGCGACTGGCGCCCTCGGGCGTGTCACCATCCTCATCGCTCGAATCCTCGCCGTCCGCGGGGTCGGCAGCGCCGTCAGTCTTCTCGGCAGCGTCGGCGTTCTCGCCATCGGAGGATTCGGCGCCCTCGGCGTCGGATTCGTCGGCCTCGTCTCCGCTCCCCTGTTCGCCGCGTCCACGGCCGCGGCCACGGCGTCCCCGCCGCCTGCGACGTGACGGACGGTCACCGTCGGCGTCAGCTTCGGAATCGTCCCCGTCTGCGTCGCCAGAGTCATCGTCGGTGGTCTCGTCGCTGTCATCACGTACGTCCTCGCGGACAGGTACGGGGCGTGCCTGCGATTCGGGGGCCTGCGGCGCCACGAAGAGCGGGCCGTAGTCGTATGAGGTGGCGCCCGATGTCGCCGGCGCCGGTACCGCTGCGGCCTCGATGACGGTGGACTCCGCGACGAGGATCGGCCCGGTGGGCGGGGCGTCGGGATCCTGGGTCGAAACGTCGGCCGCTTCCGGAGCCGGCTCCGCGGCCGGTTGCACAGGAACCTGTTCGGCCTCGTCGGCGAGCGCCTCGCGCACCTTGGCGGCGTCCTGCTTGTCGACGTTCGAATGGGGGCTGCGAGCACGCCCGTCCAGCTTGGATAGCGCGTCGAGTACGCGGCGGGTCGAGGTTCCGAGGACACGCGCGAGGGAGTGCACCCTCAGCTTCTCGGGCAATTCGCCATGCTCAGCAGGGGCTTGCGGGGTATCCGGTACTAACGCGGGTTGGCCCGCTTCGGGGGTGCTGGTGGGTAGGTCTTTTGGTAGCTCATAGTCGGCCACTTATTCTCCTCAAGCCCTCGGGCGCGTCATAAGACGCGGCCACGCGAGGGCTTTCTCTCTATGTACCCGGGCTAGGTCCGGGTTTGTGGTGGTCTTGCTCCGAGCGATCCGTAGCTGCGATGCCGCAGTTCCGAACCCACTCAGTGCCTGGCTGGAATGATGGCTTGACGTGCTGCAATGGTGATCGCGCTCGCCGTGCCGTCATTCGGGCTTCCGGCCGGCCCCTATTGGGGTTGAAGTGCCGTGGCCCACATTCAGTATCCCATACGAATCAGACGACGGGCACCAGGCCGTCAACCCGCGCGATCCGCATGGTCACAAACCCAAACGAGTGTGCGATTTACGTCGAGATTTCGTGGGAAACCAACGCAAACCGCACACTCGCGGATTCAGATCGGATGGATTGGGTCAGAGCGCGGGGAACCAGAGCGCGATCTCGCGCGCAGCCGACTCGGGAGAGTCGGATCCGTGCACCAGGTTCTCCTGGGTCTCCAAAGCGAAGTCCCCACGGATGCTGCCGGTTGCGGCCTTCTCCACCGGATCGGTGCCGCCGGCGATCTGGCGGAAGGCGGCGATGGCACGCGGCCCTTCCAGCACGGCCGCCACCAAGGGGCCAGAGGTGATGAACTCCAGCAGTGAGCCGAAGAACGGCTTCTCCGCGTGCTCGGCGTAGTGCGCCCGAGCAGTTGCGTCATCGACGTTCTTGAGCTCGAGGGCGGCCAGCTTCAGGCCCTTGCGCTCGATGCGGTTCAGCACCTCACCGACAAGTCCCCGTTGCACACCATCAGGCTTGATCAAAACCAGCGTCCGCTCAGTCACGGGCGACAGCCTACTGGTCGGTAGTAGAGGCCTGGAACCGGATGCTCTTCGCGCAAGCGGCTCATCCAAACCGGATGCTCTTCGCGCAAGCGGCTCATCGCTGACCCGGCAGCTCCCCCCGGCCCTGGCGGTCGCGTACCTGGTTGCGCATGTACCAGATCAGCAGCCAGACGCCGAGAAAGAGCAGCCCGACGAAGCCGATCGTGGCGTCCACAAAGAATCCGGCGACGAGTACCAGCTGGAGTGCCAGGTTGGCCTGGAGCGCCCAGGACCGGCCCTGCATGCCGCAGAGCACGATCATGGCCGCGGCGACCGCGACGAGGTAGGTCAGCGACAGTGGTGTCAGCCCGCCACCCACCATCTTCACCACGGGGATGGCCAGCAGCACCACGATCGATTCCAGGATCAGCGTGCCGGCCATCACCCCACGGAAACTGCGCCAGGGATCTGGCGGGGCCGGATGCGTCTCGTCCCCTGTGTTGCTCACTGTGGGTCCTTTCCGAACAGCGTCCGCGCGGCACCAGCGGTGACCACCGATCCGGTGATGACGATTCCGGTGCCCGAAAAGCCTTCCGCTCCCCCATCTTCGGCGGCTTCCTCGACCATTGCGGTGGCGGTTTCGATGGCGTCGAGCAACGTGGGTGCGACGACAACGCGATCCTCACCGAAGAGTTCGACGGCGATACTTGCCAACGCATCCGTCTCTAGTGCGCGGGGAGAACCGTTGTGTGTCACCACGATCTCGTCGAAGGCCGGTTCGAGGGCGGCGAGAATTCCGGCGACATCCTTATCGGCCATCACGCTGATGACACCAACCAGGCGCCGGAAATCGAATTCCGATTGCAGGGTGTCGGCCAGCGCGGCCGCACCGTGCGGATTGTGAGCGGCGTCCAGGAAGACGGCAGGAGCGCTGCGCACTCGCTCCAACCGGCCCGGCACGGTCACCGAGGCGAAACCCGCTCGCACGGCATCGATATCGAGCTGACGCTCGGAGCCCGCACCAAAGAAGGCCTCCACCGCGGCGAGTGCGACTACCGCGTTATGCGCCTGATGCTCGCCGTGCAGCGGCAGGAAGATATCTGAGTACACCCCGCCGAGGCCCTGCAGTTCGAGCATCTGGCCGCCGACGGCGACCTGCCGGGACAGCACCGAGAACTCCGAGCCTTCCCTCGCGACGGCGGCATCGGCCTCGACGGTCTGGCTCAGTAGCACCTCCATCGCCTCGGGGGCCTGCTGGGCGATGACGGCCACCGTATCGTTGCCGGCCTCGCCCGTCATCGCATCAAGCTTGTGCCGCTTGATGATTCCGGCCTTTTCGGAGGCAATTGTCGCGATGTCCGAGCCCAGGAATTCGACATGATCGATACCGATCGGTGTGATGACGGCGACCGGGGCGTCGACGATATTGGTGGCATCCCAACGCCCGCCCAGCCCCACCTCCACCACGGCGATATCGACGGGCGCGTCCGCGAACGCGACGAAGGCCATAGCGACAAGCACCTCGAACTTGCTCATCGCCGGCCCGCCCTGCTCCTGCGACTGCTTGTCCACCAATTCCACGAACGGTTCCATCTCGGCGTAGATCTCCACGTACTGCGCCGGCGAGATCGGTTGTCCGTCAATGGCGATGCGTTCGACCGCTGATTGCAGGTGCGGACTGGTGGTGCGTCCCGTGCGCCGGTGCAGCGCCGTCAACAGCGCGTCGATCATCCGGGTCACCGACGTCTTGCCGTTGGTGCCGGCAACGTGGATGCACGGATACGCACGCTGCGGCGAGCCCAGCAGTTCCATCAGCGCGACGATGCGGTCGGTCGACGGCTCGATCTTGGTTTCCGGCCACCGCTGGTCAAGCAGGTATTCGACCTGCAGCAGGGCTGCGATCTCGTCGGGTGAGGGTTCGGCGGGCTCGATAATTTCGGTCATGCCAGTCCCGCCAAACGCGCGGTGATCCGCTCGACTTCCTCGGTAGCCACCTGCTGGCGGGCCCGAATCTTTTCCACCACGGCGTCGGGTGCCTTGGCCAAGAATGCGTCGTTACCCAGTTTGCTTGTGGTGCCATCGAGTTCCTTGCGTGCCGCAGCAAGATCCTTCTCCAGCCGACGACGCTCGGCTTCGACGTCAACGGTGCCGGAGGTGTCCACCTCGACGGTGACCGTGGACCCGGACAACCGAACCTCGACCGAGGCCGTAGAGCTGAAACCTTCCTCGGCGGGTGTGAGCCAGGCCAGTGAGGTCACTGCGGCCAGCTGTCCATCAAGTCCGGCTTCGGAGACACCCGCAAGACGCGCCGCGACCTTCTGCCGGTCACCGAGCCCCTGATCGCTGCGGAACCGCCGAACCTCAGTCACCAACTTCTGCATATCGGCAATACGCTGCGCGGCAACGCTG
Organism: Mycobacterium sp.; assembly: GCA_050701835.1. Lineage (GTDB taxonomy): Bacteria > Actinomycetota > Actinomycetes > Mycobacteriales > Mycobacteriaceae > Mycobacterium. Next base: position 21,181 of record JBOGDC010000022.1, on the reverse strand, counting down.
TCCACCTCGATACCGGAGCTCGTTGGCCATGCGGCGATCACCACCGACTCCCGGCCGGTGACCGACTTCCACAGCACCTCGGTGACGAACGGGATCACCGGGTGTAGCAGCCGCAGCAGTGTGTCCAAAACCGTCGCGAGCACGATGCGGGTGCCTTCGGCCTTCTCACCCACTTGCACCTTCGCCAATTCCAAATACCAGTCACAGAACTCGTCCCATGCAAAGTGATACAGCGCCTCGCAGGCCACGCTGAACTCGTAACGATCAAGCGCGCCATCCACTTCGGCTCGCACCTGTTCCAGGCGGCCCAGAATCCACCGGTCGGCATCGGTGAGCTCGTCCGCGGCGGGGAGCTCGCCCAGCGCCGCACCATTCATCAATGCAAATCGGGTGGCGTTGAACAGTTTCGTGGTGAAGTTACGGGAGGCACGGGCGGCGTCCTCACCGATGGACAAGTCGCCGCCTGGGCTGGCGCCGCGTGCCAGCGTGAAGCGCAACGCGTCGGCGCCAAACGCCTCCACCCAGTCCAGCGGGTCAATACCGTTGCCCTTTGACTTGCTCATCTTCTGGCCGAATTGATCACGGATCAGGCCGTGCAGGAAGACGTTGTCGAACGGCACCTTACCGCCGTGTAGCACCGGATCTCCGGCGACGAAGGTGCCGAACATCATCATCCGCGCTACCCAGAAGAAAATGATGTCGTATCCGGTGACCAGAACGCTTGTGGGATAGAACTTCTCGAGTTCCGGGGTGGCATCGGGCCAACCCATCGTGGAGAACGGCCACAGCGCCGAGGAGAACCAGGTGTCCAGCACATCCGGGTCCTGCTCGTAGCCCTCGGGGGCGCTCTCGTCGGGACCCAAACACACGATCTCCCCGTTCGGGCCGTGCCAGATCGGGATCCGGTGGCCCCACCACAGCTGGCGGGAGATGCACCAGTCATGCATATCGTCCACCCAGGCAAACCAACGTGGCTCCTGGCTGGCCGGGTGAATCACGGTGTCGCCGTGGCGCACTGCGTCACCGGCGGCCTTGGCGAGCGATTCCACCTTGACCCACCATTGCAACGACAACCGCGGCTCGATGGCCTCGCCGGAGCGCTCGGAGTGCCCGACACTATGCAGGTAGGGGCGCTTCTCGGCGACGACGCGGCCCTGTTCGGCCAGCGCCTCGCGCACCTTCACCCGCGCTTCGAACCGATCCATACCGTCGAATTGTGTACCGCTGTCGCAGATCCGGCCATGAACATCCATGATCGTCGGCATCGCCAGGCCGTGCCGCAGTCCGATCTCGAAGTCATTCGGGTCATGCGCGGGGGTGACCTTGACTGCGCCGGTACCGAATTCGGGGTCGACGTGAGCGTCGGCGACGATCGGGATGCTGCGGTCCTGGAACGGGTGCGGCAGCGTCTGGCCGATTAGCGCGCGGTACCGTTTGTCGTCGGGGTGCACCGCGATGGCGGTGTCCCCCAGCATCGTTTCCAGTCGGGTCGTTGCCACCACCAGATGCGGCTCATTGTCATCCAGGGAGCCGTACCGGAACGAGACCAGCTCACCCTCGACCTCCTCGTACTTGACCTCGAGGTCCGAGATGGCGGTCTTCAGCTCGGGCGACCAGTTGACGAGCCGTTCGGCACGGTAGATCAGCCCGGCGTCGAACAGCTTCTTGAAGATCGTGCGCACGGCGCGGGACAGACCCTCGTCCATGGTGAAGCGGTCGCGGCTCCAGTCGACACCGTCACCCAGGCGTCGCATCTGCCCGCCGATGGTGCCGCCGGACTCACGTTTCCAGTCCCACACCTTGTCGATGAACAGCTCGCGGCCGAATTCCTCTTTGGTCTTGCCGTCGGCGGCCAGCTGCTTCTCGACCACGCTCTGGGTGGCGATACCTGCGTGGTCCATGCCGGGCAGCCACAGCACCTCGAAGCCCTGCATACGTTTGCGGCGGGTCAGCGCATCCATGAGGGTGTGGTCGAGTGCATGTCCCATGTGCAGACTGCCGGTCACATTCGGCGGCGGCAGCACGATCGAGTAGCCGGGCTTGTCGCTGGACGGGTCGGCCGTGAAGTATCCCGCATCGACCCAGCCCTGATACAGGTCCGCCTCTACCGCTCCCGGATCCCACGACGTGGGCAGGGAGCTGGCGGCGTGCGTGTCAGGGGTTTGGGTCACCCATCAGATTCTAGGGTTGCCGGTCTACGACATTTTCACGTGCCGAGTGTGACGCCACCGCGAGAATCCGACAGACCGGGCCGTAATACGACGAAACCACCCGGCCCATGGGGCGCCGGGTGGTTCTCGTCTGATGCTGAGCGGTTACTTCTTGCCGCCAAGCAGCCCGCCCAGGATGCTTCCGAGCGCGTCGCTTCCGCCCTTGCTGCCCAGCACGCTGCCCAGGATGCTGCCCAGCGGGTTGTTTCCGCCCGATGCGGCCCCGCCGCCGACTGCACTGCCGAGGATGTTGCCGAGGATGTCGCCGATACCGCCACCGCTTGCCGCGGGCGCCTCCGCGGGTGCCGCCTGTGCGCCGCCGCCGGTGAGCTTCTTGGCGACAAAGGCCAGCACGATAGGAGCCAGGATCGGCAGCAGCTGCTTGATGAGGTCGCTGTTACCCGCGCCCGCCCCGGCCAGCTTCGCCGCGACATCGTCTGCGTTGTTGTTCCCGAACAGCGAGGCAACGACCGCGTTGCCGGCGTTCTGGTCGACATCATCAACGTTCACACCGCCCTCGAGCAGTCCGCTCGAGGCGCCCGCCACGTTGGCGTGTACATCGGCGGCCTTGTCCGGGTCGTCAGCGTTGGCCTGCAGGCCGCCCACCAGCAGCGGTACCACGGATTTGATCGCCTTGTCGGCGGTCTCGTTGTCCACACCGAGCTTCGCGGCGATCTGTTCGGTCGGAATCTCGTTAAGTAGCTCATCGAGTGTGGCCATGGGTCTCCTCCTGAATGTCTGGGTTTGGTGAACCTTAGCCAAGCAGATCAGCCCCGAGTGAACGAATGCCGAACATCACAGACCCAGACCCTTTACCCCTGTGGGGTTCACCCATACCGTCGAGCTATGAGCGGCCACATCGTCGTGGTTGGCGCCGGGATCGCCGGTCTCGCCACCGCGCTCGCATTACAGCAGTCCGGCCGCGACGTCATAGTCGTCGACGACCGGGACGGGACTTCCGCCGGTTACGCGCTTACCTTGTGGCCCAATGCATTAGCCGCATGCGATGCCCTCGGCATCGGCGCCGACGTACGCGACGCGAGCGCGCGAGTGGAAGCCGGCATGATGCGCTGGCGGGACGGGCGAATACTGCGAGAGCCTCCCCAGGGACAGCTCACCAGGGCGATCGGCGAGCCCGTCGCGGTCACCGAACGCAATCAACTCCTCTCGATTCTGGCTGGCCGGCTCGCACCGGGAACCATCCGTTACGACACCCGCGTGACCGGGGTTCGAGATGGTCTACACGGGACATCTGTCGAATTGGCGAATGGCGAGTCGCTCACCGCGTCCGCGGTGGTCGGTGCCGACGGGATCGGATCGCTCTCCGCGCAGTATCTCAATGGGCCGCTATCGTTCCGGTACTCCGGATACACGGCCTGGCGTGGTATCGCCGATATCGCAATTCCCGCGGAGCTGGCTGGGCTTACCGTGGGTCCGGGTCTCGAATTCGGTCACCTACCGATGTCAGGCGGCCGCACCTATTGGTTCGCCGGCGAGCGGTCCCTCGAAGCGAAACGTGCGGCCGACGGCGAAATCGCCTACCTGGAAAGGAAGTTCAGCGAGTGGGCCGACCCCATCCCCCACCTGCTGAGCAAGAGCGACGAGTCACTGGTGCTGCGCGGCGATATCTACGACCGCGGGCGCCTACGCCGGATCACCGGCGGGAGAGTCGTATTGGTGGGCGATGCGGCGCACCCGATGCGACCACACTTGGGTCAAGGGGGATGCCAGTCTCTCGAGGACGCCGCGGTACTTGGCGCGGCGGTGTCGCAGATGTCTGGGCGTTCATCTCTACCCAGCGCTTTCCGTGACTACGCGCGCCGGCGGAGATCCCGCACCCGCGCGGTGGTCAATCGAAGCCGCCATATCGGTCATGCCACGTATGCGCGACCCGCGGTGTTGAGCGGACTGCTGGTGCGGGCATCGGGGCGCATACCCGCACCATTGTTCTGGCGGCAGCTGCAGGGCATCGCCGGATACGACGCGTACACGAAATCAACTTGATCCCTAGGATTCCCTCATGCCCAGTGCAAGTCTCAAGGACTTCTGCATCGACGCCGTACTGCCCGCGCCCGTCGGCAAATTCTGGGCCGCAGCCATCGGCGGAGAGGTCGATATCGACGGAGCGGGCGAGGCGCTGATCCGGCGTGGCAAGGATGTCGACATTTGGGTCAATCGCGTTTCGGAACCCAAATCCGTCAAGAACCGCGTCCATTTCGACGTGTATACCCGCGACATCGAGGACCTCATCGCGCTGGGCGCGACGGCACTCACAGCCGAACCGGAATGGGTCGTTATGGCCGACGTCGAAGGCAATGAGTTTTGCGCGTTTCTCGATCCGAACCTTGAAAGCGGTACGCCCGCAAGCCTCTTCGCAGTGTGCACCGATAGCGACAAACCGGTCGAGATCGCCCGCTGGTGGCATGACCGTGTCGGCGGCACGCTGACGCCCGGCCCCAATGGCGAGCTGCGGTGGCTGCGTGACGCCGCCGGGTGGGGTGATCTGATCTGGAAGTTCGTATCCGTCGCCGACGAGCGCGTGGTGAAGAACCGCTGGCACTGGGATGTACGCGCCGACGCCGCCGAACTGGTGCACGATGGCGCCCATGCGTTGCGCGGCCCCGATACCGATATCCGTTGGACCGTGCTCACCGATCCGGACGGAAACGAGTTCTGTGCCTTCGGTTAGGCCCGCTTGGCGGGAGTCGCCAAGGCCGCGGCGATCGCGGTCGTCAGCGGAACCGACAGCACCAGGGCGATACCACCCACCGCGGACCTGGCGATCTCTATCGCAACACCCTCGCTCGTCAGCACGTCGCCCAGGGAACGATTCGCGACACTGAACAACAGCAAGAGTGGCAGCGAGTTCCCCGCATACGCCAGCACCAGCGTGTAGACCGTGCTGGCGATGTGATCGCGTCCAACACGCATGGCACTCACGAATACGTCGCGGCGCGTCGAGCCGTCGCCAAGTTCTGACAATTCGAAAACTGTGGAGGCTTGTGTGACCGTCACGTCGTTGAGCACGCCGAGCGATCCGATGATGAACCCGGCAAGCAACAACCCGGAGATGGATACCCCACCCATATAGGCGGCGACTTCGTTGTTCTGTTCGTCTGACAATCCGGTCAGATGCGTCAGTTCGATGACGACCCAGGACAGCCCGGCCGCGAATAACATTGCCGTAAGGGTGCCCAGCAGCGCGGCGCTGGTGCGCATGCTCACGCCGTGGGCGAGGTAGATGACGACGAAGAGGATCGTCGCCGACGCCACCAGCGCCAGCGGCAATGCCGGACCGCCATCGCGCAAGGCCGGAAGCAGGAACACGGCCAGCACCAGGAAGGCCACCACGATGCCCACCAGCGCGCGTAATCCACGCCAGCGCGCCACCAGGCAGATGACGAGCGCGAAGACGGCGGCCACGGCGGCCAGTGGCCAGCTGCGTTCGTAGTCGTAGAAGCTGTAGCTGGTGGCGCCCTGCGCGTCGACCTGCCTGGTGATCCGGATGTGCTCTCCGGCAGCGAGAGTCGGCTGACCACCGCCGGAGGTGAACTCCAGCTGCGTCTTGGCACCCGAGTTGGGGCCGGAGGTAATCGCCACGACGGCGAGGGCACAGGTCGACTCGGGTGTCTGCCCTGACGTGGGGTCCGCGGTGAGCACCTGCCCGGTGGAGGGGCTGCCGCACTCGCCGATTCGCGTCGATAGAACCTGGCCGGATTCAGTGGTTACCGCGCCGCCATGGGAATTCTGATAGGGCAACGGGATGTCCACGGTGCGATGTTCCGGCCACAACACCACGAGCCCGACGAGAACCGCGACCCCCATCGCGGCGAGCAGGCCCACCACGATCCGGGCGGCAGTGGAGCCGAGGGGCGCAGGGCCCGTCGGGCTCGCGTGGGAATGCGTATGCGAGTGGGACACGCCTGTCAGGGTAGAGGTGGCAACGCGGCCAGGTCAGCCGCTGTGTTCACGTTGACGACCCAGTTCGGGTCGGATATCGAAATTCGTTGTACCCCAATGCCCTCGAAGAGCGCGCCCAGTCGGCGTTCTCCGGCAGACGTCAATTCATCAATGGCGTCGCATAGGTCTACGTCATATACAGCGGCCAGGTAGTGATCCCGGCCGTCGACGGCGGCAAAGGTGATGCGGCCGCTACCGGCACTAAGTTCATCGATGAGCGCCGAATCAAGCAGCGGCATGTCGACACCGCAGACAAACGCTCGCCGGGCGCCGCGCTCCGCGACTGCCCGCAGGCCTTGACCCAGCGCAACCAGCGGCCCCTGCCCCGGCTGCAGGTCGTCGATGACAACCGTATTGAGATCGCCGATGTGCTGATGCTGTGCGCGCACCACGATTACCGGCGCGCAGCGCGCGCTCACCGTCCGTACAGCGCGCTGCACCAGGGTTTCCCCACCCCAGCGGATGGTCGCCTTATCGCGGCCCATGCGGCGCGACGCTCCGCCCGTGAGCACCACCGCCGCGAGCGTGTTCATAGGAAAAAGGTACGCACAAACGCCAACAGCCGCGTACACCCGTCAAGGTGTACGCGGCTGTTGGGGTGGTTCGGTGGCTTAGCCGCGCCGTCCGCAGACTGGCCAGGCGCCGATTCCCTGACGGTTCAGCACGTTCTGAGCGACCCTGATCTGCTCCTCGCGCGAGGCGAGGTGCGGCGAGCCGGCGCCGCCGTTGGCGTGCCAGGTGCCCATGTTGAACTGCAGACCGCCGTAGTAGCCGTTTCCGGTGTTGATACCCCAGTTGCCACCGGACTCGCACTTGGCGATGGCATCCCAGTCCGGATCCGCACTCGCTGTTCCGGCCAGCGCCATCGGAGCCGCGACAAGCGCGCCGGTGATGGCTGCTGTGGTGAGCGTTTTGCGGATGTAATTCATGTCTTTCCTCTCGCCGGGTACGCACCGAACACCACCCGCTTGCGGATACCGCGGCGGGTTCGGACACACCCCTTGGCGAGGTGGACACATTTCGTCGGATCGCGCCGTCTCGGTCGGGCGCGACAAGGGGAGGCGGCTGATGCCTCGCCGGCGCGTTGTCTCGCCGGCAGCCAAGGACTGCCTTCCGGCCTTCCTGGCCCCATTTACACACTGGGTTCACGGTTCGGAGTTTTGCTCCGATTTGTTGACGTGTGGGACCGTACGGAAGGCCTCAGCGAAAGTCATCTCACGACACGCACATCCCGAACCAATCACGAAACAATCACAGAGCGAATCCTTAGCGACTAACCCCAGGTCACTTACGAAATTCTCAGGTTCACCCAGGGCGCTCTCTACCTGGCACTAGTGAGTCAGATCACAGTAATATTGTGAGCCGCACCACGATTCAGCAAATCACACCCGTCACGGTGGAAACTTCAACAACATGCGGCGTGGCGAATTGACAAATTAACTCTATTCACATTGGTATCACAAGCATCATTGTTTGCCAAACGCCACACTGATGGATAGCAGAATGGGACTTCCCTATTCCAATATCCATACAAGTGACCAAAGGCCATGGGGTATCGACGAATTCGACATTTCTGCGTCGAATGCGTACCAGGCGCACACGATTCCATGCGATAGGCATGAGTGGGGTCTGCGGTCGACGACACAGCATCGAACGCAAGCGGCCGAAAATCAAGCGGCCGAATGGATCTCCCGTTCCGGCTAGCCGACGGTCCAGGTGTCGCGACCGGTCAACAGCGCCTGCAATGCGGCGGTGTCACTCGGTTTGGCCGCCGCGGCGGTGGCCAGCTGCGCGCGTGCCATGTCGTCGTAGCTTGGACGCTGGACGCTGCGGAAAACGCCCATCACGGTGTGCTCAAGATCTTGTTCGGACAACCGGGACAAGGCGAAGGCGTAGGCCGGATCATCCGAATGCGCGTCGTGCACCACGATGTCCTCGGCCTTCACGTCCGCGGTCTTGGCCACCTCGAGGCTGAAACCCGAACGGATGACGCAGAGTTCACCCTCGGCACCGAACGTGATTGGCTCGCCGTGGTGCACATTGATGACGCGCTGCTCGGAGCCTTCCTTGCGCAGCAAGTCGAACGATCCGTCATTGAAGATCGGGCAGTCCTGCAGGATCTCGACGAGCGCCGAACCACGGTGCGCGGCTGCGGCACGCAGCACCTCCGACAGACCCTTCTTATCCGAGTCCAGGGCGCGTCCGATGAAGGTCGCCTCGGCGCCGAGCGCCAGCGACACCGGATTGAACGGGTAGTCCAGCGAGCCCATTGGCGTCGACTTGGTGACCTTGCCGGTCTCCGACGTGGGTGAGTACTGGCCCTTGGTAAGGCCGTAGATCCTGTTGTTGAACAACAGGATCGTCAGGTTCACGTTGCGGCGCAGGGTGTGGATCAGGTGGTTACCACCGATGGAGAGCGCGTCACCGTCACCGGTCACCACCCACACCGACAGGTCCTCGCGGGCCAGTGCCAGACCGGTCGCGATGGCCGGGGCACGCCCGTGGATCGAGTGCATGCCGTAGGTGTCCAAGTAGTACGGGAACCGACTGGAGCAGCCGATACCGCTGATGAACACGATGTTCTCGCGCTTGAGGCCGAGCTCGGGCAGGAAGCCACGGATGGTGTTGAGGATGACGTAGTCACCACAACCGGGGCACCAGCGCACCTCCTGATCGGAGGTGAAGTCCTTCGACTTCTGCTCCACATCGGTGGTCGGCACCAGAGCATTGGCGGTTAGGCCCAGATCAGCACCGGCGAGGCCACTGATTCCATTGATTCCGTTCAAAACGTCCGTCATGCTCGATCTCCTACGGCCACCGCGGATTCACGCGCGAGAACAGCCTTCTGACTTTCCTTTTCGGCGAGCGACCCGTCCAGGGCCGCATCGATGATTTCTTCGACCTCGTCGGCGAGGAAGGCCATGCCCTGCACCTTCGTCACCGATTGCACATCCACCAGGAACTTGCCGCGCAGTAGCAGCGACAACTGTCCGAGGTTCATCTCCGGCGCAACGACCTTCGGGTACTTGCGCAGCACCTCACCCAGGTTCGCCGGGAAGGGGTTGAGGTGGCGCAGGTGAGCGTGAGCCACCTTGAGACCCTTGCGACGGGCGCGCCGGCATGCCTCACCGATGGGACCGTACGAACTGCCCCACCCGATCATCAGCAGTTGGGCATCACCGCTCGGATCGTCAACCTCCAAGTCCGGCACCGTGATTCCGTCGATCTTCAGCTGGCGCAACCGCACCATGAGATCGTGGTTGGCCGGGTCGTACGAGATGTTGCCCGAACCATTGGCCTTCTCCAGACCGCCGATACGGTGCTCCAACCCGGGAGTACCGGGCACGGCGAACTGGCGGGCCAGTGTCTCAGGGTCGCGGTTGTAGGGCGCGAAATCCTCATCCGGCGTGGCGAACGTGTGCTCGATCGCCGGATAGCTCGCAATATCCGGGATGGCCCACGGCTCCGAGCCGTTGGCGATTGCACCATCGGACAGGATCATCACCGGGGTCCGGTAGGTGAGCGCCATACGCACGGCCTCGACGGCGATATCGAAGCAGTCCGAGGGCGAACGCGGGGCCAGGACGGCGATGGGTGATTCGCCGTTGCGCCCATAGAGGGCCTGCAGCAGATCGGCCTGTTCGGTCTTCGTGGGCAGACCCGTGGAGGGTCCACCGCGCTGCACGTCGATCACCAGTAGTGGCAGTTCGGTCATGACCGCCAGACCCACAGCCTCGCTCTTGAGCGCAACACCTGGGCCGGAAGTGCTGGTGACTCCCAGAGCACCGCCGAACGAAGCACCAAGGGCAGCACCGATTCCGGCGATCTCGTCCTCGGCCTGGAACGACAGCACACCGAAATTCTTGAGCTTGCTCAGCTCGTGCAGGATGTCGGATGCCGGGGTGATCGGGTAGGTGCCGAGCACTACCTGGGTCTTCGCAAGCTGGCCCGCGGCCACGACGCCGTACGCCAGCGCCGTGTTACCCGAGACCTGGCGATACTCGCCCGGCGGAAGGGATGCCTTGGCCACCTCGTAGGTGGTTCCAAACGCTTCGGTGGTCTCGCCGTAGTTCCAGCCGGCCCGGAAGGCCAAGATGTTGGCCTCCGCCACATCGGGCTTCTTCGCGAACTTCTCGCGCAAGAACTGCTCGGTGCCCTCTAGCGGGCGGTGGTACATCCAGGACAGCAGCCCCAGCGCGAACATGTTCTTAGTGCGCGCACCGTCTTTTTTCGAGACTCCGGCGGACTCGACGGCGCCGAGCGCCAACGTGGTCATCGGAACTTGATAAATCACATAGTCGGACATGTCGTCGTGCTCCAGTGGATCGGACTGGTAGCCGACCTTGGCCAGGTTCCGCTTGGTGAACTCATCCGAGTTGGCGATCACCATGCCGCCGCGCGGCACGTCGCCGATATTGGCCTTGAGGGCCGCCGGGTTCATCGCCACCAGCACGTCGGGCCGATCGCCCGCAGTGAGGATGTCGTAGTCGGCAATCTGGATCTGGAAGGACGAAACGCCGGGCAGCGTGCCCTGTGGAGCACGGATCTCGGCGGGGTAGTTCGGCTGCGTTGCGAGGTCATTGCCGAAGACTGCGGCCTCGGAGGTAAATCGGTCTCCGGTGAGCTGCATACCGTCACCTGAGTCTCCAGCAAACCGGATGACGACCTTTTCCAGCTTCTCCGACACGGCTCCGTCGCCCACCGGTGACCTACCTTTCACGACGAACTCTGGCGGTGACGGTACGTACGCCACCATTCAGCAGAGTTTTCTGTCACTCTCGGTACCGATTATTACACTTTGACGCCGCTGACCTTGACGAGGGCATAGAAGCTGGCATGAAGACTTGACACCTGTCGAGCCATTTCCCGGCGCCTGGCCAGTGTCGTTACCTCACTACTCGCGAGTAGACGTGAGGCAAATCACAAGGACCCGCCAAGCATCTGCTTGGTTGAGGTTCAGCGGTGTCTGATAGTCAGGACCATCCGGGGGCCACGGCGCCAAGACTGGACAACAGGTCCAGAATGAGAATTATGACCGGACACCGGATACCGACGGTGAGTCAAGGCATGGAGCCCGAACCGGGTGACGTCGGCGAACCCCACATCGCTGTCACCGGGGCTAAAAACGTCGCCGCGGGGATGACCGCGGTGGGAGTTTCCCTGCAACGCGGTATCGAACAAATGGGGCCATTACGCACCGTCGCCACTCTCACCAAGGTGAACCAGCGTCACGGCTTCGACTGCCCTGGATGTGCATGGCCCGAAACCCCGGGTCACCGCAAACTCGCGGAGTTCTGCGAGAACGGGGCCAAAGCCGTTGCCGAAGAGGCAACCAGGCGCACGGTTACCCCCGAGTTCTTCGCCCACCACGGCGTGGATGAATTACGCGAGCGACCTGAATATTGGCTCAGCCAGCAAGGCCGCCTCACCCATCCGATGGTGTTGTACCCCGGTGAATCCCACTACCGACCCATCGATTGGGACGACGCGTACGCGCTCATCGCCAGTGAGATCAAAGCAGCCGCCGACCCCGATCGCCTGGCGTTCTACACCTCAGGGCGCACCAGTAACGAGGCCGCATTCTGTTATCAGCTGATGGTCCGCAGCCTGGGCACCAACAACCTGCCCGACTGCTCCAATATGTGCCACGAGTCGTCAGGTACGGCGCTGACGGACTCGATTGGCATCGGCAAAGGCTCAGTCTCCGTATCGGATATCGAGCACGCCGATGTCATCCTCATCGCCGGCCAAAATCCCGGCACCAACCATCCCCGCATGCTGTCGGTTCTGGAGAAGGCGAAAGCCAACGGCGCCAAAATCATTGCCGTCAACCCCCTCCCCGAGGCCGGGCTGCTCCGGTTCAAGGATCCGCAGAAGGTCAACGGCGTCGTCGGTCACGGGGTGGCGATCGCCGATGAGTTTGTGCAGATCCGGCTCGGCGGCGATATGGCGCTCTTCGCTGGCCTGGGCAGGCTGCTGTTGGAGGCCGAGGACGCCAACCCGGGGACCATCGTCGACCGGCAGTTCGTGGACCAGTACTGCGCAGGTTTCGAGGAATGGGCCGCACGGACGCGGACTGTCGACTGGGAAACCGTCACGCAGGCAACGGGTATCGAGATGACCCAGCTGAAAGCGGTCGCCGCACTCCTCGCATCTTCACGGCGCACCATCTTCTGCTGGGCGATGGGACTTACCCAGCACCGGCATGCGGTGGCCACCATCGGCGAAGCCACGAACCTGCTGCTGATGCGCGGCATGATCGGCAAGCCGGGCGCCGGGGTGTGCCCAGTGCGGGGTCACTCCAACGTGCAGGGTGACCGCACCATGGGCATCTGGGAGCAGATGCCCGAAGAATTCCTTGCCGCACTGGACTCCGAATTCGGCATCACCACACCCCGAAAGCACGGTTTCGACACCGTCGACGCTATCCGGGCCATGCGGGATGGCAAGGTCTCGGTCTTCATCGGCATGGGCGGCAATTTCGCCTCCGCCACTCCCGACACGACCGTCACCGAGGCGGCACTGCGCAATTGCTCGCTCACGGTGCAGATTTCCACCAAGCTCAACCGCAGCCACCTGGTGAACGGCAGCACCGCGCTCATCCTGCCCACCCTCGGGCGTACCGACAAGGACTTCCAAGAATCGGGCAAACAGCTTGTTTCCGTGGAGGATTCGATGTCCATGGTGCACCTGTCCCGTGGCGGTCTACATCCGCCGAGCACGGCCCTGCGCAGCGAGGTCGCCATCGTGTGTCAGATGGCGCGCGCAGCCCTGGGGCCGGCGCATCCGGTGCCGTGGGAGAAGTTCAGCGCCGACTACGACACCATCCGCGATGCCATCTCACGGGTCGTGCCCGGCTGCGCCGACTACAACACCAAGGTCCGCCAACCGGACGGGTTCGCGCTCCCGCACCCACCCCGTGATGATCGGCAATTCCCCACCCACACGGGTAAGGCCAACTTCTCGATGGCGCCGCTGGAATGGGTGGCGATACCTGCGGGGCGGCTGATTCTGCAAACGCTCCGCAGCCACGACCAGTACAACACCACCATCTATGGCCTGGACGACCGCTACCGCGGCGTTAAGGGCGGCCGGCGCGTGGTTTTCGTCAACCCGGAAGACCTTGCGGCATTTGGACTATCCGAGGGCGCACGGGTGGACCTGGTGTCCGAATGGGAAGGGCAAGAGCGGCGGGCCGAGGACTTTCTGGTGGTGCCGTATTCCACTCCGCGGGGCAATGCTGCCGCCTACTATCCCGAGACCAATTCGCTGGTGCCCCTTGACCATGTTGCCGAACGGTCGAACACCCCGGTGTCCAAGGCGGTCGTGATTCGGTTAGAGGCCCGCGACAATGGGTAGGGTCACCGACAGACGCAAGGTCACGCGCATCGAGGGCGTCGGAAGCAACGACCGCAGCGAGACCCTCGTCGTCGAGGAGCCGTTGGAGATTCGGGTAAACGGTCGCGCAGTGGCCGTCACCATGCGCACCCCTGGTTCGGATGTCGAACTCACACAAGGATTCCTGCTCACCGAGGGTGTCATCGCCGGCCGCGATGACGTGATGACGGTGCGGTACTGCCAGGGTGATGGACCCGACGGCCTCAACACCTATAACGTCCTGGACGTCACGTTGGCCCCGGGGGTTCCCGCACCCGATCCGGCGGTGACGAGAAACTTCTACACCACCTCGTCCTGTGGTGTCTGCGGCAAGGCCTCCTTGGACGCGGTACGCACCATCAGTCGCTTCTCCCCCGGTGACGACCCGTCCACGATCGAGACGCGGACGCTGGTTGGCCTGCCCGACAAACTTCGTTCGGCACAAAAGGTTTTCGCGACGACCGGCGGGTTGCACGCCGCCGCGCTGTTCACTGTCGACGGTCAAGTTCTCGTGGTCCGCGAGGATATTGGCCGACATAACGCGGTGGACAAGGTCATCGGGTGGGCGCTCGAGAACGACAAGCTGCCACTGACCGAAACGGTGCTGCTGGTGAGCGGGCGAGCATCCTTTGAGCTCGCGCAGAAGGCCACCATGGCGGGGATTCCGATCCTTGCGGCGGTGTCGGCACCGTCCTCGCTGGCCGTCGACCTCGCGGCACAGTCCGGGATGACGCTCGTCGCGTTCCTGCGGGAGGACAGCATGAACGTCTATACCCGAGCGGACCGCATCAATTAGTGCTCCGGCACCTCGACGACGATCTCCCTGCCGAGCGCGTACCCCGGCGCCATCGGCAAGATGTCACCACTCCAGAACGACCCTGGATCGAAGTATTCCGACCGCTTCTCGGTGATGAGCAGTCCCATCTCCTCGTAGGTGATCGCCACCGTTTCGGCACAGAACGCGGTCTCCAAACCGGTCTGACGGTGTGCCATCTTGTCGCGCTCAGCCGCCTCACGAACCTTTTTGTGTACGAAGGGGATTCCGCGCGTCCAGTCGCTCACTGAGGGAATCCGGCCCTTCGCCCAAAGGCCCGTCAACCGCGCGGTGGCCGGAAACGGTGTCCCGTCCATCCGGGCCACGACGCGGAGCGCCGCATCCTCCTGCTCGCGAGTCACCCGCGGGCTCAGCTGCCGAAGCCAGCACCGCTGCCCGTACACCTGCGACCACCGCTCGATGGCCTCGCGTGCATCGTGCAGCTGCACCCCTCGGTGGTTACCCCCGGTCCACACATCGGTGAGCTTGCTACCGAGTTCGGCATGCCACATGAGCGGGGGGAGGTCGTCGATCGCCAGTGTCATACCGACGTGGTTGACCGGGCTATTCGACAACGTCTGAATGAGGCGATCCGGACCCGACCGTCCGCGGAATACCCAAATGTCGCCGGTCCGCGTCGCATCGAGCGCTTCCCCAATCGATACGGTCGCTTGCTCGGTCATCTCCGCACCGTAGCCTGGACCGATGGCCAATATGTGGAAGTGGCTCGGCCTCGCCGGCGCCATTGGGGTGGCTGCCGGAGGCGTGCTGGTGGTCCGTGATCAACGTCGACGCAATGCGTACACCGTGGAAGAGATCCGAGACCGGCTGCATCAGCGCCTGGGCGAATCGGGCCGCAGCAGCTAGCCAGGCCTCAAGCTAGCTGGATCGCCAGTTCTGCAGGCCGACGAAGGCCATCTTCAGTGCGCTGGTGGCGGTACCGACCACCTCATCGGTGTCGGCATCTGGCTGCACCAATTCCGCGACCGCGTTCGAGGCGATCGACAGAATCAGATTCGCTGCCGCCGTCAGGTCGGCGGAATCCCACATCCGCATCTGTTCGCGTCGGGCCAGGTCGATCGCCAGCTCCCCCGCCAGCAGTCGCATCTCGATGTTCACCGCACGCCGCACCTCGGTGGGCGCGGTGTATCGCTCGGTCACGACGAACCGCAGCTGATCGGGGCTTTGCCGCACTTGCTCCGCCAGGATTCCCATCGCCTCGGTCAATGTCGCGGGCTCACGACGGCGGATCTCACGCGCGATGCCCCGGGCGCTTCTCATCCCCTCTTCGGCCAGGGCCACCCCCAGCTCGTCGAGTGATGAGAAGTGGCGGTAGAACGCCGTCGGCGATATCCCGGCCCCGCGCGCCACATCGCGCAGGCTCAGACCGGAAAACGCCTGGGCACGAGAGAGGTCAAGCGCTGCCTCGATCAGCGACGTCCTGGTGCGCAGCTTCTGCTCGCCCCGGACCGATTCACGCCGCGTGGAGACACCCGAATGCGGTCCCCGCTCACGACGACTGGTCATGGCGGTCACTGTATCGCTGTGATGGCCGACACGGTGATTGCGGCTTGACTGAGTGGGGGCCTGTTGGTTCACACTTTCAGTGTACATTCGTTAACTTAATGGAGGGAGTTCGAATGACATTTCTAACTAAAGCCACCCGCCGCATCGTGCCACCCGAGTCCTCATTGGGCCGGCTGCTGTCCGCCGCACTCACCCCATATGCCGTCGACCAGAATCCCGAACTCGTCGACCCGATGATCACCCGGGAAGAGGCCCACGCCCACGTTATTCGCGTCCAGCGCCGCACGACCCGATCGGTGACGTTGACGTTGCGCACAACCCGCCAATTCAAAGGCTTTCGAGCAGGGCAGTTCGTCCAGCTCGGTGTCGCCATCGATGACGTTCGCCACGTGCGCTGCTTCTCACCATCCTGCGCCGACGACGCCCGGGACATCATCGAGCTGACCGTCACCCGCCGGCCAGAAGGCCTGGTCTCGAACCATCTGTACAAACACGCCGCAGTCGGCGACGTGTACGGCATCACCCCCGCCACGGGCAGCTTCACCCTGCCCGACCCGCGCCCCGCACGGACCCTCCTCATTGCCGGCGGTAGTGGGATTACACCTGTGCTCTCAATGGCACGAAGCCTGGTATCCGAGGGATACCCGCATACGCATCCTGATGTTCTTCGTGCAAGCAGCTCATCACTAGCGATCATCTACTACGCCCCACGCCCCGAAGAGAATCCCTACGCCCGCGAACTGGCCGAGCTGGGCGAGCTGCCTTCGGTCACCGTGCACACCATGTACACGCGCACCGGCGGCC
This sequence comes from Mycobacterium sp., assembly GCA_050701835.1. GTDB lineage: Bacteria > Actinomycetota > Actinomycetes > Mycobacteriales > Mycobacteriaceae > Mycobacterium. Next base: position 4,489 of record JBOGDC010000022.1, on the reverse strand, counting down.
AACACTTCGGACCCGAACAACTTGACTCAGTGGCTCCGTGGATGAGTGCCGACGGACAAACGTTCCTGTGCGGACCGCCATCGCTGCACGAGGCGGTAAGCGCGCTGTATGCCGAGCGGGGGATCTCCGACCGCCTACGCACCGAGGAGTTCATCCTCGCCACATCGGGTACACCGGCGTCGGCCCCGATATCCAGATAGTCGACCAGCGGCCGCGGCAAGGCAGTGGACGCGTAAGTTAGTGGGCGTGGTGAGCAAGTTCGAACGTAATAAGGACCTCGCGCAGGAGATCGTGTCATCCGCCGCCGAGCACATCGGAGAGATCGCCAAGATCATCACGGTGGCGGTGGGCGATGTGACAAGGCAGATCGGCGAGATCGCAACCGACGCCTTCGAGATGCGCGAGGCTGCCCAAACAGCCGAGCGGGATCAATTTAGGGTAGGCGACGAGATCGAGGACGATCCGGCTCCACGCTGACCCCTGTCGCCAGGCGAGGAGCTCAGTCGGAGGCTTCTCGCCAGTCAGCGGCGGTGATAGTGAAGTACACGTAGTCCTCCAGCACGCCGTTGATCTCTCGCTTCTGCCGGTGGTGCTCGTGGCCGCCGATCTTGGCAAGCGCTTTCTGCGACCGGAGATTGGTGGCGCCTACGTGGAACCACACCAGGTCGGCGTTGATGAACGCGTAGTCCAGCATGAGCGTCTTCAGTTCGGCGTTGACCGTGCCGCCCCAGTACTCACGGGTGATGAATGTGTATCCGATCGCGACCTCGCGCTTCTCCGGATCCCATTCGTAGAACCGCGAGGAACCGATCATCTCGCCCGTCGAATGGTCGATGATGACAAGCGATTTCGCGGCGTGGGCGTCGGTGAACCACCGCTCGAAGACCGCCCGCTCGTGACGGTCCGGACTGGGATGTTGCGTCCAGATCAACGGGTCGCTGGCGGCCCGGTACAGGGGCTCAAGGTCGTCTTCTTCCAGCGGGCGCAGAGTGAGCGTTGGCCCCTCCAGCGTCGGTTGGCTCATGAACTCGGTGGACATCAATACCAGCTTACGAGGGGTTACGAAATATGTTGCGCCAGGGTCGATTTACCGGGGCCCGTCAGATCCGTAAGCGCGCACGGGCGGGCCGCCATCGCCATGAGGAGTGCCTCTGCGGGACCGGTGACCTCGGCGCCGCTGCCGCGCGACCAGTCGATGTCGGTGGCGACGAGCTGAACGCCACGGGCCCGCAGCGCACCCCGGATCGGTGGCGCCCAGCGCGCGAAATCCATGGCGACACGTAACCGCTCCCCCGGAATCTCACGCGGGATTCCGAGCGGGCGCCGGATGTCTTGTTGATGGACTATGCCGTCCAGCAAGGCAATTCGGCCACCGAATCCCGATGTGAGTGCGCGCGGAGTCTCTGAAGCGCGGACCATTTCCAGCAGCTGCTCGGGGGTACGGTCGGCGAGCTCGACGAGGCGGTTGGCGTTGGCCCGATTCGGATTGAAGCCGGCCTTTGCCACGCGGGAGTAGAACTGGGCGCGGCTCAGATCCTCGTATCCGACTATGTGGGCCACCACGTCACGCACCCGCCACTTGGTGCAGAGGGTTGGCGCATCCCATTGTTCCGGGGTCAGCCCGGCGAGGAGAGTCGCAAGGTCGATGCGTTCGGCCCGCGCCAGCTCCATGGCGCTCATTGCAACGAGCTAGGCGCTCTTGTCGCGCCGCTCGGCACGTGAAGGCTTACGCGGCACGATGGTCGGCAGCACGTTGTCGATGACGGTCTCGCCGGTCACCACCACCTTCGCGACGTCATCGCGGCTCGGGATGTCGTACATCACCGGCTGCAGCACTTCCTCCATGATGGCGCGCAGCCCACGGGCCCCGGTACCACGGTGGATGGCCTGATCGGCGATGGCCTCGAGCGCATCCTGCTCGAATTCCAGCTCGACACCGTCCATGTCGAAGAGTCGGGTGTACTGCTTCACCAACGCGTTCTTCGGCTCGGACAGGATCGTGATGAGCGATTCGCGGTCCAGGTTGGTGACCGAGGCGATGATCGGCAGACGACCAATGAACTCGGGGATGAGCCCGAACTTGATCAGGTCCTCGGGCATGACATCGGCGAAGTGGTCGGCGGTGTCGATATCGGCCTTCGATTTGACCTCGGCACCGAAGCCCAGGCCGCGCTTGCCGACACGATCCGACACGATCTTCTCCAGGCCCGCGAAGGCGCCGGCCACGATGAACAACACGTTCGTGGTGTCGATCTGGATGAACTCCTGGTGCGGGTGCTTGCGGCCGCCCTGCGGGGGCACCGAGGCCTGAGTACCTTCCAGGATCTTCAGCAGCGCCTGCTGCACACCCTCACCGGAGACATCGCGGGTGATGGAGGGGTTCTCGCTCTTGCGGGCGATCTTGTCGACCTCGTCGATGTAGATGATGCCGGTCTCGGCACGCTTCACGTCGTAATCGGCGGCCTGAATCAGCTTGAGGAGAATGTTCTCCACATCCTCGCCGACATATCCGGCCTCGGTGAGCGCGGTGGCATCGGCGATGGCGAACGGAACGTTGAGCATCTTGGCCAGCGTCTGCGCCAGGTAGGTCTTACCGCAGCCGGTGGGACCCAACATCAAGATATTGGATTTGGCCAGCTCAACGGTCTCGCCGCGAGCATCACGGGCCTTGTCTCCGGCCTGGATGCGCTTGTAGTGGTTGTAGACGGCGACTGCCAGCGTCTTCTTCGCGTTGTCCTGGCCGATGACGTAGTTCTCCAGGAAGTCCCGGATCTCGGCCGGCTTCGGCAGCTCATCGAGTTTGACGTCGTCGGCGTCTGCCAACTCCTCTTCAATGATCTCGTTGCACAGGTCGATGCACTCATCGCAGATGTACACGCCGGGGCCGGCGATGAGCTTCTTAACCTGCTTCTGGCTCTTTCCGCAGAACGAGCATTTCAGCAGGTCGCCGCCGTCTCCGATACGTGCCATGGTGGCCAGTCCTACTTCCTGTCACGCGATGGTGGAACGTGGTGTCGACACGTCCTGAAGACCTGTTGGTCCCGACGCTACCCGCTACCTCGGCCGTGCCGCGACCGATAAAGCGAATCGCATCGACGGCATTTACGCACTGCCGTGCTGGAGAACATATCGCCTCACACCGACGCGAGCCGCGGATGACGCGCGCCGAGGACCGGTGTGTTGCAACTGTTATCCGAACCCATCACCCGGCAGTTACGAGGTTGTCTGCGCGGAGAGCTTGCGGTACTCCAGGACCACGTCGATGATCCCGTAATCCTTGGCTTCCTCGGCCGTGAAGATCTTGTCGCGGTCGGTGTCCTTGCGGATGACCTCGGCACCCTTGCCGGTGTGCCGGGCCAGAGTGGTCTCCTGCAGCACCCGCATGCGCTCGATCTCCTTGGCCTGGATCTCCAAGTCGGTGAACTGGCCCTGGATCACGCCGGACAGCGAGGGCTGGTGGATCAGCACACGCGCGTTGGGCAGTGCCATCCGCTTACCGGGAGTGCCGGCAGCCAGCAGCACGGCCGCGGCCGATGCGGCCTGCCCCAGCACCACGGTGCGGATATCGGAGCGCACGTACTGCATGGTGTCGTAGATCGCCATCAACGAGGTGAAGGAGCCGCCCGGGGAGTTGATGTACATGGTGATTTCGCGGTCGGGATCCAGCGACTCCAGCACCAGCAGTTGGGCCATGATGTCGTTGGCCGAGGCGTCGTCCACCTGCACGCCGAGGAAGATGATGCGCTCCTCGAACAGCTTGTTGTATGGGTTCGACTCCTTCATACCGAAGCTGGAGTGCTCGATGAACGAAGGCAGGATGTAACGCGCCTGCGGAGCCAGCTCCGGGTTGAGGTGCTTAGAGATCACTTGGACGCTCCCTTGCTGCCGTTGAGCTCGCCACGGGTGATGATCTTGTCGACGAACCCGTATTCGAGGGCTTCCGGCGCGGTGAACCACCGGTCACGGTCCGAGTCGGTCTCGATCTGCTCGACACTCTTGCCGGTGAACTCGGCGTTGAGGCGGAACATCTCCTTCTTGATGACCTGGAACTGCTCGGCCTGGATGGCGATATCGGCCGCGCTACCCGTCACACCACCCAAGGGCTGGTGCATCAGGATCCGGGCGTGCGGCAGGGCGTGCCGCTTGCCCTTGGTTCCGGCGGCAAGCAGGAACTCGCCCATGGACGCCGCCATGCCCATGGCGTAGGTGGCGACATCGCATTCAGAGATCTGCATGGTGTCGAAGACCGCCATACCCGCACTGATCGACCCGCCGGGCGAGTTGATGTACAGGTGGATGTCCTTGGTGGGATCCTCGGCCGTCAGCAGCAGGATCTGCGCGCACAGCCGGTTGGCGATGTCGTCGTCCACCTGCTGGCCCAGGAAAATGATGCGCTCGGAGAGCAGGCGCTCATACACCGAGTCGATGAGGTTGAGCCCGGCTGTCGCCGAACGCATTTCAGTCACTGTGCAACCTGCCTTCGTCTAGC
>JBOGDC010000021.1:0-98827 GCA_050701835.1 Mycobacterium sp. | reverse complement strand
CGGGTGCCGCCGGTACCCACTGGGAGGACCAGCTGGCCTCGGAGAAGAAGTGCGGCCACCTCGGTGGCAAGGTGCTGATCCCGACCCAGCAGCACGTCCGCACCCTGACCTCGGCTCGCCTGGCCGCTGACGTCGCGGGCACCCCGACCGTCGTCATCGCCCGTACCGACGCCGAGGCCGCCACCCTCATCACCTCCGATGTGGACGAGCGCGACCAGCCCTTCGTCACCGGTGAGCGCACCGCCGAGGGCTTCTACAACGTCCAGAAGGGCATCGAGCCCTGTATCGCGCGTGCCAAGGCCTATGCCCCGTACGCCGACCTCATCTGGATGGAGACCGGCGTGCCGGACCTCGCGGTCGCCCGCAAGTTCGCCGAAGCCGTCAAGTCCGAGTTCCCGGACCAGCTGCTGTCCTACAACTGCAGCCCGTCCTTCAACTGGAAGCAAGCCCTGGACGACTCCACCATCGCCAAGTTCCAGAAGGAGCTGGGGGCCATGGGCTTCACGTTCCAGTTCATCACCCTGGCCGGCTTCCACGCGCTCAACTACTCGATGTTCGACCTGGCCTACGGGTACGCCCGTGAGGGTATGACCGCCTACGTCGACCTGCAGGAGCGCGAGTTCGCGGCCGAGGCCCGTGGTTACACCGCCACCAAGCACCAGCGTGAGGTTGGCGCCGGGTACTTCGATCGGATCGCCACCACCGTGGACCCGAACACCTCGACCGCGGCACTGAAGGGCTCGACCGAAGAGGGCCAGTTCCACTAAGGCAGCCCCCTCGTCTAGCCGGGCTATGCGCCCACGTCAAGACTCTCGGTGTGACCCACTGAGTTGACAGCACAGGCCCCGCCCACGTATCCCGTTGGGCGGGGCCTGTGTGCTGGATGGATGAGCCGCTTGCGCGAAACCATCGACAGAAGCCGAAACTAACAACGATGTTTAGGGAAGTAGAAGAAAGATGACGGACGGAATCACGCGTGTAGGAGTTATCGGCGCCGGACAGATGGGCGCGGGTATCGCGGAGGTGTCGGCACGTGCCGGTGTGGACGTGCTGGTCTTTGAGACCACCGAGGCGCTGACGACCGCCGGACGCGAGCGGATCACCAAGTCGCTGGACCGTGGCGTCTCTGCCGGCAAGATCACCGAGCGTGAGCGCGATGCCGCCGTCGCCAACCTGAAATTCACCACCGACCTGGCCGACTTCTCCGACCGCCAGCTCGTCATCGAGGCCGTCGTCGAGGACGAGTCCATCAAGGCGTCGATCTTCGCCAAGCTGGATGAGGTGATCACCGACCCCGAGGCGGTGCTCGCATCCAACACTTCCAGCATCCCGATCATGAAAATCGCTGCGGCAACCAAGAATCCGGGCCGCGTGCTGGGTCTGCACTTCTTCAACCCGGTGCCGGTGCTGCCGCTCGTCGAGCTGATCTCGACGCTGGTGACCACGCCCGAGGCCGCCGCGCGCACCGAGGCCTTCGCCAGCGAAGTGCTGGGCAAGCAGGTTGTGCGCGCTGCCGACCGTTCGGGCTTCGTCGTCAACTTCCTACTGGTCCCGTACCTGCTGGCGGCCATTCGGATGGCCGAATCCGGTTTTGCCACAGTCGAAGACATCGACAAGGCCGTGGTGGCCGGACTCTCGCACCCGATGGGGCCGCTGCGCCTCTCCGACCTGGTGGGTCTGGACACGCTCAAGCTCATCGCCGACTCGATGTACGACGAGTACAAGGAGCCGCTGTACGCCGCGCCGCCGCTGTTGCTGCGCATGGTCGAGGCCGGTCGCCTCGGCAAGAAGAGCGGCGTCGGCTTCTACGAGTACAAGGCCAAGTAACCTTCGCGCCGACAGTCACGCCACGCAGAGAATTCCGGGCGAATCTCTGCGTGGCGTTGCTGTCGGCGCCTACCGTCGGCTCATGCCTTCGGTCTCGGTAAACGGTCAGTCCCTGCACTACACCGACAGCGGTGGTGATGGACCGTCGATCGTCCTCTCTCATCCGATGTTCCTGGACGCGGTTCACATGGCACCGCTCGCCGACACCCTCGCGGAGGAGGGTTACCGGGTGGTGACCTTCGACCACCGGTGCCACGGTGAGACGAAGTTCGACGGGCAACCGTTCCCGCTCATCCAATGTGCCAAGGACGCTTTGGGATTGGCGTCCGCGCTGGGGATCGAGCGGGCGACCTTTGCCGGTGAGCTACTCAGCGCGACCATCGCACTGCACGTGGCTCTGCTGGAACCGGAGCGAGTGGCGGGTCTGCTGCTTGTCGGGCCGACCGCGTACGCCACCGATCCGGGCGAGATCGCATCGCTCAACGTCGGGCTGGCGCAATGGAAGGAGTTCGGGCCGCAGGCTTCTGAGTTCGCGCGCATTGCGCAGGCCGCTACTGGATCATCGCAGGCCGCTGCAGACTTGATGGACCGATGGCGCAGCGCCGATTGGCGGCAGGTGCAGGTGATGGCAGATGCGTGGCTGGACCGGGCGGGCATCACGGATAACCTGGGGCAGATCACCTGCCCGGCGGTGGTGATTCACGGCAGCAGCGAGTTCTACATTCCGCTCGCGCACGGACGACATGTTTACGAAAACTTGGGTGGTCCAAAAAGTTTCGGAACGGTCGACCGTCAGTTCCAGGCGCTGAGCATCGTGCAGGATCCGAAGACACTGGACCTGGTGCGCGGGTTTATGCGGGATCAGTTTCCCGTATGGCGCCCAACAGCATGATGCCTGAGGACAATCCGGCCCGCCAGACGCGCATATCGATGTTCAGCACGGTGGAGTTGTCGATATCGCATACCGTCCATTGGCGTGCCGATGGGTCCGCTGGGATCACGTTGTTCTCCCACTGTTGAACGAATGTGCCCACCTTCAAGAGCTTCTCGATCGTCTCGGTGAGATCCGGATCTTCAGGGGTCATCGCCATGTTCAGGCGAAGCCACCCGATCAGCCAGTCCGATGAGGACTGCCAATCGAGAATGATCTCGGGTGTGCGGCGCCCGATGTAGTGCCAATACAAGAAGTTAGGCGAAATCCACAGCCCCTTGAAGAGCCTCAAGAACTCTGTGTTGGCGTTGATCACCGTCCACGCGGGCGTGAGGAACGCGGCGGGGTTCGGGTTGAGTGACTCGAGGTAGCCGGAGATGTCCGCGGGAGGGGCGCTCATGATCGTCACCGGAGGCGGTTTGTGCACGAGGAGGTGCAGATATCCACTTTCCCACTGTGACAGCCGTAGTGCCTCGGCGAGGGATTTCAGCCCCCTGGCGCTTGGCGGTACTCCAGACTCGACGCCCTGTATCCACCTCAGGCTGAATCCCGTGGCCTGTGCAAGACCGAGCTGGGTCATGCCATTTCGTTCGCGTGAGGTCTTCACGAAGGGCCCAAATTCTTTAGCCAAAGTCATTACCTTCGGTTGCGCAAAAAGACTGCGCGTCCAAGTGTATTGACCATTGTCATGGGAAATGGTTAATTCGGACAGCAAAGTGGCACGCCCCGGTATTCGCTTGCGAGGGGTTCGGGGCGTTCACTTTGCTAGACCCGGGCAAATTCGCCCGCGGTACTCCAAGCTTCACGCTCGGCGGCGTATGCCGCGCGTTGGTGGTTGCGGAACTCGCCTATTGACGTCGCATTTTGGGCAATGAATGTCGAGTACTCCGCCATAGAGAACTCGCCATCGGTGATCGTGACGCCGCCGCTACCGCGTCCGGTGGCCAACTCGTCGCGCAGCTCCAGCAGTTCCTCGGCGCTTACCGGGTACCAGCTGATCTGGTCGAAGAATCGGAGCAGCCAGGGCGTGCCGGGTTCGAACGCACCGGCATTCGCCGGATGACGATGGTTCCAGACCTGCACGGTCCGCCCCACCAACTGATATCCACCGGGCCCCTCCATGCCGTAGATGCACAGATAGGCCCCGCCGATGCCGACGGCGTTCTCCGGGGTCCAGGTGCGGGCCGGGTTGTACTTGGTGGTCACGAGGCGATGCCGGGGATCGATCGGGGTCGCCACCGGCGCGCCCAGGTAGACGTCGCCCAGCCCCAGGACGAGATACGAGGCGTCGTACACGGTGTCAAATACGTTGTCCACGGAGTCCAAACCGTTTATGCGTCTGATGAATTCGATGTTCCACGGCATCCAGGGCGCGTCGGCGCGTACACCCAGGCGGTAGCGTTCCATCGCCTCGCGGGCCGATGGATCATCCCACGACAGCGGCATGGCCACGCGACGGCTGGGCACCACGAGCTCATCGGGGGCGGGCAGATGCTCGTCGATATCGTCCAGCAGTCCCAGGACCTTGGCCATCGGCAGCTTGTCGGGATCGAAATGCACCTGGAGCGACCGGATACCCGGCGTCAGGTCGACGATGCCTTTGGTGTGGGTGTCCTCGAGCCGCTGGTGCAATGCGTGGACACGCGCCCGCAACGCCAAATCGAGTGTGATGTCGCCATATTCGACCAGGATGTTGTCATCGCCGCTGCGGCGATACGTCATATCGGGGGTGTCTTCGCGAGCCGGGCGATAGGCCAGCACGCCATCGTCGCCATCGCCCCGAGTGGAGAACACCGATGCCCAGTGCCCCCTCCTGTCGATACCGATCGAGCGCAGCGATGCGCTGTGGGACGCTTCGATCCGCACGAATCGCACGGTATCGCCGGCGCGCAGCTGGCCCAGCTTCCACCGGTCTGCGGAGACCACCGTGACCGGGCACACGAATCCGCCCAGGCTGGGCCCGTCGGGGCCCAGCAGAATAGGGGTGTCGCCGGTGAAATCGAGAGCGCCGATCGAATACGCATTGTCGTGGATATTCGACGGGTGCAGGCCGGCCTCGCCACCGTCGGTGCGTGCCCAATGGGGTTTGGGGCCGATGAGGCGCACACCGGTGCGATCGGAATTGAAGTGCACCTCGTAGTCCGTCGACAACAGCTCGTCGATATCGCTGCGGGTAAAGAAGTCGGGTGCGCCGTGCGGCCCCTCGGTGACCGCGAGCTCCCAGTGGTGGCCGATCGCCGGCTGGGCGGTACCGGGAATGCATTGCGGTTCGGTGCCCTCGGTGTCGCCGAGAGTGAGGAGGTCTCCGGCGGCCAGGGCGCGGCCCGCGGGGCCACCGAATCCGCCGAGAGTGAAGGTGGCCGCACTACCTAGGAATTCGGGAACGGCAATGCCACCGGCGATGAGCACATAGATCCGCATCCCGGTATCCGTGGCGGCACCCACCGCAAGCGTTCCGCCGGCGGGAACCATGACGGCGCGCCATTGGGGAACCGACTTACCGTTGACGGTCATCGGCGCCGGTGCGCCGGTGACACAGACGAGGGTCTCCTCGGTGAATTGCAGTGTGGGACCGGCGAGCGTCGCCTCGAGTCCCGCGGCGCCCTCAGGATTACCGACGGCGCGGTTGCCCAGCCGGAAGGACAAGTCGTCCATGGGGCCTGACGGGGGCACACCCACCTGCCAGTACCCGATACGGCCTGGCCAGTCCTGCACCGTGGTCAACATGCCAGGCGTCGTGACTGAGACTGATGAGCCGCTTGCGCGAAGAGGATCGGAAACGATTTTCACGAGGACTCCACCACCATCCGCACCGGAGTGGGGTCGAATCCGTTGCAGGGGTTGTTGATCTGCGGGCAGTTGGACACCAGCACCAGGGTGTCGACTTCGGCGCGGAGCTTAATCTTCTTACCGGGTGCCGAGAGGCCGTCGACGATGCCGAGCGTCCCATCTGTATCCACCGGGACGTTCATATAGAAGTTGATGTTTGACACCAGGTCTCGCTTACCCAAGCCCCACTTGGCGCCTGCAAGCAGAAAGTTCTCCACGCATGCATGCTGGTGTTTGGTGTGATGCCCGTAGCGCAGGGTATTCGATTCCTGGGAGCACGCCCCACCGATGGTGTCATGACTGCCTACCTCGTCCTCGACGATGGTCATGAGCGGGCGGCCGTCCTCGGCGCGGAGCACAGATCCATTCCGCAGGAACAGGTTTCCCTGTGCCGCGATGGTCGCTTGCGCCGAGTATCGCACCGCGGTATCGGCGGCCGAGTACAGCAGGGTGTCGACGGCCTGGTTGCCCTTGAGATCGATGATCGTCAGGACATCTCCGGCGGCGACAACGGCACTCCACGGCGCGCGGGCGGGGACTACTTCATCGAGAACCGTTTTGGATGCACTTCGCGCAAGCGGCTCATCGGTGCTCACAGGGCTTCTCCGTTCTGTGCAGCGGCCCAGGCGTCTTCGGTATTGAGCACGGCACGTTGATATTCCGGGTCGGTATTGGGTAGGTCGAGCAGTTCACTGTGCGCGGGCCAGGACAAAACCTGCACGGGGCCGGTGTCGAAGGTGTCCGACGGATCGAGCGGGTGTGCGGTGTTCACGAGTAGTGCGATCACCGGCAGGTGAATCAGCAGATCTACCTCGGCCCCCGGTCCGGCGGTGCCAATGCTGCGCAGCGTGCCGTCGGCCTCGGCCCGAACCCCGTGGAAGAACGACACCGAAGGGCCGATATCGCGCCCGGCCAGCCCCTGCTTGGCGCCAGCCAGGGTGAACAGTTCGCGTCCGGCAGGACTTGCCGAATAAAGTTCACCCGCACCGTATTTGGCGGTGTTCGCGGTCAGGGTGGTGCTTCCGCAAAAGGTGTCGTGATGTCCCGAGCTGTCGGCGACGATGGTCGCCAGGACACGGCCTTGGTCGGACAGCAGTGGATGCCCAGTGCCCAGGTACGCCTGCCACGGCACCTTGACGGTGTCGGCGACGTTGAGCCGCTCCCACGGGGCGTCGGCGCGCAGCAGCACCAGGCTCACGCAGCCGGTGCCGCTGACGTCGATGAGCCGCATCCGGGTGCCGCGGCCCAGTACCTTGCCGGCGTACCGCCCGCCGGGAATGGTCTCGGCCCACGTCAGGCTCGACGCTCGGATATCACTGGGTGCCCAGGGCCAGTTCGAGGCGGGCAGCACCGGCATGGTGTCGGTGATCTGGCCGGCCTGCGAGCGGGCGTGGTCGCGCGCTCCCTTGGTGGTAGCGGTCGTCATTTCGAGGACTCCTCTTGTTTCGCGTCTTGGGTCGCGCGCCACGGGTAGGCGCAGACTCCGGCGATGAACACCGCGGCGATGCAGATCGGGGCCACCCACACCAGATAGGGGTGTTCCCCGGTCGGGTCGAAGACTGCGGCACGCGGCCAGGACAGATTGAGCACCATGAAAGCTCCGTAGGCAACTGCCAGGAAATTGATCGGAAGGCCGAATCGTCCGAGCGAGAAAAGCTTTCGTCCGTCGGCATCGGTCTGGTCCTTGTTTCCATCCCACTTACTTCCGCCGATGCCCAAGCGACGCAGCAACAATGGTGTGGTGACCATCAGATAGGCGAGGTAGATCAGGGCGATGCAGACGCTGCACAGGCTGGTGAACAGTGCGGCATTGCCGAAGTTCACCACCAAGATCAGCACGCAGCAGACCCCGACGACAACGGCTGGTGCGATCGGTGTGCCGGTGCGTGGGTTCACATGCGAGAGCACCGTGGAGAACGGCAGCTTGCCGTCGCGGGCCATCGAGAACATCAGCCGGGACGCCGCGGTCTGGATGGCGAGGGTGCAGACGAACACTGCGATCGCGACGTCGATGAGCAGCAGGGTGCCGAATGGCGACGCCAGCTTGCTATCCAATACGTAGGGCAGCCCGTTGGTGGCGAGCTGGCCATCGGTAAGGCTAGGTGCGGCCATCAACGCACCCAGGATCATCAGTGCGCCGCCGATGGCCGACACCACGATCGCGGACAGGATGGTGCGCGGGGCGACCCGGCGCGGGTTTCGGGTCTCCTCGGCCAACTCGCTGGCCGATCCGAACCCGACGAGCACGTAGGCCGCCATGAGCCCGGCCGCCAGGAATGCCCAGGGGTATCCACTGCCGGCGTCGCCGGTGTGCAACACCACGCTGGGGCCACGTTCGGCGTTGGCGAACAGCATGCCGACCACGGCGATCACGCCGACGATCTCGCAGGTGACGCCTATCGAGTTGATCCGCGACATCCAATTGACGCCCACCGCGTTGATGGCGGTGGTCGCGACGAGCAGCAGCGATCCCAACAGCACGGCGTTAGACGCGCCGCTGACACTGGTCAGCGAGGAATCGGTGCCGATGAGCTGGAATCCACTCCAGATCGTCGGCAGCACAACCTGCAGGGCGATGGCCGCTGCAGACGCGGTGACGATCTGGGCGATGATCATGAACCAACCGGCGAACCAGCCCACTACGGCACCGCCGAGTCGGCGCGCCCATTGGTAGATCGCGCCGGAGATCGGATAGCGCGCGGCGAGCTCGGCGAAGTTCAGCGCGACCATGTACTGCCCGGCGAAGACGATCGGCCAGGTCCAGAAGAAGGCAGGGCCGCCAAAGCTGAACCCGAATGCGAAGAGTTGGAAGATCGTCGTCAGAATCGAGACGAACGAGAAACCTGCTGCGAAAGATGCGAATTTGCCAAGGCTTCTATGTAGCTGTGGTTTATAACCGAACGCCGCAAGGTCGTCGGAGTCGGAGCCGACGATACTCGCCGCGGGCAGGGCCGCGGATTCGGTGACCACGGTCTGTTGCGGGGCGTTCATGGGCACTCCCAGGTAGGTCCGTGGGCAACACTTTCGGGTGCCCTGTGGTCAACAAAACCCACATCTATGTGGGAAGAAATATCTGTCAAGCGATAGGTAAATGAGTCTGACGGGTGGCCGGTACGCACGGGTGACAGTGCCGTTTCGGATCGGCGGCGCGGTGTAACATTGTCGTTGCGCAGATGTCGGGACGATGACGAAACGCTCACCGGGCGAGGGAATCGGAAGGTTGCCGAGGGCCCGCAGACGGCGATATGGATAGGGTCGGCAGATGTCAGGGCGACCGCGGCGCACCAGTCCGGTTCGCGAGGGGAGTACCACTCGCGACGAGATCCTTGATGCCTCGGCCGAGTTGTTCACCACCGACGGGTTCGCGGCAACCACGACCCGGCGTATCGCCGAGTCGGTAGGAGTCCAGCAGGCCTCGCTCTACTACCACTTCAAGACCAAGGACGACATCCTCGATGCGCTGCTGGCGATGACTATCGACCAGCCATTGCACTATGCGGCGCTGATCGCCGATCGCCCCGAGCCGTCGATCGTGCGCCTGTACGCGTTGGCGCTGGGCGATGCCGCGCAGCTGGCGGCGAGCCGATGGAACCTCGGTGCTCTCTATCTATTACCCGACCTACGGGCCGATCGATTCGTGGCTTTTCGGCGCAAGCGGGATCAGCTGCGCGCTTACTACCAGGACCTAGCGGCGGCGTCGTGCGATGGGGATATGGTCCGCGATGGGGTAGAGCGCTTGCCTTTCCGGCTTGTCGAGTCGGTGATCATGCTCCGTGCCGACGGGGACTCGATCGCTCCGGAGGCGTTGGCCGCTGCGACCTTGCGCGTTTTGGGGGTCCAGGACAACACTGAGGGCGTTAAGTTGGCCGCTAGTACGATATTGGCGCAGCTTGGCTGGTCGGCGGCCGTTCCTAAGAGGTAGGCACAGCACGCCGTGCTAGGGTGCCGTCCAGTGCAAGATAGCCGAGGTTGACGGGAATTAGGTGCTCCAATAGATGTCCGATCTAAAGCCGTACTACGAGGAATCTCAGTCCATTTACGACATTTCGGACGAATTCTATGGACTTTTCCTTGACGAAGAAACGATGGGCTACACGTGCGCGTATTTCGAGCGCGACGAGATGACCCTCGCCGAGGCCCAGTTCGCTAAGTTCGATCTGGCGCTCGGCAAGCTTAACCTCGAGCCCGGCATGACCCTGCTGGATATCGGCTGTGGCTGGGGTGCCTGCCTGGATCGGGCCATGCGGAAGTTCGACGTCAACGTCGTCGGCATCACGCTGAGTAAGAACCAGAGTGAATTCAGTCGCAAGCGTCTGGCGAAGGTGGCCGAGGAGACCGGTCGTACCGCCGAAGTTCGGATGCAGGGCTGGGAAGAATTCAACGATAACGTCGATCGCATTGTCACGATCGGCGCATTCGAAGCATTCAAAGAAGAGCGCTACCCGATATTCTTCGAACGTGCATATAACATTCTTCCTAAAGACGGTAGAATGCTATTGCACACCATTCTCGCTCATAATCAGCAGTTCTTCCGCGAGAATGGCATTCCGCTGACTATCAGCGATTTGAAGTTCATGCAGTTCATCAGCAAGGAAATCTTCCCGGGCGGCCAGTTGCCGGCGGTCGAGGATATCGAGAAACTTGCCGATGAATCCGGGTTCACCCTGGAGCGCACTCATTTGCTGCAGCCGCACTATGCCAAGACCCTGGACATCTGGGCGGAGAACCTTGAGAAGAACCGCGACACCGCGGTGGAGATTCAGTCCCAAGAGGTATACGACCGGTTCATGAAATACCTGACCGGATGCGCGGACTTCTTCCGCCGCGGTATCACCAACGTCGGTCAGTTCACACTGGTCAAATAGCGAGACTTAACAGGTAAACGCCGTCTCACGCTTGCGTGAGACGGCGTTTCTGTTCCTCGATATCGAAATCTGCGGGTGGCCATGTGAGGTTTAGGCCGTCCAGTGTTTCGTCGAGGAGCGCGGTGACCGCCAGCCTGCTGAACCACTTGCGGTCGCACGGTATGACATGCCAGGGCGCATATTCGGTGCTCGTCTTTTCCAGCATCGCCTGGTATGCCTCCTGGTAGGCCTTCCAGAACCCGCGCTCGTCTATGTCGTTCGGATTGAACTTCCAGTACTTGTCGGGACGATCCAACCGCTCAGCAAGGCGTTCCTTCTGTTCGTCGAGAGATACCACCAGGGCGACCTTGAGCAGCGTCGTCCCGGCGTCGGTCAGCTCTTTCTCGAAGGCGTTGATCTCGTCGTAGCGGGCCCCCCAGACCTCGGGCGTCACCAGGTTGTGCACGCGTACCACCAGGACGTCCTCGTAGTGCGAACGGTCGAAGACGCCGAGCTGCCCACCCGATGGCAGCGCGTTGCGAATACGCCACAGGTAGTGGTGCTTGCGCTCCTCCTCGGTGGGCACACCGAAGCTCGCGTGCTCAATTCCCTGCGGATCAACTTGCCCCACAACATGTTTGACGATGCCACCTTTGCCTGAGGTGTCCATCCCCTGCAGTACAAGCAGCACCGAGCGGTGATCTCCGCTGCGTCCGTTGGCGTACAGCATTTCCTGCAGCAGCCCAAGGCGTTCGGACAGCTTGGCCTGCAGGGCTTTGCCGTCCTTACGCGACCCGCCGAAGCCGGGGGTGGAGCGGGAATCGACATCGGCGAATTTCATACCGGGTCGGTAGCGCAACGCGGACGTGTCGATCTTGAGGGTCATGTCGTGTGACCCTAGCGAGGTCGGCCTACGCCGAGTGGGTTTGACGCATTTGTGGCGGGGGCGGAATGGGTGATGGGTGTGGCATGACGACGAACCTCTCCCGATAACCGCCCACGCCCACGATGCCCACCACCGCGTTCCACGAGATCATCGTCAGGTAGTCGATGAGTTCATCGGATGTCATCCGTGGATGCGACATCCAGGAGTGGGTGGCCAGCTGGACACCGCCGACGATCATGTAGGCCCACGGCTCCACGCCGTGGGTGTCCATACCTGCCTCGGACATCTGACGGCGCAGTGACAAGGCAAGCATCCGAGCAATGATTCGTTCGGAATCGGCGATGGCCTTGCTGCGGCTAGTCGAGCTGTTGGCCATGACGAACGGGTAGATCTCCGGCTCCGCCGCGACTGTCTCGACGTATACCTTGATGACTGTGCGGGTGAGGTCGTAGCCGTCGAGCCGGGCCGTCAGAGCCGTCGCCATCTTGGGGATCAGGGTGGTCTGCGCGAACCGCGTCATGACGGCGGTGGTCAGATCGTTTTTGTCGACGAAATACCGGTAGAGCACCGTCTTGGAGACGCCGATATCTGCCGCGATCTCATCCATACTGATATCGCGGCCCCGATGCCTGATGGCTTCGAGCGTGCCATCCACGAGTTCGGTGCGTCGTTCTACCTTGTGCTTATGCCAGCGGCGCTTGCGACCATCAGTCTTGATAGCCGCAGGCTGCGTTTTACTTGCCACGGTTATCGCCACATTCCATAGTTATCTGTAACCGATACTACGTGACGGACCCCTTGGGGGTGCGCAATGCGCGCTATGCCGGATGATGGAGTCGTGGCAGGGAAGCACAGCGATCAGCCGCCCACGCGGAAAGCGACCGGCGGCGTGTTCGCGATGGCCAATTCGGCTGTCGACGAGGAACGTCAGAAGCAGCTTCGACGAATGAAAGCCGTGGCCACGGGGTTCTTACTCGGGGCCACCGTGTTATTTCTGGCTTGCCGTTGGTGGCAGTCGGCGGGTGGCCCGGGCTGGGTGGGTTATGTGGGAGCGGCGGCCGAGGCAGGTATGGTCGGCGCGCTTGCCGACTGGTTTGCTGTTACCGCCCTATTCCGGCATCCGCTCGGGCTAAAAATCCCACACACAGCGATCATCAAGCGCAAGAAGGATCAGCTGGGCGAGGGCCTGGGCAACTTCGTCCGGGAGAACTTCATGTCTCCGGCCGTTATCACCACAAAGGTCCGTGAGGCCCAGATCGCCGGCCGGTTGGGTAAGTGGATGAGTGATCGCTCGCATGCCGAGCGGGTCGCAGCCGAGGCATCCACGGTGCTACGGGTCGGTGCGCAGATGCTGCGCGACGAGGATGTGCAGCAGGCCATAGACAGCGTCATCGTGCGCAGGATCGCCGAGCCCACATGGGGGCCGCCGGTGGGCAGGGTGCTGTCGAGCGTGCTGAAGGAAGACCGGCATGCCCCGGTGATTCAGCTGCTATGCGATCGGGCCTTCGAGTGGGCGTTAGGCGCAAGCGACACCATCGACCGCGTGGTGCTGCGCGACTCGCCCGGCTGGACGCCCAAGTTCGTCGACCATTTCGTGGGCGACCGTATCTACCGCGAGCTGGTGGACTTTACCGACAAGGTGCGCCGAAACGCTGATCATGATCTGCGCCAATCCGTGAACAGGCTGTTGTTTGACTTCGCCGACGACCTGCAGCACGACGATCTGACCATCGCCAAGGCCGAGGCGATCAAGGCCCGGTTGATGGCACGCCAGGAAATTCAGAACGCGGCGGCCACCGCGTGGTCTGCCGCTAAGAAGATGATCACCGAATCCGTGGACGATCCGTCGAGTGAATTACGGACACGGATCGCGGACACCGTGGTGCGGATCGGCGAGACGCTGCGCGATGACGCCGCCGTGCGCGACAAGGTGGACGGTTGGGTGGAGCGTGCGGCCCGGCATCTGGTGGATCAGTACGGCGCCGAGATCACGGCCGTCATCACCGAGACCATCGAGCGCTGGGACGCCGAGGAGGCCAGTCGCCGGATCGAATTGCATGTGGGCCGTGATCTGCAGTTCATCCGTATCAACGGCACCGTAGTGGGTTCGCTGGCGGGTTTGGTGATCTACACGGTGGCGCAGCTGCTCTTCTGAATGGGCCCTGACCCGCGTATTCCCGGCCCGGGGTGACTTGGCCCACATTGCTAACAGAAGTGCTTGCAATAGCTAGCACTCGCGGCTTACCGTGGTTCTCATGCCGCAGGAATCAGATCTCGCCGCCGTGGTGACCAACGCCGCCTCCGATATCGGAGGCTTTATCCGGGCGCAGCGTGAAGCCGCTCAGGTCTCGGTGCGCCAGCTGGCCGAGAAGGCCGGTGTGAGTAACCCGTATCTCAGCCAGATCGAACGCGGACTGCGTCGTCCCTCGGCCGAGGTTCTCAACCAAATCGCAAAGGCTCTAAGGGTTTCGGCGGAGGTGTTGTACGTGCGCGCAGGAATTTTGGATCGCAGTGATGCCAGCCCGGTACGGGACGCCATCATTGCCGATACCGTCATCACCGAGCGGCAGAAGCAGGTGTTGTTGGACGTGTACGGCTCCTTCGTCCTGCAGAACGCCGAAGCCGATTCGGACGCAGAGCCGTCCGACCCCGAATCTCCTGGCGACAACTGAATAACTTTCCCAATCCCCGAAAGGAATCTCGCATGACCAACAAGAAGAACCCCTCGCTCGAGGACCTCAAGACCCCGTTCTACGTAGCCGTCGGCGCGGGCGACCTGGCCCTGGCCGCCGTGTCCGATGTCGTCGTCAAGCTGCGCGAGCGTGCCGAGGAAGCTGCTTCCGAGGCTGGTGCCCGTGTGGATGAGACCCGTGACCGGCTGCGCGAGCTCTCGGCCGATCTGCCCACCGATGTCAACGAGCTGCGCGACCGGTTCACCCCGGAGGAGCTGCGCAAGGTGGCCGAGGCCTACCTGCAGGTGGCGACCGACATCTACAACAACCTGGCCGAGCGTGGCGAAGAGGCGATTGATCGCCTGCGCAGCACCCCCGGCATCGAGGAGAACGTGACCCGCGCCGAGGGTCTGGTGAGCAACTACACCGAGCTGACCGAGCAGGCGCTGGGCACCGTGGCCAGCCAGACTCGCGCAGTCGGCGAGCGTGCCGCCAAGCTGGTCGGCATCGACCTGGGGAGCAAGTCCGCTCCCGCCAAGAAGGCCGCTCCCGCCAAGAAGGCGGCTCCGGCCAAGGCTGCCGTCAAGAAGGCCGTTCCGGCCAAGAAGGCTCCGGCCAAGAAGACGGCGACTCGCACCGTCACCCAGAAGTAGGCAGTTCCAGCTCTGACAGCCACCCGATCAGCCACGTAGGCTGATCGGGTGGCTGCTTTGTCTCCCCTTCATATCTTCTCGTTGATCTCGACCATCGCCTTGATCGCGACGATCGTCGCCTTGGTGCATGCCGCGATCCAGCCGGCGGATGCCTATGTCGCCGCGGACAAGCAGACCAAACCCACGTGGATTGTGATTCTTGCTGTCGCTGCCCTGGTGGTGTTTTTCCTTGGCGGTCTACTCGGCGCCGGGATTGCCGCGGTGGCGGCCGGGGTGTACTTCGTCGACGTTCGGCCGCGAGTGCTCGAGGTCCAGGGCAAGTCGCGGTGATCGGCCGCTTGCGCGAAGAACATTGACAGTAGTGCGCCTGCCTGCGGCACTGTCCGCTCTGCTGGCCGTACTGCTGACGATGTGCGCCGCGCCTGCCGCGGCGCAGCCCGATGGTGGCGGGATGCCCGTTTTGATAGCCGAAACCCGTTGGGATTCAACCTCTATGGGCAGAACGCTGCGTGTCTATCCGACGCCGCTAGGGCGCACCTACGCGGCGCCCGATGGGGCCGATATCGCGTGGGCCGAGGTGGTCGCGCTGGCCCCCGATGCCCAGTCGCCGGGTATGCGGATGCAATTCGACTGCCATTGGTACGGGCGGGCGTTCATACCGGATAAGCCGAGCTGGAACCTGGAGCCGTGGCGGCCTCCGGTGGACGAGGGGTTCATGGCGCTGTCGCAGTGCAACCCGGGCGGGCCCGAGGTCTAGCCGCACTGAACCTGCCCGCAGCTGGGCGATGGTTCTGGGGTCGTCGGTAGCGGCAACTGTGTTGTCGCTCATAGGCGAAAAAAATTGCACTGTGACGTCAATGAATTGTGCGCGCGAATTACACATGTGTAATTCCCCTGAGACCAGGGATTTATTGCGATGTTATTGACGGAAGTAAGAAATCACTAAAGCCTCAGACAGCCCACTGGTCACTTTTCTTACCATTCTCCGCTTGCGTAACGCACACCTCGTGAGTAACGATTGCAACAGTGATCACAATCTGATCACGTCCGGCGTGGCAGGTGGTGCACCGTGCTTCACGTGCCTCGTCGGGACAGAGGATCGGGGTGCAGCGACATGAAGATCGTCATGAACAGGGCGCGGTGGGTACGTGACCGGCGTGCAGTGTTCTTGATCGTCAATGTCCTGTTCGCTATGTCCCTGTCCATGACGGCGAGTACTGCGTCGGCTGACTCGGCGAATTGGGATGCGATTGCCGAATGCGAATCCGGCGGAAACTGGTCTGCAAATACCGGGAACGGTTTCTACGGTGGTCTGCAATTCAAGCCATCGACTTGGGCGTCCCACGGTGGTGTCGGTAGTCCTGCCGATGCCACACGCGAACAGCAGATTGCCGTCGCCGAGAATGTGATGCAGACACAGGGCCTTGGTGCATGGCCGGAGTGCGGTGGTGGCGGCTCCGGGCCGGGAGGCGGCCGAGCGGGATGCCAGTTCGTGCCGGGCGGCAGTATCTTCGGGATCGTCAACTTCCGGCAGATGTGCAGTGGAGTCGTAGGACTGATCCCGGCCGGCTAGACGAGCGGGAACAGCGCGTTCGCCTCGCCGTACGGAATTGCCTGGTTCGCGAATCCGAAGGTGCCGTGCTGTGCGATCTCGTGCGCGCCGCCGACGAATGCTCCGAGAGCTGCGCGTGCCATCGCAGATCCGAGACTGATCCGCCGTACACCCCACTGCGCAATCTCCCCGACCGAGTGATTCAGCACGAATCCCGTGGCCAGTAGATTGACTGGGCGCTCTATCGCCGTGCAGACGGCGCGGACGGCGTCGGCATCGGGCAGGCCCGGCGCGTACACCACATCGGCGCCCGCTTCGGCATACGCGGTCAGTCGCGTGATGGTGTCGGCGAGGTCGGGGCGTCCGTACAGGAAGTTCTCGGCGCGCGCCGTCAGCGTGAAGGGGAAGGGCAGATCGCGCGCCGTGTGCACAGCGGCAGTGATCCGGTCCACCGCTTCGGGCAGCGAGAAGATCGGCGCCTCGGGGTTCCCCGTGGCATCTTCGATCGATCCGCCAACCAGCCCCGAAGCCGCTGCCTCACGGATGGTCATGGCTATGTCTCCGATGTCGGCGCCCCCATTCTCGAGATCGGCCGAAACCGGTAGATGCGTGGCCGCCGCGATTTGGGAGGCGTTGGCCAGTGTTTCGGCAGGGCTCACCAAATTGGCGCCATCGTGACGCCCCAACGCGAAGGCAAGACCGGCACTGGTGGTGGCCAGCGCGGAGAAGCCGAAGCCGGTCAAGATGCGGGCGGTCCCGGCATCCCATGGGTTGGGGACCACGAACGTCCCGGACTGGTGCAGGGCCGCGAACGCCACCGCACGCTCAAGCTGGGAGGTCATGTATGCGACGCTAGCCCCATGACGGATTCGGCAGGCACACCGGCGGTTTGGCCCACGCGCAGGGAGGTGGCTGCGCTCATTGACCACACCCTGCTCAAGCCCGAAGCGACGCCCGCGGATGTGCGGGCCCTGATTACGGAGGCCACCGATCTCGGAGTGCTCGCGGTGTGCGTATCGCCGTCGATGCTGCCCGTAGACACAGACGAACTCATCGTGGCGGCAGTGGTGGGATTCCCGTCGGGAAAACATCTTTCGTCCATCAAGGCGCATGAGGCGGCCCTGGCCGTGGCGGCAGGCGCGTCCGAGATCGACATGGTGATCGACGTGGGCGCGGCGGTCGCCGGCGATTTCGCGGTGGTGCGGGCCGATATCGAGGCGGTCCGGCGTGCGGTGCCGTCGGCAACGCTCAAGGTCATCATCGAGTCCGCGGCGCTGCTCGAGCATTCCGGTGCCGAGGCCATCCGTGCGGCATGTCGAGCCAGTGAGGCTGCCGGGGCAGATTTCGTGAAGACCTCCACCGGATTTCATCCGTGCGGGGGAGCGACGGTGGAGGCCGTGCGGATCATGGCCGAGACGGTGGGCGATCGACTGCAAGTCAAGGCGAGCGGCGGGATTCGGACCGCGCAGGACGCCGCCGCCATGCTCGATGCCGGTGCGACCCGGCTAGGCCTGTCGGGTAGCAGAGCCGTCCTGGACGGATTTCCGGACTAGAACGACAGGTTCTGTAGGCAGGGGTTCTCAACCGGCTTCATCGGCTGATTAGTGCTCGAGAGATTCACCGTGATGCCGTCGTTGGTGACCTTGACCTGATCAGCCTTGAGGCCCATCGGGTACTGACCGCCGACGAGTCCCTTGGAGAAGGTGTCCAGCGCCGGCTGGATGATCTCGCGTGGCAGCCCGATGAACGCGGACACGTTCTCGGATTCCAGTGTCACCATGCCGTCCTTGATGACGGGCTTGGTGGTGATCTGCGCCAACCCTCCGGCAGCGCTCAGCGTCACCTCGCCGGTGGATTCGTTGGTGGTGGCATCACCGATCATCGAACCGAGCATTCCCGGCACCAGTGCCCGGGCGCTTTCCGTAATGCCGGCGGTCGGCCAGGACACCTCGACGTCGAGGCGCCCGATGGTGCCGAGCGAGTCTGCCGTCTTCTTCAGGGAGACATCGCGCACCGTGATGGCAACGGTCATCTTCTTGGCCTGCGCGATCTGATTGCCTGCGGTCCTGATCGTGAGCTTGTCGATGTGATCGCCGAGGTATTGCACGACGAGCGGCATCGGGCCGAAGGATGCGGTCGCGCCGTCCTGCACCAGGCATGACGTGGCGGCGTTCACCTCAGTGCTGGTCCGTTGGCGTGCGTAGAGCTCAATGCCGAGAACGGCGGCCACGAACACGGCAACGACGATCACGGCGATGAGTATCAGCGACCTGTAGTCGCGGCCCTTCTTGGGCTCCGCGGGCTGCGCCGGTTCGCCCGATGAAGGCGGCTCGACCGGCGGAGGGGGCACGACGGGCGCCTGCTGGGTCGGGGGCTCCTGAGCCGGACCATATCCCGGGGGCGGAACCTGCGGGGTCGCCGGTTGCCAGGGTGAAGGCTCGGGGGGTGTCGATCCGGGCGAGCCGGGCGGCGGCTGAGGCGGTGTCGTCACCCGCGCGATTCTGCCTTATTCGGCTGAGGGCGCGTTAAGGACCGGCAAGATCTTTCGGGTCTCGGCCACCGCGTCCAGGTGCAGATCCGCCACGATGAGCTCCGGATCCGGTCCGGCCTGGGCGATGAGCTCGCCTGTCGGCGAGGCCAGCAGACTGCCGCCGATCCCGGTCGGTGCCCTGCTCGCCGGGGTTTCCAGCGCTGGCAGGGCCTGACCGGCGGCGGCGATGAAGCTCGTCGAGTCGGCCGCTCGTGCTCGCGCCAGCAGAGTCCACTGATCCCATTTCCCGGTTCCGGCGCCCCATGAGGCGCTCACGGTGATCACCTGCGCGCCGCGACGTGCCAGGTCGGCGTACAGGCCGGGGAAGCGGATGTCGTAGCACGTGGTCAGCCCCACGGCGACACCGTCGACGGTGATCAGCACCTGCTCGGCTCCGGGCGCGACGGTGGCCGATTCCTGGAAGCCGAACGCGTCGTAGAGGTTGATCTTGTTGTAGTAGGCGTCCACGCCGGGGCCGGTGGCCAGCAGCGTGTTGTAGACCCGTCCGTCGGCGGGAGTGAACATTCCGGCGACGACGGTGATCGCGGCTTCTTGTGCGATCTTGCGCACCCCGTCGGCCCACGGGCCGTCTAGGGGCTCTGCGACGGGACCGAGCGGTATGCCGAACCTGCACATGGTGGCTTCCGGGAAAACGACCAGGGCGGCGCCCTGTGCCGCGGCATCGCGCACCGTGGCCTCGACCGTCGCCAGGTTCTCGGCGGGATCGGCGGTGCTGCTGATCTGCGCCAACACTATCCGCATGCTTCCAGCCTAGCTGGAAGGCTCAGCCAGCGGCGCAACCGCTGACCAGGGCGCCGTCATAACGCAGTCGCGGACCTGCCGGCGCTGCTGTTCGACGGGAAATCCTTTGTCGCGCAGCGATTTCAGCATCATGCGCCAGCGCACCCTGGGGCCGTACACGCTGTGTGGGGCCGCCGTCGCCCAGCACCTATCGGCAGCGATGAGCAGATCATGAATGGGTTGGCCCGGAACATTTTGGTGGATAAGGGCTTTCGGTAACCGCTCGGCGAGATCGGACGGCTTGTCGATATCGAAGGGATCGCAGGCCAGGGTGAGGGTCCGAGGACCGGACGCATCCAGCAGCAGCCATGCGCAGCGGCGGCCCAGCTCGTCGCAGGTACCGTCCACGAGGAGCCCACCGGGCGCCAACCGCGCCGTCATCGCAGTCCAGGCGTCCGACACCTCCGACTCCGGGTATTGGCGCAGCACATTGAAGGCACGCACCAGAACTGGTGTGAGGCCAGCCAACTCGAACCCGCCGAGACCGAACTGGACCCCGTCACGTTCCGGAACCACCCGATCAGGGTCTATCTCCAGCCCCACCACACGGATATCGGGTCGCACCGTTCGCAGCCGCGAGGCCAGCTCGAGTGTGGTGGTGGGCATGGCGCCGTAACCCAGGTCCACCACCAGGGGGTCGGCGGCGCCGGTGAGTACCGAGCACACCGCGTCATGGTGGACGAGCCAGCGGTCACTGCGGCGCAGCCTGTTGATCCCTGTGGTGCCGCGGGTGATGGACCCCTGCGGGCGGGTGGTGGGAGAGGACCCAGCGCGGGTGATGGGAGAGGACCCAGCGCGGGGGGTGGGAGAGGGTGCCACGTGTCCATGGTGCCTGTATTGCCACTGCCTGCGGTAATCGGGATTTCTTGGGATCGGTAGCGGTGCGGGCGGCCTTCACTTGAGCCATGACGGAGCCATCGGGGCGACGGACGACGAAGGGACAGATGATGAATCGAGTGATCGTGGGTGCCATGGGACTTCTCGCCGCCGGTGCGGTGGTGGTCGGCTGCTCTACCGACACGCCGGGCGGCTCGCAGGTTAGTACCGGCAGTAATGCCGAGATCAAGGTGGACGGCAAGGACCTTGCCGGCCTCGACCTCAAGTCGGTGACCTGCGTCAAGCAAGGCGGCAAGATCAACGTGGCCAGCGGCGCCGTCAATGGCCAGCAGGGCCTGGGTGTCGTCATGAGCGACGAGGCAACCCCCAAGGTGCAGTCGCTGGGATTGGTATATGACGGTGCCGCGTTGGCGGTCAGCGAGGGTATGGGGGCGAAGATTGGCTCGGCCGATGTGAAGGTTGACGGGAAGACGTACACCATCACCGGCGAGGCTTCCGGTGCCGACGTCAAGAACCCGATGGCAGGGATGATCACCAAGCCGTTCACCATCAAGGTGAGCTGCGGCTGACATCTCGACGGCGGCGGGCGTGCGCAACACGCCCGCCGCTTTTTACTATTCGGAGGTGACGATCATCGGCGAGCTGGAGCGGGCCCGTCACCTGGCGTTGGCAGCCAAGGAAGAGGCCGCCAAGGAGCTCCTGTTGTCCCTGCTGGCTCAGGCCGAGGAGGCCGACCGCGACGATCTCGCGTGCGAGGTGTTGGCTCAACTTGCCGAGGTGTACCTGGTGCGCACCGCCTACGACGGCGTGGTGGAAGGTATCCGGCGGATTCGCGAGTGCCTGGCCACCTATGCGGAAATCCGCTCAGGGCAGCGGCCAGATCTCGCCGCGCAGGTCACCATGTCCGATCGCGAGGTCGACCACCTGATCTGCCGCTATACCCGGCGCGCCGAGTTCCTCGCCGCCGGACTGGCCGCCGCGAACGGTGATCACGACGGTGCCGCGGCGAGTCTGCAAACACTGATGGACACCGTGGGGGATTTCGCGGATTTGGCCGCCGAGCATCGCGGCCTCATCTGTTATGCCCGGATTTTGATTGCCAGGGGCCTGTGCGATGACGATATGTACGCGGACTCGGTTCCGGTGTGGGCCGAGGTGCTCGATCTGCTCGAGGAGTATGCGCGCGAGGGCGGTCCCGAGTCCGATCACCTGTTTGTCAACGGCGCGCTCTCCTATGGCCGGTTCTGTGTCGAGACAGGACGGCTCGACGAGGCGCAGCCGTGGTTGCGACGGGCCGAGGCGCGCGCCGGGGCGCGGGACTGGCAACTGGCCGGTGCCCGTGCGCAGTTGGAACGTGCGGCGGCACGGTGGGCGGACGGCGATATCGCCGAAACCCAGGCGCTGGTCCACCAGGCGTACCCGGCCATCGCCGAACATGTCCGGGCGCACGACGTGTCCCGCAGCTGGTTGTACTTCGGTTTGATCCGGTTCCGGATGGGCGCCTTGGACGAGGCCGACGAGTGCTGGGGTCATGCCGAGCGGCACTGGCGGGAGATCGAGAAACCGCTGCACATTCATCGAATTCTGTTACAGCGCAGCTGGATTGCCGTTCTTAAGGGCGATTTCGCGGCGGCGGTCGACAAGGTGGCGCAGGCCAGGGAGCTGTTGGACGCGTATCCGCGACACAGTTGGTTGCAGTACGCCCGCCTCGACGACCAGTTGGGCAACATCTGGCGTGCCGACGGGCTTGCCGATCTGGGTCTGGATTCCGACACGGGGACGGTTTCCGGTAGCGCGGGCGACGCCGAATATCAGCGCGCGATGTCCAAGCTCGAACGGGCCGCGGACCTCAAGGTGCCCGCGGCCTTGGCGGTCGACGCGGTGCGCTACGCCATCCCCGATGCGGGGGCACGGATGCGCTGGGCCCGGTATGTATCGGCGCCGCTACTGGCCGGCGCCTTCGCGGTGGCAAAGGACTGGGATAACGCGGGGCTGGTCAGCGAATTGATCGAATACCACAGCGCACGAGGGGCTTTCACGGCCGAGTCGAGCGATGGTCAGGTCGGTCCGTCAACCGGCGCGTGGGCTGGCACCGCGACTGCAGCGGTTCCCGTCGAGGGTGACTTGGCGCTGGTGGCCGCGGCGCCGCCGGTGCAGGCGGACGGTGGGCTCACCCGCCTCGGGCCGCTGCCGCCGTTGCGGATGGACCCGTCCGGTGACCAGATCATGAGTGGCTACCGGGAGCTGGCCCGGCAGCGGTACGGGCGTGATGTCACCGCCACCGACGACGAATGGTCGACATGGCCATGACGCATACCCTGGTTCTACGGTTCGCCGATGTTGGCGTCGCCACCTACGCCAGCCTGCGGGTGGTGGGGGAGCCTTCGCGAACGGTTACGTGGGTGCTTCAACAGCAGCCGCTGGACACCGCGTGCGATGCACTCCATTCCGCTTTGCCGGATCCGCATCAGTCCGAGACCGCGCTCGCGGCCATCGAACGGGCTTTGACCACAGGGGCTTTCGCAAGCCCGGACACCGAGCTCGACCTGGCCTGCACGCTCGGGGCCGAGCTGGTGGCCGCGCAGGGGTGGAAACTGCTGTCCGAAGTGTCCGGGTCGTCTCGGCGCGCGGTGCTGTTCGTGACACCCAGCCCGCGATTGGCCCGGGTGCCTTGGGGGCAGCTGGCCATGCCGGGCCCGGACGGATATCGATTGATGGAGTTGGTCGACGTTCTGATGGCCGTGCCGCCGAACATCGTCCATGCTCCGCGGCAGTCGGTGCGGTGGGGCGATCGCCAAGACGGCGCGTCGGTGCTCCTCCTGGATCCGCGGATTCCCGGACAGCGGCCGGATTCGACGTTGGGTTCGGTGCTGGGCCGCCCCTCGCCAGGGGCCGCGCTGACCCGTCATTTCGGCGAGCTGATGGAAAACCATCGGGTGCTACCCGCCGTCGGTGCCCCGGTTGAACTGTTTCGCCGCACCGATATCGACCGCCACTGGCTTGCCGCAGTGTGTGCGCAGGACCCGGCCCGGCTGCTTTACGTCGGGCATGCCAGCGCGGCCGAGGGCACTGTCGGCCACGCCGAGCGGGCCGCTCTGCACCTGGCCGAGGATCGTCCGCTGACTGCGGCGGACCTGATGGCCACGCGCCTGCCGATTCCGCCGCGCGTCGCGCTGCTGGCCTGCTCGTCGGGAGGCGATTACCGCTTCGACGAGGCGACCGGGCTGGCCGCTGCAATGATTCTGGGTGGGGCCGAGTTGGTGACTGCCACTCTGTGGTCGTTGCCTACCGCTGCGGCGTACGGTCAATTCTACTCGCAGGCAACAGATCCCATGTCCGAAACGGTCGCTGAGGTGGACCGCGCGCACCGCGACGAGGAGGCCGGACGCGCGGTGAACCGCTGGCAACGGGCCCAGTTGCGGCGCTGGCGCGACGGCGACCATGCGGCCAGCCCACTGCATTGGGCGGCGTTGGTCAGTTTCGCCGTCGACGGCGCCCGCTGAATCAGCCGGCGCGCACGCGGACCGCGATGATGCTGTGGTCACTGGGCCGGTAGTACGCGTCGATCACGCTGCCCGGTGCCATCTTCGGCAGCGCGGACGGGGGAATGACCGCGGTTTCGCGGACCGGGAACTGGCTGCCGTCAGGCCGGGTCACCATGAGGTCCAGCAGCACCTCGCGGCCGGGTCCGGTGGCGCTCAACCCGGTGACTACCCCGCAGGAGCGAGTGCCCCCGCCTATCACCTCACGTTGCACTCCGGTCAGCAGTCGCTTGCGGATCAGTAGTTGGTCGAATTCGGCGGCGAATTCCTCGATGGTGATGAGCCGCTCGTCGGCCTCTTCGTCCGGGTGGATCGGCGGGTTCCGGCGGCCAGAGAGCAAAGCGACGTATTCACCGAGGACCTTGGTAATTGTGGGAAATAGTCCTGTGGTCATGTCGATAGCGTTCACCCGTTCGGCGGCTACCGAACCCAACTTCTGGTCGGCCGACAACCATTACCCTTGTGACGGTGAGCATCGGGTCGGTAACCTCCGAGCCCGCCGTCGCGGTGCAGTCGGCGGTGCCGCGGCGTGCCGTGATCGATCGTGCCTGGCGCGCAATAGGCTCGGGTGTCGAGGTGCTCAGCGCCGAGAGCGGCGGGCCGCTGCGCCGGACCGTTAAACGGATCCTTGACCCGCTGGTGCTGCGGCTGCGGAGCAATGCTGCCTTCTCGGCTCCGGTGCTGGGTCCCGAGGTGGCTGCGTCCATGCATGCCCTGATCGTGGGGCATGGCCCGCAGTTGCGCGCCGCAGCGGACTGGTTCGTGATGCTTAAGGCCGAGCGGCGTCGGCAGCGCATCACCACCGGCAATGCCCAAGAGCTTTACTTCCCGATGTGCTTCGAATTGGCCGTCACCAAAGGTGTTCCGCAGGTTGCAGATCAGCGCATCGCGGCGGAGGTCTTGCACGATCTGCACAGCGGTCGCGACCGTACGGGGATAGAGGTGCTGAACCGGCATATCGAGGACCCCGACGTGGTGGCCAAACTCGCCAGATTGAGGGACCGGAGCTGGCGCGATGTTCGGCCGGCCGACACCATAACGGGTCCCTTCTTCACTGGTCTGAGCACGGTGCTCGGTGCGGTAGGCAGCCATCGTGAGGAGGCTGCGCGCCAGCGAGTTTGGGCAGCACTGATCGCCGATGCCACGCCGTACAACCTGGGCGCAAGCGCGCACCGCGCCGTCGCTAACCTGCCGTGGTCTATCGTCGAGATCGGGTTGAGTTCCGTTGAGCCGCAAACACCTCCGGTCATCGACGGGGACACCGAAGGTGACCGTCCGATGGATCGCAGCGTTGTTGGTCGGGTGCGTGCCACGCTGCGACGGGCGCTGGACCGCGACGAGCTGCCCGACGTTCCGCTGCTGTGCGCCGAGGAGGTCGACCGGGCTTGTGCCCCATGGGGTCTGATGGGCGAGGACAAGCAGGCTGCTCTGCTGGCCGGGGTTGAGATGGCGACGGACCTACGGCCACTGGGTGATTCGGTGACGACACGCTACGAACTGTCCGAGCGCGTCCAGGCTCGGCTGGTGAAAGAGGCGTATGTGATGCATGCCCGGCGCTATCTCGCCGCCGGCGAGGCCATCCACCCTTGTCAGCGACAGGTTGTGGACGACCTGGACGCTTTTGCGCGGCCCTACCTGAGCCGATTGTGGGCCAGGTTGCACGGTCGCGATGTCTGGCAGGAATCGTGTGGGGACGTCGACGATCTGCGCTCACTGCTGGAAGGGGTGGCCCGTTCGGTGAGCCTTGACCACCGCCAGCGGATCAAGGCCATGCTCGAATTGCGGGCCGCCGGATGAGGCTGATAAACGAATCTGGTTTGTGGGCAACGGGTCCCGCACCGGCCCCGGTTCCGGCTGTGGCCGTTCTTGAAGTCAGTGGTGCGGTGTTGTCCTGGCCCGTCGACGATCCGTCGCATCCGCCGGTGCTGGCCTTCACCGATCCGGCGCGGGCCGACTGGATGTGGCGCGTTCTCGGCGAGGCCGGACATGTCGCGGTTGTCGAGGCGCTGCACCACCGTGATTCCACCGAGGTGATCGAGCTGCCGGCGGTGTCGGTGCTCCCCGGCTCGGCGGATTCCTTGCGGCGGTTGGCGCTGGGGCATTGGCTTCGGCGATGGTGGCCGGCTAGTCGCCGGGACGGAATCGCCGCGTTGGACCAGGTGGTGCTCGACGCCGAGCTCGCGGTGCTGACCGTGGCGGCCGAGGACTATTTCACCGACGACACCCTGGACGCCGATGTGGCTGGGCTGTTGGCACCCCATGGCGCGGCGTTGGGTTCCTATGCCGACCCGCGGGTGGATGAGCTCGTGGCACGTTGTCGTGACCTTGCCGACGAGGTTGGGCTCCGGTGGGATTCACCGGGCGCCCGGGCCGCGCGGCGCGAGGATTACGCGTTGGCCGCAGGTCTCGGCGACGAGCCCCGGCCACCGGGCACGATCGCCGTGGGCGCTGTGACCATCGCCTGGTCGGACGTGCCGCCGGGGATCTTCGATGCGTCCGAACAGAACCTCGACTGGGCGGTGGTCACCGAGGACGCGACGGTAACTGCCCACGTGCGGGCGGTGGTAGCCGGCCCGGATTCAGCTGCGGGCATTCCGGTCTCGTTGCACTGCGGTGCGTTTCACGGCGTTGGCATGTTGGATGCCGATGGCGGTGCGGTGCTGCCGGTGTTGGACGCCGACGGTCGTCCTGCTGAGGAGTCGCAGGCCTGGAATGCCGACTGGTCGGTGACGCGGGTCGGCGTGGGGGCCGGGGGAGCTGCCGAGTCGAGCGAGTTACGCAATCGGGTTCGGGCCTTCGCGTGCGCCCGGCTGGCCGCACCTGCTGCCGACGCGTTCCTCGCCGAGCTGCTGGCCGTCGAATCGGACTACTGATGTCGGGGTCGGGCTAGTGATGCTTCGAGATCCAGTCGGCGATGAAGCCTTCCTCCACCCGGAACAGGTCGGTGATGTGGTGCAGGATCAGGTCTTCGAGCTTGCCGCCGATGAACGGGATGTACACCTTGCACGTGCTGGACAGCCGCAGCTGCGAACCTCGATCGGTATCGGATAGCTTGCACACCCCAGTGAAGGAGCCCGGTCCCGCGAGTACCGAGGCGCCGTAATTGCCCACCGCGGAGCCCTTGGTTTGATCGAACGGGTCGAAATGCTGGGCGCGGGTGATGAACATGTCGGTGAGCATCACCTTTTGCGCGATCGGTGGCAGGTAGATGCGGGGGAGATTCTGTTTGACCACAACGTCGATACCGCGGTCGGACACCGTGAAGGCATGAATCTCGGAGACTGGCGTGAGCCAGCCGTACGCCGACATGAGGGTCTCCCAGTAGTCCCGGCTCGCGAAATCCTGGTAGATCTTCTCGGCCGGAGCCGTGAAGTTCACCGTGAAGACAGAACGCCTGGACATCCGATCCAGGTTAGCCGTGTGTGGTGATCCACTCCGAGGTAAATCGCTGTTCGGCTGACAGCAGGTCCATGAGCTTCCCGCCGACGAAGCCCTCGATTTTGCCGCCTACCAGGGGAATCTTGACCTCGACGCTGAGTTTCAGGTCGAGCCGTGAGCCCTTGTCGTTGGTGTGTAGTCGGGCGGTTCCAGCCAGGGTGACGGGTGCGCCCGGGATCGAGCCGACCACGCTGCCGTCGGAGGAGCCTCCGGTAATCGGGCTCCACTTCTCGGTGCGAACAATGCGCAGGTCACCGCGGTGGAACTGGGACACGATGCCGGGCAGCCGGTCGCTGCGCAACACCTGGGTGGTGACGATTTCAAGGGCGCCGCCGTCGGATTTCAGGGAATCCAATGTCGCGGTGTCCGCTCCCGAGTCGGCCAGCCGTTCGCTCCAGTAGGCCTCGTCGGCGAAGGCCGCATGGACCTGCTCGACGGCGGCGGAGTACTCCACTGACAGGTCAAATGAGCGCGCCATGGGTGGCAAGGCTACCGTTACGCCCCGTGAGCTTGGATGAGCCGCCTGCGCGAAGACCGATAACTTTGGCCCGAACAACACGCGCGGAGATCGAGGATCTCGGCGCCGTTGTCACCGATGGTGCGCCGCTTGCCCCGTTGACGACGTTGCGGCTGGGGCCGGTGGCGTCGACGCTCATTCGGTGCGATAGCAGCGCGCAGGTGGTGGGCACGTTGGCTGCGCTCAACGGTCAGCCCGCTCTGCTGCTTGCGGGTGGTTCGAATGTGGTTCTGGCCGATGATCTTCCGGACCTCACGGTGGTGCATATCGCCTCGGCCGGCGTCACGGTGGACGGACCGACCCTGCGTGCGGATGCGGGGACCAACTGGGATGAGGTCGTAGCGCTGTCGCTGCAGGCGGGTCTCGGTGGGCTGGAATGTCTCTCGGGAATCCCGGGAACCGCCGGCGCTACTCCCGTGCAGAACGTGGGAGCGTACGGCGTGGAGGTGTCTTCGCTGCTGCGACGGGTGCGGGTGTTGGACCGGTCAACGGGTGAGGCGCGCTGGTTTGAGCCTGGGGAGCTGGGATTCGGCTATCGCACCAGCATTCTCAAGGGCACCGATGCTCGCGTGGTGCTGGCGGTCGAGTTCGCCCTGACCACCGACGGGCTCAGTTCCCCGATCCGTTACCCGGAGCTGGCCAGGGAGCTCGGTGTGGGGCAAGGGGAGCGCACCGATGCACTGGCGGTACGTGAGGCGGTGCTTGGTCTGCGTCGGCGCAAGGGCATGGTGCTCGACGAGTCCGATCACGACACCTGGAGTGTCGGTTCCTTCTTCACCAATCCTGTGGTGGCCGAGTCCGAGCTGGGTGACGTCCTGGCGCGGGTGCGTGA
Source organism: Mycobacterium sp. (assembly GCA_050701835.1). GTDB lineage: Bacteria > Actinomycetota > Actinomycetes > Mycobacteriales > Mycobacteriaceae > Mycobacterium. The sequence continues at coordinate 70,136 of JBOGDC010000021.1, read as the reverse complement.
TCGGTTGGGATCCGAGGTCGCCATGCCGCGATACCCGGGTGCCGACGGGGTGAAGCTGTCGGCGGGCTGGCTGGTTGAGCGTGCCGGGTTCGTCAAGGGATATCCGAGAGAAGGGTCGTCGGTGCGGGTATCGACGAAACATGCACTGGCGCTGACGCATCGCGGAGGCGGGAACACCACCGAGCTGCTGGCGCTCGCACGCACCGTTCGCGACGGAGTGTTGGACGCCTTCGGTGTGCGGCTGGTCCCGGAGCCGGTGCTGGTGGGCTGCGCTCTGTAAGTTCCGAGTAATGGTGTATTGCCCTGCGTGCCTGGGGTCTGGCTCGTACAGTGAGCCGATGGGGCTGGGAATCGGCGTGCACGGGCTCTTTGTGGGGCTCGGTGTGCTGGTGGCTGCCGCAGTCTTCGCATTCGAGGCTCGCAGGAGGGGCGCCCCCGCCGAACAGTCCCTGATCGCCGTGGCCGGTGCGCTGGTAGGTGGCGCCATCGGCATGCGGCTGTCGGGGTGGATCGAGCACGTGAACCCGGCGCTGAATCCCAGTTTGAGTGAGGCGTGGATGTTTGGTTCGCGCAGCATTATCGGTGGACTGCTCGGGGCATACGCCGGTGTGTTGGCGGCCAAGCGGCTCATCGGATATCGCGTCAAGACGGGTGATCTGTTCGCGCCCGCGGTGGCGTTGGGTATGGCGGTGGGCCGGATCGGATGTCACCTCACGGAGGCCCCGGGGCGGCCGACATCGTTGCCGTGGGGTGTGCACGCGCCCGCATCCCGTCCGGATTGCCCGGGATGTCTCGCCGGGGTGGCGATGCACCCGTCGTTCTTGTATGAGATCGCGTTTCAGCTCGCGGCTTTCCTGGTGCTGTGGTGCTGGCTTCGCCCCCGCGTGACACATCCCGGTGAGCTCTTCGTGCTTTACGTATCCGCGTATGCGGTCTTCCGGTTCTTGGTCGAGTTCACGCGAGCCAACGAGACGGTGTGGCTGGATCTCACACGCCCGCAATGGGTTCTGTTGGTCGGGATGAGTTTGGCCGCTTGGCGGTTGCGGCGCGGATATCGCGCGGGCTACTACGACAACATGTTCCGCAGGCATGTACCGGAGGTGGTAGCGGCATGAGTCACCCAGACGGGCAACGCCCACCCGAGCAACCTCAGTCCGGTCTCAGTGGCGGGCATGCGGTACTCGGCGCCGTCCTTTTCGCCGTGGCGAATGCGATTGTCGGAGTGGTGGTGTTCGTGATCGGCATGAGTTACTCGGAGAAGAGTGACAGCGCCGGTGGAGCCGTGTTCGCCGGGTTCGCGGTGCTGAGCGCCCTGGCAGCCTTTGGCGGGGGCGCGCTGCTAATGAGAACGGCTGACCGGAACAAGCGTGGCTTGGGCCTCGGGCTCATGATCGGCTGGGCGCTGGTGTCGCTGCTCACCGGCGGGGTCTGCACGGGGGCGGGGATCTTCTTTAGTTGGATACCGGGTTTCTGGGCATGACCACCCCACCGCAGCCGCCACCAGAGGAGGGGCCGCCCGGTCCCGGCCAGTACCCGTACGGGCCGAGCGGGTATCCACCGCCCGGATATCCCCAATATCCGCCTGGCTACCACCCCTATTGGACTCCGCCGCCGAAGTCGAACAGCGGCACGGTGCTGGGGATGGCATTCGTTGGCGTCTTTCTCTTCTGGGTGAGCACATTTGGGACTCTTCTTCTCCTGGAGAACGTGATGCGTGGCGGGTTCACCGCCGACACCAGGGGAGTCGTGTTGGCCGTGGTGATGTCGATCATCGGGTGGGCGACGGTGGCGATCATGACGGGGTTCGTCGTGGGGTGCATGTCCATGTTGGACGGGTTGGAGTAGACGTGGTGGGTATGGGGCTGCGCGAGGACCGAATCTTGCGGTACGTCAACGCTTTTTGTCCACGCTGCCATGACGACAACCCGGAGCGCCCGTTGACGGAGGTGGACCGCCTCTCGGGCTGGCTCGTGCACCGTGAGGATCGGGTGTGGCTAGAACGGGGCTGCCGCACGCACGGGTTGGTGTGCACCCTGTACGACGAAGACGCGGAGATCCTTGAATATCTGGAGGAGTGGACGGCTCCCACCAAGACCCATACCGCTGATGTGCCAGGCAATTTCGATCCGATCCCGATGGCGTATCTGCGCGGGCTGCCCGAGATGCAGACCCAACACACCTGCATCCTGCTGGCCGATATCACCGAGGCGTGCAATCTGCGCTGTCCCACCTGCTTCGCGGATTCCTCACCGGACTTGCACGGAGTGGTACCGGTGCAGCGCGTGCTTGCCAATGTGGACCAGCGACTGGCCCGGGAGAACGGTCGCCTGGATGTGTTGATGCTCAGCGGCGGCGAACCTACCGTCTACCCGGAACTAGCCTGGCTGCTCGACGAACTGATGGCACGGCCCATCACTCGAATTCTCATTAACACCAACGGGATTCTCATCGCCCGGGATGATGCCCTACTGAATCTGCTGGCCCGCCACCGGGAACGCGTGGAGGTCTACCTCCAATATGATGGCCCGTCCGCCGCAGCCTCACGACACCATCGAGGCGGCGATCTGACGAAGATCAAGGCTGAGGCAGTACAACGCCTCTCCGATACGGCGATCTTTACGACACTGGTCATGACTACGGCGCTCGGCGTCAATGACGGAGATATCGGCGCCGTCGTCCAGCTGGCCCTCGATACCCCGTATGTGGGCGGTGTGTCGATCCAACCGCAGTTCGGCTCGGGTCGTGCGGGTGCAATCGATCCGTTGCAGAGGCTCACCCATACCGGGGTGCTGAAGCGTCTTGGTCCGCAGACCCGCGATGTGGTCACGTGGCGTGACTTGACGGCCCTGCCGTGTTCGCACCCCCATTGCTGCTCGGTGGGATACATGTTGCGCGACGATGCCGGTGTGTGGCGGTCGTTGACTTCTCTGATCGGGCATGACCGTCTCAAGGAGAATCTCGGACTGGTGGCCAATCGCATTGCGGATCAGGAGGTTCCCCAGCAGCTGCGGTTGGCGGTCAAGGAGTCGCTTTTGGGGCTGCTCTCCGAACAGTCTTCCCTGTCGCATCCGACAATCGGTGATGTGTGGAAAACCATCTGCGATAGTTGCGATTTGGGAATCTCCACCCTGATGACCCTGGCCGCCTCGGCGCTGCCGGGCCGCCAAGCCAAGCTGCGACGCATGCTTGGTGAGCGCATAGTGCGGATCACCGTGAAACCGTTCATGGATATGTCCACGATGATCGAGGAGCGGCTCACCCAATGCTGCGTGCACGTCGGGACGCGCGCCGAACAGGATCAGTGCGCGCCGTTCTGCGCCGTGCAGGCATGGCCCGCGCTGTCGAGGCAACGACTCTCCGTGTCCGCTGCGGCCGCCGTGTCCGAGCTGGTGCTACTGCCGATCCAGTAGCACATTGCCCCAAGGCTGATCGCGAAGCCGAGGACGCAGACCCCGGTCCATCCGTGTGCCGCATACACCCATGTCGAGGCGATGGCGCCGACGGCGCTGCCGATGGAATAGAACGTCATATAGGCGGCGGTGAGCCGTCCATGCAGCTCGGAAGCCAGTCGGTAGATCATGCTCTGGTTCGCTACGTGCACCGACTGTAGGCCGAAATCGATGATCACGACGGAGACTGCCAACCCCAGCAGCGTCCAGTGCAACGTCGCCGCGAATGCCCATGCCGTCAGCATCAACGCCAGACCGACGCCGGTCACCCGGTGGGAGAGGCCGCTGTCGCACCACGCCCCTGCCTTGAACGCACCGAGTGCGCCCGCCGCTCCGGCCAGACCAAAGAGACCGACTTCGGTGTGTGACAAGTGATATGGCGCCGCGGTGAGGGGTAATACCATGGGCGTCAGCAGCACGGTGATTCCAGCGAAGATGAGCATCGCGATGATGGCCCGAGAGCGCAACACCGGCTCGTCGCGCAGCAGCCGCAGCGTCGAGATGAGTAACCGCCGGTAGGTCAGTGTCGCTCGGGGGCGGGTGGATTCGGGCAGGACGCGCGTCAGGACCCCAGCCGTTGCGACGACCGCTACGGCTGCCACGACATATACCGATCGCCAACCCAGTAGGTCGGACAGGGCGCCGGATACTGTGCGTGCCAAGAGGATTCCGCTGATGATTCCGCCGGTCACAACGTCGACCGACCATCCCTGTCTTTGCGGCGAAGCGTGCGCCGCGGTGTAGGTGACCATCACCTGGGTCACCACGGCAAGTGCGCCCATTGCGGTGATGCTCAACAGGAACGTCCAGGCGTTCGGGGATATCGCCGTGGCGACTAAGGAGACACCCAGCAGGACGGTCTGTCCGATGATGAGTCGACGCTGATCGACGATATCGCCGAGGGGCACGATGAGTAGCAGGCCGACGGCGTAGCCCACCTGGGTGAGTGTGAGCACCATGCCGACTTGTGCTGTGGGCACGGAGAATTGCGTGCCGATGGTATCCAGCAGCGGTTGAGAGAAGTAGATGGTCGCCACCGCAAGCCCACAGGCGACCGAGAACAAGACGATGACCGTTCTGGTCAGCACGCGCGCCCCTCGATAGAGTTGGTTTCACTTCGCAACCATTTGAGCGTCGCATGGATGGTTGCATAATGCAACCGAAGGAGGTTGTCGATGGTGGGTCGCGCCAGTCACGCCGAATCGAGCTGCACCCTGACCAGGCCACTGGGGGAAATCGGGGACGCCTGGTCGCTGCTGATCGTTCGTGACGCATTCGATGGATTGCGCAGATTCGGGGAGTTTCAGACGAGTTTGGGGCTCGCGAAGAACATCCTGGCCTCGCGTCTCACTGCTCTCGTGGACAACGGCATTCTTGAGGTGGTTCCGGCCGGCGCCCGTCACGAATACCAATTGACAGAAAAGGGGCACGGCCTGTTCCCCCTCTTGGTCGCACTGCGGCAGTGGAGTGACGAATTCTGTTTCGCACCCGGGGAACCGCGCGCCACCCTGGTGGATCGCGAGACGTCCCGCCCTGTCCGACGGTTCGAGCTGCGCGCGGCCGATGGCCGGGTGCTGGCACCGGAAGAGACGACTGTTATTTGAGCTAGTCCTGCGCGAGCAAGAATCCGCCACAGTCCCGGTAGCCCAGGCTGCGGTAGACCCCGTCGATCAAGGAGTGTGCGCGGGAATCGACGACCATGCCGGCCCCAGCTCTCCGCGCTCGGTGAAGTTGCCCTCGAACTCGTCGCGCACCTGGCCGAACCGTGCGTCACAGGAGCCTGCGGCGATATTCGTCGTGATAGATGACGATAAACACGCCATGCGGCCAGGGACATGCAAAAACCGGCAATGACAACGTCGACAATTGATGCCATTCGACTGTCGCCGACGAAGGAGAGCCCATGCGGATCGGATTCCTGGCAGTGCTGGTGTGGATCGGCATGCTCACGGCCCCTCTCGCGGCGGCAGATCCGGGAGCGACCGCGTTAGACCCGGCATCCCCGGACGGCGGTGCGATCCTGGCACCCGCGATCGCGGATGCGACGGCCCAACTGGGCAAGCCAGTTCGCCTGGATGTCCGCAGCCTTAAGTCGGCCGAAGGCTGGGCATTCCTCTGGTCGGCGATGCAGGAGCCAGACGGCGGCCCCATCGACTACACCGGGACTCCCTTTGCCGAGCCGGCGGCCAACGGCGTCCTGTCGAAGAAATACGTAGCCCTGTTGCATCAGGACGAGCAGGGCTGGGCCATCGTCGACAAGCGGGTCGGCCCGAGCGATATCGCCTGGGCGGGGTGGGGTGCCCAGTACGGCGCGCCCGCCGCGATCTTCGAAATCCCGATTTATTAGCCGGGACGCCCGGTAAAATCGCACGTCCCGTGCGATTTGCAGAGTGATCTTGGTTGGCTGGGGCGAACCTGTCCTCGGCGGGCCGTATCGTGGGATGTCGTGAACCACCCCGGACCCAATCTCGGTGACGCGCTGACGCGGCGGCGCGCGCTCTCAATCTTGGGTCTGACCGTGCCCGCTGTTGCTGTGGCCTGTTCGACCATTACTTCCAACGCGCCCGAAGAGGCGCCACCCGCATCGCCCACCGTGACCTTCAACCCCGGCGACAAGGCCAAGGACGTCAACCCGACCACGCCGGTCGGTGTCACCGTGGTCAATGGATGGTTCCAAGACGTGAAGCTGGTCAACGCCGACGGCAAGGTCGTCGCGGGAACCCTGAGTCGAGACCAGACCAAATACCGCACCACCGAGCCGCTCGGATTCGATGTGACCTACACCTGGAAGGGCTCGGTTGTCGGTCTCGACGGCAAGGCCGTTGCGGTGGCCGGCTCATTCACCACTCTGGTCCCGACGGCGAAGGTCAATGGACAGTTCCAGCTGGCCGACGGGCAGACGGTAGGGATCGCGGCGCCCGTCATCTTGCAATTCGACGCACATATCGCCGATAAGGCGTCCGTGGAGCAAGGACTGAGCGTCGTCTGCGACCCACCGACCGAGGGCGGCTGGGCCTGGTTACCCGACGAGGCGCAGGGCTCCCGGGTGCACTGGCGTTCGCGTGAGTACTTCAGGGCCGGCACCAAGGTTGAGGTGAAGGCCAAACTGTATGGAGTTCCCTTCGGTGACGGTGCATTTGGCAACGAAGACATGTCCTTGCAGTTCCAGGTGGGACGCCGCCAGATCGTCTACGCGGATGCTGCGAGCCACCGTATTCGGGTGACCACCGACGAGGACACCATCCTGGACCTGCCCTGCAGTTACGGCGAGGCAGACCTACCGCGCAACGTCACCCGCAGCGGAATCCACGTGGTCACCGAGAAGTACGCGGACTTCTGGATGTCCAACCCGGCCGCCGGGTATTCCAATATTCACGAACGCTTCGCGGTGCGGATCTCCAACAACGGCGAGTTCATTCACGCGAACCCCAATACCGTTGGGCAGCAGGGTAGTACGAACGTCACCAATGGCTGTATCAACCTGTCACTGGGTGACGCCGAATCGTACTTCCGTACCGCGGTCTACGGTGACCCCGTCGAGGTCACCGGCACCTCGATTGAGCTGTCGTATGCCGACGGCGATCTGTGGGACTGGGTGGTGGACTGGCCGACCTGGCAGTCGATGTCGGCGCTACCGCCGAACCCGCAGGAGCGCACCGTCACGTCGTCGCCGACAACGACTTCTATCCCGACGTCGGTTCCGTTGACCCCGTCGGGAGCACCGACGCTTTCGGGTACTCCGACCTCGACAGCGCGGACGGGAACCTCTGCGGCGACGCCGACGACCACTACGACGAGTGTGACGCCCGGCGGGTAGAGGAAGCCTGATCGCGCGGTTTGACGACGATCTGGTCCAGGTTCACGTGCGGAGGCCGCGATGCCACGAACGCGATGATCTCGGCGACGTCCTCGGCGACCAGTGGTGTGATGCCCCGATACACCGCATCGGCGCGGTCCTGATCGCCGTCGAAGCGCACCACCGAGAACTCCGTTTCCACCGCGCCCGGCGCGATTTCGGTGAGCCGCACCGGCTTTCCCAGAAGCTCGCCGCGCAGCGTGCGATGCAACGCAGCCTGCGCGTGCTTGGCTGCCGTGTAGCCGCTGCCGCCGTCGTAGACGTCGAGGGCGGCGATGGAGGTGACGGTGACGATGAGTCCGTCCCCGGAGTCAATCAGCTTGGGCAGCAGGGCCCGGGTCACCTGCAGGGTGCCCACGACGTTGGTTTCCCACATCCAGCGCCAATGCTCAATATCGGCCTCGAGCACCGACTCCAGGCCCCGGGCGCCGCCGGCGTTGTTCACCAGCAGGTCCACTCGGTCCAGGCTCTCAGCAAGGGCGGCAACCGAATCGGCATCGGTGACATCCAGCACAACGGCGGTGCCCCCGATCTCCTTGGCCAAGGAGTTGATCCGGTCTTCGCGCCGTGCGGCGACGACGACATGAAATCCCAGGGCTGCAAGGGATTTGGCGGTGGCTTCACCGATCCCGGAGCTGGCTCCGGTGACGACCGCGACCCGGCCGGCAAATAGGGGATTGCTCATGGCCGCCACTGTAGTCAGGCGGGCCGCCTGGGCCGCTAGTAGGACATTGCCTCGTCGGGATGCTAAATTGCGCCTGTGTCCATCAAGCGTGCCGCCGACCCCCAGGTCACTTTCGTGATCGCGGGTATTGGTTCTCGGCTGCCGCTGGCTCGTGAGCTGTGTTGTCGCTGCGTCTGTCGCTGCGCCTAATTTCTGCACGTCTTTCTTGACGTTTTGGGCGCGGTATCGCCCCAGTTCACCAAGCCAAATAGCCCTATTCAGCCCTACAATAAATGGGCTGACCTCCGCAAAAGGACGCATCTCATGACTTCTCCGACTCGCCGGCCGCTTTCCCGCCACCAGATCCATCCGCCCGCGCTGTACATAGGCGACAGCGCCGCATCGTCGGTGTTCCGCGCCGCTCGGGTGCGCGGACCGGTGGCCCGGGACGCGATTGCCCAGGTCACGGGCCTTTCCATCGCTACCGTCAACCGTCAGGTGACGGCCCTCTTGGATGCCGGGCTGCTGCGCGAACGTGCCGATTTGGCGGTCTCCGGTGCCATCGGACGCCCCCGGGTGCCGGTCGAGCTCAACCACGAGCCCTTCCTGACCTTGGGCATTCACATCGGTGCCCGGGCGACCAGCATTGTGGCGACCGATCTGTTCGGACGCACCCTCGACGTGGTCGAAACCCCCACGCCGAACGGTCCGCAGGGCGCCGCCCTGGCCTCGCTTGCCGGGAGCGCGCAACGGTACTTGGCCCGTTGGCACCGGCGCCGCCCACTGTGGATCGGGGTGGCCACCGGTGGTGTGGTCGACGGCGCGGGCGGAACCGTGGATCACCCACGCTTGGGCTGGACCGAGGCGCCGGTGGGCCGCGTTTTCGCCGATGCGCTGGGACTCCCGGTGTCGGTGGCCTCGCACGTGGACGCCATGGCCGGAGCCGAACTGTTGCTGGGGCTGCGGCGGTTCGCGGCCCGTTCGCTGACAAGTCTGTACGTATACGGCCGTGAGACAGTCGGTTTCGCGCTTGCTATCGACGGCCGGGTGCACAGCCCGGCAAGCGGCCCGGGGACTATCGCGGCGCTGCCGGTTGATTCCGAATTGCTTGGTGGCAGTGGCAAGTTGGAGACCACCGTCAGTGACGAGGCGGTGCTGGCCGCGGCGCGCAAGCTGCGCATCGTGCCCGCTGGTGAGAGTGTCACGGTGACCGCGGTGTACAAGGCCGCGCGCGGAGGCAATGAGCCTGCGCGCCAACTGCTCTCCGAACGCGGTCGGGTGCTGGGCGAGTCGGTGGCATTGCTGCGCGACATCCTCAACCCCGACGAGGTGATCGTCGGTGGGCAGGCCTTCACCGAGTACCCCGAGGTGATGAACGACGTAGAGAAGGCATTCCTGGAGCGGTCGACGTTGTCCAAGCGCGATATTCGGGTGACGGCGTTCGGCAACCGGGTTCAGGAGGCCGGAGCGGGTGTGGTGTCCCTCGGCGGGTTGTTCGCCGATCCGTTGGGTGCAATGCGGCGTGCCTCGGCCCGGCGCGGTGAGGTATCCGCGCTGGCGTAGCCGCGTGGGTCTCATGCGCCGAGAGTGACGCGAGTAGCTCACAATCCTGGGGTTTGCGCGGTGGGCCTGTACCAGCGCCAGAGTCTCTCTGTGATCATGTAGCTAACTGTTGCTGCACACGAAGCACGAGGAGACTCCGAAATGGTCCATGTCCACCACAACGGCGTTGTGGAAGCCCCGCTGGCGTATGTATTCGACTATGTCGCCGACTACCGGCATCTCGCGGAGTGGATGTTCGGCATTCAGAAGGTGAAGCTGATCAGCGGCGCGGAGAATGAGCCGGGATCGCAGTACGAAGTGGCGATCAAGCTGGGGGCGACGATTCGGACCACTCTCGAGGTCACCGCGAAGGAGACCAACCGTGTCTTCGCCACCGAGTCGCGCGCGGGGTTCGTCAATCAGTCGACATGGACCTTCCGTGAGATCGATGGCAAGACCACCGAGATCGAGATCGGTATCGACTACGAGCTGCCGGGAGGGCTTGCCGGGCGCGCAGTGGGTAAGGCGATCGAACCGTTCGTCTCCGTCGCGGTGACCCGGTCGGACGACAAGCTCCGAGAGATCCTGCAGCGCCGGTATCAGGAGTCGATCGCGTAACTCTGGGCACGCGAAACCAGTTATAGTGCAGCCGGTTTCGGGCCGTCGATATGTGCCTCGGCGAGCTTGCGGAACGCGGCCACCAGCCGGTTGCGCTCGTCGGCTCGGGTGGCCAGTACCACGTGGCTCGGTTCGACGCCCTCGAGCGGAATAGTGATGAGATCGGGTCGCAGGCCGCTGACATGCGATCCGGCGGTGATCGCCACTGCCTGGCCGCTTGCGATTGCCTCGAACTTGTCCTCTAGCGCCTCGATGACGGGACCGTCCGGCGCCCGGCCACCGCCGGGGCGGGGCTCCAGGCGCCAATAGGCACTCCATAACGGGTCGGCACCGGGTAAGCGCGGCATCGGCTCGTCGGCGATGTCATCGATGGTTACCGAAGAGTGTGCCGCGAGACGATGATCCGATGCCACCACAAGTGTCCGAGGCTCGTCGTAGAGGACGGTCATGTGCAGACCCTCTGCAGGGATGGGTAGGCGGGCCATCACGGCGTCCACTCGGTGATCCAGCAGCGCCGCGCGGGGCTGGTCCACATCCAGGTGCACCACGTGCACCTCTGCATCCGGGTGTTCGCGTCGCAATTCCTTGACTGCCGGCGTGACGATCAGCCCTGCCGTGTATCCGATCGTGACGCGGCTGGGCCGGGCGGCGGCCCGGGTCTGTGCCGCGGCCTGCGAGACGGCCCGTAGCAGGGACTTGGCACGAGGAAGGAACACCTCTCCGGCCTCGGTGAGGCGGGTGCCCTGCGTGGTGCGATCCAGGAGCCGCGCACCCAGCTGTTGTTCGAGCCGGCGGATCTGTCGGCTCAAGGATGGCTGTGCCACTCGCAGCTCCTGTGCCGCGCGGCCGAAGTGCTGATGCTCCGCGACTGCGACGAAGTACCGGACCAGACGCAGATCCAGGTCCAGTTCGGTGTCGGGCATACCTGCACGATAGCCCAAGTGACATGCAGTGATACCTCATGTGTATTAACTAGAATGCATCCGCTCCGATGCTGCGCGACACCCATATCGCGACAGATGCCAAGATGGATGTGTGCCTATTGGCGATGAGCTCGCGCGCCGGGCGGTGGTGGCGCTGAAGCCGCGCCGCATCGCCGTCCTATCCGTGCACACCTCGCCGCTAGCGCAGCCGGGTACCGGGGACGCCGGCGGTATGAACGTCTACGTGTTGCAGACCGCCCTTCAACTGGCCCGCCGGGGTGTCGCCGTCGACATATTCACGCGTGCCACGGCATCCTCCGATGAGCCCGTGGTGGCGGTTGCCGATGGGGTGACGGTCCGCAATATCGTGGCCGGGCCATTCGAAGGCCTGGACAAATACGACCTGCCCACGCAACTGTGCGCTTTCACCGCGGGGGTGTTGCGCGCTGAGGCCAACCACGAATCCGGTTACTACAACCTGGTGCACTCGCACTACTGGCTCTCCGGTCAGGCAGGCTGGTTGGCCCGTGACCGCTGGGGCGTCCCGCTTGTGCACACGGCACACACCCTTGCCGCCGTCAAGAACAGGACCCTTGCTGAGGGCGACCGTCCAGAACCGGCGTTGCGGGCAGTGGGGGAGCAACAGGTCGTGGACGAGGCCGATCGCCTCATCGTCAACACCAAAGACGAAGCCGAACAATTGGTGTCGATACACAATGCCGACCCGGCCCGCATCGACGTGGTACATCCCGGCGTTGACCTGGACGTGTTCACGCCGGGCGACAAGGCCACCGCCCGTGCCGAACTCGGTCTGCGCCGCGATGAGCAGATTGTCGCGTTCGTCGGACGCATCCAGCCACTCAAGGCCCCCGACCTACTGGTTCGCGCCGCCGAAAAGCTGCCCGGGGTGCGCGTTCTCATCGTCGGTGGCCCATCCGGTAGCGGTCTCGACGAGCCGACCGCGCTTCAGGATCTCGCCGCGGATCTCGGCATCGCGGACCGGGTCACGTTCCTGCCGCCGCAATCGCGGGAACGGCTCGCTCAGGTGTACCGGGCGGCCGATATCGTTGCGGTGCCCAGCCATTCGGAGTCGTTCGGGTTGGTGGCTATCGAGGCGCAGGCCTGCGGCACCCCGGTGGTGGCGGCCGCGGTGGGCGGACTTCCGGTCGCGGTCGCCGATCAGCGCACTGGTCTGCTGGTCCCGACGCACTGCACCGAGGACTGGGCGGACGCCATCGCGGACCTGCTGGTGCGCACCGGACCGGCCCTCAGCCGCTCCGCCGTCGAACACGCTACCGGATTCTCCTGGTCCGGCACCGCAGACGCACTGCTGACCAGCTACAGTCGCGCCATCGCTGATTACCGTGCGCCACAAAGAATTTCGCCGCCACGCACTCCGCGCCTGCGGTTCCGGACGCGTCGGCTGTCTGGGCTGCGCCGATGACCACCGCCGAGGAGGCCTACGCCACCATCGTGCAGACGCTCGCGGAACGGGAGATCGTCTTCAGCGAGGAACGCGGATCCGATGGTAAACCCGCACTGATCGTGGAGCTGCCCGGCGAGCGCAAGCAGAAGATCACCACCATGCTCACCCCGGGCGAGCACGCCGTGCGCATCGAGGTATTCGTCTGCCGCCACCCGGACGAGAACACCGAAGGCGTCTACCGGTACATGCTCAAACGCAACCGGCGGTTGTATGCGGTCGCCTACACGATCGACAACATGGGCGATATCTACCTGGTGGGCCGGGTGCCGCTGCCGGCAATCACACCCGAGGAGGTCGACACCATCCTCGGCCAGGTGCTGGAGGCCGTGGACAACGACTTCAACATCTTGCTGGAGTTGGGATTTAAGACGTCTATCCAGAAGGAATGGGCGTGGCGCACCTCACGCGGGGAATCGCTGAAGAATCTCGAAGCCTTCGAGCACCTGATCGAGGATTAGAACGAGATTCTAAGAAGACTCGACATCATGGTCCTATCTTGCGAAGCTATCCGGCGTGACTTTCCGTAGCCCGCTGCCCGATGTGTCCATTCCCGACTGCTCTGTGTACGAGTACGTATTCGGCGAGGAGGGCGGAGACGATAATCGGATCGCACTGATCGACGGGCTCACCGACAAGAAGACGACATTCGGCGAGCTGCGCTCTCAGATCGACGCGCTGGCGGCCGGTCTCGCCGAACGCGAATTCGGCATCGGGAACGTCGCGGCGGTGTTCTTGCCCAACTCGCCCGCCTTCGCAGTTGTGCTGCACGGCATCCTGCGTGCGGGTGGCACCGCCAGCACCGTCAACGTGCTGTACACCGCGGAGGAACTCGCCAAACAGCTCATCGACTCCAAGGCGCAGCTGATCTTCACGGTCTCCCCGCTGCTGCCGCGCGCGCTGGAAGCCGCCCAAACGGCCGGAATCGATTCCGCCAACGTGGTCACCATTGACGCGGTGGAGGGGCGGTTGTCGCTGGCCGATATCGCGCGGCCCGATGTGGCACCGCCGCAGATTTCCTTCAATCCGGCAACACATTTGGCGGTATTGCCGTACTCCTCGGGTACGACCGGCAAGGCCAAGGGTGTCATGCTCACCCACCGCAACCTGGTGGCCAATATCGCGCAGGCCAAGCACCTCTATGGGGTGGAGCAAGGGGACCGGGTACTGGCCATCCTCCCGTTCTTCCACATCTACGGTCTGGTGGTGCTGCTCAACGTGCAGCTCAAACTGGGTGCCGAACTGGTGATCCTCCCGCGGTTCGATCTCGACACCTTCCTGGGTGCCATCGCCAACTATCGAGTGGACCATGTCTTCGTGGCCCCACCAGTGGCTGTGGTGCTGGCCAAGCATCCGGACGTCGACAAGTACGACGTCTCCTGCCTGCGTTCGGTGTTCTCCGGCGCTGCGCCGCTGGACGAGCAGCTGGGCAATGCCGTTGCCGCGCGGCTTAATTGCCGCGTCAGCCAGGGATATGGGATGACCGAGCTGAGCCCCGTGAGTCACCTCATTCCACCGGGCCGCCCCGATATCCCGCTCAGCTCGGTGGGCATTCCGGTACCCAACTCGGAGAACAAAATCGTCGACACCGAAAGCGGGGCGGAGATCGAGATCCCCGCCGAGGGCGAGAGTGCGCCCGGTGAGCTGCTGGTGCGTGGTCCGAACGTCATGGCGGGTTACCTCGGGAACGAAGAGGCCACCGCCGCCACCATCGAACCCGACGGATTCCTGCACACCGGCGACATCGCCGTCGTGCGCGCCGACGGTGTGGTGACGATCGTGGACCGGCTCAAAGAGCTCATCAAGTACAAGGGCTACCAGGTGCCACCGGCGGAGCTGGAGGCGCTGCTGCTGACGCATCCCGGTATCGGCGACGCCGCCGTTATCGGTGTGCCCGACCCTGCGAGTGGCGAGATACCCAAGGCCTTCGTGGTGCGCACCGACGAGAGTCTCACTGGCGAGGCGGTGATGGCCTTCGTGCAACAGAAGGTGGCCCCGCATAAGCGGGTTCGTCAGGTGGAGTTCATCGACGCGATCCCCAAGAGCGCGGCCGGGAAGATCCTGCGCAAGGACTTGCGAACCCGCGTCTGAAAACATCTGGCGGCCCGGCGGACCGGGTGGCAACCTGGACCGTATGGGTCACGTGTACGAGGAGATCGAGGACAAGCTCGCCGTATGGCTGACCGAGCAGCCGGTGTTCTTCGTGGGTACCGCCCCGAGTGGCTCGGACGGGCATGTCAACGTTTCCCCCAAGGGGATGGCCGGGACATTCGCGGTGTTCGCGCCCAACCAGGTGGGCTACCTGGACTACTTCGGTAGCGGTGCGGAGACGATCGCGCATGTGCGCGACAACGGACGCATCGTGCTGATGTTCTGTTCGTTCGACACGCGCTGTCGCATCATCAGGCTGCACGGCCGAGCCAGGGTGGTGCAATTCAATGAGCCGGAGTACCGCCAGCTGCGTAGTCACTTCTCCAAGGAGCTCGAAAAAGGTGCTCGCTCAATCATTCTGGTTGATGTCATACGCGTAGCGGACTCATGTGGATACTCGGTTCCACTCATGGAATTTGTGGGCCACCGGGATGTGTACGACAAGCACATCGCCAAGGCGTCAGCCGAGAAACTCACCTACGAAAGCGCGCTGGAGAAGAACGGCACGTCTATCGATGGCCTGCCCGCGATCCAGTAGCCCGATAGTGGGACTACTGACCCGACATTAATCTCACGCACCCCTTGACAATCGGCGTGCCGTGACACACCCTTATTTTACGTTTTTAGGTACGACGTAAGCGAAGGGTGATGCCAATGACGGCACCCGACGCGGGAGCCTACCCGCGCCGACGTCCGAAGGTCAGCTACGGGGCGAGTGCGGTGGTTACCGGTGCCGGTAGCGGCATCGGCCGTGCTTTCGCCCAGATTCTCGCGGCCCGCGGCGGCCGCGTCGTCTGTGCCGATATCAACCTCGAACGCGCGCAGGAAACCGCCGACCTCATCGGCGGCGGTAAGGCGCACGCGGTGGCCTGCGACGTCACCTCCTACGAGCAGGTCAGCGAGCTGGCCAAGGTATCCGAGGAGTGGCTGCACCAACCCGCCGACCTGGTGATCAACAACGCCGGTATCGGCACCGGCGGTCTACCGGTCGGGGCCATGTCGATGGCGGACTGGGAGAGCACCCTGGCCATCAATCTCTGGGGTGTCATCTACGGGTGCCAGGTGTTCACCCCGATCCTGCGCGAGCAACGCTTCGGCGGCATCATCAACGTCGCCTCGGCCGCCAGTTTCGCCGCCGCACCGATGATGGCGGCGTACAACGTGAGCAAGGCCGGGGTGCTCGCCCTCTCGGAGACTCTCTCCGCCGAGCTCAGTGGCTCCGGCGTCAAGGTGACGGTGCTGTGCCCGACCTTCGTGAAGACCAACATCGTCGCTGATGGACGTATCCCCGGCTCCACAAGCAACCTGGCCGCCACGGTGATGAAGTACACCGGCGTCTCGCCCGACCGGATCGCCCGAGGCACCCTGAACGCGCACGATCGGGGGCGCTTCTACGTCGTTCCGCAGCTCGACGCCAAGCTCGTATGGCATCTCAAGCGGCACACCCCCAACCCGTATCGCTGGGGCGCGGGGCTCATCGGCCGAATGCTGCCACCGCCGGTGGACGCCAAGGACCTACTGGAACCGGGGGTCCGATAGAAATGCACACCGACGTCGCAATCATCGGGGCCGGATTCAGCGGGTTGGGCGTGGCCGCCCGACTCAAGCAGTCCGGGGTGCACAACTTCGTGCTGCTCGATCGGACCGCTCCCAGCGCCGGAACCTGGCGTGATGACACCATCCGGCTCTTTCATCTCGGTAAGCACCTGCGCCTCGGACACGAGGTCACCCGCGTCGCCTACGACGAGGTCGAAGGTCGGTGGGAAGTCGAAATCGTTGGAGGAGAAGATCTGTCCGTGAAGTCGGTGGTGTTGGCCACCGGTTCACGGACAGAAGGAGACCCTGTCGTTCCCGGAATGGAGGCCTATACGGGGAACGTCGTGCGTGGCCAGGAATATAGGGACGTTGTCCTGGCCGGCAAGCGGGTAGCTGTGGTCGGCAACGGCGCCGCCGCAGCTACCCTGCTTCCCGATATTGTGCGAGAGGCGCTCTCCGTCAAGCTATTTCAGAGCTCTCCCGACTGGGTACTGCCCCGCGAAACGACCCGCATCGGACGATTCCTTGAGAGTGTGCCGATGGTGCGCGACGCCGCCAGGCAGGCCTGGTTCGCCGGGCGCCGTCCCCAACGTGCGGGGATCTTCGAGCTGCTCGCGAGGAACAATCTGCGCCGTCACGTCGAAGACCCGTGGACCCGTCGCCAGCTGACGCCCTTGCCGTTGACGGGACGGCCGAATGTGGTGGTGACCGACGAGTTCTACTCCGCCTTGCAAGCATCGAACTGCAAGCTCGTCACCTGGCCGATCGCGCGATTCAGCGCGTTGGGTATCCGCACTGTCGAGGGCATCGAACACCAATGCGATGTCATCGTTTTCGCGTCGGCCCCGGACGAAGCCGATATACGGCAGCTTCCCGTGACGGGTGTCGGAGGAAGGCCCCTGCCCGAGTCGGCCGAGATCTCCGTGGCCGGATTCCCGCATCTGTTCCAGGCGGATCCACCGGCCGGCCAGCCGGGCCGCGATACGGTGCACCGCGCGCACAGCCGGGTGCATAAGGTGGCGGCCCGGGTCAGAGACGAGATACGTGGCGTGCTGCAGCAGGGCGTCCTGCCGGCCTCGCGGCGTACTCGGGCTGTTGCTGCCCTGACTGCCGCCGGATTGCGCCCGGTGTTCAACCGGGTGCATCTCAACGGGTTTGGGATCAAGGCGTCGCGCCAGGTGGTCGCCGGCGCCATGGCGGTGGGGAGCCCCATGCCCGCCGACGTAAGGATTTCTCGCGTACGGGAGCGAGATGTGCGCGGTGAATGGGTGCATACGCCCCATAGCGACTCCGACGGTCCGATCATCTTCTACATCCATGGCAGCGGGTACGTGGTGTGCTCGCCCAGAACGCATCGCCGGCTGGTCGCACGGCTCTCCGAGGCCACCGGGCTACCGGCCTTCTCGCTGGACTACCGGCTGGCACCCGAACACCCGTTCCCGGCCGCCGCCGAGGACGCGCGTGCCGCCTACAGCTGGCTCCTGAAAAGCGGGTATGACGCCAAGGACATTGTGATCGCGGGTGATTCGGCGGGTGGACACCTGGCCGTCGACCTCATTGCGGAGAACCACCGGCTGGGCGTCCCCCAGCCCGGTGCGCTGGTGCTGTTCTCACCGCTGATGGACCTGACGCTGGGGCTCTCGGCCGAGCGTGAACGGGACGCGCCGGATCCGCTCATCTCCGCGGCGGCGGCGCGGCGCCTGGTCGATCAGTACACGCGGGGGATACCCGATGACGATCCCCGGCTGCGGCTTTCGTTCGGCCCCGGAACCACGGTGCCGCCCACCCTGATTCAGGTTGGTGGCCGGGAAATGATGGTGGCCGATGCCGAGCACCTGGAACTGATGATCACCCGCGCCGGTGGCTCCTGTGAACTGCAGGTATGGCCCGGACAGGTGCATGTGTTCCAGGCCTTGCCCCGGTTCAGTGCCGAGGCGTCGGCAGCGGTAGGTGAAGCCGCACGGTTCGTCACCAGGTCCCTCGCCGAGCAATCGCAGGCCACCACAGCACAATCCGCATAAGGAGGAAGAATCATGGCCGTCGTACTGGAAGACATGCTGCAGACCATCAAGGACAAGCAGTGGGCACTGGCCGATGTCGACTGGGATGCCCCAGGTGCCGAGACCATCAGCGCGGAGCTATGGCCCAAGCTCAAGGACTTCATGGCCGACCTGGTGTGGATCGAGAATATCGGCGCCCGGGGATTCTCCGCGCTCGCCAAGAAGGCGCCGGATCCCACTCTCGCCGAAATCTATCGGTACTTCCACGCCGAGGAGCAGAAGCACGCGAACGCCGAGCTTGCCCTGATGCGCCGGTGGGGGATGCTCGAGGACAACGAGATTCCCGAGCCAAACATCAATGTGCGCCTGGCCATCGAGTGGCTGGACAAGTATTCCGATGGTCTTTCGTTGACGGTACTCGGAACCGTGATCCCACTGCTCGAAGTGGCACTCGACGGTGCCCTGCTCAAGTTTCTGCTCGAGGAGGTCGAGGACCCGATCTGTCACGAGGCGTTCCGGCATATCAACTCCGACGAATCACGCCACCTTGCAGTCGATTTCCACGTTCTGGACATGATGGGCCAGGGCCCCGTGCGTCGCGCCGTCGTCGAGAACGTCGGTACCCTGCTGAGCCCCGGTTTTCTGCTTGCCGGGCTGGTGGGCCTGGGCGCGGGCATTCCGCTGATCAATCGGATCCGCAACAACATCGTCGCGATGGGCCTGAG
Source organism: Mycobacterium sp. (assembly GCA_050701835.1). Classification (GTDB taxonomy): domain Bacteria; phylum Actinomycetota; class Actinomycetes; order Mycobacteriales; family Mycobacteriaceae; genus Mycobacterium. The sequence continues at coordinate 51,189 of JBOGDC010000021.1, read as the reverse complement.
TGAGCAACGGTTGTACGACGCCATGAACCGGTTCTCGACCGTCGGTGACCGCGGCAAGGGCACCCGTCTATTCATCTACCGGTTCCTCAAAAAAGGCTCCAAATGGGTAATCAACCCCGACCACCCGTACCACTACCTGGCCAACTCCATGGTCAAGGCGTCCGATTACATTCCCCGTAAATGGCTTCCAGCGCAACCGAGTTGGTCCAAGGAGCTCACCTACGAGGCGACGGCGTGAGCGCGCGGCGACGCAAGATAAGTGGACCCGAACACGCCGTCGATCACCAGGTCGTCATCATCGGTGCCGGCCTGTCCGGTATCGGCGTCGCGCGCGACCTGCTGCGTGCCGGCGTCAAGGACATCACCATCTTCGAGAGAGCCTCGGGAGTCGGCGGTACCTGGCGCGACAACACCTATCCCGGAATCGGTGTTGACGTTCCGGCGCAGGCCTACCAATTTCGTGATGCCTGCAACCCGGACTGGTCGCGGTTCTACGCCAAGGGGCCCGAGGTGCTCGCCTACGTCGAGCGGCTCACCGACGAGTTCGGTGTTCGCGGGCTCATCCGCTTCAACAGCGCCGTCGGCGAACGGCATTGGGACGACGATGCCGACGTCTGGCGGCTCAAGGTCAACGGCAAGAACCTCACGGCGCGATTCGTCATCGTTGCCGCCGGGCCGTTCCCCGAGCCCAAACCCGCGGAGTTGCCGGGTCTCGCCAACTTCACCGGCACCGTTTTGAAGTCAGCGTCCTGGGACCAGAGCGTCGACCTTGCGGGCAAGCGGGTCGCCATCATCGGCACCGGAGCCAGTGCCGTACAGATCATCCCGGAGATCGCGCGTGAGGTGGGGCACCTCGACGTCTACCAGCGCACCCCGATCTGGATCTTCCCGAAGTTCGACCCGACCACACCCGGGCCCGTCAAGAGCTTCTTCCGCCGGGTGCCGTTCGCGCAGCGCGCACTCCAGGAAGGTCTGGAGCTCGTCTACGCCGGGGTACTGGTCTACGGCGTCATGTACTACGCCAACGTCAAACTCATCCCGCAGGCGGTCTCCGGGTTCCTGCGAAACGTGACCTATCGGATGGCCGTCCCGGACAAGGAACTTCGGGCCAAGCTCACACCCGACTATGACTTCGGGTGTAAACGCCCCGCGGTGTCCAGTGAGTACCTGCAGACCTTCAGCCGCGATAACGTGGACCTGATTACCGATCCTATCGAGACCATCACCGCCACGGGGATCCGCACTCGCAGCGGCACCGAGCGGCAGATCGACGTCCTGGTGCTCGCCACCGGGTTCCGGTTGTTCTTCGATCCGCAGATCTACCGGGACACGCCGGTTATCGGGCGGGACGGGTTCGACCTGGCAGATTTCTACCAGCACCATCAGCCGTGGAGCTATCACGGCATCTCCACCCCGGGGCTGCCCAACTACTTCCAGGTGTTCGGACAGTACGGATGGACCGGCGGCACCTGGCACAGCGTCGTGGACACCGCAGGTGCTCACATCAGCCGCGTCATCGCCGAGGCCCAGCGCCTGGGTGCCACCGATGTCGAAGTCCGCAAGGAGGCCACCGATGCCTGGACCGAGCAGGTCCGTGGCAGGTACGCCACCTCGCTGTTTCAAGTCGGCAACTGCGCGACCGCCAACAGCTACTACTTCGACCACAATGGCGAGTCGGCGTATATCCGGCCCATGACCACGCAGGCGGCACGACGGTCGTCCCGCACCTTCCCGCTACACGACTACATGTTCGAGGGCCAGGTGGCACCGGGGCGGACGCTCGCGGCGGTACAGGAGCACAAGAGCATCCCCAGCACCGCGTGAGAGACTGGCGCTCATGAGCGGCGAGACCACCAGTCAGGTAAACGGAGCCACCCTGATCCTGCTGCGTCACGGCGAGAGCCAGTGGAACGCAAAAAACCTGTTCACCGGCTGGGTCGACGTCGACCTGACCGAAAAGGGCAGGTCAGAGGCGCAACGCGGTGGGGAGCTGCTGGCCCAGCAGGGACTGCTGCCGGACATCCTGTTCACCTCGCTGCTGCGTCGCGCCATCAACACCGCGCATCTGGCCCTGGACACGGCCGATCGGCTGTGGATCCCGGTGGTGCGTGACTGGCGGCTCAACGAACGGCACTACGGCGCGCTACAGGGCCTGGACAAGGCAGAAACCAAGGCCAAGTATGGCGAGGACCAATTCATGGCCTGGCGTCGCAGCTACGACACCCCGCCGCCGCCCATCGAGCGGGGCAGCCACTACAGCCAGGACCAGGACCCGCGTTACGCCGATATCGAGGGCGGCCCGCTTACCGAATGCCTCGCCGACGTGGTCGCACGGTTCGTGCCGTACTACGAAGAGTTCATCGTGCCCGAGTTGCGTGCAGGCAAGACGGTTCTCGTTGCCGCGCATGGTAATTCGCTGCGCGCCTTGGTGAAGTACCTGGACGGCGTCTCCGACGAGGACATTGTGGGGCTCAATATCCCCACCGGCATTCCGTTGCGGTACGACCTCGACAGCGACCTCAAACCGGTAACTCCGGGCGGGGTGTACCTCGACCCGGAGGCCGCCGCCGCGGGCGCCGCTGCGGTTGCCAACCAGGGCGCCAAATAGCGCCGTATTGGTCTGCTGGCCACTAAGAGTTCGCCAGGGGGCGAATATTCGGTGAACGCACGCCTAACTCCTGTGCCGGACTATGTGACTTGCTTGGCTTTTAGCCGCACGCTGCTGGGGTGACGTTCACCGAATGCGTACGCTTTTCGCGTGACCGCCGGATCGGCTCTTCTTGTCGCGACCGCTGCGCTCGCGACGCTTGCTGTAGGCGCGGCGCTGGGCGCGTGGCTCTCGCAGCGCTCATCCAGCGGCCGGAAGGCCTCGGAAGTAGCCCAGAGTGGTCTGACCATCTCGCAGATGCTGGAGCGCATCGTCGCCAATTCGCCGACGGGAATCGTCGTCGTCGACAAGCATCAGGATGTGGTTCTCGTCAACGCGCGCGCCCGCGAGCTGGGGCTCGTCCGCGACCGTCAGCTGGACGAGCGCGCGTGGAACGCGGCGCAGCGGAGCCTGGCCACCGGTGAGGACGTCGAGGTGGACCTGACCACCAAGCCGAAGGCCCCGGGTCGAGCCGGCTTCTCCCTGCGCGGGCACATACGGAGGCTCAGCGACGCCGACACTCGCTGGGTGGTCATCTATGTCGACGACGACTCCGAGCACGTCAAGATGGAAGCGACCCGGCGCGACTTCGTGGCCAATGTCAGCCACGAACTCAAGACGCCGGTGGGCGCCATGGGCGTGCTGGCCGAGGCGCTGCTGGAATCCTCGGACGATCCGGACACCGTGCGGCACTTCGGTGAGCAGGTGCTCGCCGAGTCGCGCCGTCTGGGAAATATGGTCACCGAACTCATTGCGCTGTCCCGCCTGCAGGGCGCCGAGAAACTACCCGACCTCGACGTCGTCGACGTCGACCATGTGGTGTCCGAGGCATTGACTCGCTCGAAGGTGGCCGCCGAAAACGCCGATATCGCCGTGACCACCGATGCCCCCAGTGGTTTAGAGGTGCGCGGCGACCCGACCCTGCTCATCACCGCCATCACCAACCTGGTGTCCAATGCCATCGCCTATTCCCCGCCGGGATCGCCGGTGTCGATCAGCCGCCGGCGCCGTGGCGACAAGGTGGAGATCGCGGTCACCGACCGCGGTATCGGGATCGCCAAGGAACACCAAGAGCGAGTATTCGAACGGTTCTTCCGGGTGGACAAGGCGCGCTCCCGCGATACCGGTGGCACCGGACTGGGGCTGGCAATCGTCAAACACGTGGCGGCCAACCACAACGGCGTCATCAAGCTGTGGAGCCAACCGGGCACCGGGTCGACGTTCACCCTGTCCCTTCCGGTGTACGAGGACGAGGACGAGACAGCTGACGCCGAGCCGCAGATAACCCGCAACGAGGCGGTTCATGCCGCACCCCCAATCAGCCGCTTACGCGAAGAGCAGAAAGCGACTACACGAGAGGAACATGTACGTCGATGACCAGTGTCTTGATTGTTGAGGACGAAGACTCGCTGGCCGATCCACTGGCCTTCCTGCTACGCAAGGAGGGCTTCGAGGCGACCATCGTCAACGATGGCCCCTCCGCACTCGCCGAATTCGAACGCTCCGGCGCCGATATCGTGCTGCTGGATCTCATGCTGCCGGGGATGAGCGGCACCGACGTCTGTAAGCAGCTGCGCGCCAAGTCCAGCGTGCCCGTGATCATGGTGACCGCGCGCGATAGCGAGATCGACAAGGTCGTCGGGCTCGAACTCGGTGCCGACGACTACGTGACCAAGCCGTACTCGGCCCGTGAGCTCATCGCGCGCATTCGCGCGGTACTGCGCCGCGGCTCGGACTCCGAAGAGATCGCGGCAGGCGACGGTGTGTTGGAGGCCGGGCCGGTGCGGATGGACGTCGACCGGCACACGGTGTCCGTGAACGGTGAGGCCATCACCTTGCCACTCAAGGAGTTCGACCTGCTCGAATACCTGATTCGTAACAGTGGTCGGGTGCTCACCCGCGGCCAGCTGATCGACCGGGTGTGGGGCGCGGACTATGTGGGTGACACCAAGACGCTCGATGTGCACGTGAAGCGGTTGCGCTCGAAGATCGAGTCTGACCCCGCCAACCCGGTGCACCTGGTCACCGTGCGTGGCCTGGGCTACAAGCTCGAGGGGTAACCGCTAGGTTCAGGCACGAAATTCGAGACAGACCGGCCTGGGCCCGGCGCCACGTGTTTAGACTCGGGCGTCAAGAAGGCGCGTGTACCCGCGCCCGTCCCAGTCGGTAACGGTCAGGCACGTCGATGGAGCAGCTTGTGGCGCAGGGATCTCCTCGCCGTGGACGACCGCCGGTATCCGGGCTTGCCGACAAACGACGTCAGCAGATTGTTGACGCAGCATTTGTGGCGTTCACCGAGAACGGCTACGAGCAGACCAGCATGGCCGATATTGCGGCGCGCGCAGGTATGGGCCAAGGCACCGTCTACCGGTACGTCGAGGGGAAGCGCGAGGTGCTCGACCTGGTCTTCGACAATGCCGTCGAAAGACTCTTCACCACCCTCGCACTCGACGACCTGCTCGACGTGGTCGGTGGGACGGCCGGTATCGAAGAGCGAAACGACATCATCATGGAAGGCGGCCGCCGGCTCTACGGGCTGGTGGACCGCGAGCCCGAACTGTTGAAGCTCCTTACCGTCCAGTCCGCCGCCGCCGACAAGGAACTCAAGCAGCGCGTCCTCGGGATCCAGTCGATGCTCGACTCCTACGTCCAGCGTGGGCTTGAGCTCGGGCGCGAGGCCGGATGGATGCCGGAGGATTCCCAGGACCATGCCGTGTTGGCTCGGCTGCTGCCCTCGTTGGTGCTCCCTGGATTCGTACTCTCTTTGAGCCGACACGATAATCCCAGTACCCGAGAGCGATTCGTGAGTTCGGCCTCCCAGATCGCGATGGCGGGCATCCTGCAGGAGGGGGTCGGGGCCGACACCGACGTGGAACACGTGGTGGAAGGACCGATTGAGCCACAACGTGTTCCGACGGCGAATGCGGCCGACCGACGTAACGCACTTCTCGACGCTGCGCTCGAATGTTTTATGCGCGACGGCTACCACGCCGTCGGCGTGCACGAGATCGTGGAAAGGCTCGGAGTCAGTCACGGAACGTTCTACAACTATTACCAGAACAAGCGAGACTTGCTTGATGCGTTGATCGTCCGCGAGATTTCGTCGCTGGAATCGGCTCTTCCTCGTCCAGTCGCCAGAATCGAGAGTCTTCGGGACATTGAATCCGCACTCGTACAAGGATTTCAAGGTGCGATGGAGGCTGTGGCAGGGCGCCTGCCGGTATTGATCTTCGTCTGTACTGAGGCATCCGGTGTGGATCCAGAAGCGCTGCAATCGATTACACAGTTCTTCCGTTACGCGGCCGTGCGGTGCGAACAGAACGTGTATTCAATGATCGGTGCCGACCGAATCAACCCAAGTATCGACACCGAGTTCCTCGGGCAGGCTTTCGTATCGCTTGTGGTCGGGGCCGTCACATTGGTGGTTGACGACGAGGGTCGGGCCGACAATATTGGCGAGTACGCACGGACCATTACCCGATTTTTGCTCTACGGCGTCAATTCAGCGCCGTAGGGCCGCGGGGGAGACTAAGGAGTACGCCCATCGGCGATCCAGTGGACAACGAGGTCGACGTGACTCGTGGTGGTATGCCCCTGCGCGCCAAGCGGGCCACGGCGCTCGGAAAGGTTGTTGCCGGTCACGCCGTGCGCTCGGCGATCACAACGGCCATCAAGCCTCTCTCATCGGATACCGCCGCCCGACGTGATGCCGACATCCTTCGCTTCGCCGACCAATTGGTTACCGTCGCCGGATCCATGAAGGGCGCCGCGCAGAAATTGGGACAGATGCTCTCTGTCGTCGACATGGGCATCACGTCCAGCACGGCCCGGGATGAGTTCACCAGGCGACTCGCACCGCTATTCGACAGTGCACCAAAGCTTCCCGACGAGGCGATGCATGCCGCATTGGCGCGCGAGCTGGGCAGTCTGCGTGAGCGGATCGTGAGCATCGAGGATGGCGCCATTGCCTCGGCATCGATTGGGCAGGTGTATCGCGCCCGCCTCGATGACGGCAGGCTGGTCGCGGTCAAGATCCAATACCCGGGCATCGGATCCAAGGTCCGGGCGGACCTGAAGAATCTGCAACTGGTTGCCAAGCTGGCGGCCAAGAAGCTACCGGGAAGCAACACCCAGGCCATTGTCGCGGAGGTCCAGCGGCAGATGCTCAAAGAAGTCGACTACCGAACTGAGCTGGCCAACCACCAGCGACTGTCCGATGAGTTCCGGGGCCATCCGGTATGTCATATTCCCGAGCCCGTGACCGAGTTGTGTACCGAACACATCTTGGTCACCGAGTATCTCGATGGCGTGCCGTTCGACACCATCGCCGACCAGGACCAGGCGGTCCGCGATCGCGTCGGCGAGGCGATCTACCGTTTCTACTGCGGAGAGATGTACCGAACCGGGTTCTTCTGCGCCGACCCCCATCCCGGCAACATCATGCTGCTTACCGACGGTCGGATCGGGTTCGTCGACTTCGGATTGTGCGCCGACATGCCACCGGAGGACGCGGAGGTTCAGCGGGCGGTATTCCGCGCGCTGCTGAACGGAGACGATGACGCGGCCTACGACCTCGCACAGGCAGCGGGATTCCTCGAGGACCCCGAGAGCTTGGACAGGCAACAAGCTGGCGAATACATCAGGGCGGTGAGTAGCTGGCATCTCGGGGAGGGGTATCTCCAGATGACGCCGGAGATCGCGAGACGGTCCGTTGCCAACGCCGTATTGCCTGGTTCCCAGTTCTACGAGGGAATTCGGAATCAGCGATTGGTGGAGACGCACACGATGGCGCGCCGTACCGAAATGTGCGTGGCGGCACTCCTTGGCCGGATCGGGGCCGCGGCCCCTTGGGGGGATATTGCCCGCGAGTACCTCGGCTTGCCCCACAGCGTCACCCCCATGGGCGAGGCCATAAAAAGCTGGTCTCAACAGCGGTAATATCTCTCGCGGTACTGATCTTGGGCGCACTATTGCAATTTAGTGAATGGCGTGTCAGTCTGTTAAAGACAGCCCTATGCCCCCGATCACCGAGGAGTGCCGATGACGGCCAACGTAGTGCCGCTGCATCCGACTCGGGTGGAGTTCACGCGAGTCGAGCGGGGATCGCTGACCGTTGCCCTGCGGTTGGGGAGGCTGGCCATTCGGGTCTTCGTGTACCCGGTGATTGCCCTGTGGGCACGGTTCCCCCATTTGCCGTGGCCGTATCGGATCGTTGATCTCGCCGCCGTGGTCTTGCGGCCCGTCCGGGGAGTGCGCCGTACGCGCATTCAGCTTGCGCACTGCGCGGCCGAGCTGATGGTCCCGACCCGCAGCCAGTCCAGTGGTGCGGTTCTGTACCTGCACGGCGGGGCGTTCGTTGTCGGAGGTCTGAACTCGCACCGCCGATTGGTCTCCCGCATTGTCGTGACCGCCGGCGTCACGTCTCTTGCCGTCAACTACCGCAAGCTGCCGGGCCACCCGGTCTCGGCGGCGATCGAAGATGTGCTGGACGGATACCGGTACCTCATCGATATGGGCCACCAGCCCTCGGAGATCGCCATCGCGGGGGATTCGGCGGGAGGCTTTCTTGCCTTGGTCGCATCCCTCATTGCGCAGGAACGCGGGCTGGGCGCACCGGGTGCCCTGGTATGTCTTGCGCCCCTGGTCCAGCGTGACCCGGCCGCCAAGCTCGTGGTGGCCAGACAATCCAATGACCCTCTCTTCCCTCCGGCGGCACTGACGGCCATGGAACGCCTCACCCTGTCCGCGGAAACGGGTGCGGCCGGACTTACGGCTCTCGACAGATTTGTCGAGGCCTGCCCCGCCGTGCTGGCCTGCCTGCCTCCGACGCTGATCCAGGTGAGCAGTGACGAGATCCTGCGCCCCGACGCCGAATTCGCCGCTGCCCGGCTGGTCGAGGCCGGAGTACCGGTCGAGCTGCAGATCTGGAGGAATCAGGTGCACGTGTTCCAGATCGCCGCTGACGTGCTCTTCGACGCGGCGGACGCCGTTGCTGAGATTTCCGCGTTTGTCAGAGCTCATATTGATCAGCGCGCCGCATGAAGGGCGCGCCCAAACACTCATTGGGAATGCACATATGAAATTCGCAGAGATTCAGGTCGACGGCGCGATCGCGCTGGTCACCGGTGGCGCTCGGGGCATCGGGCTGGCCATCGCACACCAGCTTGCGCGCAAGGGTGCGCAGGTGGTGATCGCCGACCTCGATGGTGATGCTGCTGGCCGGGCGGCAGATGAGATCGGCTTAGGTGCAAGAGGTCTCGCTCTCGATGTGACCGAGTGTGACGAGTACCTGCGTGTTGTGGCGGAGATTGAGAAGTCCGTCGGGCCGATTGACATTGTGGTAAACAATGCGGGGATCATGCCCGTGGGCCCGCTGCTGGAAGAGTCCCGCGGCGTGGCGGAGGCCACGATGCGTGTCAACTTCTGGAGCCACTACATCTCCTATCAGGTGCTTGCACCGCGGATGATTGCCAGGGGCAGAGGGCATTTCATCAACGTGACATCGGCGGCGGGGGCAATCCATTCACCCGGTCTGGCCAGCTATGTCGCGTCGAAGCATGCTGCCACCGGATTCGCACGCAGCGCCCGCGAGGAACTGGTTGGCACCGGTGTGACGATCTCGACCGTCATGCCGGCGGCCGTGAGGACCCAACTCGTGGACGGAATTCCCTTCAAGTGGTGGGAAAAATTGGGGATCATCCCGCCCGGGTGGGTGGCACGCGATGCCGTGGGGACCTTGCGACACCGGCCCGCCGTGGTGGGCTCTCCGCGGGGGACCGTCCTCGCGCTGCGGCTGCAGCATCTCGTGCCTGAATGGCTATGGCTCTTCAGTAGACGAATCGTGAATGCCGACAGGACTGTTGGCCCCGTCGACCGGAAGGCTCGTAGCGAGTACGACGGCCGGATCGATCAGCAGGTGCAGGAGGTCTCATGACCACTCCCGAACACGAAACCGTCATCATCGGCGCAGGGATCGGCGGCTTGGGTGCCGCTATCGGGTTAAAGCGCGCCGGGCTCACCGACTTCGTCATCCTCGAGAGATCAAGCGGAATCGGCGGTACCTGGTATAACAACCACTATCCCGATGTCGCGGTGGACGTCCCGGGAATCGTGTACCAGTTCTCTTTCGCGAAGAACCCCAACTGGTCCCGCACCTTCCCCAAGGGGCGTGAGGTGCAGCAGTACATCGCGGGCCTCGTGGACCAATACTGCCTGAACGACCATCTTCGGCTGGGTCACGAGGTCATGAAGCGAGTGTGGGACGAGGGTAGCCACCTCTGGCGGCTTACCCTCGCTGACGGCCGGGTCATCACGTCACGATTCGTCATCACCGCCGTCGGTGCCTTCGTCGAGCCGAAGGTTCCAGATATATCTGGTCTGGAATCCTTCGGCGGCAAGGTCATTCAATCCCAGAACTGGGACCATGACTACAACCTGAAGGGCAAGCGGGTTGCCGTGATCGGAACGGGGGCCACCTCGGTTCAGCTGATTCCGCAAATGGCACGCGTGGCATCGCATCTGGACGTATACCAGCGCCGAGCCATCTGGGTATTCGCCAAACCGGACTTTCCGATACCACGTATCGCCCGTTGGGCATTGCAGCACGTTCCCGGTTTGCAGTCACTGATCCGAGGGATCGCCGCAGCCGCGGTGGAGGTGGGCCTGGTAGCGATCACGGTGTACGGCAAGCAGATCGCGCCAATAACGCTGATACCGAACTGGGCGTGTCGAGCCTTTCTCTTCACCCAGGTTCGCGATCGTGAGCTGCGCAAGAAGTTGACACCGTCGTATGGGTTCGGGTGTAAGCGCCCCAGCGTCTCGAACGTCTACTACCGAACCTTCAACCAGCCGCATGTGGAGCTGGTGACCGACCCGATCGCTGAGGTCACCTCGACGGGGATTATCACCAAGAACGGCGTGCATCGCGAGATCGACGTCCTCGTGCTCGCCACCGGGTTTGCAATGTCTCAAAGCCCCGAGGTTTATCGCGCACGCCCTGTCAAGGGGCGCAACGGGTTCGACCTCGCTGACTATTACGAGAACAATCGAGCCAGGGCATATGAGGGCGTGACGATGCCTCAGTTGCCCAACACCTTTATGGTTTTCGGTCCGTTCGCGTGGAGCGGCAGCTCGTGGCACGTCATGGTGGAGAACGCAACTCGTATCGCGGTACGGGTCATCACCGAGGCGCGCACACGTGGTGCTACGGCCTTCGCGGTGACCGATGAGGCCAACGACAGGTTTTTCGACTTCATCGCGCCGAAGGCGGAGTCGACGCTCATGCACGGCCGGGCCTGCACGAACGCCAACTCCTACTACATCGATCAGCACGGCGACTTCTCGTTCCTGCGCCCCACTACGGCATACCAGTCGACGCGGGCCAGTAAGAGGTTCCCGCTCGACGACTTCCGCTTCGACCGGCTACCGGATTCGAGCGATAGCGCATCAGCTCTGAAAACCACTGCTGTCCAGGCGAACTAGTCAGCCATTTTGAAAGGGGGACACGTGTCCATGCCGCTGTTACTCTGGATTGCCGCAGTGCTGGTCATCGCCGGTGGTGGAATTGCGGCGGTGGTGCTCGGCGCGCTGGCATCCGGAACCAAGGCGCCGCAGCGGTTCGAGGTGTCCGGAGTCGGGCCTGACGTCGATAAGTATTTCGATAGCGGTTCCGCCTGGGCCGCGACCGTCGAGACCACGGTTCCCGTTCCCGCTGAGCAGGTGTGGCAGCAGCTCAGCGCAGGCGATTATCTCGGTGTGGTGCCGTTCGTCACCGGGCCCCGGATCGCAGGTCTCGACCTTAGCTATCGCGCGGTGCTCATTGCGCTCAGCGAGCGCATCGTCCGCAACGACCCGGCCAAGGAACTCGTCGCCGTCGGGACGGGTTTGTCGATTCCTCTGTTGCTGACATCCTTCGCGGAGCGCTGGGTCCTGGTTCCGGACGGCCCTAAGGTGACGGTGCGGTGGACGGTGGCCTTCACACCGCAGTGGATCGGTTGGTTTCCGTTGCGCTGGACCGCTTTCGCGGTCCGCCCAGTCATGCGGGCCGTTCTTAAGATGGCGATCCGTTGAGCGATCGTCAGCACCAACCTGGATCTGCCAATGAACTCGACAATGTTATGCACGATGCGTTCTCGTCACCCGGACAGTTGTCGGCGACGGATGCCAAAAGGCTATTGGTCGACCTGGCCCTATTGGATCCGTCAGATCCGGATCTCGTTGAACAACTGACGTGGCGCTGGCTCGACGAACTGGGCCGGGCGAGGAACCTGGCGGCGCTCGAAGCCGTCTTCCTCGTCGGAACGCCGTTGGGTGCACGTTCGGGAGTCACGCAAGCCAGGTACCTGGGAAGCCCATACGGCCCGCTGGTGGACTGGGTATTGCGGAGGAGCCTGGGACGCTGGTGGCAGGGGCACCGGTTCTACGACAGTGGCCGGTGCGGGATCTCGAACACGCACCGCGAGTTCCGCTGGGTGTGGCGTCTGATGTTCCCCGGCTACCCGCGCCCCGCGGGGTGCCGTGGGGAAGAAGTGTTCGACTTCCGCACCGTGGTGGTGGACGACGCCAAGACGCCGGGGCACCGGGTCACCTTGCTGGATTGGCATCTTCCGCCGGGAAAGATGAACCGCGTCGTCACTGCGCTCGCGCGACCCGTGGTGCGATGGTTCGTGTGGGACCTCACCCGGAGCGAGTTGGTCGCCCTGGCCGACGGGCGCATCATCCTGGCCCGGATCCCGGTGCGGATTCCCTTCGGACGCCGGTGGCGGACCACCACCTTCTACATGCACAGGTGGTTGGACCGACGGTCCATCTCTGCAGGAGAACCGGTTAACAGTCCATCCTGGACGTCGAGTGAGGAGTCCCCATGACGAGATCAATTCCCGACCATCACGTCGTCGTGATCGGTGCGGGTATCGGAGGCCTATGCGCCGGCGTGCGTCTCCAACAGGCGGGTATCGAGGATTTCGTCATCCTCGACAGGGCCGCAGACCTGGGCGGGACGTGGCGCGACAACGTGTACCCGGGTATCGCAGTCGATATCCCCTCGGTGATCTACCAGTTCCCGTTCTTCCGTAACCCACAGTGGTCCAGAGTGTTCGCGCCGGGTGCTGAGGTGCAGGCCTACCACCAGCGCGTCGCTGAGAGTTTCGGCCTACATCCGCATTTTCGGTTCGGTGTGGACGTGCGCAGCGAGGAGTGGAGCGAGGAACAGCACCACTGGCGGCTGAAGCTCGCGGACGGATCGGTGCTCACCGCGAGGTTTGTGATCTCCGCGATCGGCCCCTTCTTCGATCCGAAGCAACCCGGCATCAAGGGGCTCGAGAATTTCGCGGGTACCCGGGTGACACCGGTGCAGTGGCTGCCGGAGCACGACGTACGGGGCAAGCGGGTGGCAGTCATAGGCACCGGGGCCACCGGTGTCCAGTTGTGCGGCGCGATAGCCGACGACACTGAATCGCTCGTGGTATTCCAACGGACGCCCGTATATTGCATCCCCAAACCCGACTTCCGGATACCGCCGATTGTCCAAGGGGCCCTTCGCATCCCCGGACTGTTCTCGGTGATCGAGTGGGGAGCCCTGTTGGGCGGAAGCCTGGGGCTGTGGTTCCTGATCAATACCCCGGGGGCTGTCATGCGGCCCTTGATGAGACTCTTCGACAGGGCCGGAAGGGCACTGTACGGGGCCTACCTGCGTGCGGTGGTCAAGGACGAGCGGGTGGCGCGGGATCTGCTCCCGTTCTTCGGTCCGCTGGGGAACCGCCCAACGCTCAACTCCGACTTCCCGAGAGTCTTCAACAAGCCGCATTGCTCATTGGTCACCACCCAGATCGACGAGGTACTGCCCGAGGGGGTTCGTACCACTGATGGCATCGTCCATAAATCCGACTTCCTCATCACGGCAACAGGTTTCGAGCTGTTTTCGGAGCCGGCGTCATACAAGCGGGGGCGGGTCATCGGGGCCGGTGGGCGCGACCTCGGCGACTTTTTCAACACCCGCGGGATGCAGGCATACGAAAGTGTTTCGATCACGGGGTTCCCCAACCGTTGGATCGTCGTAGGGCCGTACTCCTGGACGGGCAACGGAGGATGGCACGGGTTGGCAGATACCGCCGTGACCCACATCGTCCGCGCCATTTCCCTGGCGGGTGAACGGCACGCATCCCGCATGGAGGTGCGGCAAGAGGCGCTGGACAGGTTCCACCAGAGCATGTTGCGCAACGGGCGCAACCTGAAGTACTACTTCACCGAACTCAATCGAGGCGTGCGGTCGTACTGGAAGAATGCCGATGACGATGTCCCGCTACTGAGGCCGACCACAACTCTGCAAGCGCGCCGGGCGGCGAAGAAGTTCCCCGCGGATGACTACCAATATGCCGGCCATCCAGACAACGCCGATTCCCTTGTCGCCGAAGTCCATGTGCGGGCTTCGGTGTAGGCGATGGGCCGGCCGATGCTCGCGCCGAAGTTCGCCGTGCCGATGGCTGACGACTCCGCATTCGAGTCGGCGGCCATCGTGCTGCGCACATCCCATACCTTTGATGCGCCCATCGGTCAGGTGTGGGCGGCTCTCGATAGTGACGATGCCTGGTCCTGGCTTCCGTTCGGCTGTGGTGTGCGGTACGACGAACCGCGCCGACACGCCAGCATGGAGCGGGAGATGGGTACGGTCTCGGTGCCCTGGCGATTTCTGTGGATCCAGCGGGAGAGGTTCTGGAGATATGAACCGCCGCATCGCATCACCTACTCCGCAGTGGCGGGCACATGGCCCCTGTTGGATCTGTGGGCCGAAGACTATGTGCTCAGCAATATTCCCGGCGGTTGCACGCTCGACTGGACCGTTGCGCTAACCCCCCGCTTTGTCTCCTGGCTGCCGCTGCGGTGGATACAGCCGCTCCTGCGGGTGGTGTTCACCTGGGGGATACGGCCAGGCCTGCGGTCACTGATCTCGCCACTGGACGGTTGACACTCAGCGGCCCTGTGCGCGGCGGTTGGTCTCCACTCGCTCGGCATCGGGCCAAATTGCCCGGGCTGCAGGCGAATCGCAGAAAACCGTTGAGTCCTGCCAGTCCATGTCGATGGCGCCCAAACCGGCCTGCTTGTGCACCATGCAGCTCGCGGTGAGCACCTTGCGCGTATTCGGGTCGACTTCCTCGGCGGTCATCGTCAGCGTGATGATGTGGGTGTAGCCGGCCGCGGTCGGCAGATAGAAATCGAGATCGCGGCTGGAAAATGCGCCACTGTTGACCACCACATATCCGTCCCCGCTGGGATAGATGGCCTGGCCGAACATTTGGACGCGCTCGAAATGGGTATTCTGCTTTTCAGCGCGCCATACCGAAAATCGGGTGTTGATAGCACCATTCATGACACGGGTCGATATCGGGATGATCATCTCGTCCCGACCGTCGCCGTCGATGTCCTGTAAACCAACAGGTGAGGGGCTGGAGGCTTCCAGCAGCTCGTTGACTTCCTGCAGCTTCGTGCCGGCGGCATCCTTGATGGTGACCCTGACGGACAGTGGCGGGTAGTCCGGGGCCTCGCTGTTGTCGGGGAGCGGTCGCCAGTACGCAACGTCGAAGGTGATCCCTGTCCCATCCGCCGCCGTGAGGCGGCAATCCGTGTGTGCCATCGGGCTTTCCGGGACAATCATGGTCGATCGGCTGGGGCAGGGCGGCGTGGCCGCCCGTGCCATAGCTGCCGGGTGGATTGTCTGTACCGATGCCAGTACGGCAACGGCGGCGATACCCGCGCCCAGACCACGCATACGCCGGGGCATGACCTACTTCTGACCGGGCAGTGCGGGGAGCGGCGGCAGGCTCGGTGCATGCGCCTTACCCGGGGCAGGCTCGGGCCCTTCGGGAATCAGCTTCTGGTCACCAGGATGCATGATGGTGCCGGTGGAGCTGGCGTTCTTGGGACCGATATCGGTCACCTGCCACCCGTCGCCGTCTCTCTTGACGGTGATCTGCAGAACCAATGTGGTCGCCCGTGCCTCAGGGTTCTGCACGTTCCGGGTGGTCTGCCGGGTGGTGACGACAACTTGGTAGATGCCGTTCTGCTGCGCAATCGCATCCGAGGCGATGATCTCGCCCTTGGACGTCACCTGCGCCTGCAACATGATGGCCTTGAGGACCTTCTCGGCATCGTTGTACTTGTTCTTCAGCGGTTCGGCGACACCCTCTTTGACACTCTTGAAGAACCCGTCCGGATCTTCGTAGCTGTAGGTGAGCGACTTCATGGCGTAAGCGGACGCCGCGTCGGTGGCCGCGGTGCGTTCGGTATCGCCGACGCGGATGGTGTCGAGGGTGTTGGAAAGCTTCTGGTACTGCCAGGCCCCGAGTGCCGCGCCGGCGATTCCCAGCACGAGCAAGCCAATGGCAAACCACTTCCATACATTGGCGCTGTTGGTGTCGTCGTCGCTATCCGTATTCGGTTTCTGTTCTACGGTTTTAGGACGTTTCGCCGGTTTTGGCTTCGAGGCCTCGCTGGTGGTCTCGGTCTCGGTCGAGGTGGTGGTTGATTCCTCCGCAGAGTCCGCGAGTTCTTCGGGATCCGCGTCATCCAGGGTGAGCTTGCGTTCGACGATCTCGGTCATGATCCAGGCCTTCCTGCTGTTGCCGTTTGAGGTGCTGGTGTCGGTTTGGGTGTGGATGGTGTGGCGCCCGCTTGCGACGGCTGGGTACCCGACTGGGCCGGCTTGGGTTGGGGCGATTCGGGCACGCCCAGATGTACTCGCACTCCACCTTGGTTGTTAAATGTCGAATCCCAGAAATCCAGCCAATGTCCGGCGTCCAACTTGAGATCGCGCAGCGGGGCGACGACCGGCTCGAGCACCGTGACGAATTCCGAGAGCGGTTCGGACAAGGCCTTGAGGTAGTCGACGAGCTTGTCTATGAGATCGGTCAGGGGTTTCCCGTCGCCCACGCCGACTTCGACGAGCGGTTCGAGCTTTTCGATCACCTGCACCAGGCTCACCAAGCCGTCGACGCTGCTGGGGATGGTCTTGGCCGACCGCTTCAAGATTTCGCCGGCCTGGATTTCGCCGAGACCGTCGGTCAGGGTCGACACGTTTCCGATGAGCTGTGCCAGATAGTGCTTATCGTCCTTCACCATCTCGGCGAACAGCCTTGTGGTGGTGGCTAACTCGTTGATGGTCTTCGTGTTGTCCACGAATCCCGCCGCCACATTGTCGAGCGTGGTCTGCAGGTCGTCGGCGTTCATGGCCTGTAAGAGCGCGTTGCCCTTCTGTAGCAGATCGCTGACGGTGTATACCGGCGCTGCCTTCGACGCCGGGATCACTGCTCCGTCGCCGTAGTACGGGGGTTCGATACGAACGGGTTTGAACTCCACATACTGCTCACCCGCGGCCGACAGGTTCTGAACGCTGATCTGGCTGTCGACAGGGATGGGATAGCCGCTGTCGAGGGCGACCGATACCGCCAAACCGGTTGGGGTGGCATTGATGTCAGTGACTCGTCCTACCTTGATCCCGCGCAGGGTGACCTGAGAGGTGGACATCAATCCGCCCGAACTGTTCAGCATGAGCGTCATGTGATTGGTCTTGTTGGTGGAGGCGATGTCAAGGACCCCGAAGGCCATGTAGACGGCGCCGACGAGAGAGATGATCGAGAGCACCGCGAGGGTGACTACGACGTTGAGCCTCATCGCACCAGCCCCATTGTCTGCATGTTCCTGATGACCGAATCGGCACGCTCTCCGGGGCTGACACCCAGTGTGCTGTCGGGGGATTGGATATCGGTGACCGTGTACTTGGGGCCGCCATCCTTGAAGAAAGGGATGATTCTGTCGCGGATGGTCCGGACCATTTTGTCGCCGAGCACCGGAATCGTGGTGTCGACGGTCGAGGCGCTGTCGATGACCGGGGTGAGGTAGGACAGGATCTGCATGAGGTTGGGGTAGTCGATGATCTGTGAGATCTGTCGCCCGAACTCTGCGCCGTAAATGATCAGATCGCTAAGACTTAGTACCACTTTGGCCAGTGAGGGCAACTTGGTAGGGCCCTCGGTAAGCAACCGTCGATACGTTCCCTTGTTGGCCCGGAAGGTTTCACTGACGGCTTGCATATTGGTCAGAATCTGGTTGATGGTGTCCTGGTTGTTGGACAGGTCGTTGATGATTCCGGACAGCGCGCGATGGATGCGGTCGAGTTCTTCCGGCGGCGGGAAGGCACTGTTCATGTTGGCCACGGTGGTCTGCATGGTGTTGAGGCTGCCCCCGCCGATGAGGTTCGACATGGACCGCATGAGGTCCTCCACATTCGCGGCCGGAACGGTGTCTGCCAACGCGATGGTGTCGCCGTCCTGCAGTTGGGCGGGAGCGGGATTCGCGGGCGGGACCATGGCGATGTAGATGTCCCCGAGGACGGTGGCCTGTCGGAGTTCGGCCTTGACGTTATGCGGGAATTTCGCATTGCCGTCGATGTCTACATACGCGATAGGTGTGGTGCCCTTCAGCTCCACCCGGTCCAGCAGTCCCACCTGCACGCCACCCGAGTCGACCTTCGCCCGTCCGGGCAGGTTCAGCACGCTGGAGAACTCGATCTCGAGGCGGTACGTGTTCTTTGGGATGTAGGCACCTGGCATGGGCATCTTGGTGGGGTCGAGGGTCTCGCTCGAGCAGGCCGGGACCACCGCGAAGGTCGTGGCGAACAGGACGGTCGCTATGCGTCGAATCATGACAGCGCCGCTCCCATGATCAGGTTGGTCAAACCGAGAGTCACCGGGTCCGAGGCGGTGCCGGGTGTGCATGCCGCCTGGCTGCCAGGGGTATTTCGGCTGCGCAGATTTTGGCAGATGGCGCTGGCCTGCTCGGGCGAGATGGAAACGCTCGGAGGAACATAGGTGACGTTATGGGTCTTCGTGTTCGGCAGATAGATGTCATCGGCCAGCCAATTGATCATAGGTGGCAAGGTGCTGAAGAACGTGAGGATATGCGGGGTGTAGGCGTTGAGGATGTCGCGTATCCAGGGAACCAGCTTGTCGAAGACGTTCTTGTAGAGTCGCCCGGCGGCGCGCTGCACCATGCCGTTCAGTGTCGGAAGAATGGTTGTCAGGTAGTCAAGTGTGGAGGCGAAGTTGTCGGATATGCCCGCGATCAAGCGGGCGGTGTCGGGGAGTGACTTGACCAAGCCCGCGAACTGGTTCCAGTACTGCAGCCAGTTCGATGTGACGATTGCGCTGTTCTCGAACAGCTGACGGAAGTCGGCGTCGGCCTTGTACGGATCGCCCACCATGGTGGTGAGATTGTTGAGCATCTCCTTGAACCCCGGGCCCATGCCGTCGAGCGATCTGGCCGCCCCCTTGAGGGTCTTGTTGAGCGCCTGCACACCCGGTGAGTTCGCGGGATCCTGCCCGGGTTCTGCCTGCATCAGTGTGTCGGCGAGCTCACCGATGGCGGAGAACGACTCGGTGACTGTCGCCGGTGTCCTGGTATTCTCAAGCGAAATACACTGACTTCCAGCGAATTTGGGGCCCTCGCTCCATGATCTGGTGAGTTCGATACTGCGGTTGGTGATCACCGATTGTGAATAACTCGCCGCACCGACATCGGCAGGTAGCTCCATATCGTTCGGAATTTCGAAGTCGACCTGGACATGATCGGGCTCGTTGGTAACTGCTGTCACGGTCCCGATCTCGACACCAAGAAGTAGAACCTTGTTGCCCTTGTATAACCCGGCCCCGTCGCGGAAATTGGCGCAGAGCGATCTGGTGTTGTCCAGCAACGGGATATGGGCATTTCCCAGGTACGGCATCACGAGGTTCTTAACCGCGGGGAAGACGGTGCGCGCGCCGAAGATTCCGGCGACGGCCACCACTACGACGAGCGCGAGAGCGGCTGCGCTCAACAGGCCCGCGCGCGCAGCGGGGCGCATGCCCGCCAGGCGGGTCGCGATGTTGCGAATAAATACCGGTTGTGTCATCAAGGGCCTCAGCAGAACCTGAAGAAGTGCGGTAGGCAGACGTCTTGTCCGGGTATCACCCGGTCATCGGTGACGGTGATGCCATTGCCGCTGAGCATGGGCAGGACGATTCCGACGAGTTGGCCCCACTGTTCGGCGGCCTTGCCGAGTTTTTCGGGGTATTTGGTCAGGGTATCGACGATGTCGTCGAGGCCGTTGAGCATGGGTTCGTAATCGCGCGCGTAGGCGGTGAACAATCGTTTCAAAAGTCGGACGAGGTCCCGCAACAGGACGAAGACCTCGATCAGATCGGTCGTGGAATTGCTGTATTTGGCGCCGAGTTTGGACAACATTGTGACGATGCTGGCGAGCTGATTCTTGCCCGTCTTGAATGCCCGGAGGTACTCGTTCGCATAGTTCAAGGTGGCGTGGAAATCCTCGGTGGTAGGCGCAAGTGCACTGATAAGCGCTTGAGACGAACTGAAGAAGTCACGTAAACCGTTGGGGTACTTGTCAACTGCGTTCGCGACCTCCATCAGGCTGTCGTGGATGACCTTGGCGTCTACCTTCTTGACCACGGGCGTGAACTTCTGAAACAACTCGTTGATTTCGAAGGGGATGCTGGTGCGCTCTGGCGGGATGGGTGCACTGCCCAGCGGCTCGGTACCCTCGGGGTACAGCGCCACGTAGTGCCCACCCAGCGGGGTGAGCATGCGGATGTCCACCCGCGAGTCGGATCCGACCGGTACTGAGTGATCCACCGTAAAGACGGCCTTTACCAACGATTTATCGATGCTGACGCTGGATACCTTGCCCACCGAGATACCGGCGATACGCACGTCATCGCCGGCGCGTAGCCCTCCCGAGGCCCTCAGGTGCAACGTGTATGTCTTCATGCCGCTCGTATTGACGAAGGCTACGCCGGTGGCGGTGAGTATCGCGACTATGACGAGGACGCCGATGAGCCCGTTGCGCCGATTGCGTTGGGCTGCTGCGAGTTCATCGAGGATCGGGCGGTTTCTCGCGAAAATTTGTTTCAGGCTCTTCACTTACACACCACCAGATCCTGATTGGCGAAGGACACCTCACCGATTCCGGGCATCTTGACCACACCGTTCTTGCATTCGAAGGAGGTGGGCGGCGCCGTCTTCTCGTCGATCAGTGCATCGCGCATGCCTTGCACGAGATCGGGAATCAACGACAGTCCCGCCATGATGGTCGGTGTGCCCGGGGTAGTGCGGCTCGCCACGTCATACAGGGGCAGCTGAGCGCCGTCGACCGTATTTTCGATATACCGCAGCAGGCTGACGGATCTGCGTAGCACCGGCAATGCATCCGCGCCAGCCTTGTTGAATTTGTCTGCCTGTTTCTCGAAAGGCTCCAGCACGTCGTTGAGGTCGTTGATGAGAAAGAACAGCTGATCGGAGGTGCCGCCCAGATCTTTTGAGATATCACCCAGATTCGTGATGATGGTCTGGAGGGCGGCCTGGCGGTCGACGGAGAGTTTCAGAACGGCGTCGACGTCCCGCAGGATCGGCCCGATGCCGTTCTGGTCACCCTGGATGAGCCGCAAAATGTTTTGCGTCAGCAGGTTGAACTGAGCGGGGTCCAGTGTTTGGAATATGGGTCGAAAGCCATTGAACAGCTTGGCAATATCGAAAGAGGGGATGGTCTGCCCGAGGGGGATGGTTGCGCCGGCGGCCAGAGGTGCGCTGGGTCTCGGCGCCTGCGCGATTTCGACATACCGCTGACCGACCAGAGACTGGTAGCGGATCGCGACGGTGGTGTTCTGGTACAGCGGATGATCCGTGAGCACGTTGAAGCGAACCCGAGCGTTCTTGCCGTCGAGATGTATCTTCTCGACCTTGCCGACCTGCACTCCCGAGATGCGCACGTCGTTGCCGACGATCAATCCGGAGACGTCGGTGAACAACGCGTCGAAGTGCCGGACCGGGCCGTTGACCGGTGTCCGCAAGGCGTTCACGATGATCAAGGTGAGCACGACCGCCACTGCGACTATCCCGGTGAGGCCGACCATCAAAAGTGCAATCCGCTTCATCGCTGTCCTCCAGCGGTCTGTCCGGGAGAGGAGCCGACGGGCGCGGAAGTGGCCTGGCCGCCGGGGGCCATCGGCAATGCGGCGGCGAGCCCTGGGGCGGTGTCCATGATCAGTTGGACGTTGAGCCGCACCTTGCCGTTGTCGACGGGGAATGCTGCGGTGGTGCGGTCCAGCAGACCGTTGAGCCGGTCGTATGCCGGGGCCAGGCTGCCCAGGAAGTAGGTGGACGGAATGGCCAGATCCAGGACCGACCGGATCAACGGCACGGCCCAGTCGTTGTTGTCGCGGAAAGCGTCGCCGGCCACTCTCAGCAGATCCGACAAGGAATCGAGTGCGGCAGTGGCCCGTTCGGTTTTGCCCGGTCCCACCATGAAGTCGAGTCCGTCCAACAGTCTATTGGCGGATCCGATGACGGGCACGAAGTCGTTGGTCCCGTCGATCATCGAGGCCATGACCGCGAGCGTCTTGGAGAAGGGCACTGTCTGGGAGTCGGCGATCATCCCGAACAAGTCCCAAAAGGACTTCACGACGGGGCCGGTCAGGTCGGCATGGCGCTCGAATGTCGCGATGATCGCATTGAACTCTCGGGTGTCCAGGATGGCGCCCAGCCGCTGACCCATTCGGAGAAATCCGGTAATGGATGCGGCCTTGACGTCGCTGCTGATCTCCAGCACGCCACCGGGTTTCAGCGGTTCGCCGACACCGTTGCTGACGAGCTCGACGGCGGCGGTGCCGAAGATGTTCGACGATGTGAATCGCGCCTTGGTATCGGATGAGAGTGCCTTCGCTTGTCGGCCATCGAGGAGCACCGTCATCCGTTGCTTGTTATATCCGGTGGTCTGCAGGGACTTGACGCGCCCGATGTTGTAACCGCGGTACTTCACCTCGCCGCCCGGACCCATGCCCTCACCGATGGTGTTGGTGACGAGCGTGAGTTCGAAGGGTTCGCCGTAACTGCCGATGCCGGATTGGTAAAGCGAGTAGCCGCCGGCGGCAACGACAAGCGCGAGGACAAGGCCGCGCACCTTGAGAGCGCCCGGACCCGCAGACCGTCCGCTCGGATCTTTATAGATGGTCACGCATTACCCCGATATCTGGATTCCAGGATTGTTGCCCCAGAAGAGCAACGTGAGGAGCATGTCGAAGAGGACGATCGCGACCAGGGAGGCCCGGATGGCGCGCCCGGATGCCATGCCGACACCCTCGGGCCCGCCGCTGGCGTAATAGCCTTGGTAGCACTGGATCGCAATGATGAGAACGACGAACACGACGGCCTTGATCACCGAGTAAAGGACGTCGATGGGATGGACAAACGAGTCAAAGTAATGCTTGTACACGCCCTGTGATTGGTTGTGGACGAAGAACACCATGAATGCGCAGGAACCGTAGGCGAGCAGCAGGGTCAGCACATAGAGCGGGACGATGATGACGACTCCCGCGATCACCCGAGTGGTGACCACGAACGGGATGGAGCGGATGCCCTGGGCCTCCAATGCGTCGATCTCCTCGGAAATACGCATGGCCCCGATCTCGGCGGTCATGCGGCATCCCGCCTGGGCGGCGAAGCCGATGGCGGCGATCATCGGTGCCATTTCCCGGGTATTCACGTAGGCGGAGATGAACCCGGTGAGTGATCCCATACCGACCATGTCCAGGGTCGAGAAACCGACGATGCCAACGGATGCGCCGACCGCTATACCCATGAAGACCAGTACGCCGATGACCCCGCCGCCGACGATGATCGAGCCGTTGCCCCAGGTCATGTCGACCAGGAGGATGCCGGTCTGGCGTCGATAGCGCTTGAGGGTCTGCGGTATCGCGACCAGGACCAGGCCGACGAAGGTGATCTGATGGCCGAGGTACTCGGCGGAGCCACCCGCGCCCTTGGTGAAGTTCCAGATGGACCGTGCGGCTGCGGGTAGTTCGTCGGGGAAGTAACGGGACGGACGGGAGGTGGTCATGGTCAGCCCACCTTCGAGGGCATGAACATCGCGACGATCTGAGTGATCACGGTGTTGAGCACCATGACAGTGACCACGCCGATCACCACGGTGGCGTTGACCGCGTCGGCGACACCGCGTGCGCCGCCCTTGGCTTCCAAGCCGCGCTGGCAGGCTACGAGAATGACCACCACGCCGAACAACCATGTCTTGAGAACGGCAACAGTGACGTCGTTGACGTTGGCGAAGGCGGCGAAGGAGGATAGGTAACTGCCTGGCGTCCCGCCCTGAAAGCCCACGTTCACCAGATAGCCGGCGAAGATCCCGACGAAGATGATGAAGATGCACAACAGCGGTGAAACAAAGAGAATTGCCGCCAATCGCGGAGTCACCAGGCGCTGAACGGGGTTGACTCCCATGACACGCATGGCGTCGACCTCTTCCCGAATGCTTCTGGCACCAAGATCGGTGGCGACCGCTGAACCCGCCGCGCCGCCGAGTAGAAGGGCGGCGACGATGGGCGCCCCCTGTTGGATCACACCCAGGCCGCCGGCCGCACCGGAGATGGACGATGCTCCAACCTGCGAGATGATGCTCCCCGCCTGAACGGCGACAATGACACCGAACGGGATCGACACCAGGATCGCTGGAACGACGGTGACCGTCAGGATGAACCAGGATTGAATGACGGTGTCTTTCCACGGGTGTCGCAAGCGGACGATATCGCTTACGAGAAACGCGAAGGATTGTGCGACGAGGTCGACATAGCGGCCCAGCGTTTTCAGCATCGAATCTGTTTGCGAGAGTACGTACTCGACGGGACGGCTCAACAGTGCCCACGCCTGGCTGGGCAATGACGTGTGGGCGCGGGGCGCCGGGTCGGTGGCGCCATCCGACTTGAGTTTGCTAATAAGCTGAATTGTTGCGGAATCCAGTGGTGGCCCGTCGGTAGCGACTTCGCGCACGGGCGCCGCTACATCACTCATCGCTGAGTTCAACGGCCGCTCCTTTATCTGCGCATCGTGGCTCTGACCACGATGAATGGTTTGTTGATAGACATCTGTGTAACAAGGGGTAACTAGTACCCCATTTCACATTTGGTGGGTCAGTGTGGTGTAGGTCATGCCTCATAGTCAAGCGCGGGGTTCCCGCGCCCTAGATATTGCGATATGTACTCACCATTAGCGGTAGGCCACCAGCCCGGGTAGGGCATGGCCATGCGGAGAGTGTCGGAGGTCCCCCGACCTACTCTGCGGCAATAACCTGACTCATGAGTCAGGTTATTGGCTAGGGCAGACGCTAGCGCAGGTTTGCAATCTTGGGACGCGATTGATCAAGAATTTGCGTGAGGGACTGCGTCGGTCATCATGGCGCGCACTAGCTGGATGTATGACCGGATGTACGCCTCGCGTGCGTCGGCGGGCAGCTCGCCGCGGATGGCCTTGACGGAGGCCGCCATCGATAGGCCGGTGATGGCATGAGCGAGGAAGTGCACGTCGACTGTGGTGGTGATGGCACCATCGTCGATCGCTTTCTTGATCATGGTGACGTTGAAGGCCTCCACGAGGTCGAGGATGCCGAACATGCGCATGGTCATTTCGGAGTCGAGCAGCCCCTCGCGCAGGATGACGCGTGCGATCTCGGGACTGTTGTCCAGCAGGTCGAACAGCCGGTTGAACACCGTATGCAGGTGCAGCTCCAGGTCGTCTGAGATGCCGGGCAAGTCGTTAGCGTCGTTGACAGTCTCGATGGTCTTCTCGAAATAGCTGTCGATCACGGCATCGAGTGCATCGCGTTTGGTATCGAAATACAGATAGAAGGTGCCTCGGCCAACACCGGCACGGCGGGTGATATCGGTGATGCTGGCCTTGTGGTAACCCTTCTCCCCGAATTCGAGAGCAGTGGCTTCGGTCAGTGTGCGCAGACGTTCACGCGCGCGTTCCGGGTCTGGCGGGCGGCCAGGCCCTCGCCGCTGGCCATCAGTGGTAACCACAGGCATCACAGTAACCACTATCGTCCGGTGAGTGAGAGAACGCCACAAAGTTGCTGGCATGTCATTTGGGCAGTATCACAAGGGCGATTATTAGCTGAACCAGTGGCCAGGTAAATACTGTACGGTCAGCGTGCTGCCGCATCTGCATGAGATTCGTGCGTCGCCATGGCCGATTTTGTGTTGCTAGTTTGCTGCACCGCGGTGGATACCCGTACGCCGCACTCATGCGGGCAGGGCTTCTGCGGTGCAAAGTGGAGATACTGGATGACTTTCACAGAGCAAGCTGGTGCCGAACAAGAATGGGTAAGCCGCCTAGCGTCGGGCTCTGATGAATTGTCCTTGGCCGGTAAGTGTCTGGTCGATATCGCTCCAGCCAGCGGTGCGCAGCCAGTCGGTGATCTCGTCACGTCTGAATGCGCGGAAGCCGCCGACGCGCATCGCCGCGGCGGCACCGGGCAGGGTTGCCAGCGGGGTTTGTAGTGAGGTAAAGATCGCGATTTCCCCTGACGGGGCGGCCACCCGGCAGAGTTCTCGCACGGCCTGTTCGGGATTGGGGATCAGATAGAGCGCCGCCAGGCAGACCACGGCGTCGAATGTTCCATCGGCGAAGGGCAGTGCGTGCGCGCTCCCGCGGACATAATCGATACGGTCGCCGGCGTTGTCGCGGACCGCCCGCCGCAACATGGGTACGGACAGGTCAAGCCCGATACAGGCTCCGCCCTCGGCCAGGCTGGTAGCCAATTGGCGCGTGTAGAGCCCGGGTCCGCATGCGACGTCCAGAATCTTTTGACCGCCGCCCGTCGCGATATCGCGCATGAGCTCGGCGTGAACGGTTGCGGTGCCCCTGCCGCCGTAGCTGAACATTCGGGTGAACATCGGGCGCCAGGCGCGCTCGTACACCGCGGCGAGCAGGGGGTTCTGCATAAACCGGTTGGCCAGGGATACAGGCTCATCGGTATCTGGTGCGAGAACATCGAGGTACCCATGGG
Source organism: Mycobacterium sp. (assembly GCA_050701835.1). GTDB lineage: Bacteria > Actinomycetota > Actinomycetes > Mycobacteriales > Mycobacteriaceae > Mycobacterium. The sequence goes on along the minus strand of JBOGDC010000021.1, from coordinate 24,643 downwards.
TTCGCACCGGCGGACGTGTGACCCGCGTGGTGTCCACGAATGTTTCGGCCAGCCTTAGATCCGGCAGCATGCCCACGGGTCCCTCCAGTCACGTCGTCGACTCGAATTTATGTGAAACGGATAGTAATGGATACTGGGCATAACGTATAGATCGCCGGGGGCGGGTTCTCGCAGTACTGGGCCGTGCGAGCCACTTGTCATTTAGCGAATGGCGTGTCAGTCTGTTAATTATTCCCGGTCGACCGGGTGGGGAGCCTCTCGCGGGACGGCCGTGGTCGTGAGTCGAAAGTCAGCGAAATGTGTCGCGAAGAATGGAAGGAAGGTGCCGTGGAACGAGCCATGGAACTGCATGACGTACCCGACTACGAAGTCGCGATCGTCGGCGCGGGCCTGGGTGGCATCTGTGCGGCCATCAAACTGCTCGAGATCGGTATCGAGAACTTCGTGATTATCGACCGGGACGAGGACTTTGGCGGCACCTGGCTGCGTAACACCTACCCGGGGGTAGGAGCGGACATCCCGGTGGTCGCCTACCAGTTCACCTTCGCCCCGAAGGGCGACTGGCAGCGCTTCTTCGCCACTGGCGCCGAAATACAGCAGTACGCAATGGATCTGGTCGCCGAGCACGGACTGCGCGCCTACGCGAGATTCGGGACGCGCGTTGACCGTGAAGTATTCGACGAAGACAACCACCTCTGGCAGGTGCACACGGCCGACGGCGAGGTCATCTCGTCGCGGTTCCTGATCAGCGCCATCGGCGCCTACATCAATCCGCGGACTGTGCCGGACATCCCGGGGCTGGATACCTTCACCGGTCCGGTCCAGATCCCGTCGCGTTGGGAACACGATATCGATATGCGCGGCAAGCGCGTTGGGATCGTAGGGGTGGGGAGTTCGACCGTGCAGATCGCGCCCGCTATCGCCGGTGAGGTGGCACACCTGGACGTGTATCAGCGGACCCCGCAGTGGTACTTCCCGAAACCTGATTTCCCGATACCGCGACCGCTCCAGCGGCTGCTGGCCGGGCGCAGGTTCGCCAACGCCGTGAACGGGATTGCCTTGGCGGGCATCGAACTTGGCTTGCGAGTCCTGATCTATACGCCCAAACCACTATTCCGGGCGGGCGCCGCGATTTTCGATCGGGTGGCACTGTGGGCATACCGCGGCTGGCTCCGGTACAAGGTTGCCGATCCGCAGGTGCGACAGCAGCTGCGGCCGAAGTTCGGTGCGGGATGTACTCGCGGCACGCTGGGCGCCGACTACCTGCCGACCTTCAACCGGCCGAATGTCACGTTGGTGTCGAACGGGATCGAGCGGATCACCCCGACCGGCATTGTGGACAAGACCGGTACGGAACGCCCAATCGACGTGCTCGTGCTGGCCACCGGGTACGAGATGTTCTCCGATCCCGAGACCTATCGAGTGGGAACCGTGCTGGGCACCAATGGCTTCGATTTGGCTGAGTTCTACCGCGGCAACGGGCTGCAGGCATACCAGAGCACCTCGGTCCCGGGTCTGCCCAACAGATTCATGCTCGTGGGCCCGTACTCGTGGACCGGTACCAGCTTCCACTACATCCTCGAGAACTCGATGCGGCACATCGAGGCCGTCATCAAACTTGCCCGTGCCAAACGGGCCACCTGGGTGGAGGTCACCCAGGAAGCCCTGGACGACTTCCAGACGAGTATCGCCCGCAGCGGCGCGAATCTGAACCGGTACTTCACCGTGAACTGCGCCGGATCAAACAGCTACTTCATCAATTCGCAGGGGGATACGCCGTATGTGCGGCCGTGGACGGTCTTGCAGTCCTACCGGCGAAGCATTCAATTCCCCACGACTGCATACGAATTCAGGCGGGTGGACACCCCGTTGAAAGAGGTCGAATATGCGGTTTGACGCGGTTCCCATTCCTGTCGAAGGGGTCGAGGAGTTCTTCGCGACGGCCCCGTTCGTGACGCGAGTCCGGCGCAGCTTCGCCGCGCCGCCCGAGGAGGTATGGGCGGTGGTGTCAGGCGACCGGATGTGGTCGTGGCTGCCTTCGGTCTGGGGCTGTCGATACCCGCAAGACATCGTGCCAGCCGCGGGCACCGTCCGGGACTTCCAGATGTATATCCACTCTTGGATGGTGTTCGCGCAGCACGAGCAGATCATTCACTTCGATGCCCCTCGCGTCATGCGGTACACGGCGCTGGACGCCACCTTGCCGGTATTCGGGTCATGGTGCGAGGAGTACCGCGTGGTGCCCGAAGACGATCCGGGCCGCGCGACTGTGGACTGGACGCTCGCGTGTGCACCCCGCTACCTGACGAAGATTCCCGGTTCCCGGATTGCGGGCCGGTCGTTGTCCGCAGTGCTGAAACCGGTTTTCTGGTTTGGCCTGGGCGGCCTGAACCGCGAGCTACCTGCCCGGGGGCCAAGCCGAAGGGGATAGCACCGGTCCGTCGCCTTCCATGGTGTAATTAAAAGTACCCAGTACTGACTGTTACATAGGCGTAGTCTGCTGGCATCGCGCAGCGCGGGAAGGAGTCGCTATGGACGATGTCTCGATGTCGTCGGCCGGTCGCACTGCTACTGGGTACTACGATGGCAGTGTGTCGACTGATGTGCTCCCGGGTCGCGGAAAGCTTCCCGAACTTACTGGTGATGCCAGGGTCGACAGGTGGCGTGAACATCGTGCGACGGTCCGCGCGGAACTCATCGAGGCCACTCTCGAAGCGATCGAGGAGAACGGGCCGGACGTCTCGATCGACGACATTCTGAAGGCCGCCGGAGTTTCGCGGCCCAAGCTATACCGATTCTTCGAAGACAAGGACGCACTGTTCTCCGCCGTTGGCGAGCGCGTGCAAGAGATCGTGATCGAGCGCATCACACCGCATCTCACGCTCACCGGCACGCTGCGAGACTTCGTCCGTTCGTCCCTCGTCGCCTATGTCGACCTGGTTGACGAGCGCCCGAACACCCTGAGATTCCTTATCGGTACGCATTTCACCCACGGGCGGTCCCCGGCCAGTCTCATTGACAGTGGGCGCCCGCTCGCCGATGCGATGGTCGAGTTTCTCGCCGGCGTTATCCGGATGTACCGGGGTAACGGCGACAATCTGCAGTACGCAGTCGACGCCATGTTGGGCGCCGTTTCCCTCGGTGTGCTGCGGTGGGTCAATGAGCCAACCGTCGCCAAAGACGTTTTGGTCGAGGAGTTGACGACTCTCGTCTGGGGGGCTTTCGCCGCCGCGACCGCGGCCCGTGGCGTGATTCTCGATCCCGAGGGCCGGGTGCTCTCGGAGCCCGCCGGCGACTAGCCAAACGCAGTCCTGGCCAGGGCGTATTTGGCCCGATAGTGCCGTTCTCTCACTGTGCATTCGATTGAGGCGTGGAGCCTTGCGCAGACTCCACGTTGCCCTTATGGTGTAGATCACTAGTAACTTTTAGTACTAGGTACTAGCCGTCTCGACAAAGGGGTCGTGAAATATGGCACGTCAGCAGAGCGCAGCCGCCGTCAAGCCGCGGACCGACAACTACCCGAAGACTCGGCGGATACGTTTCCGTTTCGGCGAAGACGGTTCGGCCGGGAAGTACTTCGTCGAGGACGACATCGTGTACAGCCACTTTGTCGCCGGACTGTCGGGAGGATTCCCGCCCGGAGAAGAAGGATTCATCCGCTCGGTACGGAAGTTCTCCGACCGCATCACCGATCCGGATCTCAAGAAGCGCGTCGCCGGTTTCATCGGGCAAGAATCGGTGCACGGGCAGGAGCATCGCAGGGTGAATGAGAAGCTCGTCGAATTGGGATACCCGATTGCCTGGTGGGATTCCAAAAAGCAAGTCGAGCGTCTCACCCGGTTCGAGGACATGCTGTCACCTCGCGCGCATCTGGCGATGACCGCCATGGCCGAACACATGACCGCGATCCTCGCTGAGCGCACATTGGGAAGTGATGAGGTGCAAGACATCCCGGGAGATCCGGAAGTCTGGAACCTACTCAACTGGCACGCGCTCGAAGAGCTGGAGCACAAGTCGGTGGCCTTCGACGTGTATCGCGCGGTGGGCGGCACCGAGACCATGCGAATTGGGCTCATGATGCTCGCGATGGCGCTCATTCCCCCGTTGACGCTCACCATCCTTGCGGGCTCGCTGCTTTCCGATCCGGTGGCGCGGCGCCAGCCGCTGCGGTTGATCAAGGAAGCCAGAGGGCTGTTCCGGGGCCCGTTGTTCCGGGGCCTCCTGGGTGATGTCCGCAAGTATCTGCGACCGGGCTTTCATCCCGACGATATCGACACCGAGGCGCTACTACAGCGTTGGCAGACAGAGCTTTTCGGCTCCCAAGGCATCCTCGTCGATCACCTGAAGTAAATCACTCGTCAAAGGAGACGACATCATGACCGCTGCAGCGATGATTCCCCCGGCTGGTAAGTACCCGAAGGTACGGCGCGTCCGATTCCGTTTCGGTGAACCCGATCCGATGAGCCACCACTTCGTCGAGGGCGACATTGTGATGAGTCATCTTGTCGCGGTGCTGTCGGCGGCCTTTCCGCCGGGTGAAGAGTCTTTCATCCGGTCGGTGCGTCGATTCTCCGATGAGATCACCGATCCGGAGCTCAAGCGGCGGGTAGCCGGCTTCATCGGGCAGGAGTCGGTGCACGGCCAGGAGCACCGCAAACTCAATGACAGGCTCATCGAGTTGGGTTACCCCGCGGTGCGGGTCTTCATGTTCAAGCCGAACACCTGGCGCGAGAAGCTAGTGAAGCGGGTAGAGAACGCTGCGCACCCGCTGGCGCATCTGGCGATGACCGCGGCCGCTGAGCATTACACCGCCATCCTGGGAGAAAGGGTGCTCTCCAGCGACGAATTACAGTCCATTCCAGGTGATCCCGAGGTATGGCACCTGCTGAACTGGCATGCCACCGAGGAGCTCGAACACAAGTCGGTGGCCTTCGATGTCTATCGCTCGGTAGGTGGACCCGAGTGGATTCGCATCGGTGTGATGAGCGCAATGTGGGCCGGCACCCTGCCTGTGGTGTCGCTTGGCGTGCTGGGCTCCATTCTCACCGACCCCAAGGGCTGGAAGCCCGCGACGGTACTGCGGCAGACGTATGACGTGTTCCGGGGGCCGCTCGTGCGTGGACTGCTGCGCGATGTCGCCAAGTACATGCGCCCGGGGTTCCATCCGGACGATATCGACACCGGCGTGCTCCTGGAACGTTGGCAACAGGAACTTTTCGGCGACCAGGGTGTCCTAGCCGGACACGGAAAGTAGGGACCGTTTATGACCACAGGTGTCGCGCCGCGGCGGGCCAAGGCCGCCGAACGGAAGAAACCCGATTACGAGGTGGTAGTCGTCGGGGCCGGATTCGGTGGCATCGGAACGGGTATCGCCTTGCAACGAAAGGGTATCCACGACTTCGTCATCGTTGACAAGTGGGATCGGGTCGGCGGCACCTGGCATGCCAACACCTATCCGGGTGTCGCCGTGGATATCCCCTCGTTCGTCTACAGCTTCTCCTATGAACAGCGTGGGGACTGGTCCCGGGTATTCGCGCCCGGGCATGAGCTGCGTGACTACGCCGACGATATGGTGGACAAGTACGGTCTTCGGGGCAAACTGCGGCTCAATACAACCATCCTGGGTGCGAAGTTCGATGAACGAAACAGCCTGTGGCGGTTGACCACAGACGGCAGCCAGGAGATCACCGCCCGGCATTGTGTGATGGCCATCGGCGGCCTGGAACGCCCGAAGATGCCCGATATCCCCGGTGTCGACGATTTCGCCGGCACCCTGATTCACACCGCGCTGTGGGACCACGACGTATCGCTGAAGGACAAGAGGGTCGCGGTGATCGGGACCGGCGCAACCTCATTGCAATTGGTGCCCGCCATAGTCGATGACACCCAGCACCTGACGGTGTTCCAGCGGACGCCGATCTGGGTGTTCCCCAAGTTGGATTCCGAGGTAGGCACGCTGGGGCGCCGAATTCTGGAGAACAAGCGCCTGAGGTCCGCGATCAGGTTGATGGGCACGGTCGGTACCGAACTCGGGATGAGTGGACAGTTGGTGGGACCGCAGGTGGTGGTGGAGACCATCCGTAAGCTCGCCGAGATTCCGGTGCGGCGGTGGATGCGCAACCAGGTAGACGACCCCGTGATCCGCGAGAAGCTGATTCCACATTATGGTCTGGGCTGCAAGCGTCCGTCGATGTCCAATGACTACCTGACGACGTTCAATCGTCAGGATGTCAGCCTGGTCACCGACTCGATCGAATGCGTCACATCTACCGGAGTTCGCACCGTCGACGGTGTCGAGCACGAGGTCGACGTGCTGATCTGTGCGACAGGATTCAAGCTGTGGGACAAGGGTTCCACACCACCGTTCCCGGTGATCGGACGAGACGGAAAGGACCTGGGCGCGTACTGGGATGAACACAGATTCCAGGCATACCAGGGTGTTTCCGTGCCGGACTACCCAAACATGTTCACCATCACCGGACCGTACGGCTTCGTGCTCGGGTCCTATCTGTGGATGATCGAAGCCACCTCGGCGCATCTGAGTCGCGCCATCGCGGAAACCAAGCGACGGGGCGCCGACGTCTGTGAGATCCGTCAGGAAGCACACGAGGAGTACTTCCGGAAGTGTCTCAAGCGGCAGGAAAAGAACTTCCTGTTCACACCGACCTGCGAGGGTTCGAACACCTACTACATCGACAACCACGGTGATTCCCCGTTCCGTCCCTCGACGCACGGTGAAATGTATTGGCAAAACCGACACTTCAACCTCGATGTCTATGAGTACAGCTCGGTTCCGGCGGCCGCCAGGTCCGTCGATGCACGGTCAAAGGAGACCGCATGAAACTCAACAGGCTGCAACCGCGACTGGTAGTTGTCACCGGGGCGGGGAGCGGTATTGGTAGGGCAACCGCCATCCGGTTCGCCAAACAAGGTGCGCACGTGGTGGTCTCGGATATGGACCTGGATGCCGCCGAGGCCACAGTGGCGATGATCCAAGCCGCCGGGAAAACCGCGACCGCCATGCGGCTAGATGTGACGGACCCCGATGCCTGGTCGGTCTTCGCCCGTGATGTGCTGGCCGATCACGGCGTCGCCGATGTGCTGGTCAACAACGCCGGAATCGCGCTAGGCGGACCCTTTTTGAAGTTGGAGCCGGCGGACTGGGACAAACTTCTCAGCGTCAACCTGATGGGTGTGGTGTACGGCTGCCGGGCCTTCGGTGCGCAGATGGCCGAACGCGGATCGGGGCATATCGTCAACATCGCCTCGGCGGCGGCCTTCACGCCCACTCCGGTGATGGCGCCGTACTCGGTGTCCAAAGCGGGCGTCAAGATGCTCACCGAGTGCCTGCGGCTTGAGTTGGGAGCCAAGGGCGTTGGGGTCAGCGCGATCTGCCCGGGATTCATCAACACCAACATCGGCCTCAACGGGACGATGATCGGTTCGGATGAGGCAACCATCGATCGCGGCAAGCAGATCATGCGCCAGGTGCAGGAGTTCACTGAGAAGCTGCCGTTCTCACCGATGAGCCCCGACCTGGTGGCACGCGCCGTGATGCGGTCGGTGCGCTATGACCTGGCCGTGGTGCCGGTGCGTACCGAGGCATGGCTGGGGTACCTCATGGGGCGGATCGCGCCGGGTATCAATCGACGTACCACACAAGCGTTCTCGATCGAGCGCGCCGAGAAATGGGGCGCCTGGGCGTTGAATCAGCTGGATCGATTCAACGTGCTGCCACCCGCGCCAGAGGTTCAGGACCTGCGGAAACCCGCGACCAGTCGACGGTAGCGCCTGGCCCTAGCGGAAGTGCCATTCCAGGCTGTGGTCCACTGGACGCATGCGGCTGATGGCGGTGCATGCGCACCCGGACGACGAGTCCAGCAGGGGGGCAGCCACCTTGGCCAAATATGCGGACGAGGGTCACGATGTGTTGGTGGTAACGGCCACCGGTGGCGAACGAGGCGACATCCTCAACCCGGCGATGGACCTGCCGGGGGTTCGGGAGAACCTGACCCAGGTCCGGCGTGAAGAGATGGCTCAGGCGGTCAGCGTTCTTGGTGTTCAACATCTTTGGTTGGGTTACAAGGATTCTGGTCTACAGCTCGATCCCGCTCGGGTGCCCGATGACGGGTTCGCGCGGGTGCCGCTGGATGCGACGGTGGCGCGACTGACCGAGGTGATCCGGGACTTCAAACCGCATGTGATCCTCACCTACAACGAATGCGGCGGCTATCCACACCCCGATCACATCCGCTGTCACGAAATGTCGGTAGCGGCCTATGAGCGATCAGAGGGGGAATCGTGGGCCGTCTCGAAGCTGTACTACATCCACGAACCGGTACGGGTCACGCCGCGGATGGTGAGAAATTTCGAACGGGCCGAACAGCTGCGGCGCAGGATGGCCCGTAATGGCAGGGCCCGGCCCCAACGCGACCAACCGGTCGTCGAGCGCTCGTTGGCCGTGCCGCGGTCGGTGAGGGCTCTGAGCGTGCTGACCAGATCATTGCGGCGGCTAGCGGCGTCCCGCCGTGTCAGTACTGAGATCGCGTGTAGTGAGTACTTCGAGCTGCGGGACAAGGCATTGCGCTCGCACGCAAGTCAGCTTGACCCCAAAGGGCATTTCTTGGTGTTGCCGTGGACGTGGCGGCAGCAGCTGTGGCCGACCGAACGGTACGAGCTGGTACACACTCGCGTCGCATCGCCCGTACCCGAGACGGATCTGTTCGCGGGTCTTTAATGCGGGGCGGCGGCGCGCGTGGCCGGGTGCACCGCGATCAGTCCCAGCCCCCTGCGGCGCTTGCACATCGCGGCGAGCTCCGCATAGGCCTTCCCGCCCAGTAGCTCGGTCAGCTCTGGCCCGTACGACTGCCAGACCTGCCTCTTGCCGACGTGTGCCGCCGGGTCCCCGGTGCAGTACCAATGCAGGTCGGCACCGCCCTCGCCCCAGCCGCGCCGGTCGTACTCGCTAATCGTCGTCTTCAGAATCTGCGAACCGTCGGGTCGATCCACCCACACCTGAGTGCGCCGGATTGGCAGCTGCCAACACACCTCGGGCTTCATTGTCAGCGGCTCGACATCCAGCTTGATGGCCTTCGAGTGCAGCGCGCAGCCGATACCGCCCGAGAATCCGGGGCGGTTCAAGAAGATGCATGCACCCTTGTACTTACGTGTGCGCCACTGCTTTTCCCCGTCGAGCTCATCCTTCTCCAGGTAACCCTTGCGGCCCAGACCCTTGTCCAGGAATTGCCAGTCCGCCGCGGTGAGATGTTTCACCGAGTCGTCCAGCTTCGCCCGGTCGTCGGCATCCGACAGAAAGGCCCCATGGGAGCAGCAACCATCGTCGGGCCGTCCAGCAACGGTGCCCTGGCATGCCGGGGTGCCGAATACGCATGTCCAATGTGACAGCAGCCAGGTCATGTCGGCCTTGATCAAATGCTCCGGATTCTCCGGGTCATAGAACTCCACCCATTCACGGGCGAAGTCGAGCTCCACCTCCTGCCCATCGAGGGAGGTGTCACGCCGATGGGGCTCTTTTGGCAGCGTCGTCACGGATGTAAACGGTAGACCCACTAACGTGTCCTCCGTGCGATTAGGCGTGCTGGATGTCGGCAGCAACACGGTGCACCTGTTGGTGGTCGACGCCCGACGGGGCGGTCACCCGACACCGATGAGTTCGACCAAGGCGGCGCTGCGTCTGGCAGAGGACATCGACGAGTCCGGCAAGCTCACCCGCAAGGGCTCCGACGGCCTCGTTCACACCATCCAAGAGTTCTCGAAGATTGCCCGCAGCTCTGGGTGCGCCGAGATCATGGCGTTCGCCACCTCCGCGGTGCGCGATGCCACGAACTCCGATGAGGTGCTGGTTCGTGTCAAGAAGGAAACCGGCGTGGACCTAGCGGTTCTCTCCGGGGTCAACGAGTCGCGGCTGACATTCCTGGCGGTTCGGCGTTGGTATGGCTGGAGTGCCGGGCGCATCATCAACCTCGATATCGGCGGCGGCTCACTCGAGCTGTCCTGTGGTGTCGACGAGGAACCCGATATCGCGTTGTCCCTGCCGCTGGGAGCCGGTCGGTTGACCCGGGAGTGGTTGGCCGAAGACCCGCCGGGACGTCGCCGCGTCGCTATGCTGCGTGACTGGCTGGAATCAGAATTGGTGGACGCAGCCAAGCAGGTGGCGGCGGCTGGGGTGCCCGACCTGGCTGTAGCGTCCTCCAAGACGTTCCGGTCACTCGCGCGACTCACCGGTGCCGCACCTTCCGGCGCAGGACCGCGAGTTAAGAGGACACTTACAGCAAGCGGACTGCGTCAGTTGATCGCGTTCATCTCGCGAATGACGACCGCAGACCGTGCGGAGTTAGAGGGAGTCAGTGTCGACAGAGCGCCTCAGATCGTCGCCGGAGCACTCGTTGCGGAGGCAAGCATGCGTGCTTTGTCGTTAGAGGCGGTCGACATCTGTCCGTGGGCTCTGCGCGAAGGGCTGATTCTGCGCAAGCTGGATAGCGAAGCTGATGGCACCGCTTTTGTGGATTGAGATCCGTCCCCGGAGCCGCAGGGCCGGCGACATAAGCCTCGGACGGTAGGAGAGGACATGACCGAGTCAACAGACGAGACTCAGCGACCGGTATCGGTTGCCGAGCTGTTGGCGCGCAATGGCGCCAACGACGGCAAAATCAGCGGGCACCGGCGACGGATGCGTGGCAATGCCGACGCCATCCCAGTCGCCGAGCTCACCGGTGAGATACCCGTCATTCGCGATAAGAAGGGCGGTCGTGCGCGCCCCAACCCGGCGCCGACGCCCGTTCCCGAAGTAGCGGCGCCCCCGTCGGCACCCGAAGGCTCCGCGGCGCGTTCGTACCTGCGCTCCAACGCGGATGCGTTGTTCGGCGGCGACAGCATGGCCGATGAGGCTGCGCGTCGCGGTACACCCCCGCAGCCCGCGGCCCCGTCTTCTATGGCGTCGCCACTTCGCAGCATTTTCCCGCCGACCCCCACGCCCGAGGTCCGGCCGGGGGAACCGCGGAAGTCGATCGACTTCAACGACGCCACCGGGATCATCGCGCCGGTCACCGGAGAGCCGAAGCCCGCGCCGACACCCGAACCGAAGCCGGAGGCGGTCAAGCAGGCACCCGCGCCGCCCGTTGTGCACACACCTCCGGCGGCGCCTGTGGCCCCGGTGGTTCCGACCCCGCCGGTGTCGCGTCCTGAGCCTGTAGAGCCGGTACGCGCCCCTGCGCCGGAACCCGTGCCTGAAGCCATCGTGGAGCCGGAACCCAAGCCGGAGCCGCTCGTCCAGGAGGACGAGTACGCAGAGTACGAAGAAGACGAGTACGACGAATACGGCCGGGCTTCGGCCGTCGAGTGGACCTCACACGATGCCGAGCAGGATGTCGAGGACGACGAGTTCGGGGAAGACGAATACCAGCTCGAGCACGAACTCCGGGAACTCGTCGACGCGCACGGGCACGCGGCCGAATCCGACGCCAGTCAGCGTGTCGCCGTCGCCGCGGAAACCAAGTCTGACGCCGCCACCAAAGTCGATCGGCGGGCGAAGGTTAAGACCTACCTGCGCGGTACGTGGATCGCGTCGCAGTATCTGTTGGCGACCGCCGCGGGTGCGGGACTGTTCCTCGGATTCCGGGAACTGTGGGGCTGGAATCAGGGCATCGCCTTAGTTCTGGGTGTGTTATTTATCGCGATTCTGGTCGCCTCCCTGTGGGTGATTCGCAAGACAGTGGACCTGACCAGCATTCTCATCGCGATCGTGGTGGGAGCTCTGATCGCATTCGGCCCCCTGGTGCTCATGCTGCAAGCGGTTGATTAGGTAGCGTTACCGAACCGTGCGCCCTGCGATCAAAATTGGTCTGTCGACGGCCTCGGTATATCCGCTCAAGACCGAAGCGGCCTTCGAGTATGCGGCCCGGCTCGGGTACGACGGAGTCGAGCTCATGGTGTGGGCCGAGGCGGTGAGCCAGGACGAAAATGCCGTCGCGAAACTCTCGCGTAAGTACGACATGCCGGTTCTGTCCGTCCATGCCCCGTGCCTGCTCGTCTCACAGCGCGTCTGGGGCGCCAACCCGATATCCAAGCTTGAACGCAGCGTGCGCGCCGCCGAAAAGCTCGGCGCTCAAACGGTTGTCGTACATCCGCCGTTTCGCTGGCAGCGCCGGTACGCGGATGGTTTCGCCGAACAGGTTGCTTCGCTCGAGGATTCGAGTGATGTGCATGTTGCGGTGGAGAACATGTTCCCGTTGCGCGCCGACCGTCTATTCGGAGCGGGGCAGACATCGGTGGAGCGCATGAAGCGTCGCGGCGGCAGACCCGGTATCGGGGTCTCGGCCTTCGCGCCGTCCTTCGATCCGACCGACGCGAACCATGCGCACTACACCCTGGACCTGTCACACACCGCTACCGCCGGGACCGATGCGCTGGACATGATGCACCGCATGGGATCGGGGCTGACGCACTTGCATCTCACCGATGGAACGGGTGCCTCCGTTGATGAACATCTGGTGCCGGGCAAGGGGACTCAGCCCGTTGCGCAGGTGTGCAGGGAGCTCGCCGCCGGCGATTTCTCCGGTCAGGTGGTGCTGGAGGTGCATACCTCCTACGCGCGCACCGAGGATCAACGTGAGGTCATTCTCAGGGAGTCCCTGGAGTTCGCTAGAACGCATCTGGTGCGATAGAGGGCGTGACAAGCGACGCTCCCTTCGCGCAAGCAATGTCCCTGACGCCCGCGGGCGACGGTTTGTTTGACGCGCACCTCAACGAGATCTGGACCATCGGACCCAAGCTGCATGGCGGTGTCATGCTTGCGCTCCTGGCCGGTGCGGCACGCGAAACACTGGCCGAAGCGCTTCGCGAAGGCGGCTTATCCGAGGGGGTACCCGAGCCCATCGCCGTCAGCGCGAGCTATCTGTCCGCGCCCTCGCCCGGTGACATGCAAGTACGCACGACGGTGCGCAAACGTGGTCGGCAGATCTCGCTTGTCGACGCGGAACTGGTGCAGGATGGCCGCACCGCGGTGCACGCCATCGTCACCCTGGGCACTCCCGAACAGCATGTGGGGCCGTTGTTGACGGCACTGCCGCCCGCATTGACCCAGCTGCCTGCCGAACCGCCACCGGGGGTGTCGCCGATCGCGGAAGGTCACCCCATGGGCGATATTTTCCACCTGTTCGGTGGAATCGACGTGCGTCCCTCGCTGCGGTCGATGAGCGACCTGAGCGAGCGCGGCAAGCCAGAGATCGTGTTGTGGGCCCGGCCGCGCGATATGGCTCCCGACGGCCTGTTCGCGTTGGTGTGCGGAGATATCTCGGTACCGGTCACGTTCCCGTTGGGGCGCTTCGGCTGGGCCCCCACGGTGCAGCTGACCACCTACCTACGCACGTTGCCTTCCGACGGCTGGTTGCGTGTGCTGTGCAGCACCAACCAGATTGGGCAGCATTGGTTTGATTCTGAACACACGGTCATTGACTCCGAGGGTGCTCTGGTGGTGCAGTCTCGCCAGCTGGCCATGGTGCCGGTAAACTGATCGGGCTACTTGACTGGAGGAGTGCCGACCATGGGTGACAAGCAGAAGACGCCTGACTGGGCCGCCGAGGGAGGTGCGTGGGTGCTGGAGAACGGACACCGCGCCCTGCTGAAGCTCACTGGGGGCCGTTGGCCGCACAAACTCGGCACGATGCCGACGTTGGAGTTGCACACCATCGGACGTAAGTCCGGTGAGCGGCGCTCCAGCCTGTTGAGCTCGCCCATCTTCACCCCGGAGCGGATCGTTGTGATCGCTTCGCTCGGCGGGGCCTCGCACAACCCCGCGTGGTACGTGAATCTTGTCGCCAACCCGAATGTCGAGATCACCGTGCGCGGCGTGACGAAGCCGTACACCGCGCGCACCGCCTCGAAGGAGGAGAAGGCCGAACTATGGCCGGAGATCACCCGGGGCCGTGGCAATCCGTATGAGGGATACCAGCGCAGCACCGAGCGGGACATCCCCGTGGTGATCTGCGAACCGGCTTAAGGAGGATTTCTATGAGTAAGCAACCTGATTGGGCAATCCGTGCCGGCGCGTGGTGCCTGGAGAACGGGCACCGGGTCCTGCTCGCGCTGACCGGTGGCCGGTACCCCAAAAAGGTACTGGGCATGCAGCCCGTGGAGCTGTACACCACTGGTAGCAAGACGGGGCAGCGCCGCGGCACCCTGTTGACCGCGCCGATCTATGAACCCGACAGGGTCGTGCTGGTGGCGTCCTACGGTGGGGGCACAGCGAACCCGGCCTGGTACAAGAATCTGGTCGCCAACCCGGCTGTCGAGATCGCCGCCGACGATGTCACGCGTCCCTTCAGGGCACATACCGCTTCGGACGAGGAGAAGGCCGCGCTGTGGCCGACGATCGTCAAGGTCAACCCGGGCTATGCGGGGTACCAGAAGAACACCGATCGGGAAATCCCGGTCATCATCTGCGTGCCCGCCTGACACCCTCGTAGGCGTTTACGGGAAAGACTTGATTGACGGGTTGGACATTTTTTCATATTGTGTCCAACATGAAGGTGGCGTCGTCCGATAACCCCCGCGGCAATATCCCCGAGCCCATCGTGGCCGCGGTCGCCATGACACTTGTGCGATCGGGCATGCAGCGGTTCAACTTGTCGGCTGCGGCCGAGCAGGCCGGGGTGTCGCGCAGCACCCTGTACAACTGGTTCGGCGGCAAGCAGGCCGCCATCGACACCGCATTCGGTTATCTCGCAGATGCATTCATCGAATTCTTCGCCGCGGCGGTGAGCGCCGAGAGCACGCTGGCAGATCAGGTCGCGGCCGCGGCGGCGGGCATCTGCGAGCACCGCCGCTGGACGGATCAGCTGGCCCTGCACACCACCGATCTGCTGGATCTGATCCTGGACGAGCGCGGTGAGGACCTGATGGAGCGTTCCGTCGCATTCTGGACACCACTTATTCAGGAAGCGCAGCAGCGCAAGGAGATTCCCGCACGTGTCGTTCCGGGCGAAGCCGCCGAATGGATCATCCGAACGCTGATGAGCATCGAAATACTTCCGCCCATCGTCATCGACTTATCTGACCCTGCGGCGGTACGCCGCTATTTCGCCAACTACATCACCCACGGATTGGGGGCGGTCGATGCGTGAGGTAAACCACTGTGTGGTGATCGGTGCAGGTGTGGCGGGACTGGCCTCGGCGGTGTGGATGGCGGAGTCCGGGTTTCGGGTGACGCTGTTGGAACGCCGCGCCTCACTGGGCGGCCGCACCTACGCGGTCGAAATCCCTCAGGTTGGCGACGTTGCCGACAACGGGGTGCATGTCATGTCCGGATCGATGGAGGAGCTGCTGCGTTACCTCGAAACCATCGGGACACGAGACCTTTTGGCCGTCCAATCGGGTACGTATGCGCGGCGACTGCTTCCTGGGGGAGAGGTGGACGGCACCTCGCTGTTCCGGACGTTCGCTTGGCTTCCCGCCGCGAGCATCGCCGACCGACTCCGGGTGTGGCGGGCGTACGCGCGGATCGTCCGGGATTGCGTCCGGCCACCGCACGATCTGGACGACATCACTGTCGAGGAATGGCTCGACAGGATCGGGATGCCAAAGATCGCGCGCGACACCTGGATCGATTTCCTGATCATTGGTGCACACAACGAAAAGCCGAACCTGCTCTCGGCCAATGCATTCCGGAATCTTCTGGTCACCATGGGGCGACGCGGACGTGGCGCCGCACGCAACGGATCGCTGCTGTATTCCACCGTCGACTTCACCTCGTTGTTCGTCACGGGTGCCGAGAAGGTGCTCGCTAACCACGGCTGCGAGGTGCGCGGACGCGCCGTGGTGAGGTCAATCGTGGTGCGTGAGAACGTGGTTCAAGGGGTCACCCTGGCCGACGGTGAATTCATCCCCGCGAATGCGGTGATCTGCGCCGTCCCGCCGTGGGCCGTCGAGGGGCTGCTCGACGGCGTGCCCGGACGCGAGCAGCTGTACCGTGCGGCGGCTAACCTCGTGCCTGCCCCGTTGGTGAGTGTGTATCTGTACCTGAACAAGTCACTGGGGTTGGAGACCATCCTCGATGCGCTCTTGGGTGGCGAGGGCGTGGTCGAGCAGGTCTTCGATCGGCAGAAGATGGTGGGATACGACGGCAGCGAACGCGGTCTGTACTCGTACGAGATCACGGTCAGCGCCGCGTACGCGTTGAACTCGTTGAAGTCGAGTAGCCAGATCGTCGATACGTGTATGCGGTTCCTGCGCAACTACTATCCCGCCGCCCAGGATGCCGAACTGGTTCACGCCCATGTGGTGCGGATGCCGCGCGCCACCTACAGCGAGCGGCCGGGCACGGCAGGCACCCGTCCGCCGCAGCGGACGGGTGTGTGCGGACTGGCGCTCGCCGGTGACTGGACCGCGACCGACTTTCCGTCAACGATCGGTGGTGCCGCGCAGAGTGCGGAACTGGCCACTCGCGTGATTCTCGATCAGGTACCGGTGACCTGAGGCGTGCTAGCGAGGGTAAGCCTTCGCGCTGGTGAGTATCGGCATGATGTAGTTCCTGGCGTATTCGCGGATCTCGTCGTCGCTATCCAGCGGGATTCTGGTCTCTGGAGTTAGGATGAATGAAATCGCAAGGCGGGTAGTTAATTCCGATGCGGTACGTAAATGCTGTTCTTGATCCGGGCGCGGCGTCGCATCGCCGAAGAGTTCACTGCGCCACTGTGCGGTGCTGTAGTCGACGATGAATTCCAGGAGTGCGGCCGCATCTCCCGCGAAGCGGGGCATGATGTTCTCCGGTTCGGTCTGCACTAGTTTGTTGAGTAGTGCGTGGTCGCGAAGAAACTTGACTGTGAAGATCGTTGAGTTGATCCCGCTTTCCTCGAACGTCCTGCCCTGTGCGCGAGCGCGCGCACTGCCGATGAGGAATCGGCGAACCTCCGCGATCACCACGGCGTCGACAAGTGCTTCCTTGGTGGCAAACCGACGGTAGAGCGTGGCGCGACCGACCCCGCACCTACGGGCGACGTCCTGCAGTGTGGTCCGCCGGACGCCGACCAGCTCAAACTGTTCCAGGGCGGCCTGCAGTATGCGTGCGGCGATCTCATCCGGCTCGCTGATCTGAGCCAGCGTCGCCGGGTCCGGTACGAGCATTCTGCGTAGGAAATTGGCCGTCGTCACTCGTGCACCACATCCTCCAAAGGTCTTGCCCGATGTTATGGGCAGTTGTATCGTACGAGCGAGGCATAGAGACAAAAAATGCCCGTATGTCTCGCAAGGTGCGGTAGGGAGATGAGGCAATGCAGACAGGCATCTGGTTCAGGTGGATGGCCATGCATGGGGTGCCGCGGGCGTACATGTCCGCTCGCGCTCGATTCGGTGACCCGCTGGGGCGGGTCTTGATGGGGCCTGGCAAGTGGGGTGAGCCCTACCCGTACTTCGAACAGATCCGACAGCGCGGGCGGCTGATCCAGACGAAGTACGTGGCGGTGACGGTCGACCATGAGATAAGTAGAATAGTTATGCGAGACAACAGATTTGGTGCTGCCACGCGTACAAATCTGGCGCTGCCGGGGCCGCTGCTGGCGTTGATCCGTCGCACCGATCCGGGATTGCCCAATCCTGTCGAGCCCCCGGCGATGGTCCAGGTGGACCCGCCCGAGCACACGCATTACCGCCGTCTGGTGGCGCAGAGCTTCACGCCACGTGCCGTCGACGGACTCGCCGAGCGCATCTCGGAGGTTACAAACGGACTGTTGAACGGGCTCGAGTCGAAACCTGAACCAGACTTGATCGCGGACTATGCCGAGCTCCTTCCGATTGTGATCATCGCTGAACTCCTTGGTGTGCCGGACGATTCGTACTCGCACTTCCTGGAGTACGGCGATAAGGGAACCCCGCTATTGGATGTCGGGATCGCCTGGTCCGTGTATCGCGACGCTCTGGATGGCCTCCGAGAACTAGACGCGTTCCTACGCGAGCACTTCGATCGGCTGCGGAGTACCGAGCCGGGGGACACGCCGTTTCATCGGCTCGCGGCAAGCGGTGACATGACATACCGAGAGCTCGCGGCTAACGCCTCGCTCCTCCTTGGTGCGGGATTCGAGACGACCGTCAACCTGATCGGAAATGGGATTGCGCTCCTGCGGGAGCATCCCGATCAACTGCAGCTGCTGCGCGATGACCCCGACTTGTGGCCTGGTGCAGTGGAGGAGATCCTGCGGTTCCGTTCGCCGGTTCAGATGACGGCGCGAATCGCGCTGGAAGACATCGAGGTTGACGGCTTGCGGCTTGCCAAGGGGGAATCGGTGGCCGCATTGTTGGGCGGCGCGAATCGCGATCCGCGGATATTTGACCGGCCGAACCGTTTCGATATCACCCGGCCGAACGCCCGTGATCACCTCGCCTTCGGCACCGGGGTTCATGCATGCATTGGCGCCGCATTGGCTCGCATCGAGGGCGTCACGGCACTGCGCGGACTGTTCGAGCGTTACCCGGAGCTTGTCCTGACCGAGGCGCCCGAACCGCGTGCGCTGGTCAATCTGCACGGATATCGCCGGTTGCCGACGCGTCTTCGGCCCAGGGCCGCCGCCGGGGTCTGACCATCACTCTTGATTGTGGGCTGCATCACATACAGGATGGTCACTAGGTCAATGTCGACGCTAGGAGGCCGTCATGACGCGGACGCAGTACGGATCATTGCGCGAAGGAGGCCTCAACTGGGACTCCTTGCCGCTCAAGCTGTTCGTCGGCGGCAACGCGAAATTCTGGGATCCGGCCGATATCGACTTCTCGCGCGATCGGGCCAACTGGGAATCGCTCACCGATCGTGAACGTGAGTACGCCACCCGGCTGTGCGCGCAGTTCATCGCGGGCGAGGAATCGGTGACCCAGGACATCCAGCCGTTCATGACGGCCATGCGGGCCGAGGGCCGGCTCGGCGACGAAATGTATCTGACGCAGTTCGCTTTTGAGGAAGCCAAGCACACGCAGGTTTTCCGCCTCTGGCTTGACGCGGTCGGGGTCAGCGAGGATCTGCACGGGTATCTCGACGATCTTCCGGCATACCGCGAGATCTTCTTCGATGAGCTTCCCGATGCGCTCGACAGGCTGGCCACCGATCCGTCCCCGGCGGCGCAGGTGCGGGCATCGGTGACCTACAACCACGTCGTGGAGGGCATGCTGGCGCTCACGGGATACTTTGCGTGGCACAAGATCTGCGTAGACCGCGGGATTCTTCCCGGTATGCAGGAGCTGATCCGCCGGATCGGCGACGACGAGCGTCGCCATATGGCTTGGGGCACCTTCACCTGTCGGCGGCACGTTGCGGCCGACGATGCCAATTGGTCGGTCTTCGAAGCGCGGATGAACGAACTCATTCCGATCGCATTGCGCCTCACCGAGGAAGGCTTCGCGCTCTACAGCGAGGACATCCCATTCGGGCTTTCGGTGGACGAGTTCATGCAGTACTCCGCCGATAAGGGGATGCGGCGTTTCGGAACGATCAGCAGCGCACGCGGCCGACCGTTGCAGGAGATCGACCTCGACTATTCGCCGCTACAGCTGGAAGACACATTCGCCGCCGAGGACCGGCAGGCGCTGGCGGCTACGGCCTAGCGCGCGCTTCGCACGGTCGCTGCCCACAACCGGGGAAAGGCCACGTTGTGCATCGGATTGGGTAGCACCAGGTGATTATGCGCCAGTCCAACGGCTATGCGGCGCTTCGGGTCTGCCCAACCGGTGGAACCGCCTGCCCCCATATGCCCGAAACCGCCCGCGAGGCCCGGAGCCGGTATCGAGTGGTAGCCGAGGTCCCAGATGTCCCGGGTGACGGGAAGGCTGAGTCTGATCCCTCGTCCGCGGGCGAGTTCGGCGGTCTTCTCTGCCGACAGCAGCTGCCGCCCGTCCACGCTTCCTCGATTGCTCAGCGCGGCGTAGAGCTTGGCCAGTGCCGGGGCGGTGCAGACGGCGTTGCCCGCGCCCATCTGCGTGTCGTAGATCGGTGCGCTGGTGTGCCCGTCGTCGGCGATGATGCGTTCGGCCCCGGGTAAGTGGATCGCTCCGGTGGCGCCCCGGGCGCCGGGAATGGCGTCGACGATGCGCGCGCCAACTGACAGGCCTTGAGATAGCAACGGGATCCTTACGGTCTTCGCCAGCTGCGCGTAGATACCCGCGGGGACCGTCGGTGAATCGGCAGGCGGGCGGCCCAGGTGAATGCCATCCACCCCAAGGGTTTCCGCGATCTCGGTGCGATACAGCGTACGCATGTCCTGGCCGGTGATCGCGCGGGCGAGCCCGGCTAATAGCCATCCGTAACTCATCGCGTGATAGGCGGCCTTCCCGTAGTAGCGCCCGACAGGCGCGGCGGCGAGCCGCCGCTCCATGAGTTCGTGGTCGAGGAGCTCCTCCGGCGTGGAGGCGATCGCGGCCAGCGCCGCCAACCCAGACTTGTGCGCCAGGACTTCCCGCACCGTGATCGCCTCCTTGCCGTTGGCCGCGAACTGCGGCCAGTAGCGGGCCACCGGAGCGTCGTAGGCCAGTAGACCGCGGTCGGCCAGGCGGTGAATCACGGTGGCGGTCACGCCCTTGGATGCCGAATAAACGAGGGGGGCGGTGTCGCGGGTCCAAGGGATACCGGGCCGCGCTTCGCCGGCCCAGATATCGAGCACCGATTCGCCGTCGACATAGACGCAGAGCGCACCGCCGCCGATGCGGCCGACATACATTGACGTGAACTTCCGGACGACCCGATTGAACTCGGGCTGGGCCCAGCCGTGCACTCCGTCAGGCAGATCGGTATCGAGGGGCTTGGGTACGAAAACGGGGGCCGTCTCTACGTGACGCTGCGGTTGGGACATATGTAACTTGTAGTCCGGGTATCCGCCGCGCGCCACCACTTGGGCGAGATCTGCGAATAGTCACAAACCGGTCAGTGTGTGCGCACACGCGCAGAAAGCCGGTTCCTGGGGTGCTAACGGGTCTGCCATGCTGGTCGGCATGTCCAGAATCGCAATCATCGGCGGCGGCAATATCGGCGAAGCACTTATCTCCGGGCTGCTGAGGGCCGGACGGCAAGCTAAGGACATCGTCGTCTCGGAGAAGGTGCCCGCCCGGGCGAAGGCTCTCGCCGAGGCGTACTCCATCCGTGTCAGCGAGGTGGCCGACGCTGTAGAGGGTGCCGACTTCATCGTCGTGGCGGTCAAACCGTCCGATGTCGAGAGTGCGACGACAGAGATCGCCGCGGCCTTGGCGAAACTCGACGCCGAGGCCAACGAACGGGAAACCGAGCAGGTGTTGGTCTCCGTGGCCGCGGGGGTGTCCGCGGGCTTCTTCGAGTCCAAACTGGCGGCCGGTGCGCCGGTGGTGCGGGTGATGCCCAATGCCCCGATGCTCGTCGGTGCCGGGGTCAGCGCCATTGCCAAGGGTCGTTTCGCCACCGATGAGCAGCTGAGCGCTGTCGCCGAGCTCCTGGAGGCGGTGGGCACCGTCATCAAGGTCGCCGAATCGCAGATGGACACCGTCACCGCGCTGTCCGGATCGGGGCCGGCGTACTTCTTCCTGCTTGTCGAGGCGCTCGTCGACGCCGGGGTCGCTTCGGGTCTCTCACGGCCCGTCGCCACCGATCTGGTCGTCCAAACCATGGCCGGATCGGCTGCGATGCTCCTCGAACGAGCCGAATCCGACGAAAATCGTGCCCCCGGGCTACAGACCCGTACCGAGGTCGATACGACCGCTGCCGAGCTACGCGCAACGATTACCTCGCCGGGTGGTACTACCGCCGCTGCGCTGCGTGAATTGGAACGTGGAGGTTTGCGGGCAAGCGTCTACGCGGCCGTCGATGCCGCAAAAACACGCTCCGAGCAGCTCGGAATCACATCAGAGTAATTTAACCAAATCTTGATCAATTAGCCCACACGGGTATCAGGAACCCCACTGGTCCCGCTATTCTCCTTCTAGCACGTGCGTGTCCGTACCGCCGGTGGGGAAGATCGGCGGCACGACACGTGCATAGGGAAATGGGTATGCGATGACATCAATGAATGGGCCATCCGCTCGCGACGGGGCCGGCGCCAAGCCGGCTCGGGACGTGTCGGCTGCTGGCCAGTCTGGGAAAGCTCAGTTCCTCACCGTCGCCGAGGTCGCTGCGCTGATGCGTGTCAGCAAGATGACCGTGTACCGGCTGGTTCACAACGGGGAGCTGCCCGCGGTACGGGTCGGCCGATCGTTCCGGGTACACGCGAAGGCCGTCAACGATCTGTTGCAGGCCTCCTACTTCGACGCCGGATAGCAGTTCGGCTAGTAGGTTCTGCCGGTTTCCTGACCTGGGGCCGCAGCAGGTAGAGTCATGCGGCACCCTGGCTTAAGCCTTTGTGGGGTTAGGGCGCCTTGTGTACGGCTGGCAGTAGCCGCTGTGCACGCGCCCTCGGTAAAGACGATTTCGAAGTAGGTAGCAGGAGTTCATGGGTTCAGTCATCAAGAAGCGGCGCAAGCGTATGTCCAAGAAGAAGCACCGCAAGCTGCTTCGGCGCACTCGGGTTCAGCGCAGAAAACTCGGCAAGTAAACCTTGCGTTAGTGGGTATCCGCTCGGGATGCCCATTGGTGCCTTGATGGATAGGCTTCGTCCGTGAGCACCGGTGAGACCACTCTGCATTACCCGCGGGTGGTGCTGGTCACCGGAGCCAGTCGATTCCTCGGGGGTTACCTGGCCGCGCGCCTGGTACAGAACCCGATGATCAACCGCGTCATCGCGGTGGACGCCGTCGCTCCAAGCAAGGATCTGCTGCGCAGAATGGGTCGGGCCGAATTCGTGCGGGCCGATATCCGCAACCCGTTCATCGCGAAGGTCATCCGCAACGGCGAGGTCGACACGGTGGTACACACCGCGTCGGCCTCGTACTCGCCGCGCTCCGGTGGACGGGCCGCCCTCAAGGAACTGAACGTGATGGGCGCGATGCAGCTGTTCGCTGCGTGCCAGAAGGCACCATCCGTGCAGCGTGTGATCGTGAAGTCCACCTCGCAGGTGTACGGATCGAGCGGTCGCGATCCGGTGATGTTCACCGAGGAGATGAGCGCACGCCGCCCGCCTGCTGACGGGTTCGCACGCGACAGCATCGACATCGAAAGTTATGCGCGCGGTCTGGGCCGTCGTCGTCCCGAGGTGGCGGTGACGATTCTGCGGCTGGCCAACCTCATCGGCCCGGGTATGGATACCGCGCTGGCCCGGTATCTGGCGGGGCCGGTGGTCCCGACGATGATCGGACGAGATGCCCGTCTGCAGCTGCTGCACGAGCAGGACGCCCTGGGTGCACTTGAGCGTGCCACCATGGCGGGTAAGTCGGGAACCTTCAATGTCGCGGCCGACGGCGTGATGATGATGTCGCAAGCCGTGCGCCGTTCTGGGCAGCTCGGCATCCCCGTGCCGCCGTTTGCGGTCTCTGCCATCGCGTCATTCACCAAGGGCACCCGCTACACCGAGCTGAGTGTCGAACAGCAGGATTGGCTGGCTTATGGGCGCGCGGTGGACAACACGCGGATGAAGACCGAGCTCGACTATCAGCCCAAGTGGACGACCGTCGGTGCCTTCGGAGATTACATTCGGGGCCGCGGGATCACTCCAGTTATCGAGCCGGAGTGGGTACGCTCGTTGGGAGATCGCGCGGTGGCTCTCGCGCAGAAGATTAGTTCGTAGACAAGGGTGGAGGTGACAGGCATGGCCGGTGAGACCAAGGCGAAAGTTATTCAACTACAGGGTAATTCGGAACGCCATGCTGCTCGCGCTCGTCGCGCCGAGGCGCGCGCCGACGCCGGGCGACGGCACCCGTCGTCGATGGCTAACGGCGCGCCCGCAACGGACACCGCCGCAGTGATCCATGACCTCAATGAGATCCGCGCGGCGCAGGGCAACGCCCACGTCGGCGACGACGAGTCGCTGACCACACTCGCGGCCAATATCGCTGCGGTCGCTGAGTTCATCCGCAGGCGGGTGGGCGGTGACTACAGCGTCGACGATTTCGGCTTCGACGAACACCTCAACGAATCACTGCTGCTTCCTTTGCTGAGGCCATTGTTCAACCGGTGGTTCAGGGTGGACGTGACCGGCGCAGAGAACATCCCGACGACCGGTGGAGCATTGGTCGTGGCTAACCATGCGGGTGTGCTGCCGCTCGATGGACTGATGCTGTCGGTGGCCGTGCATGACCGCTGCTCCGGTAACCGGAACCTTCGCAACCTGGCAGCCGACATGGTGTTCGACGCGCCTTTCCTGGGGCAGTTGGCGCGAAAAGCCGGTCATACGCTGGCCTGCGCCGCAGACGCGCACAGGCTACTGTCCGCCGGCGAGCTGACCGCCGTGTTCCCGGAGGGCTACAAGGGCTTGGGCAAGCCATTCAAGGATCGCTACAAGCTGCAACGCTTCGGCCGCGGTGGATTTGTTTCGGCCGCTATCCGCACCGGAGCACCGATCATCCCGTGCTCGATCGTCGGGTCGGAGGAGATCTATCCGATGATCGCCGATCTGAAGGTGATTGCCCGGTTGTTCGGACTGCCGTACTTCCCGGTGACCCCGCTGTTCCCGGCGGCCGGGCCCGTCGGCCTGGTGCCGCTGCCGTCTAAGTGGCATATCGAATTCGGGACGCCCATCTCGACGCAGGGGTACGA
>JBOGDC010000020.1:0-120955 GCA_050701835.1 Mycobacterium sp. | reverse complement strand
CAGTGGCACGCGCATGACGATCCCGCGCCCCTCTTTCGTAGCCTCGAGAGGACCGTCGCCTGTTCGGGGCTTCATGGCCGCCATCGTGTGCTCCCTCCAAATTCCAGCCAAGGGTGTTCGGCATCTCAGACCATTGTTCCCTATCTGAGCTGCCGTTTCACTGGGCCATTCTTCCCTATGGCGAACATCTGGGAACACCAGACCCTCAACTGGGCCGTCCGGAGGGCGCCGTATCGGCTCGCGGAACCCAGCAGGACCGCACATGATCGTCCACCATTCCGGTCGCCTGCATCAGGGCATATGCCGTGGTAGGACCTATGAAACGGAAGCCACGGCGCTTGAGTTCGGCGGCCATCGCCTTGGATTCGTCGGTGACAGCGAGCACGTCGGAAAGACGCTGTGGCCGGGCGCGGCGTTTCGGTGCGAACGACCACAACAGGTCCGAGAGATCGGTGTCCAGATCGAGGATCACCCGGGCATTGGAGATCGCGGATTCGATCTTGGCGCGGTTCCGCACGATCTCGGCATCGGCCATCAGCCGGGCGAAGTCTTTGTCGCCATACCGCGCAACCCGCTCGGGATCGAAACCGTCGAATGCTCGCCGGAAACCCTCACGTTTACGCAGGATGGTGATCCACGCCAGGCCGCTCTGAAACGCCTCCAGGCACAGCCGCTCGAACAACGCATCGCGTCCGTAGAGCGGGCGTCCCCATTCGTAGTCGTGGTAGTCGGCGTAGAGGGTGGACCCTGGCGGGTCGACTGCCCAGGAACAGCGTGCGAGCTCCTTACTCGGAGTCAACGGTGTGGCTCCGAGTTTCATCGAGCTCAAGGCGCAGCTCGTCGATCTGCCGGGCGAGCCGGTCCAACACCCAGTCGACCTCGCTGGACTTGTAACCGCGGAATACCAGGGAGAACTTGACGGCGTCCACGTCTGCACCCGATACGCGTTCAGCGGGCAGCACGGTGGCGGTGGTGCCCTTCGCTAGAGGTGGCAACACCTCTCCCCGGCCGAAGAGCTTCGAGCCCAGCACAAACAGCACGGCGGCGACAGCGATGAGAACCAGCAGATATGTCAGTGCGAACGTCACGACACCGATCTTGCCAGCGAGGTCCGACAACGGGCCTACCGTTGGGCTATGACCTCCTGGCAAGAGTTCACACGGCAGGCTCCGGGGATAGCCGAAGTCTTCACCCGGCGCCACGACGCAACCCGCAATCTGTGCTTCCTGTCGACGGTTCGACGATCGGGCGCGCCGCGTATCAGCCCGATGGAGCCGCGCATCTTCGCCGGTCGCTTGATCGTCGGCGGTATGCCGGGCACCACCAAGCTCGGCGACCTCGCACGTGATCCTCGATTCGAGCTGCACACGGCAACCGTCGACACCCACATCGCCGAGGGTGACGCCAAGGTCTGGGGCACCGTCCACGATGAGCAAGATCTGGACCTGCATGCAGCCTTCGCCGAGCATCTCTTCGCCACCATCGGATTCGACCTACGCGGGCGGCGGTTCTCCCCGTTCTACGTCGCCGATATCGCGGGGGCTTCCGCAGTACGGCTGGACGACGGCCACATGATCGTCACGGTGTGGTCGCCCACCGAGGGCGAACGAGATATCCAGAAAAGCTGACCGTTCAGCGCAGGGTGTTCATCGGCGGACGGTCCTCCAGCGAGACCGTCGAGCTACGCGGGGTAAAACCGTCACCGTCGGCGAAGAACTGGGTGATCCCCACGCCCGAATCCGGAATCCCGCACCGCGACAGCATCGTGGCCATCACCTGACGGCTCATGACCCCCAGCTCGACCAGCGGCCGGTTGCGATGGCTGCGCACCCCCAGGTTCACCTGAGCGATGGAGCCCAGCCCCAGCCGGTCGTAGGTGTCGATCAGCAGACCAATCTCCACGCCGTATCCGGGCGCGAACGGCACCTGCGAGAGCAGCTCGCGGGTGCCCGCGTACTCGCCGCCCAGGGGCTGCACCACACAGCTCAGCTCGGGACGCAGCGCCGCCAGCATGGGTCGGGCCACCAGCTCGGTCACCCGTCCGCCGCCATTGGCATCCTCGGCACCGCTGACCTTCAGCGGGCGCCGGTAGAAACCCTTCACCAGGTGCAGGCCCTGGTGAAGCAGCAGGGGGCCTAACAGATGCGGTACGAACATCGGATCGGGGTCGATGAGGTCGGAGTCAACGAACGCGATCAAGTCGCCGGTCGTCGCGGCCACCGACCGCCAAAGCACCTCGCCCTTACCGGGGGTGGGCGGCACCTCGGGCAGTGCCTGCTCACGGCTGACCACTCGCGCCCCGGCAGCCACCGCACGGATCGCGGTGTCGTCGGTGGAGCCGGAGTCGAGCACGATCAGCTCATCCACCAAGCCGCCGAGCAGCGGACTGATGGTGTCGACGACGGCCGCGACGGTTTCCTGCTCGTTGAGAGCGGGCAGCACCACCGAAACGGTGCGACCCTTCTTCGCGGCGATGAGCTGTTCAACAGTCCATTCGGGCCGGTTCCAGCTGTGTGTGTCCAGCCAGCCCGGGTCAATACCTACTGCTCCGTCTAATTGATGGGTCATGCCAACCCCCTTACTGTTCGCGCCGGAGGGCGGGTCCCGACGATGGAGCCCACCATTTCCAGCGTGCGCCGAGTGGGTCCGACTTCGTGCACCCGGAACATGCGAGCACCGGCCGCTGCCGCCAATGCGGTGGCGGCGAGAGTGCCCTCGAGTCGTTCCGTCAGTCCCACACCAAGAGTCTCCCCGATAAAATCCTTGTTGCTCAACGCCATCAACACAGGCCACCCGGTATTAACGAGATCGTTTACCTGGCGCAACAAAATGAGCCCGTGGAACGTATTTTTGCCGAAATCGTGGGTCGGATCGATCAGAATCGCGTCTTTGGCTACCCCGAGCGCTAGCGCGCGCTCGGCCGCGGCCGTCACCTCGGCGATCACCGCGTGAACGACATCGTCGACATCGGTCCCGTAGTTGACCCGAAAAGGCCGGGTGCGCGGCACCGCACCGCCGGTATGTGAGCACACCACGCCCGCGCCGTGCGCAGCTGCCACTCCAGGTAGGTCGGGATCGGCTCCCGCCCAGGTGTCATTGACGAGGTCGGCGCCTGCCGCGCAGGCCTTATCCGCTACCGCGGCGCGCCACGTGTCAACGCTGATCAGTAGGTCTGGGTGGGCGCCGCGCACCCATTCGATGAAGGGCACCACCCGGGCGATCTCCGCCTCGGCGTCGACGTTCTCCCCCGGGCCGGCCTTAACACCCCCAATGTCCACAACATCGGCGCCGTCGGCCACCGCTTGGTGCACGGCGGCCTGGGCGGCCTCGTCGGTGAAGGTGGCGCCGCGGTCGTAGAAGGAGTCCGGTGTGCGGTTGACGATCGCCATGATGAGGGCACGATCGGTGCGGACGGGTCGTCCACAGAACGTCTCCTGCACGCACTCATTGTGCAGGGCAAGGCATCCTTGCCTGCGCCGAGTGTGAAGCTATGGCGAGATTTCGCCCGATCAGTCGCCGTAGGTTCACGCTCGGCGAACGAAATGAGCCCACCGGCGTGTACACCGTCTAGGTCAGCGCACGGGAGATCTCGACGTATCGACGCAGGAACGCGCTCTCATCGAGTCGCTTGCGCCGCATCCAGCTGGTCACCTCCGCATTGCATTTGCTTGCGTTGCACGACAAACATGCGGGCACAACATTGGAGTAGGTATACCGGCCACCTCGGGAGATCGGCTGCACGCAGTCACGCTGCAACGCCGTTCCCGTCGCGCCGCAGTAGGCGCAGCCGCCCCAGGCCGAAACGAGAGCCGACCATTCGTCGTTGGTGAGGTCATTGTCGGCGAGCTTCACCCGACGCTGACGGCGCCGCGACGCGCGCACCCGCCGACTGACTCCCACGCCGGAACAGTAACCCGTTGGGCAGCAATCCCTTGGGACCTTTATCCCTTAGGACGTTGCCCGGCCGCCACTTCCGCCGGGTACTCGGCGTAGAACGGGACGTATCCCTCGCCGCGACCGGCCAGCACGTACATCGGGTCGGACACCGCCTCGCCGTAGGCCTCGTTACGCAGTTCCACCTTGCGGCTCTTGAAGGTGGTGGTGTGCTCCAGGCTGTCGACGATCCTGATGAACAGCGGCAGCGCATATGCGGGCAGGTGCTGACACACCGCGTCGCCCAGGGCCTTTGGATCGAGTTTCGCACCGTCACGCAGCTTGATGGCTGCCATGCCCGCACGCCCGTCGGTGCCGGGCACCTCCACGCCGAATACCGTTGACTCCTCCACCGCGTCGTTGTGGTCAAGTGCGGCCTCCACCTCCGTGGTGGCGACGTTCTCGCCCTTCCAGCGGAAGGTGTCACCGAGCCGGTCTCCGAACGCCGCATGGCCCCAGCCCAAGTTGCGCATCAGATCGCCGGTGTTGAACCAGGTGTCGCCCTTCTTGAAGGCATCTCGCACCAGCTTCTTCTCCGATGCCGACGGATCGGTGTACCCGTCGAACGGCGACAGATCGGTGACCTTGCTGATCAGCAGGCCGGCGTCGCCCGCACCGACCTTGGTCAGGAAGCCCTTCGAATTACGCAGCGGTTCGCCCGTTTCAATGTCGTATTTGACGTAGGCGACGGGCATCGGGCAGATGCCGACCGTCCGGTCGATGTTGAGGGCGTTGACGAAGGCCGTGTTGGACTCACTGGCGGAGTAGAACTCGCACACCCGCTTGATGCCGAAGCGTGAGGTGAACTCGCCCCACAGCTCGGGCCGCAGCCCATTGCCGACGATGACCCGCACCTTGTGTTGGCGGTCGGTGGCCTTGGCGGGCTGGTTGAGTAGGTACCGGCACAGCTCGCCGATGTAGATGAAAGCCGTTGCGCGGCTGGCAATGACCTCGTCCCAGAAACGGGAGACCGAGAATGACCGTCCGATAGCCAACGTGGCACCCGCATTGATGGTGGTCGAGACGGCCAGCGTCAAGGCGTTGTTGTGGTACAGCGGCAGGCAGCTGTACAGCACGTCGTTTGGCCGCAACCGCAACGCCATGTCACCGATGCCCGACATGCCCCGCAGCCACCGATAGTGGGTCATCACACTGGCTTTCGGTAGCCCGGTGGTGCCCGAGGTGAAGATGTAGAAGGCGCGATCCTTGGTCATTACCGCGTCGGTGGCGGCGGGATTAGTCGTGGGCGCCAGCACCGACAGGCGATCGAGCTCTTCGGCGGTCAGCAGCGACACCACGTTGGCGTCGGACTCTCCGATGGGCTCGACGAAGTCCGGTTCGGTGATCACCAGTTTGGAATCGAGCAGACCGATGCTGTGCGCCAGTACGTTGCCGCGCTGGTTGTAGTTGAGCATGCCCGCGATGGCGCCAAGTTTGACGGTGGCCAGCATCAGCAACACGGTCTGCGGTGAGTTACGCAGCATGATGCCCACTACGTCGCCACGGCCGATCCCCTGGGAGGCGAGCGTCGCGGCGTAGCGGTTCGCAGTGGCGTTCGCCTGCGCGTAGGTGATGTCTTGGCCTTCGAACCGCAAGAAGACGCGGTCGGCATGCTTTGCGGCCCGCTCGGCGAAGACTGCCCCGATGGACCAGTGCCCCTTGGGGGTGGATTTGATTCCGCTGACGATCCCGCGCGCCATGATGGGCAGATCAAACGCCATCCCAGGTAACCGCATAAGCAGCTCGGTCAGCCGGACCCGGTTGCGGGCGCTCGACGGGATGGTGCTGCTCTGCGACATCTGGTTCTCCCTGGCTCTTGGTCTTCCCGCAAGCGGGTCATCCCTGTTCTTACCGCCGAGTAGGCATTGGCTCACCGCATTGTTGACGAATGGTCAAGCCCCGTCAATCCGTTGGTTTACACGCATCGAGTGCGGTAGCGATATCGGTGTGCACCAGCAGCCGATCACGGGCATGGGCGGTCACGTAGCCCTTGTCCTGAAGTTCGTCGAGCCACTGCAGCAGTCCGGTGTAGTGACCGTCGGGGTCCAATAAGACCACCGGTTTCTCGTGTAATCCCAGATAGCCGGCCGTCCACGTCTCAAAAACCTCTTCGAGGGTGCCGATCCCCCCGGGCAGCGTGATGAAGGCGTCGGACCGGTCTTCCATGATCTGCTTGCGTTCGCGCATGGTGGTGGTGACGACAAGTTCGTCGGCGTCGGTATCGGCGACCTCACGGTGCACGAGCGTCTTGGGGATGACGCCGATGGTGCGTCCTCCGGCTGCGCGCGCCGCTTGGGCTATCGCGCCCATGGCCGAGACGTTCCCACCCCCGGATACCAAGGTCCATCCGCGCTCAGCGATGGCGGTGCCCAGGCGGGTCGCCAGGTCCAACAGTTCCGGGTGCCGCGGCCCGGAGGCGCAGTACACGCAGACGGACCAGCTCACGACTGTGCCCCGTTCCCGTTCGAGGCGGACTTCACGATGATCTCGATGGCCTCGTCGATACTGTCGGTCACCGAGAGCAGCGCTATGTCCTGCTCACCGATCTTGCCTGCGGGCAGCAGCGTGCCGCGGATCCAGTCGATCAGACCTGACCAGTACTCGGTGCCGAGCAGGATGATCGGGAAGCGCGTCACCTTGCGGGTCTGCACCAAGGTGAGCGCCTCGAAAAGTTCATCGAGAGTGCCGAACCCGCCCGGTAGGCACACGAAGGCCTGCGCGTATTTGACGAACATTGTCTTGCGGACGAAGAAGTAGCGGAAGTTGATGCCCAGGTCCACCCATTCGTTGAGGCCCTGTTCGAACGGCAGCTCGATGCCCAGACCTACCGAGTAGCCGCCCGATTCACTGGCGCCCCTGTTGGCGGCCTCCATGGCGCCTGGTCCGCCGCCGGTGATGACGGCGTATCCGGCGTTCACCAGGGCAGTGCCGAGGGCTCGTCCCAATCCGTATTCGGGTGAGTCTGGTGTGGTCCTGGCTGACCCGAAAACCGTTACCGCTTTGGGGGTTTCCGCGAGCGCGTCGAATCCCTCGACAAACTCGCCCTGGATGCGCAACACCCGCCACGGGTCGGTATGCGTCCAGGTGGTCGTGTCACGGGTGTCCAGCAGTCGCTGGTCGGCGGTGATGCTCTCGCACCGATCACGGCGCAGCTGAACAGGTCCGTGCAGTTGGGGTTCGGGACTTTCGGGCACGTGGCTAGCCTAGGGGCCGCCGACAAGTCAGTTTCTCCGGGACAGCTCACCCAACAGCGCTAGGGTTCGCGCCTCGTCCTCCGGCCCGCCAAGCTCGGTATGGCTGGCGAACACTTCGGTTGCCCCGGCGTCGAAGTACCGCTGCAGCGCTTTGGCCACATGCTCCTCGTCGCCGACGATCGCCAGTTCCCCGGTGTGCTGAACACCTTCGGCGTCAAGCACTTTCCGGTAGGACGGAATGGTCTCGTAGAACGCCATGTCCTCGACGGCCAACGCCTGCACCCGTTCCGGGTCGGAGGTGACAACGACCGCGACTCCCGCGATGACACGTGGGCGCGACCGTCCGGCCCGCTCGGCAGCCTCGTTGATGACGGGCACAATCTGCTGGCCCAGCGCCCGCGGTCCGGCGTGCAGCGGAATCGTGCCGTCGGCCAGCTCCCCGGTAGCACGTAACGCTTGCGGCGCCATCGCGGCCACCAGTACGGGGATATTCTCGCCGCCGGGTTGCGTGGTCGTGAATTTCGGTGCGACGGTGAGAGTTTCACCGTGAAAGTCGGCGGTTCCCGCGTCCAGCAGTTGCCGCAGCGCGATCAGGTACTCGCGCAGGTGACGGATGGGCTTGTCCCTGCGTAGGCCATAGCTCGGGCCCTCGATCACCGGGGCTCCCAGCCCCAGCCCCAGTTGGAATCGCCCGCGAGTGGCGCCCTGGGCGGTCTGCGCGGCGGCCGAGACCTCGATGGGGTGGCGTGGATTGATAGGAATGACCGAAACCCCGACAGTGACATCCGGAACTGCTTGCCCGACGATCGCGGCCATGGTGATCGAGTCGTAGTGGTACATCTGCCCGAGCCACAGCGTGCTTATCCCGGCGTCGGCCACCTTGCGTCCGTGCGCGATGAAGGAATCGACGAGGTTGGTGCCGCCCTGTTCGCTGAGGGGTCGGCCGATGGCCACTCCGAGTTTCACGTCTGCGCCAACCCCTCGCATTCGGTTGCCTATTCCCGGAGCGAAATGCTTCGGCATATTCCGTATAGTTCAGATAAAATCTGCATTTGTGTTGATTAACCGCCATATCACCGGAGTGATGTCGGTGACCGGCGGCCAGCGCATCGACCACCACTGGCATGAGGTGCATCAGATCGTTTACCCCGCCTCCGGTGTCATCGCGGTGACGACGGCCGAGGGCACCTGGATCGCACCGCCGAACCGCGCGCTGTGGATACCGGCCGGGGCCGGTCACGAACACCGCTTTTACGGGCCCACCGCGTTCCATTCGGTGGGCTTCGATCCCGAGAAGTACGTGGTGGAGCTGAGCAGCCCGACGGTGATTGCGGTATCGCCGCTACTGCGCGAGCTGATCATCACCTGCTCCGATCCCGGTGAATTGCCGAGAGACGAGATCACAAGGCTGCGTGTCGTTCTCGTGGACCAACTTCGACACAGCCCGGAACAGGCGCTGAAATTGCCCAGTCCTCGCGATGAGCGCCTGGCCGAAGCGTGCACGTTAGTGGAGGGCGATCTGACAAAGGTGTGGACCGTCGCGGAACTGGGAAGGCGCGTGGGTGCCAGTGAGCGCACGCTGACCAGGCTGTTCCGCACCGATATGGGGATGACGTACCCGCAATGGCGTACCCAGATCCGTCTCCATTACGCACTGCGATTGCTCGCGGAGGATCGGCCGGTGACCTATGTGGCGCATCAATGCGGTTGGGCCACACCGAGCGCGTTCATCGACGTGTACCGACGCACCCTTGGTCAGACCCCGGGAACGTACGCCTCACCCGTCACGCACTGAGATAGCGCCGCAGCACCTCGGTGACGTCGGTGATCTGCCGCGTCGGTACGTGCTCGCCCCGGGTATGCGCCAGATTGGGGTCACCCGGTCCGTAGTTGACCGCGGCAATACCGCGCGCCGCGAACCGGGACACGTCGGTCCATCCGTACTTGGCCCGCACCACTCCCCCTGCCGCACCGACCAATTCGGCCGCGGCCGGACGATCCAGACCGGGCAGCGCGCCCGCCGCCGAATCGGTCAGTTCAATGTCGGTATCGAGCCCGTCGAAAACCTCGTACACATGCGCCAGCGCCTGCTCGGGGCTGCGATCGGGGGCGAACCGGAAATTCACGGTGACGGCCGCGGCGTCGGGGATAACGTTCCCGGCCACACCGCCGTCGATCCGCACCGCAGACAACCCTTCCCGGTACTCACAGCCGTCGATATCGACGATGCGGGCACGATAGGAGTCCAGCCGCTGCAGCACCATACCGAGTTTGTGAATGGCGTTGTCCCCCAGCCATGACCGCGCCGAATGCGCGCGGGTGCCGGCGGCGCGAATCACCACACGCAGGGTGCCCTGGCAACCGGCCTCGATAAGACCGGCGGTGGGCTCACCGAGGATGGCCAGGTCGGCGCCGAGCCACTCGGGAAGTTCGCGCTCGATGCGGCCAAGCCCGTTGAGTGAGGACTCGATCTCCTCGCAGTCGTAGAACACCAGCGTCAGGTCGACTCGGGGTGTCACGGTGGCGGCCAGATGCAAGAAGACGGCGTCGCCCGATTTCATGTCGACGGTCCCGCAGCCGTGCAGGATGTCGCCGCCCTCACCCCGCTCCCAGCGGCTGGGGACGTTATCGGCGGCGGGCACAGTGTCCAGGTGCCCGGCCAGCATCACCCGGGTGCCGTGACCGTTGTTGGTGCGGGCCAGCACCGCGTTGCCATTGCGGATGACCTCGAAACCGCTGGTCTGTTCCCGCAGCGCGGCCTCCACCGCGTCGGCGATCTGGGCCTCGTGCCGGGACTCACTGGGGATGTCGACCAGGGCAGCCGTCAGCGCGACCGGGTCACCAGCGAGTTCAAGCGGCACCGATCCAGGCTAGCGTGTACGGCGTGAGCGGAGCAGTAGCACTTGGCGTAGCGACCATCGCGGCGGACGGATCGGTTCTCGATACCTGGTTCCCGGCCCCCAAATTGACCGACGCACCCGGCACCCCGGGGACGGAACGAATCGACCCCGCCCAGGCACCTGCCGAGCTGTCGGCACTGGCCGGAGCCGACGCCGATCGCGGTGTGGAGAAGGTGTTGGTACGCACCACGATTGGTTCGCTGGCGGATAAGCCCATCGATGCCTATGACGGCTACCTGCGCCTGCACCTGTTGTCGCATCGGCTGGTCCAGCCACATGGGGCCAGCGTGGACGGGCTGTTCGGGGTGCTCACCAATGTGGTGTGGACGAACTTCGGACCGTGTGCGGTCGAGGGATTCGAGACGGTGCGCGCGAAGCTGCGCGCACATGGCCCCGTGACGGTGTTCGGTGTCGACAAGTTCCCCCGCATGGTCGATTACGTGGTGCCGGTTGGCGTCCGGATCGCCGACGCCGACCGGGTTCGCCTGGGCGCGCACCTGGCACCGGGCACAACGGTCATGCACGAAGGCTTTGTGAACTTCAATGCGGGCACGCTGGGCGCCTCCATGGTCGAGGGTCGCATCTCGGCTGGCGTCGTGGTGGGCGACGGCTCCGATATCGGCGGCGGTGCATCGATCATGGGCACTCTGTCCGGCGGCGGCAGCCAGGTGATCTCGGTGGGTCAGCGCTCGCTGCTCGGCGCCAATTCCGGTCTGGGCATCAGCCTCGGCGACGATTGCGTCATCGAGGCCGGTCTGTACGTGACGGCGGGCACCAAGGTCACCACGCCGGACGGCAAGACCACCAAGGCACTGGAGCTGTCCGGCGCTAATAACCTGCTGTTCCGGCGCAATTCGCAGACGGGCGCAGTTGAGGTGGTGTCGCGTGACGGCGGTGCCTTCGAGCTCAACGCCGCCCTGCACGCCAACTAACCCCGTCTCGGTCTCGGCGTTAACGCCAGGCGTACAAGTCGCGCAGTAGCGCAATCTCCGCACCGTGATGCAGCAGCTCGCGGTTGATATGCAGCGCGAGCGTCAAGAAGGGCTTCTCGGCCCAGGGGCCTTCCGCCGGTCCGACGGGTAGCGCCAGCGCCGCTTCGTCCTTACCGAGCACGCCGTCGCGCCAGGCCGCATAGAAGACGTCGAGACGTTCCAAGGCGTCTACTGCAGTAGCCGGATAGTCGTAGGTCATGTAGTCGACAGGCAGGCCATCAAAATGGCTCGCGATTCTCGCCCCGAGCACACCCACCAGGATGTGGCCGAGTCGCCACGCAATGGTGGTGACCGGCGCGGGTTCGGATGGCCGGGCCGCGAATTCGATGACGAAATCACCGGATCCACCCTGCAACGGCGCCTTCGCGGTACCGCGAAGGCGCAGACTCCAACAGTCACGGACCGGTTCCCAGAAATACTCTTCGTCGGTCAGCCCCTCGAAGCGGGGACGCAGCTGCGAGTTCCAGTGCCAGTTGATCTGGTCGATGACCTCCTCGGTCACGTTCACGTGATCAGCTCCTTCTTGAGGACCTTCCCCATGGCGTTTCGGGGCAGCGCATCCACTCGCCGAACTTCGCGAGGACGCTTGTGTATCGATAGCTGTTGTGCCACGTAAGCAATGACGTCATCCTCCACCACATCACCGACAACGTAAGCGACGATGCGTTGACCCAGGTCGTCGTCGGGGATCCCCACCACCGCAGCTTCTGTGATCCCGGGATGCCCCAGCAGCACGGTTTCAATCTCTCCGGCACCGATCCGGTAGCCACCCGACTTGATGAGGTCAACCGATTCACGTCCGACGATGCGGTGCATTCCGCCCTCGTCGACGACGGCAACATCACCGGTGCGATACCACCCGTCCTCGGTGAGCACCTCCGCTGTCTTCTCTGGCAGGTTGAGGTACCCACTGAATAGTGTCGTCCCCTGAACCTGCAGCTGCCCAACGGTTTCCCCGTCATGTGGCGCCGCCGTGCCGTCTTCGGAGAGCAAGCGAGTCTGCACACCCGCCAACGGATGCCCGACCCAACCCGCGCGACGTTCCCCGTCGATCCGTGTGGAAAGGGTGATGACAGTTTCGGTGGCACCGTAGCGCTCGATAAGGGGGCGCCCGGCGAGGCGCGTCAGCCCGTCGAATACCGGCACCGGCAGGGGAGCACTACCCGAAACCAACAACCTCGCCGAAGACAGTGCACGAGCACATGATTCGTCGGCTGCCACTCGGGACCACACCGTCGGGACG
The DNA here is from genome assembly GCA_050701835.1 of Mycobacterium sp. GTDB lineage: Bacteria > Actinomycetota > Actinomycetes > Mycobacteriales > Mycobacteriaceae > Mycobacterium. Next base: position 108,693 of record JBOGDC010000020.1, on the reverse strand, counting down.
CCGAAATACAATGTGCCCTGCGTGGCGGCATACGCCTCGGGTGTCGGTTTGATGGTGTGAATAAATCGGTTGCCCACCCGCAGAGAACCGAGCACGCCGAGCACCAGTCCATGTACATGGAATAGCGGAAGCCCATGCACCAGAACGTCATCGGGCGTCCACCCCCAAGCGTCCGCGAGGCCGTCGAGGCTGGCGGCCAACGCGCGCCGACTCAGCTGCACCCCTTTGGGGGCACCGGTTGTCCCCGAGGTGTACATGAGGAGCGCCGTCGACTCCGGATGCGGCTCGGAGTACTGGTGCCATGACCGGGCGTGGCGACGCAGCGGGATATGTGGCAATCCCTCTGACTCCTCCGGTGATTCACCCAGCCAGGCGATGGCCCCGCTGTCGGCCAGGATATGTCGACGCTCGGCCACCCCGACGTCCGCGGGCACGGGAACTATCGGGACCCCGGCGATGAGACCGGCGATGACCGCCAGCACCGTGTCGATGCTCGGGCGGGCCAGCACGGCAACCGGTCCCGACGCACCCCCGATCCGCTCGGCTGCGGCAGTCGCAGCACCCACGAGGTCGCCGCGACCCCAACTGTCCTCACCGATACGAACCGCATCCGCGAGGTCGGGCATCTTGGGGTGAAGAGACGTCAACAGCATGGGGTCAGCCTAGGATGAGCCGCTTGCGCGAAGACCCCCGGCCACGCTTATCCCCTCGACAGCAGTGCGCGCAGGAAGAAGGTCATGTTGGCGGGTCGTTCGGCGATGCGCCTCACGAAATATCCGTACCACTCCTCGCCGAACGGCACGTACACCCGCATATAGTGTCCTTCACCGGAGAGTCGACGTTGTTCGGCATCGCGGATCCCGTAGAGCATTTGATACTCGAAATCCCCAGGACCCCTGCCCGTCTCGCGCGCCATCGAGCCTGCGGCATCGATGATGGCGGGATCGTGCGAGGCCACCATCGGATAGCCGTCACCCTCCATCAGCACCCGCAGGCAACGCAGATACGCGACATCGACATCCTCGGAGTCGCGGTGCGCCACAGACGCCGGCTCGTCGTAGGCCCCCTTGCATAACCGGATGCGCGAGCCCTCCCCCGATAGGTCGGCGCAGTCGGCGTACGTCCGTTTCAGATACGCCTGGAGCACGGCGCCCAGCCAGGGAAAGTCGACACGCAGTTCGCGCACGATGCCCAGGGTTGAATCCGTCGTTGTGTGGTCCTCGGCATCGACGGTGACCCACACACCCGCCTGGTCGGCCTTGGCGCACAACAGCTGTGCGTTCTCCAGCGCGATACGCTCCCCATCGCGCGGCAGCGCCTGTCCCAAGGCCGAGAGCTTCAGCGAGATTTCCAACGGCCGCACGCCGGTATGCACGGTGTCGAGCCGCTGCGCCAAGGCATCGAGCAGTGACAGGTAGGCCGACACCGTACTGGTGGCCTGCGCGGTATTGGTGGTGTCCTCACCGAGGTAGTCGATCGAGATGAACCGCCCCGAGTCGAGCAGCGCGGTACTGGCACCGAGCACGTCGTCCTGGGACTCGCCGGGGACGAAGCGGCGCACCACCTGTCGGGTCAGCGGCATCCGTTCAGCGGAGTACCGCAGCCGGCCCGATCTACTGGCCGCCAGGATGACGGGCCTTGCTGTTCTTCCGAACCATTCAGCCATCCTCACCCTCCATATGAGGGTACTTGTATTCCGTTGAGGCGCTGAATGTTTCCTTGATGGATCGCGGCGACAGCCAGCGCTGCAGATTGAGTGGTGATCCTGCCTTGTCGTTGGTGCCCGACGCCCGGCCACCCCCGAAGGGCTGCTGGCCGACGACGGCGCCGGTGGGCTTGTCGTTGATGTAGAAGTTTCCGGCCGCGAAGCGAAGCCGGTCACCGGCCGCCTGGACGGCCTGGCGATCATCGGCGATGACGGCACCGGTTAGCGCGTACCGCGAGCCGGTATCCACGACATCGAGGATGCGGTCGTAGTCGACGTCGGGGTAAACGTGCACTGCCAGTATGGGGCCGAAGTACTCGGTGGAGAACGCCTCGTCGGTCGGATCGTCCGAGAGCAGCACGGTGGGCCGAACGAAATATCCCTCGCTGTCGTCATATTCGCCACCCGCGGCGATCGTCACACCAGCGCTCTTGGCGCGGTCGATGGCGGCCGCATTGCGCCTGAACGACTTCTCGTCGATGACGGCTCCGCCGAAGTTGGACAGGTCGGTGACGTCGCCGTAGGTCAGCGCAGAGGTAGCATCGAGAAACTCGTCGCCCATCTGATCCCATACGGACCGGGCCACGAAGGCGCGCGAGGCGGCTGAGCATTTCTGCCCCTGATAGTCGAAGGCACCCCGAATGAGCGCCGTAGCCAACACGTCTGGACGGGCAGATGCATGCGCAACGACGAAGTCCTTGCCGCCGGTCTCTCCGACGAGGCGCGGGTAGGTGTTGTACCTGTCGATATTGGTACCGACCTCACGCCACAGATGCTGAAACGTCCTGGTGGAGCCGGTGAAGTGGATGCCGGCCAGGCGTGGATCGGCGAGTGCCACATCGGATACCGCGATCCCGTCCCCGTTGAGCAGGTTAATGACGCCGGGCGGCAACCCGGCGGCTTCGAGAAGCTCCAGGGTGAAGTGTGCGGCGAAGGCTTGGGTGACGGACGGCTTCCACACCACGGTGTTGCCCAAAAGCGCTGGGGCGGTGGGGAGGTTTCCGGCGATCGCGGTGAAGTTGAATGGCGTGATGGCGTAGACGAAGCCCTCCAGCGGGCGGTACTCCATCCGGTTCCACGCGCCGCCACCGCTGTCCGGCTGCTCGGCAAGAATGTGCCGTGCGAACTGCACGTTGAAGCGCCAGAAGTCGGCCAGCTCGCACGCGGCGTCGATCTCGGCCTGGTAGGCGGTCTTTGACTGCCCAAGCATGGTGGCCGCGTTGAGCGTGGAACGCCACGGCCCGGCCAGCAGCTCAGCGGCGCGCAGGAATACCGCCGCCCGGTCATCGAAAGGCAGTGCCGCCCAGTCATTCTTGGCCGCCATCGCGGCTTCGATAGCGTCCGAGGCTTCGGCGTGGCCGGCGTTGGTGGCGGTTCCCAGCACGGCGCGGTGGTTATGCGGCTGCACCACGTCGATACGCGCGTCGTCACTCATCCGACGGACTCCACCAATGACATGAGGTAGGTCGATAGGCGTCGCGGCAAGATTGGCGAGTGCCGTGGTCAAGAGGCCGCGTTCGGGAGTATTCGGAGCGTAAGTGAGCACCGGCTCGTTGATGGGGGCCGGCACGTTGGTGATGGCATCCATGTGTCCAGCATCGTCCTGTTCACCCGTGGGTGTCGAGGATTCTCCCGAATGCGCAATGAAAGCTCAGGTGACGAGCAAATCCGGCGGGACGTTACGTGTGATAGGTGGGGTGTGCGTCGCTAGGGGTCGTTGGGCACAGTCGCCGTCAGGTCGGCTGGAACCGATGCCGGGCTGGTCAGGTCGAAGACCGCGACACCATGGAACCCGCGCGGCGTGAAGGTTCGCTCTACCCATTCGGTGATGGCAGTGGACTCCTGCGGCGCGTCTTCACCTTCGTGCGGCGTCACCAGACTTTCTACGACGAAGAAGTGGATACGGTGCTGTGCAACGTAGTCCTGGAATTGGGCCAGGGCGGGGAACGGGTCCCGGCCGGTGAACCCACCGACCGGCATGACGGGGCGTTCGGCCGTCAGCTGATACGGCGCGGCGGTGTTGGACCGTACCGCCGCCGCCAGCCACGTGTAGTGGCCGCCATCGTGTTCGAGGTAGGCCATCAGATCCGGATCGGGCTTAGTCTCCTGTGTCCGGTCGTCGTCCTTGGGCGCATCCTTCAGGATCGCGGCCAGGGCCGGTGTCGCCTTTGACTCCTTGTGTTCAGCAGCCTCTTTCGCGGCCTGTCTTATCGACCGGAGGAAATCGACGTGCGCCCCCGTCGGCCCGGCGAGCGGCAATCCCCCATGGATGCCATGACCGGTGGTATCGACACAGAATGCGAGCGGACCCGCCAGTACGGCCACCGCCGTGGCCACGACGCCTACCTCACGGTAGCGGCCGCTCACCCAGATTGCCGCCGCGAGAATCGCTGCCGCGGCAATCACCCATCGCAACCACGGCACGAATCCGGGCTCACGGGCCAGCACGGCCACCGCCCACAGACCGGTCCCGAGTACTAACACCGCACAAAGCCATCGCGCCCAACGTGTCTCACGGTTGCGCCACACCACCGCGGCGCCCAGGCCCACCTGCGCAGCGATTGCAGGGGCGAGCGCCACCGTGTAATACGGGCTGAACATCCCGCCCTTGCCGGTCATAAAATCGAAGAGCAGCCACACTATGAACAACCAGCCACCGAACGCGATGACGCATGCACGTTCCAGATCGGTCCGGGGCGTCTTGCGCAGTACGACCGCCGCGGTGACGGTGAGCACCAGCGCTGCAGCCAGCAGCCAGCTGATCTGCCCGCCGATGATCGAGCTGAACATGCGACCGAGCCCCTGCTGGGAGGCCAGCGGGTTGTCCTTCGCCATTGATGCCACGGGACTGTTCCCCGCGTTCTTACCGGTGATCCGATCCAGGCCGTTGTAGCCGAATGTCAGCTCCAGAAACGAGTTCGAGGGAGAACCGCCGATCCACGGCCGTGACGAGGCCGGCCACAGCTGCACAAGCGCCACCCACCAGCCGCCCCCGAGGATCGCCGCAGCAGCGGCTGCACCAAGCTGACGCAACCGGACCGTCAGCGCAGGAGGGCCACACAGCAGATACGTCGCGCCGAGTGCAGGCACCGCGATCAATGCTTCGAGCTGTTTGGTGAGAAACCCGAGCCCGACGAGTACTCCCGACAGCACCAGCCAACGCATCCGGCCGTCCCGTACCGCCTCGAGCACTGCCCATACCGAGGCAATCATGAGCAGCAGCATCATCGGTTCGGGATTGTTGTACCGGCACATCGACGTGTAGATGGGGATGAGCGCCAGCATGAGGCCCGCGATGAGGGCTGCCGTCGGGCCAGCATTGCGGCGGACGGTCCACCACAGTAAGGCCACAGCCGCCACACCGATAAGCACCTGGGGCACCAGCATCGACCAGGGATTGAATCCGAACAGCCGGACACTCAACTCCATCGGCCACAAGAACAGCGGCGGCTTGTCGACGGTGATGGAATTGGCCGCGTCTGAAGAACCAAAGACGAACGCCTTCCACGACACCGATCCGGCCTGCACGGCCGCCGCGTAGAACTCGTTGGCCCAGCCGTTCGCCGACAGGTTCCACAGATAGAGCGCCGCCGTTCCAACCAGTAAGGCAGAGAGAGCGATTCGTTCGCGTGAGATGGTGAGGGGGGAAGCTTCGGGCTCCAGAGTCTCCAGCACGCCCAGAAGGTACCGAGTGTTGCTGTGTGTCAGCTGGCAGTCAGGCGGGCCACCGCGGCGTCGATGCGCTCATCGGTCGCCGTGAGCGCCACCCGCACGTGTTCCTTGCCTCGGGGGCCATAGAACCGTCCGGGCGCCACCAGGATCCCGCGCTGCGCCAGATATGTCAGCGCGTCATCGCAGGAGTCACCCCGGGTGGCCCACAAATACAGCCCTGCCTCGGAGTGGTCGATCCGGAATCCGTTGCTGGTCAAAGCCTTCGCGAGCCTGTTCCGACGATGCCCATAGCGCGCACGCTGCTCGCGCTGGTGCTCATCCTGGCTCAACGCCGCGACCATTGCCGACTGCACCGGCCCGGGCACCATCATCCCGGCATGCTTGCGTACCGCGAGCAACTCCCCGACCACAGACGAATCACCGAGAACGAAACCCGCCCGATAGCCCGCCAGCGACGAAGTCTTGGACAGCGAATGCACGGCCAACAATCCGGCGGTATCGCCGTCGCAGACCCGAGGATCAAGGACCGACACCGGGTCGCTGTCCCACCCGAGGCCGAGGTAGCACTCATCGGAGACCACGAGGGCGCCTCGCTCGCGGGCCCAGCCGACAACCTTGCGTAGATGCTCGATGGGCAGTACCGCACCGGTCGGATTGCTGGGCGAGTTGAGGTAGATCAGCGTGGGATGCTGCGGACCCAGCTGTGTCAGCGAGTCCGCCCGAACCATCGGCACACCGGCCAACCGTGCGCCCACTTCATACGTGGGATAGGCCAATTCGGGGATGACGACCAGATCGTCGGCGCCCAAACCGAGCAGCGTGGGCAACCACGCGATGAGCTCCTTGGTGCCGATGACCGGCAGCACGGCGTCGTCGGCCAACGGAATAACGCCGTATCGGCGGGTCACCGATTCACGGATCGCCTGCCGGAGCGCCGGTGTGCCGGCGGTCGTCGGGTATCCGGGAAGGTCGCTGGCCGCGGCCAAGGCGTCACGGATGACAGGAGCCACGCTGTCCACGGGGGTGCCGACCGATAGGTCCACGAGCCCGTCGGGGTGCGCCGCAGCCGCCGTTTTGGCTTCGGCGATGGTGTCCCAGGGGAACTCCGGTAGTGAGGACGACACGCGTCGAGCCCCAGAGAGCCGGGACTCAGAGAACGAGCTCAGTGTCCCTCACCCATGGGCGGCAGCTCCTTGACCGACGGCGGGTCGTACTCGGTCTTGCCCACCTTCGCGGCGCCACCGGGCGAGCCGAGGTCTACGAAGAAGTCGGCGTTGGACTGGGTGTAGCCGGTCCACTGATCCGGCACATCGTCCTCATAGAAGATGGCCTCCACCGGGCACACCGGTTCGCAAGCACCGCAATCCACACATTCGTCGGGGTGGATGTAGAGCATGCGCCCACCCTCGTAGATGCAGTCGACGGGGCATTCTTCGATACATGCCTTGTCCATAATGTCGACGCACGGTTCCGCGATCGTGTAGGTCACGAAGGTTTCCTCATTCCTGCGCTGATGTCCAGTTCATGCGTTGCGGCCAGTATCCCGGTCCATAGAAGCGCTTCTCGACACAGGCTGTCCTAACTCTCCGAACAATCTAGCCGTATCCACCGGTTACAGGTACTTAGTTTAACGTCTAACTGGGCGTGCCGTCCAGCAGGTTGCGCAACGAGCCGGACATCACGATTGGCCGGGCCGGTCTGGCGCGCTCGATCTGTCGGGCACATCGCCCTCGAGGGAATCGCTTCCACGAGGCAAACCGGTTCGCGAGCAACGCAATCCGCGCATTGGTCCGGGCGGATGCAATAGGCAGCGCACTACACGTTTCTGACCGTTGCCGTTACTGATGACTACACATAACTAATGACCCTATGCAGCCTGTTGCACTGCAACAAGTTGCATAGGGTCGCCGGTTCGTGTCAGCATGCTGCGGTGACTCCGGTCTTCGCGCAGGCGGCTCATCCATGGCGCTAACGCACGCCATCCTGTTGTCCCTGGCCGAGCAGAACGGGTCGGGTTACGAGCTCGCGCACCGGTTCGACCGGTCGATCGGGTACTTCTACAGCGCCACCCACCAGCAGATCTATCGGACCCTGCGCCGCATGGAAGACGACAGTTGGCTGCGCTGCACAGTCGTCGACCAAGAGGGGCGACCCGCCAAGAAGGTGTACGACGTCGCCGAGCTGGGCCATCGCGAACTGGCTCGATGGGTTAACGGCCCCGAAGGCACCGATATGCGCGACCTGGCCCTCAAGATCCGCGCGGCCACCTATGCAGATCTTGACCTGGTCATCGAACACATCCGCGTCCAGCGCGACGCGCACGCCGTAATGCTCGACAACTACCGCCAAATGGAAAAACGCCAGTTTCCCGCTCCGGATCAGCTTACCGGCGCGAACCTGCACCAATACCTCGTCCTACGCGGAGGCGTCCGCATGGAAGAGGGCTTTACCGATTGGTGCGACGAAATGATCACTTCCTTGTCCACAGCCCGGACTAAAGAAAGCGAAAACGATGAGTAATCCGTATCCAACTCTATTGTCCCCCTTGGACCTTGGCTTCACCACGCTGAGGAACCGGGTGGTCATGGGGTCCATGCACGCAGGCCTCGAGGACTTCCCCTGGGACACACCGGCTTTGGCTGCATACTTCGCAGAGCGCGCCAAAGGCGGCGTCGGAATGATCATCACCGGCGGATACGCGATCAACCGCGCTGCATGGCTCAAGCCACTGGCCGGGAAGTTGACCACTCCCCTAGAGGCATACCGGCATCGGTTGGTCACCAACGCGGTTCACAAACACGGCGGCAAGATCATCGTGCAGCTCCTGCACGCGGGGCGCTATGGATACCACCCATTCTCGGTCAGCGCGTCGAACAAGAAGTCGCCCATCACCCCGTTCAAACCCCGCAAGCTCAGCACCAAGGGCGTCTGGCAGACCATCGACGACTGGGCACACAGCGCCAAGATGGCCAAGAAGGCCGGCTACGACGGTGTCGAGATCATGGGCAGTGAAGGCTATTTCATCAACCAGTTCCTGGCGCCGTACACCAACAACCGCACCGACGAGTTCGGCGGCAGTCCGGAGAACCGGCGGCGGCTGGCAGTCGAGGTAGTCAAGAAGGTCCGCAAGGCCGTAGGCCCGGACTTCATCATCTGCTACCGGATGTCCCTGGCGGACTACGTACCCGAGGGCCAGACCTGGGATGAGATCGTGGCGCTCGCCAAGGAGATCGAAGCCGCAGGCGCGACCATCATCAACACCGGTATCGGCTGGCACGAGGCACGGGTGCCCACCATCGTCACCTCCGTTCCGCAGAACGCGTTCGTTGACCTGTCCAACAAGATCGCTCAGGAAGTCAACATCCCCGTGATGGCTTCCAACCGGATCAACATGCCGCAGTCCGCCGAACAGATTCTCAACGATGGTCAGGTACAACTGATTTCGATGGCCCGCCCATTGCTGGCCGACCCGGACTGGGCCAACAAGGCGTCGGCCGACCACGCCGACGAGATCAACACCTGCATCGCCTGCAACCAGGCCTGCCTCGATCATTCATTCGTGAACAAAAAGGCCAGCTGCCTACTCAACCCCAGGGCCGGCCACGAGACCTCCCTCAAGCTCCTGCCGACCCGCCATACCAAGAAGGTTGCGGTCGTCGGGGCCGGGCCCGCCGGGCTCGCAACCGCCGTGAGCGCCGCACAGCGCGGGCACAAGGTGGTGCTGTTCGAAGCCAATGCCGAGATCGGCGGCCAGTTCGATATGGCGCGGCGCATCCCCGGCAAGGAAGAGTTCAACGAGACCATCCGGTACTACACCGCCATGCTCAAAAAGTACGACGTCACAGTGCTTTTGAACAAGAAGGTGGATGCCCGCGAGCTCATCGACGGCAAGTTCGATGATGTCATCCTCGCCACCGGTGTGAAGCCGCGCGTTCCTGCTATCCCCGGTATCGACCACCCAATGGTGCTCTCGTACCCGGACGTCATCAAGGGGGGCAAGCCCGTCGGCAAGCGAGTGGCCGTCGTGGGCGCAGGAGGCATCGGCTTTGACGTCTCGGAGTTCCTGACCATCGACGAGTCGCCGACACTGAACCTCAAGGAGTGGCGCGCCGAGTGGGGCATCTCGGAAGACCACGATTCCCGCGGTTCACTGACGAAACCCATTCCCGCTCCTCCGGTTCGGGAGGTATACCTGTGCCAGCGCAAGAAGGGCTCGCTAGGCAAGGGACTAGGCAAGACCACCGGTTGGGTGCACCGCGCATCGCTCAAGGCCAAGAAGGTTACAGAGCTTGCCGGGGTCAACTACGAGAAGATCGACGACGCCGGACTGCACATCAGTTTCGGTGAGGAGCGCAAGGATCCGCGCATTCTCGAGGTCGATAACGTGGTGATCTGCGCCGGGCAGGAATCGGTGCGCGATCTGGAGGACGTGCTGAAAGAAGCCGGAGTCACTGCGCACGTCATCGGTGGCGCGGCGCTGGCCTCGGAGCTCGACGCCAAGCGCGCCATCAGGCAGGGCACCGAGCTGGCCGCCAAGCTCTAACCGCTTCCCTACGACACTCGGCGGTCTACCGGTATCCGTTACACCAACGATGCGGATGCCTCTCATGGCACATACGCCAGACGTCGTTCGGGTCAGTCGTAGTCGTGCTGGTCGGTGGCGCGGTGGTCGACGTGACCGTCGGCGGCACGGGGACGTACGTCGTGGCCGTCACCGTGTCGGTCACGGTTTCCGTTGACGGGGGCAATGGGGCCATGGACGTCGTCGTGGCCGCCGGGCTCCCCACACCCGACACCGAAGATGTCGTCGTCGACGTGATCGGGATGAGCGGCGGCGCCGTTGCCGTTGAAGGCCGAAGAAGCAAGAAGGCAAGAGCGGCCATCACGACCATGATCGCGGCGGCGGCCAGGCCGATGATCCAGACGTGCCGTGAATTGTGGTTAGGCCCCCCGCTGACCGGAATCGCATCGGTCGAATCGTCGGGCAATCCCCACGCTCTCGCCGTCTCATCGGAGTTGTCGGGCGGTCGCGGCAGCATCCTAAAAACCTCCGTGTACGTTTCGCGACAACGCAGCGCCACGCCGCGGGTGCAGGAAAGCCACGGTATTCATCGAAGCTGTGAGGTGGCTGGCGTGATGCTGCCGACCTGCTTGAATAGTCCGCTCTGTCAGATCACGGTGCCCCGGTGGGGCTCTCCAGCTTCCCGTCCCCGATTCCCGCACCCGGTTTGACACCGCCCGGTGGCGTCGGCGCGTCCACCCCAGCGGAGACCTTGGGGCCACGGGACGGACCCGACATCAGCACCGGTAGTTGCGTTCCTCGCGATGGTCGCAGTGCAGGCAGCTGTCCCGGCACGAAGAACGGGTTGTAGGGCGCCGGATTCGGCGGTGGTGGCGCCGCGGCCCCGGGCACGGCCAGTCCGATGGCTAGCCCGGCGACAATCGTTGCCGCACAAAGTGTTCGAATCATGGAGCTACTCCTTCGGCCGTGCCACGCGGGTCCTCCAATTGCCCGCCGGTCATTCCGGCGCCGATCCGGGCGGTGTACCCGGAGTCGACCCCGGCGGAGATTCTTGTGCCACGCTGCACCGGCGGCGCCAGTCCGAAGGGTGGTTGCGCTGCGGTCGCCGCATAGTTGGGCGTCCCGCCGGGCAACAAGGCAGGTACTGCGGGGTTGCCTGGCGGAGGGTCCGCAGCTGCCCTCGGCGACCAGCACAGCGAAAGCACCAAACATATGGCGGCACAGACGAATTTCATCATCAGATCGTGATCGGATCGCCGTAGATCGCGAACTCGGTATGGCCTGTCTCGGTCGATGCCCGCAACGAGGCGAACGATCGAATCGTGACGTCACCACCGCAGGCATCGGCCTTCACATGCACGTTGTCCAAGTCCAATGCCCCCGCACCACCGCGCGATAGCACCATATTGCCCATCGGCAGGTTGACGATGACTCCCGGCTGCACCACGGTCTGCACGAAACCGCTGACACCCGCGCTGCCGCCGACCCCCACCGACTGCCCCGGCAGTACACCCAGGCTCACTGACGGCGCGACACCGGCTGATCCGCCGATCTGCAAACCCGAGGACACATCGGACTGGCAGCCAAGCTGATACCCGATGACGAAGAGGCTGTCGGTGATGGGATTGGTGCCACCGGTTGCCGTCGCGGTGCCCGAGAGGGTGATGAACGCCTCGCGGGAGTTGGTGGCCGCCGCCAGATTGGGCACCACATTCACCCGTTCGTTGTCGAGCCGGATCTGCAGCTGCCAGCCGTCGCGGGTCGTCCGCGAATACGACTGCGGGGCCATTTCTCTCGGCTCCGCCATGGCCGTGGCCGCCGGAAGAGCCCACGAGGCGACGAGGAGACCTGTCGCTAAGAGGCGGGCAATCACGCACATCACGATGCCCAAACTGACGACGGGAGTTAACTCGCCGCGAACCAGTCAGTCAGGTGCGGACCGAGACCGTCAACTTCTTAGCGGTATCCGTCGCACTCGCGGCGCGGATGCAGCTCGTGACACAACCGGCCTTCCTCTGGACGCGACGGCGCCACCTCCGTCGGCACCACCGGCGGCGTCTCAACGACCACAGTGGTTTCGATGACGGTGCTGATCACCGTCGGGGGCGGCGACGGAGCAACTTGCGCCGAACTATGCGGCGCAGCCGGGCGTTCGCTCGTTGACGTCGCCGGGGCCGGTGTCGCCGGACTGTCAGTCCGGTCGACCTCCAACAAGGCAAGGATCAACGTCACCACAATGGCCAAACCCGCTACTGCGCAGACAATCCACACCCAGCGCCACGAACGACTACGAACGGGCAGTTCGGAATCATCCGCCTCGGAATACGCAGTGAAAGACGAGTCCAACGGCCGCTGCGTGGTGGGCGGCATCGACTCCTCGTCGGGCGGGATATTGCTCATCAGAGCTCGAGGCTATCGCGATCACCGACAGCTCACTGCCGAAATCCGTCCCGCAGCAGAGAACTTCTTCTCACGATTCGCCTCCGGACAGCTCCTACATCCGATACAAAATCAAGATCACGTTGCACATCGGGAGGGGCTCAGTTGCGAACCAAGATTTCATATTTCGTTATCGCCGCCTTGGTCGGCGGCCCATCAATTGGTCTCATCTCCGCTCCCCTGGCTCAGGCATATCCCAATTGCGCCGCCGTAAGAGCGGCGGGTGCTGCACCCTTGTACCGAGGCCAGCCTGGATACAGTTCGAAGCTCGACCGCGATGGGGACGGCGTCGCATGTGAGACCGGCTCATCGGGGCCCTCAACTGGCCAGTCAATCCCCGCTCCGGCGCTCCCGTCAACACAAGTGCCACAACCAGTTTCAACGCCAATCCCGGCGCCAGGGTTGCAGTCAGGCGGCAGCAGCGGTGGAGCAGACTTCGAGACCGTCGTCACCTGGACCGGTACAGACTGTATAGACGTCACTGCCCCGGATTCATCGCCCGCGAGAGCGCTGGCCACGACCAATCACTGCGGTGGCACGGCGAGGTTCACCCAGGGAGGCGGCGGCAGTCAGATGGTTGGTGCAGACCCAACAATGGGCTCGGCCGAATCAATCAGCTGCGAAATTCTGGTTGGGCGCCTTCGCGATTCAGGCACGCGAGGCGATGGCCACGATGTCAACTGCCTCACGCGAGCGGACTCACTAGGGGCGTAGCTCTCTATGCGGCAGACGGGCGCCGCGAGTAGGTGGTGGTGCGTTCCACCGCGGGACGCCCAATACCCTCAGCTATCTCCTCCAGCTCCGCGATGGTCTTGGCTGAACCATGTTCGGAGCCGGCCATCCGAGAGATCGTTTCTTCCATCAGTGTTCCGCCTAGATCGTTGGCGCCACTCTGCAACATCACCCGGGTGCCCTCGATACCCAGTTTGACCCAGCTGGTCTGAATGTTGTCGATGCGTCCATGCAGCATGACGCGCGCCAGTGCGTGCACCGCGCGGTTGTCCCGATTGGTGGGCCCGGGCCGGGCGGCGCCCGCCAGGTAGAGCGGTGCGCTCTGGTGCACGAATGGCAGCGGTACGAATTCAGTGAATCCGCCTGTGCGGTCCTGAATTTCGGAAAGAACCCGCAAATGCCCCACCCAATGCTTGGGGGTGTCGACGTGTCCGTACATCATGGTCGAGCTGGAGCGCAGTCCCACCTGGTGGGCGGTGCTGATGACGTCGATCCATTCGGATGCGGGCAGTTTGCCCTTGGTGAGCACCCACCGGACCTCGTCGTCGAGAATCTCGGCGGCGGTACCCGGAATGGTGTCCAGACCCGCGGCGCGCAGCTCGGTCAGCCATTCGCGCACGCTCTGCCCACCTTTGGAGGCACCGTTGACGATTTCCATGGGACTGAAGGCGTGCACATGCATGCTGGGTACCCGCTTCTTGACCGCGCGTACCAGATCGGCATATCCAGTGGCCGGCAGCTCTGGGTCGATGCCGCCTTGCATGCAGACCTCCGTGGCCCCAGCGACATACGCTTCCCACGCCCGGTCCCCAACCTCGTCGGCAGACAGCGAGAAGGCATCGGCATCGCCCTTACGCTGCGCGAAAGCACAAAACCGGCAACCGGTGTAGCAGATGTTGGTGAAGTTGATGTTCCGGTTCACCACATAAGTGACGTCATCGCCAACCACATCAGCGCGGATCGAATCAGCCAGCGCGGCAAGTGCTTCCATCGCCGGGCCCTCGGCTGTTGCGAGCGCGAGATATTCGTCATCGCTGCATCCGGCCGGATTCCGCTCGGCAGAACGCAACGCCGCCAACACATCTGAGCCCACCTTTTCCGGTGCACGTGCATTCAATTCGCGCACATGCTCGCGGATCGACTCCCAGTCACCGAACGCGCTCGCCAGATCGCTACGGGTATCGGTGTTGCGTCCTTCCGAGTCGATGGCCGCGTGCAGATCCACCCGGCCCGTCGACTCCCACGTCTCGTCAGGCTCCTGCCACGGCAACCCCGTCGGCGAAACATCCAAGGCGTAACCGGTTTCCGGATCGGCCAGGGCGTCCACATGCCCACGCACGCGGGGATCGATCCATGCCGCCCCCGCCTGCACATACTGCGGCTGCGCGGTCAGACGCTGCACCAGGTCGTATCCGGCTTCTTGTGTCACCGAGGCCAAATCGCCCAACGCGGGCCACGGCCGCTCGGGGTTCACATGATCGGGGGTCAACGGAGATACGCCGCCCCAATCGTCAACACCGGCACCGATCAAAGCCAAGCATTCGCTGCGGGATACCAGATTTGGTGGTGCCTGCACCCGCATCTTCGGCCCCAGCACCAACCGGGTCACCGCGATCGTCGCCAGGAAATCGTCGATATCGGCATCGGGCGTGGTCTGCATTGCGGTATCGGACTTCGCCCGGAAGTTCTGCACGATCACTTCCTGCACATGCCCGAATTCCTTGTGCACCTTGCGGATCGCATGAATGGTCTCCGCGCGCTCGGTCAGGTCTTCGCCGATTCCGACCAGCAGCCCCGTGGTGAAGGGAATGGACAGCCGACCCGCATCGGTGAGCGTCCGCAGCCGCACCGCAGGATCCTTGTCCGGGCTGCCGTAGTGCGCCTCACCGCGGGTCTCGAACAACCGCCGCGAGGTGGTTTCCAACATCATGCCCATCGACGGCGCCACGGGCTTGAGCCGCGCCAGCTCCGACCAGCTCATCACTCCCGGATTCAGGTGCGGCAGCAGCCCGGTCTCCTCCAGCACCCGGATCGCCATTGCCCGCACATAGTCCAGCGTGGTGTCGTAGCCGCGCTCATCGAGCCACTGCTTGGCCTCTGGCCAGCGGTCCTCGGGCCGGTCTCCCAGCGTGAACAGAGCCTCCTTGCAACCTAATTCGCCGCCGCGGCGGGCAATGTCCAGGATCTCGTCGGGCTCCAGGTACATACCCTGCCCTTGAGCCCGCAGCTTCCCCGGAACCGTGACAAACGTGCAGTAGTGGCATTTGTCGCGGCACAGATGCGTGACCGGGATGAACACCTTGCGCGAATAGGAGATCGGTAGACGGCCTGCCGCGCCCAGTCGACCCGCAGACTCGAGCCCCGCATCACGCACGCGCGCGGCACTGGCCATCAGGTCGTCCAGATCGTCGCCGCGCGCTGTCAAAGCCAGCGCGGCCTCGTCCACATTGAGGGTCACCCCGTCGCGCGCACGCCGCAGTACGCGGCGCAGGGCGGGCGACGACGACGCCTTCCGCACGGGAAAGGAAGGGTCCGGCAGGGCCGCTGAGGCCAAGGATGCGTCTTCGGGCACGCGGGTATAACCGTCGTTCACACTCAGATCATCCGCCCGTCTCCAAATGCCGGCCACTCAGGGGGCGGTTCGCGGCCAACGTCAACGGGAGACGCTGCGAAAACGCCCGGGATCGCTAGGGTGATATCCGTGAGCCTTACGAGAACCCTCAAGCAGAAACTTCCGTTTCTGCGGTATTCGTTTCTGCGCGCGGTGTTCGGCGGTTTGAACGTCATGCGCACCGGTCAGATGGGTGATGGCCGCGAAGAGGCCACCGCCGAGTACGTCATCGCCACTGCCCCGGCCGGGGATGTCGACGCCGCGATCGATGCCATCGACAATTTCGCGTACGACCAGTCGATTCTGATGAACATCGGCGACGAAAAGGGCCAGCTGCTCGATGCTGCCGTCAAACGCGCCAACCCCAAGATCGCCTTGGAGCTGGGCGCTTACTGCGGATACAGCGGCCTGCGGATTGCGCGTGCGGCCCCCGGAGCCAAGTTCTTCTCCATCGAGAAGTCCGGGGCCAACGCGTCGGTAGCGCGCCGGGTCTGGGCACATGCAGGGCTGTCGGACCGCACCACCTGCCTCAACGGCACGGCCGACGACGGCACCACCTTGGACACCCTGGCCAAGGACTACGGATTTACCGAAGGATGTCTGGACTTCGTGTTCATCGACCACTGGAAGGACGTGTACCTCGACGACCTGCAGCGGCTGATGGAACGAGGCTGGTTACATCCGGGCACGATTGTCGTCGCCGATAACGTCGGATTCCCCGGCTCCCCCAAGTACCGCGCATATATGAAGGAGCAGCAGGGCGCGCGATGGCAGACCGTCGAGCACGAGACCCACGTCGAGTACCAGACGTTGGTCAAGGACCTGGTTCTCGAGTCGGAGTATCTGGGATGAGCGCCTGCGCGAAGACCATCAAACTGGGATAAACGCTTAGCCGTTGGCCCGTCGCAAAACGTACGCGGCGGGCAGCACGCCGAACGCCACCAGCAGAACGGGCCACAACCCGGCGAAGAGAACGTCGCCGCCCGGCCCTCCGAAGAGCAGCAGCGTAATGGTCGCCACGAACGCCCAGAGCGGTGCTCCCGCCCATCGCTGCGTGGGCGCCCAGTGCAATGCGCTCCACACCAGCAGCACGTTGAGCACAGCACTGATGATGAGACCGAGCGGAACTAGAACACCGCCGATCCGCAGATTGAGCAGCGCGACCCCGAATATGGCGCTGATGATCCCGTCGACAATGAGCGCGGTCAGGACCAACCCGCGCACGAAAACGTTCAGACGCCTAAATGGGGACGGAGTCGAGCTGGGCTACGAGCGAGCCAACGACCCATTGGAAGTTGTCCACGCGGTCTTGCCAGTGCTGCTGATTGGGATCCTGGTCTTGATCGGGTGGCATGAGTCGAGCTTACAACTCCACCCCGGCGAACAGATCGGATTCCCACCCGCTGTCGGCCCCGGACACACCATGCACGAGAACGAAATGCTCGGTGTCGGCGATAGGCAGGGCCCACAGATTCGACAGCGCCAGCGAGGTCCCGTCCTCGGACACCGTGACCTGGGTCGCGTGGGCTCGCAGTGCCTCGACCTTGGCGCTGCGATATGCCGATACATCGATGGCGGCGCTGATCTGCTCGTCGGCATAGGTGGGCACGATGTCGACAGGCGCGGGTTCGCATCCCGGCGGGAGCTGCTTCGTGAACGCGCTTCCGGCGTGCAGGGCACTGGTGGCGATGACGGTCCAGTACAGCTTGGACACCTTCCAAGTGGCCTTCTCGACGGCCGCGGTGGTCACCGTGTGTGCCTGGATGTGATCGGGATGCCCGTATCCGCCGAAGGGGTCATAGGTGACGACGACCTGCGGCCGGTGTTCGTCGATCAGCTCAACCAGTGCCGCGACCGCGTCGTCCAGGTCGGCGCCGGCGAACGCGCGCGGGTGTAGCGATCCGGTATCCGCCATGCCCGAGTCACGCCAGCGCCCCGCCCCGCCGAGGTAAGTGGGCCCGTCGACGCCGAGGTGTCTTAGCGCGGTGGACAGCTCGGCAATCCGGTATCCGCCGAGCTGATCGGCGTGATCGACAGCCAGCTGCGCCCAGCGGTCGCCGATCACCTCACCTTCCTCACCCAGGGTGCAGGTGACCAACCGGACGTCGGCCCCCTCGGCGGCATATCGCGCGATAGTGCCTCCGGTAGTGAGGGATTCATCGTCGGGGTGCGCGTGGACCAGCATCAAACGACGTGTCATCGGTGTCCTCGGTTCTTCGCGCAAGCGGTCATCGCGGGGTCTTCTTCCACTCCCCTGCGGTGCCGACGATCCCCACCGGCACGGCGCCGGTCAGCTCGACGTTCTGCACGCTGGGACCTGCCGCGGCGATCGTGGTGTCTTGCATGATGGGCAAAACCGTTGCCATCTTCCACAATTGGGGCTCGGCCTGGTCGACGACCTTGCCCACATCGGCTTGACCGGTCAGTGCGGCATCAATACCGGCCTGCAACGCCTCATCGCACAGCCCCGTGAGATTGCTTGGGGCACGGACAGACTCTTCCCTCGAAGGAGGCGACGGGGTATTACTCGCCGGCGGCGGCGGAGGTGTGGTGGTGCGGGTATCGGGCACCTTGCCCGACTGCAGCGCCGGGCAGCCGTACCGGGAGGCCAGCACGGTGGCCAGATCCCCACCGGACTGATGCCAGCCGACGATGGCGTCGACGCGACCGTCCGGAATCGCCTGGCCGTACAGGGTGGGCGGATCGAGGGCAAGGACACTGGCCCGCACCCCCGCGTTGCGTAGTTGGTCCGCGGCGGTATTGGCGACCGCGACCGAGGTCAGATCGTTGGCCGCAGCACCGATGACGAGGCCCAGCGGCTGACCGTCTTTGGTGATCTGCGGTGGCCCCGCTGGCGCACCAGGGGGTGGGGGCACGTCCACTGCCTCATATCCGGCCTCCGTGAGCAGCGCGAGAGCGGCGTCCCGGGTGAGCGCGGTGGGCGCGGTGGGTTTGTAGCCGGGATCCGACGGGGAACGCACCTGCGCCGCAGCCAGGGTGACGGCATTGTCATTGCCGGCGGCCACCGAGGCCAACAGGCCCACGTCGAGCAGGCCGAGCAGACCCCGGCGCACCTTGGAATCGGTGAGAATCTCCTGTTGGGCGCGCAGCGTCAATTGCAGGGTGCGCGGTGCGACGATGCGGGCGGTCCGCACACCGGGGATATTGGACAACTGGGCAAAGGTCACCCCGCTGCCGTGTACCTGGGCCACTTGGGTGTCGCCGTTGCGGATGGAATCCGCCAGCACGGTGGGAGCGCCTGCACGACGGAACAGAATCTCGTCGGGAACCGCTTGGGCCGCCCAGTACCGGTCGTTTCGGGCCAGCAGGATCTCGTCGCGTTGGGGGTCGATCGTGTCCACCCGGAAACGCCCCCCGGAAGCCGGCATCGACTTGACCAACCCCGAGGCGAAGCCGCCCGGGATGTCCTTGACGATGTGCGCGGGCAGCAGGTCGGTGAACAACTCTCGCCAGGCCGGGTATTTGTGGTCGAACGTGACGACCACACGCTTGCCGCCGTCACGCGATTGGACATCGGTGATGCTTCCGTAGCCCGCCGGGTCAACTGTCCCGGGCTGGGTGAGCATCTGCTGCCACAGATACGAGAAGTCGTCGGCACCGATCGGTGCGTTATCGGTCCATTGCGCTTCGGGGCGGATCGTGTAGGTGACCGTGAACGGCGCCTGGCTGGTTTCCTCGGCGGATACCAACAGCGTCGGGTCCATCTCCCAGCGCGAGCCGGTGGTGGTCGTCGAGTCGGGTATCGGGCGGAACGCGCTGGGCAGCACCAACGAACTGATCGCCGCGTTCACTGGCGACTGATCGGACAGCAGATGCGGGTTGAACCCCGCACCGATCGAGTCGATACCCACCACGATCTGCTCTTTTTTGGGCGGCAGTGGCGTCGTTGAGCTGGTGGTTTCGCTGCCCTGCACGGCCGGGGGCGCGCTGACGGAACACCCCGCGAGCAGGACCACACCGAGCACTGCGCACAGTCGAAGGCGCGGTATCTCGGTCGGCATGAGGACCAACCTTATCGGTGCGTGCAGGGGGCGTCCTTGCCAGCCGATCAGGGCGTAACGATGGCGAAGCCAGGATCGGGCTGGTCGAGCACCGCAACCAGCCGCGCGAACCCAGTGGCGTCTCCATCGACGGTGATCTCACCGGAGGCGAACACCGCTGCGGGATCGGTGCCACCGAGGAGGACCTTGATGAGTGCGGGTCGGGTGAGGGTGAAGGTGACATCGGGCTCCGGCAGGTTGGCCCCAGTGGGTCGGTCGTAATGCACCAGCACACCGTTGCGCAGCTCTACCCGGTGCACGCGATCCTCATCGGTGAAGTGCCAGTCGCTGACGAAGCGTTCATCCCAGGCCTCGGGCCCGTTGATTCGTAGCGATAGCGCGTCGAAAACCTGCCCGACGGTCAGTGCGGCGGCCATGGACGGTGAGCTGATGGCTATGGGGGTTCCGACACTGCCATGGCGCAGCTCATGTGCGCCCATCAGATAGAAATTGCGCCAGGTGGCATTCTCCGCGCCGTATCCGAGTTGTTCGAAACAGCTGGCCTGCAACTCCTTCGCCGCATCGTTGGTCGGATCCGCGAAGATCACGTAGTTGACCACCTGCGCCACCCATCGGTAGTCGCCCTGGTCGAACGCGGTACGCGCCTTGCGCAGCACTTCCTGTGCGCCACCCATGAATTCGACGTGCCGCTGCGCGCTGGCCACCGGCGGATGCTCCCAGAGGTGCGCCGGGTTGCCGTCGAACCAGCCCATGTAGCGCTGGTAGATCGCCTTGACGTTGTGACTGACCGAACCGTAGTAGCCGCGGGTATGCCAGGCGCCAGCGATCGCGGGTGGCAGCTGCAGGGTCTCGGCGATCTCGGACCCCACCAGGCCCTGATTCAGCTGCCGTAGTGTCTGGTCATGCAGGTAGGCATACAGATCACGTTGCAGGGCAAGGTATTCCACTAGTCGCTCGGTACCCCAGGTCGGCCAGTGGTGCGAAGCGAAGACCACATCGGAGTCGTGGGCGTGCAGGTTGATGGCCTCGGTGATGTACTGCGCCCACACGTGCGGGTCGCGCACCAGCGCGCCGCGCAAGGTCAGCAGATTGTGCAGGGTGTGGGTGGCGTTCTCGGCCATACACAATGCCCGGCGCTCCGGAAAGTGGAAGTTCATCTCGGCGGGGGCCTCGGTTCCGGGCGTGAGCTGGAAGACAATCCGCACCCCGTCGACCGTCTCTTCCTGCCCGGTGTGGGTGATATCGAGGGTCGGGGCTATCAGCGTGACGGTGCCGATCGAATTGGTTTGTCCGAGACCGGCTCCCACCTGCCCGAGCGGTCCTCTGGGTAGGACGGCGCCGTACATGTAGACCGCACGTCGGGACATGGCAGTCCCGGCGTAGACGTTCTCGGCAACGGCATGTTCCAGGAATCCGGCGGGTGCGATGACCGGGCAGCGACCCGCCTCGACATCCTCGATGGTGGTGACGCCCAGTGCACCGCCGAAGTGGTCGACATGCGAATGGGTGTAGATCAGCCCGGTCACGGGGCGATCGCCACGATGGCGGCGATAGAGGCCCAATGCCGCGGCGGCTGTCTCGGCCGATACCAGGGGGTCGATGACGACGACACCCGTCTTGCCCTCGACGAGGGTCATATTCGAGAGGTCAAGGCCGCGGACCTGATAGATACCCTCGGTGACCTGGAATAGCCCCTGCTTGATGTTGAGTCCGCATTGCCGCCATAGGCTCGGATGCACCGAGGCCGGACAGCTGCCCCGCAGGAACTCGTAGGAGTCGTTGTCCCACAAGACCTTTCCGGATGCATCCTTGACGACACCCGGTTCGAGCGCCGCGATGAAGCCACGGTCGGCGTCTTCCTGGTCTGTGGAGTCAGCAAACGGCAGCTCTCGCGCCGCGCGTTCGTTCTGTTCGACGATGTACGAAGCCGGGTCAGACATGCCGGTCATGCTACCGAGAACGTGAGCGGCGCCCACCGCGAAAGCTGTTATCTATCAAAACTGTTCACCGGGAACCAGAAATCGGCGTCACCAGAAGGTACGCCGCGTCAGTCCAGGTCCACGCGGATCGTCAGCAGATCGGTGCCTACCGCACGCACGACGGCGCTATTGCCCGTGGGCAGCTGCCGCAACCGGGCTGCCGCATCGTCATCGGGAAGCAGGTGCGCCGTGCCGGTTCGCCACCGATCGCGGATGCGCAGCCGCACCGCCGGGCTGGCTTTGATGTTGCGCACGTAATCGGAATGCTCGCCATGCTCGGAAACCAACCAGAACTCGTTTCCGACGAGACGCCCGCCGATCGCGGTGCGCCGAGGCTGCCCCGAGGAGCGGCCGGTCGTCTCGAGCATCGTGACCGGCAGCCGTCTGCCGACCGGGTTGACGAGGTACTTCTGCACCGTGTGCACGACGCGGCGCTTGAGATCCACCATGTAGTGAATTGTCGTCCTATCGGCCGCCGACAGTAACCCCGCGCAGAGGATTTCAACGAAAATTCTGCGCGGGGTTACTGTCGCGAAGAAATCAGCTGTTGTTGGCGGCCTTCGAACGCGAACGCGCCCGTGCGCGCAGCGTCGCGGTGAGTTCCACCTTGCGCACCCGCACGATTTCCGGAGTCACCTCGACACATTCGTCGCCCGCGCAGAACTCCATCGCCTTCTCGAGGTCGAGTTCCATCGGCCTCGCGAGGGTCTCGAAGACGTCGGCGGTCGCGGACCGCATGTTGGTCAGCTTCTTCTCGCGGGTCACGTTGACATCGAGGTCTTCGGCACGCGGGTTGATTCCGACGACCTGGCCCTCATAGGTGGCGTCGCCCGGCTCCACGAAGAACTGCCCGCGGTCGGACAGCTGGGTCATCGCGAACGGAGTGACGGAGCCGGTGCGGTCGGACACCAGCGACCCGGTGTGCCGGGCACGGATCTCCCCGGCCCACGGGCGGTACCCGTCGAACACCGCATTGGCGATGCCGGTGCCACGGGTCAGCGTCAGAAAGTCGGTCCGGAATCCGATGAGACCGCGCGACGGCACGATGAAGTCCATGCGGACCCATCCGGCGGCGTGGTTGGCCATTTCCTCCATGCGGCCCTTGCGGGCAGCCATCAGCTGGGTGACAGCTCCGACGAATTCCTCGGGACAGTCGATGGTCATGGCCTCGAACGGCTCATGCAGCTTGCCGTCAATCGTCTGAGTGACCACCTGCGGCTTGCCGACGGTCAGCTCGAAGCCCTCGCGGCGCATCTGCTCGACCAGAATGGCCAGCGCCAGCTCACCACGGCCCTGCACCTCCCAGGCGTCGGGACGGTCGATATCGACCAGCTTGATCGACACGTTGCCGACGAGCTCCGAATCCAGCCGCGACTTGACCATCCGGGCTGTCAGCTTGTGGCCGGAGACCTTGCCCGCCAGCGGCGAGGTGTTGGTGCCGATGGTCACCGAGATCGCCGGCTCATCGACGGTGATCCGCGGGAGCGCGTGGGCGTGTTCGGGATCGGCCAGCGTGTCACCGATCATGATCTCAGGCATTCCGGCGACCGCGACGATGTCGCCGGCGATTGCTTCCTCGGTCGGTGTCCGTTCGACGCCCTCGGTGACCAGCAGTTCGGTGATCTTGGAGTTGGTGATGACCGGGTGACCGTCCACCTCGCGCATCCAGGCGACCTGCTGGCCCTTGCGAATGCGGCCCTTGTAGACGCGGACCAGCGCCAGACGGCCCAGGAAGGCCGAGGCGTCGAGGTTGGTCACCAACGCCTGCAGCGGCGCCTCCGGGTCGCCGCTGGGCGGCGGGATGTGCTCAAGCAGCACGTCGAACAGCGGGTCGAGGTTTTCGCCGTCGGGGTTCTCGCCGTTGGCCGGCTGGGTGGTGCTGGCGATGCCGGCACGGCCAGAGGCGTACAGCGTCGGCAGGTCGAGCGCCTTCTCGGCGGCTGCCTGCGCCTCCTCGTCCAGATCCGAGGCGACGTCAAGCAACAGGTCGTGGCTCTCCTCGAC
Source organism: Mycobacterium sp. (assembly GCA_050701835.1). Taxonomy (GTDB): domain Bacteria; phylum Actinomycetota; class Actinomycetes; order Mycobacteriales; family Mycobacteriaceae; genus Mycobacterium. The sequence goes on along the minus strand of JBOGDC010000020.1, from coordinate 85,007 downwards.
GACCTCCGCGATGCGCGCGTCGGGCCGGTCGGTCTTGTTGACGACCAGGATCACCGGCAGGTGCGCGGAGAGGGCCTTGCGCAGCACGAACCGGGTCGGCGGCAGCGGACCCTCGGAGGCATCGACCAGCAGCCGCACGCCGTCGACCATGGACAGGCCGCGTTCCACCTCGCCGCCGAAGTCGGCGTGGCCGGGAGTGTCGATGACGTTGATCACCGTCATGGACCCGTCCGCGTGCTGACGGTGCACCGCGGTGTTCTTGGCCAGGATCGTGATGCCCTTTTCTTTCTCCAGGTCACCGGAGTCCATCAGGCGCTCAACAGCGTCATCACCGCGGTGGGTAAGCGCGCCGGACTGCTTGAGCATGGCGTCCACCAGCGTTGTCTTGCCGTGGTCGACGTGCGCAACAATGGCTACGTTCCGGAAACTATGGGTCACGTCTGTCAATTCTTGCAGTACAGCCCACAGTTCACGAAACCGGCGAACAATTAGTGTGACGCCGGACATAGCAAAAGCATCGTCAGCCCAGAAGTAGGACACCCGTGAAGGCCAGCAAGGTCGCAAGGCTCAAGCCCAAGAAAAAGTGTTGTAAAAGCAAGCCACGCTGCATGAAGTGCCCGCTCGTGGTGCATAAAATGCAGAAGGCGGAGCACCATGGGCTGTCCGAGAAGGAGCTGAAAAAGGTGCTACACCGGGTGCGCGCCCACTAGCGCCTCCCGCAGAGCCGGAATCCATCCCGCGTCGGCCGCGACCCACCCCACCGCGTCGAGTTCGTCGGCTCGGACCCAACGCAGCGCCAGATGCTCGTGCGGGTGTGGCGTGCCGCTATCCAGCAGCACCCGGTAGGCGCGCAGCACCAGATTCCCGACCACGACGTCATCCCCCAGTCGTGAGCCGACGGTCACCGTGATGCCCAGTTCCTCACCCAGCTCGCGGCGCAGGGCCTCGGCCTCGGATTCACCGTCGGCAACCTTGCCGCCAGGGAGCTCCCACTGCCCGGCCAGTTCGACGGGTTTCGATCGCTGCGCGATCAGCAGCTTGTCCCCGTCGATCACCGCACCCGCGACCACTATCGCCATGGCGGTGAACGCTATACGTTGGACTCATGGCTCTGCTCACCGATGAACAGATCAGCGCAGCGCTCTCCGGGCTTCCGGGGTGGGACCGCGACGGCGTCACACTGCGTCGCGCCATCACATTCGGCGCATTTCTCGACGGTGTCGCAGCGGTACAACGAATCGGCGTACACGCGGAGTCCGTCGACCATCATCCCGATATCGATATCCGTTGGCGTACGGTGACATTCGTGCTGTCAACCCATTCCGAGGGCGGCATCACCGAAAAGGACGTGGCGCTGGCCCAGGCGATCGACTCGGAGGTCGGCAGTTAGCGCTGCTGGTCTCAGAGAATCGCGGTGACATTGCCGTGCCGCATGACCCTGTCTTCACAATGCCAGGCCACTGCGCGGGATAACACCAGGCGTTCCACATCGGAACCGAGCCGGACCAAATCCTCGACGGTGTGCGTGTGATCGACCCGGATCACGTCCTGCTCGATGATCGGCCCCTCATCGAGCTCCTGCGTCACGTAATGCGCTGTGGCACCAATCATTTTGACGCCGCGTTCACGCGCGCGCCGGTACGGCATCGCACCGGTGAACGCAGGAAGAAACGAATGATGGATGTTGATCAGGGGGCAATCGATCTCGTTGAGAAACTCCGGCGACAGGATCTGCATGTACCGGGCCAGCACCACCAGGTCGACATTCCCCCGCAACAAGTCAAGCTGCGTACGTTCTGCCTCCGCGCGGTTCTCACGGGTGGCCGGAACGTGTACGAACGGCAACCCGAACGAGCGCACCTGCTCGGCGAGATCCGGATGGTTCGACATCACCATCACGACCGACATATCCAGCTCGCCGCGGCGGTTACGCCACAGCAGGTCCAAAAGACAATGATCGGTGCGAGAAACCATGATCGCCACCCGCTTGGGCTTGACGGCCTCACTGAACCGGAACTCCATCTCGAATTTATCGGCAATCGCGGTGAATTCACGCTCCATGCTTTCTCGTGCCTCCGCCAATCCGGGACGGTGAAACACGGTGCGCTGCATGAACCAGCCGCCTTGGGGCTCCGTCGAGTACTGAGCGAGGGAGATGATGCTGGCTCCGGCATCTGCCAGAAACGCACTGACCGCTGCCACGACGCCGATCCGGTCCGGGCATTGCAATATCAGTCTGCCGATGTCCTTGGTGTGCCACGGGTCGTGCCTGCCCTGCGGAAACATGATCGCCCTACTTCTTCTTCAGTCCGTGGGCGCGCGCAAGGAACGCGAGAAACACCCGGGCGGGCAACAGCCGCTGCGCGGCCATAATGAGCGGAGCATTACTGCCCTTGGCGTACAAGGGGTTCGGGTTCGGATGAAGCGCCACGTCCACGACTAAACGCCCTAATCCGTCGGCGGCCATGCCATGTTGTTCTCGCGCGGCCATGGCCGCATCGACGGTGTGGAACGCGTCTCGATAGACGGAATCCTCGGACACGACGCGGTTGCGCCGCGTCTCGATCCCGGTCGCGACGACACCCGGTTCCACTGTGCTCACGGTGATCCCAAACGGCGCCACCTCGTAACGCAGACAGTCGGCCACGGTATGCAGCGCCGATTTCGCGGAGCTGTAGGTCGACCGGAACGGGACATGCAGGGTGCCCGCCATGGATCCCACCATGACGATCGCGCCCCGGCGCCGTTCCCGCATACCGGGTAGCACGGCCTTGGTGAGGGCAACGGGCCCAAAGACGTTGGTGACGAATAACTTTTCGAAGTCCTCCGCCGACACGTCTTCGAGAGCGCCGATCTGACTCTCTCCGGCATTGTTGACCAGGACGTCCACCGCACCCGCCCGCGCGATGCACTCGGCGATACTCGCCTTATCTGTCTGGTCGAGCTGCAGATAGTGCACCCCAGCGATGCGGTCGACGATGGTGTCGGGATTGCGGCTGGTACCGAAAACGCGATGCCCGCGCTCCGCGAAGATCCGGGCCGCACTCGCACCGATCCCGCTGGAGGCGCCGGTGACGAGGACGGTGCGCTGCGATTTCATGACGGCAACGCTATCGGTTTCCCGTCAGAACCCCCAGCTACCCGTCGGACTCAGCACAAAGCCGTGAGGCACCAAAGGTTTCGCGGGATCTTCCGTCGGCTTGTCGTCCATGCGGTCCCGGTACCAGCCGTGGTTCTCGGTGATGCACGCCGTCATACCGGCCGCCCCGACGAGGCAACCCCAGCCCGTATTCTTCGCCGAGTCCCAGTAGCCGATCATGTGGCCGAACTGCAGCGTCGGGGCACCCGGCGAGTCCTTCAGGAACCGTGCACCGCGCTGAAAATGTCCGGCCTCGTGGTTTGACGCCGACACCCGGGTCGCTCCGTCGGGAAGACCAGGCACCGCCCCCTCGCAGGACATGCTCCACCCATTGTCGGCCGGCCTGGAGTACATCCAGTGGTACATCTCGCACAGCAGGTCGTCGGGCGTCCGGAAGGTCCACATCTCGGCCCGTCCTTGTGCCATTCCGTAGCCGAGGCTGCGGTCTTCCTTCACGTACTGATCGGGATTTGGGAAGCCACAAGGCGGCGGCAGCGGCCGTTGCGGTCCGCCGGGTGCAGACGTCGGCGCCGGGCAGCTCGGGGCGGGCATGGGGGTTGTGGACTCGGTAGGCGGCACCGTCGTGGTTGTCGTCGCGGCGGTCGACCGCTCGGTGGATGGGTTACCCGGATCGCCCGTCGCTGGCGCACAGCCCGCCAGCGCCAAGACCACGAACGCCACGGCTGCGCCGTGTGTCATCGGCCTCATGGTGTGAGCGTCCCGTCCCGACGTGACCTGATACCGGTCACCGCCATCCATGTCAGTGTCGTCATCGCCGCCGCGATGTCCACCAGCCCCGCCCAAGCCAACGGCCAAGGGCGGTCGATCCGCCAGATGTCGGGTTGGGCGAAGCTGAGCAGCCAGGGCACCCCAATGAGTAGTAGCACTAGCCATCCGTAGCCAAAGACCTTGGCGCCCAATTTCTCTCGCCACGGTCCGTGTAACAGCCAGACCATGAACGGAACCATCCACACCCAATGGTGTGTCCACGAAATAGGAGAGATGAGCAGCCCGAACATCTGCACCACGCAGATCTGTCCGAGTCTGTCGTTCACGGCTCGCCAAGCCAGGAAGGCCAGCACGGCGGTGATCAGGTAAGCCGCTAGTACCAGCGCGCCAGAACCCGCGTCATACCCGAGAATCCGCGAGATCCCGCCCCGCCAAGACTGATTGAAGACGGTGGCGATCGGCCCGATTCGGTCCGGTTTACCCAATAGGTCGGTGAAGTAGTAGCGCCCCTGCGTCCCGACGACGGCAATACCCACCAGCACAGTCAGCACGAAAACCACGCCGGCCCAGACGGCGGTAGTCCAACGACGCGCGCCAAGGAAGTAGAGCCCACTGACCAGCGGCGTCAGCTTCACCCCTCCCGCGAGACCCACCAGCGTGCCCGAGATCCACCAGCGCGAGGACGTCACCGCCAACAGGATCAGCAGCATCAACAGCACGTTGATCTGCCCGTAGTCGAGTGTCGAGCGCACCGGTTCTGTCCACATCGTCACCGCCGTCCACAGCGCGGCCGCGCGGGCGTCGTCGAATCCGAGCAGTCGCTGGCTCAGCCGCACTACCGCGTACAGCGCGGCGATGGTGCCGAGAATCCAGCACAGCCCGAGCAGGGTGAACGGAAGCAGGTGAAGCGGCCAGAACACGACGGCCGCAAAGGGTGGATAGGTAAAGGGCAGCGGGAAGTCGGGCGTCTTATCTGGATAGGTGAACTCGTAGAGATTTCCGTGCCCCAGGGTGGCCGGGCCGCTGACGTAGACATGCAAGTCGACAAGGTCGGCACCATGGGGCGTCAAGTAGGCCCAGGCGAGCCGCACCGCGACACTCAGCACCAGCAGCCATGGGCCCCATTCCCGAACACGCCGCCACGCCGACGCGCCGCGTGTCAATACCAGCGGCTCATCATCCGCCCTGGTCGGCTCAGTCCTCATCGGGGTTTCGATAACCTCGCTCACTCGTTTTGGTAACGGTTCCATCTACGCCACACGTGTCACTTGAGTAACACCAGTAACGGATTACCTTGGGTTTTAACACCGGCAACACGTCTAGCGACACAGCATTGGAGTTCAAATATGTCACGGTTTATGTCACGGCTCCCCAACGTCTTCGTGGGCGCGTCGATCGCGGCCTTCGCATCGGCAGGCCTGGCACTGGGCCTGGCCTCGACTGCCAGCGCTGACCCACTCCCCGCCCCGGGGCCGAACCCGACCAACCCCGCCGCGATCCTCGGCCAGGCCGCCTCCGGCTTCGGTAACGCTCCCGCCGCCCCGGCCCAGGTGGCTCCCGTGGCACCCGCCGCGGTCGCCGCACCGGCCGCACCCGCGCTACCGGCCCTCGCCCCCGCCGCTCCTGAGGTGGCAGCCGTTCCAGGCGTCGCCCCCGCCGCGCCTGCAGTGGCACCGGCTCCTGGTGTGGCACCCGCCGCCCCGGCCGCCTTGCCTCCGGCTGCCGCACAGGCACTGACCCCGGCCGCCGCGCAGGCCCTGTCCCCCGCGTCGGTTCCCGCGGGTAACAGCCTGACCGGCGCAATTCCGCAGACCCCAGGTGTGTCCCAGATCCCGGGTGTTTCCCAGATCCCGGGCGCCGAGGGTGTCACACAGACCGTTGATCTGTGGGCCACCAACCTGCCCAAGCTGCTACCGGCCGGTGTCCAGCAGACACTGGTTCCACCGGCGCTGGTCAACGGCGTCCCGGCCCCGGCCGCTCCGGCAGCCACCCTGCCCACCGTTGCCACTCCCGGCGCGGGCCTTGTCCCATCGGCACCGATGTTCGCAGCGCTGCCGTAGTTCAGCACACAAGCAAGGCGGTCAGGGCGTTATGCCTTGGCCGCCTTTGCTTTTGCGGCAGCCTTCATTTCCTTCTTATGCGCGCGCACGAGGCCCAGAGACGCCGGGTCGACGACATCTGCGACCGACAGGTGTGTGCCCTTCTCGCCATAGTTTCCGGCGGCCTTGCGCCAGTCCTTGGGTTCCACTCCATACTGCTTACCCAGTAGCGCCACGAAAATCTTGGCCTTCTGTTCGCCGAACCCCGGAAGAGCCTTCAACCGCTTGAGTAGCTCGGCCCCATTCGGTTCGCCTGCCTTCCACAAGTTCTCGGCCCGACCGTCGTACTCGTCAACGATCTCCCGCGCGAGCACCTGGACACGCTTTGCCATCGAGCCGGGGAACCGGTGTATCGCAGGCCGTTCGGAACACAACGCCACGAACTTGTCAGGGTCGTACTCGGCGATGCGATGTGCGTCGACATCGCCAATCCGGTCGGCGATCTTCTTAGGCCCCGCGAACGCAACCTCCATCGGGATCTGCTGATCGAGCAGCATCGCGATCAGCAACGCCAGCGGGTTCTCCTCCAGCAACTCATCGGCGGCTGGGTCTTGCGCAAGCTGCAATTTCGCCATTGTGACATTCCTTCCTTCTGGCCTTTGACAACGGCGGCGGTGCTACGCTACGGCAACTTGGGCGACCAAGATCGCCATGCTCGGGGAGGCTGCCGCTGTCAGGCCAATTGGACGTTGATCTAGAGGCGTTGCGCAAGCTATCGCCGGAATTGAGAGAACAGGCCCACAAGCTGTGCAGCAGGGCCGCCAACCCCACGAGGGTTGAAGCCGGGGATGCACCGTCACTGACAGCAGTCAGGCGACTGGTTACCGAGGTGATTCCCGAACTACAGCGCATGTTCGCTGCCCGATGCGACAACATGGCAGACCTATCCGAACAAGCGCAGGCCCGCTTCGGGGACACCGAAGAGTATGTGCGGCAGACGATCCTCTCGGCAGCCTCGTTATCGAGGCCGCAATGAAGACCGAATACTCGGCCAGACGGTTGCTGACCAATCACCCCGAACAGTCGATCGTGCCACTCCGGCAAGCGATGCTGACTGCTGCCGAGCTGCAACACCGCGCTCAGGATTACAAGCACGCGGTCGACCAGCCCGGCGGCCTGCCCTGGGAGGGACAAACCGCCCGCGCGATCCAAGAGACCGCCGCCAGCGACGAGAAGACGATCTACCGCGCCACCCAGGCGCTACTCGATGAAGCCCCGAAAGCTTTGGTCACCTTGGAATTTCAGGCGATCGAATATCGCCGTGAGGCCGTTGACCTGTACAACGAGGCTCTCGACCACGGATACACCGTGGCAGAAGATCTCACCGCCAGCTGGATCGTGCAGTCTCGCTCCACCCCGGACATTATCGAGAAGGGGAACCAGTACGCCGCCAAGTTCACGCGATTGATGCGGACGGCCTACGACAAGTGGTGGGGAGCCGAGCTGGAAGCCCAGCATCAGATCCACGCCATTTGCGATGAGCTCGCGGCCTCCTTCAACCCCTTCAGCGGGCTGACCTCTGCGCAAGGAAATCAGGACGGGGCGCACTTTCAGGACGACAGCCAGCGAGATCAGAACGTGCTGAACAGGGTCCAAGCAGCCTCGCTTCTGGACGACCGGCAGCTCAAGGCCCTTGCGGCCGGTAAGAGCGTCACCATCCCGTCCAACCAGCTCCAATATCTCTACGAGTTCGCACAGTCCTTCGACGGCAAATCCGCTGACGAGATCGCCACAATCAAGGCGGGACTGCCCGAGGAATCTCAGGACGCCATGACGCGGGCCTTCGACCTGGTGTCCAACGATCAGGTCAAGTCGGGCGTTCCGTACACCGACGGTGCCCTGAAGAACTTCATTCCCGACCTGGGATCGCAGGCCCGCCTTCCGGACGGCATCGTCAGCGAAACGATCAATCCGCCTCCCGCCAATGAGCCAACCGATGCCGAGAAGTTCCTGCGCGCCGTCAACCAAACATATTGGGATGACTCGTCATCCAAGAATGTGTGACGTTCGGGTCCGCCGACTCGAACCCCGTCAAGTGCGCACCCGCGGAATCAGTCGGGGCTAAATCCACTTACAGTGGGATGTGATTGCTCGCCTACGCCGTTCGCTCTCCTTTGCACTGCTCGCGTTCAGCTTCTCCGTGGTGATGATCGGCACCACGATGCCGACCCCGATGTACGCGCTGTACTCGCAACAAATGCACTTCTCGGTGCTCACCACCACCGTCGTCTACGCCACCTATGCCGCCGGAGTGCTGTTCGCGCTGCTGATGTTCGGCAGCTGGTCCGACGTTCTCGGTCGTCGCCCCCTGCTGCTGACCGGCGCCGGATTCGCCATCCTCAGCTCGGTCCTCTTCCTGTTCGTCGACTCGATTCCACTGCTGCTGATCGCTCGCATCGTCTCGGGGTTGTCGGCGGGGTTCTTCACCGGCGCGGCCACAGTCGCCGTCATCGAAGCCGCTCCCGAACAGTGGCGGGGCCGGGCGGCCGCGGTGGCCACCGTCGCGAACACCGGCGGTCTTGGGCTCGGCCCGTTGGTGGCCGGCATCCTCGTTCAGTACGCCCCCTGGCCCACGCACCTGGCGTTCGTCGTTCATATCGGGCTGGTGCTCATCGCCGTGGCGGCACTGCTCCTGGCACCCGAGACCGCGCCCAGGCACGGAAAGCTTGGTGTACAAAGCCTTTCGCTGCCCCCACAGGTACGCGAGACATTCGCGGCCGCCGCGACAGCAGGTTTCGCCGGGTTTGCCTCCCTTGGGTCCTTTACCGCTGTCGCGCCCGGTTTCTTGTCCGGCGTGATCGGCATCGACAACCACGCCGTCGCCGGAGCGAGCGTCTTCCTGGTATTCGGATCCTCTTGTGTCGCACAAATACTCGCCCGGCAGGTGCCCGCGGCACGAGCGCTGATCATCGGATGCGCAATCCTGCTCACCGGGACGCTGCTCGTCGTGGTCGCCCTGCAGACCTCGTCGCTGCCCTGGTACCTGGCCAGCGCGGTGGTCGTGGGCATCGGGCAGGGCATCAGCTTCAGCCGGGGCCTGGCGTCCATTGCCGACCGGACTCCGGAAGACAACCGTGCCGAGGTGACCTCTAGCTACTTTGTCGTCGCCTACGTCGGCATCGCACTGCCGGTCGTCGGCGAAGGTCTGGCGGCCCAGGCGTGGGGACTGCGCACCGCGGGTATCACGTTCGCACTCGCGGTGGCCACCCTGACTGCGCTCTGCCTGATCGCGGTCGTCTGGCAGGAACGCCCGCGCCGGGACGTCGAAGTTCCGGCGACTACCGGCTAATTCAATACCATTGCCAGCGGACCCTATGAGCACAGCTGCAGTACCGAAAAGGTAGGTAGCACAGCACAGTTCATCGACGGCGGGAAGCGTGAACTGGACATAACGAACAGAAAATCATTCATCGGATTAGGGTTGTCCCGACGCCGGATCGGCGCTACCGTGTCGGCGACCCCGGCCAAGTTTCGGGGTCTGTGCACGCCATGATTCGCCGTCCTCCGCGCGCGATGGGCGTAGTACATCGGTTATCTCAGAAGGAGTCGATGGGTCGTGCCTGAAGTCGTGCCGGATGACGGAGAAGCCCCAGTCATTGTCAGCCTCGTCGACGCGGCGGTGCACATGTACGCATCCGCCATTGACACGTTGCCTGAACCCTCCGACCCCGAGTACGGCGAACGCGTGGCCGTGGTTCTCGGCGGGCTGCGCAAGCTCGAAGGCGCGCTCGCGAAGGCGGCCGGCCGCAGCCGCGTCACGCCCTCGGTCGTGGTCGCGTTGAGCGGCGTGCGTCATCGGTACGACGATCTGATGAAGGACGCGGCCGACAGCCCCAGCGCGACGCTGGGTCAACGCCTCTACACCGCACGGCGGCGTGCCCGGCTCACCGCGCAGGAGACTGCCAACGGCGCCGGCCTGAAGGTCGGTTTCCTGACGGCAATCGAATCCGAGGAGTCTGTCACCGAGGACGAGGCCGCGAAGGTCAAGGACCTCATCGCCGCCCTCGGCGGCTAGCTCCACCGACGCGGCGAGAAGGGCTGAGTACCTTCTCGCCGATCGGGCAGGGGAAACTACCTAGCGAGGTCGCGTAGCGACGCTCTGTGCCGGCCCGAGCCGGCCCGCGACGCTAGATGCATGACTACGACCCTAAGTCTGCCCACCCCCGACGAGGTGGACGCAGCCACACCGGTAACGCGCGACCGCGCACTTGACGTGATCCGAATCGTGTCGCTGGTCGGGGTGGTCCTCGGGCACACCATCATGGCGGTGAGCACCATCGACAATGGTGTGCTGCTATGGGGCAACCTGCTCAACGGACGACCCGTTTTCCAGGCACTGACCTGGGTTTTCCAGATCATGCCGCTGTTCTTCTTCGCCGGTGTCGCGGCAAGCGTGGGGTCCTGGAAGCCCGGAACCAGCTGGGGGTCCTGGCTCATGCATCGCTGCACCCGGCTGTATCGCCCGGTGTTCTACTACCTAGGGTTCTGGGCGGTGGCGCTGCTGGTGCTCCGACAGATCCTGCCGCTGCATGTGTACGAGCCGGTCGCCGGCGTGAGCACCCAACTCTTGTGGTTCCTCGGCGCCTATGTCCTGGTGCTGGCGGCGGTTCCGCTGCTTGCCCGCATCACGACGACACGGGCCATGTTCGGTGGGCTGGCAGCGATCTACCTGGGAATCGCGGCGGTCGACCTTCTGCGACTGGGAATGGACGCCCCGAAGGGGATCGGTTACGTGAACTTCGTGGTGTGGCTGCTGCCGGCGGTTTTGGGCGTGGGGTATCGCCGTCAGCTGATCACCCAGAAGGCGGCGCTGATTCTCGCCGCGGCCGTATTCGCGATCAATATCGCACTGGTGATGTTCGGCCCATACACGATCAGTCTGGTCGGCGTGGCCGGACAGAAGGTGCCGAACATGATCCCGCCGTCACTGGTTCTGGCCGGACACGCGATCATCCTGTCCGCGTTGGCTATCGCGGCAATGCCGGCCATCAACCGGTGGGCTCAGCGCCCCCGGGTGTGGTGGGCCGTGGCCATCGGTAACTCGGGCGCGATGACGCTGTACCTGTGGCATATGCCCGCACTGCTGGGCATGCACCTGGTATTCGACTTCCTTGGGTTCTCCCGATACGACACCGCCGCACCGGATTTCATACTGCTCTCGGTGCTGCAAGTGGTGACGATGGCCGTCCTTGTGGCCGGACTGTTTCTGGCACTGCGGCCGCTGGAGAACAATCCGCTGCCCGGTTGGGACGGGGGGCACGTCGCCCATCCGGGTCTGCGCAGTGCAGTCGTCGGGATAGCGCTGATGATCGGCGGCGGATTCACCCTGGCTTCAGTTGTCTGGGGGCTCAAGGGCTTTGGCCTGGTGTGCTGGGTGGTTGTGCTGGCCGGACTGATCACCGCGCGGGCTCTAGCGAGTGACCGCCGGGACCTGACGGCCTTCGCGCAAGCGGTTAATGCCAGCTAAATGCTCTTGCGGCGGAACTCTCGGTGCGAGCCGGCCTTGCCATGTGCATTGGACTGCTTGTTGCCGCCATCCTTGTGGTCAGAGGCCGCCGAGGCCTTGTTGTTCTTGCGGTCCAGCGCCTCGCGGAACTTACGCTTGGCGTCTTCGGCGGCGGTATCGCCGCTCCCCTTCGACTCGGTCATGCCAGCTAGCCTAAACCAAGGGAGAGCCCGGTCGTCGCCCAATTTCACTAGCATGACCCTCATGACGAAGATCAGCGGGGACAGCCTGGAGGGCGTCTCGGCTACCACCCTGTGGACTTTGCACAACCGCGGCACCGAGGCCAAGCGATCCGACGGTGTCATCAGCGATCCGCTGGCGGCAGAGCTCTTCGACGCCATCGAGTACGACTACCGCAAGTTCGGTCGCCCATCGCAGACCCATGCCCTGCGGGCCCTGGCCTTCGATACCCAGGCGCGCGTGTATCTCGCGACGCACCCCCAGACAGCGGTGGTAGCCCTCGCCGAGGGCATGCAAACCAGCTTCTGGCGTCTGGACAACGGTCAATTCACTTGGTACTCAGTAGATCTTCCGCCGGTGATGGAGCTCCGCAACAAGCTGCTGCCCACGAATGATCGGATCGTCGAGCTGGCCCAATCGGCCCTGGACCTGAGCTGGATGGACCGCGTCGATGCCGGGGGCGGCGCGTTCATCACCGCCGAGGGGTTGCTCATGTACCTGCAACCGGAGGAGTCGCTCGGACTGATCGAGGCCTGCGCCAAACGTTTTCCCGGCGGACAGATGATGTTCGACAGCATCCCGCACTGGTTCAGCAAGCGCACCCTGCAAGGGTTCAAATTGTCTGACCGCTACGTGGCCCCGCCCATGCCGTTCGCGCTAACGCCCGATGAGGGCCAGGCCCTGACCTCGCTTCCGGGGGTCGTGGCCGCCGTCGACATCCCGCTTTATCCCGGCCGTGGAATCTGGAAGTTCGTGAACTCCAAGCGTCTTGATCGCGGGTTTCTGCGGAAAACTCGCCCCTCCATGACGCTCCTGCAGTTCGGGTAAGCATGCCTGCGCAGAACCGGTGGAACCACAACATCCATTACCAGAGCGAGGTACTGCGCAGAGTCCCCTCCGGCGCAACCGATGTGCTCGACGTGGGTTGCGGCACCGGGATGCTGACGCGCGAGCTGGCCCCGCTGTCACAACGGGTGGTGGGGATAGACACCCACGAACCGAGCCTGCAGATCGCCCGAGAGGAAACGTCGGCACCCAATGTCGAATACCTTCACGACGATTTCCTCCAACATCCTTTTCCTGCACAATCTTTCGATCTCATCGCGGCCGTCACCTCACTGCACCATATGGATGTCGAGCAGGGCCTGCGCCGGATGGCCGACCTCCTGAAGCCGGGCGGCCGGCTGGTGGTCGTCGGCTACGCCGCGACGCGCTCCTTGCCTGACCTCTGGCACAACAGCCTGGGATTTTGGGCTCATCGCTTCTACAAGCTGCGGTACGGATGGTGGGAGCATCCCTCCCCGATCCTGTGCGAAAACCTCGACAGCCATAACGAGGTACGACGCATCGCGCAGAACGTGCTGCCGGGCGTGCGATTCCGCCGCCTGGTGCTCTGGCGTCACCTTCTCACCTGGGAGAAACATGTCTAGATATGCCGCATTGCTGCGCGGTGTCAACGTCGGCGGCATCACCATGAAGATGGCCGATGTCCGTGATGCACTTGAGTCCGATGGATTCGCCAGTGTTACAACGGTTCTCGCGAGCGGCAACGTGCTCGTGGACTCTACGGATTCCGCGTCCACGGTCAAGGAACGATTGCAGCAGGTGCTCGGCGAGCGCTTCGGGTACGAGGCCTGGGTGCTGGTGTACGACCTGGACACCATCGCAGAGATCATCGCAGCGTTTCCCTGGGAACCCGAGATCGAGGGCGTGCACTCGTACGTGATGTTCTGCAGCGACCCGACGGTGCTTGCCGAACTTGCCAAGCTCGGTGATGAGCTTGATGCCGAGACGGAACGTATCGCCGCCGGCGACGGCGTGCTGTATTGGCAGGTGCCCAAGTCGCAGACCCTGAGCAGCCCCATCGGTAAGACCACCGGGAAGAAGCGATACAAGTCGTCGACGACGACCCGCAACCTGCGGACACTGCACAAACTCGTTCGCTAGTACTGTGGCCTCTATGGCTGCCATCGATGCCCGCCACCTCGACGGGGTGTCCGAAACCGCGCTCATCACCTTGAATCAACGGGCCACCGAAGCAGGCCGGCTCGATGGGGTCCTGGAGGATCCCATGGCCATCGTGCTGCGCGACAGCCTCGACTACGACTACCAGCACTTTGGCCGCACACATCAGGGTATTGCGCTGCGGGCATTGACATTCGATAACGTCTCCCACGAGTACCTGGCGGATCATCCCCGCGCCACCGTGGTCGCGCTGGCCGAGGGCTTGCAGACCAGCTTCTGGCGTATCGACAACGGCGACCTGAAGTGGCTGACGGTCGACCTAGAACCGATCGTGCGACTACGCCAGCAGTTGCTTCCTCCGTCGGATCGACTCCGATACCTCGCGCAATCCGCACTCGACCACTCCTGGATGGATCAGGTGGACGACTCCGAGGGCGTACTGATTACCGCCGAGGGTTTGTTCATGTATCTGGAGCGCGACATGGTGTTCGACCTGATCGCGGCCTGCGCCAAACGATTCCCCGGCGGATGGTTGGTCTTCGACACCATCCCGTGGCTCATGAGTGTGTACTCGCAACGGCGTGGCTGGAAACTGAGCGAGCACTACACAGTGCCGCCGATGCCGTTCTCCTTCACAGCGAACCAGTACGGCGAGCTCCGCGCTCTCGATGGTGTTCGCAAGGTCCGCGAGGTACGGATGCCTACCGGACGCGGCAACTTCCTGAGGTTGGCCACCCCGCTGCTCTACGGACTCCCCCTCTCCGATCGGGTGAGGCCAGCCATGACCGTCGTCGAATTCGGTTGATCCGCAGGCATTCCCTACGCAGGCCTATCGGGCCGGCTTGACGGCCCTGCCGATCACGATCGACGAAGACGGCATCGGGATGCCCATCATCTTCAGCCAGTCGTCGCGGTGCCCCTCGATCTCGAATCCGGCACGTTCGATGGCCGCCACCGTGTCCCGGTGGGTGTGGCAGTTTCCGAACAGTCGCGGCCAGAACATCGCATCGACGGCACGCTGGGTCAGTCCGAGCGCGCCGCCGTGCGCCACATGTTCGAGGTAACGCACCTCACCGCCAGGCTTGAGCACCTCGAATGCCTGCGCGGCGGCGCGATCGGGGTCAGTCACCGAACACAGCACCAGCGAGCACACCACCGCGTCGAATCGATCCTCACCCGTGACGGCGAGATCCTCGAATACACCCGCCGTCACCGTGATCGGGATGGCCGCGGCGGCGGCCGCCTCCTGCGCCTGCGGGCGCAGCCTGGATTCCGGTTCGAGCGCCGTCACCGAGGTCACGGTGTCCGGGTACAGGGGGAAGTTCGAGCCGATCCCCGCACCCACCTCCAGGACACGCCCTGTCAGACCCCGCAGATTCTCGGCGCGCAGTTCCTTGATCTCGGGGGGCTCGCGCCGTGCGATCGCAGACCAGATTGCCGAGAAGAATCTGTTGTCGAAGCTGACGGGCGTCGTCATAGCTCCAACCTAGCCCCGCCGATGCCAACAGCTACCCAACTCTGGAACACTGGTCTCATGGCACAGATCACGTTGCGCGGAAACCCCATCAACACGGTCGGCGAGCTTCCCGCTGTCGGCTCTCCTGCCCCGGCATTCGAGCTGGTAGGCGCCGATCTCGGCCCCGTCACCAGCGAGCAGTACCGCGATAAGCCGGTGATCCTCAACATCTTTCCCTCGATCGACACCCCCGTCTGCCAGACCAGCGTGCGGACCTTCAACCAGCGCGCTGCCGAGGCCGGGGCGCCCGTGCTGTGTGTCTCCAAGGATCTGCCGTTTGCTCAGAAGCGATTCTGCGGCGCGGAAGGCATCGAGAATGTCGGTACCGCTTCGGCGTTCCGCAGCTCCTTCGGCGAGGACTTCGGTATCACCATTGCCGATGGCCCGATGACCGGGCTGCTGGGACGCGCGATCGTCGTGATCGGCGCTGACGGCAATGTGACCTACACCGAGTTGGTGCCCGAGATCGCCCAGGAGCCCGACTACGATGCCGTGCTCGGCGCACTGTCCTAGGTCTGAGCTGAGGAGCCGTGTCGAGCACCCCCTTTGCCGACGAGCTGCTGGCGACCGTTCAGGCGTCGCCGGCAGCGGTCGGTGCACACGATAAAGACGCGTGGGTCGGCCTGTTCGCCACCTACGGCCAGGTGAACGATCCGGTGGGCTCGCGGCCTCATATCGGTGAGGCCGCGATCAGCAAGTTCTACGACACCTTCATCGCGCCCAACACCATCGTGTTCGAGGTCGAACACGATGTGGTCGCCGGAATGTCCGTGCTGCGTGATCTGACCATTCACACGACCATGTCGACAGGCGTCACGTTGCAAATCCCGATGCACCTGCGCTACGAGGTGGTGGAGGATGGGCCGGCGTCTTCCCTCAAGATCGACCGCCTGTTCGCCTATTGGGAACTGCGCACCATGATCGGCCAGCTGTTGGGCGCCGGCGGTGACGGTCTGCTCGCGAGCACAAAGCTGGGACCGCAGCTGCTGAAGAATCAGGGATTCAACGGGGTGCTCGGGTTCATGCGAGGACTCAAGGGTGTAGGTGCGACGGGCAAGCAGCGCGTCGAAGAACTGACCGCGGCACTAGGGGCCCGCGACGTCCCGACGGTGACCACGCTGCTCGCCCAGGATTGTGCGCTATCCCTCGACGGGGTGTCCGAGGCATCTTTGGGTGAGTTCGGCGCGGCCGCAAGTTCTTTGACGGTCGATAAGCTGTTGGCTGCGGGCTCCTCGGTCTCGGCCACGGTGCGCCTCGGCGATCGGCGCGGCGTCGGAGTCTTCGAGTTCTCCGACAACTCTGCCGCACCCGGCACGTTGTCTTCGGTGCGACTCTACTTCTGACGCGGCAGCACCTTTGTCAGGTCGATATCACTGACCGCCTGACCCAGGCATGCCGCGCGTAATGCGTTATCGGCGAACAATTCCGCGTCACCCCAGGGCAGATACGGCTTGGTGACAAGCATCGACGCCACGCCGTGCGCCGCCACCCAGAGCTGCAACGCCATGGAGACGGTGTCACCGTCGGGGTAGAAGCCCTCGGCGACGAGTTCCTGGACTCCCCTGTGTAGGTGGGCGAATGCTGCGCTGACCAATGTCTCGTCAAGCTCGCTGTCGTTGCGCGGCGGCGTCGAGGTGGTCAACCGGTACATCAATGGCGTCTCCACAGCGAAGCGCACATACGCCATCCCCTGCGCAAGCAGGCGTTCCAGCGCGGTCGGCTGGTCGAGGGCCGCGGCAACCATCTCGTCTTCCAGCCGCTGGTAATACTGTGCGCACAGGGCATCCACCAACTCGTCCTTGTCGGCGAAGTGCAGGTAGATCGACGGCGGGGTGACACCGATTTTGCGCGCCACCTCACGGATGGACGGCGCGCGCATCTCTTTGGTTTCCAACACCAGAATGATTGCGGCGTCGATGATTTCATCACGCAGCTGCTCACCGGAGCCGCGCGACGAACGTTGGCGACGCGGGCTAGTCACTGACCCCGATCCGTTCATGCAGTTTCACCAGCGGCTTGGGCGCCCACCAGTTGAAGCGCCCGAGCATGCGCATGAACGACGGCACCAGCAGCATCCGGATGATGGTGGCGTCGACCAGGATTGCGATGGTCAGTCCGGTGCCGAACATGCGCATGAAGGAGACCTGCGCCGCCATAAGGGCCGCGAAGGCGATGGACATGATCAGCGCGGCCGCGGTGACCACCCGCCCGGTGCGTGCCACTCCGAGGGCCACGGCCTCGTCGTTATCCGCCCGAGTTTGTCCGGATGCCATCCAGTACTCGCGGATCCGCGAGATGAGGAACACCTCGTAGTCCATCGACAAACCAAAAGCTATGCAGAACAACAGCATCGGCATACTGGCGACGATGGTTCCGGTGACCTCGGTACCGAATCCACCCAGGTGTCCCTCTTGGAAGATCCATATCAACGCGCCGAAGGTGGCGGTCAATGACAGCACGTTGAGCACGAGCGCCTTGAGCGGCAGCACCACCGAACCGGTCAGCAGGAACAGCAGCGCGAAGGTGACTATCGCGATGATGGCCAATACCAAGGGAAGTTTGTGGACGATACCGTCGACGGCGTCCCGGTCAAGCTGAGCTCCTCCACCGATCTTGACCGCGGTGCCCCCCGGCCCGGCGAGTGCGTGTATCGCATCGAGCTGAGCCTCGGCGGTGGGCGTGTATGGCTTAGCCGCCGTCTGAATCGTGAAAAGTGCTGTGCCATACTTGATTCCGGCCGCACTCGCGGGTGGGCCCACCTTCTTCCCTCGGATGTAGGCGCCGGTGGGTGCGGCCACCTCCTTCACGTCATCGATTTTCGACAACTCTGCGGCGTACCGATCAATGTGCGCTGGGGGCACATCACCCACGCCTTCGGCGATGACCGACAGGTTCGTGGAACTGTTGTTGTTGAAACCCCGACGGATCTCGTTACCCACCTGATGGGCGGACGCGGACGCGGGCAACACCCGGTCATCCGGGAAACCGAACTTACCGTTGAGGAAGGGCAGGCCCAGAACCACCAACGCCGTCACGATCACGATCGCGATCGGAACCGCGCGGGCCATAACCTTTTTGGTGGTCCGGTACCAGAAGGTTTCTGTGACGCTCTTGGGCTCGGGCTCCGCTCTGCCCAGGATTCTGCGGATGAACCGGCGCACATCGAGGGCGTCGACCCGATCGCCGAGCAGCGTGATCACGGCGGGCACGATGACCAGTGCCGCCACGGCGCTCACGAAGACCACAGCGACACCGGCGTACCCGAATGACTTAAGGAAGTACATCGGGAACAGGATCAACGCCACCAGGGCGAGCGCCACCGTCAGCGCCGAGAACAGCACAGTGCGGCCCGCGGTGGTCATGGTCAGCACGAGGGCTTCGTCCCGGGATTTTCCGGCACTGACCTCTTCACGGTATCGACTGATGATCAACAGCGAGTAGTCGATGGCCAGCGCCAAACCCATTGCGACGGTGAGGTTCAGCGCGAACACCGACACATCGGTCAGCAAGGTCAGACCACGCAGGATTGACATCGCTCCGAGGATGGCGAATACACCGACGACGAGCGGCAGCAGGGACGCGTACAGACCGCCGAAAATCCAGACCAGCACCACGAAGCTGATCGGTATCGCGATCGATTCCATGACCAGCAGGTCCTTTTCGGTCTGCGTGACGATCTGGTTGTAGAGCGTCGCGACGCCGCCGGCCTTGATCGAGACTCCGTCTCGGTCCACCGCGAGCACCTTGATGAGAGTGGCCGCATGTTTTTGGGCGTCGTTCTCGCCCCCGGTCAGTCCGGCGACGATCATCCCCGCCTTGCCATCGGTGCTGAAGAGCTCGGCAGCGGCGGGGCCTGGTGTACTCCATGCCGATGTCAGGTTGAGCACCACACCGGAGTCGCGGAGCTTGCGCTCCAGATCACTCGCCACCGCACGCATCTGCGGGCTCTTCACGCCTTGTTCGCTATTGAGCATGAACACCAAGGATTGGTCGCTGATGTCGAACTTCTCGGTGAGAACCCGCGCCACATGGGCGGACTCGGAATTGGGATCCTGCTGCCCGCCTGCGGCGAGATGCTTGGTCACCGGTATGCCAAAGATGGCGGCCGCTATAGCGATGAGCAGCGCCGCGCCGAGGACAAGGCGAGGTGCCGCGATGACCGATCGAGCCAAACGTTCGAGCATCGCCGAGCCTTCCGTCAGAAGATAACGGCGTTAAGTTATCAGCGGTAAGTTAGGCGGTCAAGAACGAGATCCCCTCGGGCCGCCGATCCGAAGAAATCGCGAAAAACATGGAACCAAATCGGGCCACACGCCGTCGGATCATTACAAAGGGGTAATGCACGCTGTTCAAGACGAGGAGGGTCAGACATGCCGAGCGCTTCCGGGTCATCGGGTGGCCACTTACATGTGGACCCGATCGAATTACAGATCCATGGAGACCGACTCCGCGAGCACGCATCCGAGCTCAAAGAAGCGCATGACGCTGCCCATCGCACAATGTCTGGCGCACAGGCGGGTTTCGGATCGGGGCGCGCGGCCAAGGCGCTGAGTAGCCGGATTTCCGACTGGGAGAAGGAAACCGCCGACCATCACGCAGAGCTCAGCAGCCACGGCGAAAACCACAAGACGTCCGCGGTTAAATTCGTGACGCGCGATGACGCAAATCGTGCGGGCATCGAGCAAGCCGGGCCCGGCAGCGCGGTCTAGGGGGGAACGAACATGGGGATGACACTCGACCAATTGCAGCACTGGCCACCGCAGATCAAGGCACTCGCGGACGCCGCGTCCAAGCGCGGCGGCGCCAGTCACGAGGCCGCGGACAAGGTGCAGGCCATCGTTGACATATCGACGTGGACGGGCGATGCGGGCGAGGCCGCCAAGGACGCGATGAAACGCTCGGCCGCCCGATTCAACAACTCGGGGTTCGAGGCGATGCATGTCGCGATGGAGGCAACCAAGGCTCAGGGAGAGTCGCAAGCACTGGCCGACGACATCGGTAAGTTCCTAGCTGACGCCGACGCTGATCCGAGAGTGGAGATTCGTCCCAAGACGAATGCTGTGACGCCCCCAGACATCACGGGGATGAACAAGGACCAGCTACAGAAAGTCATCAACAAACTCAAGGATCTCAAGGACCGCGTGACGGGCCTGTTGGCGCGCGGAGAGATGTTGGATGACTCGCTGGCCCGGGTGCTGGACGAGGGCACCGGCGGTCACACCATGGCCGAGAAACAAATTGCAGAGGGGACGCCCGAACAGGCCGAACACGATGTCCACGATGTTCTCGCTGGAACCGCCACCGACGAAGAAAAGGCACGCGTCCAAGCCGCATCGGTACTGAACCCCGAACAAATAGCGGATCGCGACGCCGGCCGGCCGGTGCAGTTGACGCGTTCGCAGCAGCAGGTGTTGGGGCAGATGCAGGCGCAGATGAACGGGATGTCGGTGGAGGACATCCACCGGGCCGAGCAGCGACTTGGCGACAAGAAAAGCATCGTCGGTAACGCGTTGCAGATGATGGGGTCGAATCAGTACGGATACGCGAAGACCGAATTACGCCCCGGCGCACCGGGATCCACCACCGAGCTCACGACGGGTGGATACGACAAGCTGCCGACCTCGGTTCAGGAGGCGTTGAACAGCAAGTCACCTGGATACAACTACGTCCCGCTCGAACACGGCCAGGGTCGAGGGGTCGTGACTGAGGGGTCAGTCCTCGGCAATCTGGACAGGCTGTCGGACGTCATCAAGGACGGCGACGCCGGGTTCCAACATGGCACCGAGCTGGATCAGAAACTCATGCAGCGCGGCGCCGATATCTTGCATTTCGAGAACGACAACAAGAGCTCGCACCTGGGTCCTGCGGACTCGACAATCCAGAACATCTTCTCGTCAGCGGGCCGCGATCACATTGTCGACCACGGCATGATGGTCAATACCGACGGCGGACGCAACGATCAGTTCTTGGGTGATCTGACGCATCATCAGTTCCCTGATGGCGGCACCGCCGCGGGCAGCCTGATGAGTTGGACGCACGACTCAGCCCATGTGGGGCCGGGAGTTTCCCTAGAACAAGCACGCATGTCCGGTGAGACCGCACGCGCATATTCGAGCTACGTGATGGATCACCCCGAGCTAAACGCGCTGCCCACCTCGGACGACCAAGGATTTGGCAATCGCGGAGTCAAGACATTCGGAGAACTCAGCCCTGGCATGGCGCAAGGCATGGCTCAGGGCTTGGCGCCGTATGCGGGGATCATCGCTGGTGGCGACCCCAAAATACTCGGGGAAACACCGGGATTCGGCGACACGCCAGATACTCAAAATGCAGTCGATGACGGCACGATGCCTAAGGCGAAGGCTCTATTTAGGGTGCTCGACACAGACTCCACGGCCGCTCAGACGCTCGGCAGTGCGTTGTACGGCGATTCAGTTCTGGCAACAACTCACTACGCCGAGGAGGTCAAACAGCACGGCGTCGGACCGGCCGGCGACTTAGATCAAGCCGGCAGGTTCCGCGGCCTGGCCGATGCAGGATTGGCAGCGGCACACGATGCGCAACATTACGACGCCTCCGTCACCGCCGAGCAGAAGGCCAAGGATCTTCAGCAAATGAAAGAAGCAGCGTACGGCGCCATCACGAAGGTCCTGCCTGTTCCCGCGGAGCTGTCTCCGGGCTTCGGAATCATGACTGACGCACTCAAATCGACCATCGTCGGATCTGTCCCCGAGGCCAGTCAGCTCGCGACCAGCATCGTTCCGGATCTGAGCGAGGCGAGGGCTCAGCAACAGCTCGTCAGCGCCTATGTCGCCACCGGGGTGCTACGGCCCGATCAGGTCCCTTCGGAATTGCTTGTACCCGCTGGTCCAGAGCACCCAGGAGCCATGAAAGTTGGGACTTTAGAGGACGTGAGAAACATGAAACTTCCCGACGGCACGCGTCCCTATGGCACTCTGCGCGCGGACGACTACCACACCTTGGTAGACCGAGCTATGCACCAAGTTCCACCCGACGCGCGCACGTCCGAAACGATCAAAAACGCGTACGAAAGTGCCGCCAAGGACATAGCCATCAAGCCTGGCGACGCCAAGGGCAACTAGTGAACCCCATCTCAGTTCTGACTAGACCGGTCTCCCGAATCAGTGCACTGGTTATTGTCACTTTGGTATTAGCAGGATGCACACACCATCGCGACAATGCCAACGCCATTCCCCGCGACACGAGTCAACTGCCGATACCATTCACCGGGCTGACCCAAGACCTGCGGATCCGATGGAGCGCAGAACCGGGCATTGATCTACTGACCGGCCCTGCCGTCATCGTTCGCGCCTACCGCGAGTCATACATAGTTGGCGGACTCATGGCTAGCCCCAAGTTCTACTACCCCGGCTTCGAACACGCTGTCCCACCCAACGATCACGGCTCCAATATCGCAGTTCGGCCACTGACGGCTGGCGATGCGGAGCTGGAGAGTAGCGGGTTTCAGACCACCACGCCCATCGTTGGCACCTGGCGACAACATCTACTAGCTCTGACTGGCGACCTCTCGTCCGGTTACACCGCAATAGTCTGCGATTGGAGCTACGCCACTGCAGTTCAATTACCGGACAACCAATACCGGTACCCGCACCGGCTGCCCCCTGAATCGCCAGATACTGCAGATCCACTGACTGGGACCATGCCCGTAAGGATCACGCTCACGCCACCTCCATCGCCGGAAGCAAGTCGGAGCGCCATACGCGAACGCGGCGATGTACCCAATCCGGCGGCCGACGTATTCGGCGGGTGGAGAATTCGCAGCGCGATTCACCTACCAACAGAGTTCTATCCGGACGAGCCCAATGATTGGCCAACGGCACAGTACGGCCATGATCAGCTCGCCTGCCGCGATAAAGCGCCCGACCCCTACGAGAAGCGCCGCTTCTACATCACTGGCGAACATCCCAAGTCTGACTACCCCACCCTGCCTGCCGACCCCGGCTGGCCCGCGGCGGGCACCTGATAACTCAAGCTCCAGCCCGCTTGTGATCCTTCGAAAAAACATGGAACCAAATCGGGTCGACTAACGTCAGAGCTATACGTAGGACAAACATGCCTGCTTGACCAGCGAGGAGAGCGTCCATGCCCGGAGACTCAGGGCTCGATATGAACGAGCTGCACCTAGCGCCGGGCGCTGCGACGAAGGTATCGCAAGAGTTCAGCTCGGCGGTCGACAAGTTGGAAGCGCTCCGCCGAGACGCTAGAGCGTTCGAAGCCGAACTCGGCATGGGTGCATGCGCCGAAGGCACTTCTTGGAACGACGCACTGAAGGACTTGGTCACCGGCCAGTCCGCCTCTGTTGCCTCAGTGATCGAGGCTCACATCGACACAGTGAAGACGTGGGCGGAGTGGGCCAAGGTCGCTCAGAACGAGTACGACAACACAGAGCATCGAAACACTGAGTCGTTCGAACAGCTCAGCGGCACGACAATCGATAGCAGGGGACTGGGTGTATACCCGCCGCCTACCACCTCGTGAGGCGTTAGGAAGACTCGAACCGATGAAGATGAGATGGATCGTTCTTGTCGCCACGTCTACAGCGCTGGTCGCGGGGTGTACACACGACAGCATTCAGGGAATGCCCACAACAGATCCATCTTCATCGCCGTCTGCTACCACAGACACGAGTACTGCGAGCCCGACTGCCAAGACCACCACTCCGGACCGGGTCAAGGGGACCACCTTCGACGCATGCACTGCGATCACCGACGCGGATGTTGCTACGTGGGACGTTAAGCCTGACAAACGCGACGCCCACGCCACAGCATTTGGCCAGAACGTTCGGGGCTGCATCTGGGACGGGCCTAAGTGGGGAATCAAGGTCTACGCGGTAGACGGTTCCATATCTCAGTTTGAGCCCCCCAAGGACAGATGGGACCGCCACGAACAGGTGACGACCGGCGCTCGAACGGGTTGGCTACTGCATACCCAGGATGGCGCAACCTGCACAGTCGTCATTCCGTCGCAACAAGCTCTCGCTGCCGTGCAGATTGATCTTAATCTCGACTTGACTCGGCAGCACTACGACCAGTGCCCACTTGCACTGCAGATCATGACGCAGATCGAACCGAAAATACCTTAGAGCCAATAGTTTTCAGGAGGAGAAGACATGGGGAAGAAGCAGATCCAGAAGGAGCCCTGGGAGGGGCACGACCACCAGTCGATCTACGGCGCTGCGCAGGCGTTCCAAAGTGGAAACCCGCAGGCCGCCAAGGAATCGATCAACAGCATCGCTGAGCAGCTCGGCGATATCATGCACACACTCGGCGGCAAAGTGCAGGGCATGCTGGTCGAGGACTGGCGTGGCGCGGCTGCGAAATCCTTGCAAACCAACATGTCTGACTACTTCCGGGCCTCAGAGACAGGCATCCTGAGCATCCGGCACGTGGCCGACAGGATGCCGCCGCTCGGCGACGCGATGAGCGTCGCGAAGTCGAAAATCGAGCCACCCATGAACGATGCCGACGTGGCGATCATGAAGAAGTCCGGTAAATCCGACGCCAACATCGCCCAGGCCAAGCATGACGATGAGCAGCACGCGCGTGGTCAAATGATCAGTCTCTTCAGCGAGCCTGTGGTTCGCGAGGGCGACAACGTCACCGACGTTCAACCACCGAAGGGCAACAACCCGGGGAACATCACGCTTCAACAGCCCACGAATCGCCCCGAATCCAACAACGGTGGTGGCGGAGGCCAGAACGGCGGGGGTGGTAGCGGAGGGCAAAGCCCCGGCGACCTGAGCAAGCTCACCGACGGTCTTGCCGATAAGAACACCAAACCTGCTTTCGACCAAGGCAACCAGAGCGGACAAGGCCAGGGCCAAGGTGCGGGCAGCGGCGGAGGTTCGGGCGGCGGCAGCCCTCAAAGCGGTTCCGGCGGTTCGGGTAGCGGACTGGGCAGTGCGCTCAGCGGTCTCGGCGCCGGTTCGGACAAGACGGGATCCGGTCTCCCGTTGGGCAGCACCACCGCCGCGGGCTACCAATCGCCGTCCGGCTCGGGGTCAGGAACCGGGACCCTCAGCGGCCCAGGCGCATTGCGTGGTGGCGCCGGCATGCCGGGAGGCGCCAGCGCAGGCACTAACCCTGCGGGCATCGGCGGTGCCGGAGTCCGCGGCGGCGCAGGCATGGGCGGCATGGGCATGGCCGGCATGGGCGGTGCCCACGGTCGCGGCGGCGGCGCCAATGAGAGCGACGACGAACACGAAACTCCCGAATTCCTGATCAACTGGGACAACGGCAATGAGCTGTTCGGCGACCTGCCTAAGGCATCCCCCGGAGTGATCGGTGACTGGACCGAGCATGAGCGCGCCGACAAGCAGCGTCGTGAATCGGAGAAACGCCGCTACAAGTCCATGGGCTGGAACGTCGATTTCGGGGACGACGACTAACCGTTCCGCCCGATGACCCCAGCGCGCCGATAACCGTAGCGCGATAGGAAGACTCAGGCGTTAGCCTGCGCCACCGCCTCCCGCGCCTGAGCCACATCGAGCTTGCGCATGCCCATCATGGCTTGCATCGCTGCATGTCCGGTCACGGGATCGGAGTGGAATATCAGGTCGATCAGCTCTCGCGGAACCACCTGCCAAGACAGCCCGAACTTGTCCTTAAGCCAGCCACATTGGGACTCCTGTCCCCCGTCCGCGGTGAGCGCCTCCCAGTAGCGATCGACCTCCTCCTGCGATGCGCAATCGATCTGGAACGAGACTGCTTCATCGAAGGTGAACTGCGGCCCTGCGTTGAGCGCGGTGTAGCGCTGCCCGTCGAGTTCGAACTCGACGGTGAGCACGGTGCCCTCCGGCATGGGGGTGTTCGGCCCGTAGTGGGTGACCTCAAGAATCCGCGAGTTCGGAAACACGGACACGTAGAACTTGGCGGCCTCTTCGGCCCGGGCGTCGAACCAGAGGCAAGGGGTAATCGTCGGCATATCTGTATCGACCCGCGACGAGGGGAAAACTCATCGCAGGCCGCGGGACACCGTATCTAGCGCGTCGGCCAGCAGGCTCTCGTAATGGTCGACGTCAGGCATTACCGCCGAGCTGGTGTGCACGCTCACCGTCACCGCATCGCCGATCCCGTGTATCCCATGCGTCAGACCCATCACCGGCGACAGTGCGGGGAACCCGGCGGTAAACACCACCTGGCCGCCCGCCAGCGTCAGGTCGGCGGCGCCCCGCACCACACTCGACACCACCGTGTTACCCGCGACGGTGGGCGGCATGATGTCGGCGTTGAAGGCGTTGACACCCGCCCACATCATCGGTGCGGGCAGCGCCGCACCGCCTGCGCGTTGCGCGATCAGCACCGGATGCGAGGCCCGGCGGCGCCTGCTGTCGATGACTTCGGTGATCCGCTGTGTCCGGGTGCGCAGGTTCTGCTCGGTCCAGCACAGATCTACGCCGACGTTCCGGAAGTGATTGCGCGCAACGGATTCTCCGGGTTCGGCGACGGTGAGCTCGACGCCCAGCCGGTCCGGAACCCACTGACCGTGATCGCGCAGATACTGCGGCAGTGCCATGCCGATCGCCGCCAGGACGGCAACGGTCACACTCACATCGGGGGCGCGAAGTTCGTCGCGCGGGCGCACGATCATCCGGATTTCGCGACGCTCATCGGGCTTCGCGTTGAGTGAAATCAACGGAAAGCCTTGCGGTTCCGGCTCCAACTCACCCGCTGCGACCAACTCCTGCTGCCGACGGTAGGCCAGGTAACCGCTCCTGCTCGCGCCCAGTAGCCGCCCGAACTTCGTCGGGAAATCCACCAACCCGCGGATGGCCGTCAGCATGGGCACCTCGGGCAATGTGCCGCCCGTCGGTGCGTCATCGCCGAATAGTGCACGCGCGGCGGCGCTGCCGCGGCGGCCGTCGGCCAACGCGTGCGATACCTGCAACACGGCGATCAACGCAGGACCCCAGGCATGCGGTGCTCCCTGCACATCAAAGAAAAGGTGCAGACGCCAAGGACATTCGCGAATATCCACGGTGCTGGTGAGCAGCGCCGCAATCGCGGATCGGCAATGGTCCCAACTCGGTTCGGCGAGCGCATGCACCGTCACTGGCACATCAGACTCGTCGCGTGGCCCCCAGTACGGATAATCGAGATGGCCGGGGACCTCGACCGCACGCACCCGAAGGTCGGCGATTCGGGCCGCACGCTCGGAGACGGTCCGGCGCACGGTGGCGACATCGGCCGTGGGCGAGTCGAAGCAGAACAGCAGGAACTGATCGTTGGGGATCTGCGCCGACATCCAGTACATCTGGGCGTCGCGGGGCGCCATCTGTTCGACCGTCATCGGGTGCCTACTTGTAGGTACGCCAGTTGTCCCATAGCTGCTGCCACGGCGCAATTCTGCCGTAGTACCGGTAGACATGCGCCTCGTCCTCGTCGGGTGCGTGTAGCAGCTCGATGCGCTGGACGCCCCGGAATCCTTCGGCGAGTTTGGGATCCGGGTCGTCGACGCCGATGTACATCATGTCTGTCATGGATTCCGGCGGCGCCCCAAAGTAGTAGTAGCCGCGGTGGAAACTGTAGGCACGGGAGGCGCCCTCACGTCCCGCCTCCAGGTCGTAGGCGGCAGCCATGGGATAGATCTGCAAGACCAAGGCGGTGCTGCCGCGTATGTCCGAGGGCATCGAGTCATAGGTATCGCGGGCTTCCTTGCGCAGCCCCTCGGTGGAGTGGTCCCCTTCGGCCAGCATGGTGGGCCCCATGGCCCCAGCCCAGGAGAACCAGCGCGCCGCAGCCGGTTCGGACACGATCGGAAGCCGAATGATCGCCATGACCACCGACGCCGCGGTCACCAATCCAATGAGTCCATAGACGACGCCGCGCACTGCGGGCCGTGCCGGACGCCACCGCGAAAGACCGACCGCGCCGGCGGCGATCAGCAGCGCGTAAAGGCCCATGGCGTAGTAGGCGCGGCCGTGGGAAGCGAACATGAACGCCCCGACCAGCAGCACCGCCACGCCGAGGTACCGGTAGGCCCGCAATGACCGCGCCGCCAACAACGCCACAATTCCCGCCAGCAGCAGTACGAATCCGATGACCACGGAACCGCCCACCATGCCCGCGAGCAGCGTTGCACCGCGTTCAGACTCGGCCGCCACGATCCCGGCCATCCGGAGGTACGGCCAACCGTGAGTGGCCTGCCAGATGAGGGTGGGGATGGTCGCGACGACGACAACGGCCGCCCCGACCCACAGATGCTTACGGCGCAGCAGCGCTCGCGGGCCGAGGACCGCCGCGCTCAGCAGCACCGCCAGCCACAGCGCGGGGATAAGGAACTTGGTCTGCATGCTGACTGCGGTGACGATTCCCGCCCACAGCAGCAGTCGATCGTCGGGCAGCCCCTCCCGGTATCCACGGGTCCAACGCACCAACAACCAGCACACCACCGACCACAGTGCCGGATCAATCGCCGGCGTCTGCAGCCAATGGGCCATCACCTGGAATATGGCGGTGGCATACGCGATGGCCGCCAGCGACTGCGTCATGCGGCCGGCGCCCAACTCCGCGGCGATAAGCCCGCACATCAGTGTCCCCGCGGCCACCGCCGCCGTCGCCGCGATGCGCAGCACAAACAACGATCCCGGCGCGATGTTGTCGGCCATCCCCGCGATAAACGGAACCAGCGGGGGCTGGTCGAAGTATCCCCAGGACAGGTGGTCACGTCCCGCGACGACGAAGTAGGCCTCGTCGAAGAAGTATCCGTAACCCCTGCTGGCCCACCCGAATACCAGGGCCGTCAGCGCGGTAATCACCGCCAGGTCGGCATGCGCTATCCGCACCGGAGGTATGCCGGGGACATTGTTGCCGTCGTCGTACCGGGAAGTGACCGCCGCCATAGCGGTCTCACCATAACGCGCGTGCCCTAGAATTCCTGCGTGCCAACCGCCAGGCAGTACAGCGATCCGTTGACCCGCAACGATATTGGACTTCTAGTTCTGCGTGTCGCGGTGGGCGCGGTGCTGTGTTGGAACGGCGTGGAGGCCCTGTTCGGGTCCTCCGCGCATCCGCCTACCGATTTGGCAGCTCGTGTGCTCGTCGGCGCGTACACGATTGGCGGCGCCATGCTCGTTGTCGGCGTGCTGACGCCCTTCGGTGCCTGTGCGGTGTTGGCCTCGATGTTGTACATGGGGCTGCACAGCTATTCGACGCGGTCCGCGCTTGGACTTCCCCCCGACTGGGACGCGATCAAGTTCCCACTGATGCTCGGGTTGGGCGCGATATCCGTGATCCTGCTGGGATCGGGGGACATGTCTGTGGACGGCCGATTCGGGCGCACACAATGGCCGACGGTGGTGTCCACGATGCTGGTTGTGGCCGGAATCGGGGCCGCAATCGCGGCCTGGGTACTCGTCGGCGACACGAATCCGTTCTCTTAGGACTCCAGCAAGGCCGTACGTGTACCACGACCTGGGCAGATGCCCGCTCCGAAAATTGCCAGACTTTTCCGAATCGTGACTCAATGATTTCTTAATAGTGACCCCTACTGTTCAGTACATGACGAACGAGGAATTCGGTGCCACGGTTATCGAGATCGACTTCGAGGCCATCTACAGCGGCGAGATGCTGGCAGAGGGCAACAACTCGGAGCAGACCGATGAGTGGTTCCCGCTAGCCGTATAACGGCAGGTAGGCGAACCCCCACGGGGGGCGCATCGGCGATCCGCACAGTGATCGCATGCCGGGCCAGTCCCGGATGTTTCCCACTTATCTGTTCAGAGCGAGGGCAGTCACAGCGACTGCCCTCGTTTTTTTATGTGAATTCAGACCTTAAGACCGGCCGGGCTACTCCAGGCTCTCGGCCAGCCCCATCCACTGCGCCTCGGCGACATCCTTATCGGCGATGACGGCATTAAGTTCGGCGGTCAGTGTCACCACCCGGTCTGGATCGGTGGCGTATTCGGCGAGCTGCTCGTGTAGTACCGCCGCACGGTCTCCGAACTTGGCAACGGCGCGTTCGAGCCGACCGAGTTCCTTCTGCGCGGCCCGCTGCGCAGAACCGTCTCGGCCGCCACCCGGTGCGGGCTTCGAGGGACCAGCCACGATCTGTGCGTGGCGCCCCAGATACTCTTCGATGCCGCCGGGCAGATTGGTCAGCTTGCCGTCACCGAACAGCGCCCACGTCGAATCGCAGACCCGCTCAATGAGGTAGCGATCGTGGCTGACGACCACCAACGTGCCCGCCCAGCCGTCCAGCAGCTCCTCTACCTGCTGCAGGGTCTCGATATCCAGGTCGTTGGTGGGCTCGTCGAGAATAAGCACGTTCGGCTCCGCCATGAGCACGCGAGTCAACTGCAGCCGCCGACGCTCACCACCGGAAAGGTCGGCGACCGGTGTGCGTTGCCGCGCCGGGCTGAACCCGAGCATCTCGGCGACCTGAGACGCGGAGAGCTCCTTATCCCCCAGCGTAATCCGCAGGGCGATCTCCTCGATCGCGTCGAGCATCCGCATGTCCCCCGGCAGGTCCTCGAGTTCCTGACGCAGCCAGCCGATGCTGACGGTCTTGCCCTCCTTGCGAGTTCCGGCGGCCAATGGCGCCGCGCCGGCAAGCACGCGCAGCAGAGTCGTCTTCCCGGATCCGTTGACCCCCACCAAGCCGATGCGCTCGCCGGGAGCCAGCCGCCACGTCAGGTCCTGCACTAGTTCGAAGCCGTCGGGCGTCGTGACCGTCGCATCCTCGAGCTCGATGACGATGCGGCCCAGGCGTCGACGCGCGAATGCGGTGAGCGCAACGCTGTCTCGCGGCGGCGGCACATCGGCGATCAAGGCTTCCGCTGCCTCGATCCGGTACCGGGGCTTGGAGGTGCGCGCGGGCGGGCCGCGTCGTAACCAGGCCAGTTCCTTGCGCGCAAGGTTGCGGCGGCGTGCCTCGGCGGCGTCGGCCTGCCGCCCGCGTTCGGCGCGCGCGAAGGTCCAGTCGGCGTAGCCGCCTTCATACGATTCGACGCTGCCGTCGACCACTTCCCAGGTGCGGCTCGCGACGGTGTCGAGGAACCACCGATCGTGTGTGACGACCACCAGCGCGGTGCGCCGTGCAAGGAGGTGCTCTGCGAGCCACTGCACGCCTTCGACGTCTAGATGGTTCGTCGGCTCGTCCAGTATCAGCAGGTCCAGATCACGAACGAGGGCGGCGGCTAGCCCTACCCGGCGCCGCTGCCCCCCGGACAGCTGATCGACGCGTCGGTCGAGACCGAGCGCCGCGACGCCGAGTCCGTCGAGAATCGAGCGGATCCGCGCATCGCCGGCCCATTCATGCTCGGCGACGCCCAAGGGCGCGATCACGACATCGAATACCGTCGTACCGTCCAGGTCGTCGCGCTGGGTGACGACGGCTTGTCGCAGGTCACCGGTGCGACTCACTCTGCCCTGATCCGCCGGCTCGATGCCCGCGAGCACCTCCAGCAGCGTGGTCTTGCCTCCGCCGTTGAGGCCCACCACCCCGATGCGGTCTCCTGCCTGCACGCCGAGGCTGACATCGGAGAGCAACGGCTTGACGCCATACGACTTCGAAACACTCTCGAGGTTGACGAGGTTGACGGACTTTGCGGGGACGGTCATGGCCCCCACAAACTACTCAGGCATGGGCAGCTGGCGCCACTTCCCTACCCTGATCGAGTAGCCCCGCCCGTCGCAATGCGAACAGCGCCACCGCACACACCAGTCCGACGCCGGTCAGCGATACCCACAGCAAGGCTGGCTTGCCGTGCTGTTCGGTGTACCCGAATATCGTGCCGGTCAGCAGGTTTCCGGCCAGAATGCCGACACCGACGATCGTGTTGTACAGCCCGTAATGGGTCGCGACCAGCCGATTACCTGCCAGCGTGACCACGGTGTCCATCTCGAACGGGAAGGTCGCGATGGTGCCGACGGCCAGCAGAGCCGCCGAGAGCAGCAGCGCGGCGACCGCCGGAACCGATCCCGCGGCGTCGGGCGAAGGCAGTAGCACGAGCGGCACAAAGGCAGCCGCGATGACCAACATCCCGAGCACCAGGCTGCGGCTGGGACCGAACCGCGCGGAGAGCCAGCCGGTCAGCCGCACCTGCCCCGCGATGGCCACCAGACCGGACACCACGAAGATGCTTGTCACCAACACCGTTTCGGACTTCTTGTCGTCTGTCAGCAGCGCCGCCTGGAACGGCAAGGCGAGGTACACCTGGAACGTCAGCACGTAGGAACCGATCATGGCGCCCGAGAACAGCAGGAATGCCTTGTTGGACACCACAGTCCGCCAGTCAGAGAGTACGGGCCGCCTCTCGGCCTCCTGCCCGACATGGTTCGGCGGGAGGGCCATCAACTGGATCACTGTGAGGACCGCGAACACCGCCGCGGCGACGGCGCAGGTGATCCGGAAGTCCCACGCCGTCAACGCCAAACCGATGATCGGGCCGAACAGAATGCCCGCCTGGTAGAAGACGTTGAAGACGGCGAAGGCTTGCACCCTGCGCTCCCCGGAATCCGCCGCCAGATAGGCGCGTACGGCGGGATTGAACAGGGCGCCCGCGAAACCCGTTGCTGCCGAGGCGATCAGTATCGCCGGTAGCGATCCGACAAAGGCCAGCATGAGGAAACCGCCGGTGCGCAGCAGACATCCCGCGACGATCAGCGGTTTGTACCCGAACCTATCGGCCAGCGTGCCGCCGACCAGAAACATGCCCTGTTGTGAGAAGTTCCGGATACCCAGTACCAGACCCACCATCCATGCGGCCAAACCCAAAGGGCCAGCCAGGTAGCCGGCGAGATAGGGCATCAACATGTAGAAGCCGATGTTGATGGCGAACTGATTCACCATCAAGATCTGGCTGGGCCGATCGAAAGACCGGAACTGACGGAGAGTCTCGATCACGCTGTCCGTCCCAACGGGTCGATTACCTGGGTCAGCCTGGTCCATCGAGCTACCACTCGGTCCGCCGGATCGTCGATCGCGTCGGGATCTTGCGCGGGCGGGCGATCCAAAAGATCGTGGCCGCGGCAGTATTCGTCATCGTAGATTGTGCCGTGGTAGCGCATTGGGCCGTCGGGGAAGATGGCGGCGACGCGTGACCCGGGGGCTGAGGTCCGTGCCACCCACCCGGCCACCAGCGCGACCGCGCCGACGCTCCATCCGCCGCTGGCGTGGTAGGTGGCGGCAAGGGCCCGGGCCGCCCATACCGCCTCATTCGGTGCGACCCAATGGGCTTCGTCGAATGCGGAATAGTCGACATTGCCCGGATAGATGCTCGATCCGAGGCCGCGCATCAGTCGCGAGCTGGCGGGCTGACCGAAAATTGTGGAACCGATGGTGTCGACACCCACCAGCCGAAGATTCGGATTGTGTTCCCGCAGCACCCGTCCCACTCCCGAGGAATGCCCGCCCGTTCCCACCGAGCAGACAAGGGTGTCGACGGTGCCCAGCTGGTCGATCAATTCCTCGGCGAGCCCTCGGTAGGCATCCACATTGTCCGGATTCTGATATTGGTCGGGGCACCACGAATCCTGTTCGACGGCAAGAATTTCGGCGACGCGATCCTTACGGGCCTGCTGCCAGCCCCCGATCGGGTGCGGCTCGGTCACAATGTCTACCCGTGCACCGTAGGCGGTCAACATGCTCCGCACGATGGGCTCCAGGCCCGGATCGGTGACCAGCGTGACCGGGTGTCGGTAGATGATTCCCGCCAGCGCCAGCCCCAAACCCAATGTTCCGCTCGTTGATTCGACGATCATGGCGCCGGGTTGGAGGTCGCCGCGCGCACGGGCCTGCTCGATCATGTGCAGTGCGGGCCGGTCCTTCATACCGTTCGGGTTGTGACCTTCGAGCTTGGCCCAGAAGCCCGTGTCGCTTCCGGAGAACGGTTCAGATACCCACAACACAGGGGTATTACCGACCAGCGTGTTGGGGTCATGGAACCGCGGCCCCAAATGGGTGCAGCTACGACGAGATGACAGAGCAATGCTGTTGTTCATGGAGGATCCCTGCGTGAGGGCCGCATGATGCGGCCGGGGAGCTGATGACGGCCTATGCGGGCATGGCGGAACCCCGCCTCGCCCCGGGCGCCGATCAGCGCCGAATGATGCAGAGATTGGTGAGAATGTCGCGGCCCGTCCGGGCCCCATAAAAGCCGGCGGGCAGTGGCGGCCCGCGGGATAGGTGGGTGGCCATCGGCTGGAACACCAGGGTGGCGAGGACCAAAGCCGCCAACACGACAAGAACCCGAAGCGGATTGTGCCCCCGGGTGAGCGCCGTCAGCCCGTCGACTGTCTGGCAGGCCATCTGGTGCACCGCGTTGTCCAGGTGCGCATGGGTAGCTGCCGGACCGTGCCCCAGGAGTTTGGCGTGTGCGGCCTGATGGTGCAGCGCATCAGCACCGCCGCGATCAGAAGAGGCGCAATGCAAGATCGGCAGAGTCGCGACGATCCCGATCAGCGCTGCGACAAGCCACAGCCGACCATGGCCACGCGTGCGGCGAGCCCTGGTCAGCATGGAGCCAGGCTAGCACGATTTTGCATACCCTCATGGGGTATGTGACCTGATTGCTACCGACCTGTGTTCAGCACTCCACGCTGACATGCATCACCCGATAGTCGAGCATTTGCACCAGCGGACTGGCGGGATCGGCCGCGCGCACACGCTGCCAGCGGTACTCCGAGCGTCCCTCACGTACCGAGGTCGCAACACACTCCGTCAGTGGTGCACTACCGCGACGGTTGATGACGACTTTGTCGCCTCGCGCCTTCAGAGACGCGATGACAACGTCAGCGTTTCCAAGATTTTTGGGACCCGCATCGGCGAGCGGAGCACTGACAGCGGCGATGGCAGCCGCGGTTCCGGCGACCAGACAGAGGCCGCCGATGCGGCGGAGGATAAGACGTCCATACATAACGATTCCTTCGGCGTGAGCGCCGCACCTCGTGCGGCAAGGCCTGCGATGACAGCCGTATGCGGCAGATAAACAACTGCCGCAGGGCACTCGTCAGCGTCGACTCACACAGATCTGTTGCAGAAGCTCGCGGCCGCCACCGACCGCCAGATAGGTAAAACGCCGCGGCGACGCACGCATCGCGCCAACCCTGAGCGGGTGCAACACAAGAACCATGGTCACCACCAGTGCCGCGGCCCACAGCATTCGGAATGCACTGCCAGAGCGGATTTTTCCGGCGACCACATCGAAGATCTGACTGGAGAAGTCCTGGGCGGCCGGGCCCATGTGATGACTCACGTCCTCGACCACACCGGAGACAGCCCTGACCGAATGGGACACGACAGGGAGGGTGGTTTCCGTAGCGACGGCGCAATGAAGAACAGGGAGGGCCGCGATCACCCCCGCGACGATGAGGGCGATCCATCGCCGTCGCGGCTGCCGGCCGACGTTCAACACGTCAAGGCCCGGGCACGAATAACCAACACGACGCGGCCCCGCCACACCGGTTGCAGTTCGCCTTTGGACGGCAACACATGGTGAACGTAACACGCAGTTGCCTACACATACCCCTACGGGGTATACATGGACAATGACAAACGGCACGTCACCATTGATTGGCCGCCGCGAGCTCCTGCGTCTGGGCATGACGGTCGCCGCAACAGGGTTCCTTGCGTCCTGCACCAGGAACGCATCAGGAACTAGCACACCGCAACGTGTTACCGCCGACTCCCCCAGAGTCGCTGCCGTCGAGGCAGCCCGGCGAGGCCCGGGAGCGCAGGTACGGCAATTCGCTCTGAATGCCCGTCCAACCCAGATCGACCTTGCCGGAAGGCCCGCGTCAACATGGGCATACGGAGGACGGGTACCCGGTCAGGAGATCCGCGTGCGCCAGGGGGACATACTCCGCGTGCAAACAGTCAACAATCTCCCGGCGCCCACCACAGTGCACTGGCACGGACTGGCGCTCCGCAATGACATGGACGGCGTGCCCGGCCTCACCCAGCCGGAGATCGCTCCCTCGGGGGTGTTCGACTACGAATTCGCGGTACCGCACGCGGGGACCTACTGGTTCCATCCCCACGTCGGAACCCAGATCGATCGGGGACTGTACGCGCCGCTGATCATCGAGGATCCTGACGAACGTGCCGAGTACGACGAGGAACTGGTGGTGGTCCTCGACGATTGGATCGACGGCACCGGAACCGACCCCGACCAAGTGCTCGAAGGGCTACGCGCCAAGGGCATGCCGCCGATGGATCACTCCATGGGCAGCATGGCAATGGACCCGACGAAGCCGCTCGGCATGGACAGCGGAGATGTGACGTATCCGTACTACCTGATCAATGGACGGGTGGCCGCCGATCCGCAAGCCGCCGCCTATCGCGCCGGACAACGCGTGCGATTGCGGATCGTCAACGCGGGCGGCGACACGGCGTTCCGCGTGAGCATTCCCGGAGTCCCCATGATCGTCACCCATACCGACGGATTCCCGGTACAGCCTTATAAGGCCGACACCATCCTGGTCAC
Organism: Mycobacterium sp.; assembly: GCA_050701835.1. Lineage (GTDB taxonomy): Bacteria > Actinomycetota > Actinomycetes > Mycobacteriales > Mycobacteriaceae > Mycobacterium. The sequence continues at coordinate 48,407 of JBOGDC010000020.1, read as the reverse complement.
CATGGGTGAACGGGTCGATGCCGTGGTCACCATCCCGAGTTCGTCGGTGCCGCTGATAGCCGTACCCGAAGGGAAAGATGGCTTCGCTCAATTGATTCTGCACTCAGGCGATACACCGGTGCGCGGACGTGCGGAGAACATCGCAATGCTGATGAAGTCCCAAGTGCCGCTGGACACCGCGACGTTGACCGCCACCCCTGAGGTTCAACTTCAACGGCGCGACCCCGACGTCATCCATGACGTGCGGCTGGCGGGTCCCGTCGGTAAGTACACGTGGACCATCAACGGCAAGACCTACGACCCGCGGGACGGTTTGCCCGTGCGCGAGGGTCAGCGCGCGCGCCTGCGTTTCGTCAACGACTCGATGATGTTCCATCCCATGCATCTCCATGGCCACACGTTCGCGGTGCGCGATACCAACGGAGGTTTTCGCGCCCGAAAGGACACCGTCCTCGTCGCCCCCATGAAAACCGTCGAGGTGGACTTCGATGCGGACAATCCCGGACAGTGGCTTACCCACTGCCACAACATCTATCACGGCGAGGCCGGGATGATGGCCGTGGTGTCCTACGTGCAGGACTAACGCGCGTGGTGCCGAACAACCCTACGGTTCGTCAACGGACCCGATACCGTCACACCATGGACGACGAACAGGTGCGGGACGCTCTTCGTGACCACTGGGCAGCCTCCGATGCCGATGATTTCGACACCGAACATCGGATCTACCGAGCAGACGCGGTTCTGGAGTACCCGCAATCGGGTGAGCGCATCCGCGGCCGCGCCAACATTCAAGCGTCGCGTACCGCTCAGCCGAACAAGAAACGGTTCACTGTCCGGCGGATCGTCGGCGGTGGCGATATGTGGGTCAGCGAGCTGGTCATGACCTACGACGCAAAGCCTTTCCATGTCGTGAGCGTCATGGAGCTCGAAGACGGCGAGGTCATCCGCGAGACGCAGTACTTCAGTGACCCCTTCGAACCCGGAGCATCCCGCGCTCAGTGGGTCGAACCCATGGTGTGAGTCACAGTCCAAACTTGGCGCGAGCCTGCTCCGTGACGGGAGTGAACAGATTGACGAGGTTGCCGTCTGGATCCCGGAATAGCAGCGCACGGTTACCCCACGGCATGGTCGTCGGTTCTGTCACAACGTCGGCCACGCGGCCCTGGAGCCGCTCGTACTCGGCGTCCACGTCGTCGACAATGAACTCGAGAATCGCGCTGCGGTTGGCTCCCGGCTCGGCGGATCCTTCTCCGAACAGCGGTACCGTCTTGTCGCTGCCGATGGCCAAAGTGCCATTAGGCGTGGAAATCTCGGCGAAAAGCTCGTTCCCCCATACGGCGGGGACTTCGGTGACCATCTCGTAGAAGTGGACGAGGCGATTGACGTCAGCCGTGATGACGCGGGTTGAAACGAAATTCATCGAGAAGTCTCCTCCGGGTAGCCAGCGGATAGTGCGGCGAACCGCACATTAGCCAGGCACTCTGACAAGTCCGCCCGTCGATTCTTCTTCGGCTTCTAGACGTTGAAACGGAATTCGACCACGTCGCCGTCGACCATGACGTATTCCTTGCCTTCCATCCGCACCTTCCCGGCGGACTTCGCGGCAGCCATCGAACCCGCCGCGACGAGGTCCTCGTACGACACCACTTCGGCCTTGATGAAGCCCTTTTCGAAATCGGTGTGGATGACGCCGGCCGCCTTCGGTGCGGTGTCTCCCTGATGAATCGTCCACGCCCGCGCCTCTTTTGGCCCGGCGGTGAGGTACGTCTGCAGTTTCAGCGTGTGGAAACCCGCGTGTGCCAGCGCATCCAGGCCCCGCTCGGTCTGTCCGATCGACTCCAGCAGCTCGGCCGCAGACTCCTCGTCCAGCTCCTGTAGCTCCGACTCGATCTTCGCGTCGAGGAAGACCGCATCGGCCGGTGCCACCAGCGCCCGCAGCTGCGCAACCTTCGCCTCGTCGCCGAGCACTGTCTCATCGGCGTTGAACACGTACAGGAAGGGCTTGGTGGTCATCAGATTCAGCTCACGCACCACGCTCCAGTCCTGGCCGGTCGCGTACAGGGTCTTGCCGGAGTCGAGCACCTCTTGGGCGGCCTTGGCGGCATCAGCGATCGGCTGACGGTCCTTCTTGGTCTTGGCTTCCTTCTCCAACCGCGGCACCGCCTTCTCCAGCGTCTGCATGTCGGCGAGCATCAGCTCGGTCTCAATCACCTCGATATCGGCGGCCGGATCGACCCGCCCGTCGACGTGGATCACGTCGTCGTCCGCGAAGACCCGCACCACCTGACAGATGGCATCGCATTCACGGATGTTGGCGAGGAACTTGTTGCCGAGCCCCGCACCTTCGGAGGCGCCCTTCACGATCCCAGCGATATCCACGAACGTCACCGTCGCGGGCAGCGTCCGCGCCGAACCGAACACCTCGGCCAACTTGTCGAGGCGCGGATCCGGCAGCGGCACCACGCCCTCATTCGGCTCGATGGTCGCAAACGGGTAGTTGGCTGCCAGCACGTTATTGCGGGTCAGCGCATTGAACAGTGTCGACTTCCCGACGTTCGGCAGACCGACGATTCCCAAGTTCAGGCTCACGGACAGGAAAGTCTACGGACAATGCTCGGGTGACCTATCGCACCAAGCGGATATACGAGACTCCCGACCCGTCGGACGGATATCGCGTACTGGTCGATCGCCTGTGGCCACGCGGTGTGAGCAAGGCCGCCGCGCAGGTCGATCTCTGGTTCAAGGACATCGCGCCGAGCCCTGACCTGCGTGTCCGCTGGCACCACGCGGCACCCGAGGATTGGGCCGTCTACGCCGACGAGTACCGCGCCGAGCTGGCCACCAACCCTGCGGCGGACACCGCGCATGAACTCGAACGCGAACACGGCACCGTCACCCTGCTCTATGCGGCCAAGGATCCCGAACACAATCACGCCATCGTGCTGCTGGGCTTCCTCAGCACGTGATGTCGACGTTGACCACGCGGTGCTGCAGCAGAATGCCGCCCCATGCCACCCCGGGGGTATTGACCACTGTCCCGGGGCTGAGGAACCTCCCGGGACGGACTGCCGTTGCCTTGCAATCACTCAAGGGCCCGCTGCCCATACGGTTGATGACCACGATATTCCCGCGAGCCTTCAGATCGGCGATGACGTCTGCGGCACTCTCGCCATCGGGACCGGCCTGCGCCGACGGCGCCGCGATAAGTGCGCCGGCGACTGTTAGCGCAAGCGCTGCGTAACGAACGTTCATGGACACTCCTGGGTGAAGCCGCGCCAGCGCGGCATGACTGACATGGACGGGTCTACCGACCGCGTCAGCACCTATTCAGACAGCCCCTGAGCAACACAACACGGCCACCACCGCCGACAATTCGTTGCAGCACAGGCGATCCCCGCGTCGCCGTGAGCAGCACGTAGCGCACCGCGAATGCCAGCACCAGCAGCATCGACCCGGCGAGGATTCCCCGGCACATCTTGGCGATCTGCACGACCTGAGCGAAGGCATCGACCTGAGGCCCCTCCGCCGGAGCCGCGCTCGCCTGCTCCTGATCGAGGGCATGCACCGTTGTCACCGTTGATGTGGGCTGGCCCACAACGCTTCCCGGGTTCACACCCACGAAGCAGAGCACACCAGCGACAACGACCAGTACGGTAACCCTTAGGGGGTAATCGCATGGTCGCATGCCCGCAGACTAACCCACGGTTTGCCCCGGAGCCGAGCCCCATATACCGGTTGGTTACGAAAAATTAACTTTCGGATCCGTGCGTGGAGTCACTGCTCCCGCGGGATAAGGGCCCACAACACCAGGTAGGCCAGTACTTGTGGCCCGGGAAGCAGTATCGAGGCGACCGAGAGCGCCCTGACGATCGTCACGTCCCATCCGAAGCGCTGCGCGATTGCCGCGCACACCCCGCCGATCATCGCCCCGCTACGGGGACGTCGCAGTGCAGTAGTCATGACTTCACCGTAGGCCGCCGAAACATGCTGGCGCATCAGGGAAGGCCCCGATCTTTCCCTGAACTTGGACGGCGCGCTGATGCGGTACCCCGACCCACCAAGCGATCTAAGGTAACGCGCATGGCCACCGCCGCAGCGCCCCAGGACCTGACTCCCCCACCCGGCGTTGAACTGCTCCGCACCGATCCCGACCTGCCCCCCGTCGGCGTCATCGACAACCGGTCCCCCTCACCCACCACTCGCGTGGTGATGGTGCTGGTGGCGCTGCTGGGCGCCTTTGCCTGGACGATGATCGCGCTACTGCGCGGCGAGCACGTCAACGCGGTCTGGTTCGTGGTGGCCGCGATATGCACCTATCTCATCGGATACCGGTTCTACGCCAAGCTGATTGAACGCAAGCTCGTCCAACCGCGTGACGACCACGCCACCCCGGCCGAGACGCTCGACAACGGTAAGGACTTCGTCCCCACCGACCGCAGGGTGCTTTTCGGCCATCATTTCGCCGCCATCGCCGGTGCCGGTCCCCTGGTTGGTCCGGTATTAGCCGCCCAGATGGGGTATCTGCCCGGCATCATCTGGATTGTCGTCGGCGTCGTGCTCGCCGGGGCCGTCCAGGACTACCTGGTGCTGGTCATCTCGACCCGGCGCGGCGGTCGCAGCCTGGGTCAGATGGCGCGCGACGAGATAGGCACGGTCGGCGGGATCGCCGCGATGGTGGCGATCTTCGTCATCATGATCATCCTGATCGCGGTGCTGGGTCTCGTCGTCGTCAACGCCCTCGGAGAAAGCCCGTGGGGTGTGTTCTCCATCGCGATGTCCATCCCCATCGCATTGTTCATGGGCATCTACCTGCGCTACCTGCGGCCGGGGAAGGTCAGCGAGGTAACCGTCATCGGGGTGGCGCTGCTGCTCGCGGCGATCATCTCCGGCCGCTGGGTTGCCGAATCAGGCTGGGGCGAAACATTGTTCAGCCTCGATAAGACCACCATCGCCTGGCTGATGATGTTCTACGGTTTCGCCGCATCGGTGCTTCCGGTGTGGCTGCTGCTCGCTCCCCGCGACTACCTGTCGACCTTCATGAAGGTCGGCACCATTGCCATGCTGGCTGTTGGCATCCTGATCGCGCGGCCGGTGGCACAGCTCCCCGCGGTTAGCCAGTTCGCCTTCAACAGCTCCGGACCGGCCTTCGCCGGGGCGCTGTTCCCGTTCCTGTTCATCACCATCGCCTGTGGCGCGCTCTCTGGCTTTCACTCGCTCATCGCCTCCGGCACTACTCCCAAGCTGTTGGAAAAGGAGAGCCAGGCGCGCTTCATCGGCTACGGCGGCATGCTCACCGAGTCCTTCGTGGCCGTCATGGCGTTGGTCACTGCGGCGATCCTCAACCAGCACTTGTACTTTGCGATCAACGCCCCCACCGCGGCGACCGGCGGCACCGCCGAGACCGCAGCCGCCTACGTCAACAACCTGCCGCTGAGCGGGCCGGATATCACCGGTGAACAGTTGACTCAAACCGCGCGCGATATCGGCGAGACCTCGATCGTCTCCCGCACCGGTGGTGCCCCCACCCTGGCCATCGGAATCTCGCACGTCATGTCGGATGTATTCGGTGGCAGCGGTTTCAAGGCGTTCTGGTACCACTTCGCGATCATGTTCGAGGCTCTGTTCATCCTCACCACCGTCGACGCCGGCACCCGGGTCGCCCGCTTCATGCTGTCGGACTCCCTGGGGAACCTGGGCGGGCCGCTGCGCAAGTTCAAGGACGCCTCCTGGCGCACCGGGGCCTGGATCTGCTCGGCGATCGTCGTCGGCGGCTGGGGCTCGATCCTGCTCATGGGCGTCACCGACCCAGTCGGCGGTATCAACACCCTGTTCCCGCTGTTCGGCATCGCCAACCAACTACTGGCCGCAATCGCCTTAACGGTGATACTGACGGTCGTCGTCAAACAACAGCTGTACAAGTGGGCGTGGATTCCCGCCATCCCGCTGGCCTGGGACCTTATCGTCACCATGGCCGCGTCTTGGCAGAAGATCTTCTCCTCCGACCCGGCGGTGGGGTATTGGAAACAGCATCAGTTGTACGCGGCGGCCCAGGACGCCGGGATGACGAGCTTCAAAACCGCCAAGACACCCGAGGCCATCGACGCCGTGATTCGCAACACGTTTGTCCAGGGGACGCTGTCGATTGTCTTCGCCTCGCTGGTGTTGATCGTCGTTGCGGCCGCAGCCTGGACGTGCCTGCGCGCAGTCCGAGCCGGTGGCCTGCCGACCACCGAAGACCCTGTGGAGCCGTCCAAGCTGTTCGCTCCTAGCGGCTTCCTACCCACCGATGTGGAAAAGGAAGTCGAAAAACAGTGGTCAGCACACGAACTCACCGGGAGTCGAACGTGAGGGTCCTCAAGGGTTTGGTGTGGTGGTTTACCTCTCTCATGGGCGACCACGACTATCAGCGATACGTAGAGCATCTGAGGCGGCGCCACCCCGACCATCCGGTGCCCACCGAGGGCGAATTCTGGCGCGCGCGGTACGCCGAAGCCGACGCCAATCCGTCGGCGCGATGCTGCTGACACAGGATCGCTGACGGACACCGTTACCGAACATCCGGCCCAGCACCGGTACCTTTCAACATGTGACAGGTCAACGCGCCCGCTCATCGGTGGAAGCCGATCACCGGTCGGCGCACCCCGATATCCCGGGTGTGCCGTGGTGGGGTGCCATCCTGATCGCCCTCACCGGTACCGCGCTGGGTTTCGCGATTGACGCTATGACCAATGGCGAAAAGCTGACCGGCGCGTTCGCCGGCTGCTACGCGGCAGGATGCATCGTCGCGGTTCTCGCCGTGCGGTCCTCCTCGATCTTCACCGCCGTCGTACAGCCGCCGCTCATCCTGTTCGGAAGCATTCCCGCGGCGTACATGATCATGTCGCAGGCGCCGCTATCCGCCGGAAAATCGACGGCCATCACCATTGGATATCCGCTGATCGAACGGTTTCCGCTGATGATCAGTACCGCGCTGGGCGTACTGATTGTCGGCGTGGTGCGCTGGTACTGGGGAATCTTCAGCAGCAAGCCCGTCAAGGAAAGGACAGCCAAACCCGCCAAGTCGAAGGCTGCGAAGACGACAGCCAAGCCGAGGACGTCCGCGCGGACCCGGGTGCAGGCCCTGGTGGATGCCGAGCCCAAGAGCACCATGTCGCGCCGTGTCGGCGGCGAGGAAGCCGCCACGCGCACACGACATGGTCGGCACGAATCCGCCGCGCGCCGCCGTCCAACACGCGACTCCGAACCCGTATCGCGGCGGTCAGCGGTCGGTACCCCATGGGAAGACGAACGCCCGATGCGGACCGAACGCCGTCCCGCACGTCGCGTTCGCGACGAATATGACGACGACGCCGGCTATGAGGAGCGGCCCCGCTACCGGGAGCCACGCGAGCCCCGTGAGCCACTCACCCGCCACCCGATATCCCAGGTGCGGTATCGCGGGGATGACCCGCTTGCGGGAAGACCGTCCCGGCAAGGTGACCCGCGTGCGGGAAGACCCCCCAGGTCGGAAGACCCGAGGGCGGGAAGACCGTCGAGGCTGGATGACCCTCGTGCAGGAAGACCGGCCCGGTCGGAGGACCCGAGGGCTGGTCGTCCGTCCAGGTCGGCGGAGCCGCCGCCCCGTCGACGCCGCGAAGACCCGTACGACGCCCGGGATTACGACCGCTAGCGGCGCGAAGCCCGCAGCTCCCGCGGCAGGGAGAACACCAATGTCTCGTTGGCCGTGGTGACCGGCTGCACTTCGCCATATCCGTGCTCCGCGAGCCGTTCCAGCACGCCCCGCACCAGCACTTCCGGTACTGAAGCACCCGAGGTGACGCCAACCGTCGTCACGTCCTGGAGCCAGGCCGGGTCGATATCTTCGGCGTAATCCACCAGGTACGAGGCGTCGGAACCCGCGCCCAGCGCCACTTCCACCAGACGCACCGAGTTCGACGAGTTACGCGACCCCACGACGATCACAAGCTCGCATTCGGGGGCCATCGCCTTGACCGCGACCTGGCGGTTCTGGGTGGCGTAACAGATATCGTCGCTCGGCGGATCCTGCAGCGTCGGGAAGCGCTCACGCAGCCGCTGCACCGTCTCCATGGTCTCGTCGACGCTCAGCGTTGTCTGGGACAGCCAGATGACCTTGTTCTCGTCACGCACGGTGACGTTGTCCACCGAGCCGGGACCGTCGACCAGCTGCACGTGATCCGGGGCCTCACCGGCGGTGCCGACAACCTCCTCGTGGCCCTCGTGACCGATGAGCAGAATGTCGTAGTCGTCGCGGGCGAAGCGCTTGGCCTCCTGGTGCACCTTGGTGACCAGCGGGCAGGTGGCGTCAATGGTCTTGAGGTTGCGCGCCGCAGCGTCCACATGCACGGTCGGAGCCACACCGTGGGCGGAGAATACGACGATCGCTCCCTCGGGGACCTCGTCGGTCTCTTCAACGAAGATTGCCCCCGCCTTGGCCAGGGTGTCCACCACGTAGCGGTTGTGCACAATCTCGTGACGCACGTAGACGGGGGCGCCATGCTTCTCCAGCGCCCGCTCGACGGTCTCAACGGCACGATCGACGCCCGCACAGTAACCGCGAGGCTCCGCCAGCAGCACGCGCTTGCTGGTCGAGGGACCGACGATGGTGCTCACCATCCCCGGAGTGCCCATATCCACCGCTGCCATAGCCACCAGCTTACGGCCCACTCTTTCGCTCCACGAGCCATGTAAGGCAAGCTTGCTCCTATGATTCGTCCTCCGTACGGAGTCCGGCTAGTCCTCGGGGTGGCCGCGACCGTTCTCGAAGAGACCCGCAAGCTGCCGCAAGCTGTGCTGACCTACCCCATGACGGCGGCCAGCCAGGCCGTCCAAAACTTCATGCGGTTCCAGCAGACAGTCACCGAGCTGGCCATCAAGGGCGACGAGACCTGGGAGAACATCTTCCCTCCCACCGACGAACAGCCCGAGTGGGCGACCTTCGACGATGACGTCGATGAGCTCGATGCCGCCGAACCCGACGAGACCCAGGCCACAGCGGTCTACGAGGACGCCGCCGAGCGGATGACGCAGGGACGATTCGCACTGTATTCGTCCGAACCGTCCGATCCCTCCGAGGAGCCGGCGGCACCCGAGCCCAAGCCGGTGGCGAAGAAAGCAGCACCACGTAAGGCGCCTGCGAAGAAGGCTCCCGCCAAAAAGGCAGCTCCATCGTCTCCCGCGGAACCTCAGGATCCGAATGCTCCCGACATCGTCGTCGAGCTCGGGTACCACGACCTGACGCTGGCCCAGCTGCGGGCGCGACTGCAGTCGCTCTCCGTGGGTGAACTCGAGGCACTGCTGACCTACGAAGACGCGCACAAGGCGCGGGCGCCCTATCAGACCTTGCTCGCGAACAGGATCACCCGCGCCGCTGCCCGTGGCTGATCCGGGAACAAGCCCCGAAAACCCTTGGCCGGTCAGGGCTGTCGCTACCCGAGTGGCCAAGTGGATTGATCGTCTGGGCACAGTGTGGGTAGAAGGCCAGCTGACCCAGATCGACATCCGGCCCGGCAGCAAGACCGTGTTCATGGTGCTGCGCGACCCGGCCGCCGATATGTCGCTGACCGTGACGTGTCCGCCCGATATGGTGCGCAATGCCCCGGTGAAGCTCACCGAAGGCACCCAGGTGGTGGTGTGCGGTAAGCCCACCTTCTACACGGTGCGCGGATCGTTCTCGTTGCGGCTCAGCGAAATTCGCGCGGTGGGTATCGGCGAGCTGCTGGCGCGCATCGCGCGGCTGCGTCAACTGCTCGATGCGGAGGGCCTGTTCGATCCGCGGTTGAAGCGGCCCGTTCCCTTCCTACCTTCCCGGATCGGGCTGATCACCGGCCGGGCCAGTGCCGCCGAGCACGACGTGATCTCCGTGGCGAGCGCGCGTTGGCCGGCGGTCCAATTCGAGGTGCGCAACACCCCGGTGCAGGGCCCACACGCGGTGGCCGAAATCGTTTCCGCGTTAAAAGCTCTGGATGCTGATCCCTCGGTGGATGTGATAGTGCTGGCGCGCGGCGGCGGCAGCGTGGAGGATCTGCTGCCGTTCTCCGACGAAACGCTGTGCCGCGCGATTTCGGCCTGCCGCACGCCAATAGTGAGCGCCATCGGGCATGAGCCAGACAATCCACTGTCTGATTTGGTCGCCGATCTGCGGGCGGCCACACCCACCGATGCGGCCAAAAAACTGGTACCCGACGCGGCCGCCGAGCAGGCGCTGATTCTGGACCTACGACGCCGCTCGGCGCAGGCGTTACGCAACTGGGTGCAGCGCGAACAGCGCGGGCTCGACCAAGTCCGCAGCCGCCCAGTGCTGGCTGATCCGCTCCGGATGCTGACGACGCGTCAGGACGAAATCTCCGTCGCACGAACGGCATTGCGTCGGGATATGCGGAGGCTGGTGGAATCCGAATCGCAGCGGGTGGGGCATTTGTCGGCGCAGCTGGCCACGCTGGGTCCGGCTGCCACCTTGGCCCGCGGGTACTCCGTCGTGCAGCGAGTGCGCGACGATGGCACGGTGGAGGTGCTTCGATCGGTATCTGATGCGCCGGCCGGGGCATCACTGCGAGTGCGGGTTTCAGACGGTGCCGTGACCGCGACCGTGACAGGAGAAACGTCATGACCAATCCCGCCGAGCTGGGCTACGAGGAAGCGCGCGCCGAGCTGATCGACGTCGTGCAGCAGCTCGAACAGGGCGGCCTGGATCTGGACACCTCGCTGGCTCTCTGGGAGCGCGGGGAGGCCCTGGCCAAACGGTGCGAGGAGCATCTGGCCGGAGCCCGCAAGCGCATCGAAGACGCGCTGGATTCCTAAACCCTCTACGGCGAGAAGGCTCTCAGGTACGGATTCTGACCGATTTCCGTACGTGATTGCCTTCTCACCAAGACTATTCACGCCGAGCGCCTCGACAGCAGCAGGTTGTTGAGCGTCATCTGGTCGGAGGTTAACCCGCGCCAGCCAGCAGCGCGGAGGGCATCACCGACTCGCGTGATCACAGTTCCCTCCCGATAACGCAGCATCTCAGAGTTCACACGCACCAAACGCCAACCGAGAGCCTCGAGTTCGGCTGTCCGATCAATATCCCGAGCTCGCTGAGCTGGGTCCGTCCAATGCTGTGCGCCATCGAACTCGACCCCAACCTTCCATTCCTCCCACCCCATATCGATGCGCGCAATCACCCCGCCGGACTCGTCTGTCACCCGAATCTGAGTGGTCGGTTTCGGCATACCTGACCGAACAATGAGCAACCGCGTGCGCGTTTCCTGTGGAGATTCGGCTCCACCGTCAACCATCGCGAGTAGCCGACGCAACTGAACCAACCCTCGCGTACCCGCGTGTCGGTCAATGAGAGCGGCCACGTCGGGAACGTCGAATTGCGTTGCGCGTGAAAGAGCATCGAGATGTATCAAAGCCGGAACAAATGCCATCCGCCTGCCGATGTCGAACGCGGTACGCGCCGACGTTGTCACTGCAGGCTCGCCGAGCTGGACGATCTCGTCCGCGGAAAGCGTGTCCTGATACAGGGTGATCAGCCCGGGTGCACGTCTGCGACCGTGTGTCAGTTCAGCAGAAGCGATCGCGTCCACCCACTTCGATCCGAGCAGCGCACTCGCGGAGCGACCCGTCACAACGGCCCGTCGTCCTGACCACAGCCACGCGGCATTCGCACGATCAGACGCGTTGACGAGCGACCCGGCCGGAACATAGACGTTCGGGTACAGACGAGTGAAGTTCCTTTGCAGTGAACGCCTCGTCACAAGTCCAGATTCAAGAGCCTCGGTGCCGATGAATGGATCGCCCATGAGCGGACTGTGCCAGTCACCTCTGACACAGTCGCGAAAAGGCAACCATGTACAGAAGGCGGGCCAAATCTGTACGCCATTGCCTTCTCGGCGAGAGTGGCGGCGCTACTTGGGCAGAGGCTTGGCCGTCTGGACTGCGTGAGCCACTGACCGGAAGTTCTCGGGAGTTCCGGCGCCGGTAATCGCGACGGTGGTTCCCGGCGTGGGTGAGGCCAACCGCGTCGCCCACACCGGCTCGGCACCCTCGCCGCCTTCGTACTTCACCCAGGTCACTCCGTCAACATCCTGAGCACCGGAAGCGACCACCGAATCATTCAGCTTCGCAACGAGTTTCTCCTCGACGGCGCCGCTCTGCGCCACCGCCATATAGGCGCCCGACGGGCTCAGATAGCCCACCTTGGAAAGGGGCGCCCCGTCGATGCTCTCTCGTCCACCGGAATTGGCCTGCCATCCCTCCGGAAGTGACGGCTCCCGGACCGGGAACGGGAATTGCCGAGCGTCGGCCTGCAATGCGGCGTGCGCGTCGTAGGCGGGTGGCTTGCCCACAGTCGGACCACTCGGCGTGAAGGCGCACATCCCCAACATTCCGGCCAACACGATGCACGCGACCACTAGCGGAGCCATCGACCAAAACATGTCGCGACCGTCCTGGAACAGGCGCGGCTTGGCCGGCCTGGGTGCCGGGACCGCGATTAGGTCCTCAGGGCCCTCCGGCGGGGATGCATCTGCCACGCCTCCCATACTCGCAGGCCGTCATGAAAGAATCACAACCCATGAGCCCGTCGCGCAGAGAAGCCCCGGACCGTAACCTGGCATTAGAGCTGGTCAGGGTCACTGAGGCGGGAGCCATGGCCGCAGGCCGGTGGGTCGGCCGCGGAGAGAAGGAAAAGGGCGACGGTGCCGCCGTCGATGCGATGCGTGAGCTGGTCAACTCCGTTTCCATGCGTGGTGTGGTCGTCATCGGCGAGGGCGAGAAGGACAACGCCCCGATGCTCTACAACGGCGAGGAAGTCGGCAACGGCGACGGCCCGGACTGCGATTTCGCAGTGGATCCGGTCGACGGCACCACCCTGATGAGCAAAGGCATGCCCAACGCCATCTCCGTGCTCGCGGTGTCCGAGCGCGGCACCATGTTCGACCCGTCGGCCGTCTTCTACATGGAGAAGATCGCCGTCGGCCCCGACGCCGCCGATGTCATCGACATCACCGCCCCCGCCTCGGAGAACATCAAGCGTGTCGCCAAGGTGCGCAACTGTTCGGTCTCCGATATCACCGTCTGCATCCTGGACCGGCCCCGTCACGGCGAGCTGATCCAGAGCGTCCGCGACACCGGCGCCCGCATCAGCCTCATTTCCGACGGCGATGTCGCGGGTGCCATCTCGACGGCCCGCCCCAACTCCGGCATCGACATGCTGATCGGGATCGGCGGCACCCCCGAGGGCATCATCGCCGCGGCGGCCATGCGCTGCATGGGCGGTGCGATCCACGGCAAGCTCGCCCCGCGCGATGACGAGGAACGCCAAAAGGCCATCGACGCCGGCTACGACCTGGATCAGATCCTCACCACCGAGGACCTGGTGTCCGGCGAGAACGTCTTCTTCTGCGCGACCGGAGTTACCGACGGCGACCTGCTGCAGGGTGTCCGGTACTTCGGCGGCGGCTGCACGACGCAGTCGATCGTGATGCGCTCCAAGTCGGGAACCGTCCGGATGATCGAGGCCTACCACCGCCTCACCAAGCTCCGCGAGTACTCCGCGGTCGACTTCACCGGCGACGACGCCGCCACGCATCCCCTGCCTTGATTCACCCCTCCCCCTGATAACTCAACGACGAGAAGGAAACGATGAGCGAGCAGCAGTACCGCATCGAACACGACACCATGGGCGAGGTCCGGGTACCCGTGGAAGCACTGTGGCGCGCACAGACTCAGCGCGCGGTCGAGAACTTCCCCATCTCGGGGCGCGGCCTGGAGCGCACCCAGATTCGCGCACTCGGTCTACTGAAGGGCGCCTGCGCGCAGGTCAACAAGGACCTCGGCCTGCTGGACCCCGCCAAGGCTGACGCCATCATCGCTGCCGCAGCGGAGATCGCCGACGGTAAGCACGATGCCCAGTTCCCCATCGACGTGTTCCAGACCGGTTCGGGCACCAGCTCGAACATGAACGCCAACGAGGTGATCGCCTCGATCGCCGCAATAGCCGGCACCACGGTTCATCCGAACGACGACGTGAATATGTCGCAGTCCTCAAATGACACCTTCCCGACGGCCACCCACCTGGCCGCCACCGAAGCCGCTGTGCGTGACCTGGTTCCGGCACTCGAGTACCTGCAGCAGGCGCTGGCCACCAAGGCCAAGACATGGAAGACCGTCGTGAAGTCCGGCCGCACACACCTCATGGATGCGGTGCCGGTGACCCTCGGCCAGGAATTCGGTGGTTACGCCCGCCAGATCGAAGCCGGCGTCGAGCGGGTGAAGGCGACGTTGCCTCGTTTGGGCGAGCTGCCCATCGGCGGTACCGCTGTTGGCACTGGCCTGAACGCCCCCGACGGATTCGGTGCGAAAGTTGTTGAGGTACTGAAGCAGTCGACGGGCTTGTCCGAACTGAAGACGGCCGCCGACTCCTTCGAGGCACAGGCCGCCCGCGACGGGCTGGTCGAGGCCTCGGGGGCGCTCAAGACCGTCGCGGCCTCGCTGACCAAGATCGCCAACGACATTCGCTGGATGGGCTCGGGCCCGCTCACCGGCCTCGGTGAGATCCAGCTCCCCGACCTGCAGCCCGGCAGCTCGATCATGCCCGGCAAGGTCAACCCGGTGCTGCCCGAAGCCGTGACACAGGTCGCGGCGCAGGTCATCGGTAACGACGCAGCCATCACCGTGGGCGGGCTGTCCGGCGCCTTCGAGCTCAACGTGTACATCCCGGTGATGGCGCGCAACCTGCTGGAGTCATTCACGCTGCTGGCCAACGTGTCTCGGTTGTTCGTAGACAAGTGCGTCGACGGCCTGATCGCCAACGAGGATCGTCTGCGCACGCTGGCCGAGTCTTCGCCGTCGATCGTCACCCCGCTGAACTCGGCCATCGGCTACGAGGAAGCTGCGGCTGTCGCCAAGGAAGCGCTCAAGGAGCGCAAGACCATTCGGCAGACCGTCATCGACCGCGGCCTGATCGGCGACAAGCTCAGCATCGAGGAACTCGATAAGCGCCTCGATGTGCTCGCCATGGCGAAGGTGAAAGACTGACCTTGTTCGTCCGGATCGTCCTCGTCATCGCCGGTACGTACCAGGCGATTACGGGGGCGATCATCGCTCCCGGCTCGTTCTTCAGCCTGTTGGCCGCATTCGGCGCGCGAAATGACCATCGACTGGTTGGAAGCCGTTGGCCTATTAGGCAGTTCGGTGGCGCTGCTGCTTGCCCTATGGTTACTGGCCGACCGGCGGTCCGCCCGCTCCCTGATTCGGCAAGTCGGTGATCGGAATGTTCGTCGCGGGCAGCGGTGACGGAGTGTCGGGCAGCGACGGAATTTCCCATGCCGGAATGTCTTTCAAGACATTTACCGGTGGACCGTTCTCCCGGCTGCCGTAGCTGCTGCCGGGTTCACGCGGACCGAGCAGCTGCGTGACGGTCACCGCGTGATAACCATTGGCCTTGAGTACGGGCAGGAACTGCTCGACCAGATCGACTGTGCTCGAATAGGTGTCGTGGAATAGCACCACCGAACCCGGCTTGATTTGCGACATCAAGATGGCTCTGGAGGCCGCAGGATTCGCATCGTTGGCCCAGTCGAACGGGATGACGTCCCAGTTGATATCGGCCAAGCCCAGCTTCTTGGCTTCGGCCAGCACCTGGGCGTTGACCAGGCCGCCGGCCGTGCGGAACAGCTTCGGGCGTTGGCCGGTTGCCGCTTGGATGGCATCGCTGGCCTTGCTTAGTTGGGCGGCGATCGCCTCCGGCGGGATCGTCGTCATATTGGGGTGCTCCCAGGTATGACTGCCCAATTCCATGCCGGCATCCACCACACGCTTGGCACCCGCCGGGTCGCGCTGGACCTTATTGCCGATCTCGAAGAACGTCGAGTGTGCCCCGTTGGCCCGCAGGATGTTCAACAGCCGGTCAGTGAACGGGCTCGGCCCGTCGTCGAATGTCAGCGCAACACACTTTTCGCGCTGGCAGTCCACCGGCTCAGCGAGAGCACGCTGCTTGTCGCCGACGACGATCGCGGCCGCGATCAGACTTCCCACCGCAGCCGCGACCATCGTCAAACGAAACACATCACGCTTGGACACCACGCGCCAAGCCTAACTGTCGACTCAGGAGGCGAGCCCGGGCCCAAACTCCTCCAGCATCTCGGTGACTAGTGCGGCGATGGCCGAACGCTCGCTGCGCACCAGTGTGACGTGCGCAAACAGCGGATGACCCTTGAGCTTCTCAATCACTGCGGCGACGCCGTCGTGACGACCGACACGCAAGTTGTCGCGCTGCGCGACATCGTGGGTGAGCACCACCCGCGATCCGCTGCCCAACCGGGACAGCACCGTCAGCAGTACATTGCGCTCCAGGGACTGCGCCTCGTCGACAATCACGAAGGAGTCGTGCAGCGAGCGACCACGGATATGGGTCAGCGGGAGCACCTCGAGCATGCCGCGCGCTAGCACCTCTTCGACGACCGCCGGCGAGGCCAGACCTTCGAGAGTGTCGAAGACGGCCTGCGCCCACGGGCCCATCTTCTCGCTCTCGCTACCCGGGAGGTAACCCAGCTCCTGACCGCCGACGGCGTACAGCGGACGGAACACCACGACCTTGCGGTGACTGCGCCGCTCCAGCACTGCCTCGAGACCGGCGCACAGCGCCAGCGCCGACTTACCGGTGCCCGCCTTGCCGCCGAGAGAGACGATGCCGACCGACTCGTCGAGCAAGATGTCGAGCGCTACCCGCTGCTCCGCGGAGCGGCCGCGCAACCCGAAGACCTCACGGTCACCGCGCACCAGCTGTATCCGCTTCTCCGCATTGACCCGCCCGAGCGCACTGGAAGTGCCACCAAGGAGTCGAACTCCAGTGTGGCACGGGAGGTCTCGGGCAGCTTCGAGGTCCACGTCGCCCGCTTCAAAGAGTGAATCGATCACGTCGGGAGCGGTGTCCAACTCCGCCATGCCGGTCCAGCCAGAGTTCACCACGTCCTGAGCCCGGTACTCGTCGGCCGCCAAGCCCACCGCACCGGCCTTCACGCGCAGCGGAATATCCTTGCTCACCAACGTAACTAGCTTTCCTTCGGCGGCGAGGTTAAGCGCACACGCCAGAATTCGCGAGTCGTTGGAGTCGGTGCGGAAGCCCACAGGCAGCACCGAGGGATCGGTGTGATTCAGCTCGACATGCAGCGAACCACCTTCTGTCCCAACAGGAATGGACTGATCGAGCCGGCCGTACTCCAGCCGCAGATCGTCGAGCATCCGTAATGCACTGCGGGCGAACCAACCCAGTTCATGGTGATGACGCTTGCCTTCCAGTTCGCTGATCACCACCAGCGGGATTACTACCTCATGTTCTGCGAATCGGTTTGTGGCCCAAGGATCAGACAACAACACCGAGGTGTCGAGCACATAGGTACGGATTGTCCCAGGGGTCTTTGAAGCAGTCACCGAGCGCTCCTGACATCGGTGCGGCACCACACACGATCTGTCGTGGACGCGGTCGGTACCGTGTGTGGACTGTCATCAGACCGTCCACATCAGGACCGGGGCCGGTCCTGTCGCTCTCGCCACGATCAGTACCTCCCGGATAGCAAAGCATGTCGCTAGCCATCGGTTTTGACGCTACTCGCACCTATAGGCGGATGCCGCGCACCGAATCAAGCGTGTTGACTAACACCGGGTTAACGCCGGTTACGGGCGTGCTCTTGGGTCCTGAATGTGCCGAGAGCGCTGTCATCAGAGCCGCTCGGTCACGCCCCACTTGTCGGTGAGTTCGCGGACCACGTCCTGCACGGTGCCCTCATCGATGATTCCGGCCTCGGCGACCGCGGCGATCTTGTCCTCGTAGCCGTCAATATCGGCGCCAATGACCTGCAGCTCGGCGGCCCGTGCCTTGATAGCGGCAATGGTGTCCTCGGGGTGCAACCGCAGGCACTCAAGAACGATGTTGCTGTACATCTGCTCGTGCCGGCGCTCGTCCTTCTCGATGTTGGCGAGCAAGCCCTTGAGTACGGCGTCGTCGGTCTGTGCGGCCAGGTTCTGGACGAACACCGCGTGCAACTGCTCGAAGAAGGCGTTGAACACCAGCGTCTCGATCTGGTTGTACGAGTCGGCGCGGTAGCCCTTCATGACGTGGGCCAGGCGAGCGTCCTCATCGGCGTTGGGGTCAGCGTTGCGAGTAACCACCAGGAACTCGCGTAGCGCGATGGCGTGCAGGTTCTCCTCGGCGGTCCAGCGTCCGATGAAATCCGCCCAGGGGATGACCTCAAGGGAGAAGTGCTCGACCATCTCGCGGTGGTACCCGGCCAGGTTGTCCTTGGTGATCAGCAGAATCTGGATCGCGTCGACGATGACCTTGGGCAGCTTGGCATCAGAGGGTTCCCAGTCGCGTCCACCCAGGAACGCAAAGTTCTCGCCCTCGTCATAGGGGACATGCTCATGGGCGTACCAGAGCTCCGCGCTATCGCGATGCCGGTCGATGTTCTCGGCGACGACATCCGTCAGCTCGAGAGTCAACGCATTGGGTACAGGTTTCTGTGCCATGCGGTAACACTAACTCGGCGCGACACAAAAGTGAAATCGCCACGCTAGCCCCCCTGATCAGGCACTTAGTCCCACAAAAACGCCCAAAACAGTGGGCCTAAGTGTCTACTCGCGGTGACTAAAGGACCTAGAGAGTGAGGCCTGGATACAGGGGGTTGGCGGCGAGCAGCTCACCCGAAGCGGCCTTCACTCGGGCGGCGACACCGTCGGCGAGGGTGTACTTCGCCTTGGAGGTCCCATCCGCCGTGGTGTTGGACAGCACGTCGACGACCAGCTCGGCCACCTTGTCGAACTCATCGCCATTGAATCCGCGGCTGGTGAGCGCCGGGGTGCCGAACCGGATGCCGCTGGTGTACCAGGCGCCGTTGGGGTCTGACGGGATGGAGTTTCGGTTGGTGACGACGCCCGCGTCCAGCAGTGCCGACTCGGCCTGCCGTCCGGTCAGCCCGAAAGACTGCACATCGAGCAGCACCAGGTGGTTGTCGGTGCCGCCCGTCACCAAGCGTGCGCCCCGCTTAAGGAAGCCCTCGGCGAGCGACTTGGCGTTATCGGCAACCCGCTGCGCGTACACCTGGAACGAGGGCTGGCGCGCCTCGGCCAGCGCGACGGCCTTGGCGGCCATCACATGCGAAAGCGGTCCGCCCAGCACCATCGGGCAGCCCTTGTCGACGGCATCGGAGTACTCGGCGGTGGCCAGGACCAGGCCACCGCGCGGGCCGCGCAGCGACTTGTGGGTGGTGGTCGTCGTGATGTGGGCGTGAGGCACTGGGTTCTCGTCACCGGTGAACACCTTTCCGGCGACCAAACCGGCGAAATGCGCCATGTCCACAAATAGGGTGGCGCCCACCTCGTCGGCGATCTCACGCAGCTTGGCGAAGTTCACCCGCCGCGGGTAGGCGGAGTAGCCGCCCACCAGCACCAGCGGCTTGAACTCGCGGGCTGCTGCGGCCAACGCGTCGTAGTCCAGCAGGCCGGTCTCCGGGTCGGTGCCGTAGCTGCGCTGGTGGAACATCTTGCCCGAGATGTTGGGGCGGAAGCCGTGCGTGAGGTGGCCACCCGCGTCCAGCGACATACCCATGAGCCGCTGGTTGCCGTACTGGTGGCGCAGCTCCTCCCAGTCGACCTCGGATAGGTCGTTGACATTGCGCACGCCCTTCTCGGCCAATGCCGGCGCTTCGACACGCGTGGCCAGGATCGCCCAATAGGCAACGAGATTGGCGTCGATACCCGAGTGCGGCTGGGCGTAAGCGTAGGGCGCCCCGAACAGTTCACGGGCGTGCTCGGCAGCCAATGCCTCGACGGTGTCGATGTTCTGGCAACCGGCGTAGAAGCGGTGGCCGATGGTGCCCTCGGCGTATTTGTCAGACAGCCAGGTGCCCATGGTGAGCAGCACCGCCGGCGAGGCGTAGTTCTCGCTGGCGATCAGCTTGAGCGAATCGCGTTGGTCGGCAAGCTCTTTGCGGGTCGCATCCGCGATCCGCGGCTCGATGGTCTCGATGACCTCGAGGGCCGCCCGATACGCGGCGCTGGCGGTCTCTGCGTACTGCGCGCCCTGCGCGATATCGCTGGATGCTGATGTCGTCATGAACCCCAGCCTAGTCGGGCCTTAGTTCAGTGTGGACGCCACCAGTGGCTCGTCGAGCAGCCGGCCGAAGCGGGTCGTCAGGGACTGCTCGGGGGGCCGACGGTCCAGCCATCCCTTCAACAATTGATAGCCCTCGACATAGGTGGAGATGTAGGCCCGCCACAGTGGCGAGGACAGGAACTTGAGCATGTGCCGGGCACGCTCGTCGGAGACCAACAGCCAGCGTTTCAGGAACGCGACCACGTCCTCGACGTCACGGTGCTCGTCGTGCAGCATCAGGGCGGCGTCCTGGCGGACGTTGATGAGCCCGGCCCGCGCTTTCCCGATGACCTGAGCCTGTTCACCGTCGAAGCGCAGCCCCAAGTCGGCGTAGATCTCCTGGGCCCATAGGCCCCACTCCTCGCCGACGGCGGCGTACAGCGCGAGGTCGGCGAGCCCCTCGGCCATCAGGCATTGCGGGGTGTTGACCAGGAAGATGGTCTGTTCCTGTTGATCGCCCAGGCGCACCAGACCGGCCTCCTTACGGCAGTGCTCGGTGTGATGCCCCGGGTAGGACTCGTGGGCGATCAGGGCGGGAACGTTGTTCAGAAACTGCTTGAGATCGGAATTGACGGCGACGGTCGAGCGGTAGTTGCCCTCGTAGTAGTTGAATCCCGACCACGGTTTGTCACTGACGATCTCGTAGGTCACTGTCTCGGTCTCGGGCAGCGGAAACTCGGCCCGCACGCGGTCGCGCAGCGCGCTGGAGAAGGCGTGCACGCATTCGTCCAGGCGGTTCGGGTCGATCTCCTGGAGGCGGTCATAGGCGGTCTTACGCTCGAGCAGCGAACCACCCTCAGGCAGAACATTTTCGAGGGCCCGATGGGCCTCCCGATAACGCTCCTCGTCACCCTTGGCGATGCGCACATCGAAGTAGTCATGCACCTCGTCGACAAAGCCGATGTCCTCACCGGCGAACTTGCGTCCGGCACAGGCCAGCGCCTTCAAGTGGGTGTCGATGAAGGCCTTGCGCGCCTCGTCCAGATCGCTGGCGGCCAACTCACCACGCAGGGCCGAGGCCCGATGCGCGAGCTCGGCGGGATTGGGCGTGGGCTCGTTCTCCACCCGCTGCCGCAGTTCCGGGTCACCGGTGAACGCATCGACATACCCGCTCTCGATACGGTCAAATCGCAGCCCGAGCAGCAGGTATTCGGTGACGAGACTATTTTTCGACTCGCCGTTATCGCCCATGTCACACAACCCTAGTGCCGCGTTTACGGACAGTTCCTGCAAGACTTGCCTTCATGCCGCGGCTGAGCGAGCCGAGCCCCTACGTGGAGTTCGACCGGAAACAGTGGCGCGCGCTGCGCAAGTCCACCCCGCTGGTCCTCACCGAGGAAGAGCTCTACGGCCTACGTGGCCTGGGCGAGCAGATTGATCTGACCGAGGTCGCCGAGGTCTACCTACCGCTGGCCCGTCTCATCCACCTACAGGTGGCCGCACGGCAACGGCTGTTCGCCGCCACCGCCACCTTCCTCGGGGACCAGCACCCGGACCGTCCGGTTCCCTTCGTCATTGGAGTGGCGGGCAGCGTCGCGGTGGGTAAGTCGACGACGGCCCGCGTGCTGCAGGCACTGCTGTCACGCTGGGACCACCACCCCCGGGTAGACCTCGTAACCACTGACGGCTTTCTGTACCCGAACGCGGAACTGTCTCGACGGAACATCATGCACCGCAAGGGATTTCCGGAGAGCTATAACAGGCGCGGGCTGCTGCGGTTCGTCACCGAGGTCAAATCTGGCGCGCATGAAGTCTGCGCGCCGGTGTATTCGCACCTGTTGTACGACATCATCAAGAGCGAGAATCACGTTGTGGAGCAACCGGATATCCTCATTCTCGAGGGACTGAACGTGCTGCAGACCGGCCCGACGCTGATGGTCTCAGATCTGTTCGACTTCTCGATCTACGTGGACGCCCGCATCGAGGACATCGAACAGTGGTACATCTCCAGATTCCTGGCAATGCGCTCAACGTCGTTCGCCAACCCGTCCTCACACTTCCACCACTACGCCAAACTGAGTGACAAGCAGGCAACCCTTGCCGCACAGGAGATTTGGCATTCCATCAACCTGCCGAATCTGTTGCAGAACATCCTGCCCACCAGGCCACGCGCGACGCTGGTACTGCGCAAGGACGCCGATCACTCGATCAACCGGCTGCGCCTTCGCAAGCTCTAGCCATCTTGCATCGAGTAGACCGAATGGTATATTCGCCTCATGATCAACAACGTGGTTGAAACCTGGCACGGCATCATTTCCGGCGCGACCCCAGAGGCACTCGACGAGCTGCTGGCCGATGACGTCGCCTTTTACTCCCCGGTGGTGTTTACCCCGCAGCGCGGCAAGGCGATCACCACCATGTATCTGCTGGCCGCCGCGGCAACCCTCGCCGGTCCCGATAACGGCTTCCACTACGTCAAAGAGGTGTTGGACGGAAACACCGCAGCGCTGGAATTCGAAGCGACCGTCGACGGTAAGTACGTGAACGGCGTCGACATCATCACCTGCAATGACGCCGGAAAGATCGTGGAATTCAAGGTCATGATCCGCCCGCTGCAGGCCATCAACCTGCTGCATGAACAAATGCGCGCCGCGTTGGCCCAAGGCTGACAGTGTTCACCCAGGCCGCTCATCCCGGCCCCGTAATTTCCCCCCCAGAAGTCACGACCAACTAGTAGGTTGGCCGCCATGGACTATGACTACGACGTAGTCGTCATCGGGTCCGGTTTCGGTGGGAGCGTTGCAGCCCTCCGCCTCACCGAAAAGGGCTACCGAGTCGGCGTATTAGACATGGGGAAACGATGGAAACGCGAGGATTTCCCCCCAAACAACTGGCACGTTCGCAAGGCCATGTGGGCACCCGCACTGGGGTGTTACGGCCCACAGCGCATGACGGTGCTCGGCAAGACCTTCATCGCCAGCGCGGTGGGCGTCGGCGGCGGCTCCCTGATCTACGGGAACACGCTCTACGAACCGCTGGAGCAGTTCTACACCGACAAGCAATGGGCGCACATCACAGACTGGAAGTCCGAGCTGGCTCCGTACTACGACCAGGCGAGCCGGATGCTCGGAGTAACGCAGACCCCGCACACGACGCCACCCGATGAAGTCTTACTTGCGGTCGCCAAGGACCTGGGCGTCGAGGACACCTATCACCCGACCAATGTCGGCGTCTTCTTCGGCGACGAGCCCGGCAAGACCGTGCCCGACCCGTTCTTCGGCGGCGCCGGCCCCGAGCGCGCGGGATGCATCGGTTGCGCGGCGTGTTTCACCGGCTGCAAGCACAACGCCAAAAACACCACCGAGACCAACTACCTTTATCTCGCCGAACATGCTGGCGCAGAAATACATCCGCTCACCCAGGTGCTCGACGTACGGGCACTAAACGACCGCGAGGGTTATGTCGTCAGGACCAAACAGACCGGGCGGCTGATGCGCACAAACAAGCGCGACTTCACCGCACGTCACGTGGTGTTCTCGGCCGCGTCGCTGGGTACCCAGCGCCTGCTGCACAAGTTGAAGGACTCCGGGTCGCTGCCTAACCTGTCGGCACGGCTGGGTGAGCAGACGCGCACGAATTCCGAGGAGGTGCCAATCGTGTACTCCCCCAAGCATGATGACTTCTCTCAGGGCGTCGCCATCACGTCGTCCATCCATCCCGAACCCAATACCCACGTCGAGGTGTGCCGGTACGGGGAGGGGTCAACCTTCCTGAGCATGCTGGGCACCAACATGGTCGACGGCGGCCCGTGGCGCTTCGCCCGCACCTGGCTGCTCAACATGCGACGGCCCGCCATGCTGTTCCGCTCCATGTTCCCGTACCGGGCGGCGCAGCACTCGATCATCGTGCTGGTCATGCAGTCGCTCGACAACTCGCTGACCACGTACCTCAAGCGAGGCGTGTTCGGAAAGAAGATGACCGCGAAACAGGGTTCGGGGGAACCGAATCCGGACTGGATTCCGGTCGCTCACGATGTGGCACGCCGGATGGCGGAGAAGGTCGACGGGTACGCGGGCAGTACTCACCTGGATTCGGTGAACATTCCGCTGACGGCGCATTTCATCGGCGGATGTCCGATCGGCGACTCGCCCGAGACCGGTGTGATCGACCCGTACCAGCGGATCTACGGCTACCCGGGACTGCATGTCACCGACGGATCGGCGATATCGGCGAACCTCGGTGTCAACCCGTCGTTCACCATCACCGCACAGGCCGAGCGCGCAATGGCGTTCTGGCCCAACAACGGTGAGCTGGACCCGCGGCCGGAGCTGGGTACGTCGTACAAGCGCGTCTTCCCGGTGCAGCCCAACCATCCCACCGTTCCCGAGTCCGCCTCGGGCGCGCTGCGGTTGCCACTGACCCCGGTGTGAACATGAAAGGTGCCGGGCCACCACGTGGGTGACCCGGCACCGGCTCACCTCTCAGCGGGTGAGCATGTGGGCGGCTACGCGGAGCGCAGACGCCGTAGTCCCATGAATTGAATGTCCGCCATCACGGCGGTGTAGACGCCAAAGACGATGCAGAGCGTCACGCCTGCGGTGGTCAACGGCACCCACTTCATGACACCCGCCGCTACGTACAACACGGTGGCGAGCAGGTTGCCGACGATGTAAACGATGCCGATCGTGCCGAGCTTCGACCCGTCCGCTCGGCTCAACGCGACGGCCAACGCTCCGTACCCGATGAGGGCGGCGGCGTGCGCCACCTGGAATCCCAGCGACGGGCCGAGCGGCTCGACAAGCCATTTCGCAGCAACCAAAAGGACGACGCCAGCCAATCCGGTG
Organism: Mycobacterium sp.; assembly: GCA_050701835.1. Classification (GTDB taxonomy): domain Bacteria; phylum Actinomycetota; class Actinomycetes; order Mycobacteriales; family Mycobacteriaceae; genus Mycobacterium. The sequence continues at coordinate 23,465 of JBOGDC010000020.1, read as the reverse complement.
GCGATGCCGTCGAGCCGGACTCCAAATCGCAGGAGCGATTCGGGTGGGGCGAATCGTGTGCGGAGTACTGAGGCGTTCTCTGAAGCAATGGACATTGGGGACTCCTTGTGAGAAAGCTCCGGGTGAAAGCTGACACCACCGACATTCCTCGGAATGCACTGCCATCTCGACATTCGGTGCTGCCAATTCCTGCCAGTTGATCGCGCGGTGTGTCATCATCTGAGGATGACAACGCTGGATGTCATCTCTACCGCACCCGGAGCGCAACTCGGCCCACGCTCATTGTTATGGCGCTGGGCTGGCGATATGCGTATTGCACTTACCGGCGGTACCGCTGGTCTACTGCAAACGATGGACCCTGCCATCGGCTACGCGCTGATCGAGCACTCGAACTTCTTCGATGACCCCGTCGACCGGGTGTTCCGCTCGCTGCCCCCGATCCTCGGCACCGTGTACGACGATCCCTCGGCCGGAACCGGCGTGAAGGTGCGGGACTTTCATCGCAATATCAAGGGAATCCAGCCCGACGGGGTCCGATACCACGCGCTGAACCCGACGACCTTCTGGTGGGCGCATGCGACGTTCCAAGTGATGGTCGAGCAGACAATCGACAGGTACTCCCGCCATCGACTGTCCGACACCCAACGTGAGCAGCTCTACCAGGAGGGCGTCGAGTGGTACCGGCGGTATGCGATGAGCGAGCAGCCGCTTCCCTCGAATCGAGCGGCATTCCAACGAGAGTGGGACTGGTATTGCGACGACGTCCTGACTCCGAACCCCGCCGCGGATTACCTCATGAAGGTCATCGAGGGACGTATCGTCCCCGATATGAGCAAGTCGCCGTACCTGCCGGTATCACCGCTGCTCAAACCCGCCGCAAGACTCGCCCTGCCGACGCTACCGATGCGCGCGGCGTTGGCCCCTCCGTTGCGTCTGACCATCTACGGCGGGCTGCCACCCAAGGTGCGCAAGCGTTTCGGGATCCGATGGAACCTGGCGGACGAGACGGCGTATCGCGCGTTGTCGCGCGCCGTGCCACTGGTGTGGCCATTCATCCCGACTTCGTGGAGATGGCATCCGGGCAGCCATGAGGGGTGGCACCGGGAACGCGGGCGTCTACCTCGGCCCTGGTGACACGGTGTGGGCGCGCAGATCCGCCGCGATGAGCTTGGCGGCAGCGTTCTGCCAGTTGTGCAATGACCGCTGAGGTACCTCGGTGACGAGCCACTGCCACGCTTGACGCGATACCGGGTCCAGACCCGCGGCGGTGGCACCCTGCGCATAGGCTCGCACGCCCATGACATAGGGGAAGTACAGGGCGTTGTAGTAACGCCACTGATCGGTAGTGCCGAAGTCTGCTTCATCCCGGGGTTTGAGCCGTGAAATGGATTCAGCGAGAACCGCTCTGAGTTCGTTGGCGCGTTCAACGGGCTGATCGGAGGCGCCGCGCTCGGAGAGCCTGCCGTCGATCACGGGCAGCGAGGCCAACGGGCTGGCGACGAGCTTGGCAAGATCGCCGTAGTGGCTCAGGGCACGGCGCGTGAGCCGGGTGAAGCTTTCGTCATCGATCCCGGCGATCGGCGATGCCGATTTCAGCGGCAGCGCCGCCTCGGTGCTGCGCAGATCGGAGCGTTCCTGGCGCAGCTGCGGAGAGCGCGAGAAGGCCAGGCGGTCAAGCAAGTCGGCGAATGGGCCCGATTGCACCTGAATGCAGATGGCCAGGCCGACGCTGGTGAACAGCAGCACCACCAGGGCGACGGACTGGCCGACGACGGCCATGCCGACCATCGCCTGAGCCCCGAATAATGCACCCACAAGGATCGAGGCGACGAACGAGCGCAGCATATCGGCGCGCAGTGCCTGCCCCTCGTCGAAGGCGTCCCAGAGCGCAACACCCAGACCCAGCAGCACCAGGTCAAAGCCCGTCGACGCCAATGCCAGCCAGCTCGGCAGGATGCCGAGCGGAATGATCAACTGGGCGTCGCCGAGCGTGAAGAACATGGTGGCGACCAGGACAACGCCACGCGCTGAACCGGGTATCGAGGCGCGCCGCCGGAACAGCAGGATCGCCGCGCCGATGGCGGCGGTCCCGTTGGCACAGAACATGATCCAATGCCCCAGCGTGGCGGGGCCTTCGATGGTGCCGGCCATCGTCGCACCGACCAGCATCGCGATGGCAAGCACCACGGCGGGCACCGCGATGGCCGCACGGTCACGCCATCGATCGCCGTTGTTGGTGAGTTCCAGCAGCACCATCAACCAGGCAACGCTCGGAACGATCGCCGTGAAGACCTCGATGCGGCCCAGGAGCTCGGCATCGGCACCGGGAGTTACCCGGATAGCGTCCAGCGCGACGACGAGGGAATAGCCGATCAGCCCGACGGCCGCGAGGGCGAGCACAGGCTTGCGGGGGTTGCGCGCCAACAGATACAGACCCAGCCACCAGCTGAGCCCGAATACCAGTGCCGACATCGCCACCATCCCTATCAGTGTGACAGGTCCGGTCACGGAGTAACCAGACCGGTAAACCTCTACCTCTGAGCTTCTCGGTGAACGCTGTCGATTGACGAGCCCAAAGGACTCACCGATACTGGGCGGCAACAATGCAGGGGGTTGCGCGATGACAGATTCGGGGCGGTTCACCGTCGATCTCGACGAGTTAAATCGTGTTATTGAAGAGCTGCGAGACATGACGCAGCAGGTCGAGTCCGGGATTGAGCAACTGGTACAACGCACGACCACGCTGCACCAAGAGTGGTCGGGCGTAGCGGCAACATCCCACAGCGAGGCACACGCCGAATGGACTCAAGGCGCACGCGAGATGGCCGAGGGGCTCGCCGACATGCAGAAAGTGGCCGCCAACGCACACGCGATGTACACGGCCGCAGTCGACGCCAACACCGAGATGTTCCGATGACCGTGGACGTTGACCCAATCTCCTACTACACCGTGGGGACCGCGCTCCGGGATGCCTCGCAGGATGTTGGAAAGGCCGCTATCGAGTTGGCCGGTTCGCTCAACGGTACCGGGTCCATGGCAGGAAGTGACGAAGGCGGAAAGGACTGGGGCGACGACTACGACTCGGCGGCGTCCAGCACACTCACCTCCGTTGACCTTCTTACACAGGCCTCGCACAACTTTGGCGTACTAGTGCAACAGGCGGCATACAACCACGCCGTCGCCAACTTTCACGCGCAGTACGGCGAGAAAGGCCAAGGGCCATACATTCTCAACCCGCCACCGCAGGGCATAGCGCCCGGATGTCCTGCGAGACCGCCGTCTTCCGTCGGCGACAGCGGACCGGGAATTCAGACCTTCGTCGAGCTGCTCGACAAGATCGACGTACCCGTACCTAATGGCGCACCCGACCAATTGGATAACGCGGCGACCGCTTGGGACAAACTCGCGGCGGCCGCCACCACCGCATCGGAAAAGCTAACCAACCAGCGATCCACGCTCGACGGCATCACTTCACCCGAAATCAATGATGTTCGAACCAATTTGACGTCTGTTCACGAGCAGTGCACCGCTCTCGCAGAGAACGCCAAGACGATCGCGCAGGCGGCACGCGACCACGCGTCCGAGCTGAGGCAGAAGCGCGAAGAGATCAAAAAGATCCTGATCGATCTCGCCAAGGAGATCGGGGTTGATGTCGTGATCACGATCGCGGTGTCCTTCATTACTTGGGGCGCAGCGGCGGTGGCAGGAACAGCTGCCGTCACAAAGGCGATCGGTGATGCCGCGGTTCTGATCAAGAACATCATCGACAAGCTCAAGGAGCTGCTGAAGCTCAAGAAGGCCAAGTCGAAACTCAAGGAGATGTCGGAGGCCACCAAGAAGAAGCTCGGCGATCTCGCTTCCAAGCAGAAGAAGGAGATCGATGATGCTCCCAAAAAGCCCGACGAGCCGACTCCCGGGCCAAAGCCCCCCGTTGCGACGGCACCTAAAAACGCCGAGGAGGTCAAGAAGGTCGTTGACGACCTACCGCCTGGAAAGAATCCTAAAGTCTCGAGAGAGGTACCCACCGATGCAGAACTGCAGAAGGTCTACGACCAGCTCAAACAAAACGGCACAGAGATTGTTCCGCCGCCGCCTAACTACAAGGGCGAGATGGTCCGGCTTACCGACGGAACTAGAATTGGAATGCGGGAGGTAAGCGACTCCGGAGGCAGAACTATCGACGTGTTCTACCCCGACGGTAAGTACATCAAGGTTCACCTCCCTCCAGGAAGTAAATGATGGTTGGTATCGAATGATCGACGTAGTATCAAAAGAACTGTTGGCCCATGGGCTCGATGACTGGGTCCCATTGACCTACATCCACGGTGCCGTGAACCGGGCAGATCCCGGTCAATCTGCAGCCTCGCTCAAGCAGGCCGTCCTCTCGAAGATCGGTGAGCTTGCAACCGACGGCTACTTCGAAATCGGATGGACGCCGCCAGAAGCGGAAGGGTGGGTACCTTGGGACTCCACGATTGGCGATTCTCTAAGCCGAATATCGGAGGAGTACAACGCAATTGACGATGTCAGTTGGTACTTCTGCTGCTGGCTAAAGATTACAGAGCGAGGAAAAGAACTCGCTGAAAGAATCGAAGCAGAGGAAGACGGCGAGTAGCCGGGATGCAAATATGACCCTAAACGTTCCTCCCGAACGCATCATCGATGCCGCTAAGTTCGTCGATACCACCTCGGACGACCTGATTGACCGGCACCTCCGCGTGACCGAACAGATCAACTCTCTTCTCAACAAAGGCTGGACTGGATCCGCGGCCGACGCGTATCGCACCGCGTGGGACGAATGGGATCAGGGGTTTCGCAGGGTGATCTCTGGTCTCAAGAAGGAGGTATACGTGTTGCAGTCCAACGTCTCTCAGTTCATCAGCGCCGAGAACACGACAGCAGCCAACATAGTCGATGCCGAACGGAACCTATAGCGCCATCCGGCCACCACATGAGGCGGTGCCCAGCCACGTGTGCGGATTGCGGTCCCAGCACCATCCAAGCTTGGGCCGGCGATCCGATATCCAGATAGCCGGCACCCGCTGGCCCTTCCCACGCGAGGCCGCCAGCGAGAAACACCTGTTCTTGCGCAGCATGTCTGGCCGTGCTGTCACCACGGCGATGCCCTCGTCAATGGTGAGCGGGGTACGTCCACGCGTTGTGATCGTCGCCAACGCCGTCTCCGGTGTCACATCGCAAAACTCACTACCCGTGTCTATATCGGTGAGCAGGTAGGCACGACCGGGGACGTTCACGATCGGTCGATACACGCCGACGTCACCGTCGTCCATGACGTGAAATCCACTGCGCCCGTTCAGATCCATCAACGGAGCCGTTAACTCGTAGCTCATCCCGGTGACGACGAGGACGAATGGGATGTGATCATCGGGATCGACGGCCGAGAGGGGAAGGTCCTCGACCAATGGACGCAGCTGGGCAACGCGGTCGGTGATGGGGTACCCGAGATCGGTCAGGTGGGCGAGCTGGCGATCGAATTCATCCAGAGCGGCGAGCATTGCTCCTCAACGCATCGATCCGCCACCTGGTTCCCGCGAGATGACATTGCCGCTGGGAATTACGGTCTAATCACCCGCATAGATGTCATCTCGGCGAGCGATTAGACCACCGTCAAGGGCAATGACTTGCGCGGTTCGAAGGTGAAGCGCGATCCCCCGCTGACATTCGCGATCATCACCTCGGGCAGCTGTTTATCAATGCCCTCGTGCTCGACGAACGAGGCCACCCATTCCTCATCATCACCCGAAATCTCCACGCCGATATGCGGATCGACCGCCGTCGCGATGGCCTGCAGTGGCCGCGTCTCGGAAGGCCCGCACAGCGAGATCCACACCCCGTCCTCCAGAGCGGGCGACCTCCACACATGAAGCTCACCACCGGCAATCTCAGCGTTCACGTATCCGACGGGGCTCAGCAGCGGATGCAGTTCGAGCACTCGCAGCACCCCCTCGATCCCGCCAGGCAGCTCCAACGCGTGATGAATCCGCGCCGCCGCCACGCCCGCAAGTCCGATGAGCTGCTGGGTGCATATCGTGCGCGCCAGCTCGGAATCGACGGCGCGCTTGCGTACCGCGATCGCGAACCCGAGGACCAGTAGATGCATCTGCAGGCAGATCTCGTCCGCGATCCGCACCAGGGCCGAATGCGAGAAAGACCCAAAGTCCAGATCCGATAGCAGCGCTCCCGAGTAGTCGGAGGCACCCACATCGGAGGTGGAGATCCCGTCCAATTCCCAACCAGCGGCGACAGATCCGCCGACAATATCCAATGCGGGGATCCCAGACACCGCAGGATAGGACTCGTCGATGGTCACCGTCCACGCACAGTGCGGATTCCGGTCGGCGGGCGTGCGCGGTGGACGGTGAATCGGCCGCACCTGGGCGTGGGGGTTGGTGGCGAAGGCTGTCGCATCGAAGGTGGGGTCCTCGATGTCGTGGCACATACCCGTCACGTATTCGGGTCCTAGCGGCTCAACGTCGAGCAGCGCCCCACAGTGATCGAGGTGAAACTCGCCGTGCCACTTGTCGTGCACGGTGTATCGGAAGTCCATGAACTGCGGCGGTGCCCCGATATCGAGCTGCATGCCCTTGAAGATGGTGATCACGTCATCACCCTCGAACCGCAACGCCTTCTGCATGCGCCGGGTGTAGATCGGGCTAGACGACGCCCACTCCTCGATGGCGACCTGCAGCATCTCTTCTCTACCGAAATGCTGTATGCAGTAGGCCATTCCGGAGCGGTCGATCAACTGACCGATCAGCAGCAGCTCCGGAACCAGGACCGCCAACTGGTCCCGTGACAATCGGGAGAATCGGCTAGTCACTTGAGGATTCCTTGGCGCGTTTGGCGATCGCCATCTCGACATGCTTGTTGACCCGCTGTCCCAGCGGCCATCCGACGTAATGGGTGATGAAGATGGCCACCTCGCGCAGCTCAGCCTCGGTAAGTTCACCGTTCTTGAGCGCCGCACCCGTCTGGATCTCCAGGATCTCATCCAGGCCCAGAGCGCTGACGGCGCCGAGAAGCAGCAGCCGACGATCACGCATCGACAGCTCGGGGCGCGTCCAGATGGTCCCGAACAGGTGCTCGATCGTGTACTTGAAATAGTCGCCCGGGATATCGGGCATATCCCAGCCGTAGACCTCTTTCATTTTGTCGAGGCCTTGGCGGCGTACGTCATCCATGACTTGCCCCTTCTTCATGTGGCACACCGAGACTGGCTGCCAGCCGCTCACGGGCCAATGCCGCCAACGGCAGCTCAACTGATTTCTCTTCACCCAGCGCCAGCGCCAGACTCAAATCCTTCTCGCCCAGACCCCGCACATGGGTGAAGATCGGCAACCAGAAGCTGTCGGCGGTCACCGGCTCGGTGGTATCGCGGAGCATGATGGCACCCGGGCCGCCGGTAATCGCATCCGTATGACGCACCACCTTGCCCAGGGCCGCTATATCCAGCCCGCAGCTTTCGGCAAGACGTTGCGCCTCTCCCGCCGCCGTGAAGGCCACGAAATGTAAGAGATTGCGCGCCAGCTTCATCCGCGTACCCGCGCCCGGGGTTCCAGCGTGGATGACCAAGGACGCCCACCGCGAGAATGGCTCCTTGACCCGTTCGAAGGTCTCCTCATCCGCGCCGATCATGGTGGCAAGCTCACCCTTGTGTGCGCCCGGTGCGCCTCCGCTGACCGGGGCGTCGATGACGTGGATATTGCGCGGCGACCAGTGCTGCGCCAACTCCAGGGCCGTGGTATCGCTGATGGTGGAGTGGATTGCGATGATGGTGCCGGGCCTGGCCTTCGGAGCAATTTCACCGACCACTTCTCGCACCTGTGCGTCATCCAGCACGGTCACGCTGATGAGGTCGGCATTGGCGATATCGGCGATGCTGCCCGCGGCGTGTGCTCCCGCCGCTACGAGCGGAGCCATTGCCTCGGACCGCAGATCGAAGACCGTCAAGCCGTCCGGCCAATCGACCAACCGCTGGGCCATGGGCGCACCCATGTTTCCCAGACCGACGTACCCCAGTTTGAGGGCGGACTGCTTCATGACCGGATGATCTGTCCGCCGTCGACGTTGAACACCTGACCGGTGATCCAGGACGCCTTGTCCGACAGCAGAAACAGGCACATGCCCACCATGTCCTCGACGGTACCCATGCGGCTCAGCGGGATGTTCTTGACGAGCTCGCTACGGAACTGCTCCGGCACCGTGCTGCGGGTGGCCTCGGTGTCGGTGGGCCCGGGCGCAATGGCGTTGATGCGGATCTTCTGTCCACCGAGTTCGCGGGACAGCTGCTGCGTGAGGCCGTTGATGCCCACCTTGGCCAAACCGTAGAAGCCGGAATACAGCCATGCGGCCGTGGAAGATTGGTTGACGATCGCACCGCCACCACGTTTGGCGATGTGCTTGTACACGGCACGCGTACACACCAGTGCGCCGTCCTGGTTCACGCTCATGAACTTCTTGTAGTAATCCCATGGCACGGTGAGCAGCATGTCGAGCTTCATCCCGCCGTAGATGGCGGCATTGTTCACCAGATAGTCGATACCGCCGAATTCGGCGACCACCTTGTCCGCCATGGCGATCGCCGATTCTGGATCGGATACGTCGACGCTCGCGTAGATGGACTTACCGCCGTCGGCGACGATCTGCTTGGCGACACCCTTGCCCACCTCGGCGTTGATATCGGCGACCACCACGGCTGCACCCTCACGTGCCAGCGCATGCGCATACGCCTCGCCGATGCCCTGCGCGGCACCCGTGACGATGGCGACCTTGTTCTCGAACTCACCCATAATCTCTCCTATTTCACAGCCGTCGCAATGACTTTGGTTTCCAGGTATTCCTCGAAGCCGGCCACTCCCATTTCCCTGCCGATACCCGATTGCTTGTACCCGCCAAAGGGTGCGTCGGCGGAGTACCAGACACCGCCGTTGACGTTCACGGTTCCGACCCGTAGCCGGGCGGCCACCCGCGCCGCACGCTCGTCATCACCGCTGAACACCGTTCCGGACAGTCCATACGGCGAATCGTTAGCGATTCGCACCGCGTCGTCGTCGCCGTCATGCGCGATCACCACGAGCACGGGACCGAAGATTTCCTCACGCGCCACCCGCGCATCGTTGGTGAGGCCGGAGACGACGGTGGGTTCTATGAAGAACCCGCGGTCCTTGCCCTCCGGCCGCCCGCCGCCGCAGGCGAACGAACCGCCCTCTACGACAGCCAGATCCAGATAGGACTGCACCCGATCGCGCTGGCGCGCCGAGATGACCGGGCCGCACACCGTTCCCGGCTTGGTGGGATCGCCCGGCTTCAAAGACCCCATCGTCGCCGCTGCCGCCTGCACCGCCTCGTCGTACCGTGCGCGCGGCACCACCAGCCGGGTGGTGATCGCGCACCCTTGGCCGGCGTGCATCGCCGAGGTGAACGCCGACATCGAACACGCGGCACCCAGATCGGCGTCATCAAGCACGATGAATGCCGACTTGCCACCGAGCTCCAGGAACACCTTCTTGACCGTGGCCGCCGCATCGGTCATCACCGCGCGGCCGGTGGCCGTCGAGCCGGTGAACGACACCATGTCCACACGGGGATCCGTCGACATCTGTGCACCGATGCGCTGGTCGCTCGAGGTGATGATATTGATGACGCCCGGCGGAAAGTCGGTGTGCTCGGCGATGATTCGTCCCAGTACTGCCGCACACCACGGGGTGTCCGGGGCCGGCTTCAATATCAGCGTGTTACCGGCTGCCAGCGCCGGACCCACTTTGGCCAGATTAATCTGATGCGGAAAGTTCCATGGCGTCACCGCCCCCACCACGCCCACAGCCTCGCGCGCGAGGGTGCGCCGGGTCTTGATGCCCATGGGGGAAGCGATGCCGAGATCGGCGCTCCATTCAAAGGATTCGGCGGTGTTGGCGGCGAACTGCAGATCGTCCACCGGCCCTTCGAGCTGTGCACCCGCCGTCAGCATCCGGGGCGCGCCCACCTCGGCGATGGTCAGATCCCGCAACTCCTCAATATGGGCCCGCATACCGTCCCGGAGTTGACGAAGGCACTGCACGCGCCGACCCACATCCCGAGACCAGTCCGTGTCATCGAACGCACGGCGTGCCGCCTCGATGGCACGGCTCATGTCGCCGGCATCGGCATCGGCCGCAGTCCCCAGCACCTCCTCGGTCGCCGGGTTAACCGTCGGGAATCTCCCAGCACCGCCGGGAACCAGCTTTCCGTCGATGAACAGTTCGCTTTCAGCATCGGCCAGGAGTGCCATCTCCACCTCATTCCAGAAATCTGGACACTTGTCCATTCCCTACCCATGAACCATAACCAGCCAGATCCCGGCATGGCAAGACCACAGCCTGTTGATATCTCATAATTAGTGGGGCGGGCCCTTTTTCAAAGGCCCTCTTGCCTTGCGGTGTCGCGCGGGATAATCTGGACAGGTGTCCAGCGAAGTTGTGGTACCACTGACCGACGAAACACCGCGGAATCGGCGGCAGGAAGAGACGATCCGCAAGATCGTCACCGCGGGCCGGGAGATGCTCGGCGAGACGACCTACGCCGACATGACGATCCGCGGTGTCGCGGCCCGCGCCAAGGTCGCCCCCGCGACCGCGTACACGTACTTCTCCTCCAAGAGTCATCTGGTGGCCGAGATCTATCTCGAACTCATCCACGAGGCGCCCTACTTCACCGATGTCAACGACAGTCAGGCCACCCGGGTCACCGAGACTCTGCGGAGCCTGGCACTGGTGGTCGCCGACGAACCCGAAATCGCCACCGGCTGCACCACTGCCCTGCTCAGCAACAACGACGAAGCCGTGCACGCGGTACGCGACAAGATCGGCCTGGAGATCCACCGCAGGATCCGCTCAGCGATGGGGCCCGAAGCCGACCCACGCGTGGTGTCGGCCCTCGAAATGACGTTCTTCGGCGCGCTCATGCACGCGGGCAGCGGCACGTTCACCTATCACCAGATCGCCGACAAGCTCACCTTCGTGGTGGACCTCATGCTGGGAGAAGACGACCGATGAGCCGCTTGCGCGAAGAAGAAAGAGAACTGTCAGCAACACCGCTAATTTTCGATCCGTACGACTACGACTTTCATGAGGATCCTTACCCGTACTACCGGCGACTGCGCGACGAGGCTCCGCTGTATCGCAACAACGATCTGAATTTCTGGGCACTCTCGCGCCACCAGGATGTGTTGCAGGGCTTTAGGAACAGCGAGGCCCTGTCCAACACCAACGGTGTCTCGATGGACAAGGCATCCTTCGGACCGCACGCCAAACTCGTCATGTCGTTCCTGGCCATGGACGACCCCGAGCACCTCCGGCTGCGGACCCTGGTGTCAAAGGGGTTTACCCCCAGGAGAATCCGAGAACTCGAAGGCCAGGTCGTCACGCTGGCGCGTACGCACCTGGACAAGGCGTTGCAATCAGAGAGCTTCGACTTTATCGCCGACTACGCCGGCAAGCTCCCCATGGACGTCATCTCCGAGCTGATGGGTGTGCCCGAGGCCGACCGCACTCGCATCCGGGCGCTCGCCGATGGCGTCATGCACCGCGAGGACGGCCTGGCCGATGTGCCGCCCGAGGCCATTCAGGCGTCCTTCGATCTCATGACCTACTACATCGACATGGTGAAGGAACGTCGGCGCCGTCCGTCCGACGATCTGACTTCTGCTCTGCTGCAAGCGGAAATCGACGGAGACCGCCTGACCGACGAGGAAGTGATCGCGTTCCTATTCTTGATGGTGATCGCCGGAAACGAGACCACCACCAAGCTGCTGGCCAATGCCGTCTATTGGGGCCATCGAAACCCCGACCAACTCGCCGGGGTGCACGCCGATCACGAGCGCATACCCCTGTGGGTGGAAGAGACGCTGCGCTACGACACCTCCAGCCAGATCCTCGCGCGCACCGTAGCCGCAGATATGACGTTCTACGACACGAAGGTCGCGGCCGGTGACATTCTGCTGCTACTCCCCGGTTCGGCCAACCGCGACGGCCGAGTGTTCGACGACGCCGACGAGTACCGCATCGGGCGTGAGATCGGCTCCAAATTGGTGAGCTTCGGCAGTGGAGCGCATTTCTGCCTCGGTGCGCACCTCGCCCGGATGGAGGCCAAGGTTGCCCTGACCGAGCTGTTCACCCGGATCCGGCGATACGAAATCGACGAAAGCAATGCCGTACGTGTGCATTCCAGCAATGTCCGCGGATTCGCCTGCCTGCCCATGACTGTGGAGGTCAACTAATGCCCCGTTTCGAACCACACCCGGACAGGCGCCCGGCCATTATCTCCGGCGCCTCCTCGGGCATCGGGGCCGCCACGGCCATCGAGCTCGCGGGCCGCGGATTTCCCGTCGCCCTCGGCGCGCGCCGGGTCGACAAGTTGACCGAACTCGTCGAAAAGATCCAGGCCGACGGCGGCGAGGCGGTGGCATTCCCGCTGGATGTCACCGATACAGACTCCGTGAAATCATTTGTTGCGCAGAGCATCGACGCACTTGGCGAGATCGATCTGCTGGTATCCGGTGCCGGTGACATGCATCCCGGTCGGGTGCACGAGATGAGCGCCGACATCTTCGCGTCCCAGATCCAGGTGCACCTCCTGGGCGCCAATCGGCTGTCTACCGCGATCGTGCCCGACATGGTGGCGCGTCAGCGCGGCGACGTTGTATTCATCGGATCCGATGTCGCACTGCACCAACGCCCCCACATGGGTGCCTACGGTGCCGCGAAGGCGGCCCTGCTCGCCATGGTGAACACCATGCGTATGGAGCTGGAGGGCACTGGTGTTCGCGCGTCGATCGTGCATCCCGGCCCCACCCTGACATCGATGGGTTGGCAACTCTCCGCGGAACAGGTCGGTCCCATGTTGGAGGATTGGAAGAACTGGGGGCAAGCACGTCACTCCTACTTCCTGCGTCCCGCCGATATTGCTCGGGCGGTCACCTTCGTTGCCGAAACCCCCAGGGGCGCACATATCGCGGAGATGGAAGTGCAGCCGGAGGCACCGCTCAAGGATGCCCCCGCAGATAAACAGAAGCTTGAGCTCGGTGAGGAGGGAATGCCGTCATGACAACGCCCACAGTTCCGCGGGTCTCCGGCGGTGAAGACCAGTACGGACACCTTGAGGAGTTCCGCACCGATCCGATCGCCCTGATGCGTCGCATCCGGGAAGAGTGTGGAAACGTCGGTACCTTCCAGCTTGCCGACAAGCAGGTCGTATTCCTCTCCGGCTCCGAGGCCAACGAGTTCTTCTTCCGCTCTAGCGACGAGGATCTGGATCAGGCCGAGGCGTACCCGTTCATGACGCCGATCTTCGGCAAGGGTGTGGTGTTCGACGCTGACCCGGAACGCCGCAAGGAGATGCTGCACAACGCGGCGCTGCGTGGCGAGCAGATGAAGGGGCACGCAGCCACCATCGAAAATGAAGTCCGCCAGATGATCTCGAAGTGGGACGAAAGCGGAGAAATCGATCTGCTGGACTTCTTCGCCGAGCTGACCATCTACACCTCTTCGGCCTGCCTGATCGGCAAAAAGTTCCGCGATGAACTCGACGGCAGATTCGCCCACCTGTACCACCAGCTGGAGCAGGGCACCGACCCGCTCTGCTATGTCGACCCCTACCTGGAGATCGAGAGTTTCCAACTGCGCGACGAAGCGCGAACAGGCTTGGTGGCGCTGGTTCAAGAGATCATGAACAACCGCATCGCCAACCCTCCCACCGACAAGAGCCAGCGCGACATGCTCGACGTGCTGATCATGATCCGCGATGAACACGGCAATCCTCGCTTCACCGCCGACGAGATCACCGGCATGTTCATCTCGATGATGTTCGCCGGGCACCACACCAGCTCGGGCACCGCCTCCTGGGTGCTCATCGAGCTGTTACGCCACCCGGATATCCAGGCACAGGTCATCGATGAGCTGAATGAGCTGTACGCGGACGGGAGCGAGGTGAGTTTCCATGCGCTGCGCCAGATCCCGAAGCTGGAGAACGTGCTCAAGGAGACACTACGACTGCACCCACCGCTGATCATCTTGATGCGGGTCGCCAAGGGTGAATTCGAAGTGGGCGGGTTCCACATTCACGACGGCGATATGGTGGCGGCCTCCCCCGCCGTCTCGAACCGGATTGCCGAGGACTTCCCGGACCCTGAGAGTTTCGTGCCCGACCGCTACGAGAAGCCGCGGCAGGAAGACATTGTCAACCGCTGGACGTGGATACCGTTCGGCGCCGGAAGACACCGCTGTGTTGGTGCCGCCTTCGCCACCATGCAGATCAAGGCGATCTTCTCGGTGTTATTGCGCGAGTATGAGTTCGAGATGGCGCAGCCGGCCGACTCGTATCACAACGACCATTCCAAGATGGTGGTGCAGCTGGCACAGCCGGCCAAGGTGCGTTACCGCCGCCGGGGGGTGTGAGGAATGCCCTCCTCTGCTGGATTCCGAATCGACGTCGACTCGGACCTCTGCCAGGGCCACGCCATGTGCGAGCTGGAGGCGCCGAACTACTTCCGCGTCCCCAAGCGCGGCACCGTCGAAATCCTGAATCACGAACCACCCGAGGACGCCCGCGACGAGATTGAGCGCGCCGTCGAGGAATGTCCAGCCAGAGCCCTATTCATCACCGAAAAAGATTAGGAGTGCCGACTGTGCCCGGATACCCCCGTCAAGAACTCGACGATGTCGTCGCGGACTGGCTGCAGGCCAACCTGGATGCCGAAAAGGCCGGCGAATGGAAACCTTTGGCACGCTTCTATACCGATGACGCCACCTACGGCTGGAATATCGGCCCCAAAGAAGACGTGATGTGCGTCGGCATCGACGAGATACGCGATATCGCTCTCGGCCAGGAAATGGAAGGCCTCGACGGGTGGACATACCCGTACCAGAAGGTGATCATCGACGACCGGCAGGGTGAAGTGATCGGGTTCTGGAAGCAGATAGCCACCGATGCCGATGGCGGCGAGTCCGAGATTTACGGTATCGGCGGCAGCTGGTTCCGGTATGCCGGTAATGGCCAATGGAATTGGCAACGCGACTTCTTCGACTTCGGTCATGTGTCGGCCCTGTACATGGACCTGATCAAGGCGGGCAAGCTCAGCGAGGGTATGCAAAAACGCATCCAGCGCGGCCTGTCGGGCGAGAAGGTGCCCGGCTACTACCCCCTCGGTAAGACTCCGGTACCCCTGTGGTGACAACGATGAAAACTGCTGCGGAACTGGGCCTTCCGGAAGGCTTCGACTTCACCGATCCAAAGGTGTACGGCACCCGGATGCCTCATGAGGAATTCGCGACCTTACGCCGCGAAGCACCCGTCTGGTGGAATCCGCAGCCGCGCAACGTCGGCGGATTCGATGACGACGGATACTGGGTGATTTCCAGGCACCATGATGTGCGCGAGGTGTCCCTGCGCACGGATATCTTCTCCTCGGGGCGCAAGGGCGCCATCCCCCGTCTTGAGGACCACATCAGCCCCGAGGAATTCCAGGCCACGCTGTCGGTTCTTATCAACAAAGACGCCCCCGAGCACACCCAGCTGCGCGGGCTAGTGTCCCGCATGTTCACCCCCCGTTCCATCGCGGCGTTACGCATCACCCTGGAGGAGCGCGCGGAGCAGATCGTGCGCGCAGCGCTCGAGGTCGGCGATGGCGAGTTCGTGCGCGAGGTGGCCAGCGAGCTACCGATGCAGGCCATTGCCGAATTGATTGGTGTCCCAGAGGAAGACCGCGTCAAGCTCTTCGAGTGGAGCAACCAGATGACGGGCTACGACGAGGCCGATGTCGAGATCGACCCGCGCATCGGTGCCGCCCAGATCCTCGGGTATTCGTACCAGCTCGCCGAGCAGCGACGCGACTGTCCGGGGAACGATGTGGTGTCTCGCCTACTTTCCGGAACCGTGGACGGTGAGCAGCTCACCCCCGAACAGTTCGGCTTCTTCGTCGTCATGCTGTCGGTCGCGGGGAATGAAACCACCCGTAACGCAACCACAATGGGCATGATGGCGTTCCTGGAACACCCGGACCAGTGGGAGCTGTTCAAGAGGGACCGGCCGTCGAGTGCCGTGGACGAGATTGTCCGATTCACCTCACCGCTGATCTCCCAGCAGCGGACCGCCCTGCAAGACACCATGATCGGCGGCGTTCCCATCAAGGCCGGCGAGCGACTGGTGATGCTGTATCCGTCCGCCAACTTCGACGACGAGGTGTTCGAGAACCCACACACCTTCGACATCACCCGCGACCCGAACCCGCACCTGGGATTCGGTGGCACCGGAGCACACTACTGCCTGGGCGCGAACCTGGCGAAGGTCGAGCTGGAGATCATCTTCAACAAGATCGCCGACAGGATGCCGGACATCTCGCGGATCGGGGACGCTCCCCGATTCCATTCGGGCTGGATCAACGGGATCAAGAAGTTCGAGACGTCGTACTGCCCGGTTTCGCACTGACGCGCCGATGCTCAATTGTGTTGTAGTCGGCGGCAGTCGCGGAATCGGCCGCGCCGCTGCGCATCTACTGAGTGAGCTCGGCGCCAATATCGTGGTCAACGGCCGATACTCAGACGCGGTCGATGAAACGGTCCGCGGCATCGCGGCTGCGGGTGGCGCAGCTGTCGGGTTCGTCGGCGCACCCGATAACGAGCGGAGCGCCACCGACCTGATCGAGGCGTGCCGGACCGAATTTGGCGGCCTCGATGTGCTCATCAATTGCGCGGGCATACCGGAGCCTCCCGGGTCCTCCATTCTCACTATCACGTCCGATGACTTCCACCGACAGATCGATGCCCATCTCGGCACCGTGTTCCACACCTGCCGCGTCGCCGCACCGATCATGGCCGCCCAGGGACGTGGGTCCATCATCAACACCGGATCCACTGCATCCCTCGGTATCTACGGCGGCACCGGATATCCGGCCGGTAAGGCCGCTGTCAACGGGCTGACACTGGCCATCGCCGCCGAGTTGAAGCAGAGCGGTGTGCGCGCGAACGTGATCTGCCCGGGCGCCCGCACACGGTTATCCGAGGGCGACGACTACACCGCCCACCTCCACGATCTTCATGCCCGCGGGCTACTTGACGAGATGACCCTGCAGGCCTCGCTGGCCCCCGCGCCGGCGGAGTGCGTGGCACCGATGTACGCCTATCTCGCCGACGATCTCTCCGCACGCATCACCGGCCAAATATTCATCGCCGCAGGCGGTTTCATCGGCCGATTCAAACGCCAGGTTCCTATACCGCTGGGATACCGAGACCACACGGTGGCCACCGCTTGGTCACTCGACGAGATCGACGAGTTGATGAGCAGACGTTAGTTACTGTCCATAGCGCCGGTTCCTGGCGGCGTAATCGCGCAGCGCGCGCAGGAAGTCCACCCGCCGGAACTCCGGCCAATACGCGTCGGTGAACCACATCTCCGAATACGCGCTCTGCCACGTCAGGAAGCCAGACAACCGCTGCTCCCCCGATGTCCGGATGACCAGATCAGGGTCCGGCTGCCCCGAGGTGTACAGGTTCTCGGAGATGGCCTCCACAGTCACGGCTTGCACCAGCTGCTCGGCGGTGGCGCCATTGGCCAGCTCCTTGCCCAGCAGGGTGCGCACCGCATCGGTGATCTCTTGCCGACCCCCATATCCGACCGCCACGTTGACATGGAAACCTGCATCCGAAGGCGCGGACTTCACCGCCTGACGCATACGCTCGGCCACCTCGTCGGGTAGCAGATCCAGATCTCCCACGCTGCGCACGCTCCAGTTCTTCTGCGGTGCGCACAGCTCCTCGACGACGTCGGTGATGATCTCCAGCAGCTCCCCCAGCTGACCGGGGTCACGTGTCAGATTCTCGGCCGACAGCAGATACACGGTGGCCATCTCGACACCGGCGTCCTGGCACCAGCCGAGCATCTCGCCGATCTTGCGGGCACCCATCCGATACCCATGACTGACGTCGGCGTACCCCGCCGACCGCGCCCAGCGACGGTTTCCGTCACACAGGACTGCGATGTGCCGCGGTTTCGCCGCCTTGGCCAGTTCCTGGCGGAGCCGCATTTCGTAGAGCTTGTATAGCGGTTCCTTCAACGTCGGCGGGATGATCTCCACGGCTCCACCCTAGCGAGCCGAACGCGCGCCGGAGCCACGACTGTGCAGCGGATGGGAAGCTGATCACGAACTGCACATATCGTTCACAAGAGAGATTGGATACTGTGACGCATGCAGACCGATGAGTCGCTTGCACCGGAAGCACAAGGTTCCGAGCGTTCCCTGCCCATGGCCGCCCTGGTCGGCGGTATCGAGACTCTTCCCGTCAAACCCAAGGCACGCGGCTGGATCCATTTCTATGCCTGCGTCACCGCCATAGTCGCCGGAATCGTGCTGGTCTCGGTGGCTTGGTCGCTACGTTCGCCGAGGGCCGGACTGGCCACCGCGATCTACAGCCTGACCGTCTTCGGCGTCTTCGCCGTCAGCGCTGCGTATCACCGGGTGAACTGGAAATCCGAGACCACTCATAAGTGGATGAAGCGACTCGATCACTCGATGATCTTCATCTTCATCGCAGGCAGCTATACGCCGTTCGCGATGCTTGCGATGCCACCCTCGGATGGTCGCTTGGTGCTGGCCATCGTGTGGGGCGGCGCACTCGCCGGGGTGATCCTGAAGATGTGTTGGCCCACGGCGCCACGCTGGGTAGGGGTGCCGCTGTACCTGATGCTCGGGTGGGTGGCGATCGGCTTCTCGTCGACGCTGCTGCACGGCGCCGGGGTGCCGGCACTGGTGCTACTGATCGTCGGCGGTGCCTTCTACAGCGTCGGCGCGATTCTCTACGCCATGAAATGGCCGAACCCGTGGCCGCTGCACTTCGGCCACCACGAGTTCTTTCACGCCGCGACGGTCATTGCCGCGACATGCCACTACATCGCGGTGTGGTTCGCCGTCTTCTGACGACATTCCGCCGAGTGTGAGCACCAGCGTTCACACTCGGCGAGCAAGACCTAGAGCTGCTTGATGTCGTCCTGGGTCCAGAAGGCCCGCATCGAGGCGATCTTGCCGTTGTCGTCGAACGTCATCACGTCGATAGGCGCGATGACCATGCCACCGTTCTCATGCTTGATGGTCAGCTCGAAGCTGAATGCGGCCTCGTTGTTCGTGGCCCGCACCAGCTTCAGCTCGCCACGGCGATCCAGCGGCTCGATGGTGGCGTAGAAGCCCTGAATAGCCTCGCGTCCCTTGAGGACGTCGGCACCCAACGGATCTTCAACGGTGGCGTCATCGGCGTACAGGTCGGCGATCTCGGCGGCGGTGCCGGAGGTGAGCAGATCGCAGTAGCTCTGGACAACAGCGAGAACTTGGTCGCGGGTTACGGTCATGCCCGCCGACGCTACCGACCCAACGCGGCGTCTAATTGTTCGGTCCCGGTCACCGGGAGATCGCAGACAGTACCCCGGCACACATACGCGGCATCATTCCCGGCCACCTGCCCTCTATCGCGCAGCAGTTCGCTCGAATCCTTAACCCCGCCAACCACAATCGCCCCACCGGGTGCTGCCAGCCGCGCCCGCCGCAACAACGACGAAGTCTCTGCCTCACACGCCACGGCGACCTGGATCGGACCACGTACCGCAGCCTCGGCCACCGCCAGCCAGTGTCCGGCCGAACGTGGTGCGCGTGCCAGTGCCATCGATGCCGCGGACAGCGAGGCGTGCGCCGCCTCCCGATAGCGGGAGTCCTCCAACAGGTAACCAGCGATGAGCAGCGCCTCGGTCACCGATGACGCCCCTGACGGTGTCGCGCCGTCGAGGGGATCACTCGGCCTGAGCACCAGCTGCTCAGCATCGTCGGCGACGTCGAACCACGCGCCGGGAGAATCCGGATCGGCGAAATGGTCGAGTGCGGTATCCAGCAGCTCGGTAACGGCCACACGCCAACGCCATTGACCGGTCACCTGGTAGAGCGAGAGCAGACCTGTCGCGAACGTGCCGTAGTCCTCCAGCACACCGTCCCCGTCGGAGACCTGCCCACCCAAACTGGCGCGCCGCAGCCGACCGTCACGCACATGCAGCTCCAGCAGCTGGGCGGCGCATGCGGTCGCCGCGTCCAGGAGATCGCTGCGGTCCAAGGCGACCGACGCTTCGACGAGCGCCGTGATGGCCAGCCCATTCCAGGCAGTGACGGCCTTGTCGTCGCGGCCTGGTTGCACCCTGCGCTGCCGCGCCGTCAGCAGTGTTTCGCGCACGCGACGCCACCGGTCCACTTCTGTCTTGCCTTCGGGGTCGCGGAGCAGTTGCAGCACCGAGCTGCCGTGTTCGAAGGTTCCGGCTTCTGTCACCTCGAAAAGCGTTGCGGCCCAGGAACCGTCCTCCGGACCGAGAACATCGATGAGCTGCTCGGGCGTGAAGACATACGTAGAGCCCTCGGAGCCGTCGGCATCTGCATCCAACGAGGACGCGAACAGATCACCTACCCGCAGCTCGTGTAACAGGAAACCTGCTGTCTCGGCGGTGATTCGGCGAGCCAGCGCGTCATCCGTGCGGCGAGCCAAGTGCGCATAGACCCGCAGCAGCAGTGCGTTGTCATAGAGCATCTTCTCGAAGTGCGGTACCACCCACGCCGCGTCCACGCTGTAGCGCGCGAAGCCACCGGCCAGCTGGTCATAGATGCCGCCACGGGCCATCGCCGTCGCAGTCCTGGCTACCGCCCCAAGGACGTTGGCATCATGGGTGCGTTCATACCCGCGTAGCAGCGCCTCCAGCAGAGACGATGGCGGAAACTTCGGGGCCCCACCGAAACCTCCGAACCGCATGTCCTCGGCGGGCAGGATCGCGGCGATCGCGGCATCGGTTAACGCGATGTCGACCCCGGGGCCGGCGGGGAGCCGTCCCGACATCGCCTGTAGCTGCCCGGTGATGCTCGAGGCCGCCTCTTCCACCTCGCCCCGACGCTGCTCCCAGGTCTCGCGGACCGCCGAAAGCAACTGCAGAAAACCCTGTTTCGGGTAGTAGGTGCCCGTGTAGAAGGGACGACCATCCGGAGTCAGAAAGCACGTCATGGGCCAGCCACCCTGACCATTCATCGCGACGGTGGCGTTCATGTAGACCGCGTCTAGGTCCGGACGCTCCTCGCGGTCGACCTTGATATTCACGAATCCGGCGTTCATGACGGCGGCGACCTCGTCGTCCTCGAAGGACTCGTGAGCCATCACGTGGCACCAATGGCATGCCGCGTACCCGATCGACAGCAGGATGGGCACATCGCGAGATTGCGCTTCCTGCAATGCCTCTGGCGTCCACTGTTGCCAGTGCACCGGGTTGTCCAGGTGCTGGCGCAGGTAGGGGCTGGTTGCCTCGCCGAGCCGGTTAACGGTCATCGCCTCGCGGGTTGGGCGCTGCGGCAGGGGGCTCCTCGTCGCCGGCGGATGCTCCTACAGTCCCCTCGTCGGCGGCCTGGTCGGCCTCTGGATGCTCGGGGTCGAAGGTATCCGGCAGCTTGCGCAGGTGTCTGTTCATCGAGCGGATCAGGAAGAAGGTGCCCACCATCAGCAGCACCACCACCGTCAATCCAAACGGGCCGGCCTTCCCGAAGTCTGGTCCGACATTGGCCGGACCCTTCTCGTCAGCAAGCACGGTAACGACGGTCCACAACATCACTTGGCCTCGATTCCTGCGAAGAGGTCATCCTCGGGGAGATTGGTCGGCACCCGCGACGTGGCCAGCTCGAACTCCTCGGTGGGCCACAGCCTGCGCTCATACTCCCGCGGAACCGCGAAAAAGCTGCTGTCCGGCGGGATCTGAGATGCGTGCGCACGCAGGGCAGCGTCTCGGGCATCGAAGAAGTCGGCACACGGCACGCGCGTAGTCACCCGTTTATCGAAGGTGTCATCCTCGGGCGGCCACCGCTCAAGCCATTCATCGAACGGCCCCTTATCTTCGTGCTTCTTGCACTCGTCGTTGAGTAATTGCATACGCGCTCGCATGAATCCGTGGTTGTAGTAGATCTTGCTGACGGTCCACGGCTCACCCGCATCGGGGAACTGATCCGGGTCCGCCGCCGCCTCGAAGGCCGCCATCGACACCTCGTGGCACCGAATGTGGTCCGGATGCGGATAGCCGCCGTTCTCGTCATACGTCGTCATGACATGTGGCCGGAATTCCCGAATCACCGCGACCAACTTCGCGATCGGCTCCTCGATGGGCACCAACGCGAACGAGCCCTCGGGCAACGGAGGCAGCGGGTCACCCTGCGGAAGCCCAGAGTCCACATATCCGAGCCAGCGGTGTTGCACACCCAGCTCGGCAGCCGCCTTGGCCATCTCCTCGCGGCGGATCTCCGAAATATTGGCGGCGACCTCGGGACGGTCCATGGCGGGGTTGAGGATGTCGCCCCGCTCACCGCCCGTCAGGGTCACCACCATGACGGACTTACCTTCGGCGGCATAACGCGCTGTAGAGGCGGCGCCTTTACTGGCTTCGTCATCGGGGTGGGCGTGAACCGCCATCAATCGCAATCCGGTCACCCGTGCGCCCGCCTCTTTCTGATCTTCCATTTTGGTCTTCTATGGATGCTCTAGCGTCCCCCATCGTTTCATCCCATACATACCCGTCATACCGTTGACCCGTGGATGAGCCGCCCGCGGGAAGACCAACTGAGTCGGATGAGCCGCATGCAGGAGGCCCGACAGCACTGCAGCGGCCCGGGGACCGCTATGGGACCAAGCCCTCTACACCCCGCCGCGGCCGCTGGATTGCGATCGGGCTCACCGTGTTGGTGGTGGTGGCCGGAGTCGTGATCGCCGCGATCGGATACAACCGATTGGGCCCCGGAGACGTAAAAGGTGAACTTTCCGCTTACAAACTCGTGGACACCTCAACTGTCTCCGTCACCGCCTCGGTGGAACGGAAAGACCCATCCAAACCTGCGGTCTGCATCCTGCGGGCGCGGTCCATCGACGGCAGCGAGACAGGACGCCGAGAAGTGCTTGTGCCACCGTCCTCCGAACGATCCGTGCAGATCACAGCTCTGGTGAAGTCGACGCGGACTCCGGTCACCGGGGATGTCTACGGGTGCAGCCTGGCCATTCCGACCTATCTGGTCGCATCCTGACCCACGTTTCTTCCGCAAGGGCCTACCGCGGGACGATCGGGCATAGCCAACCACACGTCGGCAACGTTCACATTCGGCAAACCTCGACCAAAAATAGGCTGAACATCACAGCGACAGTGGTATGCTGGGCGGATACACGGATCCCTACTGGGACCGTGTATTGCTGCATTTTGGAGAGTGCTAGTCGCAGCAATGCACCCGACCCTGCACCCGATAGATGAGCGCCAGTGGACGTTGCTGGCCTGAGACAAGGAGTACCTGCACCATGACCGACACCCAGGTGACCTGGCTGACCCAGGAATCACATGATCGGCTCAAGGCGGAACTCGACCAACTGATCGCCAAC
>JBOGDC010000019.1:0-64702 GCA_050701835.1 Mycobacterium sp. | reverse complement strand
CCAGTGTCATCGGTGCATTCGCCACCGCGATCACCGCGTTCAACGACGCCAACACCAGCATGGACCAATTCGTCACCGACAACTACACCATCCTGCGCCAAGCACTCAACGCCGGCGAAAACGGACCCGAAGACGGGTCTTTCAAAAAGGTGACGATGGAGCAGTTGAAGGCCGTCTTCGACAAGGGCAACTTCGCGAGCCTGCCGCCCGAGCAGCAACAACGAATCCTCGACCAACTCAACGCGATGATGGAGCACGCGGGTATCAACACCCCACAGCGGCAGGCCGCATTCCTCGCCACATGCTCGGTGGAATCCGGCGAGTTGACCATGTGGCACGAGGGCGCATACCCAGGCGGGCCCGACGCCGACTGGTTCAACGCGCACTACGGACCACAAACCTCGAAGGGGCAAGAGCTCGGGAACACAAACCCGGGCGACGGCGCTCGGTTCATGGGTAGAGGACCAATCCAGGTCACCGGTCGAAGCAACTATCAGCATTTCACTGATTGGTACAACCAGAGCTATAACCCGAATCCCCCAATGGACTTCACCCAAAACCCCGAGCTACTTGAACAGCCCGAATACGGCTTCGCGGCAGCGGAGTGGTACTGGACCGGGCACGGGATAAACGGGGCTGCCGATAGCGGAGGGATCGACGCGGTGACCGATATCGTCAACTACTACGACGGTAATCGCGATGAGAAACGTGCGGTCTACCAGCGGGCACTATCCGTGCTGGGCGGATGATGGGACGAACCACGACATGTTGAAAATGAGCACCTGGAAACTGCGCCCTCTGGCGGCACTAGTCCTCGCACTGGCAGCCTGCTCCTCCGGCAGTCCAGTACAAAGTCCTGCGACCGCTGCGCCGCCGACCGATTTTTGCACCGACGTGGGTGGCACGTGGGACGGCTCCAAAGAGAGCTGCTCGCTAACGGGAACGAACTCGAAGAAAGTCGCCGCGAAAGTTCAAGCAACCTATCCCGTCAACCTCCTGGACGACCCGGCAACGGGACCAACGCTCCAACAATTCCTACGCGATTTCTTCACCAAATTCGGCCACCCCAACGACAATCTCACCCAAAACAGCGACGCGAGCGTGACGTATAAGGCGTACAAACACGCCCCGAACACGCTGTCCGTCGTCTTCACCGAGGAATGGTTCGTCACCGGCGCGGCCCATCCCAACGACGCGGTCGTCACCTTCGTCTTTGACCTGACGAGTAAGAAGCAGCTCACGCTCGCGGACCTACTCTGCCCGGGCGTCGATCCGCTCACCGCACTTCCCCCGATCGCCCGTCCGTACGTGGAGCAGACGGTCGGTCTGGACAAGGACCCCCGGTTCACCATCAGCCAGTTCGAACCCCAGCCCGGCCATGGCGGGTACAGCGACGACTACAAAGCCTGGTACCTGGACGGCGACGATCTCGTCCTCGTCATGCCGGCAGCCCGCTCGGGGCCGGTCCACGCCGGGGCATGGCAACCCCACGTTCCGCTCTCCGCGCTCCAAACAATCCGACGGGGAGGCGCCTGCTCGGCGTGAGTCAGAGCCATGGGGAGCCGATGACTCTCGGCGCAAGCGGTGGAAAATTGACGCACAATGACTTCTCGATACGAATGGGGTGGATTGGGATGTTACGAATCGCAGGATCTATCGCTGATCCAGCCATAAAGAGGGCCCCCTGGATCCTCCTCGCGTTGCTCGTCTTGCTGCCCGTGGCCGCGTGCGATCCAAAGCCGGCCGACGCGCCCGCCTCCATATCCGCGGTGGCGACCACGTCGGTGGTTCCGGCTCCGCTGCCGCCAAACTTTCCTCGCACACCGGCCATCATCGAAGCCACCTTCGACGGGAATCCGTTGACGTTGAAAGACCCGGTGTGTCTTGGGTTCGGTCAGGAAACCACAATCGGCTTTAGTACTGCGCCGCATGGGGATTCGCTGAGCCTACGCCTGGAAACCGCGACATCCACCGTCAACGAGATTCAGGTCGGAGTTCCGGACCGAGGCACGTATCTGTGGAAGACGTGGTCTCATCTGCCATCACCGCCCACGGTGGTGGTGCAAGGCTCGACGTACAACGTTTCTGGTGTGGTGTTCTTGAACTTGGACCCTGGCGAACCTAAACCGATTCCGTTCACGGTCACCGCTACGTGCCCCGCCTATCCCAATCCTCGACAGCCGTCGACGCCACCCGCCCCTCCTGCACTCGACCCGAAGGGACCGCGCGTAGACGCGCAAGTCGACGGCCGAGTCCTGGTCGATGGCACCGACGTCGCTTATTGCAATCGAGAACCTAACGGTGCCTTGAAGATTGAGGTCAAGCCCGGATTGGGAAAGCCCGGAAATAGTCTCACTTTTGAGGTAAAGGATGACGCGGTACTCCACGGATATGTGGGCGGGGCGCTGTTCAACTACACGACTCGCGTTCCCGCCAATGCCACGGTGACCACGGACGGCAATACCCTTCACGTCAAGGCCGACCTGTATCGGATCTACCAACAGAAGGCGTACGACGAGCCCCATCCCGTCGAGCTGACCGCCACCTGCCCGGGCCTGTGACCCATCCCAAATTCATGGAACCGATTCGCATGCACCCACGTCCGAGTAGGTAGTTGAAGCTAAGGAGGGCCGCTCTCATGACGTACATCGACTCTGACGGTGTTGAGGGGTTGGCAGGTGTGTGGGGCCGTGCCGCCGAGGGTCTGCGCGCCCAGGGGGACAAGGTTCGGTCCTGTGAGCTGCGCGCCGAGACGTTTGGCTCCCACTACGCCGCGCAGATGGCCGATATCGGGCCGGCGGTCGAGCGACTCGCAGGGCTGATGACTCACGGCGGTGCGCGGTGCGACGACTACCGCGACAAGCTTCGGATGACCAGCACCGCGATCACGGGCACCGATGAACGGAACGCCTCAGGGCTTGGTGGCGAGCCCTCACGCCAGAGCTGAGGGTTGCGGTTCCATATCTGAGCTAGTCGTCTCCGCCAGCACACGCTGACGCGGAGCCCTCCTGAATTGAGCTGCAGAAAGTTCCAGAAAGATGGAACCGGTTGGCGGGTCGTGGCGTCGTACCCCATTGAGAGCAGGTTTCTGGAGGTGGATCGTGACGGACAAGAATTACGACTTCGATCTGGGTGGGATGAACCCCGACCAGCAGCGCAGTGCGGCCGACGCCGCGGGCAAGGTGCTGCATATGGAGGAGAAGGCGGGGCAGACCGTGGCCAAGGAGCTACTGCCTGCTCTTGATCTCATCACGGAGGCGCTACACATCGCGCAGCAGGCTGGCAACGTCGACGGATTCGGGGCGCTTCCCACCGGGGATCATGCGATGACGCACTACCGCAAGCAGGCGCCTGAGATGGTGGCCCACCTAAACGACCTGAAAAATGATTGCCAGGGCAAGATCGACCACCTGCTGGCGATGGAGGTTCTGTACAACAACATGGAGGCCTACAACGCGGGCCGCATCTTCGACCACAAACTAAGGGTCGAGTACAAATGAAGATCCGCCACCGCTTCACACTATTCGTCGCCATCGCTCTCACCGTGGCGAGCTGTGGCGGCACTGTCTCTGGGGACGCCATCACCGCGACCGCAACGGCACCCCCGGGGACGGGTACTGCGACGAGTTCCTCTCCGACCGTCAGCAACACCTTGCCTGGGCCACACCCGCCGCCAAATGAGAACAGCAATGGCACCACCTTCGATCCGTGCCTGGCTTACAGCTCTGCAGAGTTGAAGAAGTGGGGGGTGGATCCAGCGACCGTGAAGGACATCGGCACCACCACAGAACTGCAGCGAGGATGCGGCTGGCAGGGGGACGGCTGGTACGTACAGCAACTAGTAAGCAACCGCTCCATCTCCGAGTATCTCGACACCAACAACTACCCTGACGCTAAGCCCGTGACCGTCGCCGGGCTTCAGGGCTCGACGCATCGCCTCGGACAGGCAGGTACCGATTTCTGCTCGGCACAGATTCCGTCTCAAAAGGCAGTCGTCGCGACCCTCGTTAGCCTCGACATGCCGAGTGCCCAGAAGACCATCGGGGACGCCTGCACCAAAGCAATCGAGATCGCAACCGATACAGCGGGAAAGCTTCCGAAGTGACACGAGAAGGGAACAACTATGTCGGGTGACGGCTGGGACAGTATGTCGCATGCGGACATTGTGGGGAAACTGAGTGATCTCAAGCCCAACAAGGCCTACGACTTAGCCCAGAGCTGGAGTGATATCTACACCAAGTTGTCTGACTCCGCCGAGCACTACACCAGGGCCTCCAACATCATGCAGCCGATCTGGACCGGTGAAGGGCCGGAAGCGGCCCGCAAGGCGCTCAACGATAAATACCAAGAGCTCCAAGCTGAGGACGGCATCCCAACTAAGGCCGGGAAGCTCCAGAATGCACTGACTCAAGACGGCGCCTGTCTAGCCAATGCGGGACATGTGCCACAGGCGTACCCGGTGCCACCCGACAACACCGATAAGGATGCGAAACAGAAACTGCTGGAAGCTGTTCGGGCTGAGGCACAACGCCTCTACACCGAACCTCTGGCCGTCAACCGGCCAGAGGTCGACGAAACACCGCAAAACCCCAACACCGGGCCGATGCCTCAGGGCCCCGGCCCCGGCGGCGGGGGAGGCAGCGGCGGCGGCTCCGGCGGGGGATCCGATAACAAGCCGCAATCACCTGGCGGCGGTACCGACGGTCTCGCCGATAAGAACACCAAACCCCAACTCGCCAACGGCGATGGGCAAGGCGGCCAGGGGCAAGGTTCCGGTGGCGGATCCGGTAGTGGGGCTGGCGGTGGCCAGGGTGCGGGCTCCGGTTCTGGTGCGGGCGGCGGTCAAGGTGCTGGCCTCGGAAGCGGTTTGGGTGCCGGTGGTTCCGGCCTGCCGTTAGGAACCACAACCGCAGCGGGAC
Organism: Mycobacterium sp.; assembly: GCA_050701835.1. GTDB lineage: Bacteria > Actinomycetota > Actinomycetes > Mycobacteriales > Mycobacteriaceae > Mycobacterium. Next base: position 59,783 of record JBOGDC010000019.1, on the reverse strand, counting down.
ACAGCAGCCCGTCGTCAACCATGAGCGGCAGCGGTCCCGGCTCGGGAATGGGTCCTGGCTCGCTGCGGTCAGGTGCCGGCTTACCCGGCGGTGCCACCGGCAGTACGGGCACCAACCCTGCAGCCGTTGGTGCGGCTGGAATACGTGGTGGCGCAATGGGTCCCATGGGAATGATGGGCGGTGCGGGCGCACACGGCAAGGGCGGCCACGGCAACGACGATGACGACCACGCGACGCCGGCAATCCTGATCAACCTCGACAACACGTACGAGTTCATGGGCGACCTACCCAAGGCATCGCCCGCGGTGATCGGTGACTGGAGCGAGCAAGAGAAGGCCGACAAGCAGGCTCAGGAACGGGAGAAGCGCCGGTACAAGAAGCTCGGTTGGGACGTCGAGTTCGACTGACCCTCAGCAAGACTGGAGTGTGCACCCAGTACTGAGCCAACTCGCGCCTCGCCAGACCAAGCATTTCGTCCACGTTCTCGCACCCACGTAATAAGAAGTGGTCGATCTGCTTCGCCGCATTTGGTCTTTCGCATGGGAGATCTGCAGGGACATTGCCTGATGATGGTCGGCGGAACGAGGGTGTCCACCAAGGTCGGCGCGCTACTTGGCCCAGCCGAGCTTCTTGTTCGCCGCCGCGATCACCGGTGCCGAGAAATCGCACCATGTCTGCCCGGCCTCCACCTTCGCTGCGGTGACCGCCGCGTCACCGGGCTGGAGTTCGAACTGCGCGATGTTGTCTTCGGGTCCCAAAAGCCCGGCGCCGCATTCGTTCGGCTCGTCCTTCATGATGTAGATGTCAGCGCTGTCAGACTGCAGGACTCTGACGTGAATCGCCCGAAAATTGGCGGCCCCGTCGGAATTCTTGAACAACTTAACGTTCAACACGTCGTGGTCTTCGGCGTCTTCGTAGGTGCACTGCTGTATGCCGTTTCTCTCCCTGGCACGCGACTTGATCGGTGCGGCGCCCTGGGCGCCCAACTGTTCTGGCGTGATAAGACTGCACGGATCCGTGGCTGGCGTAAATGGTTGGTAACCAGAGCTTTTCGCCTCAGAAGATTGCGTGGCGGACGTCTCCGCTGAACTCAACGGTGCTGGAGAGGATTCCTGGGAAGTTTCGGTCTTCTGTGGTCCGCATCCAACACCCAGAAGTCCCGCCACGGCGACGACAACTACCAACCCTGTTTTACTCATGTCACTTCCACCTTTTCGTACCGAACGGATCCTTGAAGGCATAGAAGTCGTCCTCCTCCAACTCCGTTGGGGTAAAGGGGGTCTGAGGTTCAACAGGTGTCTGCTTCCGCTCGGTGAAGACCGGTTCGATCGGGGTATCGATGTACCGTTCACCGGCCAGCCGAACCGCTTCCATCTCGGCAACGCCATCGGTGACCTTACGCACCAGGGCCCGCAGACCCGGATCGAGTGGAACCTCCATCACTTGCCATCCTCCCATGGCGAACCGCCCGCGCCGCCGGAATAACCATCGCCGGGGGCGGCCTGGTAATCCGGAGCCGCCAACACCGCTGCCGGGAGATCTTTCACCAGCTGCTTCGTCGCGGCGCTCTCCACCCCGGCCTTATCCAAGGCACCATCCACAGCCTTGTTCAGCTTCTCTTCACCCTTTGTCTTCAAGTATTCCGCCGGATCTTCGAAGAACTCGATGACCGACTTCACCAGGTCGACCGCCTTCTGGACTTGGTCGACCAGTTTTTGCGCCTCCTGAAAGACCTCATAAAGGATCGCGGCCAAACGCTCAACCTGCCAGGCGGTTCCGGCAATCGGAATCTTCTTCGCCAGAACCTTCAGGGCATCCTTCCAGTTGTCAATCTGGACTTCCTTTTTCAGCTTTTCGACAACCATGTCGACGATGGTCTTGATCAACTTCTTGATCTGCTCCACCAGCACGTCCAGGCAATCCTTGATGACTTTCGTCAAGGGAGCCTCTGCCTCCAGAGCCTTACTCAAATCCTCCGAATAGCCCTCAAAGGCCTGAGCTGACTTGCCATCCCAATGCGATTTCGACTGCTTGGTCATTGACTCGAGCGACTTGCCTGCGCCCTCCATACCCTTGCCGGCCTTTTCGTAGACGTTCCCGATACGCGTCAGCTCGGCCCAGTTGCCTACCAGCTTTTCAAAGGTGTCATTGATCGGACTCCATCCGGAGACCTTCTGGATCGCTTCATCGGCGTCGGCAACCCACGCCGCCTTGTCACGCACGATCGACACCACATCGGCTTGCTCATGCGCCGGAGCTGCCAGATCCGGCATATCGCCAGTCGCCACGTGCTGGGCCGTTGTGCTCGCATCCCCGTCTCGGCGAGAATCATGCCCCGGCAGCGGCGACGCGGCGGCCCGGATCTTGGCGCCCGTCTTCTTTTCTTGTTCTTTGTAGGTGTTGGCCAGCGAGATCAGTTCATTGCCAGTCATGTACATCGCGATCTGACGCTTGTCATACCGCTGGGATGTCTTTGTCCTGGTCGCCTCGAAGGGGCCCTTCAGCTGGGACATGAGGCCGTCCCACCCGTCCTTGGGACCGGCTTCCGCGTCCACGAGGGCCTGAACCTTACCCAAGTACCCCGCGACATCCTCGACACCGCCGCCAAAGCCCGCCAGCTTCTCAACGTCGACGCTGAACTTCTCACCCATGTAGAAAATCCCTCCGGCTGCTGTCCTACTTATAGGTAGGACGGGGCACCGGCGGATCCGGTTCCGTCGCGACGAGAAAATTCAAGATCAAATTGAATCTGAAACTATCCCGCCGATCCGGCGACCCCTACACGTCGAGGAAGCGCACGTCCCTGGCGTTTCGGGTGATGAAGCTGCGGCGCGCCTCGACATCCTCACCCATCAGGATCGAGAACAACTCGTCGGCGGCGGCGGCGTCATCCAAGGTGATCTGGCGTAGCACGCGCACGGACGGATCCATGGTGGTTTCCCACAGCTCCTTGGCGTCCATCTCACCCAGACCCTTGTAGCGCTGGATACCGTCGTCCTTGTTGATCTTCTTGCCGGCCTTGAGCCCGGCTTCCATCAACCCGTCGCGTTCACGGTCCGAGTAGGCGAACTCGGGCAGGGTGCGCTGCCACTTCAACTTGTAGAGCGGCGGCTGCGCCAAGAAGATGTGCCCGTGCTCGACAAGCGGACGCATGAACCGGAATAGCAGCGTCAGCAGCAGCGTCGAAATGTGTTGTCCGTCAACGTCAGCATCGGCCATCAGCACGACCTTGTGGTACCGCAGCTTGGCGAGGTCAAACTCGTCGTGAATACCGGTGCCGAGCGCGGTGATGATCGCCTGGACTTCCGTGTTCTTCAAAACCCGGTCGATGCGGGCCTTTTCGACGTTGATGATCTTTCCGCGCAGCGGCAGGATCGCCTGGAACATGGAGTCGCGGCCGCTCTTGGCCGAACCGCCGGCCGAGTCACCCTCCACCACATACAGCTCGGACTTCGACGGATCGGTCGAGCGGCAGTCGGCGAGCTTGCCGGGCAGCCCACCGATATCGGTGGCACTCTTACGGCGCACCAGCTCGCGCGCCTTGCGCGCCGCCATACGGGCCTGCGCCGACGAAACTGCCTTATTTACAACCGTTTTCGCATCGGCGGGGTTGGAGTCGAACCAGTGCTGCAGCTGCTCGTTACAAACCTTCTGCACAAACGACTTAACCTCGGTGTTGCCGAGCTTAGTCTTGGTCTGGCCCTCGAACTGCGGCTCGGCGACCTTCACCGAAAGGACAGCCGCTAGACCCTCGCGGATGTCATCGCCGGTGAGGTTGGAGTCCTTCTCCTTGAGGAGCTTCTTCTCCTTGGCGTACTTGTTCACCACTGTTGTCAGTGCGGCGCGGAAGCCCTCTTCATGGGTACCGCCCTCGTGGGTGTTGATGGTGTTCGCGAAGGTGTGTACCGACTCGGAGTACCCTGCGTTCCACTGCATCGCGATCTCGACCTCGTGACCCACGCCCTTACCGGAGAAGTCAACGATGGTGTTGTGGATCGCGGTCTTGGTGCGGTTGATGTGCTTGACGAAGTCCACCAGGCCACCCGGGTAGTGGAACACACGGTTCTTAACCTTTTGCGGCGCAGCGGATTCCGCGGCCTGCTCCTCGGCCGTCTTGGGCGCGTCCGCGGTGGCGCTGACGATCTCGTCGGTGATGTCGGTGTTTTTGACGCGCTCGTCAGCGAGCTTGATGGTCAGGCCCTTGTTGAGGAATGCCATCTCCTGCAGACGTCGCGCTACCGTCTCGAAATCGTAGGTGGTGGTTTCGAAGATGTTCGGATCCGCCCAGAAACGGATCGTGGTGCCCGTCTTCTTAGTTGCCGGGCCTTGCTTCAGCGTGCCCGGCTCGGAATGGTCGTAGCTCTGCTCCCATTCGAATCCGTCGCGCAGGATCTCCACCTCCAGGCGCGTGGAGAGCGCGTTCACCACGGACACACCGACACCGTGCAGACCACCGGACACCGCGTAGGAATCGGAGTCGAACTTGCCACCCGCGTGCAATTGGGTCATCACCACATCGACGGTCGGTACGCCGGAGGCGTGCATCGCCACCGGGATTCCGCGGCCGTCATCACGCACCTGCACGCCCCCGTCGGCCAGCATGGCCACATCGACGGTAGTTGCGTGTCCGGCCATTGCCTCGTCGACAGCGTTATCGACGACTTCCCAGATCAGGTGGTGCAGGCCACGCTCACCGGTCGACCCGATGTACATGCCCGGGCGCTTCCGAACCGCTTCGAGGCCTTCTAGGATGGTGATCGAGTCGGCGCCGTATTCGCTCTTGGCACTCTTCTTCGGGGCAGCCACGATCGACTTTGTCTCCTGTCTGGAAGGGACGACTCTCGCGGGTCACGGACCCAGCGATCAGTGTTATCTCTATCCTACTGGTCCGTACCGACGGCACCTAGTTTCAGGGCATGTTTCATCCCCCCTATTTACGCCGTCCGTCGCATATTTCGAATCCGCCAGTGTCCTGACGGTCGGGACCTAAGTTCTGCGGCACGACGCGGCGATGAGCGCTCAGCCGTAGGTATCGCGCGGCCCGCGCCCGGCGACGTGCCGGGGTCCCTTGCGCCACGACGGCGCCGTCGGCCCGGAGATCTTCAAACTCGTCACCACGCCATCACCCACCGCTGCCGCGATCTTCGCCAGCAGCTGTGCCTGCACCAACCGCAGCTGTGTCGCCCAGGCCGTGGACTCCGCAGCCACCGTCAGCACCCCGTCGTGCAAGGCGGTCGGTGTCGCGTGCGCGGCGATCTGCTCGCCGACGACGGCATCCCATCGGCCGAACACCGTTCCCTCCGATACCCGGGGTGACCAACCGCGGCGATTCGCCAAATCTCCTGCCGCTCTTCCCAAGAGCTGAGGATCGCGCGCGTCCGGCCCAGGCCCTGACCAGCTCCGGCGTCCTCCCGCCACGCGGCGACGCTGCTGCGGGGAGCGCCCACCACGGCCAATGTCCTTGCCTTGCTGTTTGGCGGCGCCGCGGGCCTCCTCCAGCACCCGACGCACCAAATCCATCCCGGTCACGCCCGCCAGATGTTCCGGAGGCCAGGCCTCGTCGTCACTCATGCGCCACCGACTTTCGTCCCTCGGGGTCTTCCCTCACGTCGACGGTAACCGTTCGCGCCGACAATTCCTCGGGAACATCGTCCGGAACCGCTGCCGTGACCAACACCTGCTCCGCGTCTGCTGCCACTGCGGCCAATGACCGGCGCCGAGCGCCATCGAGCTCGGCGAACACGTCGTCCAGCATCAAGACGGGATCGGTGCCCTCAGATCGCAGCAGGTCGAACGCCGCCAACCGCAGCGCCAACGCGAATGACCACGACTCGCCATGGCTGGCGAACCCCTTCGCCGGACCGTCCCCGAGCCGCAATTCCACATCGTCGCGGTGCGGACCCACCAAACACACTCCACGCTCGATCTCCGCAGACCGTTTGGCGAGTAGCCCGGCCTGCAGCGCGTCAGCGAGCCGTTCCACCGACGTTTCTGTCTCCACACCTTCCACACTGCTGCGGTATGCAATGTCGGCGGGCCGGGACGCCGGCGCCAACAGTTGGTAGGACTTCTCCACCAACGGCCGTAGTTCGGCCACTAATTCGATTCGAGCGCACAGTAATTCAGCTCCGTGCGCGATCAGATGCCCGTCCCACACGTCGAGTGTGTCCAACACACTTTGGTCGTTACGTTGCCGCAGTGCCGCCCCCGCCGTTTTAAGCAGCGCGGTCCGCTGCCGCAACACCTTGTCGTAATCGGCACGCACCCCCGCCATCCGGGGCCGGCGCTGCATCAGCAGGTCGTCGAGAAACCGGCGCCGGTCCGAGGGGTCGCCCCGCACCAGCGACAGATCTTCGGGCGCGAACAGCACCGCATGCAAAATTCCGACAATCTCGCGCGGGCTGCGCACCGGGGACCGGTTGATCCGAGCCTTGTTGGCCCGGCCCGCGGCGATCTCCAGGTCCACGGCAAGCTCACGCCCGTCATTCACGACGATGGTCGACACCACGGCCCGCTCCGCGCCGTGGCGGATCAGCGGTGCATCGGTAAACACCCTATGCGACGACAATGTCGACGAATACCACAGTGCCTCAACAAGATTAGTCTTGCCGTACCCGTTCGGGCCAACGAACACGGTGCGCCCGGGTTCGAGCTCCAGGTCCACCCGCTCCCATGACCGGAAGTCCTGCAATCCCAGTTGTCGTACGTACACCGAGTCCGCGCGCCTCCCTTATCCAGAGAGGCCGACGCGTTTGACGGCGTGGCCGCCGAACTGGTTACGCAGGGCCGAGACGGCCTTCATCGCCGGTGAATCCTCTTGCCGCGACGCGAACCGGGCGAACAACGACGCTGCGATCACGGGTGTCGGCACTCGGTGGTTGATGGCCTCTTCGACGGTCCACCGACCCTCACCGGAATCCTCGGTGTATCCCGAAATCGCGTCGAAACCTGGGTCTTCCTTCAGCGCCTTGGCCAACAGATCCAGCAGCCACGAGCGCACCACGGTGCCCTTGGTCCAGGCCTGCAGCACTGCCTGCACATCGGTAATCAGCGGTTCGGCCGCCAGTAGCTCGTAGCCCTCAGCGTAAGCATGCATCAGCCCGTACTCGATGCCGTTGTGGATCATCTTGGCGTAATGGCCGGCGCCCACCGGGCCGGCGTGCACGAAGCCGTCCGCACGATCACCCTCGGGACGCAGCGTGTCGAAGATCGGCATCGCATGCGCCACGTCCGCGTCACTGCCGCCGACCATCAGGCCGTAGCCGTTGTCCTTGCCCCACACCCCGCCGGACACCCCGGCATCAATGTAGCCAATTCCCTTGGTCGCCAAAAGGTCTGCGTTCGGCTTGTCCTCGGTAAACCGTGAATTGCCACCATCGACGACGAGATCCCCGGCCGATAGCTCCTCAGCCAATTCGGCGATGGTCTGTTGTGTGACCGGCCCCGACGGCACCATCACCCACACCACCCGCGGCGCGTCCAACGCCTCAGCCAGCGCTTTCAGCGACGCGACGTCGGTGACCTCTGGACGCGGGTCATATCCGATGACCTCATGCCCGCCGGCCCTCAGCCGGTCGCGCATGTTGAAACCCATCTTGCCTAGCCCTACCAAACCCAGCTGCATGACTCATAACCTCCGATGACCAGTCCGTGTGCCAAATGGGGCGCGAGCCCTAGCCGGGCAGACGCACCGGCATCAATAGATAGACATACTCAGTTTGCGACGCCGTGAACGGCCCGGACCCTTCTGGGGAGCTTTGATCGTCTTCCGCCGGACGGAGCACCGCCGGACGACTGGGCGTGGTGAAACCGAAAGTCACTCGATGAGAATGCAGCGACCCCAGCCCGTCCGTCAGGTAGGTCGGGTTAAACGCGATAGTCAACGGTTCTCCGACGAACTCTGCCTCGAGCTCTTCTTCGGCGCGACCCACATCGTCCGCCCCGGCCGACAACCGCAACAACCCCGGCTCGAACTCTAGGCGAATCTGCGCACCTCGATCAGCAACCAGCGCAACACGTTTAATGGCTTCCACCAATTCCGCGACGCCGATCGTGGCCAACGCTGTGTGCTCGGTGGGCAGCAGCTGGCGGAACTTCGGGAACTCCGCATCAAGCAGACGGGTGGTGCTGCGCCTGCCATCGCTGATGATGCCGAGCAGCCCCTCAGACCCAATGGCTGAACCCGCACCCAGTGCCAGCTGCACCTCGGATCCGTTGGACGCCGACTTCGCGGCCTCCGACAGTGTCTTTGCCGGCACCAGCACCGCGGCATTCGCCTCACTGAATCCCGACGTCCATTTCAGCTCACGGACCGCCAGGCGGAAACGGTCCGTAGCGGCCAAAACAACTGCGTCACCGTTGATTTCGACACGAATGCCGGTCAACATCGGCAACGTGTCGTCCTTGCCCGCCGCCACCGCGACCTGGCCGATCGCCTCGGAGAACACTTCAGCACCCAGGGCACCGGTCTGCTCCGGCAGCGAGGGCAGTGTCGGGTAATCCTCAACCGGCATGCTCGGCAGCGAGAACTTGGCGCTTCCACAGCTGATCAACAGTCGCGTACCCTCCAACGCCACATCAACTGGCTTGTTAGGTAGCGACTTGGTGATATCCGAGAGCAAGCGACCTGACACCAGTGCACTGCCGGCGGCCGCAACCTCGGCTGGAACCTGCACCTGGGCGGAAACTTCGTAATCGAAACCCGACAGCGCCAAACCGGTGTCGTGCGCGGTGAGCAGCACACCTGCCAGTACTGGAACCGTCGGCCGGGAAGGCAGGCTTCGTGCGACCCACGCCACCGAATCGGCGAAATCGTCGCGCGCGACCCTGAACTTCAGGCTGGTGTCTGCGGCAGTGGGGCTCGCCAGATCCATGGATACCCTTCGCTTCCTCGTCGGACATTGCTGACACAAAAATCCGTGATAGCCATCGTGGCACGACCGGATGACAGCACCGACGGCGCATCCGGCAGCCATCCGGTGGCGCCCGTGTACGTGTCCTGTCACTCGGGGTGGGAAGCCGTCAGGCTATGCGGCTTCCGAAGCACAACCGTAGATGCTTTCGACGCATCGTGAAAGCCGTTCTGTTCGGCTGTCGTCCATCGCTGGGTTACCGACTGGATGGACCATGTTGACGCGTTCATCCACACAGCCGCTTTTAAAGAGAGAGATTAGAGAGAGATTTAAGTAGTAGTAGTAGGTGCTGTGGAATCTGTGGACAGACAAGTGTTGTCGCACGGTAAGGCCGTAAGCGGGCTGTCAGGAGATTGTGGATCAGAGTGGGATCATCGGTGCGCGAATGTGGACGGTGTGTGATTCGCTCAGCAACCCCCAACCGATCGCAGGTTTAGCCAACAGCAGTCCACAGTCCTGTGCACAACCACCAGTGTTGTGAATGTGACGTGTGAGCCGCACGAGGTGACAAAAAATCGTTGAGAAAAATCTTGAAACAGGTGCGCGTTGAGAGCCGAATCGGGCGGTCGCACAGAGCGGATGCCTAGTTTTCGTTGGGAAGCGGAGCTCCGGCGCCGTATGACAGCTGGGCGTCCGTACTAGGGGGCGGTGGGCGAGTGAGACGAAAAAACCCGGCCACGAGGGCCGGGTGGGGGCGGAAAGGGTCAGTGCCGGGAGCGCTGACGGATCCGCGCGGTGAGCTCCTTGACGTGGTCGAAAACCTCACGCCGCTGGGCCATTTCGCCACGTATCTTCTTGTCGGCGTACATGACCGTCGTGTGGTCGCGGCCGAAGGTCTGCCCGATCTTGGGCAAAGACAGGTCGGTGAGCTCACGACAGAGGTACATGGCGATCTGGCGGGCCTGTGCCAGTGCCCGTGTCTTACCGGGACCACGCAGCTCGTCGAGGCTGGTATCGAAGTATTCGGCGGTGACGGCCATGATCGTGGCTGCACTGATCTGGATGGAGTTGGAGTCGGGGATGAGGTCACGCAACACGATCTCGGCCAGCGACAACTCGATGGCGGACTTGTTCAACGATGCGAAGGCGGTGACCCGGATCAGGGCGCCCTCGAGCTCGCGGATATTGCGTTCGATCCGGCTCGCGATGAGCTCCAGCACGTCATCGGGGACGTCGAGGCGGTCCATCTGCGCCTTTTTACGCAGGATCGCGATCCGAGTCTCCAGTTCAGGAGGCTGAACGTCGGTGATGAGACCCCATTCGAAGCGGGTGCGCAGCCGGTCTTCGAGAGTGGCCAGACCCTTTGGGGGCCGGTCCGAGGAGATGACGATCTGCTTGTTCGCGTTATGCAGAGTGTTGAAGGTGTGGAAGAACTCTTCCTGGATGCCTTCCTTGCCCTCGATGAACTGGATGTCGTCGACCAGGAGCACGTCGATGTCGCGGTAACTGCGTTTGAATGCGACCCGGCGGTCATCGCGCAAAGAGTTGATGAAGTCGTTGGTGAACTCCTCGGTCGACACATATTTGACGCGCATGCCGGGGAACAGTCGCTGGGCGTAGTTCCCGGCGGCATGCAGCAGATGTGTCTTACCCAGCCCGGATTCACCCCAGATGAACAAGGGGTTGTAGGCGCGGGCGGGTGCTTCGGACACTGCGACCGCCGCGGCATGCGAGAACCGGTTGGATGCGCCGATGACGAATGACTCGAAGGTGTAGCGCGCGTTGAGGCTCGTATCGGGGGCCTCTGCCTTGTCGGCGCCACCGGGACGGTTGATGAAGTACGACGGCCAGGATTCGTGTGCGCTAGCAAGCGCCTCGCTGGTCTCGTCGACCTCGTCGACATCGAGTTCTGGGGTGGTTCCGGCGACATCTGAATCTTCGCCAGGAGAGGGAGCCGCGATCCGGACGCCCAACTCGACATTCTGGCCCAGCCTCCGCGACAGGGCTTCCACGATCGGCCCGCGAAGGTGCCTTTCGATCTCGTTTTGCACGAAACTCGACGGCACGGAAAGCAGTGCGAAGCCCTCGGCGAGGGTGAGTGGTTTGACCAATGTCAGCCAGGCGCGCTGCTGCGGCGTCAGTGGCGGAAAGCCCGACAGGTACTGGCTGTCATCACCGTTGAGCTCGGTGACGACGGTATTCCATACCGCCGTGAACTGGGAATTCAGTTCGTCAGTCAACGGCGATCATCTCTCTGGCTGAAGGGGACACGTCGACATTAGCCCCTTTTCAATGATCGATCGTGGGTTTCCACACGGTTATCCACACCTGTGGACAACAAAGCAGACCACCCCCATTGTGGTCACTGTGCGCTTACCAGGAGATCACATCGGATCACCTGTTCCGGGGGACCGGTTAGTCGGTGTCCGACCTCGATCGGCATCGGCCCGTGTGAGTGGTTCCGATGCATTCGCCCGGGAGAAACGGCATTCGCAGAAGCTAACAGTTTTTGGTCCTGCCCGCCAACCGATCGGGAGACATCGGTGACAACTTTCGGGAAGCTGACAGACTCGTGTGCCGGGGGGATACGGATGTGGCGTCTGTGACCAGTTTGACCGGCGTCGAGCAGGTCAGTACCCTCAAACAGTCGCCCGAACGTCGGCGACACGGCCGCGACCGCACGTGATCAGGGATGAAATCCAGGATTTCGTAGGTACCGCGCCGGTGGCGAGTGAGAAGTACCAACGGACTGATACGTCTCAGCACATCGCATGCGTCGTGAATGTAGACGTAGGTGATGTCCGCTGAGAACGTGACGGACATGAAGGAGTAGTAACAGTGGCAAAGGGCAAGCGGACCTTCCAGCCAAACAATCGGCGCCGCGCGCGTACGCACGGCTTCCGGTTGCGCATGCGCACCCGTGCGGGCCGCGCGATCATTGCGGTCCGGCGAGCTAAGGGCCGCCGGGAACTGTCCGCCTAAGTTTCGGGCGCAGGTAGTAGTCGGTGTTACCGACTCGACACCGGATGACCAAATCATCCGAATTCCGACAGACCGTGAAGCGTGGCGTGCGAAGCGCCCACGCGGACTTGGTGATTCACCTGCAGCGTGGCTGCCTGGGCGCCGATTGCGGGCAGGTTGAGGGTCCCAAGGTCGGTTTGATCGTCGGAAAATCGGTCGGCGGTGCGGTGGTGCGCCACCGGGTGTCGCGCCAGCTCCGGCACGCCGCTGCCGAAGTGCTTCCCCGGCTTGAGTCAGTCGATCGAATGGTGATCAGGGCGCTGCCTACTAGTAGCACCGCACTGTCGGCAAGCCTGCGTCAGCAATTGCGAGACGGGATCGCTCGAGCCGAGCGGCAGCGATGAGAAGCCGGCCGGCCCGCGCCGCGATTTTCCTGATCCGTCTCTATCAGACCTGGATCTCGCCGACGCGGCTACCGAGCTGCCGATTCATGCCGACCTGTAGCCAGTATGCGGTCGAGGCTTTGAGCGTGCACGGATTGATCCGCGGCGGTTGGTTGGCGACGATCCGCCTACTGAAATGTGGGCCGTGGCACCACGGCGGATGGGATCCGATTCCCGAACGCCATACGAAGCATGGGGACCTACAGCACGTGAGCGTGCGGAGGAGCACAGCGGATGTTTGATTGGTTCAGCCTCGGGTTCATCTACTATCCGGTCTCGGCGATCATGTGGGTTTGGTACAAGCTCTTCGCGTACCTGTTGGGCCCCAAGAACTTTTTTGCGTGGGCACTATCGGTGATGTTCCTGGTGTTCACCCTCCGCGCGATTCTGTACAAGCCGTTCGTGCGGCAGATCCGGACCACCCGCCAGATGCAGGAGCTGCAGCCCCAGATCAAGGCACTGCAGAAGAAGTACAAGAACGATCGCCAGCGGATGGCGCTGGAGATGCAGAAGCTGCAGCGGGATCACGGCTTTAACCCGATTCTGGGATGCCTGCCGATGCTGGCGCAGATCCCGGTGTTCCTGGGCCTGTTCCATGTGTTGCGTTCGTTCAATAGAACTACCGGCGGCTTCGGCCAGGTGCACATGTCGGTGGAGGCGAACCGGGCTACCGGTAACTACATATTCAGCGCGGGCGACGTCGCCAACTTCCTAGACGCCAACCTGTTCGGCGCGCCACTGGGTGCCACCATGATTCAGACGACGGGTCTGGACGCGTTCACCGTGTTCGATAGGTGGGCCGTGGCTGGTGTCTCCCTGCCGCTGATGATCATCGCGGGCGTCGCCACGTACTTCAACAGCCGGGCCTCGATCGCGCGCCAGAGCCCCGAGGCACAGGCCAACCCGCAGACCCAGATCATGAACCGGCTGGCGCTCTACGTGTTCCCGCTCGGCGTGGTTGTCGGCGGACCGTTCCTGCCCATCGCGATCATCCTGTACTGGGTGGCCAACAACATCTGGACGTTTGGTCAGCAGCACTACGTCTTCAACCGGATCGCCAAGGAAGAAGAAGAGAAGAAGCAGGCAGATCTGGAACGGCGCGCAGCCAACGCCCCGAAGCCCGGCGCCAAACCGAGTCGTGGTGGAAAGAACCAGCCGGCCAAACCAGCAGGCGAGCTCGTAGAGAGCACTGAAGGTACCGAGATCGCGAAGTCCGGTGGAACGGATGAGGACACCGGGGGACAGGCCTCCCCGGATTCGACAGATGGATCAGGCGCCACGAGCCGCACCCCGAAGCCGGGTGCTCGGCCCGATCGCCGCCGCAAGCGCTAACCGCCCGCGATTCTGCACGGGCGTGACAGAGGGAGAAGAACGATGACCGAACTTGATACCCAAGCCGAGGAGACCGCGGCCGAGGCGCCGGAGGCAACCGATGCTCCGGAGACGGATGCCCCGGAGACGGAGACGCCGCGTCCCGGAGATCTCGAGGAGCGATTGGTCGCGGAGGGTGAGATCGCCGGCGACTACCTGGAGGAGCTGCTGGACGTCCTGGACTTCGACGGCGATATCGATCTGGATGTTGAAGGAGACCGGGCGATCGTCAGCATCGACGGCGGCAGTGATCTCGCGAAGCTCGTCGGCCGTAAGGGCGAGGTGCTGGACGCACTGCAGGAGCTGACTCGGCTGGCGGTTCAGCAGAAGTCCGGTGAGCGCAGCCGTCTGATGCTGGACGTCGCCAATTGGCGTGGCCGCCGCCGTGATGAGCTGGCGACGTTGGGAACGAAGATCGCGAAGCAGGTCCTGGAGTCAGGGGAGCGCGAGGAGCTTTCCCCGATGACTCCATTCGAACGCAAGATCGTGCACGACGCGGTCGCCGCGGTCGACGGTGTGCACAGTGAGAGCGAGGGCGTGGAGCCGTCGCGCCGCGTCGTCATCTTGCGCGACTGACCGACATCTAAATTCCATCCATGTAATTCTGTGGCCGCGCCCCGGGAGGAATGTTTCACGTGAAACACGGCGAGACTCTCCCGGTGCCGGCGGCCGCGGCTCAGGTGTTTGGAGATCGGCTCTCGGTCGCCGTCGAGTATGTCGATGCGCTGGCGACGGTCGGTGTGGAGCGAGGTCTCATCGGGCCCCGCGAGACCGATCGGTTGTGGGAGCGCCACGTTCTTAATAGCGCGGTCCTGGGGGAGCTGCTTGACCCGACGGAGCGCGTGATTGATATCGGAAGCGGTGCGGGCCTACCGGGTATCCCGGTGGGCATCCTGCGCCCCGACGTCCATATTGCTCTCGTCGAGCCGATGCTGCGCCGGACTGACTTCCTCCATGAAATGATCGAGCGGCTAGGGCTGACCAACGTATCGGTGGTGAGGGGTCGGGCGGAGGAGCCCGCCGTTCTCGCAGCGGTCGGAGGGGCAGATGTGGTGACGTCCCGAGCGGTTGCAGCACTGGACAAGATTGCTCGCTGGTCTCTTCCTTTGGTACGAATCGGCGGACGCATGTTGGCGATCAAGGGTGATCGCGCCGATGAGGAAGTGCGGCAGTACGGAAATGCGCTGGGTCTGCTCGGCGCTGATGATGTGAGGGTGGTGCAGTGTGGCACGCAGTACCTCGATCCGCCCACCACGGTGGTGGTCGCGCGGCGGAAAGAATGCGGCGGAGACCGTCGGCGGGGAAGCTCCCGCGACGGTTCGCGAAAGCGGAGCCGATGAGCATCCCGTCAAGGAGACGACAGTGAGTTCGGACAAACCAGATGTTTCACGTGAAACCGGCCCACCGCGGGACGGTCACCGATCGCCAGCAGAGTTCGAAGAGTCGGAGACCCCCATCGGTGCTGCCGCCCAGCGCGCTACTCAAATTAAGCAGGGATCAGTGAGGCTTCCGAAGCCGGCGCAGCGCCGGATGCTGACGATCGCCAACCAAAAGGGCGGCGTGGGGAAGACCACGACGGCGGTGAACCTTGCGGCCGCGATGGCGCTGCAGGGACTCAATGTTCTGGTGATCGACCTCGATCCGCAGGGCAACGCGAGCACGGCGCTGGGTGCCGACCACCGTGCGGGCACCCCCTCGTCGTACGAGGTGCTCCTCGGGGAGATCCCGATCAAAGAGGCGATCCAGACCAGCCCGCAGAGTGAGCACCTCTTCTGTGTTCCCGCGACGATCGACCTCGCTGGCGCCGAGATCGAATTGGTCTCGATGGTCGCCCGCGAAGGACGGCTGCGCAGCGCACTTGCCGGCCTGCCGGCCGACGCCTTCGACTTCGTCTTCATCGACTGCCCGCCATCACTAGGTCTGTTGACGGTCAACGCGCTCGTCGCCGCCAACGAGGTGCTGATCCCCATCCAGTGCGAGTACTACGCGCTGGAGGGCGTGGGCCAACTCCTGCGCAACATCGATCTCGTCCAGGCGCACCTGAACCCCGCTCTGCACGTGTCGACGGTTCTGCTCACCATGTACGACGGCCGGACCAAGCTGGCCGATCAGGTGGCCGACGAGGTGCGCAACCACTTCGGTCCGAAGGTGCTTGGCTCGGTCATCCCACGTAGCGTCAAGGTCTCCGAGGCCCCCGGATACGGGACCAGCGTCCTCGATTACGACCCGGGTTCACGGGGCGCGCTGAGCTATCTGGAAGCTGCGCGCGAACTCGCGCAGCGGCCATGTCCGGCGAGTGACGCGCGGTGAGTCGGCCGTTTTGCGAGAGAATGAACCGGCTGGGTGCAGGGGATGCGATGAGGAGAGATAACCGATGAGTCAGTCGCCATCATCACGGCGTAAGGGTGGACTCGGCCGGGGTCTGGCGTCTCTTATTCCGACCGCTCCGACCGACGGTTCACCCGCTTCCCTGGGCCCGCGTCTGGGGGATGCGGCGGCTGATGTCGTCATCGGCGGCGGCCCGGCGGCGCCCCCCATGCAGCCCCAGCCGAACGATATCGGCGCGGTCTACCGCGAGATCCCGGTGACCTCCATCAAGCCGAACCCGAAGCAGCCGCGCCAAGTTTTCGACGAGGAGGCCCTCGCCGAACTGGTCCACTCCATCCGGGAATTCGGCGTGATGCAGCCGATTGTGGTGCGCACGGCCGAAGACGGTGACGGCACCACCTACCAACTCGTCATGGGGGAGCGCCGGTGGCGCGCCACCCAGGAGGCGGGGCTGGATACCATTCCGGCAATCGTGCGCGAGACGGCGGACGACAACCTGCTTCGCGATGCACTGTTGGAAAACATCCACCGAGCACAGCTGAATCCGTTGGAAGAGGCGGCCGCATACCAACAGCTGCTCGACGAGTTCGACGTGACGCACGAGGAACTGGCCTCCCGGATCGGCCGATCGCGACCGGTGATCTCGAACATGATCCGGCTGCTGCGGCTCCCCATCGCGGTACAGCGCCGCGTCGCTGCGGGTGTGCTGTCGGCGGGACATGCACGCGCATTGCTTGCCCTGGACGGCGGTGCGGGGGCGCAGGAGGAGTTGGCTGCTCGGATCGTGGCGGAGGGGATGTCGGTGCGTGCCGCGGAGGAAGCGGTCACGCTGGCGAACCGCAGCGATGCCCCTAAGCCGGCCCCGCGACGCAAGCCGATCCAGATGCCGGGGCTGCAGGACGTCGCCGAGCGGCTGTCGGGAACCTTCGACACTCGCGTGACGGTGAGCCTCGGTAAGCGCAAGGGCAAGATTGTCGTCGAATTCGGTTCGGTCGAGGATTTGCAGCGAATTGTCGAAATGATGTCCGGCGAGGCCACGTCCTAGCCCACAGGGCAGAAACGTCACTGTGACGAGAAATGTGGCAATACGGCGACTGGCCACGAAAAGGGTTGGTATCTAAGAGCTTTCGGTTCGGAGGCGAGAGCGCCGACTCGATCGCAGTCGCAGCGACGAACACAGTGCATCGGTACACGGCCGCCGGGTGCCAAACGAGAAATTTCGCATATCCTTGAGGGGTTGCCGGACGCATGAGGCGTACCGCGCACCATGTTGACCGGACGGTGGAGGCGTAGAAGACCAGTGTCGGCCCGGATTGTTCCGCTGCGGCTCGATGGCTTCGAGCAATTACCCAAGCATGCCCGACGGTGTGTCTTCTGGGAGGTAAACCCCGCCACCGTCGGCGAGCATCAGCATCTGTCGGACCCCGAGTTCGAGAAGGAAGCGTGGCTGTCGATGGTCATGCTTGAGTGGGGGTCGTGTGGACAGGTCGCGATCACGGGCCCGCAGACCCGGCCCGACACCGCAGGGTATGCGTTTTACGCCCCACCTGGAGTGGTACCGCGTGCCCAGCTGTTCCCGACGGGACCCGTCAGCGCCGATGCCATCCTGTTGACCTCCCTCGGCGTGGAGCCGGGCCACGAGTCAGACGGATTGCCCCACAGCATTATCGCCAGTGTCGTCGCCGAGCTGGTGCGCCGTGGTGTACGTGCGCTGGAGGCTTTCGGCCGTACCAGCGAAGCGCTGGAATTGTGCGGTGGATCGCTCGCCGGGCATTCTGAAGCGGCAGATGTATTGGGGGAGTGCACCATCGAGCAATGCATGATTGACGTGGACTTCCTGAAGGACGTGGGGTTCACGGTCGTCGCACCGCATCAGCACTTCCCGCGGCTGCGGTTGGAGCTGGATAAGGGACTGGGCTGGAAGGCAGAGGTCGAAGCTGCCCTGGAGCGCCTGCTGGAAACCGTGCAGATTCCGCAACCGGCCGGAGCGGGTCCCGGGGTCGCCGCGTTCTAGTCGGGTGGCCGGTAGTCGGGATCGGCGATGCCTCGGCAGACCAGGTCGCATGTGGCGTGCACGCGTAAGGCCAGGACCTCCGGGTCTGGGTCATGCCCATGGCGGAGCATCAATCCGAATGGGATGCTCACCACCGAATCGGCCACGGACTCGACGTCGATATCCGCTCGGACATAACCGATTTCGATCGCGTCGCGCAGTAGACCGGCGAGAACCGTAGCGCCGGCATCGAATCCGCGGCAGAACTGCTCGGTCATCTCCTTGTCCACCGCCGCGTTCTGCTGCAGCATCAACCGGGACAGTCGGGGGTCCTCTGACATCACCCCGATGTAGGCAAGCCCGAGTTTCACCGCGAAGTCGTGGAATTCGGTGAGAGAGCTGATGCGCCCCGGGAGCACCTGAACGAGGGTGTCCAGGGTGCGCTGCGTGGCGTGCTGAACCACATGTTCGAGGATGTCTCGCTTGTTTTCGAAGTACCGGTAGAACATCGAATGGCCCGTGCCGAGCCGTTCGGCGATGTGTGCGATGGACGTCTGGTGGTAGCCGCGCTCGGAGAATTCGGCGAGAGCGGCCTCGACGACCTCTTCTTTGACGAGTTCACTGCGGCGGGCGCGCTGGCGTTCGGCCATCCGTGTCGGGGAACTGGCTGACTTCACCATGCCGTCGAGAATAGCCGACCATGCTCAGATTCGGTCGAGCATGTCGTGGTACGGAATGATTTGTCTCGAAATGATTGACACGTTCTCGGGAGTGACATTACTGTGCCGATCAGACCATTACCCGGTACCGAAGGGGACTCTCAGATGACACGTCTGACCGCAGGGGCACAGTGGGGCCCACCACCCGTCATCGAATGCCCACCGTGGTGGGCGTGGACGGTGGTCGCCGTACTCGTCGGCTGCCTGCTCATCTCGCTGGTTTGGGTGGGATGGATGACGATCCGCAAGCACGAGGACGCCCTCATGTACTGGCTCGTCATGCTCAGCGGGGTGACGATTCTGCCGTACTTTGTCGAGCCGTGGCTCGACGTCATCGGGGCCACGACGTACATGACGAACGCCCTGCCGTATGTGACGATCGCCGATCGGCCGTTGCCGATCTTTGTACCGCTGGTCTGGGTTGGCACCGCGCCGACCGCGCTGGTGGTCTACGAGATGATCAAAAAGGGTTGGGCGGCCAGGACTCTCATCGTGTTCGCGTTGGTATTCGGGATCGCCGAGTGCATCGGTGAGATGGTCAACAGCCACTTTGGTCTCATGAAGTACTACAGCAACAACGCATTGGTGCTTGGCGTCCCGCTTCCCAGCTTGGTGCAAAACGGAGGATTCCTGGTCGTGATTGCCTGGGTGCTTGTGGTGATCAGACCACACGTGCACGGATACCGTTGGGCGATAATCCCTTTCGTACCACCGGGGGCGTATCTCGCATACACCATCATCTGCACGCTGCCCAACTACTTCGCGATCCACCTTGGGTTGGACCCGGTGCCCTCGTGGGGATTGGCGATCCTTTCCACCGCACTGAATCTGCTCGCCGTCGTCATCGTGGCGTATTCACCCACCTGTCAGCGGTACCGCGACGAGGTTGGGGCCAGGGTGCTCGGTCCCGCGCGCACCGCAACCTCCCAACTTGCCGTTCCCGCGTAATCGGACTATCCGGAAAGGAAATTCATGAGCATTCCGCAACCGTCGCTCATCGAGCCGGTCAACGGGGTCTGTCCGATGGAAGGCTCCGCTGCCGGAACCGAAAGTGCCCCAGCGGCACTCGGATTGCCGCGGGAGCTAGCGGGAGCGTGGGGACCGCTGCCGCTAAATCCGACGGTCGCCGAGGTCAACGAGATCGCCAGGACGCGTGGGAAATTGGCGGCTCTGCGGCACGACCCGTTGTGGATCGCACGCGGATCGATTCCGCTGGCGTCCAGCGTCGTGCGGGGTGTGGGTTCACCGACGCTGACCCCACCGGGCCCCGTCGGCTTGCCCATCGTAGGCAGCGCCCTCGACATGCGCCGGGAGCCCTTCGAGTTTCTTCGCCGATGCGCCAACGAGTATGGGGACATCTACCGGCTGCCGTTCCCGGTTGCGGGACACATGATTGTGGTGAACCACCCGGACTATGCGAGTCAGGTCATGGACGACCCGTCCGGTCGGTACAGCATGATCGGCCCGGGCCATGCGGTGGCAGGAATGATTGGCGCCGCCATCCCGATGATGGAGGGGGAGAAGTTCCGTCAGCGCCGCCGGATGCTTATGCCGATGTTCGGGCGGCGACATCTCGCGCGGGTCGCCGACGTGATCGCCGACGAGTTCGTACGGCGCATCGACGGCTGGTCCAGTGTGGCCAACACCGGACGAGTGATCGATGTGCAGCACGCGATCGCGCAGGTGACGCTACCGGCCTTCCTGCGGGCGATGTTCTCCTCGTCAATCACCGAAAAGGCGGTCCACGAAACGGATCTCGACTTGCGGACGTTCATGTCGCTGATGGCCTCGGTGACGCTGATGAGTCCGCTGCCCAACCTGATTCCGTTCCCCGGGAGGGACAGTGCGCTGCGCTCTATGGCGCGTTTGTGGCGGCTCACCCGACGGCTTATCAAGCAGCGCCGAATGAACCCCGTCGAGACACCGGACCTATTGAGCCTGCTGTTGGAAGCCACCTACGACGACGGAAGTCCCTTGTCTGAACGGGATCTCAGCATGGAGCTGATGATCCTGATGGCAGGAGGGTATGAGACCGTGGTGGCCTCGCTCTCGTGGACACTGGCGCTGTTGTTGTCCCATCCGGTCTGTCTGGAACGTCTATACGCCGAGATCGACATCCTAGATAACGCAGTACCCACTCTCGCGGACCTCCCCCAAATGCCCTGGATCAAAGCGTGTTTCGACGAAGGCCAGCGACTGCAGGGCCACCCGCTCAATCCCCGGTTCGCCATGGAGGACGATGCCATCGGCGGGTACTTCATTCCGCAGTACAGCATCGTCGGGCCGTCGCTGTATTCGATGCACCGTGACCCTCGGTGGTGGGCCGACCCGGATGAATACGACCCCAACCGATTCATCGACGAGGCATTGGTCAGGAGTCGGCCGCGCCTGGCATTCATGCCATTCGGGTCGGGTCGGCACCACTGCCTCGGCACCGGGATGGCCTATATGAACGCGCAGTTCCTGTTGGCGATCATCTTCCAGCGGTATCGGTTGGCGCTACCCGATGGCTGGAGACCCAAGCATCACTTCAATTTCTCGGTCACTGTCGACGGCGGCGTACCCGTCACTGTGACGAAGGTCCGATGATGGGTACATCGGATGGCGACATCTGCATCACCGTCGATCAGGATCTGTGCATGGGCTCCGGGTACTGCATTGCGCAGCATCCGGATCTGTTTTGCGCGGACGAAGAAGGAATCGCAGCGCCGCGGAACGCGGGGATGCTCGACGCGAGTCACGCCGTGGGGGCGATCAATGCGGCGCAGATCTGCCCCGCGAGCGCAATCGAAGTGATCCGCGGGGACTAGCCGCCGGCGGAAAGCTCGTGGGCCATCAGCTCATCGAAAGTGAATGTGCCGGTAGGCCTATCGTTCTTGCCGAGCAGGTATACGCGTTTCACCGCGGCAAGAATCGACTCAGCGACCACATCGCGGTAATGCGCGGCACTGAGAACCGATACATCGTTCGGCGAGGTGATGTAGCCGATATCCACCTGCACGGTCGGCATCCTGGTGAGACGTAGCAGGTCCCAGGTGCGGCCGTGTGCGTGACAGTCACGTAACCCGGTGCGCGCCACGACTTCTCGCTGAATGAAGTCAGCCAGCATGTGGCCGATGGTGGAGACCGAGCCGTGCATGTTGCCAAAGTGATAGGACGCGACTCCGCTGGCTACCACCGTCGGCTGCGAGTCGAAGCGCAAGCTGATCATCAGGTCGGCACCCACGTTGTTGGCGTAGGTGGCTCGCTCGATATCGGTGGGGTTGTTCTGGATGGCGCGCGAGATGTAGGTCTCCATCCCGATCGCGGTCATCCGCCCTTCGAGACGACTTGCCAAGTCCCACAAGATATCTGCCTCGCTGGTGGGGCCTTCGCGACCCGGCACGATGTGGCCGCGAGCGGATCCGCCAAGACCGGGGTCGATCACGATGCGCTTACCGGACAACTGCGGGCCGGCGTTGCGGACGTGTTCGGTCTCACGGATGGCGTGCGCGGACCCACCTGTGACGTGGCGGCCCAACAGCTGGAAGGAGCGCAGGGTCTCGGGTCCGCAGATACCGTCGGCGGTCAGTCCGTACTCCCGCTGATAGGACATGAGCGAGTTGTAGGTTTGCAGGCCAAAATTGCCGTCCACGAGACCGGTGTAGAACCCGAGATCCTGGAGGCGTTTCTGCAGCGTGGCCACATCATCGCCATACATCGGAGCGGAGAATTGGTGAAATAGCGTGCGCGCTCCGAGCCGGTAAGAGGCTTCCTTGAGGGTGCGATAGGTCGCGGGGCCGACGATACCGTCCACGAGCAGGCCACGGCGCTGTTGGAACGCCCGCACGGCGTCGTCCAGCGTCGCGTCGAAATGCTCCACGATGACGTGCCGACCGGTCGCCAAGGCTTCGTCGGGATCCGCCAGGAACCCGAGCGCGGTGAGTACATCGCGGACCTCGGTGACAGCGGGGCCTCGATCGCCGTGGCGAATGTTCGACGCGCCTGTCGTCATACTCCGCCTTTCGCAAGAAACCGCACTGCCATCGAACGGGCAGCAGCTGCCCGTCGTCGGGATCGGCAATATTGTCTCAGATGCCTAGGCGATGGGCGAAACTCCATCGCCCGCAAACCGGCGCGAGTCGAGTCGGTCAGACGACCCCATCCAGTTCCCGCAGCAACGCCGACTTGCTCTTGGCGCCGACGATCCGCTTGGTTGCCTCGCCGTTCTGGAATAAGATCAGCGTCGGGATCGAGGTGACCTGGAACGCGCGCGCGGTCTCTGGGTTGGCGTCCACGTCGAGCTTGGCAATAGTGAGTGCCTCGCCGTGGTCCTTAGCGATCTCTTCCAGCACGGGGGCCACCATCTTGCAGGGACCGCACCAGGTCGCCCAGAAGTCCACCAGCACCGGTTTGTTGCTGGAGACGACGTCGTCCTGGAACGTGTCATCGGTGACGGTAATTGTCGCGTGGTCGCTCATGATTCTCCTTGTTATGGGTTCCGCGAGGTCAGGCTTCGATGAGGGCCTGGGAGTGTGCCGTTTCAGCTAGCCAGCGTTCGGCATCAATAGCTGCGGCACAGCCGCTTCCGGCGGCGGTAACGGCCTGCCGGTAGGTCCGGTCCACGAGGTCGCCTGCGGCGAATACACCCTCGAGCGAGGTATAGGTGCTGCGATCCCGCACCAGCACGTACCCCTCGGGATCGACGTCGATGAGATCGCGCACGAGTTCGCTGCGCGGGTCGTGGCCGACGGCGACGAACATTCCGGTGACGGGCAGCTGTGAGGCCTCCCCGGTCACCGCGTTCTCAAGCTTGAGCCCCGTCACCGAGTCGGTACCCTCGACCCCAATGATCTTCGTGTTGGTCAACACGGTGATCTTCGGGTCCGCGTAGGCACGCTCCAGCATGATCTTGGAGGCGCGGAACTCTTCGCGACGGTGAATGAGCGTCACGCTCCGGGCAAATCGTGTGAGGAATGTCGCTTCCTCCATCGCCGAGTCACCGCCGCCGATGACGGCGATGTCCTGATCCTTGAAGAAGAAACCGTCGCAGGTGGCACAGGAACTCACGCCGCGGCCCAGCAGGGTGTCCTCACCGGGTATGCCCAGGTACCGCGGTGCGGCGCCCATGGCCAGGATGACGGCGCGGGAACGGTAAACCTCATCACCCACGGTGACGACCTTCACGGGGCCGCGCAGTGACACCTCGTCGACGTCCTCGGTGCGCAGGTCGGCACCGAAACGAATGGCCTGCTCACGCATCTGTTCCATGAGGTCGGGTCCCATGATTCCCTCGCGGAATCCGGGGTAGTTCTCGACCTCTGTGGTGGTCATCAGCGCTCCGCCGAACTGTGTGCCCTCGAACACGATCGGCTTCAGCTGGGCGCGGGCCGCATAGACGGCCGCGGTGTACCCGGCGGGTCCGGAGCCGATGATGATGAGCTCGTGGACGTCCGATTCGGTCTCGGTCGTTACAACGTCCGACATGCGGTTCCCTTCTGGTCCCGATCTGATTCCCCGATCTAGCGGGGCCCTGCGAGTGCTGAAACAACAGCCTAGAGCGGGATGTTCCGCACGAGTGGAGTAGGTCCGATTGGCGCGTGGCTAGCGGCCGGGCGTCGCGCCGATGCGGGTTTGGGCCACCCGCTGCGGATCCGCCTGGTCGCATCCCGGCCGCACGGCCACCGCTAACAGCTCACCTGGGCGTTCGGCGGGCAGCACCATGAGCACCGCGGGGCCGTTGATATCGACGGTCTGTGCGCCGAGCACTGGGGTCGAGGCCGAGAAGCCCAGCCCCGTGAGGCAGGAAGCGCGGCGGGAGGCATTCGCGAGATCGCCGAACGCGGGTGTACGCCCGACGAGGGCGGTGATCTCGTTTCCTGAGATCGGGAACGGTGCGACGCCCTGGGCCTGCATGGCGGGCAGCTCGGGCGCGACGGGGGCGCCGGTCTTAGGGGCGATCTGCTGAGACAGGGAGGGGCCCGCGATGGTTGCGGTGGTTTCGGAGGCGCGGCGTTCGTTCTGCGCGACGAGGGTGACTGCGACGGCGGCGCACGCGGCGGCCGCCAACCCGGCGGTGGAGTACGCGATCCAGCGGCGCTTTGCCGCAGGGCGCCGGCGATGATCCAGCGGGACGGGTCCGGTGACGAGGTTGAGGCTGGGGTCAGCGGGACGAGTACCGTTCGCAGCTACCGCCGGCAAGGTGGACTTGGCCGTCTCGGTGCGCAAGGCGGCAACGACGTCGTCAACGACGGACTCGGGTACTTCGGGTGCCGGGCTGTCCATCCATGCGACCAAGTCGGCCCGCACTTGATCGAGGGCGGCCAGGGCCCTGCGCGCATCTGGATCTTGGTCTGCGCGTTGCCAAAGCACGTCGGCATCGCCGGCGTCGTAGACACCGGCCTGCAGGTCGGCCAAGACCTCTAGTGACAGTGGCACCTCGGCGAGGTTCACCTTGTCGAGGTTACCTTCGCCATCGGAGTTGTCCGGCTGGTCGCTCACCATTTGAGTTCATTGTTCCCATATCCAGCTACCGCCCGCCACGGTCGTTGCCGAATTCGTAGGCGGATCGTGACCAGGTGGCACTCGGCTAGTAGTCGATGGTTTCCGGTTCGACCGAGCCGGCCTTGTCGAGATAGTGCAGGGCGACTGCCAGGCGGGCGCGCGCTCGCGCACAGCGGCTCTTCACGGTGCCCTCGGGCACACCCAGCAGCTCAGCGGCATCGGCGACCGAGTATCCCTGCATGTCGACCGCTATGACTGCGGCGCGCTGCTCGGGAGGCAGGCGCAGCAGGGCCTTCTGGATGACTATCGAGGTGTCGACATTGGATGAGGGGTCTTCGAGGGTGTAGACGTCTTCCTCGAGCTCGAGGGGGACATGAGCTTTATTGCGGCGCAGACGGTCGAGACAGGCGTTGACGACGATGCGATACAGCCAGCTGGTGACGGCGGCGTCATTGCGGAAGTTGGCGGCCCCACGGTGCGCCGAGAGCATCGCCTCCTGGAGCGCGTCGGCGGCATCCTCA
Organism: Mycobacterium sp.; assembly: GCA_050701835.1. Lineage (GTDB taxonomy): Bacteria > Actinomycetota > Actinomycetes > Mycobacteriales > Mycobacteriaceae > Mycobacterium. The sequence continues at coordinate 34,112 of JBOGDC010000019.1, read as the reverse complement.
GGGGTGCGGCTGGTCGCCCGGGCGAGTCGGTAGAGGCGGCGGTGGTGACGGCGGAACAGTTGTTCGAAGGCCGAGGCGTCACCGGCGACGTGGGCAGCCAACAGCTCGGCGTCCGAGTGTTGAGGAGCGGTGAGAACCCCCTGAACCATGCCCACACGCGCACAGTAATCAAAAATGTGGTGTGGCGTCGACCACGGAAGCGTCCTGCAGCAAACTGTTATACAAAGTTCAACTACCTGAAACAGCAATTTACGTAACTGGCGGACACTAGCGCCAGGTCAGTGATCTGATTCGGGGTTGCCATCGGGATTCAACTACCGCGAAAAATATCGCGCTGTGGGGAACGGAGCGCTACCGAAAACCTTTCCGTATCTGCTCGACTCTCAGGCGATCGCGCAGCTAGGAAGCGGTCGTGACAGTGATTTCGCCGATCTCTGCGTGGTGATCACCATTGGTGGAGCCCAGCTTATTGATCCACACCAGCACATGAGAGACCTGCGAGCTACTGGTGATGGGGATCGTTGTTTTGCCGGACTGCAGGGTGGCGGTCGCGGAAATCTCCTTGGTGTCGCTGAAGGAGCCCGGCGTGGCCGAGTCGGCGGACCGAATCTGTACTTGCGTTCCCACACTGTGCGATTCGATCGTGACGCTGCTCAGGGCGCTAGGGGACTGCAGGTCGAGCAGCAGTCCGACACCGGGCTTGAAGAGCGTAGGGAATGGATCGGCATCGGTGTACGAGTCGGTGGTCCACGACGTGGAGGCATTGCCATCCACCGCCATGCCGGCCTTGCCCGGTTGATCGGCATCGGGGCCGGGAGGAAACACGGTTGCCTGGACGATCTTGGCCGGGCTACCCGGCTTCGCAGAGTCGCCGTTCGAGGACTGGGTGGGCAGCCCGATTCCGATATTGATCTTGTCCAGCGGCCCGACGTCGCCGAAGATCCGCGTCACCCAGACACCCAGTGCGATGCACAGGGTGATGACCAAGACCCCGACGACACCGAGACCGATCAGGAAGACCCGGCGGTGCCGTGCCTGGTCCTCGGGGTCCTCATCACCGAGATCCTCGAAGTCGTCGTCGTCGCCGTTCGTGTCTCCCCGAGCTTCGAACCCGCGGGGCCGGCCGATGTCCAGCGCTTGGGTGGGTGCTGCGGCGGCGGGCTCGAGCATGGTGGTGTGGTCGACACTTGCGATGGCCGATTCCAGTCCATCGAGCAGATCGGCGGCGGACCCGGCGTCATCGCTCAGTGCGCGCGAGGCAACGTCGGAAATCTCCGCCGGAATGGTGGGAACGACGATAGAGGCGTCGATGGTCCGACCATCCGGGGTCTTACTGGCGGCGGCCAGACCGCTCGGCTGGCCGGTTTCGGGCAGCGGCCACCGCCGGGTGGTCAGGGCGTACAGGGCCGCGCCCAGGCCGCGAACGTCCTCCTCCGCGCTCGCGGAAGACTGGGTGGCGGGGAACGCCAACACGGCGTCCCCGTCGATGCTGATACGTATCCGGTCGGGATGGTCGATGCTCAGGGCCGACCCGGCGTCGAAGGCCGCGTCGGCGGCCTCTGCCAGGGACCGGACCGCCCGGCCCGCACCGACCGCGGACGGCTCGGTGTCGGCGACCTCGCGCAGTGAACCGCCGCGGACCCACTGCGCGACAACGATGCCACCGGAGCCCTCGCGCACGGCATCGAGTACTCGGGCCAAACCCGATGACTCGATCTTGCTGAGCCGCAAGGTATTCGACAAAATGTCCTGCACTTGATCAGGGGTGTATGCGTCACCCTCGATGATGGTGAGAGCCACCGGTCGATTCAGCTCGGTATCGGTGGCCTGCCAGAACTGCAGCCCGGCTGGGCCACCCTGTGAGGTCAGGAGGCGGTAGCGGCCGTCCGCGATGCGTGAACCGGGCATCACGGAGGCGGGAGGGGCCCCAGCGGATTCAGGCCCAGGAGGATTGGGCACAGGAGGATTAGGCACAGGAGGATTAGGCACAGAGGAAACAGACCGGGTCGATGACCCCGGGGAGTCGGTCACGGCCCTGCCCTTTCTCGTCTCAGCACCGCCGCCGTTCGGTCGGTTGTTTGCGGTTGTCATGTTGTCGGCAGCATCGCCGCCGACTCGATCACCCGAATCAGGGTACGGCAGGGATGGCGCCGGGGAGTTGCCCATAACCGAAGCGTGACCATTGGTGTCCACGCCGAGCCGACCGCCCAGGCGGCGCTGCAATACAGAAACCACGCTCAGCGCCTCAGGCAACTTGACGGCCACCATGAGCGCAAAGGTCACGCTGAGCATGACGATGCCAAGGATGGCCAACCGCAGAATCGAGCCCAGACCGCCGCCCCGAAGGGTGAGTAGATCCAGGCCGAGGCCGCGGTCGATGCCCAGGCCGACAGCCGCCGCGGTCACCGAGGCGGCGAGCGTCACCAGCACTGTGCGGAGCACTTCTGGCGCGATGAGCGGCCCGGCGGCGCGTCCGAGGCTTCTGCGCAGCAGGACATACCCACAGATCGCACCCGCGATAAATCCGAGGCCGTTGGCGGTGCCGAGATAACCGGCGACCAGGCGCGGGTCGTCGGTGAGATACGGGGCGATTACGGAGGCGACGATCTTCACCACGGTGATCGCGATGATCATCAGCGTCGGGGTCCACGCCTCGTGCCGTGCATAGAACACCCGGAGCTGAAGCAGCACCAGCGCGTAGGGGATCAGGGTGAACGCCGACAAGGCGATCGATAGCCCCAAGTAGTACGCGGACTGAAGACTGAAATTCCCGTAGGCGAACAGCGCGGGCCCCATTGCGGGACCGCCGACGGTCAGCACGGCTACCACCGGAATCAACACGGTCATCGTCAACCGGGTGGCCAGCGACATGTCGCCGAGCACGGCCGCGGTGTCCTCTGCGGCGGCGTTACGGCTCAGGCGGGGCATGATCGCGGTGAGGATGGTGACCCCGACTACGCCGTAGGGCAGCTGCAGAATCATCCACGTCTGGTTGTAGATGATGGGGCCCGAATCGGCGGCGCCAGCGGCGATCCGGTTCGTCACGACGAGCCCGAGCTGGCTGATCGCCACATAGGCGAACATCGCCGCGGCCATACCGGCGAATTGTTTGAGCCGGTCGTCCATGCCCCACAGCGGACGTATGGGGATCCGCTGGCGGCGGATCGCGGGGATCAACACGACTGCCTGGGTCAAGACGCCGAGCGTGGTCCCGATACCGAGCACCAGCAGTTTGGGATCGCTCATCCGTAGCGGATTGAGTGTGAGCTCACCAGGCATCAGCCAGTACAGAACGAGGGTGACGATTGCCACGACGTTGTTCCACACCGGAGCCCACGCGGGTGGCCCGAACACGTTGCGGGTGTTGAGGATCGCCATGAACACCGAGGACAACCCGTAGAAGAAGATCTGCGGGAGAAGCAGATACGCCAGCGCCGTGGTGAGCGGCGTACTGACCTTCGGATCGCCACCGAGCATGATCGAGGTGAGTAGCGGGGCCGCCAGAACCGACAGCACCGTCGTCACCAGCAGGAGCGTTGTGACGATGGTCAGCAGCTTGCGGATAAAGGCCTGGCCGCCGTCGGGGTCCTCCCGTTCGGCGCGGGTAAGGACAGGAATGAAAATTGCGGTGAAGGTGGCCTCCAGCACAAGCGCCGCAATGATATTGGGCAGCTGGTTGGCGGTCGAGAACGCACTCGCGGAGGCCGCACCGAGGGCCGCGGTGATCAGCAGCAGTTTTATGAATCCGGTGATCCGGCTGACCAGGGTGGCCAGCGCCATCGAGCCGGAACTTGCGACGACCGCCGCGTCGGACAGCTCGTGGATGGTGTCGTCGGATTCTGGATCGGGCAGCGGGTCCAGCGGCCGCCTCACGGCTGCCACGATTCGTCGTTGCGGTCGAGGTCCGCGCGGTCAGGCTGGCCACGGAACCGGTGCCACAGGCGCCGACCGGTCAACGCGAAGAGCACCGTGGCCGCGCTGATCGTGATGAAGAACAGCAGCTTGCCGTAGGCATTGGAATGCACTGAGAGGCGCACCGGGTCGCCCAGTGGCAGGCCGTCGGGCGTATGTAGCGACACATCGACGGCCATGCGCTGGGACACGTTGACCTCCACGGGCACCTTCACCGGCAGGTACCCGGGCGGAATCTCTTGTACACCAACGTCTGTGGAGCTCATGCCGGCGGGACTTTCGACGCGAAGGCTGACCCGGATCGGCACCGGCAGCTCATTGCGCAGCACCAACGGCAGCGGGCTGTGTTCGGTGGCCAGGGTGTAGGACCCCCCCGGATTGACCACGGTGACGGCATTGAACAGATCGCCGACCGCGCGGCGGATGGCGGCAAGGCGTTCCCGGGCGGTGTCGTCGCGCGCATCGGCCGGAACGCCCTGGCTCACGGCCCGCAGGGCGTCTTGGCGCAGCGGATCGGTGTACTGGGCACCGGTGAGGCCGGTGCGGGCGTCCACGGTCAGCGCTGCGGTCATTCCCCACAGTCGGCGCATCTCGTCGCCCAACTCTTGAGATACCCAGTCGTCCACGCTGTCAGGCGAATCCACCCCGAACGCGGTGTCGACGGGATTGGCCTGGGCACTGGCCCGCGCCTCGCCGACGACAGTCGGGAGGGGTCGCGGCATTGCGAGTCCGGTGTGCAGGAGCGTGGATGCGGCGGACAGTATCGCGCGGGCTTCGACGTCGGACAGGTCCCAGGTGGCGGCCGGCAGCAGAATCGCCTGACGGGGGGTTTCTTGGGGAGTGAGCGCCTGCCAGGCCATGGCTCCAATCGCGTCCTGCATCCGCGCGGCACGCGAATCGTGGTGGAGCGCAAAGCGGAGTGACTCTGGGACGTATTCAGGGGTCGTCGGTGCGCGACCGGCCGCGCTGAGGGCAGCGCCTACCGCCGGGTCGAACGGTGCCGCGACGACGGTGTCGGACACGCGGCGCGGGGCGAAATCGGGCGGCCTCTCCTGACCCGATGGCAGAGCGGACACGGCGACGGTGGGGCCCTGCGCGCCGAGCAGGTCGATACCCGCCTTCGAGAGATGGTCGTCCCCAAGGACGGTAGCGCCGCGCAGGCTGGGGATTCCCAGGATCTGGTCGAGCACGTCAGCGGCGCCGATGGTGGCCTGGTGAGCGAGGCCCTCGTCGTCCATCTGGGCCACCGCGTCAAGACTGGCCTGCGCGTAGGGGAGTGGTGTGACACACGTGTGTTTGGCGAGTACGCGAAGGCGGTCGAGCCATCCGGCGGCGAGGCCCTGTCCGGTACCGGGGTGCACGGGGCCGGCAGGATCGGCTGAGTTGTCGAGAACCTGATAGCCGAGAGTCATCTCGTTCACGGTCACCAGAAGATCGGGGTCGATCGCCATGCATACCGTCCGGGCGAGATCTCCCTTGGGATCGACGGCTACGTCGGTGGCGAATTCCAGGGCACTCAGCAGTGCGTCCAACCGGCCTCCGGGAGAGAGGGATTGCTCAAGCTGGTCGTCGAGCAGCCGCACCGGTGTGGGTCCGCCGGGCTGACCGGGCGCCAGCCGGGGGCGGTCGGCAAGGGGCCAGAGCAGAGTGAGGCCTACCGGGCGGGAGGTATCGGGGGCGATCTCGGGTCCGGGAGTATCGCCGGCCGGTGGCGGCACCCCGAGGACCGGGAGCAAGAAGCGGGCGTCGTCGAGCCGCGCGGCGGCCCCATAGTCGGGGGTGCCGTTGACGTTGACCAGGGCGGGGTATATCCCGGGCTTGTCGACGTTCCACGTGGGCCCGGTACCCCCGCGGAGCGGGAAAGAGAGGGTGAACGGGCGCTGCTGTCCCTGATTGAGAGTCTCTGCGACGGTGACGAATTCGCCGACCGGGACGTACTGGTCGTGGTGTCCGTACAGGTTCGAGCGGAGTTCGGAGCTGGTCGCAATGGCGTCGGCCCGTTCCAGCCGGACCACCACGTCGGTGACGGGTCGGTCGCCGACGTTGGCAACGGTGCCCCGCACCGTCACCATCGAATCGGCGGTGGTGACGGTTTGTGGTGTCACCTCGTCGACGACGACCTTGAGGAACTGTCCGTCGCGGTAGGCGTGGGCGCGCGGTGCCGACCACGGGGTCCCCAGCAGAACGAGCACAAGGACGGCAAGCACTGCCGTTACACGTGTCGCGCTCCGATGTAGGAGTCGGTTCATTGTTGTGGTCCGCGGCCGGTACGTCGGCCCGGTGTCCTGTGCGTGCTGGAATGCGTTTGAGGGCGGCGCCTCGGGGAGGACGCAGGCAATGGCGGCAGGGCCGCGGGTCCTTCGGACTGCAGCTTGTCGATGAGATCTCCGGCGACCTGGGCCAGCTTGCGCTCATCCGCGTACGCCAGCCGGCGGGGCAGCTCCTCGAGGGGAACCCAGGCGACCTCGGTGACCTCGACATCGTCATCGGACAGCTCACCGCCCAGGGAGCGCATCAAATAGTGGTGGACGGTCTTGTGTACGCGGCGCCCCTCGGTGACGAACCAGTAGTCGATGCTGCCGAGGGCGGCGAGCACGCTGCCGCGGATTCCGGTCTCCTCGGCCACCTCGCGGATGGCAGTCTGCTCGGCGGTCTCGCCCTGCTCGATATGGCCCTTGGGCAGCGACCACAACATCCGGCCGCGGCGGTCAGTACGCCCGATGAGGGCTGCGACCTGGCCGTCCTTGGGGCCGTCGAGTCCGTCGATGACCAGGCCGCCCGCCGAGGTCTCCCGAACGGTGCGCAGCCTTGCAGGTGAGGCGGCGGCCCGGCTCTTTCCGCGGCTCTTTCCGTTGGGTCCGTTGGCGGTCTTGGATTCGGAGCCACCAGCGGCAGGAGAGGCCGTCGGAGTGCTGGCGCCCTGCGCCCGGCCCTGCGATCGGTTGCGCCGACCGCGGCGTGACCCTCTGCCATGTGCTGAGGCGGGGTCCGAGCCGGGTTCGTCCGACGACCCACCCGTGCGGGAACCGCCGGAGGAGTCAGACACCCATGTGATAGTAGTTCCCGCTACTGAGAGCCCTCGCGATACGCGCCGGTAAGCTGTCCCGACGTGCCCGAATCGATACCGACCGCCGAGCTGTTGGCCACCGCTGCGGTGACCCTGAACCGGCACAAGAAGATGCTCTCTGAGTTGGGCGCCCTCTTCGATTCGGCGGGCTTCAGTCTGTACTTGGTGGGCGGCACGGTCCGCGACGCCGTTCTGGGCAAGTTGGGTAGCGATCTGGACTTCACCACCGATGCCCGCCCCGAACAGGTGCAGGAAATGGTGGCGGGTTGGGCCGAAGCCACCTGGGACACCGGGATCGCCTTCGGCACCATCGGAGTAGCGCGCAAGGGACAGCGGGTCGAGATCACCACGTTCCGTAGCGACCGCTATGACCAGCTGTCGCGGAACCCGGAGGTGGCATTCGGTGACAGCCTCGACGGGGATCTGGTGCGCCGGGATTTCACGGTGAACGCGATGGCGGTCAAGATCGGGCCGGACGGGCCCGGGGAGTTCTGCGATCCACTCAACGGTCTGGACGCATTGCGGCTCGGGGTGCTGGACACCCCTGCGGCTCCGGAGATCTCGTTCGGCGACGACCCGCTGCGCATGTTGCGTGCTGCCCGGTTTGTCTCCCAGCTGGGATTCACCGTGGCGCCACGGGTGCAGAAGGCGTTGACGGATATGGCCGAGCAGCTGGGCCGCATCACCGCCGAACGGGTACAAGCCGAGCTGGACAAGCTAATCCTGGGCGCGCACCCTGTCGCCGGAATCGATCTGTTGGTGGAGAGCGGACTGGGTGCCACGGTGCTGCCCGAGGTCGGCGAAATGCAGCTGACCATCGACGAGCATCACCAGCACAAGGATGTGTATCGGCACTCGCTGACGGTGTTGGAACAGGCGATCGATCTCGAAGACGACGGCCCCGACCTGGTGCTGCGCTGGGCGGCGTTATTGCATGACATCGGTAAGCCGGCGACCCGCCGACACGAGGACGGCGGCGGGGTGAGCTTTCATCACCACGAGGTCGTCGGCGCCAAGATGGTGCGCAAGCGGATGCGCGCGCTGAAGTACTCCAAGCAGATGGTCGAGGATGTCTCGCAGCTGGTGTACCTGCATCTGCGGTTCCACGGATACGGGGATGGCGCGTGGACTGATTCGGCGGTGCGGCGCTACGTCACCGATGCCGGGCTGCTGCTGTCACAACTGAACAAATTGGTGCGCGCCGACTGTACGACGCGCAATAAGCGGCGCGCGGCTCGGTTGCAGGCCAACTACGACGGGCTCGAAGAGCGCATCGGTGAACTGGCGGCCAAGGAGGATTTGGCGCGGGTGCGCCCCGATCTCGACGGCAACGCGATCATGGAACTGCTGGGAGTGCCGGCCGGCCCGATCATCGGGCAGGCGTGGCGGTTCTTGAAGGAGCTCCGGTTGGAGCGGGGTCCGCTGGAGCACGATGAGGCGGTCGAGGCCCTGCGCCAGTGGTGGGCGCAGCGCTCCTAGCGCCTTTGGATCAGCCGAGCATGTCGTAGCCCAGCTTGCTTACCATCACGACGACGACCGCGAGTAGCACCACGCGCACGAATCCTGCGCCGCGCCCGAGTGCCATATGTGCGCCCAGCTGAGCGCCCACGATATTGGCGACGCCCAGGGCCAGCCCGAGCAGCCACAGCACATTGCCCTGGGCGGCGAAGACGATGAGCGCCCCGACATTGGTCCCGGAGTTGAGCACCTTGGCGGTGGCGGAGCTTTCCAGGAAGGTCATGCCCGCGATGGCGGTCAAGGCGATGATCATGAAGGTCCCGGTGCCCGGGCCCATGATGCCGTCGTAGAACGCGATGAGGACGGCGGCCAGGCCCAGCGCGGAGAGTGTTGCGGCCTTGGTGCGGGTGGTGTCCGCTTCCGCGGTTCCGAATTGGGGGCGCGTCGCGACGAATATGCCCACCGCCACGAGCAGGACGAGCACCACGGGTTTGAAGACGGACACCGGTAATCGCGCGGCGATATATGCGCCGGTACTTGAGCAGGTGGCCGCGACGGCGAAGGCTCCGAGTAGCGCAGGCCAGCGCAGAGGTGTCCGCGGGAAGAGCCGAATGGCGGCCGATGCGGTGCCCGCCAGCGCGGTGAGCTTGTTGGTTCCCAGCGCGGTCGCTGGGGCTAGACCCGGGAAGACGAGCAGCAGCACCGGGATGAGGACGAGTCCGCCGCCGCCCACCACAGCGTCGACCCAGCCGGCGGCGGAGGCCGCGGCGAGAAGCAGCGTGAGGGTGGGGGCATTCACGGGTTCAGAGGTTACGGATGGAACCGAATCGCGGTAGTTCGCCTCGTACGTATGTGAACCGGAATCAGCGCACGTTTTGTCTGCGCGGTTATCCACAGGCCCGAGGACGAAGGAACGCCCGGGCTCGCCGGGGGCTCATATCGGGTATGGACTACTGCTTTGGAGCGGGCGACGGAGTTGTCACCGCGTGGGATGCGCCGCCCAATGTCGATCTGGACGGCGACGGAGTGCTCGACGCGGTGCGATTGGACTTCGACGGTGACGGGTTGTTCGACGACATGATGTGGGACGCGGACGGCGACGGTTCGGCGGACCACAGCGTGCTCGACGTGGACAACGACGGCAGACCCGAGAGCTACTTCACCGATGATGGCTTGGGCACGTGGGTGTTTCACGTGGAACGAAGCGGATCGATCAGTTGGTTCGGCCTTGACGGTATCGAACACTCCGGTGGCGCAGCAGATATCGACGGAGACGGGACACCGGAACAGCTACTCGATGTCGACGGCGACGGTGATGCCGAAAGAGCCTTCCGCACCACAGATTCCGGCACAGCTGCGTACGTCGATACCACGGGCGACGGTCGCTGGGATATCGAACTCACCGACGTGAACGGCGACGGGGCCGCCGATGCGGCGCGGACCCTGGGACCACCGCGTCCGTCAGTCGAGGATCCGGTCGAAGGCCCGTCGTAGCGCTGCTGTCCACAACGCGGTGGGATCGGACCCATCAGAAACCCAGGCCGGATGGTCGAGACTGAGCCGTCCGTCGCAGGTGGTAATGAAGAAGCTCGGCGGGGCCGAAGCGACCGTTCCGGTGCGTAAGCCGCTTGCGGAGGCCCGGAAGTCATTAACCCACACGCCCTTCGGAAAAAGCAGGGGAGGAATGCGTCCCCAGTTGGTGACCATCAGGGGATTGGTGGCGGGCTGCCGCCAGATGGCCTGCGGTCGGAGAAAGGCCTGGTGGACCGTGCGATGCGAGAGGCCATCCGCGAGAGAGTCCAGGACCGCACGTCCGACGCGCGTCGGCTCGTCGTGCGGACGGATCGCGACCGCCGCGGTGTCGGAGCCCTGGATGACGGTGCCGTCCGCGGCGGCAATAGGCGCTCCCACCCGCGTGCGCAGGTCCACCGAGGACACCACGCTGAAGGAGACCCGACCGTCCGACCGTGAAAGGTCGTGTGCGGCAAGCACGATTGCCGCACACACGATTCCGTGCACGGTCAGGCCCGCCTGGCGGCCGGCGCCGAACAGCCGCGCCGTCTCCTCGGCCCCGAGACGGGTTCGTCCATGCCGAACCGTGGCGGCCGCTGCGGCGTCCGAGTCGGTGGCGGGGGGAACCGTGTCGAGAGGCTCCGGAATATCGAACCCGCGAGCGTCGAGGAACTGCTCCAGCGAGACGGCGAATGGATGCGGCCTCACCTCGCCGGGCGACCCCGTCTCCACGACTCGGGTGTAGAACGCGCACAACGCCTCTAGATAGCGCAGGGAGGCGGCGGCATCGGCGACGCTGTGATGGGTGAGTAAGGTCAGGCGAAAGCTGTTCTCCTGCTGGGCCACGTCGACCGCGCATACCGTGTCGGGGTCGACGACGGTGAAGCCGCCCGTGGGTAGCGAGGTGCACGTCCCCACCCGCAGCGCGGGCGTGCGGGACCCATGCTCAAGCGTGTACCCGTTTCCGTCGGGCACGATCCGCGCCGAGAGCACCGGGTAGCGCACACGCAGCGTGTGGAAAGCGATTGTCAGGGACGCGATATCGAGCTCACCGGTACCGAACACCGAATACGCGACGGTGCTGCGATTACCTGCGAACATCGCCTCCGACGGGGAGAGCGGACGGCCGAACACCTAGCCGACGGCTATCCGCGGCCCGATCCCGGCGGCCCGGCGAACGCCTGCGCAAGGGACAGCCACTTCTCCGCATCCTCGCCGGTGACCTTGAGATCGAGCTCGGCACGCGGCCGCCGCTGGGTCACCAGGTAGCAGAAGTCGAGAGCCGATCCGGTGACACGCTGCGCAGCTGCCTCGGGGCCCCAAGTCCACGTCTCGCCATCGGGTCCGGCCAGCTCGACCCGGAACGGCTCGGCAGGGGCGGGTAACCCATGCACCGAAAATGCGTAATCGCGGGTCCGAACACCAAGGTGAGCAATGGATTTCAAGCGCGCCGTGGGCTTCGCGGCCACCCCGAGCGCGTCGGCGACGTCGAGAGCGTGCGCCCATGTCTCCATCAAACGGGCGGTGCCCATGGAGGCCGAGCTCATCGGCGGCCCGTACCAGGGGATCTTCACGCCGTCCGGCACCCCGCGCAGCGCGTCGTGCAGTTGAGTGCGGGTATCGCGCCAGCGGATGAGCAATTCATCAGGCGGAATCTGTGCGGTCTCCTCGGCGGCCTTGTCCACGAATCCGAGCGGGTCGGCCAGCGCCTTGGGCAGCTCGTTGGCGAAGCCCTCCGGATCGGTGACCGCCAGGAGCGACTGCGCGTCAGTCCAATGCAGGTGGGCGATCTGGTGGGCGACGGTCCACCCCGCCGCGGGAGTGTCCCGAGCCCAGCCATCTGCGGGTAGCGGCGCCACCAAGGCGTCGAGTCCATTGCTTTCGTCACGCAGGTCGTCGATGACGGCGTCAGCGGTCGAGGTCACGGGCCGGTCCTTCCGGGTCGGGCTGGGTGGGTGTGGCCTCAGTGTCGGGCTGGGCTGGGGCGGGCCACAGAGTTCTCGTCATGTGAATGATCAGGCCGATCAAGTACACCACCGCACCGGAGAAGGCCAGCCAGTGCGTATGTGTGATGAACGCGGCGGCCACGCACATCGCAGCGGTGAACGTCACCCAGAACAGCGAGTCCTGCACGGCGAAAACGTGTCCGCGCAGGGCGTCGTCGACATTGGTCTGCATGCCGACATCGGCGCACAACTTGATGACCTGCCCGGCCATTCCGAGGCCGAAGGCGGCGCAGAGCAGTACCGGCATGTATAAACCCGAGGCCAACAGCTGCAGGACAATGGCACCGCCGAGAGCCATCCCCAGGGTGCGGCCACGGCCGAACCGGCGGAGCAGGGCCGGCGTGAAGACGGTGCCCAGGAATGATCCGATGCCGGTGAATGCCACGAACACGACCGCAGTGCCGAGCCCGGCGACCACCGAAGCGTTGGGATCGTCGCGCACCATCACCAGGATGAGCAGGGTGTTGATGCCGAACACCCACCGGTGCGCGGCGAGGCCGATGAGTGCGTCGAACACCGAGGGAGTACCGACGATGGTCCGGGCCCCGTGCATCCATCCGGTGGCGATCGCATAGAAAGCGGAGCCGTGCACTGCGCGTGCGGTGTCATCGGGCCCGAGCCGATCGCCGGGGAATCCGGCGGCCACCCATGCCGCCGCGAGGGCCGGCACGATCACCAGGAAAATGACTGTGGCAGAACCCAAGTCCCCCGCACCGAAGACAGCCCGCGGAATCAGCATGAAGTTGGCGCCAATGAACGTTGATGCCGCGCCGACGGCGGTGGCCACCGAGTTCATCGTCGCCACCTGATCACGCGGCACCACATGCGGGAGTGCCGCTGACAGACCCGATGTCACGAATCGAGTGACACCGTTGACGATCAGTGCGCCCAGCAGCAGCACCACATCGGTGGCACCAAGGGCCAGCGCGACGCCCACCACGGTCACCAGCAGCACCCGGATCAGATTGGCGCCGATCAGGACCGTACGGCGGTCCCAGCGATCCAGGAGCGCGCCCGCGAACGGGCCGATCGCCGAGTACGGCAGGAACAGCACCGCGAACGCGCCGGCGATGGCCCAGGGCTCCGCCTCACGCTCGGGGTTGAACAACAGCGCACCGGCCAACCCGGCTTGGAAGAGGCCGTCGCTGAACTGGGTGAGCAGCCGCACCCATACGAGCCGTCCGAAGTCGGGAAGGTCGTGGATCGCGTGCCACAGGCTCAGCGGCGAGTGGCGCGCAGTCATGTGTGTCGCTTTCGTGGTCACGGAAATGGGGAAGAGTCCTTAACGCCCACACTACAAATGTGTAGCGGTTGGCCGAGCACAAGTCATGAAACGGCAAACGGTGTCATGATGTTGAGGTGGCGCATGGGGACGAGCCTGAAGAGGGCGAGGCATACAGCGAGGGGTACATGGCGCCCCCCGCCCATCGCCTGCGGGCGGGCACGCTGCTGGTGGCCAACACCAATCTCTTCGAGCCGACGTTTCGGCGCAGCGTGATCTTCATCGTCGAACACAACGACGGCGGCACCCTGGGTGTTGTGCTCAACCGCGCCAGCGAGACCGCGGTGTACAACGTGCTGCCGCAGTGGGCGAAGCTCGCTAGCAAGCCGAAGACCATGTTTATCGGCGGGCCGGTCAAGCGGGACGCGGCGCTCTGCCTGGCGACGCTGCGAGCCGGAGCCAGTATCGAAGGCGTGAAGGGGCTGCGTCATGTGGCCGGCCGGCTGGCGATGGTCGACCTGGATGCCGAGCCCGATGACATCGCGCCACTGGTGGAGGGCGTCAGGATCTTCGCCGGCTACTCGGGTTGGACGATCGGTCAGCTGGAGGGCGAGGTCGAGCGCGACGATTGGATCGTGCTGTCGGCGCTGCCGTCGGATGTGCTCGACGATGCGCGTCATGACCTGTGGGCCAGGGTGCTGCGACGGCAACCGCTGCCCCTGTCGTTGTTGGCGACGCATCCCATCGATGTGAGCCGCAACTAGCGCGTTCCATCGGGCGCGTTCGGTGTCACCGGAAACGGAGCCTGAGTTCGCGTTCGGCGCCGAAGCTTCGCGTCCGTTTGGGGACTGGGCATCCGTTCGCACGTGCGGACTACAGGTCGTCGCCCACCGAGGGGTCGGATGGGATGACGGCCCGGCAGAAGTCCTCACCGAACGGGGTCAGGTGGATGCTGCGGCGCACCGTCTTGTTCGCACGCCCTGCACGCCGGCACGCCGCAACCACATCGGGCTGCACCTCCAGCACTTGATAACGCTCGGCGGCAACCGATTCCGTTGACGCGCGAACCAGACCCAGACGCACCAGGTTGTTCGTGTAGGCGTTGTTGCGGTCGGTATAGCGGCAGCCCGAGCGTTCGGCGACCATCGACAGACCCTCGGCGATCATCTCCGACCCGACGTCGAACGGCCGACTGGTACGCACGTCCAGCACCGGCTGCGCGCCGTGAGCGGCCAGGAACCGAAGGATGCGGGCCTCGTCGGGGGCCAGTTGGTTGATAATCCGCGCGTAGGCGGGATGGGTGTCTTCGATGTCGCTGACGTCTGCCGAACGTCGCAGCAATTCGGCTCCCCGCCGGCGCAATTCATCACCGTCGGCCGAGCCCGATTCGGTGATATCGATGGTGACCCGCGATGGGGCGGGGTGTTGCGGTCTGGCGAGCGTCAGTCCGGTGGAATCGCTCGGCAGCTCCAGTGCATCTCGGACGGCCCCCAGCACATGTTCGGTGGCCGCTAGGGCGATATCGGTCGCGGACCGCCCGGCACGCACGTCGTCGATGATTTTGGTGCCGGTGGTGGTGGCGATATCAGCCGACCACTTCACCCCGCGCCACCAGGTCTTCGCGGCCAACATGGCGACGCCCTGGACGACGCGATCGGGCCGCAGCTCACGATTGTTGTGCGCGGGAACGGGCGTGTTATTGGTCATCGGGCATCATCTTGTCAGGTCGGTTCCGGGCATGTGTCATCCCGCGGGCGGAAATATGAGCAGGTGCGCGAGGCCGCCGGCGGCTCCGAGGACGGCCCCGTGTACGAACAGCAACCACTCGTCCTGTTTGACCGCCGAGCGCAGCAGCTCGTTGAAATCGTCAAGTGACAGCTTGTGCATCTGGGTTGACACGAAGGCGCCGATCTTGCCCTGACGTTGCTTGTTGAACACGGGGTCGGAAAAGGCAAGGGGTGCAAAGCCGGTGGCTTCCATGGTGACGGACTCGGTGATCTGGTCGTACTGGCGTCGGCCGACGGCTACCCGAATGGCACGGCGCGCGGGCCCCAGTGCCTGCTCGAGTGCCGGCCGGATTCCGTCCGCCAGCATCTGCCGGGTGCGATCCGAACGCGGCCCGTTGAGCATTTCGTTTCCGATGTTCTCCAGCGTGATGACACTCTCGGAGATGGTGCGCGCGTACTCCTCCGAGATCTCGGCCTTGCGTTTGATGAAGAGGCCCTGGCGCCAGGGCACCCACCGTTTGGGGTGCACGGGTTCGAAGATCATGGTGATGCCGAGGTAGTTGACGACGTATCCGATCACGATTCCGCCGAGCGGCAGCACAATCCAGGGTGTCCACCAGTGGTGGGGGACGGAGTGCAGGATGGCCACCAGCACGAAACCCATCGGATAGCCGAAGTAGAAGCCGAAGTTCTGCATGAACTGCAGCTCTTTGTGCCCCATATTCCGGAAGATGTCGTTGAGCAGCTTGGGATGTGCCGTGAGGTACCGGATGACCATCAGCTTGGCGTCGACGAGTTGGTCGATATTCTCGCCGATCTCGTCGGTCATGTTCTTGACGATCTGCGGCAGCTGATTCTCGATGCGCTTGAACATCACCTCGCGCAGAGCCGGCGGCAGGTTATGCCACAGCTGCGGGTTCTCACGCTCCATGATCTTGGTGATCACGCTGCGAATCTCCGACTTGGCAATCAGCGCAAGGTGATTGGCGATGAGATCCGGCTCGAGTTGCTCGTAGAAATCTGAGATGCTGCCGAGTTTGGCCAGGCTCTTGTCAACAGCGATGCTGGCCATCTTCTCGGCGCGCGAGGGCACAATGCCCTGCCACCCGAACCGTCCGTCGGAGGTGATTGCGGGGATCACCTGTACGCGCCGGGGCAGGAACGCATACAGGGTGCGCAGTCCGGGTATCCGCCAGCCGTAGAAACCCAAGGGCGCGAACAGCATCAGCACGCCGGTCCAGTTGGTGATGTAACCGATGATGCCGGTGAAGAGCGGGACGGTGAGCAGATCGACGATCAGTTGGTTGTCACGATAGATGTACGCGGCGATGCCGGACGCGACGGTGAGGACGCCAACGAGGATGAACTTCACCATCTGTTTGGTGTCTTTCACGGCTTCCCTTCTGGCCACGCCCGTGTGCAAGGGCTGCGAGTGCCCGGAACATAACAACAAAAAAGGGTCGACGTGGGCGAATACCAGTCACAGTCCGAGGAGGTAAACGGCGCAGTGTCTAACGGATGGACACGTCAGGGCCGTGCGCACACGGATGGGCCGCCTGCGCGAAGACCACCACCCACGGATGAGGCCTTGCCACCGGCACTCGGGCATCCGCCACAAGAGCTACCGCATCCACCCGAGGATGTCATGTGCTGTGCGGCGGTGGTGTATCGCGCGACCTGCCAGGCCGCCGCGCCCACCGTTACCACGGCGGCGACGCCACACATCACCAGTCCCACCAAACCGATTGCGGCAGGGCCGAATAGCGCCACAAGCGCGCCGACGGCAAGGATGACCGCGGCCGTGGCCTGGGCGGGTGCCAGCATTCGCTGCGGGCTACCGTGCGGGCCCTTCAGAAACGCCGCCGTCGCCAATACAGCCAGCAGCGCCGCGAGGGCAGCGGTCACGATGGCGGCGATCAGCACCCGCTCAGTTTAAGCGGGGCGGCGGATCGCTTATGCCGCGGGCGGGGCCGGGGGTATCAGCGGCGGCAGGGTGGGCAGGGGCGGCAGGCCCGGAATCCCTGGTGCCGGCGATGGTGGCGCGTTGGGGTCCGCGGGAGCCGGTGCCCCGGGAGCAGGTGCGACGGCGCCCGCTGCCGCGGCGTCCGGATCGGCGAGAGCGTTGGGGTCGGCCACCGGGGCGGTGACCGGCGCGGCATCCCCGAAGCGCAGTCCGTTGACGATCAAGTCGGTGGCGGGGGCTTCGGCGATGGCGTTGCCGACGGTGGTCGTGGCGGCCAGCTGGACCAGGTAGCGGTCCTTGCCCTGCGTGATGATCACGGCACGGCGCGAGGTGTTGAGGGTCTCACCGTCTTGGCGGAAGGTGCCTTCCACTACAGAGGACGGGAAGCCCTGGTAGGTGACCAGCGAGGTGTCGGTCGGCTGCCAGCCCTGCAAATCCTTGACCTCGACGGGGCCGTGAGAGACGGCCTCGTTGGTATCGAACTCGCCGACGAGCTTGCTCATCAGGACCTGTGCGTTGGACTGGTACAGCCCGGTGCCGTTGGCCTTGCTGACAATCACCTGGTACGCGTTGGGGACGTTGGGGTCCGGCACGTTGGCCCAGTTGTTCGGGACGGGAATGGAGATCCGCGGCGCACCGTGGCTGTTCTTGGTCAGTGGCTCGACCTTGACGTTCTTGGAGGCGAAGAATTCCGTCAGGGTGCCCTCGGTGGCGGGTGCAAGCCCGCCAAGCGTCGCCGACGGCTGCAACGGATTCGTCGCTGCGGTGGGAACCACCGCAGGCGTCGCCGCGGCATTCGGAGCTGCGGCCGGCGGCACGGGAGCCGAGACGGCGGCATTCGGGCTGGCCACTGGCGCGGGCGGGGTGGGTGCCGGCTGTGGGTCCGCGACCGCGACGGCGGCAGTCCCCGCGAGCAGTGCCGCGACGGAGGCCGTGGCCGCCGCGAATCTGACCGAATATCGGATGGTCTTCACCTTCTTGTCCCTCCGGGCTTTGTCCAATGCGGTTGTTGCGAATCCGAAGCTATTCAGCGCAGCTGAGAAAACACCCCGGACACCCCCGGAAGTGGCCGGATTGTGACCAGAGTGATGAACTCTCGTCGCCAAACCGGCGATTTCAGTCCCTGAGCTGCCGCATTTACTCTTGGGGCGTGACCGAAGCCCAGCCTGAAGCCACCGCCGGAGTTTCCGCGGGTACCCCCGAGCATCGCTACACCGCGGAGCTCGCTGGGCAGATCGAGCGCCACTGGCAAGAGAGCTGGGCCGACCGCGGCACCTTCCACGTGCCGAATCCGGTGGGGTCGCTGGCGCCGACCGACGGCTCGCCGGTTCCGGCAGACAAGATGTTCGTCCAGGACATGTTCCCGTACCCCTCGGGTGACGGCCTGCACGTCGGACACCCGCTGGGCTACATCGCGACGGATGTCTACGCCCGCTTCCACCGGATGCGTGGCGCCAACGTGCTGCATGCACTGGGGTTCGACGCGTTTGGGCTGCCCGCCGAGCAGTACGCGGTGCAGACCGGTACCCACCCACGGGTCCGGACCGAGGCCAATATCGTCAACTACAAGCGGCAGCTGGGGCGGCTCGGCCTGGGTCACGACTCGCGCCGCAGCTTCGCCACCACTGACGTCGACTTCTACAAGTGGACGCAGTGGATCTTCCTGCAGATCTACAACGCTTGGTACGACGATCAGGCCCAGCGTGCGCGTCGCATCGACGAGCTGGTCAGTGAGTTCGAGTCCGGTGCCCGCCAACCTGCCGACGGTACGACGTGGGCGGAGTTGAACGCGGGTGAGCGCGCGGACCTCGTCGACTCGTATCGGCTGGTGTACCAATCGGACTCGGTGGTCAACTGGTGCCCGGGATTGGGCACCGTGTTAGCCAACGAAGAGGTCACCGCGGACGGCCGCAGCGAGCGCGGCAACTTCCCGGTATTCCGTAAGCGGTTGCGGCAGTGGATGATGCGGATCACCGCGTACTCCGACAGGTTGATCGACGACCTGGAGTTCCTGGACTGGCCCGACAAGGTCAAAACCATGCAGCGCAACTGGATCGGCCGATCGCAGGGGGCGTCGGTGCAGTTCGCTGCAGGCGCCGCCGGTGATATCGAGGTGTTCACCACTCGGCCCGACACTCTCTTCGGCGCCACCTACATGGTGCTGGCCCCCGAGCACCCGCTGGTCGACTCGTTGGTTGGGGACACCTGGCCTGAGGGCACAGATGCGCGATGGACCGGCGGGCAGGAGAGTCCACGCGCGGCGATCGCGCAGTACCGCCGCTCCATCGCGGCCAAGAGTGATCTGGAACGTCAAGAGAACAAAGAGAAGACGGGCGTCTTTACCGGCGCGTACGCCACCAATCCGGTGAGCGGGGATCCGGCACCGATCTTCATCGCCGATTACGTGCTGCTGGGCTATGGCACCGGGGCCATCATGGCGGTGCCGGGACACGATCAGCGTGACTGGGACTTCGCGCACGCCTTCGGTTTGCCTGTGCGGGAAGTGATTTCCGGAGGTGATATCAGCGAGGCCGCGTACGTGGGTGACGGTGCGCTGGTGAATTCCGACTACCTGAACGGGCTGGACGTCCTCGCGGCTAAGGCCGAGGTGACGCGCCGGTTGGTGGAGGATGGCCGTGGCGAATCGCGCATCGAATACAAGCTGCGCGACTGGCTCTTTGCCCGCCAACGCTATTGGGGCGAGCCGTTCCCGATTGTCTACGACGAGGACGGGCGACCGCGTGCGTTGGGACACGATGTGTTGCCCGTCGAACTGCCCGAGGTCGAGGATTATGCGCCGGTGTCCTTTGATCCCGATGACGCGTCGACGGAGCCATCGCCGCCGCTTTCCAAAGCCACCGACTGGGTGAATGTCGAGCTGGACCTCGGCGACGGACTCAAGCGCTACACCCGCGACACCAATGTGATGCCGCAATGGGCGGGCAGCTCCTGGTACGAGCTGCGATACGCCGACCCGGATAACGCGGAAACATTCTGCGACAAGGAGAACGAGGCGTACTGGTTGGGCCCGCGCCCGACCGAGCACGGCCCCGACGATCCGGGCGGCGTCGACTTGTACGTCGGTGGGATGGAGCACGCCGTACTGCACCTGCTGTATTCGCGGTTCTGGCACAAGGTGCTGTACGACCTCGGGCATGTCAGCTCCCGTGAGCCTTACCGCCGGTTGCTGAACCAGGGCTACATCCAGGCCTATGCCTATACCGATTCGCGGGGCATGTACGTCCCGGCCGCCGAGGTGGTCGAGGAGGACGGAAAGTTCTTTTACCAGGGTGCTGAGGTGACGCAGGAGTTCGGCAAGATCGGTAAGAGCCTGAAGAACTCGATCTCGCCGGATGACATCTGCGAGAACTACGGCGCCGACACGCTGCGGGTGTATGAGATGTCGATGGGTCCACTGGAGCTGTCGCGCCCTTGGGCTACAAAGGATGTGGTGGGTGCGCACCGGTTCTTGCAGCGAGCCTGGCGCACCGTCGTCGACGAGGAGACCGGCAAGGTCCGCGTCTCGGAGGACGAGCTGAACAGCGAAGAAACCCTCCGTGCATTGCACAAGACCATCGTCGGTGTCACCGAAGACTATGCAGCACTGCGTAATAACACCGCAGCGGCCAAGTTGATCGAGTACACCAACCACCTGACCAAGGAGTACCCGGAGGGCGCCCCGCGCGCCGCGGTGGAACCACTGGTGCTCTTGCTGGCGCCGTTGGCTCCGCACCTGGCGGAGGAACTGTGGAGCCAGCTGGGTCGCGACGAGTCGCTGGCGCACGGACCGTTCCCGGAATCCGATGAGCGGTGGCTGGTGGCCGATACCGTCGAGTACCCGATTCAGGTGAACGGCAAGGTGCGTGGTCGCATCACGGTGGCGGCCGACGCGCCGTCCGCCGAAATTGAGGCGACGGCCCTCGCCGAGGAGAAGGTGCTGGAGTTCCTGGCAGGTGCCACCCCGAAGAAGGTGATCGTGGTGCCCGGCCGCATGGTGAACCTGGTCGTCTAGTTCTGGCGCACCACGATTTGGTGGACGCGGGCGTCGCGCGGCAGGTTCACGGCCCCGGCGACGAGTTGCGCCACGGACTCGGGGCGCATGTATTCGTCGGGATTGTATTCGCGCCCTTCGTGTTCGGTGAGCTCCTGCTGCATCGGCGTACTGATCCTGCCGGGATGCACCGAAGTTACCCGGAGCAACGGCTCCTCGGCGCGCAAAACATCGGAGAAGCCCCGCAATGCGAACTTGCTTACCGAATAAGATCCGATGCCCGCGTGCGCGTTGATGCCCGCCCCGGAGTTGATGAAAACGACGTCGCCCTCCGCCGCCCGGAGGGCGGGAAGAAGCGCCTTGGTCAGCGCAACGGGTGCTAAGACGTTGATATCAAGGGTCTTTCGCCAATCGGCCAGTGCCGAGTCGGCAACCGTCGCCGGATAGGACACACCGGCGTTGTGGACCAGTACGTCAAGCTCAGCTATGTCGGCAGCAGCTGTCAGCACCGAGCCCTCGTCGCTCAGGTCCACGGTCCATGCGGTGGCATCCAGTTCGGCGGCCAGTGCGTCGAGCCGGGAGGAGGGACGGCCGCCCAGTAGCAGTGCGTGAGTAGGAGCGAGGGCACGTGCGATCGCGGTGCCGAGGCCGCCGCTTGCGCCGGTGATCAGAGCGAGGGGCATGGTCGTCACGCTACGCGCCGTGTGGTCGGCCGGCGGTCGACCAGGTACCTAGCGAGACTTTCCCGTACGTACACCGCACAATGGACGGATGCCGTCCCATCCGATGTTCACCCCCACGCAGCTGGCCGCACGCGCGGCGTACCTGCTCAGGGGAAACGACCGCGGGACGATGACCAGCGCCGCACCCAAGCTCTACCCGCACATGTGGAGCTGGGATGCGGCATTCGTGGCAGTCGGGCTGGCGCCGCTGAGTGTTGAGCGAGCGGTCACCGAATTGGACACCTTGCTCTCCGCACAATGGGCCAACGGGATGATCCCGCACATCGTCTTCGCCAATGGGGTCGACGGCTACTTTCCCGGACCCGCACGCTGGCAGACCTCCGAACTGGCGGCGAATGCGCCATCGAGGTATCAGACGTCGGGTATCACCCAGCCCCCGGTGCACGCCATTGCGGTGCAACGCATTCTGGATCATGCACGCCGTCGAGGCCGGAGCGCGCGGGGTGTTGCCGAGGCGTTCCTGGATCGGCGTTGGGCCGATCTGATGCGGTGGCATCGATGGCTCGCCGAGACGCGAGACCAGAACCAGCACGGCCGAATCACCCTGTACCACGGGTGGGAATCGGGGATGGATAACTCGCCGCGTTGGGATGCGGCCTATGCCAATGTTGTTCCAGGTGAGCTACCGGCGTACGTGCGCGAGGACACCGCCATCGTCACCGATCCGTCGCAACGTCCCAAGGACGCCGAGTACGACGTGTACCTGTGGCTGTTGGAAGAGATGAAGTCGGTGCGCTACGACGACGCGCGGCTGCCCGACGTGATGAGCTTTGTCATGGAGGACGTTTTCGTCTCGGCCATCTTCTCGGTGGCCTGCGAGGTGCTGGCGACGATCGGCGAGGAGCACGCGCGGCCGCGCGCCGACGTGCGCGAACTGCACGGTTGGGCCGACAGGTTTCGGCGCGGGGTTCTGGATACCGCCGAGGAACGCAGCGGTGCAGCAAGGGATTTCGATGTCAAGACCGGGAAATGGGTGGCGACCGACACGGTGGCGATGTTCGCACCGTTACTCTCCGGCGGGCTACCACGGCCGCAGGAGTTGGCGCTACTGAGGCTGTTGGAGGGACCGCGGTTCTGTGGTCACCCTGATCTGCGGTATGCGCTGGTGCCATCTACATCGCCGGTGTCGCGGGACTTTCGTCCGCGCGAGTACTGGCGGGGTCCGGTGTGGCCGGTGCTCACCTGGCTGTTCTGTTGGGCATTCGAGCGACGTGGGTGGAGCGAGCGAGCGTTCCTGTTGCGGCAGGAGGGATTACGCCAGGCCGGCGACGGTTCATTCGCTGAGTACTATGAACCGTTCACCGGCGAGGCGCTGGGCAGTATGCAGCAATCCTGGACGGCCGCAGCGGTTCTCGACTGGCTGGGGTAGCGAGAACCCGCGGTCTATTCCTGACCGGCGAGACGCCGCAAAAGTGGTGTCATCCGGAATGCGACCAGCTCATGCATGGCAATCGCAATCGATGTCCGGGTGATGCCGGGGATATCGAGAATATTCCCCGCTATCCGGTACAGGTCGTCGCTGTCAACGGCCACGACCTTGATCATCAGATCGTCGGCGCCCGCCAGGCCGTGTACCTGCACCACCTCCGGTACGTCGGCCAAGGCCACGCCGATGGCCCTCAGCTGGTGCTGGTCGATCCGCGCAGTGACGTAGGCGGTCATCGGATAGCCCATTGCCCGCGGCACGATCTGGTGGTCGATTCCGGCCAGCGCCTCATGCTGGTCCCAGCGGGTCAACCGTGCTTGCACGGTGTTGCGCGACAGATTCAGCCGCTGCGCCAGCTCCACACCGGATGCGCGGGGTGTTTGCGTGAGTGCCAATAACAACTTCGCATCGGTCCCATCCAGAGTGGTCATAGCGCGCAGTATCGCACAATATGCACTGACAAAACTGGGCAATATGCGCAATGCAACACGCATCGGTTGCGCAATATGACTATCTGATGCACCGTGAGTTATGACACACCCATAGGGTGGCGGTCACGTGCAGGCGGTGCACCACATGGTTAGCGAGGCGGGAGGTCCGGTCGGTATGGAAACCATCCAGCTCCTCGATCCGGGCGGCAACCGGGTCGAGAATCCGACGTACACGCCGCTGGTCGGCGATATCGACGACGACAAGTTGCGTGCGCTCTACGAGGACATGGTGGTGGTCCGCCGCATCGACAACGAGGCCACCGCACTGCAACGGCAGGGGGAGCTCGCGTTGTGGGCGCCGTTGTTGGGCCAGGAGGCCGCACAGGTTGGCTCGGCCCGTGCGCTGGAGCACGACGACTTCGCCTTTACCAGCTTCCGTGAGCATGGTGTCGCCTATTGCCGCGGTGTAGAACCCACCGCCATGCTCCAGTTCTGGCGAGGCTCAACGCAATCGGGCTGGAATCCCCGCGACCACAATGTCACTGCACCCGCGATCATCGTCGGTGCACAGTCTTTGCATGCCACCGGCTACGCGATGGGCGTCAAGTTCGACGGATCGGATACCGCGGTCATTGCCTACTTCGGCGACGGCGCTACCAGCCAGGGCGACGTCTCGGAGGCCTTCGCCTTCGCGTCGAGTTTCGGTGCGCCCGTTGTTTTCTTCTGTCAGAACAACCAGTGGGCCATCAGCGAGCCGGTCCGGGTGCAAAGCCATCTGCCCTTGGCGGCCCGCGGCACCGGATTCGGTGTCCCGGGCATTCAGGTCGACGGGAACGATGTGCTCGCCGTGATGGCTGCAACGCGTGCGGCGCTCCGGCGCGCACGGGAGGGCAGCGGACCCACCCTGATCGAGGCCGTTACCTACCGCATGGGGCCGCACACCACCTCGGACGATCCGACCAAGTACCGCACCGCCGCCGAGCTCGACGAGTGGCACGCCAAAGATCCGCTGGCGCGGGTAGAAAAATATCTGGAGAGCCGAGGAGCGCTGAGCGAGTCGGAGAAGCAACGCATCGGGGTCACGGCAGACGAGGTGGCTGTGAAGCTGCGCGCCGGATGCCTGGGGACGGTCGAGCCGACTGCCGTTGACATGTTCAACCACGTGTACGCAGAACCACATTCGCTTATTGCTGCGGAACGTCGCGATTACTTGGAATACCTCGCCGGCTTTGAGGACGAAGGGATCGCATCATGACCAGAATGACCATGTCCGGTGCCCTGAACGCGGGTTTGCGTACCGCCCTGGAAGATGACGACAAGGTGATCGTCATGGGGGAGGACGTCGGCAAGCTCGGAGGTGTCTTCCGGGTCACCGACGGGCTGCAGAAGGACTTCGGCGACCATCGGGTGATCGACACACCGCTTGCCGAGTCCGGAATCATAGGTACCGCGGTAGGTTTGGCGATGCGTGGGTATCGCCCGGTGTGTGAGATTCAGTTCGACGGCTTCGTGTATCCGGCCTTCGACCAGATCGTCAGCCAGGTGGCCAAGCTGCATTACCGCACCAAGGGCGCGGTAGGTATGCCGTTGACCATCCGTATCCCGTTCGGCGGCGGAATCGGGGCGGTGGAACACCATTCGGAGTCGCCAGAGGCATACTTCGCGCATACAGCAGGGCTCCGGGTGGTTTCGTGCAGCTCGCCCCAGGATGCGTACGACATGATCCGCCAGTCGGTCGCATGTGACGATCCGGTGATCTTCTTCGAGCCCAAGCGGCGCTACTGGGAGAAGGGCGAGGTGATCACCCAAGGTTCGGACCTGCTTCCGCTGAGCTCCGCCCGGATCGTGCGCGAAGGCACGGGGGCCACCGTCGCCGCCTACGGACCGATGGTCGCCGTCGCTACCGCTGCCGCGGAAATGGCTGCAGCCGAGGGGATGTCGATTGAGGTGGTGGACCTGCGTTCACTCTCGCCGGTCGACTTCGACACGCTGGAGGCATCAGTTCGCAAGACCGGACGGCTGGTCGTGGTCCACGAGGCATCGGTGTTTATGGGACTGGGTGCGGAGATCGCGGCACGAATCACCGAACGGTGCTTCTACCAGTTGGAGGCGCCGGTGTTGCGTGTCGGTGGGTTCGCTCTGCCGTACCCCGCCAACAAGGTGGAGCGCCACTACCTGCCCGACGCCGAGCGGGTGATGGACGCCGTCGACCGCGCCATGGCGGCATAGGGAGGGCAGAATCGATGGCAGTCAAACAGTTTCTACTCCCGGATCTGGGTGAGGGGCTTACCGAAGCCGACCTGATCGCCTGGAAGGTCAAGGTCGGCGATGAGGTAAAGCTGAACCAGGTGCTGGCCGAGGTGGAGACGGCAAAGGCGATGGTCGAGCTGCCGTCCCCGTATGAGGGAACGGTGGTGGCATTGGATGTGCCCGAGAACTCCACTCTCGCGGTCGGTGCGCCGCTGATCTCGATCGAAGTGGCCGGCGCCGAACCGGATGAGCCTGCCAACCTCGTCGGCTACGGTCCATCGGAATCGAGCGGCCAGACCCGTCGCCGGCGTCGGGTGGTGGGAGCGGGGTCGGCTGCGCTGGCTCTCGTCGAAACGGTGGTGCCGGCGGTAGAAGCGCACGACGCTTTGGATGAGTGCTCGGACGAGCCTCGCGCTGCGGCCAAGCCGTCGGTTCGCAAGTTGGCCGCCGAACTCGGTGTGGCTCTTGAGCACATCAGCGGCACGGGCATCGGGGGCAGTATCACTCGGCAGGATGTGGAGGCCTACACCCGCAGCCTCACCGCCCGTGCACCGTATGTTCCCAACCCCGGGATCTCGGCATCGGTGTCGGCGGGAGGAGAAACGCGGATACCCATCGCGGGGGTGCGCAAGCACACCGCCGCGGCCATGGTCCGCAGCGCCTTCACCGCGCCGCATGTCACCGAGTTCCTCACGGTCGACATGACCGCGACCATGGAGCTACTCACGGAATTGAAGACGAGGCACCCCGACCTCAAGCTCACACCGATGACCCTGGTGGCGCGGATGGTCCTATTGACCCTGAGATCGCATCCATCACTCAATTCCACCTGGGACGAGCAAGCCGGCGAGATCGTCGTCAAACACTATGTGAATCTCGGAGTGGCGGCGGCCACCGAGCGCGGGCTGGTGGTGCCGAATGTCAAGGGCGCCAACGCGATGTCCTTGTGTGAGCTGGCCTCTGCGATCGGACAGTTGGTGACGATCGCGCGGGAGGGGAAGACCACCCCCGCCCAAATGACGGGTGGGACCTTCACGCTCACCAATATCGGAGTATTCGGTATCGATGCGGGTACACCGATCATCAATCCGGGTGAGGCCGCCATCTTGGCCCTTGGCTCTGTTGCTAAACGTCCCTGGGTGGTCGACGGAGAACTAGCGGTCCGTGATGTCACCACGCTCGCCTTGTCTTTCGACCATCGGCTGGTCGACGGTGAGCAGGGGTCGAAATTCCTTGCAGATCTGGGTGCAATGCTCACGGATCCACGCATGGCGCTGGTGGTGTAGTTACACTCCCTAGCGAAACCCGGTCGTGGGTAGATGTTCCGACAACAAGGCGGGTGACGTGCAGGATCGGTTGACGCACAAGTTGTCGGGCTCTCGGTAATGCGCTGGGCACCAGTCGTTGTACTCAGCATGGTTGCGCTGTTGACGTCGTGCACCCATGCGGTCGAGGGTGTGGCGGGCGCACCCGCCAAGCCTGAGAAGTTGTACCCGGTGCTGCCTCCGAGACAGGCTGACCTCGAAGATCGGCTGCTATCGGCGTCGGATGTCCGCGCGGCCGCGGGTCTTCCGCAGGTCCAGACCATCCCGGCGCTCGATACGGTGCTCTCGACGGGTAACACCGTGTCCGATTGCGCATATGGATATTCACTGGCCACTCGGCAGCAGTATCTGAGCTTCGGTGCGGCGCGCATCCAGGCGTATGTCGAGACCGTGGGAAAGATTCGCAAGCACACGGTCGGCACGGCGCTCATCGTGTTCGAGACTGCCAGTTCGGCCGGCCAGCAATTTGAACAGTTCGCCTCGCGAATGTCCAAATGCGATGGAGCGCAGGGTGTTACCGCGGTTGGCGGCACCCAAGAGCGTTGGAAACTGAACATCGCGCACAGCGGTAAGGACGAGGTGAACTGGACGCGTACTACCGACGATTCACCGTGGTCCTGCCGGCTGTTGGCGCGACAGCGGGCCAACTACGTGGCCTCGGTGATGTTCTGTCGGATCGATCCGAAGGACGATAAGTCCGAGGAGATGTTCACGCTCCTGCTGGACAAGCTCGCACGCTGACGACGACAACCCACCCTTGCGTTATCGGTGTCGCGCAATTAATGTATCGATCGCCACATTAATTGAGGAGGCATCGGGTGCTGCAGGACAAGGTCGTCGTCGTTACCGGGGGAAGCCGCGGATTGGGCCGCGCGATGGTGCAGGCCTTCGCGGCGCAGGGTGCCGATGTGGTGATTGCCAGCCGCAAGGTCGATTCCTGTAACGAGCTGGCCGCCAAGGTGGAGGCCGAGCATGGTCGCCGCGCTCTCCCCGTCGCCTGCAATGTCAGCTCCTGGGAGCAGTGCGATGAGCTGGTCGAGACCGTGTACCGCGAGTTCGGTCGGGTGGATGTGCTGGTGAACAACGCAGGGTTGTCCCCGTTGTACCCCAGCCTGGACCAGGTGTCGGAGGCGCTGTTCGACAAGGTGATTGGGGTCAACTTGAAGGGCCCGTTCCGGTTGTCGGCGTCGATCGCCACCAAAATGGCAGCGGGTGAAGGCGGCTCGATCATCAACATCAGCTCGATCGAGGCCGTGCGCCCCGATGCGACGGCGCTGCCGTACGCGGCCGCCAAGGCCGGCCTCAATGCCCTTACCCTTGGGTTGTCGCACTCTTTCGGACCGACTGTGCGCGCCAACACGATTCAATGCGGGCTTTTCAACACCGATATCGCGGCGGCCTGGCCAGAAGGATTCGCGGAGGCGCTGATTCCCAGCATTCCGCTGCGTCGAGTTGGTGAACCGGAGGACATCGTCGGCGCTGCGCTGTATCTCGCGAGCGAGGCGTCTGCCTACTGCACGGGGACGACGATCCGTTTGGACGGCGGCATTTTGTGACGTCACCGGAGGCGAAACCACGCCGGGGCCGTCCGCCTGCGTCTGACGGTGATGCCGGTGCGACGCGCCAACGGATCATGGACGCGGCCACGGAGCTCTTCGCGGAGAAGGGGTTCCACGGTACGGGGGTCGCAGAGATCGGCTCAGCGGCCGGCGTTCGTGGCGGTGCACTGTACTACCACATCGGATCCAAAGAGGAGCTCCTCTGGGAGATCCTGCAGAGCTACATCAACGAAATGCTCACCGAGGCAGCACATATCGCCAGTATCAACACTGATCCTGCCAAGCGACTGCGCACGCTGATCGGCTCCTACGTCATCCTCATCGTCAAGCACCGCAAGCAGGTCGCCATCCAGGTGCGTGACGGTTCGGCATTGACCGGTGAGCGTGCAGCACAGCTGCAGCAGCTACGCGACGAGCTGCAGCGTTGCTGGCAGCGGGTCTTCGACGAGGGATATGCGGCCGGGGTTTTCCGCACCGCCGACCACGTCGTCACCAACGCGATTCTCGGAATGCTCAACATGGTGTCGGTCTGGTACCGCGCTGATGGCAAGAGCCCCGCACAGATCGCCAAACGCATCGCCGACATGGTTTTAGACGGTGTCCAAGTGAACTGCCCCATTGAACCCGAACCGACAGGAAGTGTCTGACATGGCATGGGATTTCGAGACCGACCCCGAATACCAGGAACTACTGGATTGGGCTGACGAGTTCGTCCGGACCGAGGTTGAGCCGCTCGACTACGTGTTCCCGAATCCGTACGACAAGTCCGACAAAGAAGCCATGGACTACGTGCGCCCCCTCAAGGAGGAAGTCAAGCGTCGCGGCCTATGGGCCTGTCACCTCGGACCCGAGCTGGGCGGTCCCGGCTTCGGGCAGCTGAAATTGGCGCTCCTGAACGAAATTCTAGGCCGATCCTTCTGGGCCCCTTCAATATTCGGTTGCCAGGCACCCGACACCGGTAACGCGGAGATCCTTGCGCACTTTGGTACCGAGGCGCAGAAGGCGAAGTACCTGCAGCCCCTGATGGACGGTGAGATCGGCTCCTGTTACGTCATGACCGAGCCGCAGGGCGGATCGGATCCCACGCTGTTCACCACCAATGCGGTACGCGATGGCGATGAGTGGATTCTCAACGGAGAGAAGTGGTTCAACTCCGAGGCCCGGCACGCGGCCTTCTGGATCGTCATGGCGGTCACCAACCCCGATGTCAGCCCGTATCAGGGGATGTCGATGTTCATCGTCGACCCGAACGCCCCCGGAGTCGAGATCGTCCGAAACATCACCGTGCACGGTTTCAGTGAGGACGAGGCCTACACCCGCTTCACCAACGCCCGAATCCCGGCCGAGAACATGTTGGGCGCCGAGGGCGCCGCGTTCGCGATCGCGCAGACCCGCCTGGGCGGTGGTCGAGTGCACCACGCCATGCGCACGGTGGCCCAGGTTCGTAAGGCATTCGACATGATGTGCGAGCGCGTCATCAGCCGGCCTGCCCGCGGCGGGACCATCGCCAAGCTGCAGATGACCCAGGAACGCATCGCCGACAGCTGGATCGAGATGGAGTCATTCCGGCTGCTGGTGCTGCGCACCGCCTGGCTGATCGACAAGCACGGAGATTATCTCAAGGTGCGCAGGGACATCTCGGCCATCAAGGCCGCGATGCCCAAGGTCATGCACGATGTCGCCCAGCGGGCCCTGCATCTGCACGGCTCCCTGGGAGTGTCCGAGGAGATGCCGTTGGCGAAGATGTTCCTCTACTCGGAGGTGATGGGCCTGGTCGACGGGCCCACGGAGGTGCATAAGGTGACCATCGCCAGGGAGGTCCTCAAGGACTACACCCCGTACGAGGGGTTGTTCCCGCCCAGTCACATTCCGGCGCTCACCGAGAAGGCGCGCGCGCATGTGGCGGCTCGGCTCGAACACCGGGTAGGCAATCTGTAATGGCCGCACCGCAGCATGTAGATCCGAAAAGCATTGACTTCGACGTCATCTCCCGGTGGATGGATGAGCAGGGCCTGCCGAAGGGAAATATCGCTGATATCGCGGCAATCACGGGCGGCACCCAGAACATCATGGTGCGATTCACCCGCGGTGGGCGTGAGTACGTGCTGCGGCGGCCGCCAAAGCATCTGCGTGAGGCCAGCAACAACGTTATCCGCCGCGAGGCGCGCTTGTTGGGAGCCTTACGCGGACAGGGAGTTCCGGCGCCGGATCTCATTGCGGCGTGCCCCGACGAGTCGGTGCTCGATGGCGCGGTCTTCTATTTGATGGAGCCCGTGGACGGATTCAATGCGTCGGTCACCTTGCCGGAGTTGCACGCCGGTAGCGCGGAGATCAGGCACCAGATGGGGCTGGAAGCCGTGAGCGGTATCGCGGCGCTCGGAGCACTGGATTACCAGTCACTGGGACTGGACGGCTACGGCAACCCCGACGGCTTCCTGGAGCGTCAGGTGCCGCGCTGGCTCAAGGAGCTGGAGTCCTACGACAAGCACCAGGGTTACCCGGGCCCCGACATTCCGGGCCTGCAGTCCGTCGCGGATTGGCTTGAGCAGCATCGGCCATCACAGTGGAAGCCGGGAATTATGCACGGCGACTTCCACCTGGCCAACATGATGTTCCGCAATGACGGACCTCAGCTCGCCGCGATCGTGGATTGGGAGATGTCGACGATCGGCGACCCGCTGCTGGATCTGGGTTGGCTGCTGGCGACCTGGCCGTCGGAGGCGGACGATTCCTCACTGGGGGGTGCTCTGGTGCAAGCCGGAAATCTGCCCAGCCCCGAGGAGCTCGTGGCGCATTATGCGGCACGCACGGATCGGGATCTGAGCGCGATGGACTGGTACACCGTGCTCGCCTGCTTCAAGCTGGGCATCATCCTGGAGGGCACACACGCACGCGCATTTGCGGGGAAAGCTCCTGTGGCGGTGGGCGATTACCTCCACAATATGACGCTACAGCTCTTCAGGAGGGCAGTCTCGATCACTGGGTGACGGGCTCTTCCGTCACGGGTTCGCTCTTCCGCCTCCGAGTTAGTTGGAGTACACCGAAGAGGCCCAGGATTACCGCCCAGGACAGGAGGCTCAGCCCGAGCTGTGGGCGGGTGTCGTCCTGGAAGCCCATCGCCACCAGGATCGCGACGATGGCGATCGCTGTGAGGACGGTCAATGCCGGGTATCCCCACATCTTGACGATCAGCTTCTCGGGCGGAGTTTGCCGGCGCAGTACGAGCTGTGAGAGAGCAATCATCAAGTACACGAACAGGATTACCGCACCCGAAGAGTTGAGCAGGAACAGGAAGACGGTGTGGGGCCAGAGGTAGGCCAGGATCACGCAGACGAAGCCGACAAACGACGAGGCGAGAATCGCGTGTACCGGGACACCGCGTCCGTTGACCTTGAGCCAACTTCGGGGCGCTTCTCTGCGTCCGGCCAAGACGAACAACATCCGAGATGCGGTGTACATGGCGGAGTTCAGACACGACAACACCGCCGTCAGCACGACGAATCGCATGATGTGATCGGCCGCGGGGATGCCCATCGTCTTGAATGCGGTCACGTACGGCGACGTCCCCATGGCCGGGCTGTCCCACGGCACGATCACCGCGATCAGGAAGATCGAGCCGACGAAGAAGATGGCTACGCGGTAGATCACCGAATTCGTGGCCTGGCTAATGGCTTTCGTGGGGTCCTTCGATTCGGCCGCGGCGATGGTGGCGATCTCGGCGCCCACCATCGAGAAGATCACGATGACGATTCCGGTGAAGATCGCGCCCGGTCCGTGTGGCATGAACCCGGTCCTGGTGAGGTTGGAGAAGTCCATCTGCTTGTTGGGCCACAGACCGAGCACGTAGCACGTGCCCGCGAGCAGAAAGGCCACGATCGCAGCGACTTTCACGCTCGCGAACCAGTACTCGAACTCGCCGTAGGAGCGCACCGAGAAGAGGTTGGTGGCCGTCATCGCCGTCATGAGAAGCAATGCCACCAGCCACAGCGGTGCGTGCGGTAACCAGTCCTGGATCAACTTGCCGCCGGCGACCGCCTCGAAGCCGACGACGATCACCCAGAAGTACCAGTAGAGCCAACCGACCGAGAACCCGGCCCAATCGCCGAGGGCGCGGCGGCTGTAGTCGGCGAAGGAACCGGTGGACGGATTCGCCACGGCCATTTCGCCGAGCATCCGCATGACCATGACGATGAGTACGCCGGTGATGGCGTAGGTGAGGAATGCCGCGGGGCCGGCGGATTGAATGATGGCGC
This sequence comes from Mycobacterium sp., assembly GCA_050701835.1. Taxonomy (GTDB): domain Bacteria; phylum Actinomycetota; class Actinomycetes; order Mycobacteriales; family Mycobacteriaceae; genus Mycobacterium. The sequence goes on along the minus strand of JBOGDC010000019.1, from coordinate 1,267 downwards.
CGGAGCCGACGAACAGTCCGGCGCCGATTACGCCGCCAATGGCGATCATCGTCAGGTGGCGCTTCTGCAACGAATGCTGCAGACCGCTCTCGCTGGGTGTTTCGGTCATGGCCATGCGTGCCAGCATGCGCCCATCCGGTCCACGGTGCAGCCGATACGGATGCCGTAACTCGATCCGGGGCCGAAGCTTCGGGCGCGCCTGGCAAATCGACGTCCGGACTCATCAGGGGGTGGCCGGAGCTCCTGCGGCCCGGCCACGTGCGATGGCGTCGCGTACCCGCCGCACCAGGAGCTCCGGCGTCGACAGGTCGCGCCACGTCCAGCGCACCACGACGCGGTTGGTGTCTCGGATGCGGTCTTCCCGCAGCTTCTCACGGGCGATCGCGTCGCCGGCGGTGTCCCCGGCCCTCAGTAGCCGGCCGTACTTGGCCATCCCGTCGAATTCACCGACGACATTTCCGTCGAAGTAGAAGTCGGCGCGCGCGATCACGCGGCCTGCCGTGTCGACGATGCGGCGCTGCAGTTCGATTGGCGCTATCCCGGCGGCCGAGAACAGTATGCGGCTGCGTGATTCGCCCGAGCTCTCACTGCGACCGTCGGCGAAGCGGTTAGTGGCACGCGCGGCACCGGCGCCGCGTGAGCCCTGTGCCCGGGCCACGGCGTCACTCAGTTCGGCATGACTGAGCAGTCCACGATGGAGAGCGTCGTCGGCAGCGACGACTCCGGTCGCAAATCCGTGAAGCCGAGCCAGATCGCACACCGTGCGCGCCACGGTCGTCGCAGAAAGGCCCTCGACACTACAGATCTGGCTGGCGTCGAGTCGTGCGGCATGCCCAACGCTGGTTCGAGAGCGTCTTCCACCGTGAGATCGGTTGCGCGTCACATGAACCCGGTCTAGCGGTACCCGCCATAGTGCAAGCCCGTGCAGCACCGCCGCCGATGCGTGGCTGAACACCGTGTTGTCGCCGAAAACAGGTGCGGCGACTTCAACCTGCATCCGGTGCCGGTCGGCGTCGCCGAGAGCCGCGGCCACCTCGGCGTCGATGAAGTAGCCGCGCCGGAGTGTCTGCCACCCCTGTGTCCGCCTGCAGCGAGCAAGGGTGGAGTCGCTGATGCCCTGGTGTACCGAGAGTGAGCGGCTACGGATGCGTGGGTCCATGCCGCTAGCGTGGCGTTCACCACCGACCCCGCGGACGATTCGGTGCCGTCCGGCGGAGGCCTTGTGGATAGCCCCCGATATGTGAACGGACGCCGAGTTCCCATACGC
>JBOGDC010000018.1:0-2663 GCA_050701835.1 Mycobacterium sp. | reverse complement strand
CGGCAAGGACCGCCGCGGCCAACCCCCACTTCTCAGAAGGCGTAGCGGTGGTACTGCGCCATGTATCGCAGCTTGTTCGACAGTGACATCACCCTTGCCAGCGCACGGTATGCCGTCGGAACCCGTTGGAATGAAAAAGAATCGAACGGCGACTCCCATTCGAGCAGGCGCAGCTGCGGCACCGCGCTGATGACATCCTCGGGTTCGTTGATACCCCAGTGCAGCGTTGCCCCGGAGCGTCGCACCACGGCGTTGGACCATTGCGTCTTGATGCCCAACGTGTTGAACGCGTCGAACTGGAGCTCGCCGGACGGAAAACGATCGACGACCCTGCGGAACAAGGCGATGCCGTCATCCTCGGTGAGGTACATCGTCAGCCCCTCACCGATCATCAGCACGGGACGGTCTGTCGGAATGCCCGTGAGCCACGCGGGATCGGTGACCGAAGCCGAAACGACGCGATAGTGGTCAGCCGCGGGGTACAGCTGGTTTCGCAGCGTCGCTACGTCGGGATAATCGACGTCGTACCACTCGATGCCGGGGCCGGGTTTCACGCGGAAGAATCGGCTATCCAGGCCGCAGCCCAGATGCAGTACGACGGCTTCCGGGTGTGCCACCAGGAACTTGCGGGTCCAGTTGTCGAAGTGGGCCGAACGCGTCGTCACGGCTGGCGACCTTCTCGCGGTGATCGTGGTCCTGGACCAGTCGTAATCGATCCGATCCACGATGTCGCGCGCGTAGACATCGTTCAGGATCGGTTCGGGCAGGTTCGCATCGAGCGCCTTGGCGTAGAACGTCGCCAGCATCGTCTGGGGTGCTCCGCTGAGATCGACGCGAATCTTGTCGGGATGGCTCATGAGCCCGACGCTAATCCTGGTGAGATACGCAGACCGGGAGTCTGAACGGTCCCCGGCGTGGTGTTCAGCCCAGGCTCTCTAGGCTGAACGCTATGCAACGGATCATCGGTACCGAGGTTGAGTACGGCATTTCGTCGCCCACGGACCCGGCCGCCAACCCGATCCTCACCTCCACGCAGGCAGTGCTGGCGTACGCCGCGGCAACCGGCATCCAGCGGGCCAAACGCACCCGGTGGGACTACGAAGTGGAATCCCCGCTGCGTGATGCCCGCGGCTTCGACCTGGGCCGCGTCACGGGCCCGGCCCCCATCGTCGACGCCGACGAGGTCGGGGCGGCCAACATGATCCTCACCAACGGTGCCCGCCTGTACGTCGACCACGCCCACCCCGAGTACTCGGCACCCGAATGCACGAATCCGCTGGACGCCGTGATCTGGGACAAAGCCGGAGAACGCGTCATGGAGGCCGCGGCCCGCCACGTCGCCAGCGTGCCCGGTGCGGCCCGGCTGCAGCTGTACAAGAACAACATCGACGGCAAGGGCGCCTCGTACGGCACGCACGAGAATTACCTGATGAGTCGGCAGACGCCGTTCTCCTCGATCATCACCGGGCTGACCCCGTTCTTCGTGTCACGCCAGGTGGTCACCGGCTCGGGTCGCGTCGGGATCGGACCTTCCGGTGATGATGCGGGCTTCCAGCTCTCACAGCGTGCCGATTACATCGAGGTCGAAGTGGGCCTGGAAACCACTCTCAAACGGGGCATCATCAACACCCGCGACGAGCCGCACGCCGATGCCGACAAGTACCGGCGCCTGCACGTCATCATCGGGGACGCCAACCTCGCGGAGACCTCGACATTCCTCAAGGTGGGTACTACCTCGCTGGTACTCGACCTCATCGAATCCGGGGCAGACCTGTCGGATCTCACCCTGGCGCGGCCCGTACATGCCGTGCATGTGATCAGCCGTGATCCGTCGCTGCGGGCCACCGTGGCACTCGCGGACGGCCGTGAGCTGACAGGGCTTGCGCTACAACGCATTTACCTGGACCGGGTGGGCGAATTTATCCAGTCGAGAGACCCGGATCCGCAGGCCACCCACGTGCTGGAGACCTGGGCCAAGGTCCTGGATCTGTTGGAGCGCGATCCGATGGAGTGTGCGGATCTACTGGACTGGCCCGCCAAGCTGCGGTTGATGGAGGGCTTCCGGCAGCGCGAGAACCTCAGCTGGTCGGCGCCGCGTCTGCACCTGGTCGATCTGCAGTACTCCGATGTGCGCCTCGACAAGGGCCTGTACAACCGGCTGGTCGCCCGCGGGTCGATGCAGCGGATGGTCACCGAACAACAGGTGCTGGATGCGGTGACCCGGCCTCCGTCCGACACCCGGGCCTATTTCCGGGGTGAGTGCCTGCGCCGATTCGGTACCGATATCGCCGCCGCCAGCTGGGACTCGGTGATCTTCGACCTGGGTGGAGATTCGCTTGTCAGGATTCCAACCCTGGAGCCCCTGCGCGGCAGCAAGAGCCACGTGGGCGCACTGCTGGACTCGGTGAATTCCGCGGCTGAACTGGTCGACCAGCTCACGACCTAGTGTCCCCGACGATCACACACGAGGCCGGGCCCTTCGGCAGGGTGCGTTGCCGCCAGTGTGAGGGCGCTGCCCGGTAGGCTGAACGGAACCGACGTAAGAGTCAGGAGGCAGCGATGGCGCAGGAGCAGACCAAGCGCGGTGGTGGCGGTGACGAGGACGATGTCACCGACCTGGGAGGACCGGCCGGGCAGGAGCGCCGCGAAAAGCTGGCGGAGGA
>JBOGDC010000017.1:0-89762 GCA_050701835.1 Mycobacterium sp. | reverse complement strand
TCGATGCGGTGCTTGCGCTCCTTGAGCTCCACCTCGGTGGCAGCTCCGGCCTTGATCACCGCAACACCGCCGGCCAGCTTGGCCAGGCGCTCCTGCAGCTTCTCGCGGTCGTAGTCGGAGTCGCTGTTCTCGATCTCGCTACGGATCTGGGCCACGCGACCGGCGATGGCGTCGGAATCGCCCGCGCCCTCGACGATGGTGGTCTCGTCCTTGGTGACGACGACCTTGCGGGCCTGCCCGAGCAGCGTGATGTCGGCGGTCTCCAGGGAGAGGCCAACCTCTTCGCTGACGACCTGGCCACCGGTGAGGATCGCCATGTCCTGCAGCATTGCCTTGCGACGGTCACCGAAGCCCGGCGCCTTGACGGCGACGGACTTGAAGGTGCCGCGGATCTTGTTGACGACGAGAGTCGAGAGAGCCTCACCCTCAACGTCCTCGGCGATGATCAGTAGCGGCTTGCCGCCCTGAATGACCTTCTCCAGCAAGGGAAGCAGGTCCTTGACGGTCGACACCTTGGAGCTGACCAGCAGGATGTATGCATCCTCCAGGACGGCTTCCTGACGCTCGGCATCGGTCACGAAGTAACCCGAGATGTAGCCCTTGTCGAAGCGCATACCCTCGGTGAGCTCCAGCTGCAGGCCGAAGGTGTTGGACTCCTCGACGGTGATGACACCCTCGTTGCCAACCTTGTCCATTGCCTCGGCGATCAGATCACCGATGGACTGGTCGCCCGCGGAGATGCCCGCGGTGGCCGCGATCTGCTCCTTGGTGTCGATCTCCTTGGCCGAAGCCAGCAGGGCGCTTGTGACGGCCTCCACTGCCTTCTCGATGCCGCGCTTCAGACCGAGCGGGTTGGCGCCGGCGGCGACGTTACGCAGGCCTTCCTTCACGAGGGCCTGAGCGAGCACGGTGGCGGTAGTAGTGCCGTCACCCGCGACATCGTCAGTCTTCTTGGCAACTTCCTTGACCAGCTCAGCGCCGATTTTCTCGTACGGGTCCTCCAGCTCGATCTCCTTGGCGATGGACACACCATCGTTGGTGATCGTGGGGGCGCCCCACTTCTTCTCCAAGACGACGTTGCGACCCTTGGGGCCCAGCGTCACCTTGACCGCGTCGGCGAGGGCATTCAGACCCCGCTCAAGGCCGCGGCGAGCCTCTTCGTCGTACGCAATTATCTTGGCCATTGCGAAGTGATTCCTCCGTATAGGGGGTTGCACGTTCTTGGCCGGGCTCAGTGCCCGCGACGGACGGACGCAGCTGTGTGGGCTGCGGCCTCACTGGACCGGCCTAGCACTCACCGGTCGTGAGTGCCAATCCCCTTTTTAGCACTCGGACATGGCGAGTGCAAGGGCGATCCGGTGGTCAGTAGGCCAACAACCACGACGTTCACGACCTGCTGCCGCACTCCTGGGTCCCACAGTCACCCGAAGTCGACCACGTGGCGCGGTCCGGACGGCCCTCATCTCACCTGGTACAAATCGCGGGACACCCGGAAGAAGTGGCCCGTCGAGTTGTCGGTGCAGGTCACCCCGGTCTCCTCAATACCGCAACGAATGGCTCCCGAGAAGGCGGTCTCGCCGTAGTCGAGAGTGGGCAGGTCCCCGGTTCGCAGCGTGTCACCGTGACACGAGACCGTCACCGGATTGCCTTGCGCGAGATAAAACCGGTCACCCCACGCAAGATGACAGGTCTGCGGGCGGGGAGACGACACATAGGTGTGGTCTCCAATCTCGCATCCGACGGCGCCGTCGGTTCCGCCCTCGGCGCCCGGACCGAGATAGCACGCGATGTTCCCCGAGGGCACCTGAAAGGCGAACGGCTTATCGGCACGGGCCACCGGAGAACCGAGACCGGCGGACCAGGCGGCGGCCGCGATAGCGAGCCGCACGGCGCACGGCGCACGGCGCACCGGCCGAATACACGAACTCTGTCGTTATTCAACGAACTCCCGCTTCCCGTAGTGAACCCTCGCGGCCGACCAGTCGCCCCCCGCCTCGCCGACCAAGTTGCGAGCGACATCGATATCGGCAACCCCCGCGACCAGGAGCAGGGTGCGATCCGTCGTCACCGATCCACCGTCCAGGCGTTCACGAGCCGGGTGGTCGCCTACCAGCGCATCGTGGAATCTGTGGACATCGATACCGGGCACCTCCACGATGGCAGCGTCGGAGCCTGACCAGTTCTGAGGCAGGTATTCGAATGTCAGCACCGACTCCTGGTTGAACTGACGCCGCACCACTTCGGCGACTGCATGCAGACCCGGTGCGTCCAGATCGCACACGTGGAACTCACGGGACCGCTCATAGGTGGTCAGCTGGAGGTCATCGGACCAGTAGACGCCGTCAAGCAACGTCGACCCGCCGGCATGGGTGTTGTTGCGTGCCATGGTGTCTTCGGCCTGCTGCTCGAACGTCTCCAACCCGTCGCGGAGCCTTCCGTCATTGGGGTCACTAATGACGGCGGTGTTATTGGTGGCGAAAATCTCGGCGTGACGGCGGGATAGGTCGTCCGGCCGGCAGGTGAGCGCATCGGTGTGGGTCCAGTACCGCGCCCCGAGGAAGGCACCGGCCACTACCACTACTACCGCGATCGCAGCGAAAATGAGACTGGGGCGCTTGACAATTCGACCAAGCCACGAACTCGTTTCGATACTCATTGCTGATCCCGTTCTGCCGCGGCGGTGGGCCGGCCGTTAGGTGAAGTAGTAGCCATCGCGAGAAAGCCAGAAGCGGTGAACCGAGGTGGCGTCGGTGCAATTGACGCCGTGGTCGGTGCTTTCGCACGTGAAATTCCCGACGCGCACCGACTGCCCGTACGCCAATACCGGAACGTCGACATCGGGCGATATGGAGTCGTGCGGGCATTCGAAGCCGGGCGGCCGGCCCTCGTACATGAACACCATGTGCCCCATCGACCGGGAAAACGAACCGCAATCCGGCAGCAGTGGTGGCGCCGGATACGCGATCTGCGCGATCTCACATCGCACGTAGTTGTACTCCGGATCGCCTCCAGCGGATAGCAGGCAGGTGATATTCCGCGACGGGGTCCGGAACTCGTTGGTGTGGCCGGGATCCGCTGCCACGTGAACAACCGGAGCCGCGACCGTCACCCCGACGGCGACCGCAGCACCCGCCAGTAGGCCACCTGCCCTCATGAGTCCTCCATCACGGATCGGTGATGGCGACCGGAGTCGCCATGTGCTCGAGCTCGCGAACAGCGATATCGGGGTCGTCGGCGGCCATTCGCATGGCCAACCGACGGGCCGCGACGCGTAGGTCTCGGTCATCGAGTGCCTTGTGGATTATCCGCCGGAGCCGGCGTACGGGTGCCGTTATCGGTACGCCACGACCAGCGCCGTGCCACACCGCACGCGCAGTCACGTCGCGACAGGAGCCTTCGCCGGCCATCCGCAAATCCGGAAACCGGGCCAGCCATAGCGCGCCGGGTGCGAGGATGGACGCGGCTTCCTTGGCCTGGATGGGAAGGGTTGGCGTTCAATGGATGCGGAGAAGGCTCCAGCCGATTCAGCTACCGAACCGGTCGAACAATTATCAGAGAAACATTTCGACGCACTGCAACACGAGATCCGGATGGCCGCTCGCAGCAGCCGCTACGCGCTCGCGACTGCCGTAGCTGCAGCGCTTGTTTCGGCCGGAGTCTCGGCATGGGCATCGGTACACGTCAGCGGAACGCAGATGGACAGGCAGGAACAACTCGCGCGAGAACAAGCCATCAGGAGTGACCGAGCGAAGGTGTACACCGAGCTCATCACCGATCATCTGGACTTCGTTTCACACCTTGGTCTGATCCGCGCCGCACTGGCCGCCCATCCTCCGAACAAACAAGGCCTCTTCAACGCGGTCGCCGACATTCAGGCCAGCATGACGGCAATGGCCAAGGCAGAGGCGGCGGTCAAGATTGTTGGCAGTGACATGGGCTCGGTACTCGACAATCTGGACGCAGCAGAGCTCGCACTGTTCCAGGGGCCCGAATCACTGCAGCCGGCGATCCAGTACGCACACGACCACGACCAAATCGCAGACGACGCACGCTGGGCGGCCGTGAGCACACCGGCAGTCACCGCGATCGACAAGTTTGCCGCCGACCACAGCATCGACCAGCTCGCCGAACACGCACGGGCCGATCTCGGCTCCGATTGAACGCCGCCCGCTACTGACCGAACCTTTTGGCGGCGGCAACGGCCACTGTCTTCACGTCCTCACATGAACCGTGCTCGACGACGATACCCGGCACCCGCGATTCGTCCACCACGACCGCTCCAGGATGGAAAACGTTGGGCACGAATGACTTTCCCAGAAATACGTAGACCTCGCAGAACGGCTTCTCGTACTCCCGGGTGACGGTGCTGACATGCAATTCGACGCCGCCGCGCTGCTCAACTACCGAGTGCCTTTCATCACCGTACGAGGAGGCGTCGGGCTCTCGAGGATCCACCGGTCGCAGTGTCACCTGAACTCCGCTTGCCTTCCGGTCTCCGGGCGGCCCCGAACTGAGCCAGCAGCTGTAGAGGTCCGTCGCCAATCCAGAAACGCCGCTCGGACGGTAACTGGCGAATCCACGCACATCGGCGAGGACCGAGCACGGGTCCTGCCCCGCCGGGCGCGGGACGGAGTCGGACCAGAGGGGCAGGTGCTGCGACCTGATTTGCGCCGCTCCGGTGGCGATGGCGATCGCCTCCTTGCAGGGATAGACCGGGACCCCGGCCCCCGGATCCTTGGCTAGGGTGGCCAGCACCTCTACCCGCACCCGCTTCATCAGATCGGCGGCACCGCGGGAGGACGCACCGTGCAGATCGTCCATTCCGAGGTTGAAGACGTAGCGGCACCATCCACGATTACTTGTCGGCCCCAACATATGGGTGACCGCTATTCCGTTTACCTTCATCGAGTCGGTGGGCTGCTCCACCATCTCCTTCGGGCCGGGGGTGAGGTCAAGGCCGATGGTCGCCGAGACATCACTGGGGAAATCGCCGTCGAACGCGCCTAGCTGAAGGGTGCACCGATCAAAGCCTTCGGTGTATCCGTAGGAGATAGCGCGCGGAATCTTGGTCTTGATCGACTCCGCGTCCACGAATCCGCACGGATCGATATCGCGCAGCGCCGCGTCGACCTCCAGCTCGGCGGAATCCACAGCGGTCCGCGCACGCCAGTCCTCATGCTGCCGCGACCCGAAATATGAGCACCCGGCTACCAGCAGCGGCGCGGCCAGGAGCGCTATCCACAGACGAACCGACATTTGCTACCTCCGACCTCGCCAGCGTAGCGCCCGCAAAACTCGAGTCGGCTATGTACGCGGCCGCAGCCCGTCGAACACGACGTCGGTCACCTGTTGTGCGACCTCCTGGTTATAGCTCTGCATGGCCTGGCATCCCACCAGCAGCGCCTTCACCTCGTGGACACCGACATCGGGCCGCACCGTGCCCGTCTCCTGCGCAGCAGCCAGCAGATCACCCAAGACGGCGTAAAAAGACTCCTCGATCTGCGGCATGAGGGATTCGATATCGACATCGGCCCCGGCCAGCGCCTCCACCAATCCTTGATCGGTGCCACCCCAGGCCACCAGCGACCGCAAGAATTCGAACAGTGCGTCACCGGGATCGACCGACTCGAGGAGCTCGCGCCCCTTCCCGATCACATTGCCCATCCGGTCCTCCGCGACCGCGCGGTACAGATCTTCTTTGGCCGGAAAGTGCCGGTAGACAGTTCCGGCACCCACGCCGGCCCTCCGAGCAATCTCGTCGATCGGGACGCTGATCCCCTCCTCCGCGAATGCCTGGTAGGCGACCTCCAGCACCCGTGCACGGTTGCGGGCAGCGTCTGCACGCAAGGGACGGGCGGGTTGATCCATCTCACACTCCTTCGAGCATTGACAAAGCGGGGCGATCGTTCCGTATAGTCGTAAGCGGAGTAACCGCCCCGGTTACTAGAGATATTACTCAAGGAGCCTCCATGTCCACCTGGACAACCACCAACATCCCCGATCAGACCGGCCGCGTCGCGGTCGTCACCGGCGCCAACACCGGCCTCGGCCTCGAGACCGCCAAGGCGCTCGCCGCGCGCGGCGCCCATGTCGTACTCGCCGTGCGCAACACGGAGAAGGGAAAGGTCGCGGCCGTCGAGATCACCGCAGCCCACTCGAGCGCCGATATCACCCTGCAGCCGTTGGATCTGTCCTCCCTCGATTCCGTCCGCCGCGCCAGTGACGAGCTGAAGTCGCGATACGACCGGATCGACCTATTGATCAACAATGCCGGTGTCATGTGGACGCCGAAGTCCACCACCGCCGACGGCTTTGAGCTTCAGTTCGGCACCAACCACCTGGGGCATTACGCGTTCACCGGCCTGCTGCTGGAGAACCTGCTGCCCGTCGAGGGTTCGCGGGTCGTCACCGTATCCAGCATCGGGCACCGCCTCCGCGCCGCGATCCACTTCGACGACCTGCAGTGGGAACGCAGCTACGACCGCGTCGCGGCGTACGGGCAGTCGAAACTGGCCAACCTGCTGTTCACCTACGAACTGCAGCGGCGGCTTGCCGGCACCCACACCGTCGCCACGGCGGCGCACCCCGGCGGCTCGAACACCGAGCTGGCGCGCAACTCCCCGGGCTGGGTGCGAGCGGTGTTCAACGTCGTAGCACCACTGATTACGCAGGATGCCGCCGCGGGCGCCCTGCCCACCCTGCGCGCCGCAACGGATCCCGCCGCACTGGGCGGCCAGTACTACGGCCCGGACGGATTCGGCGAGCAGCGCGGGAACCCCAGGGTCGTCGCATCCAGCGAGCAGTCCTATGACCTCGATTTGCAGCGCCGACTGTGGTCGGTATCTGAGGACCTCACCGGCGTGATCTTCCCGGTGAAGTAGAAGGCGGGGAAGAAGGCGGGCACTGCGCTGATCTTCGTCGGCCGTCACCCCACGGCACGACACGCGGTGCCCGCCACGCCCGGCGGGATGCACTCCCGTAAACCGTTGCGCTACGCTCCTGTTCGATCAGTGAGGAGTCTTGGGGTGCGGGCTGTAGAAGCGCCCAGCACCCAAACATTGCGGGGCTGGCAACGTAGGGCATTGGTGCGTTATCTGGCCGCCAAGCCTCGAGATTTCCTGGCCGTCGCAACCCCGGGATCAGGGAAAACGAGATTTGCCCTGCGAATTGCTACCGAGCTGTTGGGCGACGGTACCGTCGACAAGATCACCGTGGTCGTGCCGACCGAACACCTCAAGGTGCAGTGGGCTCAGGCGGCGACATCCTTCGGGCTGGCCCTGGATCCGAGGTTCAGCAACTCGGATTCACAGACCTCCTCGGAGTACCACGGAGTCGTTATCACCTACGCACAGGTGGCCAGCCACCCCACCCGGCACCGCGTGCGCACCGAGAACCATCGCACGCTGGTCATCTTCGACGAGATTCACCATGCCGGGGACGCCAAGACTTGGGGTGACGCCACCCGGGAGGCCTTCGACGACGCCACCCGCCGCCTCGCCCTGACGGGGACTCCGTTCCGGAGCGACGACAGCCCCATCCCGTTCGTCAACTATGAGCCCGACCGCGCGGGTTTCCAGCAGTCGCGGGCCGATCACACCTATGGCTACTCGGAGGCCCTGGCCGACGGCGTGGTCCGCCCCGTGGTCTTCATGGCGTACTCCGGCGAGGCCCGGTGGCGCGACAGTGCCGGCGAGGAACACGCCGCCCGCCTCGGCGAGCCGTTAAGCGCCGAACAGACCGCCCGCGCCTGGCGCACCACCCTGGATCCCAATGGGGATTGGATGCCCGCGGTGCTCCGTGCTGCCCACGCGCGGCTGCAGCAGAAACGTAACGGCGGTATGACCGATGCCGGGGCCATGATCATCGCCTCCGACCAGAAGTCCGCACGTGCCTACGCGAAACTGCTGACCACAATCACCGGCGCCGAACCCACCGTGGTGCTTTCTGACGACCCGAAGTCCTCGGACCGCATCTCCGAATTCTCCAGCGGCACCAGCGAGTGGCTGGTGGCGGTGCGCATGGTGTCCGAAGGCGTCGACGTGCCGCGCCTGGCGGTCGGCGTCTACGCGACGAGCGCCTCGACACCGCTGTTCTTCGCCCAGGCGATCGGACGGTACGTGCGTTCGCGTACACCGGGTGAGACGGCCAGCATCTTCCTGCCGTCCGTGCCGACGCTGCTGGAGCTCGCCAGCCTGCTGGAGGAGCAGCGCAATCACGTGCTCGGCAAGCCGCATCGCGAACCGCTCGACGAGGAGGGGCAGGAGGAGCGCAAACGCACCGAACCCAGCGAGGAGGACAAGGGCTTCGAATCGCTGAGCGCGAGCGCTGAGCTGGATCAGGTGATCTTCGACGGGGCATCCTTCGGTACGGCGACCCCCGCGGGTAGCGATGAGGAGGCCGAGTACCTCGGCATCCCGGGCCTGCTCGATCCGAACCAGATGCGAGATCTGTTGCGGCGCAGGCAAGAAGAGCAACTCACCAAGCGGACCGCCTCCGGCGAGGTGCCGCCGGAGATCACCTCGACGCACGGCCAGCTGCGCGAGCTACGCCGCGAACTCAACGCCCTAGTGGCGGCGACCCACCACAAGTCGGGTAAGCCGCATGGCTGGATTCACAACGAGCTGCGCCGCAGATGCGGCGGCCCGCCGATCGCGGCGGCCACGCGCGATCAGCTCAAGGAGCGCATCGACGCCGTCCGCACCCTTCATCGGGAGCTATAACCCGCGTAGCGTCGATCGCATGTCACTGATCGTTTCCGGATATCCCGACCCGCGGTATCACGGCGACACCGGCGAGATCACCGCGACGTTCACACCGGCCACCGATCCGCCCGACTACGGCCTGTACCGATAGACGCCGGACCGGTTAAAAGCTTCGGCGCGGCAACGCATTTCCACAAGGTGATGTCGGAAGCGTTCTTCGATGCTCATGCTGTTCGCCCCGGGCGCGCCCCGCGAGCGGTACTTCGAGGGCTTCGGGAAGCTTGCCGATATGAGCGACGAGCAACGCACTCAGTGGTTCATCGACCACGACAACTTCTTCGTCTAGACAGGGAAGCGCACTCCGGTCAGCTCCTCCGAGACGGACCAAAGCCGTTGTTGGAGAGCCTCATCGTGTGACTGCTTGCTCGACTTGACCACCTTGGGATACCCGCGGAATTCTCCGATACCGCTAGGCCCGTAGTACTGACCGCCCAATGCAGTGGGGTCGGCGGCGGCGCGCAGCGTCGGCAGGGCGCCCCTATCCGCCGCCTGTCCCAGGATCGACATACCGGCCGATGTGACGCTCTCGGGCAAGAAGGTCATGTGCCGGGCAAGCTCGGTGTTCGAGAAGCCCGGATGCGCCGCCAATGCGACGGTCTCGGCACCGGCCGCCACCAGCCGCCGCTGCAGCTCGTAGGTGAAAAGCAGGTTGGCAAGCTTGGACTGCGCGTATGCCCCCACCCGGTCGTAACTGCGGTCCCACTGCAGATCATCGAAATGTATTGCGGCCCTGAACTTATGGCCATTACTGCTGACGGTGACGACGCGGGATCCGCGTACCGCGGTGAGATTCTCCAGCAGCAATCCGGTAAGGGCGAAATGCCCCAGGTGGTTGGTGCCGAACTGCAGCTCGAACCCGTCCGCCGTGGTGCTCTTCGGCGGATACATCACGCCGGCGTTGTTGATCAGCAGATCGATCTGTGGGTATTCGGCGCTCAGCTGTCGAGCGGCAGAGGTGATATCCGTCAGGGAAGACAGATCCAACCGTTGAAGCGCCACGTTGGCCTCGGGCGCAGCCTTCTTGATCTCGGCAATAGCGGCGGCGCCCTTGTCGAGGTCGCGGACCGCAAATACCACCCGGGCACCCACGCCGGCCAGTGCGCTGGCCGTCTCGAGCCCAAGTCCCGTATTCGCGCCGGTGATGACGACTACGCGTCCGGTCTGGTCAGGAATATCGTCGGCGGTCCAGTGTGTGGTCACGGACCCATCCTGCCGGAGTTACGCGATGCTGCCCACCCATGCATTCACAGTTCTCCCGGTGTTCGGTGCCAGGTATCACACAGGCATGTTGCATACGCTCGTCGCCGGATAGCTGAGCTCGGCCACCCATTCCACGTAAGGCGGGTTCGTGCGCAAAATTCTTTCTGTTGTCACCCTTGTTATTGCGCTTTCCGGTGCGAGTGTTGCCGTGGCTGCGGCAGATCCGCTGCCGGTGGCTGACGTGACCCAATCCGCTGTCACCGACGACGGCTGGCATCTGAGTGCCTCGTTGACGCGGATGACGGTCAATTCGGTGCCGAACATGGCAGCGACCGCGTTCACCCGCGAGGGCTTCGTCTCCGGCAAGGCCGCCGCCAGCATTGATGCCAACGGCGCCATTCCGGTCAACTCGGGCACCCTCGTCATGGGCCTGCAGCTCGGCTGCCAGATCGACCTCAGCGAGGGCGGAAGTGTGGAGGTAGGCGCCGACGCGGGCATTAATCCCGGTTTCTCCGGGAGCAGCAATATCCTGGGGATGATCGGCCCATACGCGGAGGTGAACGGGGATATCTCGGTCAACCTGCTTCCCGGGACGATCAAGAACATCGTGCTGGGTAAGAAGGCGCTCAAAGGCCGTACCGGTGCAATCATGGTTCACGATGCGCATGTCAAAGTGGATGCCTGCGGTGGACCGGTCTCCATCCGGTTTTTCACCACGGCGATGATCGACACCGACAAGTCCGATGACAGCGTGAACGTGTACGGGGACATCCTCTCGCTGTGAGTACTCTCCTGAAACAACGCCAGGTCCTCGCGCGGTGGGTTGCCGCAGCGATCGTGTTGACAATCGTGGGCATGTCACAGGCGCCCATCACGCACGCGGACAACTGCAGCCCCGGTGATTTCGGCGCCGCGGCGGGGTGCTCTCCCCCGGCAGCGGCAGGCGGCGATAAGGCCGAAAGCTGGCCGCCGACAAGCGTGGATTGGCCGCCCGACGGGGATTCGGATACCGACTCCGACAAGTCGGGTCAGCACGGCGCCGCGGCGGTCCCGATTGTGGTGCCCGGCGGTGCAGCGCCTGTCACGCCGCCACAATCGACCGCCGATCCGACGACATCACCGACACCCATCGTCCTTGCGGGTTCTGCTCCGACCAAGCCGACGGCGACGGGGATTGTCACACCGGGCGCTTAGACAGGTGCTGCGCGGTACCGTCGCTCTTCGCGCACGCGGCTCATCCGTGGAAGACCGCCTCGACGTTGTTGCCGTCGGCATCGCGCACAAACGCGCCGTAATACCCGGGGTGATACTCGGGCCACAGCCGCGGCGCATGCAGCACCTCGGCTCCTTCACCGGTCGCCGTCACGAAGAACTCGTCAACCTTCGACGTACTCGCGGCCGAAAAGCCAATGTGCACCTCGCGATTGGGGCCCGTCACCACCTGTCCGCTGGGGTCACCGCCGATCCAGAATTGGGCCTGTCCGTTGGCCCCGTATCCAATGGCGACACCGAAGTCCATCTGCCGGGTAAATCCGAGAACCCCGAGCACCTTGTCGTAGAACGCGGCCGCCGCCGGCAGGTCCGCACAGTTGATACCGAAGTGATCGATCATGCGGGCGATTCTGGTCTACAGGTCCGACAACAGCTGCGGTAAATCTGCGACAGAGTCGACTACATATGCCGGTTGCATCGCGTACTGGTCGGCCGCCCACCTATCGAGTGTGTCCTGGCGGAACTTGCCGGTGCGCACCAGCACACCGGTCATTCCCACCACCTGCGCGGCCAGCACGTCGACGTGCAGATCGTCACCCACCATCACCACTTGATCCGGCTCACAGCCCATCCGCTCCGCCGCCAACTGAAATCCCGCCGGAGCGGGCTTACCGACGGCAACCGCCTTGTGTCCCGAAACCTGTTCCATCCCCGCCAGATACACGCCGGTATCGACTCGCAACCCCTCGCGGGTGCTCCACACCGCGTTCCGATGCATCGCCACCACCGGAATCCCCTGAGCCATCAGGTCGTACACCCGGCTGAGCGCGACGTGATCGAACTGCGGGCCGGCCCCACCCAGAATGATCACTTCGGGGTCGTCGGAGACGGACTCGACGAACTCGACTCCCGGCATGTCGGCGGTGATATCCCCGTCGTTGAGTAGATAGCAGCGAGCGCCCGGGTGTTGGGTGATCACGTGATCTGCGGTCAGCATCGCGGCGGTGATCACCTCGTCAGCGGGCACAACCAGCCCGGCCGCGGTCAGCAACTCCGCGATCTGCACTCGGGTCCGCGAGGTGGTGTTGGTCAAGAAGCAACGACGAACATCTTCGTCGTTGAGCACTTTGAGCGCCTCGACTGCGCCGTCGATCGGCTCCCATGAGGTCACCAGGACCCCGTCGATATCGAAGAGCACTCCGCCGACAGCCATGACCACATCCTCCCGCCACCGCCATCCACGCGCACTCCGAGGGCGTCCTGTGGCAATAATTGGCCGATGCGTTCCGTCGCCGAGCACCAGCAAGTCGTCGCCGGATTGATTTCCGCTCCCGCACCCGTACGGATATCGGTCGGTGCGGCCGACCGATTGGTGCTGGCCGCCGATATCGTCGCGCCGCTGAATCTGCCGGTCTTCGACAACTCGGCCATGGATGGCTATGCGGTTCGGTACGAGGACCTGGCATGCGCCTCTTCCGAGCGCCCGATAACGCTGCCGGTCGCCGAGGACATCCCCGCCGGTCGCACCGACGAGCTGACGTTGGCGCCCGGCACCGCGCACCGGATCATGACGGGCGCACCGGTTCCCTCCGGTGCCACCGCGGTAGTACCCGTCGAGGTCACCGATGGTGGCACCGAAAAGGTGACCATCACCGAAGCGCCTCGTGCCGGGCAACATATCCGGCGCGCCGGTGAGGATGTGCGGGCCGGCGACACGGTGCTCACCGCCGGTACCCGTCTCATGGCGCCGGCACTGGGCCTGGCCGCGGCGCTCGGGCTGGAGGAGCTCACCGTGCATCCTCGTTTGCGGGTGGTGATCGCCTCCACGGGCAGCGAGCTGGTTCCCCCGGGCACCGACCTCAAGCCAGGACAAATCTACGAATCCAACGCCGTCATGCTGGCCGCTGCGGTCCAGGAAGCTGGAGCTGACGCGGTGGTGGCACCGACAGTCGCCGATGACGTCGAGGAATTCCTCTCCGTGCTCGACGAGTTCGGGGCGCAAGCGGATTTGGTCATCACCACTGGCGGGGTGAGTGCCGGGGCGTACGAAGTGGTCAAGGACGCGCTCACCGACGCCGGGGTCCACTTCGTCTCAGTCGCCATGCAACCGGGTAAGCCGCAGGGGGCCGGTCGCGTCAACGGAGTTCCGGTGCTCACGCTGCCCGGCAATCCTGTCAGCGCGCTGGTCTCGTTCGAAGTGTTCATTCGCGAACCGCTGCGCGCCGCAATGGGGCTGGCGCCGGAACGGCTCCAACACGAGGCGGTGCTCACCGAGACGCTGATGGCACCGGCGGGAAAGCGCCAGTTCCGCAGGGGTGTGTGGGATGGCGCCGCCGGCACCGTGACGGCGGTCGGTCCGCCCGCGTCACACCATTTGCGGTGGTTGGCGGCATCGAACTGCCTGCTCGACATCCCCGAGGACGTCACCGAGCTGACGGCTGGGACCACCGTCAAAGTGTGGAACCTGACGTAGCGGGCCACCGCGCTGCCCGGGCCATCACTAGGATGGTCCGGTGGCAAGACGCCCCCGCCCCGTAGGTTCAGAGCCCGATTCCGGGATCCCGCATATCGTCGAACTCTTCCGCTCGACCATTCCACCGATCCATCCGGCAGGACTTCCGTTCATCGCCGGAGGGTTGGGAGTGGCCGGACTCGGGTTCCGGAACCGCTGGATTCGCGGCACGGGGCTGGCGCTCGCCGGTGCGTGCGCTGGATTCTTCCGGCATCCGGCGCGCATCCCACCCAACCGCGCCGATGTCGTGGTGGCCCCCGCCGACGGCCAGATCTGCCTCGTCGACCGCGCGGTGCCGCCGCCCGAGCTGGGGCTGCCCGCCGAACCGCTCCCGCGCATCAGCATCTTCCTTTCGGTGTTCGATGTTCACGTGCAACGCGTCCCGGTGGCTGGCGCGGCGACTGCTGTTATTCACCGCAGCGGGCAGTTCCTGTCCGCGGATCGCGCCGAAGCCAGCGTCGCCAATGAACGCAATAGTGTGCAGATCCGCACCCGGTCCGGGCACGATGTCGTGGTGGTGCAGATCGCGGGGCTCATCGCGCGTCGCATCATCTGCCACGCAAAGGTCGGAGATCAGCTGTCGATCGGCGACACCTACGGACTGATCCGATTCGGTTCCCGGGTCGACACCTACTTCCCCGAAGGCTCGACAATTCTTGTCCAGCAAGGGCAACGGGCCGTCGGTGCAGAGACGGCGC
This sequence comes from Mycobacterium sp., assembly GCA_050701835.1. Taxonomy (GTDB): domain Bacteria; phylum Actinomycetota; class Actinomycetes; order Mycobacteriales; family Mycobacteriaceae; genus Mycobacterium. The sequence goes on along the minus strand of JBOGDC010000017.1, from coordinate 75,378 downwards.
TTGCCGAGCTGCCGCCCTCGACAGTCTTGGCGTAAGCGACTCGTCCATGACGGATACCAAGCGTCCCGTTCACATCCGGATCCTGCCGAGCGTGATGACGGTGCTGGCGATATGCGGTGGCCTGTCGTCGATCAAATTCGCATTCGACGGTAAGCCGTACATCTCGCTCACCTTGATCGCCGCGGCCGCGATCCTCGACGGTCTGGACGGCAGGATCGCCCGGCTGCTGGACGCGACATCCCGGATGGGTGCGGAGATCGACTCGCTGGCCGACGCCGTGAACTTCGGTGTCGCTCCCGCGGTGGTGCTGTACATCTCGATGCTCTCCGATACCCCTACGGCGTGGGTCTTTTCGCTTCTCTACGCGGTATGCATCGTGCTGCGGCTGGCCCGTTTCAACACCCTGCTCGACGACGATTCCCAGCCCGCGTTCACCAAGGAGTACTTCGTCGGAGTGCCTGCTCCGGCGGGGGCACTGATGGTGTTGGGACCACTGGCGGCCTACTTGCAGTTCGGCGACGGTTGGTGGTCGTCGGTGTGGGCAGTGTGCGCGTGGATGGTGTTCGCGTCGATGCTCATCGTCAGCCAGATTCCCACCGCCGCCATGAAATCCGTCTCGGTACCACCCCGCATGGTGGTATTGCTACTCGCACTGGTGACGGTGGCCGCTGCCGGACTGCTGCAGTACCCGTATGTGCTGCTGCTGGTTCTGATCGGCGTCTACCTGGCGCATATTCCGTTCGCTTGGCGCAGCCAGCGGTGGGTGGCCGCACGACCGGAGTCCTGGGACGCCAAACCCAAGGAACGCCGGGACCTTCGCCGCGATCAGCGACGGGACCAGCGACGTGCCTTCCGGCAGGGTGCACTGCCCAAGCGGCGCACCGCGGCACGTCTAGGGTTGAGACGCCCCGGTAAGCCGCGCTAGGACCCCATGAGCTCGCTGACTCTCACCGCCCGGCTCAACACATCGGCCGTCGACTCGCGACGCGGCGTCGTCCGCCTGCATCCGGAAGCGATCGCCGCCCTCGGGATTCGCGAATGGGATGCGATATCTCTGACCGGGTCACGGACGACGGCGGCGGTCGTCGGTATCGCGCCCCGTTCGGTTCCGGCCGGCACCGCACTCCTCGACGATGTCACGCTGTCCAATGCGGGGCTGCGTGAGAACGCCCCGGTCATCATCGCGCCGGTCACGGTCTACGGCGCTCGGTCGATCAGCGTGAGCGGTTCCTCCCTTGCCACCCAGTCTGTTTCGTCGGCGACGCTGCGGCTGGCCCTCTTGGGCAAGGTGATGACCGTCGGGGATACGGTGTCACTGCTGCCACGAGACCTCGGGCCCGGCACTTCCACATCGGAGGCGACGACGGCGCTGGCCCGGTCGGTGGGTATCACCTGGACTTCCGAGCTGCTGACGGTGACCGGCGTCGATCCGGCGGGTGCGGTCAGTGTGCAACCCAATTCGTTGGTGAGCTGGCAGGGTTCGGCTCCGTCCTCGCGGCCCGCGACCCCGATAGTCGAGGCCGCCCCGCCCCCAGTGCCGCCCGCCGCGGTGTCCGTGGAAGACCTCAAGGGCTCCCAGGCGCAGGTCGCACGCCTGACCGAGTGGCTCAAACTGGCCCTCGACGAACCCGGCCTGCTGAAAACGCTGGGCGCCCAACCCAATCTGGGCGTACTGATATCCGGGCCCGCCGGAGTCGGTAAGGCGACGTTGGCACGCGCGGTCTGCGCGTCGCGCACTCTGGTCGAACTCGATGGGCCCGAGGTGGGCGCCACGAGCGCGGACGGACGCCTGAACTCGATCCGCCAGGCGGTAAGCCGAATCCGCCAATCGGGCGGGGTTCTGCTCATTACCGATATCGACGCATTGTTGCCGTCCACCGCCGAACCGGTGGCGACGCTCATTCTTGCCGAATTACGTTCTGCTATAGCCACTTCCGGTGTCGCATTCATCGCGACAACTGCGCATCCCGATGCGATTGACGTACGGTTGCGCGCTCCCGAACTGTGCGACCGCGAGCTGGGCTTGAGCCTGCCGGACGCGGCTACCCGCAAGGCGCTGCTAGAGGTCCTGCTGGCGAAGGTTCCGGTGCAGGACTTACTGCTCGACGAGATTGCCGCGCGGACACCGGGTTTCGTGGTCGCCGACTTGGCGGCGCTGGTACGTGAGGCCGCACTGCGAGCCGCCGCACGTGCCAGCGAGAAGGCCAGCGCGCCGACGCTGGGCCAGGAGGATCTCGTCGGGGCGTTGTCCGTAATCCGACCGCTCTCGCGGTCCAGCACCGAAGAGGTGGCAATCGGGTCGATAACCCTCGACGATGTGGGCGATATGGTGGCCACAAAACAGGCTCTGACGGAAGCCGTCCTGTGGCCACTGCAGCATCCGGACACCTTCCAGCGGTTAGGTGTGGATCCGCCCCGCGGCGTGCTGCTGTACGGACCTCCCGGCTGCGGTAAGACATTCGTGGTACGCGCGTTGGCAAGCTCGGGCCGGTTGTCGGTGCACGCCGTCAAGGGCGCCGAGCTGATGGACAAGTGGGTCGGCGCCTCCGAGCAAGCCGTGCGGGAGCTATTCCGGCGTGCCCGCGACTCGGCACCCTCACTGGTGTTCCTCGATGAGGTGGACGCGCTGGCTCCCCGCCGCGGGCAGAGCTTCGATTCCGGGGTAACCGACCGCGTGGTGGCAGCCCTACTCACAGAGCTGGACGGGGTCGAACCACTGCGTGATGTGGTGGTGCTCGGTGCCACCAACCGGCCCGAACTCATCGATCCAGCACTGCTGCGTCCCGGTCGGATGGAACGCCTGGTGTTCGTCGAGCCTCCGGATGCGCAGGCCCGCAAGGACATCCTGAAGACGGCCGCGCGGTCGGTGCCGCTGGACCCCGATGTGGATCTGGATGCACTGGCCACCGAGCTCGAAGGCTTCTCCGCCGCCGACTGCGCGGCGTTGTTGCGCGAGGCCGCGATGGCGGCAATGCGGCGATCCATCGATGCCGCCGATGTGAGCGTCGCCGATATCGAAACCGCGCGCACCACAGTGCGCCCATCGCTGGACCCCGTGCAGGTGGCATCGCTGCGCGCGTTTGCTGAGCGGTGAATCCCGAACAACCCGTAAGCTAGACAGCACGACACCCCGCCCAACAACCGATAGACGGGAGTGCCTTTGCTTGCCATTCTGCTTGCCCACGCCCTGGCGGCCGCGGTGGCGCCGCTACTTGTGGCGCGCGTAGGCCGACTGGCGTTCTATCCCCTCGCCCTGGTGCCGTTGGGTTCGCTGATCTGGGTATTGGCAAGATGGCCGGGCGGCGGGACGGACATGCGCACCGAGATCCCGTGGGTGCCCGAACTGGCGATGGACATATCGCTCCGTTTCGACTCACTTGCCGCAATCATGAGCGTCCTGGTGCTCGGCATCGGGTCGCTCGTGCTGTTCTACTGCGCAAGCTACTTCCGGCATCGCGACGGGCACACCGAGCCGCGGCTACCGAGCTTCGCCGCCGAGTTGGTGGCATTCTCCGGCGCCATGTTCGGCCTGGTGATCAGCGACAATCTGCTGCTGCTCTACATCTTCTGGGAACTGACGACCGTACTGTCCTTCCTCCTGGTGGGCCATTATGCCGAGCGGCTCGCGAGTCGCCGCGCCGCAGTGCAGGCACTGCTGGTGACAACCGCCGGTGGTCTCGCGATGCTGGTCGGGGTCATCGTGCTCGGCCATGTGGGCGGCAGCTTCTTGCTGTCCGACCTCATCGCCCACCCTCCCTCAGGTATGGCCGCCAACGTCGGCCTGGTACTGGTTCTGATCGGCGCGCTGAGCAAATCTGCCATTGTGCCCCTGCACTTTTGGCTTCCCGGAGCCATGGCAGCACCCACTCCGGTCAGCGCCTATCTCCACGCCGCCGCAATGGTCAAAGCCGGCATCTATCTGCTGGCCCGCATGTCTCCCGGGTTCGCCGAGGCGACACCGTGGCGGCCCACCATACTGGTGTTGGGCATTGCCACCATGATCCTGGCGGGCTGGCGTGCGCTACGCGAGTACGACCTCAAACTGATCCTGGCCTTCGGCACGGTAAGCCAACTCGGATTCCTGGTGGTGCTCACCGGAACCGGAGATCCCGACATCCTGTTGGCCGGCCTGGTCATGTTGTGCGCTCACGCTTTGTTCAAGGCCACGTTGTTCATGGTGGTGGGAGTCATCGACCACACCGTCGGCACCCGCGATATCCGCAAGCTTGCCTGGCTGGGCAGTCGCCGCCCTGACCTGGTGGTGATCGCCGGGCTCGCGGCAGCGAGCATGGCCGGGGTGCCGCTGACTCTCGGATTCGTCGGCAAGGAGCTTGCTTTCGCCACGGTGCTACACAGCCAAGTGCTCGGTTCGGCGGCTCCGTGGGTGCTGGCCGGAATTGTCATCGGATCGATGTTCACCATCACCTACAGCATGCGATTCATGTGGGGGGCATTCGCGCGCAAGGGTTTAGCTGAGCCCAGTGCACGTGTGCAGAATATGCATCCTCCGGCACCCGGCTTCCTCGTAGCACCCGCACTGCTGTCGGTAGCGGGAGTGGCGACCGGGGTGCTCCCGGACTGGCTTAACTGGGCGCTGGGCAGTTACGCCGATCCTGTTGCGGCACATATCGCAATCTGGGAGGGCTTCGGAGTTCCGCTGCTGCTCACCGCAATCGCCTTCGCGGTCGGCATCCTTGCGTTCTTCTCGCGTGGACGCCTGCGCAAGACACGGCTCGCCGTCAATCCGCTGGGTAACGCCGACCGCGGCTATGACGCGGTGCTGCGCGGCGCCGATGTGCTGTCCCAGCGACTGACCGCGCTGACCCAACGGGGCTCGATCCCGTTCACCCAGGCCACCATTCTGGTGACCCTGGTAATGCTGCCGACGATCGTGCTGGCGCTCGGGGACCGCGACCAGGCGCATCTAAAACTGTGGGATTCCCCGTTACAACCCGTGGTGGGTGTCCTGATGCTCGCAGCCGCCATCGGTGCGACAGTCATGCGTAACCGCCTCGCGGCGGTACTGCTGGTGGGCATCACCGGGTACGGGACGGGCACCATCTTCGCCCTGCACGGCGCGCCCGATCTGGCGCTCACCCAGTTCCTCGTCGAAACTCTCACACTGGTGATCTTCGTACTGGTGCTGCGCGCGCTGCCTGCCGAATCGGACGTGTTTCAGGCCAACAGGTTCCGGCTTCCTCGTGCCGTGCTCGCTATCGCTGTCGGATGCACCGTCACCACACTCGGGGTGTATGCGATGGCGGCGCGACGGGATCGCCCCATCGCCGACTTGCTCCCAGAGGCGGCGTATCTGCGCGGACACGGCGCCAACACGGTGAACGTCTTGTTGGTCGACATCCGAGCCTGGGACACCTTGGGGGAGATCTCGGTGCTACTGGTGGCTGCGACGGGCGTGGCCTCGTTGATGTTCCGGCACCGGCGTTTCGGTGCGGCACCACGCGTAGCGGACGCCGGACAGCCCGATGTCGTCGTGGCGTCGAGCAACTGGTTGCGTGGCAGCGAGCTGCGCGATCCAAAACATCGGTCCTTGGTCCTTGAAGTGGCGACGCGGCTGATCTTCCCACTTGTCATGGTGCTGTCCATCTACTTTTTCTTCGCCGGTCACAACGTCCCCGGCGGCGGGTTCGCGGGCGGGCTGACGGCCGGTTTGGCGTTGGTTCTGCGTTATCTGGCCGGCGGGCGCTACGAACTGGGTGAGACGCTGCCGTTCGACGCCGGAAAGATCCTCGGCCTCGGCCTGGCCTTCGCCGGCGGCACCGCATTGATGTCAATGCTGCTCGGAGCACCCGTGCTGTCCTCGGCCACAATCCAATTCGACATGCTCGGATTCGGACACGTCAAGATTGTGACGGCGTTGTTCTTCGACCTGGGTGTCTACCTGGTAGTGGTCGGTTTGGTACTCGATGTGCTGCGCAGCCTCGGTGCGCGCCTGGATGTCGAGCTGGAAGAGTCTCCCCGATCCCGGGGAGGGGCGCGTACGTCATGACGAATCTCGGACTGCTCATCATCATCGGCGCCCTCACCGCGTGCGGGGTGTACCTGATGCTGGAACGCAACCTGACGCGTATGGTCCTGGGCCTGCTGCTCATCGGCAATGCGGTGAACCTGCTGATCCTCACCGTGGGTGGCCCATCGGGCAATCCGCCGATCATGGGTCGGCAGTCCGCCGGCCGGGACACCGTGGCAGATCCCTTGGCGCAGGGGATGATCCTCACCGCGATCGTCATCACCATGGGTGTCGCCGCCTTCGCGCTGGCACTGATCTACCGGATGTTCACCCTGGAATCCGATGACGTGGTCGACGACGACGCCGAGGACGCGCGCGTTGCGCACGAACCGCCGGAACCCGTCACCGACGGTCCGAGAGACGGCGCAGAGGAGTCCGGATCAACGGATGAAAACGCCCCCTCAGAGCTCGACGCGCTCCCGGCAGGTGAGAAGTCATGAGCACCATGGCCATTCTCACGCCGCTTCCGGTCCTCGTTCCCACGGCAGCGGCAGCATTGACTCTCATCGCGGGACGTCGACCGCGGCTGCAACTGCTGATCACCGTCACCGCGCTGACCACTGTGCTCGGTGTCTGCGCGACACTGCTGTACCTGGCCGACCGCAACGGTACCTTCGCGCTGGCTGTCGGAGGCTGGGGTCCGACATCGGAGCGGTTGGGACCCCTCGGAATAACCCTTGTGGTGGATCGTCTTTCGGCATTGATGCTGGTGGTTTCGGCCATCGTGCTGCTTGCGGTGGTGTTGTACGCGGCCGCGCAGGGTATCCGCGACGGTGACGACCGGCAGCCGGTATCGATCTTCCTGCCCACCTACCTGGCGCTGTCTGCGGGCGTGTGCAACGCCTTCCTCGCCGGCGATCTGTTCAACCTGTACGTCGGATTCGAGGTGCTGCTGTCCGCGAGCTTCGTGCTCCTCACCATCGGGGCCAGCGCCGACCGAGTACGTGCCGGCATCTCCTATGTGATGGTTTCGATGATGTCCTCGGTGGTCTTCCTGCTGGGCATCGCCTTCGTATACGCGGCGACCGGAACCCTGAACATGGCCGAAATCGCGGTCCGCGCAGACAGTATTCCGTCGGGCACCCGGATGGCGATCTTCGCGGTACTGCTCGTCGGCTTCGCCATCAAGGCGGCCGTCTTCCCACTGTCGACCTGGCTGCCCGACTCCTACCCCACTGCCCCCGCACCCGTGACCGCCGTGTTCGCAGGATTGCTCACCAAAGTGGGCGTGTACGCCATCATTCGCGCGCATTCCCTGCTGTTCCCCGGCGGGGGTTTGAACACCGTGCTGCTGGTGGCCGCACTGCTCACCATGATCGTGGGAATCCTGGGTGCGATCGCGCAGAGCGACATCAAACGACTGCTGTCCTTCACCCTGGTCAGCCATATCGGATACATGGTGTTCGGTATCGCGCTATCCAATGAGCTCGGCATGTCGGGCGCTATTTTCTATGTGGCACACCACATCATCGTGCAAACGACGCTATTCCTGGTGGTGGGTCTGATCGAACGGCAGGCCGGGGCGTCGTCGTTGAATCGTCTGGGTGGCCTTGCCGCCGCAAGCCCGTTGCTGGCCTTCGCCTTCGTCGTGCCCGCACTGAATCTTGCTGGTATACCGCCCTTCTCGGGGTTCATCGGCAAGGTCGCGCTACTGGAGGCCGGGTCATTGCAGGGCTCGGCACTGGCCTGGACGCTGGTAGCCGGTGGCACGGTGACGAGCCTGCTGACCCTGTATGCGGTGGCGCGCGTGTGGACCAAGGCGTTCTGGCGTCCGCGTGCCGACGCACCAGAAGGCGACCTGGCCGCGGCAGCGCCGTCCGCACTTCTCGATGACGCGGTAGATGTGGCGTACGTCGATCGGGAAGATGTGGGTCGGATGCCGGCCGGAATGGTGGCGCCGACTCTGGGTTTGATAGCGGTGGGAGTGGCCCTGACCATCTTCGCGGGGCCCATCATCGGCATCAGCGATCGCGCCGCCGCCGAGGTGCGTGACCGTGCGGTGTACATCAGCGCCGTTCTGGGGGGTTCTCGATGAAGAGCCTCACCATGTACGGTCCCCGCGAAATCGTCTTGCGGGCCTGGATTGTGGTGTGGCTCGTGCTGGTCTGGACCATGCTGTGGGGCAACTTCTCGGTGGCCAACACCATCAGCGGGCTGCTGGTGGCACTGGTCATCACCGTCCTGCTGCCCATGCCACGGCTGCCGGTCGAGGGGCGGCTACACGTACTGTCGATGATTCGGCTGGCGTTGACAGTCTTCTGGTACTCGGTCCTGTCCAGTCTGCAGGTGGCCTGGTTAGCGATCAGGCCGGGGCCGCCGCCGTTGAGTGCCGTACTGCGGGCACAGATTTCGGTGAAGTCCGATCTGGTAATGGCACTGCTTCTCAATACGTTGACGATCATTCCGGGTTCGGTGGTCCTAGAAATCGACCAGAAGCGCCGGCTGGCATACGTACACGTATTGGATGTTGGCTCACCCAAGGCCGTAGCGAGCTTCTACTCCCAATTGCGGCAACTGGAAAGACTTTTCATCGCCGCCTTCGAACGAGACGTCGATTGGCGCCCCGAAAATGAAACAGCCGACGAATCCGGGGCGAGGGAGGAATTATGAATCTCGTGTGGCAGATCGCCGCGATACTGCTCATCGCCGCGGCCACCGTCACGATGTACCGACTGCTCGCCGGGCCCAACACGCTGGACCGGCTGGTCGCGGTCGACACCCTGGTGGCCGTGACGATGTGTGGGCTCGCCGCGTGGGCGGCCTACAGCCTGGATTCCACTGTGCTGTATGGGATTGTTGCGCTATCGCTCATCAGCTTTATCGGATCGGTGAGCGTGACCCGATTCCGCGTACCCGATATCGCGTCCAACCCTCAAGATGAGAAGCGCCGCCGATGAACGCCTTTCTCGATGCAGTCTCCGGCGCACTGGTGTTGTTCGGTTCGGTGCTGGCCTTGACCGCCGCCCTTGGCGTGGTGCGGTTCCCCGATACGTTGGCCCGCATGCACGCCGCGTCCAAGCCCCAGGTGTTGGGGCTATTGCTGGTGCTGGCCGGCGCTGCGCTGCGACTTCGAGGACATGCCGATGTCAGCATGATCGTGCTGGCGGGGCTCTTCACCGTCATCACCGCTCCGGTGGTCGCGCACCGGGTGGCACGGTTGGCGTACCACGAGCGCAGTGTCCGCGACGATCTGATGACCACCGACGAAATGGACCGTTAGCTCCAGCTCGTCTGCCGGGTATTTCCCCCTTCGTAGAAGCCGTCGGCCACGGCGGCCGCCAGCTCCATGAATGCCGTCCGAGCCTTCTTGCCCATCAGCTCGAGCGAGATCTCTGAGCCCTCCGACAGGTGGTTGTCGAACGGGATGATGTGTACCGCCCGTGCGCGCGTTAGGAAGTGCCGGCTCAACTGTTCGAGGTCGATCGAGGAGGCGCCCGGCCGCGACGAGCTAATGGCCACCACCGATTGACGCACCAGGTGCGAATACCCATGGTGGTCAAGCCAGTCCAGGGTCGCCAGGGCGCTACGCGCGCCGTCGATCGCCGGCGATGTCACGAGCACGATCGCATTGGCTTCGCCCAGTACACCTGCCATCGCCGAGTGCATGAGTCCAGTGCCGCAGTCGGTCAGGATGATGTTGTAGAAACGCTGCAAGATTCGCATGACCGCGAGGTAGTCGGCTTCCGAGAACAACTCTGATGCCGCCGGGTCGCGTTCGGAAGCAAGCACTTCCAAACGGCTCGCGCTCTGCGAGGTGTGTCTACGCACATCGGAGTACCGGTGAATATCGGGATCACGCAACAGGTCTCGCGCTGTTGAACGCGTCTCGTCCGGGCCGCGCTGAGCAAGCGTCCCGAAGTCGGGGTTGGCGTCGACGGCAATCACCCGGTCGCCGCGCAATGAGGCGAACGTGGCACCCAGGGAAAAGGTGGTGGTGGTCTTACCCACGCCGCCCTTGAGGGACAGCACGGCGATCCGGTAGTCACCGCGGACAGGCGCGTTGATCCGGTCAATCATATCGCTGCGATGCGATTCATCCGACGATTCGCCGGGGTTGATCGCTCCGCCAGAGAGCCGGTGAACGGCCTTGCGCCACCCACTCTTTGGCAGTGGCTTCACCGACCTGATCAGACCGAGCTGGTCGTGGCTCGGCCCCTGAGGTCTTTGCGGCTGCTGCGGCTGCACCACCGGGCGGTACACGGGAACCTCTGGCCGAGCAGCGGTGAACGGAGTCTGACCCGGCGCATAGCCGGCGGGACTGCCCGGCGCCCGTGGTGGCGCAGCCGGTGCATTCCAATCAGCTCGTGGAAATGCTGCTGGCGGGGCCGCCGCGGCCGGTGGCGTGAATGGCTGTTGCGCAGCCCACGGATTTGCGGGCGGCATCGGTGCAGGCGGCAGCTGAGGTGCCTGGCCACCCCATGGCGTCATGCCGGGGGGAATCATCGATGATGCGTCGTCGGGCGGGGCCTCCGGAGCCGGAATCGGGCTCGGTGTGACAACTTCCGGCGCAGGCGGCGGCGCCACGTCGGCAGCGGTCTGCTCCTGGGGCGTCTCGTCTCCGGGTGTCTCGTCCCTGGGTGGCTCTTCCTCCCGCGTCTCCGCAGGTGGTGGTACGACCGGTTGCATCACCGCGGGGGGCTCGGGCACCTGTGCCGGGAGGGGCCATGCCGACGGCTGGCTTGCAGGTTCCGGCGGCGCAGGCTCCGGTGGAGGGGCAGAGGGCGCGGGAGCAGGCGGCGCGTAGTAGTTCTGCGGCGGCGCATAGTAATTCTGTGGTGGCGGGTAGTTCTGCCCCGGTGAGTAGTTCTGCGGCGGCGGATAGTTCTGCGGCGGCTGCTGAACTGGCGCCCCGTATCCCTGGGGAGGAGCGGGCGGTGCCGGGTGTTGGTACTGCGGCATGCCGTGTGCGCTCAGCGGATCCGGTTCCCACGTCGGGTTCATCGGGTGCTGGTTATTGCGCTGATGGTTCCGCTGTCGCCGTGACAGCTTGGGAGCCTTCGGCAGTGCGGGCGGAGGTTTGAGCGTCGGCTGCGGGAAGTAGTCGGCGCTCGGCGGAACGAACTCCTGGTTCGAGCCCTTGGATCGGCGGAACGGACTGCCCTTGGTGTCCTGTCCCAGTCCGTCCGCAATGGGCTCACGCCACGGGCCGCTGGGCGGTGGCGTATCGGATGCGTTGTCCTTGGAATCAGCCATGTTGGATCACTTCGCAATCATTCCGAGCACGTTATCGAGAGCCGCCCGCATATCCGAAGCTTCGATACGTCGCAGCGAGTCCTCGTCGAGCTCTTCCACCGCCGCACCGTGCTCCTCGCTGAGCCGGAATTCACGTTCCTCTTCGGCGGATTCGATGACGTTACGGATGAAACGTCCGTTACCCGCCATGTCAACACCGCGTCGCTGCTGCCCTGACTGATCGACGGCATCTTGGTTGTAGAGCGTCTCACACGCGGTCACCAGCTCGTTGTGCGCCTCTTCTGACAGGTCGGAGTCCCTGCTCTTGGCGATCATGCGACCAATATCGCCAAGTTCAGTGGGGTCATAGGAAGCGAATCTGATCCGCTTGGTAAAGCGTGATGCCAGACCGTCGTTCGCGGCGAGAAACCGGTCAATCTCACCGTCGTAACCGGCGATGATCACCACGAGCCGGTCGCGATCGTTCTCCATACGGGCCAGAAGGGTGTCGACAGCCTCACGCCCAAACGCGTCACCCCCAGAAAGCCCAGTTTGGATCAGGGTGTACGCCTCGTCGATGAACAGCACGCCGTCCATCGCGGTGTCGATCAACGCATCGGCCTTGATCGCGGTACTACCGAGGTGCTGGCCAACGAAGTCCTGCCGCTTGGCCTCCACAACCGTCGGCGTCTTGAGAAGCCCTAAACCACAATAGGTTTGCGCGACAACGCGAGCAATACTGGTCTTACCCGTTCCGGGAGGACCGGTAAAGGCGAGATGCAGGCTGCGCGAAGCCGCGTTAAGTCCTTTGTCGCCACGCACCTTCGCCAACTTCGCCGCCGACCGTAACTTGGCCACCTGAGTCTTCACCTCGGCCATGCCGATCTGGCGGTCCAGTTCCTCCTGCGCCTTCCGTAGATATTGGTTACTGCGTTCGGCCAGGTCTTCGGCGTCGATATCACCCTCGGTCCGCGCTGTGCTCGGATCCCACTTGTCGGTGCGGGTGTCGATCATCTCCTTGGAGGTGATGATCAGCCGATACTTGGGGTCCCGCAACGCCGAGGCATTGGCCTCGAAACCTGGTTCCTCACTGTAGATACGCTCGAAAATAACCCGCGCCTCGTCTTCCTTACCCATCTCCCGAAGCGTGAGTCCCTTGCAGAACTCGGCGGCACGTTTGGCCCCGGGAATCGGCCCCTCGATCGCTTGGTCGAGGCGCCGAATACCCTCGACAAACAATCCCATCTGCGCGCAGGCCGACCCCACCATCAGATGAGCGCCCGCCCCGATGTATTCATCGGTAAACGATGAAGAATTAGCCAGGGCGGTAAGCACATCCGGCCAACGCTGAGTGGTGAAGTGAAGAACGCCGCGCACGTATGCACAGATCTCGTGGGCATCCCGATTGCCGTCGGCCATGCGGGCCCGAAGCGAGTCCAGCTCGTCAAGAATATGCTCAGACTCACCAAAGTCCTTGCCCACGATGAGACTTGACGCGTAGGCAAGCCACACCTCGGTGAAGGTGGCGAGCGTGTAGTTGATATACAACCCGGTTTCGAACAACCCGGCCAGCGCCCGTGGCGGCAGACCCAAGCGACGCTGTTCACGGAACATCGTCGTCTGGCTGGTGCGATAGAGATTGAAGAGGACCTCGGGACTGACGTCTCCGGCGGCCGCGCGCCCCAGCCAGCCATCGCACATGTCAGGGTCGTATTCGGTGGCACGCTGGAAGGCGAGCTTGGCGTACGCGACATCGCGGTCTGTCTCCAGACCGTCGAGCGGAATACCGAGCGATAGCACACCGGCGTCAAAGACCCGCTGCGCGTCTCGGGCGTCAACCATCTTGCTTTCCTGCCTCTTTCGTCTTATCGCTGCTCGTCGCCGCGCATACGAAGCCGTGGGAAACTCTCGGAGATCGCACCGGCGAGCTTCAGATACGCCTCATTGGTATCCCCATTGAGCAGATTGAAGTCGACGTCGGCGCCCTCGGCGAGGTGCGGATCAAACGGGATCATATGGATGGACCGGCAACGCGCCGCGAAATGCTCGTAGACCTTGTCCAGCTTGATCCCCGCCGATCCGGGGCGCGAGGCACTCAAGACCACGTGCGCCTCCCGCACCAGTCCGGAATGCCCGTGCTGCATAAGCCAATCAAGCGTCGCCGAGGCACTGCGTGCTGAGTCCATGGCCGGTGAGCTGACCAGCACGATCGTGTGCGCAAGGTCGAGCACTCCATCCATCGCCGAATGCATGATGCCGGTGCCACAGTCGGTCAGGATGATGTTGTAGTACCGCTGCAGGATGTCGATGGTATTGCGGTAGTCAACCCCGCCGAAGGCTTCCGAAACTGCTGGATCTTGTTCACTGGCAAGCACTTCCAGGCGACTGGTCGCCATCCGGGTGTGATTGCGCACATCGGCATAACTTCTGATGTTCTGATCATTGAGCAGGTCGCGGACGGTGGATTGCGTCGAATGGTCGCGCACACGCTCCGCCAAGGTTCCACGGTCGGGGTTGGCGTCCACGGCAATGATCCGGTCGGTACGGATAGTTGCGAACGCCGAACCCAATCCCAATGTGGTGGTCGTTTTTCCGACCCCGCCCTTGATGGAGAGAACCGCTATCCGGTAGTCGCCCAGAATCGGCTGACGAATACTGGCCAGCAACTGTTCGTTTTCACGGTCCTTCCGCGAGTCGCCCGGATTGACGTGGCCGGAGGTGGCCCGGTGGACCGCCTTGCGCCAGCCGGATCGCGGTGCGTAACGGCCGCGGTTAATAACCTCCGCCTCATCGAGCGAGGGTGGCATTCGGTAAGCCTGCGGCGCACGGTAATTGGCCGGCGGCGCGGTGGCTTGCGGCGGCGGCACATAGCCTGCGGGCGGTTCCTGCGGCGGCCCGGGGGGCGGCCCCTGTTGGGGAGGCGGTTGAGGCGCCTGCGCCTGCTGCGGCACCCACTGCCATTGGCCTTGAACGCTGGTGGGCTGCGGTGGAGGCTGCGACGGAAGCTGTTGTCCACCATAGGGTTGCGGCATTTGAGGGGCCCACTGCCCGGGGTAGGGCTGCCGCGGGTTCCATCCCGGAGGGGCTTGTGCCGCGGGCTGCTGCATGGGAGGCTGCGGCGGCCCAGGTTGTTGAGGCTGCGTCGGCACGTAATATGCTTGTTGCGCAGGCGGTTCCACTGCCGGAGCTGGCTGCATAGCTGACGGAATCTGCCATGGTGGAGGCGCAAGGCGACGGCCGGGCTGACGCGACGACCTCTCACTCTCTGGAGCGCCAGTCGCAGCAGGCTCGGGTTCCACAACTGCCAACGGCTCGGCAGGGGACTCGAGCGCCGCCACAGATTCCAATGCCGATTGCTCCGGTTCGACGGGTGCGGCAGGAGCTTCAACCGATTCCGGCTCGCCCTCACCGATTTCGCCGCCGAGTACCGGATCTACCGCCTGCGCAGCCGGTAATTCGGGCTCCGACACAGCGACGTCCTCGACCTGGAGGGCGGGTGTCTCCTCGACCACAGGCTCATCGACTACAACATTCTCGATGGCGGGTGGCGCTGGCTGTACTTTTTCGGGTTCGGTCTCGACCGCTGTCGGCGTTTCGGTCTCGGCCAGCTCCTCGGCGGCCGGTCCAGGCGTGGCCCAGGGCGCCACCATCGGTTCGAAGTGCACCGGATCCGGCTCAGGTGTGGGTGCGGCCGGGGTCTCCGGCTCTAGCGCGTCGTGTGCAGCCAGTTCCTCGTTGAGCTCGGCACGCTTGGCCTCGATGCGCTGCAGCAGCGCGGCCGCCCTGGCATCGATGTCGTCGGATTCGGCGGCGGACTCGTCCGTTGGTGCGGAGGGCTCCGACGGCTCGTCTGCTATCGAAGTCTGCGGGATGAAATCGCCGGCGACATCGGCGGTCACTACCGGCACCTGGGGCACGAAATCAGCGGTGAGCGCTGCGGGCGGTTCCTGCGGGACTTCCTCCGCCACCACCTCTACCTCGGGCTCTACCTCGGGAGCCTCATCAATCGCTTCGGGAGGTGTCAAATCCGGTGCGGACGCAAGGGCAAAATCGGGCGTCTGCGCTCCAACCTTGGGCATGTCGTCTATGGCCTCTGGTGGCGTGAAGCTGAGCGCAGCGGGGGCCTCGGCTTCGGGCTCGGGCATCGCGTGGCGTCGACGACGCTCGAGCCCGGCATCGGTGATGCTCTCATCGAGGCTCATCTGGCGGAGCTTGGCCTCGAGCTCACTAAACCGCGAAAACGGGTCCGCATCGCTCACCGGCTCCACTGTGGGTGCAGGTAAGTTCGCCTCGTCCGTCCGGACGGGTTCCTGCGTCAATGCCGGCGGGGCCGCCGCCTCCGCGGGGGTCTCGAACGCGGGTGAGGGCTCGGCCCGAGGTGGCGTGACTGCCTCCGGAGCGGGGGGCGGTTCGGCGGCCGCGGCCTCGGGCACCGAAATTGCCGGGGGTTCGGACGGTGCGATGGGTGCCGGTTGCTCCACCTGCGATATTGGCCGTGGCGCTGGCCTCATCTCCGGAATTGGGCTTACGGCGATCAGCGGCGCCCGCGAAACAGGCGTCTGGGCAACCGCGTTCGATTCAGCGATCAGCGGCTGTTCATCGGACGACTCCGGCTTGCGCGCCGGCGTGTAGTACTTCGAGGCTTCCGACACCGACGTGGTGCCGTTGGCCTTTGCCTCCGGCGGCATCCCGGGAGTGCGCTCTTCAGCGGGTGTCGTGACCGACTCGGCAACCGGTTTCTGTGCGGGCGCCTTCGGTGTGGAGGGCCGCTCGGTCTCCCGGGTTAACGAATCCTCGTCAGGCCCATCCTCATCGGCGTTGCGCTTTTTGCGCCGCAATGAACGGAGAAACCCTCGTTGTTCGTCTTCTTCGGGCAACCACGGAGGACGGGCGGGTGCCCCACGATCCTGCTTGGGCAACGTCCCCCTCCCCTTCCTCAATCGCCAAATCGTCGTAGAGTTCGATGGTACTCAGTAGCTAGCGCACAGGTATCAAGACCGGTTACCCAACCGAACAAACCCCCGCACTCAACCAGCAGCTTAAGGGAGATGGCGATGTCCTCGCAGCGTTCGGTGCGATCCCGCACCGGCTCGATCTCGGTGGTAACCACCGAGCAGGGCCTGCCCGTCAGTCTTAAGATCGACCAGCGCGAACTGGCTAAGCCCCCGCAGGCACTTGCCGACGAGATCTTCGCACTGTGCCGCTTGTCAGCGATGCGCCAGCAGGTCGCGCGGCGCCGCGACATTTTGCGAGAGCCGTATGGCGCCGAAATTGTCAGGGTCATGGAGCTGGCCACCGAAAACGAGCTAGCGGTGGCCGAAGAAGCCATCATGGGCTCCGATGACGAACCACCGGTGACGTGGATGCGATCGGTATGAGCGGTCTCGCGGATTCGGTAATCGCGCGCGTTCTCCAGCAGCGCGACCTGCTGCAGGCCATGAGTGATGAGTGCAAGTCGATTGCCGTGGAGATGGTCAGCCAGAACCAAGCGGTGAAGGTCAAGGTCAACGCCTCGGGGGCGATGTTGGGGCTGTGGCTCAGTAGCCAGGCACAGCGGATGCAGGCGGACGAGCTGGCCAAACTCATTGTGGAAACCGCTCAGGCTGCCCTGGGCGTGTCACTTGAGCGTCAACAATTCCTCAGCACGGAATTCAGCAAGAGGTTTCAGGAGCTACGGCAACAGCCCCTGACGAAATGGGACGGTTCCACCTTCACACCCGATCCAAGCTAACTTCCGCCATGATAACGAGCTAATTACGCCCCCTTACCTACGTGGAGTGACGTTATTTACTTCAGCTACTTGACGGACTCGCCGCATTTCACTTGGGCCGGCCGATTCTTGTGACCGTGATTGCCATCGGACCTGGGTAGACTCCGCACCGTCTTCCGACTCCCACTTCACGATGGTCGCCGAGGGTTCTCCCAATGTTCAAAGTCTGTGCATTACAGCTCACTTCGTCGAGGGAACTGCAGCTGTAGTAGGCAATTCTGAACGCCGCATCCATGGCAAGTCAGTTCGCTGTATTATTCGACGTGCGCGACCTAACCGACAGCGACATATCGCCTGATTGCCCTAGCAACCGACAATTTTGGTGAACCAGAAATTAACCTCTGATAACTGGTGTAGTCAGTAGGCCGTAGCTATGCTCACCAACAGGCATAAATCATCACCGGCTACGCGCGATACGAAACGATCCCGATGGGTGATACCTATGAGCAAAGACCTGACAGCCCTGCCCACAGCCATGGAGACGATATCGACAACGGCCGCCGGTGCGGGACAAATGATCAGCGCCGCGGGCACATATGACGCGATGGCCATGCAGGCCAGCGTCCTCGGTGCGGTCGGCCCGATCGGGGCCGTCTTCCTCGGTGCGTTTGCTCCAGCGCAGGCGAACAACCAGGCGGCGACGCTCATGCTGGGTGCCCTCCACGCGGCAATAGGTGGCGCCACAGAGGTATCCAAGTCCGGGTACGTCAATGTGGACTCGGCCCTCTGACTCATTCCGCCATGGCTGAAGTCACCCCACCTCCCGTTCCCCTGGCCCCGTATTCCACCGGGGCCGTTGCTCAACAGCTGCCCGGGTATGACCCTGGCCCGGTGATCGCTGCCTCCGAGCAGAACCTCGCCGACTATCTCAACCTGCCGGTCCACGAGATCCTGAATAAGCTTGGAATTCCCGGGAATCCGGAAGCTGGGCGAGATCACGCTCAACCCGACCAGGAACGGCCCGACGAAGCCAACCCCGCGCAGTCGAATCCTCTGGACCCGTCATCGCTGATCTCACCCGTGACACAGGCCCTGGGCACGCTCGGTAGTGGGCTTTTTCAGGGTATGAATCCCTCAAGTGCCTTCGACGGCATCTCCAAGGCACTCGAGAGCGCGTCATCTTCGACGAACTCGACCGCCCAGAGTTCCGGAGCGGGCTGGCAGGGCTCGGCCGCGAACTCGGCCGAACAAAGCACCCAACAGGCGGCGCAAAACGGTGCGGAAGTGTCGCAGCAGTCGCAAGACCTTAAGTCCAATGCCGCGCAGGCCGCCGCGACGACGGCAGACGCGCGGGCCCAGATCATTCAGATCATCGTCGAATTTCAGGCCACGTTTGCGCAGCTCCTCCCGGGAATACCGTTCACAATTCCCGGGATTTTCACGGCCGCGGCGACAGCCGTCACCAAGGCCGCCACGGTCATGACTACCGTCCAGGCTGCGCTAGCCGGAAACGCCGCCCAAGTCACCGCCGCAGGAAGCCCAATCAACGTGGCGCAGTTGGGATATCAGATGATGGGCCCCGCCCTCCAAGCAGCTACCGGAGCGCTTTCGTCTGGGATTGGTGCCGGGTCGCAGGCCATGAGCCCGGCTATCAGCGCGGGCACCAGTGCAATCGGCCAAGCCACGTCCACCGCGAAAGACACCACAGCCTTTTCCCCTGGCGCTGGCCACGGCGGCGGTGGCATTGGGGGCTCTGGGGGTGTCGCACCCATCCAGAACCTATCGTCACGAGCGGCAACCAATGTTGCAGGGGTATCGGGTGTGACCGAGGCCGCGCGACTCGCCTCCTCCGCGCCACGTGTGGCGGGCATCGGAATGGCAGGTGGCACGGGCGGCGGCATGGGAATGATGCCCGGTGGCGGCAGCCGCGCCAATGCCAGCGGCGGACACAACTCCGCGGACTTCCTGCACACCACGAACCAGGGCGATGAGATTGTCGGCGACCTGGGTACCGTCTCCCCTCCTGTTCTCGGAGCGGCAGAACCCACTGATCCACAAGAAATTTCGCTATCAACCTAACGAAGGACAGCCATGTCGAATACCGGACTCTCCATCAGCATCAGCGGTGTGGCAGACGCGGCAAGGCAACTCGATGAGCTTGCCGACCGCCTGGCACAAACCCTTCATGAGGAGGAGGCAAACCTCGCTGTCGTGGCACCCGGCCGCGACGAGGTGTCGGTGCGCACCGCCACCACGATGAACGAGGTCAAGGACTCCTACGCCAAATCGAGCCAGCAGTGCCTCGCCGAGCTACGGGAGATCTCCGCGGCGCTGCGGGCTCACGGAAACAACACCGAAGCCGTCGATTCTGATTTCCGTTTCTAACCAACGATATTCAATCCAAGAACGTTCAACGAGAGGCAGCGGGAGGCTTACGTGGGGTTCACCGATGTGGTGTGGGACTCACGGAGCACCGAGCAGCTCGCCCGTGACCTCACCGACGGCCCCGGACCCGCATCGTTGGGCGAAGCGGGCGCGGCGTGGGTGCGCATCGCCAACACGCTGGCCACCGCGTCAACCGACTACAAGAAGATTCTCGACGTCCTGCGCACGGCGTGGGTGAGCGACGGATCCAACGCGGTCGTCGGACGGATCGAGGCCTTGGGTGAGTGGCTCGAGGCCACCGCATTCAACGCGGCGGCCAATGGACAGCGCGCGGAGGAAGCCGCCGTCGCCAATACCGTTGCAGTGCTGGCGATGCCCAGTGTGTCCGAGGCCGTCGAACAGAAGGTGCGGCACGACATGATGGCCTCGCTGTCGGCGTACAACGGCGCGGTGCTCACGGGTACCTTCGCCGAGTTCGACGAACAGGCCACTGCAGACCAGGCCAACGCGGCTCTGGTCATGGCGCAGTACGAGGAGGCTGTAACGCCACTCGCGACGCCATGGGAAGAGCCACTTCCCCCTGAGGTCGTGTCCGGAGCGGCCCTCGAAGCCGAGAAAGACGCGAAGGATGCCGCGACGAAGGCCGCGGCCGGCGGCACCGGCACGTATGGGGGCGCAGCGATGGCTCCCGCTCCTCTGACGGCCCGTCAGGACCGCATGGTCACGTCGAGCAATACGCGCGGACAGCTCCAAAGTGTCGGTTTCGGTGGCGGCCCCGCCGCACCCGGAGGTGCCACCGGGATGGGTGGCGCGCCATGTGCGCCAATGGCAGGGGCGGCCCGCGGCCTCGATCACGATCGTGAATTTGATTCCGTGCGAACGGCTTCCACGCTTGACGGTGGTGGCGAGGCGGTCTCGGGGCTTTCGGACAGTAGCCAGGGCTGGCTGCCGGCGACGGCCGAGAACGCATCGCCGTTCATCGTGTCGAATGTCAGCTGGTCGCCGACCAGCGCACTCTTCGACGAGCTAGCGGTTCCCGCGGAACCCGCACTGGAGCACTGGGCGCCCGACGACGAGCGCACCCTGGAACAGGTTTCCGACCGCTGGGTCTCTCCGCCGGTCATCGGTGGCGACAGGGGGGCACTGTGACTACAGCATTGCGCGCGGAAGTCCGACTGACTGACGATGAACTGCAGGTCATTGCCAATCGCATTGGTGCACAGGGCTTCCCCACCGTGCTGGGTATTCGCCCTCGGTATGCGAAGCAGTCGGTCTTGGACGCGGCCTTCGATGCGGCTACCGCAGACCTGACCGACGACGGCCTGATCCTCGACGGGTTGGTGGTCCCGGAGCTCATCGAGCTGGTCCGCACTCTGCAGCGCCCCGACCGTGAGTTCGCCGTCAGATTTGTCACTCCAGACGGAATCGCACGAATCTCCGTGGTTCGCAAGGGTAATCGCAGTGTGCTGGCCCGGCGGATCGGCAATGAGATTCTGCTGCGCGAACTCGAGTCCGGCGGTGAGATCCGGATTGCGGTGCAGGCAGTGCTCGGACAGTTTCCCGCCGCCGAGCCGGCGCAGCTGGAACCGGTCGGCGCCCCCATCGAGACGCTTCGGGAAGCGCTGTTGGGCACTCACGATGCCGCCGCGCTCGCCGACACGATTCGAGCATTGGGTACGGAGTCTCGGGCAGCGATGACCCTAGGCTCGGCGCTGGCATCGCGCCAGGCCTTCGGTGAGATCGTCTATTACGCACTCGATGCCGATGACCGCATCACCCGTGCGGCGGCCGCCGTCGGGATCTTCTACACCAAACGCGGTCGCCTTGTCTCCGCCCCGAGCCTTGCACCGAATGGACACGTGTGGGCCACGCTCAAGGGCGGGTCGAATCACTCCGTCTCGCAGGCCATCGGCCAGCTGGTAGAGCTGCTGCCCGGCGGATGGGAGGGGGATCGATAAGTAGGCCTGGTTCCTGGGTTCCGCTGGGATCCATCGAATAGCAATCACCGCATAGGGAAACTAGAAAGGAAAGCAACTGTGGGATCACCACTTTCACTCACTCACGCCGAGGCCAAGGCCAAAGCCGACACGATGCATCAGACGGTTCAGTCCATCGCCGGCAAGCTCTCGGAGATCAAGAACTCCGTCGATGAGATGGTGCGTAGCAGCTGGCGGGGCGATGCCTCACAGCTCTACTTCCAGCAGTCATCTAGTCAGACCGACGACTTCGACGTGTTGATCAAGACACTGAATGAGCTCGTCAGCAAGGCCGAAACGCACATGAACAGCGTCGTCTCGCACGACGGCAGCCGCTAGAACCTAGAGAGGACAAAGCTTATGAGCGAGATCGTTTACCAGTTCGAGGCCAACCACTCCGCCATCGACGGCATCCAGGGCGGGCTGCAGAAGGCCGAAGAAGCCAAGGAAGAGATCGAGACCCTGTTCCGTCAGCTCGCCGAGGTGTACACCGGCCAGGGCCAGCAGGCACTGCAACAGGCTCACGTCAACGTGGCACAGATGATGGACAACTGCATCACCGACCTGCACAACACCCAGCAGCAGGCCCGCGACAAGCAGGAAGTAATGCAGGCCATGGACGCGGCCAACGCCGCACAGTTCTAACGGCTGTTACGGGTGGGCTCGGGAGACCGTCAGGTACCGAGCCCACCCGGCCGGACGGTTCAGCGAAAGAGATATCTAGTGGCTAAAGGCAATCCAGCATGATCACCGACGAGCTCGCGCCCGTGCGCTACGACGTGGAGCCATGGTTCATGACCGGCTTCGAGTTCAGGTGCGCCTGGGAAGCCCTCGGCCTTGACCACATGCCATTTCCGCTCTCGTACCGAAATCGCCAGCAATACATGTCCGAAGTCGAGGCCGATCGGGACGCGGCACTGAGCCGGTTGCGCGAGAGCCTGAATCCGAATCGCGTGCGCATCCTCGAAGCGCTGCGATTCCCCGCCTTCATGATGCGGGGCTTCGGACGTATCGAAGAAGATGAGAGTCAGCGGTTATTCCGACTCTTCGGTGTCATCGGGACAACCGGGTACTGCGCCGTTGTCACTCAAGACCCAAGCGAACAAACGATTTTCGGCGAAGACGTGCAGATCATCGGGTGCGCGAACATCGACTTCCCGCAGGTGGTGCTGGAAGCATTTCCCGAATACGCCGCCGGAACGCGTCCTTCGAAGAAGGCCCGATACGAGAACGAGACGCTATCGCAGCTCTTCGACGAGACAACCATCACCGCGTCAATTCTGTTGGCCGGCTCTGCGGACTTCAGCCTGGACTACGAACTTCGAAACCCGAGTTATCTCACCCTGGTAAACCTTGCCGACGACGGCGCGTATCTGGTCAACGAGGGAGCCGAGGAGTTCCAGGTGGTGCCCGCGACCGTCTCCAACCTGCTCGACGCCTTCCGGCGGGTGGAAGAGCTCCAGATGAAGGCGGCCGAACGGCTTTCGGCGAGATCGGACTGAACGACCATGGCATATCTGAGCGTGGTGTCGGCCTACGTACCGGACGGTACGGATGCCGACGGCCGACCGCGCCATCTCACGACTGCTGTTTCGGAGATGTCCTCGGTACACGACATGGTGGAAGCTGCTTCCCGCCAGATTGATTCATCGCTGCTAGCCGCCGCCGCGGACAGTCTCGCGGCCTCATTTCACTGCGGCACCCTGTATCAGGGTGAGCACCTGTGGCCGATGCACAACTCGCTGCAACGATCGGTCCTCGGCAGGGAATCCGCGGGCGCCGCCGCGGAGATACGGCAGTTCTGTTCCGGCGGACTGTTCGGGGTCATGCTCGCCGATGCCGTGCTTGAGGCGGGTTGGAGCGGCGACTACGCGATGGTCACCGGCGGTGACTCGATCTTCTACTTCGACCGATACGAGTACGCCGCCAGTCCGGTCGTCGAGGGTTCCTTGCTGGGTGACAACGCGTTCTGCGCGATCCTCAGCAAGAACGACGGGTTCGCGAGAATTCTCTCCGGGGCGGCACGCTCACACAATGCCTCTGCCGACGCAATGCGCAGCCGCGCGGATCACGGTCTCGACGATCCGGTGTTTCCAGACTTGGCACGCTATCTGGCCCGATTCGAAGGTCACAACGCCCGCGACCCGGAGGCCGCAGCCCGAAACGCGATGGCCAGCTTCCGCAGTGCCATCGCCACCGTGATCGAATGCTATGAACGCGTTGGTATCGACCCCAGCGAAATCGATGTGTTCGCACCATGTTTCATCGAACCGTCCTACGTCACCGAGTTGATCGCCAAGCAGTCTCAGCTGAAGCCGAACCCCGCGCTGCATGAGTTCGGTACCCGATTCGGTCATCTGACGGTGTCCGACTTCTGCGTGAATCTCGCATACCTGATGAACAACAAGATCGCCAAGGTCGGCGATCTTGTCATGCTGTTCTCGGCCGGAAACTTCGTCAACTCCGCAGCGGTCCTTGTCCGTATCGAGAAGGACGCGACACTGCCCATCAACGTCTCTGTAGAACCGACCACCACTGAGGAGAATCATGACTAACCCCTGGGCGTCTTTGGATGCCGACACCCAAAACAAGAAGCTTTACCTCAGTTCGGAGGCCATCCCGGCAATCGACAAGAGCTGGCCACCATACGAAGCCAGTCTGAACGCGTTGATCAACGACACCCTCAACGACACCCGGGGCTTCGGTACGGCCGACAATCCACTCGCGACGGCGTTGCAGAATGCGTTCAACGCTCGAGGCACCGAGCTGAACACCTACCTGACCGCGCAGCACACCCAGGCTAAGGGCCTCACCGATACGGCCCGTGACGCCGCAGCCGCAGTATCCAAGACGGACCAGAACTAACCATCACCTCGCGCGAAAAGAGCCACCAACATGGGCGGATTCGGGAACTATCTGGGCGCCACCATGGGCACCAGCACCAACGAGGAAGGCAAAAGCGGTGCGGTCTACGACAACTCGTGGGTGACCAATCCCAATTATTCCAAGCGCGCCGCCCTGGTCGGCCCCGACGGCAAGTTCGTGCACCTACCCACCGATGCGATCGGTCCCGATAATGCCGCGGACAAGTACAAGCCAAACAGCGCTCTACTCGGTAAGATTCCCGGTTTGCTCTCCGATGACACCGTGTCCAAAGAAATCCAGCAGAAACTCAATGGCCCGAGCGCCTTGAACTGGGAGAGCCGCAGCTTCGCCGACATGCGTCGCGAGAAGGACGCGCTCGATGCGGCCAACATGAAGGCACTGGCCGGCAAGTGGCGCGATCACGGGAATAACCTGAAGACGGCGTCCGAAGATTTCAAGAACATGGTCGACAACGCCATTTCCGGTAATTGGGAAGGTGAAAGCGCCACATCCGCCCAGTCAGCGACGCAAAACGTCACCAAGACCTCCATCTACGACTTCACGAAGTCGTCCGAGGCCATCGCCAATCGACTCGACGTTCTCAGCGGCGCATTCGACAGCATCAAGGCGCGCTGGCTAGACCATTCCGATGATCAACTGATCAACAGCTCACCAAACTTCAATAAGGCGCAACTCGACCAGAAGACCAACGACTTCAACTCGAGGTATGAACTCGACGGCGGCGGCCATCTGAGATTTAAGGGCGGCGACCACGGCTATGTGACGGCGGCCGACGCCCTCAAGGAGATGGACCAGATCAAGAATTCCCTCCGCGACTACAGCCGTGCCGTGGAACTCTTTCGCGATACCTACAACCCGACGGCGCAGGCCGTGGCGAACGAATTCCCCACTCTGCCTCCCTCACCGAACATGACCTTCGGGCAGCCGACCCCCGGACCGGGCGCGGGCATCCCGAGCAGCCCGGGCGGGGGCGTCCCGAGCAGCCCGGGCGGCGGCACCCCGGCATTCAACCCAAATACGTCCGGTGGCGGCACGCCGGCCTTCGACACCAAGAGCCTGGAGGACCAGCTCAAGGCGAATTCACCCGGCAATAACATGCCAATTGATCCCTCCCAGAACAACAACACAAAGAACCCTTCGACGAGCACCGGCTCTGGATCGCAGGATGCGACCTCGGCTGCCCAGTCGGCACTGCAGGGCATGACCCAGGGCCTCAATTCCGCGCTAGGCGCCGCGCAACAGGCGGCCCAACAGGCAGCGAGCGCCGCGCAGGGACAGAAGCCGTTCTCCGGGCTTAAGGAAGGCGCGCTCGGACTCGGCAACAAGCCGGCCCTGCCCAAGGGGATCGGCGGCGGCGCGGGTGGCGGCCTCGGCGGCGCGGGTGCGCACGAACCTGGGGCGCGGCTCTCCTCGCCGCAGGCGTCATCCAACGCCAGTAGTGCGCGCCCGGGCGTGCCGGCGGCGGCTAGTTCGGCCTCCGGCGGTATGGGCGGCTCGCCCGGTGCGGGCGGTGGACCGGCGGGCGCAAAGGGCGCGGAAGGCAAGGAGCACAAGACAAACAAGTCACTCCGGTCGCGCCAAAACGGTTCGGAACTCCTCGGCGACCCGGATTCGGTTGTTCCCGTTCTCGGCGACACACCACCCGCCGCGGAGGATGCACAGACCGCTCCGCCGCGACGCCGGGTCCCCTCGCGACACTCGTCGTGGCAGCCCGAATCGGCCGCGCCGGGCGGACGGCGCGATTCGGCACCGGCCCAACAGTCTTCCGACTCGTCGACGTCCGATCAGCCATTGAATCTGTAGGTCACCAGGTGGAGTCGCCCTGCTCGAGGGTGTCAGCTGTCTTCTTGAGGCTGTCGGCGTAGTAGTCGAGCAGATCGGTCTTGGCATCGATCGATCCGTTGACCCAATTCAATTGGGACTTATAGCCTTGCCCACCGTTGGCGAATCGGTTGCCGATCTTGTCGTGTCCCCACGCTTCACCTTCACCGCCAAGCATTCCCTCCAGTGAGGTCCGTACCCCTTTCATTCGGGAGCTGACATCGGCGAGATATCTCGACGTCGCCCGCAGATCGGGGGGTGTGACACCCAACGGTTGGCTCATCGCTCGCTCCTCACGTCCGGGTAGGACCTGTGTTGAATGGCAAAGAAGTCCGGCACTAGGTCCCTGATATCGGGTGCGCCGTGGACGATTTCGGATAGTGACGGGAACAGTTCGCGGCGTTCGGAGATCGGCTCGAACATCTCCGCCAGCTGCCACTGGACATCGTGGGTGGCGTCCTGCGCCGCCGCGGTGACGTAGCTCCCCAGATCGGCCAGGTCGTGTTCGTCAACGTACGACTCGTCCACCACCGTTCGGATGACGATCCCCTCGGCATCCACCGTCACCGCAACAGTTCCCTCAGCGACCGTCACCGTTGCCGATAACGTGGCACGCCGTTCCTCAAGGGCCGCAAGGTCAGCCATGTGTTCTTGGACAAGCGCCAACGCGTCGACGAGCTCGTGGCGTGCCGCATCGTTGTCCATCCAGGTCCTTACGAGGAAGCCGCAGCAGCGGTGTCGGGGACGGCCCGCGCTGAACTGGCCCGCGCTCCTCGTCCACCCCGAATACCGCCGGTGGCAGCGGTACTGGCCGAACCGAGAGCGGAGACAATATCCACGGGTTGGCCAGTGGATACCTGACCCACGATCTTCTTGGCAACACCCGAGCTATACCCGACGAGCGTTCCGGACACATAGGGATTCAGCCCAGTCTTCGCAGCCATGCGGTTACCGACAATGCCCACGGTGCCTTGCGTAGCACCGCCAGCACCGTTCGCAACGGCGACAATGCCGACTCTCTGCCAGTTGAAACCCTGCTGATGCCCCTTCGACTGCTGGATGCTTTGGACAAAGAGTTCCTGGCCGACCGCCTCGGACATTTCGACGCCGGCCTTCTTGATGATTCGGCTGACGGTTGTCTTGGTCAGTGTCTTGCCCAGGTCGGTCATGATCTGCTTCATCAGCATCGCCACCACCTGACGGATGGTGATCGAGGTGGCTCCCTCGATGACGGGAATGGCTGCGGCGGAAGCACCGAACGTCACCGAAGTCTGGGCAAGAGCCCACGAGATCTCGAACGCCGCGATCGCCAACGAGGTCAGGATTTGTAGCTTGGTGTACTCGATGCTCTTGCCGGTGCCGTCGGAGAGATCACCGAGTGCCGCCATCGCCTTGGCGAGCTTGTCCACCGAGGCTTCCCCGTCGAAAAGCTGCTTGAACTGCTTGTCGGCGGCTCCGGCGGTCTGTCCCTGAAGCACCTCCATGGTGCTCGCACGCATCCGATTCAACTCGGGTATTAGTCCGGTCATGCCATCGGAGCTCGTGCGCCAGTCGTTGCCAATACGGAACATGGCATCCTCGTCGCCTTTCGGCCACTCCGAACCCACCAGATACGAAACCCATTGCAGATAGCCGGGAATCTGGATGGTCATGAGGCGAGCCACTCCCTACGCGATCCGAAATTCGAGGTGGGATATCGGCCACCCTAACACGCATGCCCTTAGCCATCCGTGGCATACGCGACGCCCATCCGACATTCAAATGTCCAGCAGGTAAACGAAATATTGAAGTTCTCGGTTTCGCAATTCGTCGTTGCTGCGGGCGCTCGATGGTTTGATTCGCTGTTACTGAGCGCACGCCCCCAAGAGTCTGAAAGAATGACTCCCATGGCGTTACCGGCGAGGCAAGACGGGTTGTCGTCGAATGGTGAATGAAGGCCCAGGTGTGGACTTCACCGAGATCATGGCAGTGGCCCAGGAGCAACTTGCAGACATCGCTGCCGTGCAACGGGAGCAGGCGACCCTCACCGCCACCGCATCGGTAGCCGAGGGCATGGTTCAGGTATCGGTTAACGCCCGAGGTGTCGTGATTGAAACGAAGATCGACGCGGAGTACCTCGATGAGTACGACTTCGATGAACTCGGCCAAGACATCACGTATGCGGCCCAACTCGCGGCCCAAGACGTCAACCGCCGCGCCGCCGCGCTGATGGAGCCTCTGCTGGATCGCCGGTCCGAACTTCCTCCCCTATCGGAAATTCTGCACGGCGCACCCGATCTGCATGACCTTGAATCGCGGATCCCTTCGGTATCTACGGCACCACCGGAGTCCCAGGAACGCCTGAGTCTCGAACGAGAACCAACGTTCCCCGACGACGGGAACAACACCCCTTGGCATCGCGTCAAGGGGTAACCGCATCATGACGAACGGAGCCGATGGTGAGTGACGAAACCGAGCTGACCCCAAACGAATTGCGCGGTGTTGCACGGCACCTCGATAGCGTGAGCGAGCGCTACAAGGACGTGCTGTCGAAGCTCGTGAACAAGACCAGTGCCGAGGGCGCGCCATGGGGCGGTAGCAAGGATGGCCGGACATTCGCCAACGGCGCCGAGGGCTATCTCGCACAGGTGGATTGGGTGCACGGCTCCGTCGACGCGAAGACCGATCTGCTCGACCAGTATGCCAAGGGCATCAACAGCACCGCCAATAATCTCGAGGGTACCGACCGCGCCTAGCCGAGCGAAAAGTTCCTCGTGACCATCGAGATACCCGGCTGGCTGCAGTGGGTCTCCTATCTGGCGGGATCGGAGTGGCCAGAGGGCGACGAAGACGCCATGCAGCGGCTGAAGGCGGCCTGGCAGGCATCGGCCAACGAATTCAGGGACCTCATCCCGGAGACCAATCGAGTACGTGCCGAGACCACGCAGGCGGTAATCGGCCAGTCCGCCAACGCAATCGATGCGGAATTCGCCAAACTCTTCGACGGTGATTACTCGCTGGAAAAGCTCGCCCAGGCGTTGGAGGCCATTGGCGAAATGGCCGGTGCGCACGGCACCGAGATCCAATACACCAAGATGCTGGTCCTCTCTACGCTGGCTATCGCAGCCGTCCAGATCAGTTTCGCGATAGCGGCCGCACCCGAGACCTTGGGCGGATCACTAGCCGAGGTTCCGGTCGTCGAAGCCGTCACCATCACGACAATCAGACAGCTCGCGGCGTCGCTTCTCAAGCGGATTCTCGAAACCGCGGCAGAGGCGTTCACCAAGACCGCGGTCAAGAGACTGGTCAAGTCGGTCGGGATTCAACTGGCGATCGCCGGCGGCCAAGACTTTGGCATCCAGGCATTGCAGAACGCGCTCGGGACACGGCACGGCTATGACGTGAACAGGTTGATCGACACCGCGGTGGCCAGCACGGTGGGCGCCGCCACGGGGCACATGATCGCTCCCGGGCTGAGCCGCCTGATCGCCCGAGGGAATTCGCCGTTTAGCAGAGTCGCCTCGTCGGTCGTTCGCGGATACTCCACCGGTGTTGGCGCTAACGTCGCCGGCACTGCGGCCCTCATGACATACCGGGACGGTGTCACGTTCGACCCCACCATGATCTTCGGTGGTGCGGCCACCGCGGGGCTCATGCACCAATCGGTGGACAGCCACGTAAACCGAACCACCGGTGGTGGCCCGAGCGAACCGGTGGTTCACGCGTCGGTGAGCGACCGCGCCCCCTCCGAGAGCGCTCCCCGACAAAACGGCGCGGCACCCGAGAACGGAGCGTCGCCGCACTCCAACTCGGACACCACGGCGGCACGGCACTCTGGTGAGTCCACCGAGCCTGCCGCCCCGCCTCGTACCGGATCAGACTCCCCCCCAAGTGATTCCGTCAAGCCTGGTCAACCGTCACTTTCACAGGATGGGGCTCCGCGGTCTGTCGCCGCGCCGAATCAGGCCGGTGCAACGACTTCTCCGCCCTCATCTACCTCGGCCCATCCCGCCGGACCGTCCTCGCCGGCAACGCATGCACCGCAACAATCACCTGCGGCCGCAACAAATTCTGCGGGATCCTCGCATGCCAACGCGGCCGGGTCATCACACGCAAACGCTCCAGCTGCCGGACTCAAAGACGCCCCGACGCCGGCGGCCAAGGCGTCGAGCGCGGACATCTCGCGAGCACCGGAGGCGACGCCACACGCCAAATCCGAAGCAACCTCAGTGCATGAGAACGGCGCCGATCACACCGTACCGCCCCCTCACGCAGAGACAGATGCGCCGCTTGGATCGCACGACGGCCCCGAGCCAGCAGAAAGCGGTAGTCAAGACCGCACAGAACAGGTGAATCTCGATACAGCACATCAAGTTCCCGATGGACCTGCGGCCGGGCACGCAGACGGTGGCGATACACGCTACCCGGGCCCCAACGAATGTGCGCGACAGACCATCGATGGTTTCCAGGATCGACATCCCGGCACGACCGTCGAACAAGTCAGCGACCACGGTGGTGAAGGGACGCCGCGCTCCCAGTACGAGCAGGCTCTCGGAACTCGATTACACGATGCGACTCCCGCCGATATCCTGGCGGCGACCCGCGAGGGCCGCAGCGTAATCGTCGTCGACACCTATCGCGCAGAAGGTCTCACCCAAGGACATCCCGGTTCGCACACCTACGCGGTTGAGCCCAATCCTCGGGATCCACACCGCCCCTTGGTGTATGACGGCCCGGACCGTGTGCCGCATCCGTGGCCGCCGCATGGACTCGATCAAGTTGCCCGGACCCAGATGGCGGAATTCCATCCGGACGGTAAGCCGGTGCATCCGATCTCACACACCGAGCGAGCCACAACGCACGCCGACGATGGAGTACGGATAGCAGATTCACACGATTCCGGGGCACCTCACGACCGCACCCATGCGGACAGCACTCATGACGTCGCGCCGTTCGACTATCCGTCCGATCACATTTCGAACCAGCTGGACCTACCGGGTTATCACCCGGGAACACTCGACGACCTCCAGACTCGCACCGTTTACCTCAACGGTGAGCAGCGGATGAACGCCATGCATGACGAGATGGCCTCGCGCGGGGTCGATCCCGAAACCCGGGCCCGGGCCATGGTAGACATGCGCAACGAATTACGTTCCTGGGCACGCGAACTGATGGTCGATCGGCAGGGTGCCGCCGATCTCAACCGGGACAGCCCGAACCGAAGCTGGGACCAGGTCGTCGCGAAATACTCCTCGGAGGGTTACCAGGGCCGAGAGCTCTACGAACACATCGTCGAGAAATCCACCGCCAGCCGCCAAAGCGTCAACGAGGGATTGGGCATCGATCCCAGGAATCCAGGTGACCTGCCGGAAATTCAAGCTCAGGACAACCTCGGCGCACGGGCTTCCGACGGGGACCGTGGTCCACCGAAACTCAAGCGCTACATGGTTGATGATGGGCCGGGCGATCCGATCGACACCCACGACGTGCGTGCCGGTGTCACCGAGCGGCACTACGCCTGGGACAGCCTCCTGGGTGAACCAGGGATTCCGCGGGAGAACGTTCTCGGGCATCCCGACACCACAGACGTGCACCGCACGCGTATTGAACGCGATTTCGCGCCGGGCACCCACCGAGAATTCCCGCATTCGGTGGTCAGGGAAGTGGAAGTCACCGTCGGACGAAACACCGCGGTATTCACCGTGCTCGACGGCCACCCCGCCCGCGTCGACTTCCTGCACAGGCAGACGTTTGACCCCGTGCCCGAGCGACCTAGCAGCGAGACCAGCGCGCAGGCCTCGGTCGGCGCAGGCCACGCCGGTGACGATGCCGGACACATGTCCGCATTCCGGTTCACCCTCGATCAGGAATTCTCGAATCTCTTTCCGCAGGAGCTGAATTTCAATCGCGGCGCATACAAAACGATGGAGAACGAGTGGGGCGCCTTAATCGACCGAGGGGGCGAGGTATACGCCCGCATCGAGCTCATTCCGCCCTCGGAGCGCCCTGATAAGGTCGCGTTCGAGTACGTCGTGAACAAGGCGGGAACCGATGAGGTCGTGTATTTCAATCGTGGCACCTTCGACAACACCGGCGGCCAGAAGTTCAAGCGGCTGAGCATAGCTCAGATAATCAAGAAGCTCAGGTAGGGAATGAGATGAGCCAGCACGACGTCGATCGGATAGCAGCGCTATTGCGGGCCGACGCGCGGCTAAACGCCACCGCGTGGGATCGGTACACCTACTTCATGTATGTCGGCGAGGGTGTCGTGAAGTCATCGGGTTTCCGCTTCGTCGGGCGGCGATGGTACCCCGGTCCCACGAATTGCCATGGCGCGATTGAGAACATCATGGAATCCATCAGGAACGGGGGAGACCTCCCGGTGGAAGACCTATGGAATGCGGCCGCGGTGACGGTGCAGAAGGACCCACCGAGCGGTGCACTACACCTGTTCCACGATCTCGACGCCGAGGCATGGGAGATGACGCCCGATAACCAGACGGATATCGCGGACCGCGCCTTTCGGCTTTTCGGCGAGGGCGGTATCGACCAACCTGACGATTGGGCTCCGGTGGGTGTTGACCAGACCGGACTCAAGGGTCGAACAGCCAAGCTGCTGGTGAGCCAGCCGACCGATGACGCTGGATGGCCGGCCGAGCTACCACCCGGCACCAACGAGGTGATCGTCTTTGATGATGAGCCCACTCCCCTGCTGACGGTGCGAGTATTCGTGCCCGGTATGGATAGATTCACGTTCGTCAGGTTCGACCAACTAGCCGTGCACGCCGACTGACCGCTGACTAACACAGTCAAGGAGACCGCCCGATGACCGAACCCAATCAGTTCGACGTCGTCAGCGATGACCACCCTGTCGCCGACCAAGAACCCAAAGCCCTTGTCGAGCAGGTCGTTCAGTCGATCGCACAGGCGGCACCCGAAGGCTGGGAGAGCATACATGCGGTGTTCAGCCTGGCCGGTGGGCGTGAAATCGCAAATATCGTTGCGGTGGTGGATGAACCTGTTCAGCTGCCAATTACGCCGGACATCATCGAGCCGATCCGGACGCATCGGCGGTTGACCGTTGGCGAGCAGGGTCCGTGGCTGCGGTTGATGTTCGACTGCGATAACACCGGAGCACTGCAGGTCGCATTCGACTACGGGGACAAGGGTCTCCCGGTCGATCAGCTGCTGCCCGCCGAGGCCTACCGGCGAGACATCGAGGAGTTCCCTCGCGAGGTGCCATTATGGCTGCTGGCCTATATGAAGAACACCGGGCAGCAGCTGCGCAGTGCGGCACAGGCACTTCGGGATTCTGTGGCGGTCAGCGAGGCTCGAGTCTCCGACGACGAAATCCCGTCATTCCCAACGCTATGGGCGCGTATCGGAGTGCTCGCCGCGATATGCCGCGGCTCCGAGGCACCAATCGACCTCCGAGTGGACCCCGCGTTTCAGCTGTACATCGGCGAAAACGGCGGCTGCACCCTGTGCCGGCTGCCCGGTAATCGGGCGGTATTGTCCGGCGGTCGGAACGACTCCCGACTGTTATCCGCGGCATACAGCGGCACGATCGGCCAGCCAGACCTCTACCGGGATGCCCCCGCCTGGCTACACAACCTGTATCTCGATCCGCGAGCTGAGCGCGGACTGTTGTCCTTCTGTTACTGGTGGGACGGAGAACATTGGTATCGACCAGACCACCCGGAAATCACCGGTGAGGCGCCGTGGAGACCCACCGATGAGATTGCTCGCGGGATACCGGGCGCATGGACGCTGGAGACAACCGCCAGCCTGCTCACCACCGTTCTAACACGCATCGGGGTCGAGTTGACCGACAAGAATGCCTATTCTGCAACAGATCTGGTGCGTGCGGCAGAGGCACGAATTGTCACCGAACGGGTGTTGAGCCGGTTGTTCATCAACGGGGTGCCGGAATCCTTCGATATGGCGGAGGCCCTCGCACAGCTCGATGCGGCCGACCTGCTGTTGCCATCGCATCCACCGATAGACCAGGTGACCGCCAAGGACCGCGTGGTCGACTTCTGCCGCACCAATGGCGTCCAATACCCGCTGGATCGGCTTGTCGCCGATAGGTGGGACGGGGGCTGGCAGGTGTTCGCGCCAGTCGCCGAAGGCGAAATTGCCATTGGTCGCGCGATTTTCCTGGTGGCGGACGATGGTGCGGTGGAGCAGGCTTCTACGTCTGCGCCCCCGTCCCAGCTCGCCGAGGTATTCGCCCGCAGGTTCGCGCAGCGGGTCCGCGAAGATCGCTACTAACCCTTCGCCGCGTTCTCCCGCTGGATCTCGAGCGCGATGTCGATGAGCTGATCTTCCTGCCCACCAATGAGTTTGCGCTCACCGGCACGGTGCAGCAGCTGGTGCGCGGGCACCCCGTACCGCTCCGCCTGCCGAATGGCGTGCTTGAGGAAGCTGGAGTACACCCCGCTGTAGCCCATGATGAGTGCGTTGCGGTCCAGCAGGCACTCTGCCGGCATCGCCGGCGCGACAACCTCTTCGGCGGCATCGGCGATATCGAAGAAGTCGATACCGGTCTTCACGCCGATCTTATCGAACACGCCGATCAGCGCCTCGACCGGAGCATTACCCGCGCCAGCACCGAAACGCCTTGTGCTGCCATCGATCTGCTTCGCACCGGCGCGCACGGCCTCGATGGAGTTGGCGACACCGAGCCCCAGGTTCTCATGTCCATGGAACCCAACTTGAGCATCCGATCCCAATTCGGCGACCACCGCGGCCACCCGGTCGGCCACGCCATCAAGCACCAAAGCACCGGCAGAGTCCACTACGTACACGCACTGGCAGCCGGCATCGGCCATGATCCGCGCCTGTTGCGCCAGCTTCTCTGGCGAAACGGTATGCGACATCATCAGGAAGCCAACGGTTTCCAGTCCGCGCTCGCGCGCCAACCCGAAGTGCTGAATCGACACATCGGCCTCGGTGCAGTGCGTGGCGACACGGCAGATGGATCCGC
This sequence comes from Mycobacterium sp., assembly GCA_050701835.1. Lineage (GTDB taxonomy): Bacteria > Actinomycetota > Actinomycetes > Mycobacteriales > Mycobacteriaceae > Mycobacterium. The sequence goes on along the minus strand of JBOGDC010000017.1, from coordinate 40,432 downwards.
CGTTACCTTGCGCCTCGATGATGTCTTCCTTGGTGCCGAGACCCGGCAGCATCAGGAAGGCGATCTTGGCATTCGTCGCGGTCTCTGCGGCGATCTTGATCAGTTCCTGTTCAGGGGTTTTCGAAAACCCGTAGTTAAACGAAGACCCGCCAAGCCCGTCACCGTGGGTGACCTCGATGACCGGCACACCGGCTCCATCAAGCGCCGCAACAATCGCCCGCACCTCGTCGGAGGTGAACTGATGCCGCTTGTGGTGCGAGCCGTCACGCAGTGAGGTGTCGGTGATCCGCACATCCCATGCGGCGTCGAAGAACACACCATCAGAAGCAGCCAACTGAACACTCATTGTCAGGAAACCTTTGCAGATAGAAGTTCTTTGGCGATTTCCTCGCCGACCTTGGTTGCGGCCGCGGTCATGATGTCCAGGTTTCCCGCGTACGGCGGCAGGAAGTCGCCCGCACCCTCTACCTCGACGAAGGTGGTCACCACATGGTTGCCGCCGTTGACCACCGACGGCTCATCGAACTGCGGCTCGTTGAGGAGCCGGTACCCGGGCACGTATTGTTGCACCTGACTCACCACGTCGTGGATAGACGCCGTAATCGCATCCCGGTCCGCGTCCTCCGGGATCGCGCAGAAGATGGTGTCGCGCATGATCATCGGCGGATCGGCCGGGTTCAGGATGATGATGGCCTTACCGCGCTTGGCGCCACCGATCACCTCGACGCCCTTGGACGTGGTTTTGGTGAACTCGTCGATATTGGCGCGCGTCCCCGGCCCCGCGGAAACGGAAGCGACCGACGCCACGATCTCGGCGTAGGGCACCTGGCTTCCTTGCACGACCAGCGCGCGATTCACCGCGTACACGATCGGAATCGTCGCCTGGCCACCGCAGGTGATCATGTTGACGTTCGGAGCATCAAGGTGCGCACGCAGATTCGCAGGCGGCACCACCGCCGGCCCCACCGCGGCGGGGGTCAGGTCAATCGCCCGGATCCCGGCCTCCTCGTACCGTGGCGCGGCGGCCTTGTGCACGTATGCGGACGTCGCCTCGAACACCAGGTCCGGCTTCTCGTCCCGTGCCAGCAGCCAGTCCACGCCCTCATGCGAGGTTTCCAGCCCGAACCCACGTGCACGCTTCAGTCCTTCGGACTCGGGATCGATGCCGATCATCCAGCGCGGCTCCAGCCACTCGGACCGCTGCAATTTATACAGCAGGTCGGTGCTGATATTTCCCGAACCGACTATGGCCACAGAAGCCTTGTTACCCATACGATCTCCTCTACTCGAAAGCCAGTCGGACCGAACCAAGTCCGGCGAACTCGGCCAAAAATTCGTCCCCCGGGTGGGCGTCGAACGCCCGTGTGCACGAACCCGGCAGTACCACATCCCCGGCGCGCAGCCGCACTCCATACGAGGCCACCTTGCGCGCCAGCCAAGCTACCGATGTCACCGGGTTACCCAGCACCGCATCGCTTCTGCCCTCGGCCAACTTCTCACCGTTGCAGGTCAGCACCGCATCGATCGACTTGATGTCGATATCCTTCGGCGAAACCCGTTGCTTACCAATGACAAACCCGGCCGAGGACGCGTTATCGGCGATGGTGTCGCAGATCTTGATCTGCCAGTTGGTGATCCGGCTGTCCACCACCTCGATGGACGGCACGTAAGCCGCGGTCGCCGCGAGCACATCGTCCTCGGTGCAGTCCTCACCCGGTAGGTCGGCGGCCAGGATGAATCCCACCTCCACCTCCACCCGGGGGAAGAGGAACTTGGACGCCGAGGCCGCGACATCCTCGAATAGCTCCATATCGGCCAACAGATGCCCGTAATCCGGCTCGTGGACACCCATCATCTTCTGCATCGCCTCGGACGATAGGCCCACCTTGTGGCCCACCACCTTGGCTCCGTCCGCTAGGCGGGAGCGAATATTCATGAGTTGGATCTCATAGGCATCGACCACGTCGAAATCCGGGTGGGTATCGGTGGGCGGCGCAATGGCCACCCGGGCCCGCTCGGCCTCGGCCAGATCGGCGGCGATGGCGTCGCGAACTTCGGAACTAAGCATTTACGTGTCTCCCAGTCTCGGTCCCGGCCCGGCGCCCGGAGAAGACGCAGTCGGCCAGGGACAATCCGCTCACATACGAATTGGAGCAGATGCCCACCGCGGCGCGCCCGGCGGCATAGAGCCCGGGGATCGCCGCGCCGGATGTGGTCTGCACGGCACCAGTCTCCTCGTCCACGACCAGCCCGCCAAGGGTCAGCATTGGGCATGGATTCAGCATGTTGGTCTTGATGGACACGTTGAACAGGTAGAACGGCCCCCGCTCAACCGGGACCCGGATGTCGTCAGGCTTACCGAGCGGGTCCGGGGCGCCATCCACGATGGCCCGGTTGTGTTCGGACACGGTGCGCGCCAATCCTTCCGGATCGATACCGGCCTTGGCTGCCAGGTCCTCAATAGATCCGGCCTTCTTGCGACCCACATTGAGGAACGCCTCGGCCTGAATCCGCTGGAACCACAGCGTCTGTGAACCCAGTTGCTGACGAGCCCGCTTCACCAGCGCCTTGTCCGCCACCAGGTATCCCACTCCGCCGGCATTCTGCACAATCGCCTTACCCAGCGCGGCACCGTAGCGGGATTCGTCAACCATCCGCTGCCCCTTGGCATCTACCAGCAGAGAGCCGAGGAACGCGGCGGGCGGCACGATGAACCGCCAGGCTGAGATTTCGTCGAGGTGCCCTGTAGCGGCATTCAATGGCTCCGCGAGTTTCAGTGCGGTTCCGTCGTCACCGGCGGTGCCGAGCTGCAGCCCCTCCCGGTAGGCGGGCGCATTGCGCTCGATGAGTTCGCGGTTCGCGATGAATCCACCCGAGGACAGGATCACCCCCTCGTTGGCACGGATCTCGAACGGCTTGGCGAACCGGCGCTCCAGCGCATTGGCAGGTCCCTCCAATGCCTTTCGCATCGGCGGGTAGTAGATACCCGGCTTGGTGGCGTATTGCGTCAGCCGCGCGTACGCCTGCCGCACCCAGCCCGGCGCGTCCTTCAGCGTCATCCCCTGTACTCCGACGACACGTCCGTCCTCGATGATCAGGTCGGTGACCCGGGTGTGCCGCCACACGTCGGCGCCCGAGCGCTCCGCGGAGGCCGCCAGTGGCGCGAAGAGAGCCTTGCCGGACACACCGCGGCCAAAGGCGCGATGTCCGCGTTGACGGGGCGGCGTCACGGCACGCGCCATCCCGGAGGTTTCACTTCCGGAAAAGTAGAGGTAGTAGTCGTTGGTGGGGTACGAGGTCTTGAAAGGAGCTAGCGAACCCTCGAACGGCACTCCGTAACCTTGCAGCCAATTCAGGGTGTCGACGCTGCCGTCGACGAACTTACGTAGCGTCTCGGGTTTTACGGCGTCCCCGACCTCCAGCTGCAGGTACTCCATCATCAGTTCCGGAGTGTCCTCGACGCCCGCATCACGCTGGATGTTGGTGCCGCCGCCGGCGTAGTAAATGCCACCTGAAATGGCCGAAGCCCCGCCGCCGTCGAATCGTTCCAGGACGGTCACCGATGCTCCGCGCTCACGTGCGGCGAGCGCGGCCGACGCTCCCGATACCCCATATCCGACGATGACGACATCGGCCGTCGGCATGCCTGTCCGACCCGGCACTGGGCCTCCCTCATCGTCATATAGCCGTAAACAGCAACGTGTTTCTGTTTTCACCGCAACATCGAAGTGTCGGGAAGGTGAAACCACAGGCCAGCGCCGGTAGCGCCGGGCCGCCTCAATTCTATAACGTGTTCTACATGACTGAGCAGGAGTACGACGTCGTCGTCGTCGGAAGTGGTGGCGCCGGCATGGTTGCGGCACTCACCGCGGCACGCAACGGGCTGAGCACCGTACTGATCGAGAAGGCCCCCCACTTCGGCGGATCGACCGCTCGTTCCGGTGGTGGCGTCTGGATCCCCAACAACGAGGTGCTCAAGAAGGCCCGCCAGACCGATACCCCCGAGGCGGCCCGCGAGTACCTCTACAACATCATCGGCGATGTCGTCGCACGCGAGAAGATCGACACCTACCTCGATCGCGGCCCGGAGATGCTGTCCTTCGTGCTCGCCAACTCTCCTCTGAAGCTCGATTGGGTCCCCAACTACTCGGATTACTACCCCGAGGCCCCGGGCGGCCGCGCCGCCGGGCGATCGGTGGAGCCAAAGCCGTTCAACGCCAAGAAGCTTGGCGACGAGCTGCCTAACCTGGAGCCGCCGTACGGCAAGGTCCCCTTGAATGTCGTGGTGCGCCAGCAGGATTACGTGCGCCTGAACCAGCTCAAGCGCCACCCGCGTGGTCTGCTGCGGAGCCTGCGCGTGGGCGTGCGTACATTCTGGGCGCAGGGCACCGGTAAGAAGCTCGTCGGTATGGGCCGGGCACTATCGGCCGCGCTGCGAATCGGCCTGCGCGACGCCGGAGTTCCGGTGAAGCTCAACACCGCACTCACTGACCTCTATATCGAAAACGGCACCGTCAAGGGTGTCTACGTTCGCGATACCAACGGTGCCGAATCTGCCGAGCCGACGATCATCAAGGCACGCAAAGGTGTCATTCTGGCCTCGGGCGGTTTCGAACACAACGAGCAGATGCGCGTGAAGTACCAGCGTGCCCCCATCACCGCCGAGTGGACGGTCGGCGCCAAGGCAAACACCGGCGACGGCATCCTGGCAGCCGAAAAGCTGGGCGCCGCACTGGAGTTCATGGAGGATTCATGGTGGGGCCCGACGGTTCCGCTGGTGGGCCGTCCATGGTTCGCGCTGTCCGAACGCAACTCCCCCGGGTCGATCATCGTCAACTCGTCCGCTAAGCGATTCATGAACGAGTCGCTGCCCTATGTCGAGGCCACGCATCGCATGTACGGCGGCGAGTACGGCCAGGGACCCGGCCCGGGCGAGAATCTGCCGGCGTGGCTGCTCTTCGACCAGGAGTACCGCAACCGGTACATCTTCGCCGGACTCCAGCCGGGACAAAAGATTCCGAGCAAGTGGATCGAGTCGGGTGTCATCGTCAAGGCCGACACCATCGAAGAACTCGCAAAACTCACGAGACTCCCCGTCGATGCGCTACTCCAGACCGTGGAGCGGTTCAACGGTTTCGCCCGCAACGGCGTCGATGAGGACTTCGGTCGCGGCAAGAGCGCCTACGACCGCTACTACGGCGATCCCACCAACAAGCCGAATCCAAACCTCGGCGCGCTCACGAAGGGCCCTTACTACGCGGCCAAAATGGTGCCGGGCGACCTCGGCACCAAGGGGGGTGTGCGCACCGACCTGCAGGGGCGCGTGCTGCGTGACGACAACAGCATCATCGACGGGCTTTACGCCGCAGGCAATGTCAGCACCCCGGTGATGGGTCACACCTACGCCGGCCCCGGCGCTACCATCGGCCCGGCCATGACGTGGGGTTACCTCGCCGCGCTCGATATCGCCGGGAAGTAGGGTCAGCTCATGCCTATCAACGTCGATATCGCCCTGGGCGCTGCTGTCGAACCTGCCGAGTTCTCGTGGACCGCGTCCGATGTGCAGCTCTATCACCTGGCCATCGGTGCCGGCGCTGATCCGGTGAGCCAGACCGAGCTGCGGTACCTGCAGGACAAGACCCCGCAGGTGCTCCCCACGTTCGCGACCGTCGCCTCCGGTTTCCACTCGGTGGAGCCGCCGAAGGTGTCGTTCCCTGGTATCGAAATCGACCTGGCCAAGATCCTGCACGGCACCGAACAGGTGACCGCGCACCGGCCGTTGCCGCCCTCTGGTTCTGCCCGCTCGGAGGGCAAGATCGTGGAGATCTGGGATAAGGGCAAGGCCGCTGTCATCGTCACGGAGACAACGACATCCGACGACAAAGGACCGCTGTGGACCATCCGTCGGTCGATCTTCGCCCGTGGCGAGGGCGGCTTCGGCGGGGAGCGTGGACCGTCCGCTACGAGCACGATTCCCGAGCGTGCACCCGATGTCGAGGTGTCGACACACATCCTGCCGCAGCAGGCATTGCTGTACCGGCTGTGCGGCGACCGCAACCCGCTGCACTCGGACCCGGCCTTCGCGGCAGCGGCCGGATTCCCGCAGCCGATTCTGCACGGGCTCTGCAGCTACGGCGTCGTATGCAAGGCGGCTGTCGACGCGGTGCTCGACGGCGATGCCTCGCGGGTAACGTCCTACGCCGCGAAGTTCGCGGGTGTGGTGTTCCCGGGCGAGACACTCAAGACCCGCATCTGGAAGGAAGACGGCAAGCTGCTGATCTCGGCGGTCGTGGCTGATCGTGCCGACCAGCCGGACGCTCCCGCACTTGCCGACGTGGAGCTCATCTACACGTAAGTCAGCACTGGTTTCCTGTCTGAACGCTGTGACTGCGATACGGTCTCGTCTCGGTCACAGTTCAACCGAGCCACATGTCCAAGTCCCGTACCCCAGGTTCGGGGCATACCTTTCCCGCGTGCAGACCTCCCCTTGCGGTCCCGCCAAGCGGTCCCGCTGCCTCTCGCGACGCGATGTCCTCAAGTACGCCTCGAGTGTGCCCGTCCTATTGAGCATGCCGGCCATACTCTCCACCACCGCCCTGGCCCATGCCCAATCTCCCATCGCGGGCAAGATCGTCTTCCTCGATCCCGGCCACAACGGCACGAACGACGGCTCGATCACCCGGCAAGTCAGTGATGGCCGGGGGCGCACCAAGGACTGCCAGACCAGCGGCACCGCAACCGATGCGGGCTTTCCCGAGCACACCTTCAACTGGAACGTGGTGCTGCATATCCGCCAGGCCCTTACCGGGGCCGGTGTTCGCACCGCGCTCTCCCGCGGCAACGACAACGCACTCGGACCGTGCATCGACCAGCGCGCCGCTACCGGCAACTCCTTTAAGCCCGACGCGATTGTTAGCATTCATGCCGACGGCGGCCCCCGGGACGGCCGGGGATTTCACGTCAACTACTCGAATCCGCCAATCAACGAGGCGCAGGGGGGTCCGACGCTGCGTCTGGCGAGCACGATGCGCGATCAGCTCAAGGCCTCCGGATTCCAGCCGTCGACCTACCGTGGAAACGACGGACTCTACGGGCGTTCCGACCTCGCCGGGCTCAACCTGGCCCAGTACCCGGCCATCCTCATCGAGTGCGGAAACATGAAGAACAGCGACGACGCCGCGATGCTGTCCAGTTCGGATGGCCAAGCCCGCCTGGCGGCGGCGATCGCTCAGGGCATAGCCAGGTTTCTGAGCTGAGTCGATTACCCGAGGATGAGGCCCGAAGTGGGTACACCGGTGCCGGCGGTGACGAGGACGTGCTCCACGTTCGGCACCTGGTTGACCGACGTACCGCGTAGCTGACGCACGCCCTCGGCGATCCCGTTCATGCCGTGGATGTACGCCTCGCCGAGCTGCCCACCGTGCGTGTTGATTGGCAGCTTCCCACCCAGCTCGATGGCGCCGTTGGCGACAAAGTCCTTGGCCTCGCCCTTACCGCAGAAACCCAACTCCTCGAGCTGCAACAGCGTGTACGGCGTGAAGTGGTCGTACAGGATCGCTGTCTGAATATCGTTGGGCGTCAAGCCACTTTGCGCCCACAGCTGCCGCCCGACCAGACCCATCTCGGGCAGTCCGAGCTCGTCGCGATAGTAGGAGTACATCGTAAATTGATCGTCCGATGAACCCTGGGCCGCCGCCTCGATGATCGCCGGGCGGTGCTTCAGATCGCGCGCACGCTCCGGCGTGGTCACGACGATCGCCACGCCACCGTCGCTTTCCTGGCAGCAGTCCAATAGTCGCACCGGGTCCGCGATCATTCGCGAATTCTGATGATCCTCAATGGTGATCGGCTTGCCATAGAAGAAGGCCTTCGGGTTGGTGGCGGCATGCTTGCGATCGGCCACCGAGACCGCACCAAAGTCGGCGCTCGTCGCCCCGTACTCGTGCATGTACCGGCGGGCGATCATCGCCACCGATGCCGCCGGGGTACTCAACCCGTGCGGGTACGACCAGCTGTACTCCACCCCACGCGAATCGGCATTGATGGTCAGCCCGGTCATCACCTGTCCGAAGCGGAACTCCGAGCGTTCATTGAAGGCTCGATATGCCACAACAACTTCCGCGACTCCGGTGGCAACCGCCAGTGCCGCCTGCTGCACCGTCGCGGCCGCGGCGCCGCCGCCGTAACCGATCTGGCTGAAGAACTTCAGCTCTCCGATACCCGTCGAGCGCGCGACCGCGGTCTCCAGATTGGAGTCCATGGTGAACGTCACCAAACCGTCGACGTCCGACGCGGACAGTCCCGCATCGTCCAGAGCGTCGAGCACAGCTTCGGAAGCCAGACGCAGCTCTGATCGCCCCGATTTCTTGGAGAAGTCGGTCGCACCGATGCCGGCTATAGCGCTCCGCCCAGAAAGCCCGCTCACTGCACTCCTCCGATCGTCAGCTTGACCTTGGCGGTCACGTGGTCCCCAAGGCTGTTGCGGCCCACCACATCCACTTCGACGAGCCCGTCCTCAACGGAGGCGACCTCGCCGGAGAACACCGTGGTGTCGTACGCGTACCAGGGCACACCCAGACGCAGCGAGATCGACTTCACGCGCGCGGACGGTCCGGCCCAGTCGGTGACGAACCGCTCCACCAGCCCGGTATCGGACAGGATGTTGATGAAGATGTCCTTGGAGCCCTTGGCCTGCGCCAGGTCCCGGTCGTGATGAACATCTTGGAAGTCACGGGTCGCCAGCGCGGTCGACACGATAAACGTCGGAGTACCTTCCAGTTTCAGCTCAGGCAGCTTCTCGCCGACATTGGCTAACACGGTCACGCCGCCTCCCATGCGTACAGAGTCCACGCCGGGTTTTCGCCCTCGGCCGGGAAGTCCAGATATGTCACCTGAACAGGTGCCCCGATCTGGACATCATCGGGTGAGACGCCTCGCAGCTCGCCCAGCATCCGCACGCCCTCTTCGAGCTCGACCAGTGCGATGACGAAAGGCAGTGTGCGGCCTGGGACTTGAGGCGCATGGTGCACCACGTAGCTGTACACGGTGCCGCGGCCGCTGGCCACCTGGTACTCGATCGGCGCGTCTTTGTCCTGCCAGACGGCCGGCACCGGCGGATGCTGCAGCGATCCATCGGGACGCTTCTGCAAGCGAAGCTCGTGCGCGGTGACACCTTCCCAGAAGTAGGCGCTGTCCCGGGACCAGGAAGGACGCATCAGCTTCGACGGGTCCAGATCCGCAGGAACATCGGCGGCGCCCCGGGCACCCGGCCGGAACTTCATGATCCGCCAGTTCATTTCGTTGACGAGCTCGTCGCCGACGTGCCACTCGGCGTGGATGTTGATGAACCAGCTCTCGCCAAGCGCGGTCTGCTTCGGCCCAAAGACCTCGGTCACCTCATTGGTGGTGGTGACGTGCTCGTCCAGCTGCAAGTAGCGGTGATAGATCTGCTCATAGTTGGTGGCGACCACCGACTGGTAACCCGCCGAGTCCAGCAGCTCCATGACGCGGCCCAGTGGATCGTCTCCGGAGCGCTCGCCGTACAGCCCGGCCATGGTCCACACCTGTGCCATGGCAGGAGGTGCCACGACGCCCGGGTGTCCGGCGGCCTTGGCGGCATCCGCGTTGACATAGATGGGATTGCGGTCCCCCATCGCCTCGACCCAGTTGTTGATCATGGCCTGGTTCACCGGATCCCGCGCGAGCCGCGGGGCGCTGGGACCGGTGGCCTTGATCTTGTCGAAGCCCTCCTGGATATCCGTCACGCTCATCCTTGTCCGTTCTTCGCGCAAGTCGATTGTCACCGCGGCACTCGCGGAGTGCCCAGTCCTGCGGTCGACACCATCTCTCGCATCACTTCGTTCACGCCGCCACCGAAGGTGATCACCAGGTGGCGCTTGGTCTGCGCGTCAAGCCATTCCAGCGTCTCGGCCGTGTTCGCATCCGCGGGATCGCCATAGCGTCCCACAACGCCCTCACTCAACCGGCCGAGCTTCTGAATCCATTCGGTGGCAAGGATCTTCGTCGCCGCAGCATCTGCCATGCTGATGTCGTCACCCGACGATGCCACCTGCCAGTTCAGCAGCTCGTTGAGCCGCCACACTGCCTTCATCTCCCCGAGTACGCGACGTACATCGTCATGCGAAAGCGGCGCTATCCCGTCGGGCCCCGGTTTCGCCGCCCACTCGTACACGCGGTCGTACATACCCGCGATACGCCCGGACGGACCAAGTGACACCCGCTCGTGGTTCAGCTGCGTGGTGATCAGCTTCCAACCCGCATTCTCCTCACCCACCAGCATTTCCACCGGGACTCGGACATCGGAGTAGTAGGTGGCATTGGTGTGGTGCGCACCGTCGTTGGTGATGATCGGAGTCCAGGAATAGCCCGGATCCTTGGTGTCGACGATCAGGATCGAGATGCCCTTATGTTTAGGGGCGCTCGGGTCCGTCCTGCAGGCCAGCCAGATGTACTGGGCCTGGTGCGCACCGGTGGTGAAGATCTTCTGCCCGTTGACGATGTAGTGGTCACCGCCGCGGACCGCGGAAGTGCGCAGCGACGCCAGGTCAGTTCCGGCCTCGGGCTCGGTGTACCCAATGGCGAAATGGATTTCACCCGCCAGAATTCCGGGCAGAAACTTCTTCTTCTGCTCTTCGGTGCCGTACTTCTGCAGCGTCGGCCCCACAGTCTGCAATGTCACCAAGGGCATCGGCACGTCGGCGCGGATGACCTCGTTCATGAAGATCTGCTGCTCCAGCGGTCCGAATCCGTGGCCGCCGTACTCCTTGGGCCAGCCGACGCCGAGCCAGCCGTCGCTGCCCATCCTGCGCACGATGGCCTCATAGGAGGAGCCGTGCCGATCGATCATCATCTCGCGGGTCTCGTCGGAGCTCACAAGATTCGAGAAGTATTGCCGCAGATCGCTTTGCAGCTTCGCCTGTTCCGGCGTGAGGTCAATGAACATCGCTGGTCCTTTTCAGATCCAATTAACACTGCGCCGCAGCGAGAACGTCGAGGCGCTCGGAGGAACCGCCCACCAGGCGGCTCAGATCCTTGATCGTCGAGTAGTAGCGATTCATCGGATAGGTGATGTCGACACCGAGACCGCCGTGCAAGTGGTGACAGATCTGCATGACCCGCTGGGCCTCCGAGGCCATCCAGAACGACAAAACGTCCAGATCCTCGGTGGCATCGAGCCGTTCGGAAAGCCGCCATACCGCCGAAGTGACACCGAGGTTCAGCGTCCTCGATACCACGTAGACGTCCGCCAACTGCTGCGTCACCGCCTGAAAGGTGGCCAGCGGCTTGCCGAACTGCACGCGGTTGGACACGTGGTCGGCAGTCAGACGCAGCGCACCGGCAACCAGCCCGTCCGCATAGGAGCCAACAGCGGCCAAGGCGAGCTGATTCAACCGATCAACAGACCCGGTCAGCAGATCCGAAACGGGCACCGACACATCTGCAAAGGTCACCGCGCACTCGGCGGCCTTACTGGCCGTCGGCGTCCGGGCGATCGTCACACCTGGACTGTTAGGTGCCACCACAACGACGCCGTTGTCGGTGGTGACAAGTATCCAATTCGCCTCGGCCGCATACATAACACCGATCTTGCGGCCGTTCAGCACCAGCGAGGAGCCGTCACGCACCGCGGAAACCGAAGGTGCCGACGGTAATGCGGATCCCGGCTCGTCCAATGCCGCCGTCAGGATGCCGCCCGCGCCAACGCCCGCCAGGTACCGATCCTGCTGTTCCTCGGAGGCCAGCTCAACCAGCGGCACGACGCCGAATCCGAGCGTCGACAACGCCGGCGTCAGCGCGCCGTGCTTCCCAAGGACCCGCAACGCGACGGACACCTCGGCCAGACCCAATCCGTCGCCACCAACACGCTCGGGGAGGGCCAATGAGAGAACCCCATTGTCGGCCAGCACCTTCCACAGCGCCTCGTCGTATCCGATCTCCGGGACCACACCGACGAACTCCCAATCGGTGAGCACCGCTTCGACTACATCGGAGACAGCGTGCTGCTCCTCAGCGAAAGCGAAATCCATAGCGTGCGTGTCCTTCTAATAACTACTGCAGAACCGGGCAGCCGCTGGCGCCGGTGAAATCAACCGGCCAGTGCTTGATGCCGTTGAGCCAGCCGGACTGCAACCGCTTCGGATCGCCGGCCGGGGCCAGGTTCGGCATATGGTCGGCGATGGCGTTGAACATCAGGTTGATGGTCAGTCGGGCCAGATTGGCACCGATGCAAAAATGGGCACCGCTACCACCGAATCCCATATGCGGGTTGGGGTTGCGCATGACATCGAAGGAGAAGGGATCTTCGAAGACGTCTTCGTCGAAGTTGGCGCTGCGGTACATCATGACGACGCGCTGACCCTTCTTGATCTGCACACCACCGAGCTCGGTGTCCTCCAGCGCAGTCCGCTGGAAAGACGTGACGGGGGTGGCCCAGCGAACGATCTCGTCGGCCGCCGTCTCCGGGCGCTCCTTCTTGTACAGCTCCCACTGCTCGGGGAACTGGGTGAAGGCCATCATGCCCTGGGTGATCGAGTTGCGTGAGGTCTCGTTACCGGCCACCGCGAGCATGATCACGAAGAAGCCGAACTCGTCGTCGGAGAGCTTGCCCTCGCCCTCCACCTCGGCGTTGATGAGCGTGGTCACGATGTCCTCGCCCGGGTTCTCGGTCTTCTGCTTCGCCATCTCCATCGAGTAGGCCAGGATCTCCATCGACGAGGCCGCCGGGTCGATGTGAGAGAACTCGGGGTCGTCGTATGACGTCATCTCGTTGGACCAGTTGAAGAGCTTGCCGCGATCCTCGATGGGCACCCCGAGCAGACCGGCGATGGCCTGTAGCGGCAGCTCACAGGACACCTGCTCGACGAAGTCACCGCTACCGCTCGCCGCCGCGGTCTTCGCGATGTGTTGAGCACGCTCGTTCAGCTCGTCGCGCAGACGGCCGATGGCACGCGGGGTGAACCCGCGGGAAATGATCTTGCGCAGCCGCGTGTGGTGCGGGGCATCCATGTTGAGCATGACGTAGCGCTGCAGCTCGATCGCTTCTCGCGTCATGTCATCGCTGAACCGCGGGATCGCGGTATTTTCCCAGCTAGAGAAGACATCGCTACGCAGCGACACGTCCTTGACGTCCTTGTGCTTGGAGACGACCCAATACCCGCCGTCGTTGAAGCCGCCGACGCCGTCAGGCTGCTCCTGCCACCAAATCGGAGCCGTCTTCCGTAGCTCCTTGAGCTCCTCGACGGGGAGCCGTTCTGCGTAAATCTCCGGGTCGGTGAAGTCGAAACCGGCGGGAAGGCTGGGGTGCACCACGTTGAACTCCTATGGCCTTTCGGGGCGTCATTCAGGGACGATCTGGTTAGAGCATCTAGTGAGAGCCGAGTGAGATACGACACTCTCTAGCCCCATTGAAGCACACGATCAGCGCAGACAAAACGTGGTGCACGGGGCGAGAACACGTTCTCATTGCTTCCGGACTGGAACGTGTTCTACCGTGAAGTGAACGTTCAGAGCGCAAAGGAGCAGCTCCATGGGTAATCCGGTCATCGTCGAAGCGACGCGCAGCCCCATCGGCAAACGAGGCGGATGGCTCGCGGGGCTGCATCCCGCCGAGCTACTCGGCAGCATCCAGAGGTCGGTGATCGCGCGCGCCGGTCTCGACCCCAATGAGGTCGAGCAGGTTATCGGCGGTTGCGTGACCCAGTTCGGCGAGCAGGGCGGACATATCACCCGGCAGGCGTGGCTGCACGCCGGACTGCCCGAGGCCACCGGCGCGACCACCATCGATTGCCAGTGCGGTAGCGCGCAGCAGGCCAACCACCTCATCGCCGGACTGATTTACAGCGGCGCGATCGACACCGGTATCGCGTGCGGTATCGAGTCCATGAGTCGAGTGCCGCTCGGCGCAAACGTCGGCGGCACCGGCATTCCGCGCCCCGCGTCCTGGGATATCGATATGCCCAACCAGTTCGAGGCCGCCGAGCGGATTGCCAAGCGCCGCGGCATCACCCGCGCTGACGTCGACGGGCTCGGCGTCCGTTCGCAGGCCCTGGCCAAGCAGGCGTGGGAGCAGGGCCGCTTCGACCGGGAGATCACTGCGTTGGACGCCCCGCAGGTGGACAAGGAAGGCAACCTCACCGGCGAGACCAAGACCGTCAACCGTGATCAAGGGCTCCGCGAGACCACCCTTGAGTCGCTTGCCGGACTGAAACCCGTTATCGCCGAAGGAATTCACACCGCCGGTACGTCTTCGCAGATTTCCGACGGCGCCGCCGCGGTGCTGCTCATGGATGAGGACAAGGCCCGGGCGCTCGGTCTGAAGCCGCGCGCGCGCATCGTCTCGCAGGCCCTCGTCGGCGCCGAGCCGTACTACCACCTGGATGGTCCGGTGCAGTCGACGCAGCGGGTGCTGGACCGCGCCGGCATGAAGATCGGCGATATCGACGTCGTCGAGATCAACGAGGCATTCGCCTCCGTCGTGCTGTCGTGGGCCGCAGTGCACAAGCCGGACTTCGACCGCGTCAATGTCAATGGTGGTGCCATTGCCCTGGGTCACCCGGTCGGTAGCACCGGGGCCCGGCTGATCACCACGGCGCTGCACGAGCTCGAACGCACCGACAAGTCAACGGCTTTGATCACGATGTGCGCCGGCGGTGCGCTATCCACCGGCACCATCATCGAGCGCATCTGACGCTTCTTTCGCAAGAGCCCCCGGCACCGTGGTGTCCGGGGGCTCTTGCGTCGCGTACTAGCTAGCCCGACCGAATCCCGCCGGGCAGAAGTCGACCTCCCAGTGCTTCACACCGTTGAGCCAGCCGGACCGCAACCTGTCAGGTTCTCCCGCCGACGCGAGATCCGGCATGTGGTCGGCGATGGCGTTGAACATCAAATTGATGGTCATCCGAGCCAGGTTCGCGCCGACACAATGATGCTCGCCGTTTCCTCCAAAACCCACGTGTGGGTTGGGGTTTCGCATGATGTCGAAGCTGAACGGGTCCTCGAAGACCTCTTCGTCGAAGTTGGCGCTGCGGTACATCATCACGACGCGCTGGCCCTTCCTGATCTGCACACCACCCAGCTCGGTGTCCTCCAAAGCGGTGCGCTGGAAGGAGGTGACCGGGGTGGCCCAACGCACGATCTCGTCGGCCGCCGTCTCCGGACGGTCCTTCTTGTACAGCTCCCATTGATCCGGGAACTGGGTGAAGGCGTGCATGCCATGGGTGATGGAGTTGCGGGTCGTTTCGTTGCCGGCCACCGCCAAAAGCATCACAAAGAAACCGAATTCGTCATCGGAGAGTTTCTCACCGTCGAGATCGGCCTTCACCAGATCGGTACAGATATCCGAACCCGGCTCCACCGCCTTACGCGCCGCCACCTGCATGGCATACATCAGCAGCTCCGTACTGGCGACCGCGCTGTCATCCTCGCCGTCATACGAGTCGTCCGAGCCGACCAGTCTGTTGGACCAATCGAAGAGCTGCTCGCGCTCCTCCTGTGGTGTGCCCATGAGGCCCGCGATGGCTTGCAACGGAAGCTCACAGGCAACGTGCTCCACAAAGTCTCCGTGCTGCGTCTGCGCCGCCGACTTGGCGATGGCCTGCGCTCGAGCATTGAGGTCATCGCGCAGGCGGCTCACCGCGCGCGGGGTGAACCCTCTGCTGATGATGTTCCGCAGCCTGCTGTGCCGCGGCGGATCCATGTTGAGCATGATTAATCGCGTCGCATCGATCCGCTCGCGTGGGGTGGTGGAGAGATAGCGCGGTATCGCCGTGTTCTGCTCGCTGGAGAAGACGTCACAGCGAAGCGAAACCTCTTTCACATCTTTGTGTTTGGATACCACCCAGAATCCGTCGTCATCGAATCCGGCGACCCCGTGTTGGGTGTGGTTCCACCAGATCGGTTCGGTATGCCGCAGCTCGGCGAGCTCCCGCTCCGGGATCCCGCGCACGAAGAGTTCGGGATCGGTAAAGTCGATATCCGCGGGAAGATGGGGATGTACCACGCTGTACCTCCTGGCCTGTGATGCATTTCACTAATGGCTCTAGTCGCAGTGAAACACAGAAATCGACCCCAGGACAAGGGTGTGGGAATGAAAATTCCCAGAACTAGAACGTGTTCTAGGCCCGTATCAGCTTCGGGCCGAAGCTCGCGCGGATGTGGTGAATCCGCGGATCGTCCGCCGGAATTTTGAACGTCTCGTCCACTTTCGCCGCGACGCGCCATCCCGCGACCCTGGGTTTGGTCTCGATGACGAAGCTCGCGATGACGTCGTCGCCCTCGACACGGAACTGCCGATCGGATGCCGCCGAGATGATCCGGAACTGCGGGCCATTGTTCAGGCTGCGCCGCAAGTGATCCCCGGAGAACCCGGTCTTCACGCCGAGCTCGATTCGCACACAGTCAGGGGCGAACGGCACCGCGTCCGCTTGATGAGTGACCAGAGCTTCGATGTACGCGTTGGCGGCGGCAATACGTTGTTCGTCTGAGGCTGATTCACGGTCTGTTGACACCCTCGTAGCATAGGGCCATGAGCGCACCCGCCCAGTTGAACTCCGAGTTCGCCGGCAAGCTGATCAAGTGGATGACCACCGCCAACGTATGGCTGTATCAGCGGACCGATGGCCGGCTCGGCGGAAAGTGGCGTGTGGGTGCGGCTTTCCCGTGGGGCATACCGGTGCTGCTGGTCACCACCACCGGCAGAAAGACCGGGCAGAAGCGACTGAGCGCACTGCTCTATCTACCCGACGGCGACAAGATCGTCCTGGTGGCCTCGCAGGGTGGGCGTGCAGCCAACCCAGCCTGGTACCTCAACCTGAGAGCCAATTCTGAAGTCACCGTTCAGATTAAGGGCGATATTCGCACCATGACGGCGCGGACGGCCAACGATGAGGAACGCGCGTACTACTGGCCCAAACTGGTCGAGCTGTACGCCGACTTCGACAAGTACCAGTCGTACACCGACCGCAAGATCCCCGTCGTCATCCTGGAGCGGGCGTAAGTCCCGCGACATCCCAACTCGGGCCGTAACGCCGCCCTGTGTCGGCGGAAGGGCTAGCCCTGGGAGCCGTAAACCGGCACGGGCTTACGTGCCTGGCCGAGTAGATCGGTAACCACCGGGCCTAATTCGCTTGGATCCCAACGGGCCCCCTTGTCGACCTGTGGGCCGTGAGCCCAGCCCTCGGCGACCCGAATGATGCCCGCCTCGACCTCGAACACCTTGCCGGTGACCTCGCGGGATTCGGGGCTACCCAGCCACACCACCAACGGTGAGACATTCTCCGGAGCCATCGCGTCGAACGCACCGTCCTCGGGCTTGGCCATGGTCTCGGCGAAGACTGCCTCGGTCATCCGGGTGCGCGCGGCCGGAGCAATGGCGTTGACGGTGATCCCGTAACGACCCATCTCGGCGGCGGCCTGCAACGTCAACGTGGTGATACCGGCCTTGGCTGCCGCGTAGTTCCCTTGCCCGACACTGCCCTGCAGCCCCGCAGCGGAGCTGGTGTTGATGATGCGAGCGTCAACTGCGTTGCCGGCCTTGAACTCGTCGCGCCAGTAGGCGGCAGCGTGACGCAGCGGCGCAAAGTGCCCCTTGAGGTGCACGCGGATCACCGCGTCCCACTCCTCCTCGCTCATGTTGGCGAGCATCCGGTCCCGCAGGAATCCGGCATTATTAACCAGAACATCCACGCGGCCAAAGGAATTGATAGCGGTGTCGATGATGTTCTTGGCACCATCCCAGTCCGCGACGTCGTCGCCGTTCGTGACGGCATCGCCACCGGCCGCCTTGATCTCCTCGACGACCTCCTGGGCCGGGCTGGAGCCGGCCGAACCGTCCAGACCGACACCGATGTCGTTGACGACAACCCGCGCACCCTCGGCAGCGAATGCCAGTGCATGCGCACGGCCGATGCCCCGGCCCGCGCCGGTGATAATGACGACCCGACCGTCGAGCAAACCTGGCACGTTACTTCTCCTTAGCATTGACATTGGCGGCGTCGAGGAACGCGGGGCGCTCCCCTCCACCGTGAACCGTGAGGACCGAACCGGTCACATACGAAGACAGTGGCGAGGCCAGAAATGCTGCGGTCCAGCCGATCTCGTCGGGGTTCGCGAGACGTCCCATCGGCACGGTGGCTCCGACGGCGGCGATTCCGGCTTCGTCGCCGTAATGCATTTCCGACAGCTCGGTCCGAATCATCCCGGCGGCAAGCGCATTCACCCGGACCTTGGGCGCCCACTCGACCGCGAGGCTGCGGGTGAGGCTCTCCAGACCGGCCTTCGCCGCGCCGTAGGCGGCGGTGCCGGGCGATGGCCTACTCGCGCTGACGCTGGTGATGTTGATGATGGCGCCACCGCCGTCTTGCTGCTGCATCACCGTGTTGGCGCGCTGCGAGACGAGCAGAGCGGAGAGCAGATTCAGCTCGATGATCTTGCGGTGGAAGTTGTGGCTCGCGTCGGCAGCCATCGCGAAGGGAGCCCCACCGGCGTTGTTCACCACGGCATCGAGACGCCCGTGCGCTGAGGCTATCGAGGAGATCAGCGCATCCACCGATTCCTCATCGCGGATATCGCAGGAATGGAACTCATACGGCGTCTCTCCGGGCCGGCGGGCACAGGTGATCACAGTGGCGCCGAGCTCGTGGAACACCCGACTGATCCCGGCGCCGACACCGCGAACGCCTCCGGTGACCAGTACGACGCGCCCTTCGAGGCCGAGATCGTAGATTCCGGTCACGGGAGCCCTCCTACTCATTGTCCTGCGCTTTCCTGCTGCGCACGGGCCATGGTAGCGTACCAAGCAAGTGCTTGTTTCGGTACCTTGAGGGAGCTCAATGCCCATCACCACTGCCACGGTTGAGCCGGGCATCGTCACCGTCACCGTCGACTACCCGAAGGTCAACGCGATCCCATCGCGCGGATGGTTCGAGCTAGCCGACGCCATCCTGGCCGCGGGTAACGACCCGTCCACCCATGTGGTGATCCTGCGGGCCGAGGGCCGCGGGTTCAACGCCGGCGCCGACATCAAGGAGATGCAGCGCACGCAGGCCGAAGGACAGGGCCACACCGCCCTCATCGACACCAACCGCGGCTGCTTCGAGGCCTTCAGCGCGGTCTACCGCTGCAAGGTGCCGGTCATCGCCGCCGTCAACGGATTCTGCCTCGGCGGCGGAATTGGCTTGGTGGGCAACGCCGATGTGATTGTTGCCTCCGATGATGCGGTGTTCAGCGTGCCCGAGGTCGATCGCGGTGCACTCGGCACGGCTACCCATCTACAACGACTGGTTCCCCAGCATGTGATGCGCCGGATGTTTTACACGGCGGCCAAGGTCGACGCAAAGACGTTGCAGCACTATGGCTCCATCCACGAGGTGGTGCCGCGCGAGGAGCTCGACGAGGCCGCGCTGCGCGTCGCCCGGGATATCGCCGCCAAGGACACTCGCGTCATCCGGGCCGCCAAAGAGGCCATCAACTTCATCGACCCGCAGGACGTCGAGTCGAGCTACCGCATGGAGCAGGGCTTCACATTCGAGCTCAACCTGGCGGGCGTCGCCGACGAGCACCGTGACGCGTTTGTCGAGACCGGAAAGCCGAAGGGGAATTAAATGGGAGACAAGCGCACCACACTCGACGAGGTTGTCGCCGAGCTGCGCAGCGGGATGACCATCGGTCTTGGCGGCTGGGGTTCGCGCCGCAAGCCGATGGCATTCGTGCGCGCGATTCTGCGTTCGGATATCAAAGATCTGACGGTCGTCACCTACGGCGGCCCGGACCTGGGCCTGCTGTGTTCGGCGGGCAAGGTCAAGAAGGCGTACTACGGCTTCGTCTCCCTGGACTCGCCGCCGTTCTACGACCCGTGGTTTGCCAAGGCGCGCACCACCGGTGCGATCGAGTCCCGCGAAATGGACGAGGGCATGATCAAGTGCGGCCTGGAGGCCGCCGCCGCCCGCCTGCCGTTCCTGCCCATCCGGGCTGGGCTGGGATCCGACGTCATGAACTTCTGGGGTGACGAGCTGCGCACGGTGACTTCCCCGTACGCGGACTCGTCGGGTAAAGCGGAGACGTTGGTGGCTATGCCTGCGCTGACTCTGGATGCCGCCTTCGTGCACCTGAACCTGGGTGACGCCTCCGGCAATGCCGCCTATACCGGCGTCGACCCATACTTCGACGATCTCTACTGCATGGCCGCCGAACGTCGGTACCTGTCGGTGGAGAAGGTCGTATCTACCGAGGAACTGGTGAAATCCGTTCCTCTGCAATCTCTTCTGCTGAACCGCATGATGGTCGACAAAGTGGTGGAGGCACCCGGCGGTGCCCACTTCACCATCGGTGCTGCCGACTATGGCCGCGACGAGAAGTTCCAGCGGCACTATGCCGAGGCTGCCGGTGATCCGGAGACCTGGCAGAAGTTCGTCGACACCTACCTGTCCGGTTCCGAAGAGGAATACCAGGCAGCCGTGAAGAAGTTCCGGGAGGAGCAGGCATGAGTGAGGCAACCCGCGCCGAGGTATGCGCCGTCGCGTGCGCCGAATTGTTCAGGGACGCAGGCGAGATCATGGCCTCCGCGATGTCGACGATGTCCACCGTCGGCGCCCGGCTGGCCCGCCTGACCTTCTCCCCTGACCTGGTGCTTTCCGATGGCGAGGCCATCCTTATGGCCGAGACACCAGCGATTGGCGGCACCTCGCCAATCGAGGGATGGATGCCCTTCCGTAAGGTGTTCGATGTAGTGGCCTCCGGTCGTCGACATGTCGTCATGGGCGCCAACCAGATTGACCGCTACGGCAATCAGAACCTCTCGGCGTTCGGCCCGTTACAGCACCCCACTCGGCAGATGTTCGGCGTGCGCGGCGCTCCGGGGAACACCATCAACCACGCCACCTCATACTTCGTGGGTAACCATTCGGCGCGGGTGTTCGGCAATTCGGTCGACGTCATATCGGGTGTCGGGTACGACAAGGTCGATCCGGCGAACCCGGCGTTCAAGTACCTCAACGTGTTCCGGGTTATCTCAAACCTGGGTGTCTTCGACTTCAACGGCCCCGACCACCAGATGCGGGCGCTGTCCTTGCACCCCGGCGTCTCGGCCGAGGACGTCGCGTCCAACACCGCCTTTGAAGTGCACGAGCTGGCCGAAGCCGGCGAGACCCGACTGCCGACCGACGAAGAGCTACGGATCATCCGTGAGATCATCGATCCGAAGTCATTCCGGGACAAAGAGGTCAAGGCGTGAGTGCACCAGTCCTGAAGACACCGTTGACCGAGCTGGTCGGCATCGACCATCCCGTCGTACAGACGGGGATGGGCTGGGTTGCCGGGCCTCGCTTGGTCGCGGCCACCTCGAATGCTGGCGGTCTGGGCATCCTGGCCTCGGCCACGATGACGCTGGAAGAGCTGACTGCGGCCGTCGCAAAGACGAAGTCGCTGACCGAGAAGCCCTTCGGTGTGAACATTCGCGCCGACGCCGGAGATGCCACCGAGCGCATCGATCTGCTGATCCGCGAGCAGGTCCGCGTCGCATCGTTCGCGCTGGCGCCCAAGCAGGATCTCATCAAGAAGCTGAAAGACAACGGCGTCGTGGTCGTTCCGTCCATCGGGGCGGCAAAACATGCCAAGAAGGTCGCGGCCTGGGGTGCCGACGCGGTGATCGTGCAAGGCGGCGAGGGCGGTGGCCACACCGGACCGGTCGCCACCACGCTGCTGCTGCCCTCGGTGCTGGACGCGGTGAAGGACACCGGGATGCCGGTGATCGCCGCGGGCGGTTTCTTCGACGGACGCGGGCTCGCTGCGGCACTGTCCTATGGTGCCGCAGGTGTTGCGATGGGGACACGCTTTCTGCTGACCTCCGATAGCAGCGTGCCCGATGAGGTCAAGCAGCGGTACCTGGCCTCGGCCCTCGATGGCACCGTCGTCTCCACGCGCGTCGACGGAATGCCGCACCGGGTGCTGCGCACCGAGCTGGTCGAGAAGCTCGAAAGCGGTTCACGGGTACGCGGTTTCGCTGCAGCAGTGCGCAACGCGGCCAAGTTCAAGAAGATGTCCGGTATGACATGGAGCTCCATGGTCAAGGACGGCCTCGCGATGCGGCATGGCAAGGAGCTCACCTGGTCACAGGTGCTCATGGCTGCGAACACGCCGATGCTGCTGAAAGCCGGCCTCGTGGAGGGGAATACCAGTGCCGGTGTGCTGGCCTCCGGTCAGGTCGCGGGCATCCTGGATGACCTGCCGAGCTGCCAGGAGCTGATCGACTCGGTCGTCACCGAGGCCGTCGCACACCTCAAAGCGGCCAACGCCGCCATCCTCTAGCCGACAATCGGGGATCGCGCCAGATTCCCACTCACCCTGAAGTAAAACTCCAGGTGGTTCACAGACAACGGGAGAATCCTGGTCTTGTGATTCACCGAATGTTCACCTTTTCGATGGCTGCTTGCTGTTGTGCAGCCGTCGCCGCCGTCGTGCTCGCTCCTCTCGCCGCGGCCGACAATGACCAGCCATCCGGGCCGCAACAACCAATTCATGCACCTCAACAGGGGTCCGTGGAACTGCCCACCGACCGCGGTCGCCACCACGTGTTACGGCAGGACCAGTCCCGAGGCGGCGCCGATCCGTCTGTCCCGTACGGAACCGATCCGTACGTCCCCGACCACGCGGACGATATCGGCGGGGCCGACCCGTCAACCCCCTTAGGCACCGATCCGGATGTGCCGTTCGGGACGTGGGCTCAGAACTAGCCGCCAGGGAACGGCGCCGGCGGATACGCAGGCGAATTCGGTTCACCGGTAGCGGCATTCATCCACTGCTTACCCTGCTCCACCAGCCCGGGCGGAAGTTGCGCGGGATAGGGCGCGTCAGGCGCTGGGGTGTTGAAGATGTCGGCGCTGTCCCCCTGATCCCATGGCCTGTCACCTCCGCCCGGATACTGCGAAAGTTGCGGCGGGAGGTCAGACATCGAGGACGGCAGGAACGGCAAGCCGCCGCCGGGCAACCCGGGGAGTCCTGGAATCGAACACACCTCCGGTGGGCACGGTTCCGCAGATACCGGGGCACCACTCGCGATGACACCGAGCGTCATCGCAACCGTGCCAATCAGAATTCCAGCGCGCATTCGACCAGGCTACGCGCGCGAATGTCGACTTTTCGCGGAAGAGCGCGAGGAGACGCCGCGAAAAGTCGACATCTGGCGGTTGGAACTAGAGGCGTTCGATGATGGTGACGTTGGCGGTGCCGCCGCCCTCGCACATCGTCTGCAGGCCGTACCTGCCTCCGGTGCGCTCTAGCTCGTTGAGCATGGTGGCGAATAGCTTGGCGCCGGTGGCGCCCAGCGGGTGCCCGAGGGCAATCGCGCCACCGTTGGGGTTGACCTTCTTCAGATCGACATCGAGTTCCTTGGCCCAGGCCAGCACGACGGGCGCGAAGGCCTCGTTGATCTCCACCACATCAATGTCGTCCATCGTCAAACCGGTTTTGGCTAACGCGTACTTGGTGGCGGGGATCGGGCCGGTCAGCATGAACACCGGATCGTCACCGCGAGCACTGATGTGGTGAATGCGCGCACGCGGCTTCAAATTGTGCGTCTTCACTGCGCCTTCCGAGGCGACCAACACCGCGCTGCCACCATCGGAGATCTGGCTGGCCAGTGCGGCGGTGAGGCGGCCACCCTCGACGAGGGGCTTGAGTCCCGCCAACTTCTCCAGCGAGGATTCCCGCGGGCCCTCATCGACACGGAAGTCGCCCACCGGGATGATCTCGTTGTCGAAGTGCCCGTTGCGTATCGCGGCAAAGGCCCGCTCGTGGCTCGAGAATGCGAACTGCTCCATGTCCTCGCGGCTGATATCCCACTTCTCCGCGATCATCTCTGCGCCACGGAACTGGGAGATCTCCTGGTCGCCATAGCGGTGCAGCCAGCCCTCCGATTCGGCTGTGGGCGAGGTGAATCCGTATTCCTTACCGACGATCATCGCCGCCGAGATGGGGATCTGGCTCATGTTCTGGAATCCGCCGGCCACAATAAGGTCGGCGGTACCGGACATGACACCCTGCGCCGCAAAGGAAATGGCCTGCTGACTCGATCCGCACTGGCGATCGACGGTGCAGCCCGGCACCTCTTCGGGGTATCCGCCCGCCAGCCATGCCAACCGCCCAGCATTGCCGGCCTGCCCGCCAATGGCATCCAGCACGCCCATGATCACGTCATCGATGGCGTCGGGGTCGACGTTGACACGGTCAAAGAGGCCCTTGAAGGTGGCCGCACCCAGATCCAAGGGGTGCACCTTGGATAGCGAGCCGTTCCGCTTACCTACGGCGGTACGCACAGCGTCGATGATGTACGCCTCAGACATGGTGAATCTCCTTGGTTATTAGGTGGACTGCGCGGTGTTGTTCATGGTGATCCCGCCGAGGACGATCGAAAGGTACTGTTCGGCGACTTCCTGCGCCGTGCGCGAACCACCCGGCCGGAACCACCGCACCGATACCCAAGTCGCGTCGCGGATGAACCGGTACACCAGGGTCACATCCAAGTCCGGACGGAAGTATCCCTGGGCGATGCCGTCGCGCAGCACGTCGAGCCATAGCTCACGCTGCTCGGTATTGAGTTCGTTGAGATATGCGAACCGCTCCTGGGACAGCAGGCGCGGCGCCTCGGACTGGTAGATAGCAACCTGTGCGTGCTTGGTCTGGATGGCCTCGAAAGTCGCCATGAAGAAACCCTTGAGACGCTCCACCGGATTCATCTCTACCGCGGCGATCTCGCGGTAGCGCGTGAACAATCCGTCGAGCAGGTCGCGCAGTAACTCGTCGACTATCGCTTCTTTGGAGTCGAAGTGGTGATACAGACTGCCGGACAGAATTCCCGCAGCATCGGCGATGTCGCGCACCGTGGTCGCCCGCAGACCGCGTTCGGCGAACATTTCGGCAGCAAGACTCAGCAGCTCGTCACGCCGCGACGGCGTGTTCACTTCTGCCACCTTGTCCACTCTCCCACTGTATCAACCAAGCGCTTGTTTGGTTGGCTTTACGTGCTCTACGTCACGCCCGCTGGCTGGACACCGAGATGACCTCGCCGGTCAGGTAGCTCGAGTAGTCGCTGGCCAGGAACGCAATCGTGGACGCGATTTCCCACGGCTCGGCCGCACGGCCGAATGCCTCGTCGGAAGAAAGCTTGTCCAGCAGATCCGAGGAGGTCACCTTGTCGAGGAACTTGTGCCGGGCGATGCTCGGCGCGACGGCGTTGATGCGCACCCCGTGCTCGACGGCCTCGATCGCGCTGCACCGGGTCAGCGCCATGACGCCGGCCTTAGCCGCGGCGTAATGCGACTGTCCGTACTGGGCCCGCCAGCCCAACACACTCGCGTTGTTGACGATGACACCGCCGTGGCCGGCCTCCCGGAAGTACCGCAGGGCCGCGCGCGTCGCGCGGAACGTCGAGGTGAGCGTGACGTCGAGGACTCGATCCCACTGCTCATCGGTCATATCGGCGACCGGGGTCTCGCCACCCAGGCCGGCATTGTTGACCAACACGTCGATACGCCCCAGGGCGGCAACGGATTCGGTGATGAGCGCGTCGACGGCCTCGGTGGAGGTGACGTCGCATACCACTGCGGCCACCTTGCCCAGCCCGAGTGCGGCCAGCTCGTCACGAGTCTCGTTGAGACGCCGTTCGTGATAGTCGGAGACGACGACGTCGGCACCTTCGGCGAGCGCGCGGCGTGCCGTCGAGGACCCAATTCCGGTGCCGGCTGCCGCGGTGACGACGACCGCTTTGCCCTTCAGAAGCCCGTGTCCGTCAATCTCTTTCGGTGCCTGCGACAATGCGGTCATCGCGCCTCTCTCGGTAGACCGAGCACCCGCTCGGAGATGATATTGCGTTGAATCTCATTGGAGCCGCCGTAGATGGTGTCGGAGCGCGAGAAGAGGAACAGCCGCTGCCACTCGTCCATCTCACCATCATCGGTCAGCAAGGTGGACTTGCCGATGACCTCCATCGCTAGCTCGCCCAGGTCGCGATGCCAGTTGGCCCACAACAGTTTTGACACACTGTCCTGGCCGGGCCGTTCCTCGTCCATGGTGGCCAGCGCGTAGGCGCGCATGGCGCGCAGCCCCACGTAGGCCCGAGCGAGGCGCTCGCGGATGGCGGGATCATCCGCCGTCCCGTTGGACTTGGCCAGCTCGGCCAACCGGGAAAGCTCACGGGCATAGGTGATCTGGTTACCGAGCGTCGACACACCGCGCTCGAAGGTCAGCGTGCCCATGGCCACCGGCCAACCCTCTCCGGGCGCGCCCACGACGAGATCGGCCGAGGTGCGGGCGTCGTCGAAGAATACCTCGTTGAACTCGGAGGTGCCGGTCAGCTGGATGATCGGCCGGATCTCCACACCCGGCTGATCCAGTGGTACCAGCAGATACGAAAGCCCCTTGTGACGCGACGAACCCGGCTCGGTGCGTGCGATAACGAAGCACCACTGCGACTGCAGAGCCAACGAGGTCCATACCTTCTGGCCGTTGATCACCCATTCGTCACCGTCGAGTGCGGCGGTAGTAGATACGTTCGCCAGGTCCGAACCCGCGCCGGGTTCTGAATAGCCCTGACACCAGAGCTCGGTGACATCGCGGATGGTCGGCAGGAAGCGCTGCTGCTGCTCAGGGGTGCCGTAGGCGATGAGCGTCGGTCCGAGCAGTTCCTCGCCCAGGTGGTTGACCTTGTGCGGCGCCTCGGCGCGGGCGTACTCCTCGTAGAAGATGACGCGTTGACTCACGGTGGCCCCACGTCCGCCGTGCTCGACGGGCCAGCCCAGACACGTCCAGCCCGCGGCGGCGAGGTGGCGGTTCCAGGCGAGCCGTTCTTCGAAGGCCTCGTGCTCGCTGCCGGGACCGCCCAGACCCTTCAGCTCGGCGAATTCGCCGACGAGGTTCTCGGCCAGCCATTCCCGGATCTCGGTGCGCACCTGATCATCGGGCATCGCAGACATGGATGCCGAAAGGGACGACTGTGACTCAACCACCCCAGTAGGCTAACCTACCAAGCACTTGCTTGTTATTGGAAGGTGGGTCGGACGCGTATGGAGTCGGCACAGCAGGCACCCGAACTCACCATCCCGGCCGCGTTGGACCAGGCAGCAGCCCAATTCGGTGATCGAGACGCCCTCTATGCCGACGATTTCTGGCTGACCTTCGCCGACCTCCGTGCCCGTGCTCGGCGCTTCGCCGCGGCCCTCATCGCGCTCGATATCCGGCACGGCGATCGGGTGGCCATCTGGTCCCCCAACTCCTGGCACTGGCCCATAGCCTGTCTTGGCGCGCAGTACGCCGGAGCCGCCGTTGTCCCGATGAACACCCGCTACACCGTGGACGAAGCGACCGACATCCTGCAGCGCAGCAAGGCGCCGGTGCTGGTCTCGGTCGGGGCCTTCCTCGGCTCGGATCGCATCGCGCAGTTGGACACCTCGATGCTGCCGGATCTGCAGCACATCGTGCGGGTCGCCGTGGAATCCGGCGACGAATCCAGTTGGGATGAGTTCGTCGCGCACGGAGACGACGTGAGCGACGAGGACATCGACACACGCAAAGCCACGGTGGGCTCAGAGGACATCAGCGACATCCTCTTCACCTCCGGCACTACCGGACGCAGCAAGGGCGTGCTGTGCATGCACCGCCAGCCGCTCGCCGCCTCGAAGACCTGGTCCGAATATGGAGAGTTCACCGAGAACGACCGCTACCTGTGTGTCAGCCCGTTCTTTCACAACTTCGGATACAAGGCGGGCATCCTCGCCTGCCTGCAGACCGGCGCGGCGCTCATGCCGCAGCTGACCTTCGAACCGGAGGCCGCGATGGCCGCGGTCCAGCAGCACAAAATCACCGTGCTGCCCGGGGCGCCCACGATCTTCCAGATGCTGCTCGACCATCCGTCGCGTAAGAACTACGACCTGACCTCGCTGCGGTACTCCGTCACCGGGGCCGCGATCGTTCCCGTGGTGCTCATCGAACGCATGCAGTCGGAGCTGGACTTCGACCTGGTACTTACCGCCTATGGCCTCACCGAGACCCAGGGTTTCGCGACCATCTGCCGCTCCGATGACGACGCCGTGACCATCGCGACGACCTGCGGGCGGCCGATGGCCGGCTACGAACTGAGGATCGCGGGGTCTGAGAAGCCGGGCGACGAAGGCGAGGTGCTGCTACGCAGCGCCAACGTCATGAAGGGCTATCTCGACGATCCCCAGGCCACCGCTGAGACCATCGATTCCGACGGCTGGTTGCACACCGGCGATATCGGCAAGCTCGACGAGCGCGGCAACCTCACCATCACCGACCGGCTCAAGGACATGTACATCTGCGGCGGGTTCAACGTGTACCCCGCCGAGATCGAGCAGGCGCTGATGCGCCTCGATGGTGTGGCCGATACCGCCGTGATCGGGGTGCCCGATGAGCGACTCGGTGAGGTAGGCAAGGCGTATATCGTGCGCAAGCCCGGCGCATCCCTCGACGCGCAGTCTGTGATCGATTACAGCGCAAAGCATCTGGCGAATTTCAAGAAGCCGCGGTTCGTCACGTTTGTTGACGAACTCCCCCGCAACCTGGGCGGCAAGGTGGTCAAGCCCACCCTGCGCGCGATGCACGCACAACAGGAGAGCAACTAGTGGATCTACTGCTTGACGACGAGACCGAGGCGTTCCGGACGGAGGTGCGCGAGTTCCTGGCCGCCAACGTCCCCAACCCGCCGTTGCCCTCCTACGATTCGCCCGAAGGCGCTGTGGCGCACCGTGAATGGGATCGAATACTATTCGACGCCGGGTTCTCCGCGGTGTCGTGGCCCAAGGAGTACGGTGGCCGCGATGCCACCCTGCTGCAGTGGGTGATCTTCGAGGAGGAGTATTTCCGGGCCGGAGCCCCCGCCCGGATCAGCCAAAACGGCATGTTCCTGCTGGGCCCCACTCTCTTCGCACACGGCACGAAAGATCAGCTGGACCGGATCATGCCGAAGATGGCGAACGGCGAGGAGATCTGGGCGCAGGCCTGGTCGGAACCGGAATCCGGTAGCGACCTGGCCTCACTGCGCTCCCCCGCGCGCAAGGCGGACGGCGGCTGGCTGCTATCCGGGCAGAAGATCTGGAGCTCACGAGCGCCGTTCGCCGACAGGGCCTTCGGGCTGTTTCGCTCCGGAGTCGCGGAGCCGGCGACATTAGGCCAGCGCCCGGGACGTCATGATGGACTGACCTACTTCATGTTCGACCTCAAGGCCGAGGGCGTCACAGTGCGTCCCATCCCGCAGCTCGACGGTGATCCCGGTTTCGCCGAGATCTTCCTGGACGACGTGTTCGTTCCCGACGAAGACGTCATCGGCGCGGTACATGACGGCTGGCGCGTGGCGATGAGCACGTCGAGCAACGAGCGCGGAATGTCACTGCGTAGCCCGGGCCGATTCCTGGCCACCGCCGATCGGCTGGTGGAGCTGTGGAAGTCCGCGCCGGACAGCGCGTTCGCCACAGAGCGCGTCGCCGACGCCTGGATTGCCGCGCAAGCATACCGCCTGCACACCTTTGGCACCGTGACCCGCCTCTCCGGTGGCGGCGAGCTGGGTGCCGAATCCTCGATCACCAAGGTCTTCTGGTCCGAGCTGGATGTCTCCCTACACGAGACCGCGATCGAGCTTCGTGGTGCCGACGGCGAACTCACCAACGCCTGGACCGACGGATACCTGTTCTCTCTGGGCGGCCCGATCTATGCGGGTACCAACGAGATTCAGCGGAATATCATCGCCGAGCGCATCCTGGGACTCCCCCGGGAAAGCACCCGGACGGGAGGTGCCAAGTGAAGTTCGACCTGGACACACAGCAGCGCGACTTCGCCGCAAGCATCGATGCCGCCCTCGGGGCAGCCGACGTTCCTTCCGCGGCGCGCGCGTGGGCGGCGGGCAATCACGAACCCGGCCTGGCCGTCTGGTCGACTCTTGCTGAGCTTGGCGTCACTGCCCTGGCTGTCTCCGAAAAGTACGACGGCATCGAGGCACACCCGGTCGATCTTGTTGTCGCACTCGAAGGTTTGGGTAAGTGGGCGGTGCCTGGTCCCGTTGTCGAGTCACTCGCAGTGGCACCAGTGCTACTCGCGGACGACGAGCGCTCCGCGCAACTCGCCTCCGGTGAACTCATCGCCACGGTCGCGGCGCCTCCCATCACCCCACGCGCACTCGATGCGGACATCGCCGGGCTGGTGCTCATCGCCGACGACATCGGCGTCCGGGAAGCGCAGGTCGGCGCACTGCACGAGTCGATAGACGCGACCCGCCGGGTGTTCGATGTCGAGGGGCGAGCCGGCGGTGTTTCACTCGACACCAGCCGCGCGATCGACTTTGGTGTGCTTGCGGTTTCGGCGCAGCTGGTCGGCGCCGGACAGGCCCTGCTGGACCGTGCGGTGGAGTACGCCAAGCAGCGTTCCCAGTTCGGCCGACCCATCGGCTCCTATCAGGCCGTCAAGCACAAGTTGGCCGATGTGCATATCGCACTGGAGCTGGCCCGCCCGCTGGTGTACGGCGCGGCGCTATCGTTGGCCCAGGACTCCCCAGCATCCCCTACGGCAGCACGCGATGTGAGCGCCGCCAAGGTTGCCGCCAGCAAGGCCGCCTACCTGGCCGCGCGCTCCTCGCTGCAGACGCACGGGGCTATCGGCTTCACCGCCGAATACGACCTGTCGCTGTGGATCCTCAAGGTGCGGGCCCTGACTTCGGCCTGGGGTACCTCCGAATGGCACCGCGCACGAGTATTGGAGGCCCTGGCGTGAGTGCAGAACGGCAGCTGCTCAGGGACACCGCCCGTTCCCTGGTAACCAAACGAGCCGACCCGGCCGCGGTCCGCACCGCGATGGAATCCCCCCATGGCTACGACGAGAACCTGTGGAAAGTCTTGTGCGAGCAAGTAGGTGCCGCTGCGCTACTGGTTCCGGAGGAATTGGGCGGCGCCGGAGGCGAACTCGCCGACGCCGCCGTCGTGGTGGAGGAATTGGGCCGCGGTCTGGTGCCCACCCCGTTGATGGGAACGCTCTGGGCTGAACTCGCCCTTCTGGAAGCCGGGTACGAAGGTGAGCTGCTGGAATCGCTGGCAGCCGGTGAATCGATCGGTGCGGTGGCCTTCGATCCCAGATATGTCGTCAATGGCGATATCGCCGACGTGGTGCTTACCCTTGATGGTGACGAGGTGCATCGGGCCCAGTCTCTCGCCGCGACAGCGCGCACGACACTGGATCCCACCCGCCGGCTTGCTTCGGTCGAAGTGACCACCAGTGAACCGGTCGGGAATGCACCTGGGCTGATCGACAAGGCAGGACTGCTGCTGGCCGCCGAGCAGGTGGGTGCCGCGGCACGGGCCCTCGAACTCACCGTCGAGTACACCAAGACCCGAGTGCAGTTCGGTCGTGCGATCGGCAGCTTCCAGGCCCTCAAACATCGGATGGCCGACCTGTACGTGCTGGTGGAAGCCGCCCGTGCCACCGTCTACCAAGCCATCTCCGACCTGAGCCCTGAGGCCGCGACCGTGGCGAGAATCAAGGCCAGCGAAGCGCTATCGGCGGTATCCGGCGATTCCATCCAGTTGCACGGCGGTATCGCCATCACCTGGGAGCATGACGCCCACCTGTACTTCAAGCGTGCGCACGGGAGTGCACTGTTGCTCGGCATGCCGCGCCAGCTGCTGCCAACTCTTGAGACAGCAGCGGGGCTCTGACCTTCCGGCCTAGACTGCCGGTCATGGAGACGAAAACCAGCCCGTGGCCCGCCTATCGGCTCGCAGCCGTGCTACTCGGCGTCGGTGCCCTGCATTTCGTCGTGCCGAAATCCTTCGACGGCGTCGTCCCGGCTGAGCTGCCCGGCGATGCCCGGTTCTACACGTACGCCTCCGGTGTCGCCGAGCTCGGTACCGGCGCCCTGCTGCTGGCACCGAAAACACGCAGGACCGGCGGGCTCGTTGCCGCACTGCTGTTCATCGCCGTCTTCCCCGCCAACATCAACATGGTCAGGTTGTGGTGGGACAAGCCGCTGCCGCTCAAACTAGTGGCCATCGCCAGACTGCCCCTGCAGATCCCGATGGTCACCGAGGCGCTGAAGGTCCGGCGTACCGCGTAACCGCGTCTAGTCGTAGATCACGGCGTTTCCCTTGCGCCGGAGGTCAGCCAGCCCCGCCCGGAAAGTTTCCATGAATTCGGGCGGGGGTCCCACCCAGTCCATGACCTCGTCAACGATGCGGACGGGCTCCCGGGTGCGGTAAGAGTGAGTCGGATTCCCAGGGAACTTCTTGTCCGTCACGTTCGGGTCGTCTTCCAGGGTGCCCTCCGGTTCCACCACGTAGACATGGCCCCTGCCCGCGCCTTTGGCCATCTCGGCCGCCAACCCCGCACCAATCAATGTCTTCGTCACGTAGACGTGGTTCATGATGCGTCCCTCCTGATAGTTCGACAGATGCCCGGGCATCAGCAGGTCACCTATCGCAAGATCGGCCTTAGTGCCATGGAAGTACGCACCCGACTCGTGCGCCTCGAAGAAGTCCGGCATCGTCATACCTGTTCCCATCAATCGAAATGTGTAGTCGCAGGATTGTGCGGCACCAAGGGGGCCTTGCCGCAAGCCCCCCTTCGTGTCATATTTTGAAAGGGGAGAAGCCAAAAGGTTGACCGGCGTAACCGCTCAGTGGTCGGGTTGACGCATGCCGCTACAGATATCCGACCGAGAACGCGAAGCCCTCGCACAGGTGACCCAGTTCCCGCTGCTGGCGGCGATCACCGGACGCCGATCGCGCCGCTTCCCGCTGGGCGGGCGCATTCCCGACGGCCCGCTCGCATTCACCAGCCAGCACCCCGTCACCCCGCTCTCGGAAGTCGAACGGGCACTGATTCTTTCGGTAGTCGGCGGCGTCACCGGGTGGCATTACGGCATAACCCATCACCCCGGATACGCTCCCGCATTTCCGAACTACTCCGGCAGTGCCACGGGTCGCACATTCCCCTCGGCCGCCGGTTTCCACACCAGCCAGCTCTTCTTTACCGACGACACCGGGATCTATCTCCTGCCCACCCGTGACGAACCACCTCAGGAATTCGCGACCGTCGAGGAGTGGATCACCCATACGGCCGATTCGTATGTCCGCATTTCGCACACACGACTTGAGCTACCAAGGGAGGAGCCGTACATGGAAGGACACAACACCTGGATCGGCAACCACCCGGGCAGCCTGCTGGCCTTCCCGGTGGCCGATTTGGCCGAGCACCTGATCGCCAACCTGTCCTTCTTCGCCGCCAACGGATACCTCGTCTATGACGACGTGCACAACCAGAGCATCCCCGGCACCGAGAAGTTCAGCGGCCTAATGAATTACGACGACCCGATCCCGTTGTCCTTCGTCGAGCAGTACACGCTCACCGAGGCAAGTGCCGAACTGGCCACCGCCACCCATAACGGGGTGCTGCTGCTCCAAGCGCTGGGCTTGGGCGGCTGGATGTTCGACGGGCTCGACAGACTGTCGGTGCTCGGCGGATCCGGTGACCCGCGCGCCCCGGGTATCGGGTTCCGTTCCGACAACGACGAGCGCTGGCCGTTCCCGAACGCCACTGGCCTATCCGGGTTCTTCGAAACGCTGAGCCCTCCGCATGTGCCGACGGTTGCGGCCGGGGTGGAGAAATACATCGCGCGCAAGTTCGGGCCCGGCGGCCCCTTCCACCCGGACACACCCGGAGCATGGGCAGATTCACGCAAGGTGCGCTCCGCGGCGCTACCCGCCGAGGCGATCCAAGAGATCATCACCGTCGAGGCCTCGTACATCTACGACACCTTCGGCAAGATTCCCGGCACCGTCCCCACCGTGCACGTCCTCATGTATCTGCAGGCCCAAAACATCGATCTGGACTTCTACGACAAGCACTTCGGCCCCGGCGCCTACCTACCGACACACGCCGAACACGCCAGACGCTGGTACACCTGACGTGTTCGGCGCGCCGCGATCAACGCTTGTCGCTACCTCCCGCTAGTGCGAACTTCCCGTTCTCGAACAGCACGGGGTAGAGCACCCCGCCGACCAGCCCACCGATCAAGGGGGCCAGCCAAAACACCCACAGCTGTCCCGGCGCGGCGCCACCGTTGAAGAAGGCGACAGCGGTCGAGCGCGCGGGATTCACCGAGGTATTGCTGATGGGAATGGAGATGAGGTGAATCAGTGTGAGACACAAGCCGATTGCGAGCGGACCGAAACCCTTCGGGGCACGATCGTCCGTGGCACCGAGAATCACCATGAGGAAGATCGCGGTCAGCACTATCTCGGTCACCACCACGGCCGCAAGCGAATAATGGTCGGGTGAATGCTCGCCGTACCCGTTGGCCGCCATATTGCCGGCGGCTTCGAAACCGGGCTTACCCCGGGCGATGAACCACAACGCGGTACCCGCCACGAGCCCACCGACCACCTGAGCCGCCCAGTAGCCCGGCAGTTCCTTGGCCGGAAGCCGACCACCGATCACCGCACCCAACGTGACCGCCGGGTTGAAGTGTCCACCCGAAATGTGGCCGACGGCGTAAGCCATCGTCACGACGGTCAACCCGAAGGCCAGCGCCACGCCCAGGAAGCCGATACCCAGCTGAATCGCGCCCGTATTGCCGTCGCCGGCATCGGCGACATTCTTGGCCGCGAAGATCGCGCTGCCACAACCACCGAAAACCAGCCAGAACGTGCCGAATAATTCGGCCAATAGTTTCGTACTCGTCTTGTTCACCGTCGGATCCCTTCGTTCGGAAGAACTCACGCGATACCTATGTGATCTTGATTAGTACCAATGCAAGGTGGAAATCCACAGCCACATCACAGAAACAGTTGGGTTACGAAATCTGGTACGGCCCAATAGCTCAATTGAGTCGGGAACAATGGGAATGTGCGACGTAGACGATTCTTCCTACTCGGTGCGGCGACCGTGGGCGGTGTCGCGCTGACCTCGTGCGCCGACATGCTCGACGAGCCCGACAACAATGGCGGCGACGACAATGGCGGGGTGAGCATCAGCAACGACGGCCCATGGCGCATGCCCGACGAGGGCGAGCGACACCTGCGGACCTGGATGGCTTTCGGCGCGAGTGACGAGATCTGGGGTCGGCGGCTGACCAAGCAGGTCCAGCAGAACCTCGCCGCCATCGCCCAGGCGATCGCACAGTTCGAACCCGTTTCGATGCTGGTACGTCCCGACGAACTCGAACTAGCACGCGAATTGACCGGGCAGGGTGTGGAACTGCTACCCACCCCCATCGACGATCTATGGATCCGCGACACCGGCCCGGTCTTTGTACGCAACGAAACTGGCCCAGCTGCGATTGATTTCAATTTCAATGGGTGGGGCAACAAGCAGAAGCATCGTCGCGACGCCGATGTCGCCACCGAGGTGGCCAAGCGCTCGGGCGTGCCCGTGGTGCACACCAACCTGGTGCTGGAAGGCGGTGGCATTGAAGTCGACGGTGAGGGCACGGCGATCATCACGGAAAGTTGCGTTCTCAACAACAACCGCAACCCAGGGCGCTCCAAAAATGACGTCGAGACGGAACTGCAGCGTTTACTCGGTGTGCGGAAGATCATCTGGCTCCCGGGCATTGCCGGTATGGATATCACTGACGGGCACACCGATTTCTATGCCCGCTTCGCCGGTCCGGGTGTCGTCGTCGCCGGTCTGGACAATGACCCCGACTCATTCGACTACGAGGTGACCAGAGGGCACCTGGACATCCTGAAAGGCTCGACAGACGCGAAGGGCCGCCCGTTGCGAGTGGAGGTACTCGAAGCACCCGAACAAGGTCGGGATGAGTTCGAATCAGAAGACTTCGCGGC
The DNA here is from genome assembly GCA_050701835.1 of Mycobacterium sp. Classification (GTDB taxonomy): domain Bacteria; phylum Actinomycetota; class Actinomycetes; order Mycobacteriales; family Mycobacteriaceae; genus Mycobacterium. Next base: position 4,580 of record JBOGDC010000017.1, on the reverse strand, counting down.
GGGCTACATCAACTTCTACGTGTGCAATGGCGGCGTCATCGCACCCGAGTTCGGCGACCCCCCAGCGGATTCAGCCGCGAAGGAAACCCTGGAACGGCTGTTCCCCGACCGCAAGGTGATTCAGCTCGACATCGACGGCATTGCCGCCGGCGGCGGCGGCATCCACTGTGCCACCCAGCAAGAACCCGCGAATAGGCAGTCTTAGCGCGTGACAGACCGAGGCGCCCCGATACCGGGGTCGATCCGCACCGGGCCGGCCGCCGACGGTGTCACCGGAAAGTCGAAAATCGCCGTCGGAATGTAAACAGTGGCACAGGAATTCGGGATATCAACTACGCCCGATAGCCGACCCTCGATGGGTGCAGCGCCGAGTAGGAGATAGGCCTGCTCCGGGCTATAGCCGAACTTGGTCAGGTAGTCGATGGCATGCAGGCAGGCACGCTGATATGCCAGATGCGAATCCAGGTACCGTTGCTCGCCATCGAGGGTGACCGAGGTCCCCGAGAATGCCAACCACTGCGAGTACTGCGGATCGGTATTGCCCGGCATGAAGATCGCATTCTCGGACACCCCGTAGGTATCCATTCCGCCCTTGAGAACGTCAACGTGCAGGTCGATGAAGCCGCCCATCTCAATGGCGCCGCAGAAGGTAATCTCGCCATCCCCCTGGGAGAAGTGCAGATCACCCACCGACAGCTTTCCTCCGGGCACGAACACCGGATAGAAAACCCTGCTGCCTTTGGTCAGGTTTTTGATGTCCTGGTTGCCGCCGTTCTCCCTGGGCGGCGCCGTCCGGGCCGCCTCAGCCGCTGCCCGCTCGAACACTTCACCGGCGAGCGCACCCAGTACCGCATCCCTGGGTTCCGGCGGAAGTGCGAGTGCAGGAACACGATTAGGATCAGTGGCGATCAACGCGCCCTCGCGGGTATTCCACCTCGCCAACAACTCCGCGGACGGCGCCGTCCCCATCAGCCCGGGATGCACAATCCCGGTGAAGCTGACACCAGGTATATGCCGGGATGTCGCGGTCTGCCCCGAGAAGTCCCAAATCGCCTTGTACGCATCCGGGAACTGTTCGGTGAGGAATCCGCCACCGTTGACGGTCGGGAAGACACCGGTGTAACCCCACCCTTGCCCGGCCAGCGGACCGGAGTCTTCCTGGGGGATGGGACCCACGTCGAGGATGTCGACGATCAGCAGATCTCCCGGCTGTGCACCCTCTACGGAGAACGGCCCCGACAACGCATGCACGGTGGTGAGCGGGGCGTCGCGGATATCGTCGGCGCAGTCGTCGTTATGAATCGCGCCGTCGAACCATTCGCGGCAGTGCACACGGAACGAAGTACCCGGCTTCACGACAGCAGCCGGCGGGACATCAGGGTGCCACCGGTTGTGACCCACGATCTCTTGCTCGGTGAACTTCTTGCTGGAATCCAGCGGAAACAACACCTGAGGCATGGAAATCCTTCCGGTTAGGGGCGGGGTAGCTTGCGATGCAACGGATTTGACGTCGTCGGCGCCGGGCGGCGCGCTCGGGGCGACGGCGCCGACACCACGGTCGGCTCACTGGCACTGCGTTGCGTGGCGTCGAGCAGGCGCATTCGCGCCGAGGAACCGCGGTGCACTCCGGCGATACCAAAGACCCGCCGCGATGACCCAGTGCAACCCGTACATGGCACCGTGTCCGGCGCAGTAGCCATCGGAAAGTTACGTGCGGTATCGCCGCAGCTCGTGCACCGATACTCGTAGAACGCCATGACCCACCCTCGCCGAAGTACCACTGGATCTGCGACGTTACGCCGGATTAGGCAGGCCCGCAGGGAAAGCGGTGGAGGGTCAGGCTAGAGCCAGGTGTCCTCGGTGGTGGTGGTGAGGAATGCCTCAAGGTCATTGCGCCAATCGGCGGGAGTGGTCTTATCCGGCTCGATGCCGGTGTACTGCCCGCGGTAGAAGAGCAGCGGACGTGTCGCCGTTGGCTGCTCGGGGATCTCGGAAAGTTCGTTAACCGATCCGAACACCACCCAGTGATCCCCGCCGTCGTGGACAGTGGCCACCTCGCAGTCGATATGAGCCAGCGACCCGTTGATGATGGGCGACCCCAGAACTGATGGCCGCCAGTCGATTCCGGTGAATTTGTCCGGCTCCCGGGAACCGAAGCGTGCCGACACCTCGCGCTGGTCCTCCGCAAGTACGTTCACACAGAACTTGCCCGATGCCTCAATGGCAGCCCAGGACCGCGACTGCTTGGTGGGGCAGAACAGCACCAACGGCGGCTCCAACGACAACGCCGCAAACGACTGGCAGGCGAAGCCCACCGGCGCGCCCTCGTGCGTCGTGGTGATGATGGTGACGCCGGTGCAGAACTGTCCCAACACATTCCGGAACGTCCTGGGGTCAATCTCCGGTTCAGACATCTCTGCGTGAACCTCTACTTGAACCCGACACTGAAGTCGTGACCCCACAGGCTGATCCCCACGCTCTCCCGCGCGATCCAGCTCTGGTCATCGACTTCCAGTCCTTCACAACCGAATTCCATGTCGAACCCGCCAGGAGTCTTCATGTAGAAGGACAACATCTTGTCGTTTATGTGCCGGCCCAGGCTGGCCGACATTTTGACCTTCCTCCGGCTCGCGCGGTCCAGGCAGAGCCCGACGTCGTCGGAGTTCTCCACCTCGACCATCAGGTGCACGATTCCAGTCGGATTCGGCATCGGCATGAACGCCAACGCGTGGTGACGCGGGTTGCATCCGTAGAAACGCAACCAGACTGGATCACCGTCGGCGGGACGCCCCACGAGCTGTGGCGGCAGCTTCATCGAGTCTCGCAGCTGGAAACCGAGTACATCCTGATAGAACGCCTGCGCAGCGGCGTCATCGGTGCAAGTGAGCACCACATGCCCAAGCCCTTGTTCGGAGGTGACGAATTTGTGGCCGTACGGGCTGACGAACCGGCGGCCCAGATATTGGGCACCGTGGAAAACCTCCAGCACATTCCCCGACGGATCGTCGAACCGGACGAAACCCTCGACCTTGCGATCCGAAATCTCTGCCTTGGTGCCCTCTGTGTACTCCACCCCGGCCTTGGCCAAACGTTCCCGCACGGCCTGCAATGCCGGAGCGTCGGCGACCTCCCAACCGGAAGCCAACAATCGGTCGTTGTCTCCCGGCACGATCACCAGACGGGCAGCGACATCATCCATCCGCAGATACAGTGCCGCAGGGTCATCCCCCGCGCCTTCCATCATGCCGAGCACCTTGGTCCCGAACTCGCGCCACGCCGCCACATCGGTGGCCTGGATCCGCATATATCCGAGGGCGTTGATAATGCTCATGGGGTACCGCTCTCCTAAACCATGGTGTCGGTGGCGGGGAGCTCGAAGGCGTGGTTACCCCAAATCTGGTAAGCCCGCTCGGCGTCGTTGGCCGCGTGCACGCGACCGGCATGCGCGTCACGCCAGAACCGCTGCACCGGAGCGTCATTCGACAGCGCGGTGGCGCCGGAGTTCTCGAACAGCAGGTCGATTGACGCGATGGCGCGGCCGGTGGCGCGCACCTGGTCACGGCGTGCCGCGGCACGTAGCTCGAACGGAACCTCCTGACCAGTCGAGATGAGCGCGAACTCGTCACCCACATTGCCGATCAGCTGGCGCCACCCGGCGTCAATATCGCTGGCGGCCTCGGCAACTCGCACCTTGGTGAACGGGTCGTCCTTGGCCTTCTCGCCGGCGTAGGCGGCACGCACGCGCTTGCCCTGCGCCTCAACGTGCGCGTCGTAGGCGCCGTAGGCCATACCCATGATGGGTGCGGTGATCGTGGTGGGATGCATGGTGCCCCAGGGCATCTTGTAGACGGGCGCAGTGTTGGTCTCGTAGCCACCGGCGCTCTGGTCGTTCATCTTCTTGTACGACAGGAAGCGATGCGTCGGCACGAACACGTCCTTGACCACGACGGTGTTGCTACCCGTGCCACGCAGACCGACCACGTTCCAGACGTCGTCGATGCGGTACTCGGTGCGCGGGATCAGGAAACTGCCGAAGTCGACCGGACGGCCGTCCTTGATGACGGGGCCGCCGAGGAACGCCCAGGTGGCGTGGTCACAGCCCGAGGACCAGTTCCACGATCCGTTGACCAGGTATCCGCCGTCGACGACGACACCGGCACCCATTGGGGCGTACGAGGAGGACACCCGCACATTGGTGTCGTCGCCCCAGACCTCGTCCTGCGCCTTCTGGTCGAACAGGGCCAGGTGCCAGTTGTGCACACCGATGATCGAGGAAACCCATCCGGTCGAGCCGCAGGCGCTGCCCAGACGGCGCACCGCCTCGTAGAAGACGGTCGGGTCGGTCTCGAAACCGCCCCACTGCGAAGGCTGCAGCAGCTTGAAGAAACCGATCTCCTGCAGGTCGGCGACCGTGGCGTCGGGCAGGCGCCGCAGGTCCTCGGTCTCCTGCGCGCGCTTGCGCAGGATCGGCAGCAGGTCGTCAATTCCTGCGAGAACCGCCTGAATCTCGTCCCGCTGTTCGGTCGTCGTCACTGCATTTCCTCCACTGCTGTAGTTAGCATCAGTCGGCACAAACTAGG